>NZ_JALNMJ010000049.1 GCF_023156505.1 Roseibium sediminicola | reverse complement strand
GAAACAGGCGATCATCGCCTGCACCAGGAAGCTCCTGACCATTCTCAACGCCATGGTCAGAGACGACAAGGAATGGCAGCCTATGATCACATAACAAACACGGTTGCTTCGAGACGGACCTGGCGGTCCTCCTCAGGATGACGCTGTTTGGTGTGGCATTTGTCTAGTTTGCGGCCGGCGCCCCTACCCCGAGACGACCTCGACATCGACCTCGATAACCTTGGCGAGCTGGCTGGCGCGTTTGCGCAGGCGGTCGCCGTCGAGGCTCGCGAGGTCCTTGCCAAGTACCAGCGACAGGCCGGAACCGGTCCTGGTGATACCGACCTTGGGCAAAAGGCCGGCAATCGACGCGCTCAGCAGAGATGCCACCCGCAAGGTCGCCCCTAGAACCTTGGCGCGGATGCGCAGACGATCGGTGAAAAGTTCGCGGATTACCGGTGACAGGTCGCCTTCGCGCAGCCCTTGATGGCGGTAGAACACGGCGGCCGCCAAATATGCGCGGCTGGCATGGTCAAGCCCGACAAAGGAGGCGTTGGAGATGATGTTGAGGCTCTGCTCGCCGCGATAGTCCGGATGGGCGCGCCAGCCAATGTCCGCCAGCAGACAGGCCGCATGGCGCAGCCGTGTCTCATTGGCGGTTTCCTCGATCCCGAGTTCCTTGAACAGCGTGTCCGTCCAGACGATCAGCTCCTCGGCATGGTCCGGCGAGCGGGCGCGCAAGGTGCAAAGTTCGCGTGCGGCCTCGATCACTGGGTCATGATCCTGCATGTCCACGGTCAGTTTTTCATGCAGCAGACCTTCGCGCACGCCGGTTGCTGAAAACACAAGGCGTTCGGCCTTCATCGAGGTCAGCACCTGTTCCAGCACGACCGCTCCCATCGGCACCAGCGGACGGCGCTGCTTGGAGACGACCTCGGCCATCTCGATGCCCTCCAGGTTGGGCACCGCGATCTTGCGGCAGAACTCGATCGCCTCATCTGCGGCGATCTCGTAATTGTGCATTACGTGGAGCGGATAGTTGTTCTGGAACAGATGCAGCCGGCCAAGCGAGCGCCAGGTGCCGCCGACCGCATAAAAGGTCCGTTCTCCCGGCACCAGATCCGGCCAGTCGAAATCCTTCAACGCCGCTTCTGTCAATTTCTGAGCCTTGGCGATCTTGCCGTCCGCCTCCTCGGAAAGACGCAAGCCGCCGAGCGGAAAGGTCGCGCCCTGTTTCGGCGCCTTGTCGGCGATCTCAACCAGTTCCAGGCTGCCGCCGCCCAGGTCGCCGACAATGCCGCGCGGCTGCCAGAACCCGGCGATCACGCCAAGTGCGGAATAATAGGCTTCCTCGCTGCCGTCCAGAATGCGCACCGGAGCCTGAAGGGATTTCTCGACCTGACGCACGAACTGAGGCCCGTTGTCGGCGTCCCGTGCCGCCGCTGTTGCGACAATGTAAAGCTCCTGACAGCCGGTGTGATCGATCAGCGCCTTGAACCTTGCCAACTCTCCGAGCGCCAGGCCAACCGACTCGTCCGCCAGCCGTCCCGTTGCGGCAACACCCCGGCCAAGCCCGGCGAGCAGTTTTTCGTTGAACAGCATGGTCGGCGTGCGCGCCTTGCGCTCGTAAATCACGAGGCGTACGGAGTTCGAGCCGATGTCCACAACCGCGATCGGTCCGGACCCGTTGAGCCGGCCGCGTGCCGGCTTGAATTTCCCAGCCATGCTAACCTCGTTTTTGCCGTTCCAGGAACGGCCTCGGGCGATCACTCTTCAACGACTTGCCCCGGCCCGATAGTGACGGGTTTGTCATGAAATACTGGTGCGCGTTGAACGGCTCTTCGTTGGCGCCCGGCTCGATGCGCTCATGGCTGCCATCGGACAGAATGCGCCAGCTCTGCTGGTTGTCCTTGAGATTGGCGACCATGATCTGGTCGAGCACCTGTTCGTGCACTGTCGGCGTCAGCAGAGGCGACAGCACCTCAACGCGCCGGTCGATGTTGCGCGGCATCAGGTCGGCGGAACCGATATAGACATGGGCCTCCGGAGACGGCAGGCCCTGGCCGTTGCCGAAGCAGAAGATGCGCGAATGTTCCAGGAAACGGCCGACGATGGATTTCACCCGGATGTTGTCCGACAGGCCGGCAATCCCCGGACGCAGGCAGCAGATGCCGCGGATCACCAGGTCGATCTGCACACCTGCCTGGCTGGCCCGGTAGAGCGCGTCGATGATTTCGGGATCGACCAGCGAGTTCATCTTCATCCAGATCTGCGCCGGACGCCCTGCCCTTGCGTGCTCGATCTCCGCCTCGGTCATCTCCAGCATGCGCTGGCGCAGATTGACCGGCGAGACCATCAGATTGTTGAGTTCCGCCGGCCGGGCATAGCCTGTGATGAAGTTGAACACCCGGGCGGCATCTTCCGCGATCCCTGGATCGTCGGTGAAGAAGGAAAGATCTTCATAGATGCGCGCGGTAATCGGGTGATAATTGCCAGTGCCGATGTGGCAATAGGTTTTTAGCAGGCCATGCTCGCGCTTGATCACCATGGAAAGCTTGGAGTGGGTTTTCAGCTCGATGAAGCCGAACACCACCTGGACCCCGGCCCGTTCCAGGTCGCGTGCCCACTTGATGTTGGCCTCTTCGTCGAACCGGGCCTTGAGCTCAACCAGCGCGGTAACCGATTTTCCGGCTTCAGCGGCTTCTGCAAGCGCCTTGACGATCGGCGAGTTGTTTGAGGTGCGATAAAGCGTCTGCTTGATGGCGACCACATCCGGATCGCGCGCGGCCTGGCGCAGATACTGGACCACCACATCAAAAGATTCATAGGGGTGGTGGACGACGATGTCCTTTTGATGGATCGCCGCCAGGCAGTCCCCGCCATGTTCGCGGATACGCTCCGGAAACCGCGCCGTATAGGGTTCGAATTTCAGGTCCGGGCGCTCCTGATCGACAACCTGCGACAGGTTGTTGAGGGCCAGCAATCCATTGGCAAGAAAGATTTCGCCTTCGCTGACACCAAGCGCATCGGCCACGAATTCCCGCAAGGCAGGCGGAGTCGTTTCCTGGATTTCCAGGCGGATCACCGAGCCGCGGCGGCGGCGCTTCAACGCGCTTTCGAACAGGCGCACCAGATCTTCGGCTTCTTCCTCGATTTCCAGATCGCTGTCACGGATCACGCGGAAAGCGCCCTTGCCGCGGATCTCGTAACCAGGGAATAGCCGGCCAATGAACAGGCTAACCACTTTCTCGATGGCAATGAAGCGCGCGGCGCCGTCCTCGCCGTTCGGCAGCTGCACGAACCGGTCAACCTGGTTCGGGATCCTGAGCAGCGCGATCATGCCGCGCCCGCCGGAGGTCGGCACCAGTTCGAAAACGATGGAAAAGCCAAGATTGGGAATGAACGGGAACGGATGCGCCGGATCGATCGCGAGCGGTGTCAGAACCGGGAAGACGTATTTCAGGAAATAGTCCTGCAGCCAAGTCTTCTCGGACGCGTCGAGGGTATCGCCATGCAGGATCTCGATGCCCTTCTCGGCGACTTCCCGGCGCAACTCGACCCAAATTTTCTGTTGCGAGGCCTGCAGATCGCGCACGGCTTCACTGATCTTCTGCAGCTGCTCGGTTGGTGTCAGCCCGTCATCGGACAGATTGGTCACGTCGGCGCGCTGCTGGCCGCGCAGGCCGGCGACGCGAACCATGAAGAACTCGTCAAGATTGTTGGCCGAAATCGACAGGAACCGGACCCGTTCCAGAAGCGGATGATTGGGGTTCATCGCCTCTTCCAGGACCCGCAGATTGAACTGCAGCCAGGAGAGTTCCCGGTTCATGAACCGGGCCGGTGAACTCGCCAGATCGCCCTCTGGAACGAGATTGCTGTCTGTGGGCACGCCGTCAGTCGTCACTGTGGAAGCAGGTAAAATGTCCGAAAGATTTGGCGTCTCGTTCATGGCATCTTCCCCTTTGCCGGCGCGTATCCGGCCGCCAGCTGCCCTTTGCGGCCGGCCGACGGCCTGTCTAGACCGTGTTCCGCCGTCCCTAGCATGGACTCCCGGCCGCTCAAATGACAGTCCTGTGTCGGTCCGGCAGATTATTGACCTTTATGCACATTTTCCAAAACCCGGCCAGCCAGGGGTTTTGTAATCCTGACACGGCCGGCAAGGGCTTCCTGATCGATGGCTTCCACTGCTCTCAGCGCCACCTCCAGGGACCGTTCCATGCGCACGACCAAATAATCGACCACGCTGAGATCGATCGCGATCTGCCGGTCGGCGAACAGTTTCACCAGAACGCGGCGCAACAGATCGTCATCCGGCTCCAGGATCTCCACCGGTGTGGCGGCGCGCAGACGGGACATCAGGTCTGGCAGAGTGATCTTCCAGCTTGCCGGCCAGGTGCGGCTGGTGATCAAAATGGTCCTGCCAGCCTGCCGCGCCGCGTTGAGCAGGTGAAACAGCGCCGTGTTGTCGACGCCCCGATGGGCGTTTTCAATGACCGCAGCCGGTGCCGCGACAAGTGCCTCGACATCCGTTTCGCGCAGCTCCGGAGCAGCCATCATCGCGGCACCGGTTTCGTCCTGAAAGGCCTTGACCAGATGGGTCTTGCCGGAACCGACCGGACCGGCCAGCACCACCACCGGCGACGGCCAGTCGGGCCAGCGTTCCAGCAATTCAAAGGCGGCCCGGTTGGAGGCGCCAACCAGAAAATCGTCGCGGCTCAGCGCCGCTTCGTGGGGCAGATCTAACGGTAGCTGGCGCGGAGGTTCCGCCATCATCTCACTCAGACACGTGTTCGTCGGGAGCCGCCACCGGGCGGCCCGTTCCCTTATAGACCGGGCTTGCCAGATACTGCTTCAAGGCAAAGCGCGCAAGCACGCCGATCATGGCGGCGGCCGGAACCGCGACCAGCATCCCCACAAATCCAAAGAGATATCCAAAGGCAAACAGGGCGAACATCAAGGTGACCGGATGCAGGCCCGTGCTCTCGCCGACGAGCTTGGGCTGAAGGATATTCCCTTCCAGAAACTGGCCAAAGGCAAAGATCGCGGCGACCGCCACAATCCAGGGCCAGTCAGGCCAGAACTGCACCAGCGCGACACCGATGGACAGGATCACACCGAGGCCGGCGCCGACAAAGGGGATAAAGCTGACAAGTCCCGCCGCCATGCCGATCAGAAGGCCGAAATTCAGACCCACCAACGCCAAAGCGACCGCGTAGAAAATCCCCAGGATGACGCAGACAGACACCTGGCCACGCACGAAACCGGCAACGGCCGCGTCCATTTCGCCCGCCAGGGCCCGGATTTCGTCCAGATGATCGCGCGGCAGCCAGCCGTCGATGCGCGCCACCATGTGGTCCCAGTCGAGCAGAAGATAGAAGGCGACGACGGGCGTAATCACGAACAGGGACAGGATGGAGAGCAAGGCCTGGCCACCGCTCCACAGTGACTGCGCCAATTTGCCGACAAAGGAGGCTCCCTGCCCGATCAGCTTCGACATGGAGGACTGCAGGTCTTCCGGGTTGATCCCGGCGACCGTTGCCAGATCCGCCGGAAAATAGTCCGACAACAGCGATTGCAGCTTGCGCACCAGATCCGGGAACTTGTCGAGAAACAGCGCCAGCTGGTTACCGAGCAGCGGCAGCAGAAGGATGAAGAACATAACCAGGATCAATATGAAGGCAAAGAGAATGGACAGGGTCGCCCACATACGTCCCATGCCCATCTTTTCCAGCCGGTCACAGACCGGGTCGAGCAGATAGGCCACCGCCATACCGGCCACGAACGGCAGCAGAACGCCTGAAAAAACATAGAGAAACACGCAGAGGACCGCGAGGGAGATCAGCCAGAACTGGACCTGACGGCGAAGGGTCATCGAAGGCGCTCCTAAAAACTCTCAAACAAAACTGCCCTGCAGATGGGCTTACCCGCCGGCAAAGGTCAAGTCCAGGGCAGGATAGTCTACGCCCGTTCGGTCCATTCCGGTCGAACCGTGCCTGATTTCTTGGCAGGCTCCCGTAAAGGGCCTGCAAAGCGTGGGTTATGCGGGCGAAGCTCTTGTTTTCCGCCGCGCCAGACTGTAAGCCGCGTTGGCACAGCCAACCGCACCAAGTCCTGGAGTGCCCCATGAGCGAATCCTCTGGATCCAACGGCCTCACCTATGCCGATGCCGGGGTCGATATCGACGCCGGAAACGAACTGGTGAACCGCATCAAGCCGCTGGTCAAAGCCACCTCGCGCCCGGGCGCCGACAGCGATATTGGCGGCTTTGGCGGCCTGTTCGATCTGAAAGGCGCCGGCTTTGAAGACCCGATCCTGGTTGCGGCCAATGACGGCGTCGGCACCAAGCTCAAGATCGCGATCGAGACCGGGCAGCATCGCACGGTCGGAATCGACCTCGTCGCCATGTGCGTCAACGATCTCGTGGTCCAGGGCGCCGAGCCCCTGTTCTTCCTCGACTATTTTGCCACCGGCGCACTGGATGTCGCGACCGCAACCGATGTGGTTGCCGGCATCGCCGACGGCTGCAAGATGTCCGGCGCGGCCCTGATCGGCGGCGAAACCGCTGAAATGCCGGGCATGTATGTGGAAGGCGACTACGATCTCGCCGGCTTCTCGGTCGGGGCCGTGGAACGCGGACAGATCCTGCCGCGCAGGGATGTGGCCGAAGGCGATGTGCTTCTCGGCCTTGCCTCGTCCGGTGTCCATTCCAACGGCTACAGCATGGTGCGCAAGATCATCGAGCTTGCCGGCCTGACCTGGTCCGATGCCGCGCCGTTTGCCGACGGCAAGACCCTCGGCGAAGCGCTGATGGAGCCGACCAAAATCTATGTCAAGCCGCTGCTGGCGGCGCTCAAGGCGACGTCCGGCATCAAGGCCCTCGCCCATATCACCGGTGGCGGCCTGCCGGAAAACCTGCCGCGCGTGCTGCCAAAGGACTGCTCGGCCCGGATCGATCTTTCCCGGATCAAGGCACCGGACGTCTTTGGTTGGCTCGCCCGGACCGGCGGTGTCGCCGAACCTGAAATGCTGCGCACTTTCAATTGCGGCATCGGCATGGTGGTGGTGGTTGCCGAGAACGAGGCCGAAGAGGTGATGCGCGTGCTTCAGGACCAGGGCGAAACCGTCACCGGCATCGGCCGCATCGAAGCTGCCGGCGAGACCCCGGTGATCTTCGACGGCAGCCTGGGCTTCGGCGCATGAGCCGCCGCAAGACGGCCATCCTGATTTCCGGACGCGGCAGCAACATGGGCGCGCTGATTTCGGCTGCCATGTCCCCCGACTATCCGGCCGAGATCGCGCTGGTTCTGTCCAACCGGCCGGACGCCAAGGGCCTGGAACGGGCCGCGGAGTTCGGCATCCCGACCGCTGTCGTCGACCACACGGACTTCTCCGAAGACCGGGAAGCCTTTGAGAGGCAGGTCGACGCCGTCCTGAAGGACCACAAGATCGAGATTGTGGCGCTTGCGGGCTTCATGCGCATCCTGACGCCGTTCCTGGTCAATGCCTGGGCGAACCGCATGATCAATATCCACCCTGCCCTGCTGCCTTCCTTCAAGGGTCTGGCGACCCACGAGCGGGCACTGGAAGAAGGTGTCAAACTGCACGGTGCCACCGTTCATTTCGTCTCGGCGGAAATGGACGACGGCCCGATCATCATCCAGGGTGCAGTGCCGGTGCTCGACCGCGACACGCCGGACGCGCTTGCCGCCCGGGTGCTTGAGGTGGAACACAAGATCTATCCCAAGGCGCTGGCACTGGTTGCCGGCGGCAAGGCCAAGGTCACCGGCGCACGCGTCACCAGCGGAGGCGACGACGCCGATGCCGGCGATCTCGTCTGGCCGTAAGGATTTCCACGTAGGCTTTCTGGCCCTCCGGCTGCTTTGCCGCGCACCGCAAGTCGCATAAGAAAGCGGCATGGTGCTCAATGTCCTGTCCGCGCTCGGCGGTGTCGGGCTCTTTCTGGTTGGCATGCTGCTTCTCACCGACGGCCTCAAGGCCCTCGCGGGACAGCGCATGCGTGATGTTCTGGCCAGATTTACCTCAACGCCGCTTTCCGGAGTTGCAACCGGCACGGTCGCGACCGCCATCGTGCAGTCCTCGAGCGCAATCACCGTGGCCGCCGTGGGCTTTGTTGCCTCCGGGCTGCTCACCTTTCCGCAATCGCTCGGCATCATTCTCGGCGCCAATATCGGCACGACGCTCACAGGCTGGCTGGTTGCCGTGCTCGGCTTCAAGATGGACCTCGGACAAATTGCCTTGCCTTTTGTGTTCCTGGGCGCGGTCCTTCGGCTGGCCTTCAGGGGCAAGACAGCCTTGGCCGGTCAGGCCCTGGCCGGGTTCTGCCTGATCTTTATCGGCATCGAGCACATGAAGGACGGTCTCGATGCCTTCAGCGGCCTGGTCTCGCCAACCGACTTTCCTTCCGACACATTGTTTGGCCGGCTGCAGCTGGTCTTCTTCGGCATCCTGATAACGCTGGTCACCCAATCCTCCAGTGCGGGTGTCGCCACGGCCCTTGCCGCGCTCGGTGCAGGGGCCATCAACTTTCCGCAGGCGGCGGCGCTTGTGATCGGCATGAATGTCGGCACGACTTTCACCGCGGTTCTTGCGACCTTCGGCGGCGGCACAATGGCGAGGCGCACCGGCGCGGCGCATGTTGTCTACAATGTCTTGACGGGGCTGATCGCGGTTCTCCTGCTCACACCGTTCAGCGAGCTGGTGGAAACCGTGGTAAACGGAGGCGGCAGTCGTGGTGGCGGAGACGGTCAGATCGCACTGGTTGCCTTTCACAGCCTGTTCAACATTGCCGGTGTCCTGCTGGTCCTGCCCTTCACCCGGCCGTTTGCACGGCTGATCGAGCTGATCATTCCGGAAAAAGGCACTCCGCTGACCCGCGCGCTCGATCCGCTGCTCTTAAGCGAACCGCGTACAGCGACCATTTTGGCGCGGCAGACCGTCGAAGATCTTACGGAAGACGTGATTTCGATCCTGCGGGCGCGACTGGCGCCGCCTGCGGCCCGGGAGGCGGACCCAGACACGCGCGATGCTGCCCAGGCGATTGCCGAAACCCGTGCCTATCTGGACAGGATCCCGTTGATTGCCAATGACACGGAACATGAGCAGCAGGTCAAGGGTCTCTACCACAGTCTGGATCATCTCGGACGGCTACTCTACCGGTGCAGCCAGACAGAACGCATCACCGAGCTTTTCAGGGACCATCGCCTCAACCGGCTCAAAAATCGGCTCGACAAAACGATCCGTCCCGCCGCCTACCGGGCCCCGTCACTGCCCCCGCCCGACCCAACAGACTGTGAACACCGCCTGGACCGGCTTCGCTCCCTGATGCGGCGGCAGCGCCGGCAGATGCGCGACAACCTGATCGCCCGCGCCGCGGCCAAGACCCTCCCTGAAAAGGCAGTCTGGTTGAAGCTGGATGCGCTGCGCTGGCTGCACCGTGTCGCGTATCACCTCTGGCGCCTGCAGGTGCATCGGAATGCCCTTTCCTCGGCCGATATTCCCGTTGCCTCGACGGAAGAAGAAGCCAGGCTCGACGTGGAACACGAATGACGGCCCGGCCGTTACCTTGTGCCGATCAGATCCATCGAGATCTCGCGCCCGAACAGTCTTTCGGCATTTCGGTAAGCGATCTTTTCAGCAACATCCCGCGGCAACTGCGCGAGCCAGGCCCGGTTCGAAGCCATGATTTGGGAATAGTTGTCCCATTGGCTGTTGACCCAGGTGTCGCTGCCGATCATCAGCCGGTCCTGGAAATCGAAGAGGATCCTTTCCCAGTCCGGATCGAGGGACGCACCATTTCCGGCAATGTCCCATTCCCGCAGGGACGTATCGGCCAGAATCCCGGGAAACTCGGACATGAGCGCATGGACGTCCACAGCCGGTGTGCTCAGACCGGCATGCGCCCAGATGATCTTCACGTCCGGGTCCAGCGCATAGAGCCAGCGCACCGGCTCCGGGCCGGAATGGACGTGAAGATGGATGTCCCGTTGCGTCGCCATATCGATGATCTTGCGGAACAGTGCTTCGTCGGAGGTGTCCAGCCGATGAATGTGGAATTCTCCGATGCCTTGATGCGGATATTTTTCCAGCCTGCCCTCCAGATAGGCGTCCATGCCGGTCATCTTGGTCCAGTTTCCGGAGCCGAAACCGCCGTGATAGGGGCGCAGCTCCGGAACGATCCGGTTCGGCGCATGTTCCAGCAGCATGATCGTGCCCTCGTCCGGCGTCGACGACACCAGCGCCATGGCGACGCCGTTGTGATCCATCAGTTCGATGACGCTCTTGACCGGATAGTGCTCCCAGGCCGGTTCCTTGTAATGCATATGGGCATCGAACAGGGGAACGTCCCGGATGGCATCGCCGATCGGTTCGTCGGCGGCAGCCGGCAGAAAAACGCTGGAAAGAGCCAGAACACCCGCCAATGTCCCGATCGATAGTTGCGGCGTTGGTTTGACCTTCATTTTCCAGTTCCCCCTCCTGCTTTCCATTCGACCTAAGGCAGACCATCGCAATGTCCAGCGCAGACGAAGGTCCGGAAACACCTGGAAACACCCTCATCCGCCAGAAATTGAATGTCCTTGTTCGACCCGTTGAATTGCCTGTGTTGTGGAAAATTCACAGTCGGGCGGCAAATAAGGGAAAACACGTTATGGTCGCCATTGGATACGGACCCGGTTTGGAGCTGACATGAGCGGATTGCTTGCCCTACTCGACGATGTTGCCGGAATTGCAAAGATTGCGGCCGCATCGGTGGACGATGTCGTCGGCCAGGCCGCCAAGGCAGGCGCCAAGGCGGCCGGCGCGGTCATCGACGATGCCGCCGTGACACCCAAATATGTCGCCGGTTTCTCGCCTGCCCGCGAAATTCCGATCGTCTGGAAAATCGCCAAGGGCTCGCTCAAGAACAAGCTGATCTTTCTGCTGCCGATCGGCCTCGCCCTGAACACCTTCCTGCCAGGCGTCATCACGCCGCTGCTGATGATCGGCGGCGCTTATCTCTGTTTTGAGGGCGCAGAGAAGATCTATCACATCTTCAAGCCGCACCATCACGATGCCGATGAACCCGAGGGGTTCGTTCCCGACCCGTTGCACCTGGAGAAACAGAAGGTTGCCGGCGCCATCAAGATCGACTTCATCCTGTCCGCCGAGATCATGACCATTGCACTCGCCGAAATTCCGGACGGCTCGATCTGGATGGAAGCTGCGACACTGGCCGTTGTCGCCATCGGCATCACCGTGATGGTCTACGGCTCAGTCGCCCTGATCGTGAAAGCCGACGATTTCGGCCTGCATCTGTCCAAGGAAGGCCACTTTGCCGCTACCCGCGCGCTGGGGCTTGGCATCGTCAAGGCCATGCCCGGTTTCATGAAGATCCTGATGATCGTCGGTACGGCGGCCATGTTATGGGTTGGCGGGTCCATCGTTTTGCATGGCGCGGATGTACTCGGCTACGGGCTGCTCTACCAGATCATCCACGACGCCGCCCACGGCGCGGCCCATGCGGTGCATCTGGCAGAAGGCTTTGTGACCTGGGCCGTGACCGCCGCCCTGGACGGCCTCTTCGGCCTGGCGCTTGGCCTGGTGCTGATCCCGGTGACGCAGAAGATCATTCTGCCAATTGCCGGGCTGTTCAAGCGGAACAAGGCGAGCGCGGGCGGGCATTGAGGCTGCTGAATTTTGCTATCAGACGATAGGTTAGTCTCCATAAGCAATAACTTGGTGCCTAGAAACGTTGCTCAGAAATCTGATTGTTGAGCAGATTCAGTTTCCAATACCAGGTTCATTTAAATAACTCATAATAGTAAGACAAAGTGAAATATAGAAATTTCGCAACAGCATTTACGCCAAGACAGCTAGCTTTTCTTGATAAAAATTTTAGGTTAAACGAAAAAGTCATAGAGCCAGATTCAAAAGTTTATGAGACTGGACAATAGGTTGCGAGTCTGCGTGTCATGACCCTGATGCTGGCGATGGTGACCCATGCGGTGGCGCTTTCGACGGATTTCTCCCAGTCCTTTG
>NZ_JALNMJ010000048.1 GCF_023156505.1 Roseibium sediminicola | reverse complement strand
CGCAGATACAGTGTGTTGGCATCGGACCCCGCATCAGAACCTGATAACTCTCTGTTGCAAAAGAATGTTCTCAGATTCTTGGGGCCGATGCACCTAATGCTTTGAGAAATGCGGGCTAGCTCAGCATTTATGAGTCATAAGGAGGGAAGAAATGAAGCTAGCAAGCACAGTCTTGGCGTTAATTGCCCTGTTTTCTTCCCCTTTGTGGGCTCAAACGATCCCCATCGTCGGTGATGACAATGCCAAACCCAAGAATTGGCTTTCAGAAGACGGAACGGCAATGGGGATACATATTGCTTTGCTTGAAGAGATTTCCAACCGGACTGGGTTTGAATTCACCGATGAACTTGTGCCCTGGAAACGGGCGCTGGTCCTAAGTCAAGCTGGAAAAGCCGCAATTATTGGCTTCTCAAAGACAAAGGAACGCGAAGAGCATTGGCACTACAGCGCGCCACTTTTTTTCGACGAACTTGTCTTTGTGGCAAGGAAGGGGCACGAATTTGAGTATTCAGGCTTGGAAAGTCTGGTAGGCAGAAGGGTTGGGATCAAAAGTGGAGCCACCTATGGCGACGATTTCGAAGAAGCCAAGCGGGCAGGCCATCTGGTTGCCGTTGAAACCACTGATCGTGAGGATCAGCTCCGAATGCTTGTCGCGGGTCGGGTTGATCTCGTACTCCTAAGCCCGGGTGCAATCGCGTTGGAAACAGTGATCGCGGAAAACGAGTGGCTTAGAGAACACAAAGACGACTTCAAAGTTTTGTCGCCTCCCTACAAGTTGGATCCGAACTATGTCGGGTTTCCAAAAACTATGGACATTCCAGGTGCCTTAGAAATGATCAACGACGCCATTCACAACATGAACGTTGATGGAACTTACGCAAAAATTGTTTCTGCTGAAACAAAGACGATCATTGATGAGCTGAGATCAGTGTTGGCGAGGTAGCTTTCGAGCGGCTAGGCTGGGTTGATGGTAATTGTTGCAATAGGTAGTCAGCAGGATGAGCGTGATCCAGAGTAACCGGCCACACAATCTGACCTTGATCAAGAGATAGCGACTCTGCACAGAGAGAACCTGCCTGCTCCAGGGGGGCGGGAGGTGTAAAAAATGCTTAATTCTTCGTGGAACGAATATAGGTCAAGCGCAGGTCAGTAGTCGAGCCCGCTTACAACCTTGTTTATGATCAAATGTGC
Source organism: Roseibium sediminicola (assembly GCF_023156505.1). Classification (GTDB taxonomy): domain Bacteria; phylum Pseudomonadota; class Alphaproteobacteria; order Rhizobiales; family Stappiaceae; genus Roseibium; species Roseibium sediminicola. The sequence continues at coordinate 10,877 of NZ_JALNMJ010000048.1, read as the reverse complement.
TGATCACTCCCCCATTTCTTTGACGTCAGTCGGGTAATTTCAGAAACGAGTAGGCTGGAAGCTTCGCTGATGCGCGCCGGCGAGACATGCATCTCAATTTCGGCAAGGCCTAGTTCCGGCAAGCCAAGGCGCTTTCCCGCCTCGCTGCATCCTGACGGAACACTGCGTGGTGTCTTGACGGTCACGGCGAGACCGGTTCGTACCGGTATGTTGATACCAGTCGGCGAAGTGCTGACATAAGGCTCGTGCCAATCGCGGCCCTCTCTGCCCAAAGCCGCCAGCGCATGGGCACGGAAGATGCAGCCATCAGGGTTAAGAGCCAGTGGTATCGGTTTTTCAAAGTCAGGCTCGAAGTCATCGCGACAGACCCATATCAATTGCTCAACCCCGAGCAGACGTCCGGTTCGAGTCGGACGATGACGGACAACAAGCACCAAATCGAGTTCACCGCGCTGGAAGCTTTCGACAAGCCGCGATGAGATATCGCAACTGATGTCGAGCCGAACGTCCGGATACTCCGCGACCATTGTCTCAAGTATTTGGGGCAAGTAAGCGGCGGCATGTTCTTCGGTCAAGCCGAGCCGCAAAGTCTCTGAGGCCCGGTTGTGGGCCACTGCGGCCTGAGCTTGCTCTTCAAGCAGTAGAAGCTGGCGCGCATAGGGGAGCATGCGCGCGCCTCCCGTCGATAGGGTGACGCTTCGGCTCGTCCGGTCAAACAGAGAGGTATCGAGCCGTTCTTCTAGGCGCTTGACCTGCAAGCTGACCGCAGATTGTGTGCGATTCAAAAGGTTTGCGGCGGAACTGAAGCCTCCGGTATCGGCGACGGCAACGAAAGCACGTAAAAGATCTGTGTCCATATCGATGAGTATTGCTCATAGAAACCATTGAGTAAACTCGTTTTTGTAATAGGAAAAACCGATCTACCGTTGGTCTAACACTCACTCGTATTAGGTGAAAAAAATGACCGACGCCACGTTCACCGCTTTCCGGATTGAAGACTGTATTGACCTCGAACGGTATCCGATTACCGACCATCACAGTGAGGCGCGACGGCTTCTAGTCGATATGTGCCGACAACAATTGGCCGACGATGGCTGCGTCGTGCTCAAGGATTTTGTGCGCCCGGAGATGCTGACCCGTCTCGAAGCCGAAACGGAGCGCCTCTCGCCGAACGCGCATCAGAACGAGACAGAGACAAACCCCTATAATTCCGCTGCGGACCCGTCGCTTCCACCCGAACATCCGAAGAACCGTTTTGATGATCGCACGAACGGTTTCGTCGCGGGTGATCGGATCGAGCCTGACACGATCTTGAGGACGATTTATCACAATCTCGATTTTAAGTCGTTCATTGCGGCGGTCGTTGGTGAAGACGAAATCCATGAGTTCGCCGACCCGCTGGCTGATCTGGTAGTCAATGTTCTCAAGGAAGGGCGCCAGCATCCGTGGCACTTCGATAGCAACGACTTCATCGTGACCATGCAGACGCGCAAGCCGGAAGGTGGCGGTGTCTTTCAATACGCGCCGGGTATTCGCGGTGCGCATGGTGAGAATTTCGAGGGCGTTCAGGCCATTCTAGATGGAGATCACAGCGCGCTTAAATCACTGGAACTCACTCCAGGCGACCTTCAAATCTTTTTCGGGCGCAACTCGCTCCATCGGGTGAGTCCGGTGCAAGGCAAACGCGAGCGCCACACTGTGATCTTCGCCTATGCCAAGGAACCTGGATTCGTGGGCCGGCCGGAGCGTGCAAAAGCGATTTTCGGCCGGATGGCGCCTATCCACGAGCGGATGCTGAGCGAAGCCGTGGTGCGAACCGACGCTCTGTCAGACTAATTTGACCACGTGGAAACCGGGTTGCGCTGACTTGGATCAAGGACTGCTCGCATGCGGGAAAGAGCGGGCGCCCGCAACCTCAATAACGACCAAGCATGAAGAATTGGAACGATCAGTGAGCATAGTTGAAACCGAAGCACTGACAGACGGCGAGCCGGACGACATTCCGATCGTGCCGTCCGCGCCGACGAGCAACACCGACCCGATCCCGCAAGCCTTTGATCCCAAGCGATTACGTGCGGGCCGTTTGGCACGTCTGCGGCAAATGATGGTCGAGCAGGACTATGCGGCGGTCGTTTTGTTTGACCCGAACAATCAGCGCTACGCCACGGGTTCGCGCAACATGTTCGGCTATTTTCTGCGCAATTCAACCCGATACATATACGTACCGGCTCAAGGTCCGATTATCTTGTTCGAGTATCCCGGATCAGAGCATGTTTCGATATGGCTCGAAACCATCGACGAACACCGCGTGTCGAAAGTTGTCTGGTCGTCGGTCAATGGCCGCGACGACCTCTCTTCGGACCCATTCGGTCAGGAGATCGCGGATCTGGTTCGCCAGCACGGCAATGGCAGCACAAAGGTGGGGCTCGACCGGGCTTCGGTAAACCTAGTTCGCTCGCTCGAAGCGCAGGGTCTCAACGCGGTCGACTGCATGCAGGACACGTTGCATTGCAGACGTATCAAGACACCGGAGGAGATCGCATGTCTCGCGCAGTCTGTCGCCGGAACCGAGGCCGCAGTCTACGAGGTGGAACAGGCAATCAAACCCGGTATCACTGAAAATGAATTGTTTGCCGTGCTTTACGGCAATGTGATCCGGCAGGGTGGCGAGTTCATCGAAACCCGGCTTCTCAACTCAGGACCGCGTACAAACCCTTGGTTCAACGAAGCAAGCGAACGGCCGATCAGGCCAGGTGAACTCGTCGCACTTGATACCGACACCATCGGTTGTCATGGCTATTATTGCGATTTTTCGCGCACATTTCATGTCGGTCCCGGACGTCCGACTGCGTATCAAAAAGAACTCTACCGCATGTCCTACGATCAGATTCATCACAACATGGATCTGCTGCGTCCGGGCATGAGCTATCGTGAACTGGCCGAACGGGCCTGGAAGATACCAGATCGGTTTTATGACCGTCGTTACCCCTCCATTATTCACGGCGTGGGCTTGCATGGCGAAACGCCACTCGTCGCCCATCAGGGTGATTTCAACAAATACTCGAAGGACGGCATTCTTGAACCCGGAATGGTTGTCTCGGTTGAGAGCTATATCGGGGAAGTAGACGCCGACGATGGTGTCAAGCTGGAGGAGCAGGTCGTCATTACCGAAACCGGCATTGCGAAGATGTCTCGTTACCCATACAGCGAGGAGCTGCTCGACCGTGTATTTTGATGACGGCCCATCACGGACCTTTCTAGATTGTACGCAGCAATGCCGCGTTTCCTAAAGGTTGCCGTTGCACAGCTCGCCGCCGTGAGCGGTGATCTGAATTTTGAGGTGGTTTCGGGATCATCGACGACCGGGGGCAATTCGTTGCGCAAGCCGGCGATGAGGAAGAACTCATTCACGCAGACCTTGACTATGAGCAAATCCTCCGGGTTCGCGCGGTCTTGCCGACTGCGCGCGACAGCAATGTCTCGCTTGTCTATCGCGAGACGACCCGCCTTCTCGACGATTTAGGCGTTCCGTCGATTGTTCGGGATCGGCTGAAACAAGGATTTACCTGACATCCAAGACTTTGAAAAAGGGAGAGAAGACCATGTTTAGAAAACTGCTTTGCGTCGCCGTACTTCTGCCACTTGCCACCACAGCCATGGCGCAGGATACGATCGTCGTTGGAGGCAAAAACTTCACTGAGCAATTGCTGCTCGCCGAGATGACCGAACAGCTCTTGTCGGCGAAGGGATTCAGCGTTGAAAAACGTGATGGCCTGGGCTCGACCGTCCTGCGCGAGGCGCAGGTCAATGGTCAGGTTGACCTCTATTGGGAATACACGGGAACGTCTCTTGTTACCTACAACAAGATTGAAGAAAAGCTCGGACCCGACGAAACGCTGGCGCGGGTCCGTGAGCTCGATGCACAACAGGGTCTAACTTGGTTGGAGCCATCAAGGGCCAACAACACCTATGCCTTTGCAGTGAAACAAGGGGATGAGGACACGAGCTCCATCAAATCGCTAAGCGATTTGGCTGTCACCTTTAATGACGGCGATGGTGTTGATATTGCAGTCAACGCCGAGTTTCCAAGACGGCCTGACGGATTGCCAGGCCTCGAAGAGGCCTATGAATTTAAGGTCGGCCGTCGCAATCTCAAATCGATGGAGTCCGGCCTCACCTACCAGGCGCTGAACGAGGGCGAGGTTGATGTGGCGCTCGTTTTTGCCACCGACGGCCGTATCGAAGCGTTCGACTTCCGCGTCCTTGAAGACGACAAGGGTTTCTTTCCCAACTATGCCATTGCGCCGGTCATCCGCACTGAGACGCTAAAGGCCAATCCTGGGTTGGAAGAACCGTTGAACGCTATGGCGAATGTCATTGATGACGCAACCATGCAGCTGCTCAACGCTCAGGTCGATGTTGAACGGATGTCGATAGAAGAGGTCGCTGCAGGTTTCCTGACTGAACATGGGCTTTTGTAAGTGCAATCCGGGCGGCATCAGGCCGCCCGGTTTTCAGGTTAGTGGGGCAAGCTATTGGAAATCATCGATTTTATCTTTTCCAACATGGATACGATACTGGAGTTGACGTTACAGCACATCCAGATAGTTGCTGTCGCGGTGGGACTGGCGATTCTTACGGGTGTTCCCATTGGCATCGCGATCACCCAAGACCAGCGTGCCGCCGATACCGTCCTCTATATCGCTGCGATTATCATCACCGTGCCGTCGATCGCATTGTTCGGTGTGATGATTCCAATCCTGTCGCTGATTGGTCAGGGCATCGGCTATGTGCCAGCGGTAATCGCGATTCTGCTCTATTCGCAGCTTCCAATCATCCGCAACACATATACCGCAATTGCCAATGTCGATCCGGCGCTGCGCGAAGCCGCACGCGGGATCGGGATGACGCCATTGCAACGCTTGCGTCAGGTGGAAATACCCCTTGCAATCCCAGTCATCATGGCGGGTGTGCGCACCGCGGTTGTCATGAACATCGGCGTTGCCGCCATCGCTGCCTATATCGGCGCCGGTGGGCTCGGCCAACTTATTTCGCGCGGGATCAGTCAGACCGATCCCAGGCAACTGGTTGCGGGCGCTCTTGCCGTCTCCATCCTGGCGATTGCCGCCGATTTTTTTCTGCTTTGGCTCCAGAAGCGGCTGACGCCGCGGGGTCTCTCCGTAAAACGAGGATGAAGCCATGATAAGGCTCGACGAACTCACCAAGGTCTTCGGAACGCCTGCTGGCGATATAACCGCCGCGGACCGCATTGACATGGAAGTGCCAGAGGGCGAAATCTGTGTCCTGCTTGGTCCTTCCGGATGTGGCAAGACAACGACAATGAAGATGGTCAACCGCCTCGTGGAGCCAACCTCCGGTCGCATCTTCATCGACGGAACCGACGTGACCAAAACTGATCCGATAACGCTGCGGCGCCGGATCGGCTACGTTATCCAGCAGATTGGCTTGTTTCCCAACAAGACTGTCGAGGAAAACATATGCGCTGTGCCTGATCTTCTCGGATGGGACCGCAAGAAAAGCCGCTCTCGTGCAGCGGAGTTGCTGGAGCTGGTCGCACTCGATCCGGCGGTCTTTCTCAAACGGTTTCCCAAAGAGCTTTCAGGTGGCCAGCAGCAGCGGGTCGGGGTGATACGGGCGCTCGCCGCTGACCCGCCGGTTATGCTGATGGACGAACCCTTTGGCGCGATCGACCCGATCAATCGCGAAGTGATTCAGGATGAATTCCTTCGCATGCAGAGCGAGATCAAAAAGACCATCATGTTCGTCAGCCATGACATTGACGAGGCCGTGAAGATGGCCGATCGCATCGCGATTTTCGATTCAGGTAAGCTGATTCAATACGATACACCGGATGACCTGCTCGCACACCCGAAGAACAATTTCATAGCTGATTTCGTCGGGGGGGATCGAACGCTTAAACGTTTGCGTCTCATCACGGTGGAAGAAGCCATGATGAAGGATCCGCCGCGGGTCACCGCGGATGACAGCTTGAGCGACGCCGTCGCCAAGATGGAGGAACACGGGCACCAGTCTATCATCATGGTGGGTCCGCGTGGCCGCGCCCGAGGTGCAATCCGTCTCTCGGATGCACGCGGCCAGAAAGGCAGGGTAGGCGAGCACTACTCAAAGCTGCCAACCACAGTTCGAATAAATGAAGATCTTCGAAATGCGGTTTCTGCGATGTTTTCAGCGGATGAAACCTGGCTTGCCTGCGTGGATGATGACGGAAACTACAAGGGCTACATTACCCAACGCGGCATCACCCATATTCTCGGCGCAACCTATAGGGATCAGTGATGAACCGGGCTGCCTCCGAAGACGCCAACGTCCGCACCTATGAAGATGACGGTTTCCGTGACACCGACTATCAGGCTGCCGGCCGAACGCGCAATCGGCTGAAGAGTGGCATCGACCGGCTAGCAGGCGCAATGCGTCTTGCCGACGCCATCGGTGCGGGTACTCTGAAGCGATTCAACGGTGTAATTTACGCGCTCGCACTGTTTGCGCTCGGGGCTTGGGCCTGGGCGTCGGGAATCTTGCAATCGATCTGGGAGCTCCGCGACGACGTCATCTACCTGACATTCGGCGAATGGCGCGATGTCACGGAGTTCCTATCCGGTGATTTCAGCGCGACACTTCAGCATATACCGCTTGTGCTGGTCTCGGGTCTTCTAGCGATACTCGTCGGAGTCCCTTTCGGTGTCTGGCTGTCACGGCCCTATATGGCACGATATGCAGAGGCGCTAATGCAGGTTCTGAACGTCGGCACAACGATCCCGACACTTGCAATTCTCGCCTTGTCGATGAGCGTTCTAGGGATCGGATCGCTACCCGCGGTCTTCGGCCTTTTCGTGGCAACGTTATTGCCGATCGTACGAAATGCCTATGCAGGCTGCTCCTCCGTGCCATCCCATCTGATCGAAAGCGCCACCGGCATGGGAATGACGCCACGCCAGATCATGATGCGAGTTGAAGTGCCGAACGCGCTTTTCGTCATCTTTGCAGGCATTCGAACCGCACTCGCAATCAATGTCGGTACGGTTCCCCTTGCTTTTCTTATCGGCGGCGGCGGACTTGGCGAACTGATCTTCCAAGGCATCGCGCTCAATGATTTCGGAATGATGCTGGCGGGGGCCATCCCGGTTGCCCTGCTCGCGGTTTTTGTCGATTTTCTTCTGGCGCAGGGACAATACTGGCTTGTGCCGCGCGGCGTGAACCCGCTGCGATGATGCGCGTGCTGCCCACGCCCGATGAAGGTGCTTCGAACCGGCCAGGCAATGCCGTCGCTTCGTTCGTTTTGGACAGCACATGGTCAGACATTCCGGCAAGTGCTTGTGAAGCCGCTCGTCTGTGGCTACTCGACCTTCTCGGGGTCGCTGCGAGCGGGTCAACGACCGAATTGTCACGTATTGCCCGCCGTCACGCCGCCGAACACTTTGGTGCGGGAAGCCGCAGTGCACGCATGTTGTTTGACAGCCGACCCGTCAGTCCGCAAGGCGCGGCGCTCGCCGGTGCAATGACCGTTGATGCCATGGACGGTCACGACGGTCACAAATTGACCAAGGGGCATGTGGGCTGTGGAGTCGTGCCAGCGTTGCTCGCGCTGGCGGAGGCCGAAGGCATGACCTGCGACCGAGAGTTCCTTACCGCGATGGTGATTGGTTACGAGATCGGGACGCGCGCCGGCATCGCGCTGCACCGCACCGCCAGTGACTACCACACATCTGGTGCCTGGGTGGCGGTCGCCTGCGCAGCACTGGGTGCTCGCGTCCTGCGTGCTGATTCCGCGACCTTTCATGAAGCAATCGGTATTGCCGAGTATCATGGACCGCGCAGCCAGATGATGCGCTGTATCGACCACCCGACCATGGTCAAGGATGGTTCCGGCTGGGGCGCGATGGCGGGAGTTTCGGCGGCCTATCTCGCCGCAGATGGGTTTACCGGTGCACCGGCCCTGACCGTGACGGACGCCTCGGTGTCCGATCTGTGGGACGATCTTGGTTGTGTCTGGCGTATCCACGAGCAGTATTACAAGGCTTTTCCGGTATGCCGCTGGGCTCAGCCGGCTGTGCAGTCGATCCTCGATCTGCGTGAGCGCTACGGCATCTCAAACCGAGAGGTGGACCGCGTCGAAATTGTGACGTTCCATGAATCGCGACGCCTTGCAACGGTGTGTCCGCGCACAACCGAAGAAGCTCAGTATTCGACCACTTATCCAGCCGCCATCGCCCTCGTACGTGGCCGGGTAGAACCGGAAGATCTTGTTGGCGCCGCTCTGTCAGACCCGGAGGTTCTGGCCGTCGCGCAGCGCATGGTTATCACCGAGAGTGGAGACTTCAATGCGGCTTTCCCTGCTCGGCGGTTAGCGCGCGTCGTGCTTCATCTGGTTGATGGTACGGAGCTGTGTTCTACGGACACCGAGGCCCGTGGCGACCCGGAAACCGGTATCGCGTCGGCGGAGTTGCGTGACAAGTTCCACCGCTATTCAGATCCTGTGATCGGAACCGAAAGCGCAAGGAGGATTGAGGAAGTGGTTCTGGCGCTTGGCTCTGGTCAATCTTTAGGCCAGCTGCTCAATGATGTCCTCGCACGGCCATGAATTCATTTGGTGTGACCTGCTCCCCTGAAAACTCCGCGTTTTGAGGTTAGTCTGTCCCCAATTGAAGGAAGCAGACGATGAAGCGATCCAGGTTCTCCGAAGAACAGATCATTGGCATTTTGAAAGAACATCAGGCGGGCATTTCGGCCGCCGAACTTTGCAGCAAATACGGTGTCAGCGATGCAACCTTTTACAAGTGGCGCTCGAAGTACGGCGGCATGGAGGTTTCTGATGCCAAACGGCTGAAGGCCCTTGAAGAAGAGAACGCAAAACTGAAGAAGCTGCTTGCGAAGCAGCCACTGAAGCTTCACTTCCCGGAACGGACGGCGCTCGCTCATGCATGCCTCCAGCTACCCGTATGGGCAGCAATTGGAAGTGAGGCAAAGAAGCAAAACGGTGGGACAACAACTTTCGTAAGCCTTTGAAATCCTTCGGATAGGTGATTTGTCCCTCCTTTCGCTAAGCTATTGATTTTCTTCAGTTTGGCTAGTCCCTCTGGGCCCACCATATTTTCCTGTTTCCCCCCAGAGACAAAAATGACGGTTTCTGTCGGAGAGATGGGGGAATGTTGGTTCCGAAGCGATTATGGCTCGTCCGCCGTGCTTTCGGCGGCAAGTTGTTTTTTCCTTAGCTGTAGAAGTTTCGATTAGATCTGACGGTTACCGCCTTTGCGGCTGTGTTTGTCAGATCAGGTTCGGTCCATTTTCTTGTCGAGCCAAACCTGCTTTCCGTCGATCAGGGTTTCCATGGGTGTTCTGCCACAGCACATTTTGCCCTGATGCGTGCGTTCGTGATTGTAGTGATCAATCCATAAGTCCAGCTTCTTTTGCAAGTCATCGATGGTTTCGAAGAGGGTCTTTCGGAATGCGATTTGATAGAATTCCTGCAAGACCGTCTTGTGGAAGCGCTCGCAGATACCGTTTGTCTGCGGTGATTTTGCCTTGGTTTTCGTGTGATCGATGTCGTTGATCGCCAGATAGAGCTGGTAATCATGGCTCTCGGCCTTGCCGCAATATTCCGTGCCCCTGTCGGTCAGGATGCGCAGCAAAGGCAGATCCTGATCCTCAAACAGCGGCAGCACCCGGTCGTTGAGAAGATCGGCCGCTGTGATCGGCGTCTTGGTTGTGTAGAGCTTGGCGCAAGCGACCTTGAAATAGGTATCGACGAAGGTTTGCTGATAGATCCGGCCGACGCCCTTCATGGTGCCGACATAGAACGTGTCCTGAGAGCCCAGATAGCCGGGATGAGCCGTTTCGATCTCGCCGCAGGCTTCATCGTCCTGGGCTTTCTTCTCAAGAGCTGCCACCTGGCTGTCGGTCAGGATCGAGCCCGTTTCAGCCACGTGGGCCTCCAACGCTTTCAGGCGTTGCTTGAAGTTGGCCAAATCGTTCCTGAGCCAGATGGACCGCACGCCGGACGGGGAGACAAAGACACCCCGCTTACGCAACTCGTTGGAAACACGAACCTGTCCATGGGCGGGCTGTTCAAGAGCATAGGCCAGGACAGCGGCCTCAACCTGTTCATCGACTCGGTTCTTCAGGTTGGGTTTGCGCAGACTCTTGTCCAGAAGCGCTTCAACACCGCCATCCTCAATGGCTGACTTGTAGCGGTAGAAGGTGTCTCGGGACAGTCCCATCACCTTGCAGGCCTGACCGACATTGCCAAGCTCTTCGGCCAAGTTCAGAAGACCGACTTTGTGTTTGATGATCCGTTCGTTACTCTCGTACATGAGGGTTACCTTTTGGGCTGGAGATGATTGTTTGGTCACAACCATCAAAGCCGGTAACCCTCAGCTCGAAAACCGAGATGTCAGATCAAGTCTCAACTTCTACACGTCATCTGATCGAAAACTATTTCAGCAAAATCAAAGAGTTCAGTGGCATAAATACAAGATACGACAAAACCGATGCCAGCTATCAAGCCCCTTGGAACCCGGCCGCTACCATTATCGTTTTGCGCTAAATGTCCACAGACCCTAAATCCATGGACCGCACTTTATTTCTAATAATGCCTTCATAAAGACCGCTTCTAGCCTTTGTTCAATTCCGAACATCTGCTTGCTCAATTTGAGTGGGAATCGCAGTCGGAGCGCCGGAAGTGCAAGCTCATTGAGAGCGATCTACGGCTCGACTCAGCTGAACTGCCCCGGGTTTACCGGAGAGATTTTGTTTCAAAGATTAGGCAACCTTATCAAGGGCGCTTAGGTTTCGAAAGAAGGCCTCCTCGGCTTCGCATGGGGTTGAGTATCCGATTGCGC
>NZ_JALNMJ010000047.1 GCF_023156505.1 Roseibium sediminicola | reverse complement strand
AACTGTCATTTGGGTTTTCTCCTTTTTCCCAATCCGCGAAGCCGGTTCTGCACCGAAGGGCAGGAGCTCGGCTCCTGCTCCTGAGACCTCGGCGGCGAGAGCGAAGGGGAGAGGGACAAGGGCAAAATCAGGAGGGGCATCTCCCACCGGAACGGCCAGGTGTGGGTTCGCGGTCACGCGAATTCACGCCTGGTCCTGCACAAACGGAGGGAGCCGGCGCAGCCGGTTCATGGAGCGCGGAAGGATGGGGAGACCTGATTTTGCCCTTGTGGGAGAGGGGAAGCCGCGCGGCCCCTCTCCTACCTTGCCGGCAATGACCGCCTGCGGGGCGGACTATTTGGGGATGGCAAGCGGAGTGCGCAGGGCGAAGCCCGGAGGCGGGAGGATCGTTACCGAAGGCCGAGACGGACGCTTGCGGCCGGCTCGGGGAGCACATCGACTAGAGCCGTGCCCATCGGGTCCCGCGTGAACCTATTTACTTGGTGGTATAACGCGCCTAGAAACGGCTCAGAACTTACGTTTATGTCATTTCCGAAAAGGAATTCTTATGTCCGAAACTCCGCAAGTGAACGTTTCTCTTGAGCCTGCTTTTGTTGATCTAACAGCGGACATCGTTTCGGCCTATGTGAGCAACAATACGGTTGCCTCGAGTGATCTCCCCGCGCTGATCTCGAGCGTTCATTCGGCCCTTTCCTCCACGGCTCAAAACGCTTCAGAACCTGCCATCGAAGAGCTGAAACCTGCGGTGCCGATCAAGAAATCCGTGACGGACCAGCACATTATCTGCCTGGAAGACGGAAAGACGTTCAAATCGCTCAAGCGGCATCTGCGGACGCATTTCGATCTGACCCCGGAAGAATATCGGGCAAAATGGGGCCTGCCTGTCGATTATCCTATGGTCGCACCGGGCTATGCGGCGGCCCGATCCGAGCTTGCGAAGAAGATGGGCCTTGGCCAGAAGGGCGCGCGGAAGCCGAGGAAACCGCGTTCCAAAACTTGAGGATCCTGACGGTCGGTCTCGCTGATTGAAGAAGCATCTCGCTGGGAGCATGAACAACCCCTCATCCCCTGAGGGATGCGGGGCCGCTGTGTCAGCCGGTCTTGGCGGACTTGGTGTTGTCGTTATCGGACTGCAGTTTGACGCTGTATCCGAAGCGGATGCTGAAGAAAGGACGCGGGGCCTAGAGTCTGCCGCTCAGATCGCCGTCCTTCGTCAGCTTCCGCGTAGACCGCTCCATGCCGATCAGGAGGCCGGCGCGAAGACCGTCGAAACAGGCTGACACAGTGAACCGCCTGCAGGGCGGTTTTCATGCGTGGGAGGGAAGTATTGAGGGGCGGGGCCGGAGGGGGCGCCCCTTGATCCGTTTTTTTGGCGCTCGACGCGCCGGAAAAACGGCCGGGGCTTGGCGATTTTGGAGAAATGACCTATATTGAGATCCGGAGTGACGCGGCAGGTTTCCCCGCCGCGCCGTTCCTTAGATAACCACTTGGACCCGGATCAGGATTGACCAGCCCTTCCGGGTCTTTGTGTATCTAAGGGTAACGCTTATTGGCAAAAGCCACATCGTCGTTACCTCCGTTAGAGCGGCAAGGCTGTTGCCACAGCCGGGCGAGCCAATCTTGCCCGGTCGCGCCGCTGGCCCGGCGCTGCTGCTTTTGCCCCTCAAAACTGAATCAGTCGCCCTCTTTGTAGAGCTGCAAAACTCTCGGGTTCGTTAACTGGTCGCGGGCCGCCTCGAACCTGTAGCCGTCCCAATCCGGCCAGGACTCCCAACCGGTCGGCGTAGCCCTGCCATACCAGACCCGAACGATAACGCGATTATCCCGCCATTCATCGACAATGGAAACTGTGTGCGTTCCACCGAGCCCGGAATCGATGTCATAGACTTTGACTTTTCGGATCTGAGCCATTGTCCCCTCCCCTCACAGCAAGGCGAGCTGTTCAGCGGGACGATCCGGGACGGCCGGAACCGGCAGGGCGCTTAGGCGCTCCTGCACCTGTCTTTGCCGGGCGCGGTCCTGGGCGAACTCGTAGCAGGCGATTTCACAAATGATCGAGGTATCCTTCCAATCGTCCTTGTACATCGAGGTATCGACGCCCGCGCCTTCATGCATGCGAAACCCTGACAACTTCTGATATTCAGCCGCAGGACCGGTTTCAACCCGCTGAAAGCATTGCGCGCCGGAATATCGGAAGGCGGCGGACGTCTGCGGCACGATGAACGCGCCGTAGTCGGCGAGCTCGGCCGCGATGTCGATCACGTGAAACTCAAACTGGCGTCCACGATAACGCGGTCCATTGTCTGAGCGCTTCACGGTACCGAACGGCGGATTGGACACGGCCACGTCAAAGCGCTCTCCACCAAGCTCCCTTTGCCAGTCTCGCCAGTCAAAGACATCGGCGCAGATCCATCGGGCCTCCGGTAACAGCTTCCTGCCAACCTCGACATATCGGGGATTGAGTTCAACGCATGTCAGGTCCGGGCAATTGTCGGCCCATTTCGCACGGTGATGAAGGAAGTAGGACAGGATTCCGATCCCCGAGCAAAGATCGATGACGCGGCTGCCAGCGCCCCCGGCATCGATGGAGAAGTCTGCAGCCAGCCCCCAGGGCGTAAAGAACGCCCCGGATGCCCCGTTGATGTGGTTCGCGCCTTCGTGCCAGTTCTGGAACACGAAATCTTTTTCGTCGTCGCTCAGGCGATCCTTGGTCAGGATCGCCTCGGCCTCCGCGTGGGCCTTGCGCTGCGGTTTGGTGAGTTTCGCCATGGCTCAAAACTCCCCGTCTACAACGATGACAGGCGCGCATTTTTCAATCCGGATTTGGAAACCCGACAGGCCAAATCCGATTAGGTCAGGGCCTTCAAGAGTAGCCATTTCCGGGTCCATGACAGGGCGATAGACGGTGAGCAGCGCCGCGATCTCCTCGACGGTCATGCGCGGTTCGGCAATGTCTCCATTCTCATCCCTGCCGACAATGACGAGGTTTCCGGCAAGGGGATTGGGGAAGTTCTTGAGGTGAGCGATGGTGTGCAGGCCGTCTGCGAGCCCGTTGTCATCCAGAAAAACATCGTGATGGTCATTGATGCGGACGACATCGAACAGGCCGCATCCAATGCGCTGTTTGACCTCATCGATGTAGCTTTCCTTGCTCAGCGAGATATCTGCGATTGCCCCGCAGAAGCTGTCGTAGAAAAACGCGGTGACGGTGACGGATGTATTGGTCATGCTGTCCCCTTCCCTCAGCCTGCGAACACACGGCACAGGCCGAAAAGGCTGGTCAGGAACAGGCCCAGACTGATAATTTCAGCGGCGATTTTGACGACTGTCATTTGGATTTTCTCCTTTTTCCCAATCCGCGAAGCGGGTTCTGCCCCGAAGGGCAGGAGCCCGGCTCCTGCTCCTGAGACCTCGGCGGCGAGAGCGAAGGGGAGAGGGACAAGGGCAAAATCAGGAGGGGCATCTCCCACCGGAACGGCCAGGTGTGGGTTCGCGGTCACGCGAATTCACGCCTGGTCCTGCACAAACGGAGGGAGCCGGCGCAGCCGGTTCATGGAGTGCGGAAGGATGGGGAGACCTGATTTTACCCTTGTGGGAGAGGGGAAGCCGCGCGGCCCCTTTCCTACGGCCAAGTGACAATGACCGCGCCAGCGGGCCGGTTTAGCCGTGAAACTGCTCTCCTGCTGGCGCAACACGTTGATGGGGATGCTTGTGGTTGGTATCACCTAGCGTCAATTCCATTCGACTCCTTTAGAAGGAGCCACGCTCGACCAGTCAGCGCGCATTGATTTCAAACATTTGTTGAGTATCGAATATAATAAACGGCTGGGCAGCAACGGCTTGCATCACGATGCAGAATACCGCGCATAAAACCTCAATTGCCTCCTGAGGTAACTGTTCCCCGTCAGCAACCATGAGACATATCGGCGAAATTACCTAAGGAGGATTTCTGGCACATCGTAGCCCGCCAAGGGAGCGATTCTATGGACGCCCCCTGCGCAAGGTGTTTTTCGGCGATGGCACCAACGACATTGGATGCGTGAATCTATCCGGCTTTGATTGAAGCGGATTTTGCTTCTGGCCTTGATGGGATCCGCTGGTTTCAGTGCCTTTTAAGATGACCGGCCTTCTGTGGCCATCGCTCCTTGCAGGCTATGAACTGGCGGCCCCTGCCGTTACACCATCGTCATATCACCTCGCATTCTTGGAAGCCGAAGCTTTCCGGGATTTTTATAGACCTGTTACGCCGCTTTGTAGTTTTCTCCGCTCCGCAACACCGCCCAAGCGATGCGTGCTGTTTTGTTGGCGATTGCCACGAGCGTTTTGTTGTGGCCTGCGCGCGAGCAAGTCCTGCGCCCATTTCGCGCGCCGATCACTGCGTTTGGCGATCCTGATCAGCACGGACCTGGCACCGTGTATGAGCTGACGGCGTAAGTACTGGTTGCCTCGTTTGCCAATGCCGCCGAGCCGGGGCTTGCCACCGGTCGTGTATTGCCTGGGAACCAGACCGATCCATGCCGCGAGCGCTCGACCTGATGAGAAGTGGCGCCCGTCATCGACGGCAGCGATCAATGCGGTGGCAATCACCGGCCCCACCCCCGGAAGTGTCGACAGGCGCTTGCAGCGCTCATCAGTTCGGCAGATCGCAACGAGTTTTCGGTCGATCTCGGCAATGCGTTTATCTAGCGCCTGAAACTCTGCGATCAACGCATTGAAATTCTCAGTTGCCAGAGCCGACAGCTTTGCTTCGGCGACGGCGTTCCCGATGTCCCTGCGGAACCGAAAGGCGCCGACCGCAATGACGACGCCATATTCCCCCAGGAGGCCGCGAATGTGATTAATCAGTCCGGTACGCTGCGTTATAAGCCGGTCGCGTGTTCGATGGAGCATCTGCAAATCCTGTTGCTCCGTCGTTTTCACTGGCACAAACCGCATAGTCGGGCGCAGTGCAGCCTCATGGATCGCCTCGGCATCGACCGCGTCATTTTTGGACCCTTTGACAAATGGCATTACGAAGCGTGGATGAATGAGGCGCACCGGATACCCCATGGCTTCGAAACGCCGGCCCCAATGATGTGCGCTGGCGCAGGCTTCCATGGCGACGGTTTCCGGGGACAGCTCTTGGACGGTGGCTGCGAGTCTCGATCGGCCAACCTTCTTGGAAACCACTTCGCCATCATCCGTTATCCCGTGAACATGAAAAGACTGCTTGCCCAAATCAATCGCCAGTAGTTGCATCTTGTGAACTCCTCTCGTCTGCCACGATTGGCCAAGAAACTATCGGTTCAGGTGCAAGGGGCGTCCATTCCATAAGATGAGACAGAAATCCGGGCCGCAGGAGTCGGCCGAAAAGCATGTAAAAGACATTCGCCGGAAGACCCGGCGCAAATTCTCAGCCGAGGAGAAGATCCGTATCGTGCTGGAAGGCTTGCGTGGGGAGTATTCGATCGCTGAACTGTGCCGGCGTGAGGGGATCGCGCAGGGGCTCTACTACACCTGGTCGAAGGAGTTTCTCGAAGCTGGCAAGAAGCGACTGTCGGGTGACACCGAGCGCCAGGCGACATCCGGCGAGGTGACGGGCTTGAAGCGTGAAATGCGCGACCTGAAGGAAGTCGTCGCCGACCTGACGCTGGAAAATCGCATTCTGAAAAAAAGCGTGATCGGGGATGGGGAGGATATCGAATGAGATACCCCGCATCCGAAAAGCTTGAAATCATCCGACTGGTCGAGCAATCGCACCAGCCGGTGAAAAGGACGCTGGAACAAATCGGCGTGTCGCCGCCAACCTTCTATCGCAGGTACGATCTGTATCGCAGGTTCGGCGAAGCGGCACTGGAAGACCGGCGCGGCGGCTCAGGCCGCGTGTGGAACCGTATCCCGAATTCCGTACGTGAGCAGGTGCTCGAAATGGCGCTCGACGAGCCTGAATTGTCCCCCAGAGAGCTGGCCATCAAGTTCACTGACGAACGTCGTTACTTCGTCTCGGAAGCCAGTGTTTACAGGCTTCTGAGGACCTGCGACCTCATCACCAGTCCGGCCTTCATCGTGATGAAAGCCGCCGATGAGTTCCGGGAGAAAACCACGGCGCCCAACCAGCTCTGGCAGACCGATTTTACGTATTGTGCGCCTCGACCCGGCTGGACCGGGGTGCATATGACTGGAATGTATTGAGAAAGGAGGAATGGAAGATTGCCTTGTCCTCTGCTGCAAGGGGGCATGAGCCCAAGCGGCGGTGACCTGCCGTCAACTGGCAGGGTGACGTAGCCCGCAGGTAAAGGGGATTGAGGCGAAGCCGTTACGCCGAGATGGTTCCCGAGGCTGAAGTATTGGAAGGTTGAGGAACACGAACCGGTTCACCCGCATCTGAGGGCTGGAATGTCGCCTTCGCCTACACGGCTTTACAGGCGGAATGTCGATGGAGCGCTGGACACGTATGTCAGCGGCTTTGAGTGCGAGCGTATATGTAGGCTGCTCGCAGGGCGCCATGGGGAGAATGCAGCCAGACCATGGCATCGGCATCGACTTGCGGAACGCAAGGGAAAAGACTGCGACCGGCAGCCTCACCAATACGAAGACGTCCAGCATATGAACGAGGGAAGGCATGATGGAATGCCCGTGATGTTCTGCGTCACAAGGGAGTTGACCCTGATGTCCATCATGCTGGCGGAGTTCCCGTAGTAATCCGAGGCGGGGAAAGCCCGTCACATGGTGAAGGGGAACAGTTCAATCTGCTTGGAGTGCAAATTACCTGACCAGATGAGGTGAAGACCTTTGATAATCAGCGAAATGCAGCACAAGCTCGCAACATGGGCCGAGGCCGATCCGAACCGCCGGTTCGATCGTCTTCTTCGGCTCATTGCCGACCGGGAATGGCTTGCCGAGACCGCACGGATTGTTCTGGCGTCAAGCGGCGCCCGGACCCCGGGCATTGACGGAATAGATAAGCAACGGATGCAGGCCGGGTTGGATCACCATCTGACCGATCTGCGGACTGACCTGCTGAAGGGTAGCTATTGCCCGAAGCCGGTCAAGCGGATCTATATCCCGAAAGCCAATGGCAAGCTACGACCGCTGGGTATACCGACCCTGACAGACCGCATCGTCCAGCGCGCCATGCTGATGGCCATGGAGCCGATCTGGGAGAGCGACTTCCATCGCCTCTCCTATGGCTTCCGGCCGGAACGCAGCGTGCATCATGCTGTCCGCACCGTGAAGATCCAGCTTCAGGATGGCGGTGGCACGAAGGGCCGCTGGATCATCGAAGGTGATCTGGCAAGCTACTTCGACACGGTCCATCACCGGCTGCTTCTTAAATGCGTACGGAGGCGGGTGCGGGACGGACGGTTTGTCGATCTCCTCTGGCGTATTCTCAAGGCGGGCCACACTGACCGTGGCCTGTTCAGGGCTGCCAGCGAGGGTGTTCCGCAAGGTGGCGTGCTGTCACCGCTCCTGTCCAACATTATGCTCCATGAGTTCGATGTCTGGCTGGAGGCGAAATACCTGAACCGGAAAGCCCGCAAGGATCGCTGGGCATGGAACTTCGGCATACAGCAGGGACGCCCCATCACGGTTCGGGAGAACCGGCAATGGAAACCTGCGATAGCCTATTGTCGCTACGCCGATGACTTCGTCGTCATCGTCAAGGGGACGAAGGCCCATGCAGAGGAAATCCGTGAGGAGTGCCGGGCCTTTCTGGAAGACCGCCTGAAGTTGACGCTGAATATGGAGAAAACCCATATCACCCACGTCGATGACGGGTTCGTCTTTCTGGGGCACCGGATCATTCGCAAGCGAGGGTCGAACGGACGTATGTCCGTTGTCACGACGATACCCAGGGAAAAGGCCAAGGCGTTTGTCCGCAAACTGACCGAGACCCTTTCCGGCAATCATAGTGTCGGTACGGTCGATATGATCGCCAGTCTGAACCGTCAGTTGGCGGGTTGGGCAGCGTTCTACAAGTTCACCGACTTCAGGGCGTACGTCTTCCGGCGCATCGACCATGTCGTATTCTGGAAAATGGCGCACTGGCTGGGGCATAAGTACCGGTGCCGTATCAAACCTTTGATGCGGAAGTGGTTCAGAGCCCCTGAACCGGGCAAGGCGAAAACCTGGCTCGTTTACGGTCGTAATGAACGTGGTGAGGCCATCGGAAAAGACCTGCAACGGCTTGTCTCAAGCCCGAAGGCTCAGTTCCGTTGGCGCAATCCGGAGGTCAATCCATACATCTTCCGGAGTGAAACCCGCAGCACCGTCACCTCGCGCTATCATGATGTTGCCATGGCCATGGGCCAAGTTTGAATGGAGAGCCGTATGCGCTGAAAGGTGCACGTACGGTTCGGGGAGGAGAAGCGCAAATGCGCTTCTTACTCCACTGAAGGTGATCGGCTGGGGATGGTTCTATCTGTCCACCGTGCTGGACGACTTCTCCCGATACATCATCGCCTGGAAGCTCTGTTCCGGCATGGCCGCGAGCGATGTTCAGGACACACTCGATCTGGCACTGGAGGCCTCCGGGCTTGATGAAGTCAACGTCGTCCATCGCCCGAGACTTCTCTCAGATAACGGACCGTCTTACATCTCTGGCGATCTGGCAGAATATCTTGCCGGAAAGGGCATGACGCACACGCGCGGTGCCCCCTATCATCCGCAGACCCAAGGCAAGATCGAGCGCTGGCATCAGACACTGAAGAACCGGATCCTCTTGGAAAACTACTTTCTGCCAGAAGACCTGGAAGCGCAGATCGACGCCTTTATCGGATACTACAACCATCGGCGCTATCCGCTGGCCGGCAGGCGTTGCTTGCAACGCCGAGAGGCACGAGAGCCTGGACAATCTCACCCCGGTCGACGTCTATACCGGGCTCGGCCAGACCATCCTGCTCGAACGGGAAATGATCAAGAGGAAGACCATGAAACAACGGCGCTTGCAGCACGCCAAATCCGCTGCTTAACTGAAACCCAGATGTGCCAGACCCTCCTTTAGTCAGGCCGCTTGATGTCTCAATTTACCTGACGACGGACAGTCTGGTTGGACGCTTTTCGAGGTCAGGCCGAACAAAATGCGGAAACTTGTTGTCCCAATCGATCCGGGTCGGAAACTTGCTTCAATAGCGCAATTTCGGTTTGCGGTAGCTGGACGCTAAACCTCTTGCTCGAACGCTAGGCCACATCGCCCACGTCCGCCTTCAATTTCCGGAAATCGTCGAATGTAAGTTCCAGGCAGGCATCGAGCCCCATATCGTCGTATTTCTGGGGGAGGTCAGTGCGGTTTGCAAGGAACAGAGCTTCCTTCACGAGCAGCGAAAATAGATTAGGATTTTTGCTTTTTGAAGATATCACTCCATAGGCATAGTCAAGTAGCTGATTTTCGATACCCCAATCCATGTCAGGATCGCCCCAGTCCAACACGTAGGAAAAATTAGGCGTCATACCTTTCGGGGCAATGTTCACGACGTCCCATTTCAAGGTACCACTTTTGTCCAAGAGAAAAGCCACTTCACCTAGATAGAGCATCACCAGGAGCAGAAACATCCACCATTCGGCGTGGATATTTTCGCTCTCTTCGTCGGCATCGGCGTTTTCGAGAAAGAACTCACCAACTTTCTGCAAAGCGTCTTCCGTTGGTTGCAGGTCGATCCCATATTCGGCAAGGAAAGCCTTCAGAGATTCGATGTAGTGCTGTTTGTCTTTCAGGAACTCCTGCTGCATCTTCCGCGCCTGAGGTCGTCTGGTTGGACGCTTTTCGAGGTCAGGCCGAACAAAATGCGGAAACTTGTTGTCCCAATCAATCCGGGTCGGAAACTGGCTTCGATAACGCAATTTCGGTTTGCGGTAGCTGGATTTTGAAAGGCGATTTTCGGAAATCATGTTAGATCATCCACAACTCATTAATTAAGGAGCATCAATCCGCCGGTTCCACCCCTGTTCCTGCCACCAGGAATTCTAGGGGACAACTTCTGCGAATTGAATGGGACCAATCGACCGCCCGTGTTTCCATCAAGCGTTCGAACACGGAACTGGGACATCGTTTTACCAAGTGCCCGCGTTTGTGTGCTTCGCCCAAACTGATTGCGATGGGCCACATAAGTGGTCTTGTTCACGTTTCCGACGGATTTTCCCTGACTGTTATAAACGCCGTGCGCCTTTGCTTCGAGGTATTTCGACGCCTGCACCCGGTTATGACGAGTGTTGGACTGTTTGCCTCCCTTGAACTCCATAAATTCATACTTGAGCCGGTTGGTCTTTCCATCACGCACAACGCGCTGGAGGTCTGGAACGAACTTGCGGCCGGACTTCGTATAGTGAACTTTTCCGCTCTGCCACTTGCCAGCCTTGCCTTCAGGGCTGTTCAAGAAGTCCTGCACTGTTTGGTTGGCATGGTTCGGGTTTTTCGGCCTGGACAGCGCGTGCGCCGCTGACACCCCGAACAACTCTCCCAATGCCCAGCCTGCCTTGGATAGAAAGCTGGAAACGCTGCTGGAGAAGGAAGATTTCTTTTCTGTGACCTGCTCCCCCGATTGTCCGCGTTTATAAGTTAGCTCTGTTCACGTTGTGGTCCGTTATGGACCGGGTTGCAAATTCGTATGGGGTGAGCCCGTCAAGGCTCGTGTGTGGTCGGTTCAGATTGTAGTCGATCCTCCAGTCTTCAATGATTTCTCTGGCGTGGCGATAGGTGCGGAACAGGTGCTCGTTGAGACATTCGTCTCTCAGGCGCCCATTGAAGCTTTCCACAATGCCATTCTGCATCGGTTTGCCCGGCGCTATGTAGTGCCAATCCACGCCTCGGTCCTGCTGCCATTTGAGCATGGCGTTCGACGTGAGTTCGGTGCCGTAGCACGTCGGGAACAGGCGCTGCCGACAGGTTATGGCCGCGCGCGCAGCCTCCCCATCGCGCAGCGGGTGGCCATAACCGGGTCTCAGGTCTCAACAGTGGTTTTGCTGAACCACACTGCTGAGGAGACCGGCTATGACCACTACCCATTCTATCGCCTCGACCGTCCTGGTCGCCATCGACATTTCCAAGCACCGTCACGAGGTCCTGATTGGGATCCCAGACAAGAAGCGCCGCCGGCGCATGACGATCATGAACACGTTGGAAGACTTCCATCGCTTGTCTGCTGTGCTCGTCAGCTACGGACTGCCAGTGAGGATCGGGTTCGAGGCGACCGGCAACTATCATAGACCCCTGACGCATCATCTCGGACAGGCCGGGTTCGACCTCAAGCTTGTTTCCTCTGTCGGCCTCGCCCGGACACGTGAGGCTTTGCACAATAGCTGGGACAAGAATGATCCGAAGGACGCCCAGGTCATCCTGCACATGCTGGAGATCGGCGCCGTGCAGTTCTTTCATGACCCGCTGGTCGTTGGGACCGCCGACATCCAGGAGCTGTCGAAGACGCATGAGATCGTCTCACGTTCGAAGACCGAGCTTTGGCATCGCATCCTGACTCATTACCTGCCGCTCTACTTCCCCGAGGCCGAACGTTTTCACCGAAGCTCGCGAACCGACTGGTTTCTGGCGTTCCTCGAGAAGTATCCAACACCAACGATGATCACGGCCATGAGCCAGGAAGCCTTCATCGCAGACGCTTGGCAGGTAGTGGGCAAGAGGGTCTCCAAAGAGCGCTTACTTTCAGACATTTACGCAACGGCCGTAGACTCTGTTGGTTTACCCGTAGAACCGGACTCTGACGCTCTTCGCATGTTCCGCCTGGTCCTCGCCGAAGGCAGAAGCCTTGTCCGCCAGCGCAATGAGATCGAGGCCCGGGCGGTTGAGCTTCTCTCCGATCTGCCGGACTATCAGCTGCTGACCACCATTCCTGGCATCGGTCCGATCAACGCCATGACCATCCTGGCCGAGGCAGGTGATCTGCGTCGGTTCCGACACCACCGGCAGTTCCTGAAGTTCTGCGGCATGGACCTTGCCACCGTGCAGTCCGGCATGTTCCGCGGTCAGAGCCGTATCTCGAAGTACGGCAATGCCCGGCTGCGCCGCAACCTCTGGATGGCTGGGCAGACCGCTGTTCTGAAGCGGACCAACAGCTTCCGTGACAAGTTCGAGCGCTACATCTCGAAGCAACCGTGTTTGTTATGTGATCATAGGCTGCCATTCCTTGTCGTCTCTGACCATGGCGTTGAGAATGGTCAGGAGCTTCCTGGTGCAGGCGATGATCGCCTGTTTCTTACCCGT
>NZ_JALNMJ010000046.1 GCF_023156505.1 Roseibium sediminicola | reverse complement strand
AAACCGACCGCCGCAAAACGCGGCGGCGGCACCGCTCGGCCTGAAACCGGTAACCCGACACAATCAGAAAACTGCCCGACGGAAACCCATCAAGCGACAACACTGTGAGAAATGCGGGCTAGAGACAAAACTCTCGCAATAAAAAGCAGCGCATCGTGTTCTCGCAATGCGCTTCTCAAGTGAAGTGGTTCAATTTGCGACAAGGGCGCACAGTGCATTCTGTATTGAAAAAGAGCTTCGCAAAATTTGTTGGTCGAATTAACAGTTGACAATAAGTATTCAATCCAAAAACCTCAATATATTGGCCTTTTCTCGAAATTTGAAAAGAAGATTCACAATTATTGAATTCACGCATTGGGCTGCTGAGAACTCAATTGGTGAAGCCCAAATAGTGTCTTCTTGTTGTCTGAGTTTATCAGGCGCGGATGTAGCCCGCGCGTCAGAATGGCCAACCGTGAAGTGTCTTCCAGCTCCTCGATGGCGTAGCAAGCCGCTTCAAGATCTTTTCCGGCAACAACCGGACCGTGGTTAGCCAGCATTACCGCGCTGCGTTTGCCCGCCAAACCCCGAATTGCTTCACCGATAGCCGGATCGCCGGGCAAGAAGAACGGCAACAGCTTGACACGGCCCAGTTTCATGATCCCGTAGGGTGTCAGCGGTGGCAGGAAGTCTTCCGTATCTACGTCCGGCAGCAAAGATAGCGCCACTGAATGACAGGAGTGAAGATGAACGACCGCACCTGTCCCTGATCTGGTTTCGTAAAACGCCTGGTGAAGGGGCATTTCCTTCGTTGGAGGACTACCGCTGACGAAATTGCCTTGTCTATCGAACTTGCTCAACGCCGCAGGATCAAGTCTGCCAAAACTGGAACCTGTCGGGGTAACCAGCAGACCACCATCTTCTGTCTGAACGGAAATATTTCCCGTGGACCCACTGGTCAATCCTCGATCAAACATTGATTTCGCAAGGGTACAAACGAGTTCTCGCGCCGCAGTTTCCCCTTTCATACCCCCCCCTCGTCAGGCAACCCCGCCTTGCCTCCGTCAAGCAATCCCAAAGCTTCGCTGAAAAAAGTCTGCGTTCCAAAATTCCCAGACTTCAGAGCAAGTGCAATCGACTGGTCTGCATCCCTGGAAAAGCACCATGGAACTCCAGCAGCAATTTCGGGCCCAACCTGAAGCTTGGTAACGTTTAGAGCTTTGGTAACAGCCCCGGAAGTTTCTCCACCTGCCACAACGATCCGGCCAACACCAATTTCTCGGGCAGCGACTGCACAGTCGGAGATTGCTTGCTCTACAAGTTCGCCAGCTCGAACCGGCCCCAAGCGGCTTTGTGCCTGTCTCACTCTGTCCGGTTCAGCCGTTGCATATATAAGAGGTGCGACACAAAAATCCTGTCGCCGGAGCCAAGCGAGAACCTCGCCAGGACCATGTTTGCTTATCTCGACCGGGTCGAGCCGGTAGGAAGGTACTCCGGTCTTGAGATAGGTCTCGACTTGAAGGTTGCTCATCTCAGAACAACTGCCCGAAAGAACCACCGCCTTTCTGTCCGTCCTGGGCACCTGACAGGGGCCTGAGGCTGCAGGTTTCAGACTGTCCATTCCCATGAGCTTCGGCAAGGGTTCTGCAATGGCAGATCCGCCAGTGAGCAGGGGCATGTCATGACAGGCTTCGGCTATGACCTGAAGGTCTGCGGGAACAATGGCATCCATGATAACATTGGCAACATTTTTGTTCCGGAGCTCTTTGAGCTTCTCCCTCACCGCGTCCGGCCCAAGCGATATGGTGTTGCGGTCTATCAAGGCCACAGCCCCATCGACCTGGGGTTCCAGCAGCCGCAGAAGACAGCTGTCACGCATCGGAGTCAAAGGATGGTCCTTGAGCGGACTTTCGGAAAGCAACTGTCGTCCGACGAACAGGTGGCCCATGAATACGCTCCGGCCATTCTCCGGAAAAGCGGGGCAATAGATCGTCTGGCTGGCCCCCAGATCTGACATCAAGGCTTCAGCAATCGGGCCGATATTACCCTTAGGGGTAGAATCGAACGTAGAACAGTACTTCCAAAAGAATTTGCTGACACCTGAGGCTTTCAGCCAATCAAAAGCTTGCCGCGCTTCTGCAACCGCGCTCCTTCTGTCGATTGTTCGGCACTTCAGCGCAATTACCTCACAGTCCGCCCGTGGCAAGGCCTCTTTTTCCGGGATCCCAATTCGAAGGTTTACTTGAGCTCCCGAGCGGGCCAGCAGGGCAGCCAGGTCCGCAGCGCCGGTAAAATCATCGGCGATACAGCCAAGTCCGGCATTCATCCTGCATTCCCCAGGGCCTTGACAAGTGCAGCGCCGACATCAGCCGTACCTGCGCGTCCACCGAGGTCACCTGTACGCGAACCAGGATCAGCGAGAACGAAATCTACCGCTTTTGAGATCGCTACGGCTGCGTCGACAAAATTTTGCTTCTCATGGCGGATCCCCAACCATTCAAGCAACAGGACTGTCGAAAGAACCAGACCCAACGGGTTAGCAATACCCTTGCCCGCAATGTCAGGTGCGGAGCCGTGGCCCGCGTTCGCGGCAGCCCGCGTCTCACCTGCATTCAAGGACGCAGCCAGCCCCAGGCTCCCCGACATCGCCACCGCAAGGTTTGACAGGATGTCTCCGAACATATTGGTGATCAAGATGACACCAAAATTCTCCGGAGACGAATAGAGTTCCGCGGCAACCGCATCGATATCCTTTTCAACGAGTTTTACCTCAGGATAATCGCGCGCCACTGCATTTACTTCGTCCATGAAAAGACCGTCTGAAATTTGGAGCACATGGCGTTTTCCGACAACCGTAACGGCCGAATTGCGCTTGCGGGCGGTTTCAAATGCTACCGCTGCAATCCGATGCGAGGCTTGACGCGTGATTTTTCGGACTGAAAGCGCAAGATCCTCGGTGGGCATGAACTCGCCGATGCCGCGAAACATGTTCCGGTCCGAATAGAAACCTTCGGTATTTTCGCGCACGATTGTAAGGTCCAGGCCTTCCTTTGCCCGCGGTACACCCGGGCGGCTGCGCGCGGGGCGGATATTGGCAAACAGATCAAGCTTCTTCCTGATCGTTCCTGGAACGTTGATCCAGCCCGCAGAACCTTCAGGATAGGCAGTCATTCCTGCCGGACCCAGGATGATGCCATCGGCTTGCAGAGCAGACTGCAACACATGCTCCGGTACCGTGCTCCCTTCGGCGCGATGGGCAGTGACACCAACATCCTTCTGTTCAAATTCCAGACCTAAGCCGAAGAGATCGTCGGCGGTCTTCAAAACCTTGAGGGTCACGGCAGTGATCTCCGGGCCGATGTCGTCGCCCGGTAAAACAAGAATATCCATCAGTTTTTCCTATAGAGTGTCTGTCAAGCCGGCCGCTGTGAAACCGCCATCCACTGAGATGATCTGGCCCGTTATGAAGCCTGCTTCCGGGCTTGCCAGATATGTAACGAGACTGGTCACTTCATCAGTGTTTGCGTAACGAGCAAGTGGCACGGCACGCGCCCAAGAGGATCTGCGGGCTTCACTGTGCGCATTCTTGGAGTGAGGTGTTTCTACCGGACCAGGTGCAATTGCATTGACTGTAATTTGGCGGCTTGCCAATTCAACAGCAAGAACGCGAGTCAGCGCATCCAGACCACCTTTCGAAGCGGCATACGCCGCTCTGCCGAAACTGCCGCGTTGTCCAGAGTGAGAAGAGATACTTATGATCCTCCCTCGTTCGGCGAGCTTTGGAACCGAATTATGGAGGATATTGTAAGCGCCGGTCAGGTTGACGGAGATCACTTTATCCCATGTGCTGGGTGCCAAGTTTTCGAATGGTGAAGCCATGACAATTGCGGCGTTGTTCACAACAACATCAAGCTGATCAATCTCTTGCAAAACGCTCCCGACCAACTCACGATCCGAGATGTCACACCGAAACGGCACGAACATTTTTCCGAGCTGATTGGCGGCTTTGGACAATTGACCCGCATCGGCATCAAGGCCGAACACCTTCGCCCCGTTTCCAATAAATGCGCTGGCGATGTCATAGCCAAGCCCCCTCGCGGCACCGGTGACAAGCACTTTGAACATCGGCGTCAGCTCCCTTCCAACGCGCCTTGCGCGAATGTTGGGTTTCCGGCGGCCGGACAATCGACTGTGTAAACCGCACCTCGGGAGGATTCCAAGATGAATAGCGTCTTCATGTCCGGGCCGCCGAAACAGGCTGCCGTCACATCGAGTCCGTCGGGCACATCAATTCTGCGCTTGGGCCATCCCATCTCGTCAAAAACCCAAACACATCCCATACCGCAATGACAAACATAGACGTTGCCGGCTTCATCGGTTGCAAGCCCATCCGGTCCTGTATAGCCCCCGGAAAGTTGCAGAAAAATATTGACCTTTGTTGTGCTGCCATCTTCGTGAAGAGGCACGCGCCAGACCTGGTTTGCGCGTGTTACCGCAACATATAAGGTGCGCTCATCTGGACTGAGAGCCATCCCATTGGGGCTAGGAATGGTATCGACCAGGAGCTCCACTCGCCCATCTGGCCGCCTGGCATACAATTTTCCACTCGCATCGTGCATCCCGGTCTGCCCCTGATCTGTGAAGAAAAGGGTTCCGTTGCTATGGAACTGGACATCGTTCAGACCCATAAACCCTTGTCGCCGCAGTCGCCCCAGTTCAGTGCGGATTTTTCCGGTGTCACGATTGAAACTCAAAAGACCTTTGCGATGATCGGCAATCCAGAGACGCCCATTCCTGTCGAGTGCTAGACCGTTTGGTTCTCCCTCATATTCTGCAATGCAGTGAAATTTTCGATCCATCGTCAGCCGAAAGATCCGGCCGAACGGAATGTCAGCAACGAGAAGACTGCCATCGGCTTCCAGCACCGGTCCCTCAAGGAAAGACCCGATGTCTTTATTGCGTTTCCCGAAAAGCCAGGCCGACGAGCGTCCCTTCAGGCAGAACTCCTCTGGCAGTTTCGCAAACAGTCGGGCCTGTTCCTGGGGAGGTGGGGCGAACATTGCAATCCTCTTGTGTTTCGTATCAGGTCTTTCTGGATGTCAGACCTGAACTCCCGATTTCAGGATCTGCCAGATTTCCTGGCGCATCTCCAGGAACTTGGGATCCGACTTGATGGCCTCGTGTCTGGGGCGCTCGAATGGCACCTCGATCATGTGATCAACCTTTGCCGGTCTTGGTGAAATCACCGCAATACGGTCTGCGAGATAAATCGCCTCCTCGATCGAGTGAGTCACAAACAGGACTGTTTTTTGTTCCTTTTCCCAGATGTCGAGAAGTTCGTTCTGAAGAATGTCCCTTGTCTGCACATCCAACGCGCCGAAAGGCTCGTCCATCAAGAGGACTTCCGGTTTGATGGCAAGCGCACGCGCAAATCCCACCCTCTGCTGCATTCCGCCTGAGAGCTCATGAGGGTAGGAAGCCTCAAAGCCGGACAGGCCGACCAGATTGATGTAGTGCCGCGCAATATCCTCGCGTTCAGCCCTTGCGACCCCCTGTGCTTCGAGGCCGAATTCGACGTTTTTCAGGGTCGACCTCCAAGGGAAAAGGTCGAAGCTCTGAAAAACCATTCCCCGGCCTTCGCCGCCGGTAACATTGGTAATGTCCCGGCCATCCATGAGTATGTGTCCATGGTCGGCCGGGAGGAGGCCGTCTATCAGCCGCAGCAGCGTGGATTTACCGCAGCCGGACGGCCCAAGAACCGCTAAAAACTCAAGGTTCTTTATATGAAGCGAGAAATCCCCAACCACGTGTATGGGATCCGCTTTTCCACGCGGGAAACTCTTGGAGAGATTCCGAAGCTCAAGTTTAGCGTTCATTTCTCAGTTCATCTCCGCAAGAACTTCTTCAACCAGTGATGTGTCCACGACAGCATCAAGGTCGACCGAGCCGTTGATTGCACCGGCAGACTTGTAGACTGGCAGGAGTTTCTCGTAGACCGCCTTGCTGTGCCCGCCATTATCCGGCCAGCAGCCGATATCTACGCCCAATGCCTGTCTGACGACTTCGATCTCTTCGGCAGAAGCGGTCTTCATACTGTCCTTGGTGCCGTACTTGCGGTACATCTCCGCATACCATTCCGGGGAACGGTTCGTGCGCCTGAACGCGGTGATCGTGGCCTTCAGCAGCTCTTTCGCTCGATTGCGGTTGTCAGCGTTTTTCAACCATTCGCCGCTTGTGATCCATACTTCACCCAGGAAGGTGTCATAGAATTTGGCGGGCTCGATCAGCACCTTAAAATTGCCGGTTGCCGCAAGCTCAGCCGCCTGGTCGAAATGAAGGGGTACGCCGTCGACCTTGCCGGCCATGAGCGCACGCATCCGGTTGCCGGAGCCACCCATCTTGATGACGCTGACATTGTCCATATCGACGCCCGCCTGGGTCATCGGCCCGACTACCATGACGTGGGTGAAGTCGCCTTTCGAATTCACGGCAATCATCACATCCGATTTTTCAAGATCTTTGGGTTCTTGAACCTTGTCGGCGTTGACCACAAAGACAAGACTGGTGTGAACGAAAGCGTTGCCAATGATCTTGAGATCCGCGCCAGCTTCTACAGCGCGAAGTGTGGAGATTGCATCGCCTGCGCCGATATCGACTGCGCCGGCGAGAATAGATTGGGTGATGGTCTGCAGTTTGGGAACCCGATGCCAGATGCCTGCTGGCTGTTCCTGTTCGGGAAGTACCTCGTTGATCGCCGCCATATAGGGAACATGCACGCCAAGCGTATTACCTGGAACGTTTAGCACCAGCGCTTCAGCACCTGCCGCAAGCCCCTTAGTAAGGCCAAGGCCGCTCCCACCGAGCACTGCAGTTCCGGCAGCTACCGATTTCACGAATGTACGTCTATTCAACATCAGAGTTCCTCCTTCTCTGTTTCCCGCCTCAATTCATTTCTTCCCTAGGCGGCGAAAATCCGTAACCATTTGACTATCTTGACATTTTTGAGTCGTACCACGGTGCAAGCCGTCTCCCGGTCCAACCGAGCACAGAGTTCGCCAAAATGCTTACAGCCATAAGTGAGACCAAGTACGAAATGAGTGGAGCCGTCGACAGTTCTTGACCCGACTGGAAGATAAGACCGCCATATCCGACCAGTACGAACATCTCTGCCATGACCATGGCTCGGATTGCATGGATCAACCCGAGACGCGCTCCGGTAATCAGGTAAGGGAACAGCGCCGGCAGGATAACCTGCCTGTAGCTTTCGAAAGGCCCTACGGCAAACGATCTTGCAACATCGACAATTTTGGGATCGATTCCCCGCGCACCATGAAAAGCCGTGAGCACGATGTAGCCAAAGGATGCGACAAACACGATGGCCACTCTAAATTCGAAGCCGGTGCCGAATATCAGAATGAAGAGGGGGGCCAATGCAGCCACAGAGGTTACGACGACCATGCTCACCCAGGGATGAAACAGCGCATCAACCAGGCGAATGCGTCCCATCAGGGCACCAAGCGGCATGCCGATGATACAGGCAAGGCCGAATCCAACGAGCATCTGGCGCAACGAACCAAATAGCTCGCGAAGCATATCGCCCTGAAACAACAGGTCCAAAAATGTTCCAATGACAACACTAGGAGCCGCCAAAAGGCTCGGTCCTACGATGCGGCCGGCAATTTCCCAAAGAACCAGAGACACTGCTATGCCGGAAACGTTCAGAAACAGGATGTGTGATCGGGTCATTTGCTCAGTCCCTCACATGCCAGGGCAGAAGCCGGGTTTCGGCATATTTGATGAGTTCCTGGATAAGCAGCCCGAACAATGCGAGACAAAACACCACCGAGAGCATGGCGGCAGAATCGAAGGCAGCCGAGGCGTCTTCCATGTATTCACCCAGGTTTACAGCCGCGAAGAACAGTTCTGCGGTGATCATGCCATTGACCGAGCGGATTGCTCCGATACGCAATGCCGTCATCAGGAAGGGCAGGCTGGCAGGCAAGAGAACCCGCGTAAATGTAAGCCGCCTGCTTGCCCCAAAGCTCTTTGCTGCCTGAATTATCCTGGGCTCAATGTTTCTGGCACCTGCGGTGACGGTGATGATGATGTCAAAGACAGCCATCACGAACACCAGAGCCACCCGTGCTTCGAAAAAGATCCCGAACCAGATAATCAGAAAGGGCACGAAGGCGACGGACGGAATGGAAAAGATTGCGGTTACGACAGGATTGAGCATATGAAATGCCGTTTCGCTGCGTCCCATAATCATGCCGACCGGAATTCCTACCAGAAGCGCCAGCAACATTCCCAGGATCATGTGCTGCACGGAATGTGCAAATCGGATCGGCAACTCCCCCGACGCGAACGCGCCTACGAGATGCTCGAAAACACGCGCGGGCGATGCAAAAACAACCCCGGGCAGAAACGAAGCTGCGAACTGCCATAGCAGCAGCCCCAAGATGACAGATCCCGCATAGGGCAGGATCTTCCTGGTCATGCGTTGCAGCACATCGATTCCGGATTTTCGGGGCGCAGCAATTGCCACAGCGCCACTGGAGCCTCCATTCACACCTAATCTCCTCCTCCGCCGAAACTGCGGCCCTTGCAAAGGACCTGCACCTTCGATAATATAGGCATGTCCTTTTGATAAAGGACTGTCCTTTTCGAGTCAACAGAAAGTTTTTGGAGAGAAGTGTGGACTCAGTTCCCGTCTATCAGCTGATACAGGACCACTTTGAACAGCAGATGCAGGCTGGTGTTCTGAAGCCTGGAATGCGCCTTCCGGCTGAAAAGGAAATTGCCAAGCAATTCCAGACAAGTCGCGCCACTGTCCAGTCAGCTATGGCCAGGCTGGTACATGAAGGGCGTATTGAAAAGCGGGTCGGCAGCGGAACATACGTTTCGGACAAGGCGCATACCGCATCAATGAAAGTTCTTGGTGTCACCTCGTTCGAAGAAGAGCTTTCCCAGCATGGCGAAAAAGTTAGTTATCGCCTCTTAAGTTTGAACAAACAGGCCGCCAGTTCCGAACTGGCCGATTCCCTGAACATTGAGGAAGGTGCAACAATCGTCACCTTTGAGAGGCTCCGCCTGGTAGCCAACAGCGTAATCGGACTGGAAC
Source organism: Roseibium sediminicola (assembly GCF_023156505.1). Taxonomy (GTDB): domain Bacteria; phylum Pseudomonadota; class Alphaproteobacteria; order Rhizobiales; family Stappiaceae; genus Roseibium; species Roseibium sediminicola. The sequence goes on along the minus strand of NZ_JALNMJ010000046.1, from coordinate 3,979 downwards.
GCAGGACCTTCGACGAAAACCTTGTTAAATCCTTGACCGTTGACGATCTTGACCGACACTCAACTCACGAGCTCGTCGCCCGGTTGATCCCACAGGAAATTGGCAGGATGGAAGCCTCCTTAAGAGCAGTCGTTGCCGGTCCTTCAATGGCAGAAAAACTCAATATCGAAGTCGGCGCCCCTCTTCTGCGAAGAAATCATCGCATGTTTAGCAAATTGGACAGTCCTTTAATGGTCGGTGAAGCCTTTTATTGCGAGCCATTTGTTCTCAGATACACCGCCTATTCCCCCGACGATCTCTGAAAGTCTGACTATGCCAACTTTTTGCGCCCATTTAGGTTATCTTTTTAACGAGCTCGACCCGGTTGAACGGTTTTCGGCCGCGAGCAACGCAGGTTTTGATTGGATAGAACACCCTGCCCCTTACGGCATCGGCATTTCTCAATTCCTGAAACTGGCGCAGACCAACGGCCTCAAGATTGCTCAAATTGCGGCACCCGTCGGCACCAAGGAAGGTCATGAAAAAGGGTTTGCCTGTCTTCCGGAGTGTGAAGCTGAATTCATTCAAAGTGTCGAAAGCGGTATTGTTGCTGCGAAGAAGCTGTCCTGCCGCTTTCTCCATGTCATGTCCGGAACGGTGCCGGCCGGGCAAAAACGGGAGCAGCTCCGCTCAGTGTATTCAAGCCGGATCGCTATCGCCGCGGAAATGGCCACCAGGGCTGATATGTACTTGCTAATCGAACCAATCGACGACAATGCGGTCACTGGCTACTTCATGAACGATCCGGCATACGCAGTTGAAGTTGTTCAGGAAATTGCAAAACCGAACGTCAAGCTTCTCTTCGACGTCTACCATGCTCACAACAGGGGCATCGATGCAGTTGACTTCTACAAGGACTACTCGGGGTTGATCGGTCATATCCAGATCGCCGACGCACCGGGGCGTCATGAACCCGGGACGGGAAAAATAGAGTTTGATCGACTGTTTTCGCTGCTTGATTCATCCGGGTACGACGGGGTCGTCGGCCTGGAATATGTTCCTTCGGGCAACACGTCCAATGGCCTCGTTTGGAGACAGCACTATGTCCGATAACGCCTGCGTCGGTCTCATTCATGCCACGCATGTAGCAATCGCCCCTATCCATGAAGCGTTTTCGCAAGAGTGGCCAGAGGCCGAGATTTTCGATCTTCTTGAAAGCAAGCTTTCAACTGACGCTGCGCGAAGAGGAGGCGCGGACACGTCCTTTCTTCCGAGATTTGAGACCCTGACCCGCTACGCGTTTGATGCTGGAGCATCCGGCGTCCTGTTCACATGCTCTGCGTTCGGCGCTGCAATCGAGAACGCAGCGAAAGCCTTCCAACCGGCACCCGTCCTGAAGCCTAATGAGGCAATGTTCGAGCAGGCACTTCAAATCGGCCTTAACGTTGGGATGGTTGGTACTTTCGCACCTGCAGTTCAATCAATGAAGGCTGAATTCGACGAATTGAAACAGCGACGGAATCCCCATGCCACTCTGGAAGTTCTGGTTGCGGACGGGGCGATCGAGGCGCTGAGGAATGGAGATGGTGCCCTTCATGACGATCTCTGTAAGAAAGCGGCACTTAGACTTAAAAATATTGACGTTCTGCTACTTGCCCATTTTTCGACTGCGCGCGCGGAAGAGTGTGTTTCCTCCGTTGTGTCCTGCCCTGTGTTGACCAGTCCCAAAAGCGCAGTTCAATCGCTAAAGAACAAACTTCAGTGATGATGGGCGCACCACACCTTACTTGGTAGACCGAGTTGCTCGCGCGCTAGTCACCCGAATCTGAAGTTCGTCTTATTTCCCGGCACACTCGGAACGAGCTTCAGATTCAAAAGGGTGACTAGCAAGCATATGTTTCTAGTGTGGTTTTCGAATTTGAAATTCGCTTCGATGGTCGCTGCAACAATGAGGCGAATTTCAAATTCACCACACTAGGTGTGGACTCATAAAGACCGATCCAAATCCTAATCGACGCTAGCTTGATTGATCTGGCACAACCGCGCGATCATTGTTAAAAATAACTATCAAGCGAGCCACCAGAAGCTTCGATATTACTACGATAACGAGGAATTATTCAGGTCATGTCTCTTGAAAAAATCAATCAGGTTTGTTGGGGCATTTTGGGATGCGGCGATGTCACTGAAGTCAAGAGCGGCCCCGCGCTACGCATTACTGACCGATCATACGTCGCAATGGTCATGCGCAGAAACAGTATCAAAGCTGAAGACTATGCATTGCGTCACAATGTCCCGGATTGGACAGACAGTATTGACATTTTACTACAAAATCCTGTTTTGAATGCAATCTATATTGCCACTCCGCCTTCGACACACGCCGAATATGCAATCAAGGCAATGGAGGCTGGCAAAAACGTACTCGTAGAAAAACCTATGGCCTTGAGCACGTCTGAGTGCGACGCTATGCGGGAGGCAGTGGAACGGACCGGCAAAAAACTATGTGTCGCCTACTACAGGCGCGCATTACCCCGTTTTGAGAAGCTGAAAGAGTGTGTATTCAGCGGTGCGATTGGCACACCGAATTTCGTCGAAATCCGTCACTTATTACCCTCCGCCTCCAAGCCTCCACAAAATTGGAAGCTCAATCCTTCAATTGGCGGTGGCGGCTACTTTTGGGACATGCAAACACACACTCTAGACTGGTTGAATTATGTTTTTGGCGCACCCCAGTCGGTTCAGAGCGCTACTGAAACGAGCCTTGATCTTAACGGTACGGAAAAACTCGTTTCATTCATCGCCAAATATGGAACAACATCGGCAATTGGGCTGTGTTGTTACGCGTCCGATCGAAACGAGGAACGCGTAACTGTTCATGGTACAGAAGGCTCAGTGTCTATGAGTTTTTTTAGCCCATCTCCCGTAGTTCTCCAGCGTGGCGAGAAGGTGGAGGAAATAAGCCTGCCGGATCCGGCTCATGTCCACCAACCGTTTATCGAGAGAGTGGTTGCCCATTTCCTGGATAATGAGGAAAATCCTTGCAGTGTTGGAGAAGGCAGACACGTAAACTTCATGTTGAACTCAATATTTGATAGGCAGTAGAAATGGAGGGCTCTATAGACCCCCAAACTATCCTCCATTCCCAAATCGACAATGGGTATGGATGCCAGCATCACGACGGAAGCGAATAGGTGGGCCCCAGCCGCCCCTTAGCCCGCCCAGCAGATAGGGGTAGGTCATGTGTCCCTTAGTGGGCTTGCTGGTGTTCGGTTTCTGGTAGATCGGCATCAAGCGCATAAGCCGTATCAGCCGCCGGTTGCGCTTCTGGTTCACTGGACGCCCTTCGTTCCGAAAGTGCCAGGTCATCTGCCGGACACTGTAGAAGGGCGTCTCGAGGAACTGCTTATCGATCAGGAACATCAGGGCAAGGTTCACCTCGATCTCGCCTTGCGGCTCGTAATAGAACGACGACCGCGAGATCGACAGCAGGCGGCATTGTGCCCCAATCGACAGCGTGGGGTGGTCGCGTTCGATCATCCTGCACCTCACTTGCCGGTCCAGGGCTTGAGCTTTCTGGACAAAAAAATCTTTGGCGACGGCCAGTTCTCCGATCTTGGCGTGCAACGACCGAACTGTCTCCTCATCGATCTCGGCCGTCTTCTTCCCGCCTCGTTCGAAGATGTCCGATGCACCCTCTAGCAGCGCCTTCTTCCACTGGTGGATCATCGTCGGATGCACACCGTATTCGGCCGCTAGATCCGACACCGTGCGCTCGCCCTTCAAGGCTTCCAGCGCCACGCGAACCTTGAAGCCCGCAGCGTGATTTCTGCGTTTCGACATGTTCTGTTCTCCTCGTTATTGGAAACCAGCAAACGGCAGATTGTCAATCGGCATTGAATGTTGACCCCTTATCGGCTTCCAAAACTGACCCCTTGTTTGTGAGGAGCTGGCCCGATGCTGCGTAGTCTCCATTTAACGCAGCAGTGTCGGGCCAGCGGTGATT
>NZ_JALNMJ010000045.1 GCF_023156505.1 Roseibium sediminicola | reverse complement strand
ACCAAGGGATTTGAGAAACGAATTTGTAGCACACATTGCGAAACGCACTCCCAACATTGAGATGCGTATCAAGTCGCAACCCGGATCAAGACGGGCAACGTGGGGTGCTGCCAACGCTTACAGTGCTATCCACTATCCGGCAGAGTTCGGCCGCCAGGTTTTTTGCGGCATCCGCCAGTCAATGCCTTCCAGCAGATATCCGAGCTGAGCGGGCGTAATCGACACCGTGCCGTCCGCCGCCGACGGCCAGATGAACCGTCCGCGTTCCAGCTTCTTCGTGAACAGGCAAGCCCCCTGGCCATCGTGCCAGATCACCTTGATCAAACCTCCGCTTCTGCCGCGGAAGACAAACAGATGGCCGCTCATAGGATCCTGCCTCAGTGTCTCCTGAACCATCAGCGACAGCCCGGGAAAGCCTCTGCGCATATCCGTATGGCCGGTCGCGAGCCAGACCTTCACACCACTCGGGACCGGGATCATCGCCGCTCCAGGAGATCGAGAATGCGTCCCAGAGTTTCCGTGTCGATATCACTGTCGACCCGAACCCGTTTACCCCGGCCCAGTTCGATCGTCACGATGCTCGGCTTGCGACGTGCACGTTGCGGCGGAGCGGGGTCCGGCGATTGACCAGGAACCGGTAAAGACCCGGCATCGGAGATCGTTACCGGGACAAACTCAGGTGAAGATGTCGGTGCGAATGCCCCGTGATCCGTAGCCGTCCGGCCGTCAGAGATCGTGCACAACTGCTTGCGCCAACGGAAAAGCTGGCTCACGTGGCAACCCGCCGCCCTAGCAACCTCAGAAACGCTTGCGCCTGGTTCGAGGCAGGCCGCGACAAGCCGCTCCTTGTCTTCCTGCGACCATCGCCGGCGTCGCTCCACCGACGTGATCACCTCGATATGCTGCTTGGTCATATGACTACTCCTAGTGCTACCACTAGGACTGACAGTCTTCAGCCTACGCCAGCAAGACGGCCTTCACCGGAGGGGTACGTTCCAAGTGCCCGTTGCCGAGGTATGGCCGGGCTTTCGGCAGGTGGCTGAGCGCATAACGGATCGCCGCAGCAAGTGGTGACTTGCCTGAGATCCGCGTCAATTGGGTACCGAGCCAGTCTTCCAGCTCATCGAAGATAGGTTTGGCTTGTGCTTGCCGCAGGGCGGCGCGGTCCGGCGGCGGTTTGCCGCGTGCCTTCTTTCGATTTCGTACAGTCCGGCAATCCGCTGGATGGCCTCGCCGGCAATCGATGATCCTTGGGAGGCATGCACATCGACGAACTTGCGCCGGATATGGGCCATGCAGGCCATCTCCCGGGCTTTGTCTGTTCCGAACAGGCCATTGAACCCGGCGTAGCCATCAGCGTGAATCCAGCCTTTGTAGCCAGACAGGTGACCCTCAGGATGTTTGCCCTTGCGGTCAACCGTGAACCGGTACCACGCCAGCGGTGGAGAGGCCGCGGCCCATGACCGCTCATCCCGGGCATAGGCCCAGATACGGGCAGTTTTGGTTTTCTTCGCTCCCGGAGCCTGAAGCTTGACCGGGGTGTCATCGGCAAAGAGCGCTTCGCCTTGCCGGACCATTCGTCCGATGGCATCGGACAGCGGCTCAAGCAAGGCGGTGGAGCGCCCCACCCAATCAGCCAGGGTGGAGCGGTCCAGATCGATACCTTCCCGGCCAAAGATCTGAGACTGGCGATAGAGCGGCAGGTGGTCCGCATATTTGGAAACCAAAACATGCGCCAAAAGTCCCGCACCTGGCCGTCCACGCTCAATCGGGCGCGATGGCAAAGGTGCTTGAACAATCTTTTCGCAGCAAGAACAGGACAAGCGCGGCCTGACAATACGGTTCACGACAAACCGGCCTGGCACATATTCCAGCGCTTCGGTGACATCTTCGCCCAGTGTCTTGAACTTGCCGCCGCAGCGAAGGCAGGCTTCACCCAGCATCAGGACTGTGTCCTTGCGCTCAAGATGGTCCGGCAGCGGCTTGCGGCTGTGCTGGCGTTTGGCCTGCCGACAAGGATCACCCAACGAGGCGGGTTCTGGAATGTTTTGCTGATTGGCAGCAGCGCCAATGGCTTCTTCCTCGGCAAGGCTCAGCTTAAGCTGATCGAGGCTTTCCGATTTGGAGCCGAACCGGTTCCGGTTGGCCCCATGAAGCTGATGCTGAAGCTGTTCAACCTTCAGGCTGAGCGCCTTGACTTCGTCAGCCAGAAGCCGGTTCACGGCTTTCAGTTCAGCCGGATCGTCAGGCGTGATGTCCAGGTCCTTCAGCATGGCTGTGTTTATACCGGACGCAGCCGGAAGCAGAAAGGAAAAAGCGGATTAAGTCTCTGTATTTATGTCGCTATCCGCTCGTTAGCGGTGTCCAGGTGCGGGCCGGCATACGCCAGTCGATCCCCTCAAGCAGCATCGACAGCTAGGCCGCCGTGACACTGACCTTGCCAGCCTTCGCTCCAGGCCAGACAAACCGGCCTTTCTCCAGCCGTTTGGAAAACAGGCAAGCCCCCTGGCTGTCCCACCAGATGATCTTCAAGAGGTCTCCCCGCCGACCTCGGAACACGAACAAGTGCCCCGAGTAGGGATCTTCTGCCAGAACCTGTTCGGCTTTCGCAGCTAGGGAGGTGAACCCACGGCGCATGTCCGTCACACCGGCCGCCAGCCAAACCCGGGTGTTCGAGGGAACCGGGATCATTCCATCAAGCCCCGCACCAGTCCCATGACCGCAGCCAGTCCCGTTGGGCCTTCGATCAAGATCCGGCGGCCGTCAGAAAGGGTGATATCAACCCGGCTCGCGCACACACATCCCGAGGGCGGGACAACGACCTCTGGCATCGCAGGACAAGCTGCCGGGGGCAGTTCCAGTTCAACAAAAGACGAATCCTCCACCTGGCCCGCCGCAGTTGCAGCTGGGGCAAACCGTCTATCCTTCAGCCAGTTGTGGATCAGATTCGCATTCGCGGAATACCGGCGCGCCACTTGGGCCACCGATGCACCGGGAACAACCGCTTGTGCGCAGATCTCCCGCTTCTCCTCATCAGACCAGTTCCGCCGCTTCGTTCGCTTACTCATTAAAGGCCCATAAGTGTCCATTTACATTAGCGGACACTTAGCGCACCAAATCGAAAAACAGCAGGTCGGCGACAACGGACGCTCACTTCTTCTGTGAACCGTGAACGCTTCATTCCGTCCGTCTCCTGCTTGAAACGGACTCTACACAAAACTGGAGGAGATTCAGGGTCTCAGGTCACAGGATTTGCGGGTGGACTATCCGCCTATCCTCTCGCGGGTGGCATAGGCGTGGCATGGCGCGCAGGCAATATCGTTCTGAATCCAAGTCCAAATGCCGCGCAGGCGCGATGTCTTGCAGAAACCCATATTGGGTTACCCGAAGTATTAGAGAGCCGTATCCAGCCGCCGGTGCCAACACCAGCACCGCTCGGCGGGTGGAAAATTGACGGCTGGGTCGCTTGGCATTGGATCGAGGGAGAGCCAGCGCCGGAAAGGGCGGGCGAGATACTGCTAGCTGCCCGTACATATCACGATCTATTGGCTCATATGCTATACGATCCAGTGTTTCAGGAGCGCGATGATCCGTGGGCACGCGCGGATCGCGTTGCCTGGGGAGAGGCGATGCCGGATTATCCCGCAGAGTACATGGCAATGCTCGCCCCCGTCTTCGCCGAGCCGGTTCCTGAACTTGCTGTACAACGTTTACACGGCGACCTGACCGGCAACGTGGTCTTCGCCCCAGACGTAGCGCCTGGGATCATTGATGCGACACTCTATTGGCGTCCTCCGGCATTTGCCGAGGCGGTCATACTGGTCGATCAAGGCTGGTTCGCCCCGTATATCGATCTCACTCCCTTCGCAGACACGCCGGAACTCGCCACGATGGTGCCCCTCGCTGCGAGGCGAAGGTTTGCCGATTAGCCTGAACAAGTCGCCGCCAAAGGAAAGGACACTGCCGACGCTATGGTGTTCGCACGTCAAGTCAAAACCTGGGCAGATGCGATTTTGTATCAGCTAGGTCGTGGATGAATAATTCCGAGCAAGGCACGAGTGACTCAACTAACCGCAAGTTCCCTGGTTTTTCCCCTTCAAAACGCCTAATCGTTCATAGCCGGACCTCTCACGGATTGGCCCCCACCACCATTCGTTTTGAAGGTACCAGTCAATCGTCTTCGATAGCCCGTCTTCGAAGTTGATGGAGGGTTCCCAACCAAGGTCTCGCTTGATTTTGGATGCATCGATTGCATAGCGACGGTCGTGGCCAGGGCGGTCGCTCACCATTTCGATTAGTTCAGAGTAAGACTCGCCGTTTGCTCGTGGGTGTTTTTCATCGAGAAGCGCACAGATGGTTTTGACAACCTGGATATTCTGTCGTTCCTCATTACCACCGATATTATAACTTTCCCCAATTTTACCTCCCATTGCGACTTTTTCGAGTGCCGCGGCATGATCTTCAACGAAAAGCCAATCACGAACATTTTCTCCCTTACCGTAGACGGGTAAGGATAACTCCGCGAGCCCATTTAACGTCACAAGTGGGATCAATTTTTCAGGAAAATGGAAGGGGCCGTAATTGTTGGAACAGTTGGAGAGGACAACCGGCAGGCCATAGGTTTCGCCCCATGCTCGAACTAAATGGTCGGATGCCGCCTTCGAAGCCGAATAGGGCGAAGAAGGTGTATAAGGAGAATCTTCGGTAAACATGCCGGAATCAAACGGCAGATCTCCATAAACCTCATCGGTCGAAATATGGTGGAAGCGGAAGTGCTCTCGTTGTCCGCCAGACAAACTCTCAAAATAGCCCCGCGCTGCCTTTAGCAGCCGAAATGTGCCGACAATATTGGTTTCAATGAAGGCCTCCGGCCCGTCAATTGAGCGGTCAACGTGGCTTTCGGCAGCCAAATGCATGACAATATTTATATCATACCTGCGCAAGAGCGCACTTATGCGCTCACCATCGCGGATATCGGCTTTAACAAAGCAGTAGTTCGGAAAATCCTGAATCGATTTCAGCGAGGCTAAATTTCCCGCATATGTGAGCTTGTCGACATTTAGGACGAAATGCTCAGGATTGACAGCAAGATGTCGACAGACTGCAGAACCGATAAACCCGGCTCCACCAGTAACAAGAAAGCGCACTAAATTCCTCCGCAAGTATAGCTGGCTTCGATCTCAGATAATAGATGCGTGTTCAAGCTCTTTTAAGACAATTTAATTGCACCTACGTTAAGCCGCGATTTTATAGGAACCAAGATCATCAAATCAGTCAGACCAGTAATAATCGGCAGCTACGATGCCGACCCAATTTATTATCATTTGTTATTCCTTTGCTACCATCAACCAGCATTTTCCAACCAAACCTGCGTGTTGCACTCTTAACCTCGCCTTGCACGCAAAGCTCGGTTTTGAAGTGTAGGCCACAACTCACGGCTTTGGCGGCAAAAAAAGTGATCATCATATTCAAAGTCGATTTTAAAACTCGTCAGTTTCCAACGCCCACTTATTGGAAGCTTCCAGAAAAATTGACATTAAACGCCATGCTTATTCGATATGATTTCTAAGTGTATTCAAGCCCTATTAAGCTAAATTCAGCTATTGGGAGAGTTCTCTTGCTCGCTTGATGAGATATTGCCCATAGGCAGTTTTCGAGAGCTGCTGTCCCTGGGTTAACATCTGCTCGGCGCTGATCCAGGCGTTTTGAAGTGCAATTTCCTCAAGACAGGCAATTTGTATTCCCTGACGATGCTGAATGGTCCTTACAAAGGAAGACGCCTCATGCATTGAGTCAACCGTGCCCATATCTAACCACGCATAACCACGTCCGAACGTGACCACATTAAGGTCTCCCTGTTCAAGATAGACTTTGTTAACGTCGGTGATTTCCAATTCGCCTCGTGCCGAGGGCTTCACATTCGCTGCGATATCAACGACATTTTTGTCGTAGAAATAAAGCCCCGTGACCGCCCAATTTGATTTCGGCTGGGTAGGCTTTTCTTCAATCGTGATCGCTTTTTTGGTGTCGGGATCAAAGCTCACTACACCGTAGCGCTCAGGATCCGCCACCTGGTGGGTAAACACGGTTGCCCCCGTCTTACGACTGGCAGCGGCATTGCAAACATGGGGCAATCCAGCGCCGAAAAATATATTGTCACCGAGCACAAGTGCACAGGCGTCTCCATTTATAAAATTAGCTCCGATTATTAAGGCTTCCGCTAAACCGTTGGGATAAGGCTGTTCAGCATATGAGAGGTGGATTCCGTACCCTTCACCTCCACCCAACAGTTCTTGAAACCGAGGTAAGTCGCGGGGTGTTGAGATGATCAAAATGTCTCTAATTCCTGCTAGCATCAGAATGCTCAAAGGAAAATAGATCATAGGCTTATCGTAAACCGGTAGCATTTGCTTTGAAACGGCTGTCGTCAGCGGATAAAGTCTTGACCCGCTGCCACCTGCCAGAACAATACCCTTCATTTGAATCCTCTTAAATTTAGAATGGGGTCTTTTTATCAGATGGAAAACCATTTGCAACTAAGAACGTATTAGGGATAGGTAATTTGCTATATTAGGCATGTTACACTTCGAATGAACTAAATTGTGTTAAGCACCTATCCAAACTTGCACAAAACTACGATTGGCGTTCAGCCAAATCCGACTAAGTACGAAACTCAGAAATGAGGCGACTGCTTTTACGAGTGCTGGCTCCAGGAACCCATCCGCCACATCCTACGTAAGGAAGGTAACACAAATTTCTACATTGCATTGCATATCAACGCTATGGCAGTAGTAACCTATTATTAGTTGCGTCCTGCAAAGCAGGGGCAGTTCACATTCAGGAAAATCCAGCTTTAATGAGGAGCGTTTTTCAGATGGACAATATATTTAAATATCTATTTAAATTGAATCACAATTCTATGCATTGCTCCTTCTGATGAATATTTGTCAGAAAAAAGTAGTGATTTTTGGCGGGACAGGTTTTATTGGAACACACCTCCTAAGAAATTTGACGGCCCAGCCAAACCTAAAAGTCTTATGGACGAAACGGCCGACAACTCCTTTGCCGGATATCCCCAATCTACCAGCACCAAGGCAATTCGAGAATCTGGAAACTGTAAGCATTGACTGGATCAGTGATGCAGACGTTATCATTGATCTCGCCTCAAGTGGCAGGGGGCGAGCCATCAGCCAACGCGACGTCCTTTCGCGAGTGAGCCCTCACTTACGAATAATCGACGGCTTGTTGAATGTCGGAAGCAAAGCACATTACATTTTCCTTTCGTCGGGAGGCGCTATCTACGGAAACGACGATTCGGTTCTCTTAAGTGAAACGGCTCGATGCATACCTCAAACGGAATACGGGTTGGAAAAATTGATAATTGAATCAGCCCTACTTTGCGCAGCCGAAACTACCCTCACCACCTCTATCCTACGCGTCTCAAACGCTTACGGAATTGGTCAAACTAATAAACCCGGCTTCGGCGTCATACCAACTCTTGTGAAATCGCTTGAAGACGGTGAGGTATTTAAGATCTTTGGCTCAGCACATGCCAAGCGGGATTACGTGAATGTACTTGATATCCTGCGGGCAATAGATGCAACAATTAAAACAGGTGGCGCTGGAATCGTGAATATCGCCACTGGGAAGGGCACTTCTATTGCTCAGCTTATCGCACTTTTGGAGGAACTTACAGGGCGCACCGTGAATGTTGAACATTGTGAACCACTTCAAAACGAACCCAATTTCGCAAGGTTAGATATCTCACGTGCCAAAAACGTGCTCGGCTGGGAGCCGCAAGTCAGCTTGCGCGAAGGTTTGGCTCAGCTGTTAAAGAAAACTACTCTCCTCTGATGCGTCGAAACGAGCAACTATAAGAAGTGTAATTACATGAAGAGGACTTTATGGGCAGTTTATCAGAAAAAAAACTTTCGGAAGTAGTTCGCGCGATCGCTAAACGCGAGGGCATCAAAACCTTCGTGGAAACCGGAACCTACAAGGGTGTAACAAGCGTCTGGGCAGCAGAGCATTTCTCGAACGTTATTACCCTAGAAATTGATCCGGAAACAATTAAGACGACAAGAACCGAACTGGCTCACGTCGACAACATTGAATTTCTCGAAGGCTGCTCTCGAGTGGTGCTTCCGCGGATTTTAAAGGATACGAAAGAAGAAAAACTCTGTTTTTGGTTGGACGCTCATAAGGGCGGTGGCTATTTCGGCTCCGGCAATGATTGCCCGTTGATAGGAGAAATTGAAGCGATAAATGCATCGGCCGTGGCAGCCTATATTTTTATTGATGACGCACGAGGTTTTCTTAAACCGCCGCCCCCGCCATTTGATTGGCGCTATTGGCCAGACATAAGCACGGTCCTATCAGCTCTCAATCAAGGCCCCGAACCACGTTATATAATAGTAGTGGACGATGTTATCGTTTGCGTCCCGAAATCATCACGGGAAGCACTCCAGAAGGCATTTTGGGATGCTTATCCAACGTTATAATGCAATTGAATTGTTCCCCACAGCGTCCGCGAGACTCGTCTGATATGATTACTTAGTGGGCAAATCTTTCGCAAGGAGCAAAACAATTTGGCCTAGACTCTCCCCCGCACGAAGTATGACGCCAAATTCCTGGGCATGGGTAACAATTTGATGAAGGGTATAGTGATTGCGCCAACCGCCCTGATTGCATCGTTGATTCAAGGCCACGATGCTGGCTGAGACGGTCGTCACTTCCCATACGGCATAGCTTATAAGCGCAAAACGGTGATGTTGCCTTAGAAGTGCAAGGGTACCAGGCACATCGTCAAGATATTCCAGAACTCCACTCAGAACACCAACGTCCGTGTTTGTCATCTTGTCAATGACACCGGTGTTGAAATCTACAATTTCACAATCCCCGGCCCAACTCATGCGGTCAAAAATCCTCGTTTTACGGGGACCTGACGCAGACACGGCAGATCGGAACGGCATGTAGGGCCCGCAGCCATATTCGGAAAAGGAAGCGCCCGATGCGTCTGGGACCGTTTCATCGAACATCTCAAGCATCTTCTGAGAACGCTTCGACCATTCCTTATCATATGCCTCAATTTTGTCCCAACGGGTCATTAGTAAACGATCCATTACATTCCTTGTCTAGCTCAATATGCCGATGACGCATTTGAAACTTTTGTGGGGCTAGAGCCTATCTCAATTGAGATCTAAACGCACCATCAGACCCATCGCACTCAACAGGAAAAACGCTCTCTTTGCGGGCCATGTGAGCTACTCCCGATTAATTGGACAGGTTTCGGCGTAAATTAAGCTACTCTCTGCACCTGCTGGTCGGGTTGGTTTTGTTCAATGCGCTGCCAGTAGACCACGGCAGGCGGTTTGCCGCCAAGGGCGGAGTGCGGACGCTTCCGGTTGTAAAAACCCATCCATTTTCGGACACCGTCCCGGGTCTGTGAGCCGGTTTCCCAGGCGTGCAGATAAACACACTCGTATTTGAGCGTGCGCCACAGCCGCTCGACGAAGATATTGTCGAGGAACCGTCCCTTGCCGTCCATCGAGATGCGCACGCCCATCCGCCGTAGCCGGTCCGTCCATGCAAACGAGGTGAACTGTGATCCCTGGTCCGTATTCATGATTTCCGGCGCGCTGAATTTGTGGATCGCTTCATTCAACGCCTCGACGCAGAAGTCGGCGTCCAGCGTATTGGAGATGCGCCAGGCTAGGACCTTGCGGGTGAACCAGTCCATGATCGCGACCAGGTAGAGGAACCCGCGGCGCATCGGCAGTGGAGTAAGAAGCGCAGTTGCGCTTCTCCTCCCCGAACCGCACGTGCACCTTTCAGCGCATACGGCTCTCCATTCAAACTTGGCCCATGGCCATGGCAACATCATGATAGCGAGAGGTGACGGTGCTGCGATTTTCATTCCGGAGGATGTATGGATTGACCTCCGGATTGCGCCACCGGAATTGTGCCTTCGGGCTTGAGACAAGCCGTTGCAGGTCTTTTCCGATGGCCTCGCCACGTTCATTGCGACCGTAAACGAGCCAGGTCTTCGCCTTGCCCGGTTCCGGGGGCCTGAACCACTTCCGCATCAAGGGTTTGATACGGCATCGGTATTTATGCCCCAGCCAGTGCGCCATTTTCCAGAATACGACATGGTCGATGCGCCGGAAAACATACGCCCTGAAGTCGGTGAACTTGTAGAACGCCGCCCATCCCGCCAACTGGCGGTTCAGGCTGGCGATCATATCGACCGCACTGACGCTATGATTGCCAGAAAGGGTCTCGGTCAGTTTGCGGACAAACGCCTTGGCCTTTTCCCTGGGTATTGTTGTGACGACGGACATACGGCTGTTCGACCCTCGCTTGCGAATGATCCGGTGCCCCAGAAAGACGAAGCCGTCATCGACGTGGGTGATATGGGTTTTCTCCATATTCAGCGTCAACTTCAGGCGGTCTTCCAGAAAGGCCCGGCATTCTTCACGGATCTCCATAGCATGGGCCTTCTTCCCCTTGACGATGACGACGAAGTCATCGGCATAGCGACAATAGGCAATCGCAGGTTTCCATTGCCGATTCTCCCGAACCGCAATAGGGCGTTCCTGCTGAATACCGAAGTTCCATGCCCAACGATCCTTGCGGGCTTTCCGGTTCAGATATTTCGCCTCCAGCCAGACATCGAACTCATGGAGCATGATGTTGGACAGGAGCGGTGACAGGACGCCACCTTGCGGAACACCTTCGCTGGCAGCCCTGAACAGGCCACAATCAATGTGACCTGCCTTGAGAATACGCCAGAGGAGATCGACAAACCGTCCGTCCCGCACCCGCCGCCGTACGCATTTAAGAAGCAGCCGGTGATGAACCGTGTCGAAGTAGCTTGCCAGATCACCTTCGATGATCCAGCGGCCCTTCGTGCCACCGCCATCTTGAAGCTGGATCTTCACGGTGCGGACAGCATGATGCACGCTGCGTTCCGGCCGGAAGCCATAGGAGAGGCGATGGAAGTCGCTCTCCCAGATCGGCTCCATCGCCATCAGCATGGCGCGCTGGACGATGCGGTCTGTCAGGGTCGGTATACCCAGCGGTCGTAGCTTGCCATTAGCTTTCGGGATATAGATCCGCTTGACCGGCGTCGGGCGATAGGTGCCCTTCAACAGGTCGGTCCGCAGGCCGGCCAGATGGTGGTCCAACCCGGCCTGCATCCGTTGCTTGTCTATTCCGTCTATGCCCGGGGTCCGTGCGCCGCTTGACGCCAGAACGATCCGGGCCGCTTCGGCAAGCCATTCCCGATCGGCAATGAGCCGAAGGAGACGATCGAACCGGCGGTTCGGATCGGCCTCGGCCCATGTTGCGAGCTTGTGCTGCATTTCGCTGATTATCAAAGGTCTTCACCTCGTTCGGTCAGGTAGTTTGCACTCCAAGCAGATTGAACTGTTCCCCTTCGCCATGTGACAGGCTTTCCCCGCCGCGGACTACTACGGGAACTCCGCCAGCATGATGGACATCAGGGTCAACTCCCTTGCGACGCAGAACATCGTGGGCATTCCATCATGCCTTCCCTCGTTCATATGCTGGACGTTTCGTATTGGTGAGGTTGCCGGTCGCAGTCTTTTCCCTTGCGTTCCGCAAGTCGATGCCGATGCCATGGTCTGGCTGCGTTCTCCCCATGACGCCTCGCGAGCTTCCTACGTCTCAGCTCACGTTCGGATGCACGCCGTCATACCTGTCCAGCGTCATCATCAGCATTCCGCCTATTAAGCCTTGTAGGCGAAGGCGACATTCCAGCCCTCAGATGCGGGTGAACCGGTTCGTGTTCCTCAACCTTCCAATACTTCAGCCTCGGGAACCATCTCGGCGTAACGGCTTCGCCTCAATCCCCTTTACCTGCGGGCTACGTCACCCTGCCAGTTGACAGCAGGTCACCGCCGCTTGGGCTCATGCCCCCTTGCAGCAGGGGACAAGGCAATCTTCCATTCCTCCTTTCTCAATGCATTCCAGACATATGCACCCCGGACCATCCGGGACGAGGCGCACAATACGTGATGTCGGACGCCCAGACCTGGTTCGGCCGTTCCACCCTCAAGCCCTTGAGCAGATATGGCCAGATCTTGTGTCCCTTGGCCGGCCTGCTTGTATTGGGCTTCTGGTAGATCGGCATCAGACCCATGAGCCGCATCAGCCGCCGGATCCGCTTCTCGTTCACCGGATGACCTTCGTTCTTCAGGTGCCAGGTCATCTGCCGGACCCCGAAGAACGGCGTCTCCCGTCGCCTGACAGGCGTTGCGCGGCAACGCCGAGAAGGGGGAACTGTTCGTCGATCTGGCGCATCAGCGTGAGGTTCATCTCGCTCTCGCCCTTCGGCGCGTAATAGAAAGACGAGCGCGAGATCGACAGCAGCGAACACTGCTTGCCGACCGATAAGTCTGGATGCCTCGGCTCGATCATGCCGCGCCTCACTTCACGCCCCAAGGCTTGAGCTTTCTGGACAAAAAAATCGTTGGCGACCGCCAGCTCCCCGATCTTGGCGTGGAGCTCTTTCACCTGGTCTTCGTCAATCTCTGGCTTTCGTTTGCCGCCAAGTTCAAAAACGTCCGAAGCTCCTTCCAGCAGGGCACGCTTCCATTGATGGATCATGGTCGGATGAACCCCGAACCGGCTCGCCAGCTCCGAGACCGTCTCCTCGCCCTTCAGGGCTTCCAGGGCGACCTTCGCCTTGAATTCCGGCGCGTGCTGCTTGCGTTTCGACATCTCTGATCTCCTTATTCTCGAAGATCAGCAGACAACAAATCGTAGCTTACGTCAGTGTCCGAATTTCGGGAGGTAGCTCAATGAGGCCGGAGCCGAAAACTGGGCGGCAATCGCCTCACTCATCGAGACCTGCAAGATCAATGCAGTCGACCCCCAAGCCTATCTGACAGCCACTCTGACCGCGATCGTAAACGGCCACAGACAAAGCCGGATCGATGAACTCCTGCCGTGGAACTTTATCGGCAAAGGCGATATTAAGACCACAGACTGAGCATAGGAAGCGGGCTGATATTCGTCAGATGGCAGAGACTTGCGTCATTTTTGATTTAGACGGAACGCTCGTCGATAGCGAAACCCTCTGCAATCAAGCCTTCGTTGATCTTCTGCCTGAAATAAACGAGCCCGTTGAGCTACTGGTACGCCGTTATCGCGGGAAGAAGCTCTCGGTTATCCTGTCTGATCTTGAAGAGCGAATTGGCAGGAAACTGCCAGACACATTTGAAACGACCTATCGCGAACGTGTCTCGGAGCTTTTTACTCAAAGCCTCGAACCGATGCCCGGCGTTGTTGCGATGTTGGAGAGTTTGGATCGGCCCAAGTGCATTGCTTCAAGTGGGCCTCCTCAAAAAATCGCCCAGGCTTTAAAGATAAGCGGTTTGGCGGCTTACTTTGGCTCCAACCTTTACAGTTCGTAAGAGGTCGGCAGTTGGAAACCCGAACCGGGTCTCTTTCTACACGCCGCCCGAACTATGGGGTATCCACCAAACACCTGCATTGTTGTTGAAGACAGCACCGTAGGAGTTCAAGCCGCAAACGCAGCCGGAATGGCCGCACTGCACTACGCCCCGCATTCCACCGAAAAGTCTGATGATACGGCCATTGTCTTCAGTGAAATGTCTCAACTACCGGAGCTTATTAAATGTAAGCGGCGGCTGGACCCCACCTGTTCGCTCCCGTCGTGATGCTGGAATCCATACCCATTGTCGATTTGGGAATGGAGGCAGGTTTGGGAGTCCACAGAGAGCTCCATATGGAGTCCGTATGCGGTTATGAGATTTTACCGCGCAGCACGGGAATGCGCCGTTGGCCCAATGAAGTGAAGGGTCAGCTTGTCGCGGAGACCTATCTTCCCGGGGTGACAGTGAACGAGGTCGCCCTGCGCGTCGGCATGAAGCCCAACCATCTCTCGGCATGGCGGCGTTTGGCGCGGGAGGGCAAACTTGTGGTGCCGGATCTTCCGGGAGCCGAGTTTATACCGGCCGTTCTGGAACCGCCCCCTGTGTCCTTTGAAGAGGATGCGAAGCCGCTGGCCGCGGTGGAGATCATTCACGGCGGAACCACAATCCGGCTGGACGCTTCCGTGAGCCCGGATAGGATTGCCGATATCGTGTGCGCCCTTGGGCGTGGATCATGATTTTCCCCTCGAACCGGGTGCGTATCCTGGTGGCGACAAAGCCAGTCGACTTCAGAAAAGGACATGATGGGCTAAGCGCCCTGGTCCAGTCCGTTTTGCGCAAGGACCCATTCACCGGCACGGTTTTTGTGTTCCGGTCCAGGCGAGCCGACCGCTTGAAGCTCCTGTATTTTGACGGCACCGGCCTGGTCATGGCTTACAAGCGGCTGGAAGATACGACCTTCACCTGGCCCGCCGTTCGGGATGGTATGATGTCGCTGAACCATGCTCAGTTCGAGGCACTGTTCTCGGGCCTGGACTGGCGCAAGGTGAAGGCATTGAAGGCTCGTTCTCCAGCTGCGGCAGAATGAATCAGGTGCCGGAAATGGCGGGCATCCGGAGCGGTCCCAGGCCATTCTCAGCCCATGCCTTCTACTGTTGCCATCGATCTTTCCGCGATCCCGGCCGACCAGCGTGATGCTGTCGCCGCGCTCTTGCGCGAAAGGGATGCGCTCAAGGAGATCAACAGACGCCTGGAGCACCTGGTCGCCGAGTTGAACCACGCGGTTCACGGCAAAAGGTCGGAGAAGCTCAGCGAAGACGAACGGCAACTGGCTTTCGAAGACCTCGAGACTGCCATCGCCGAAGTTGAGGAAAGCCAGGACACGCAGCTGTCCGCTGAAGGCAAAACCCGCCGTCCGGCGCGTCGCAATCGGGGCAACCTGCCGAAGGACCTTCCGCGCATCGAGCGTGTGATCGAACCCGACAACTTGCACTGTCCCTGCGGTTGCGGAGTGATGTACAAGATCGGCGATGATCGCACGGAGCGGCTGGACATCGTGCCCGCACAGCTGCGCGTGATCGTCACCGTCCGCCCCAAATACGGCTGCCGCGCCTGTACCGACGGCGTCACCCAGATGCCGGCACCGGCTCACCTCATCGAGGGTGGCCTGCCGACGGAAGGGACCATCGCGCATGTTTTGGTTGCCAAGTACGCGGACCATTTGCCCCTGCACCGGCAGAACCAGATCCTTGCCCGGTCGGGCGTCGATATCCATCGGAGCACGCTGGCTGATTGGGTCGGTACCGCTGCGTTCCACCTCGCCCCGGTGGTCGACCGGCTGGCCGAACACCTGAAGGTGTCGACCAAGCTGTTCATGGACGAGACCACGGCGCCGGTGTTGGATCCGGGCCGGGGCAAGACGAAGACCGGATATCTATGGGCCTTGGTCCGAGACGACCGCGCCTGGGGTGGGGACGATCCACCCGGCGTGGTCTTCTTCTATGCGCCTGACCGCCGCGGAGAGAACGCGGAGAAAATCCTTCGTGGCTTTGACGGGGTCCTGCAACTCGACGGTTACCAGGGCTACAACTGCCTGACGCGCTCGTCCCGCAAGGGCGGCGATCCGATCCGCGTGGCCCATTGCTGGGCCCACGCACGGCGGAAACTGAAGGAGGTCTTCGACCGCGACGGCTCCGAAATCGCCGCCGAGGGCCTGCGCCGGATCGCTGAGTTCTACAGGGTCGAGGCCGATATCCGCGGCACGGCGCCAGGGCAGCGGCACTCGGCCCGGCAGGCCCGCACCGCGCCTCTGGTCGGCGCCTTCGGGGAATGGCTGCAAGAGCAACGCCGCCGGGTATCTGCCAAGTCCCGCCTCGGCGAGAAGCTTGCCTATATCCATCGCCACTGGGACGGTTTGCAGACCTTCCTTCACGATGGCCGTGTTGAGATCGATAGCAACAGTGTCGAGAATCTGATCCGGCCAATTGCATTAAATAGGAAAAACGCCTTGTTCGCCGGGCATGACGAGGGTGGCCGTTCCTGGGGCCGCATCGCATCCCTCATCGAGACCGCGAAAATCAACAATGTCGAGCCCTTCGCCTATCTAAAGGCCACCCTCGAAGCCATCGCCACCGGCCATCCGAAAAGCCGGATCGACGAGCTCATGCCATGGAACTTCACGCCGTCAAGCTGAAACTACGTGTCCGTGGGGTGAAGCCGGTCTTCATGGCTGCCTCGCGCTCTGTTACGCTGCCTTTGCAGCGTAACACCATGGCATGAGGTCGTTGATGCGGTTGATCTTGTGGTCAGCGATTTGTGCGAGGACCCAGGTCAGCCAGGCTTGCGGGTCAATGTTGTTGAGTTTTGCGGTTTCGATCAGGGTATAGGCGATAGCCGCGGATTTGCCGCCGCCTTCTGAGCCCATGAAGAGATAGTTTTTTCGTCCTAGG
>NZ_JALNMJ010000044.1 GCF_023156505.1 Roseibium sediminicola | reverse complement strand
TCAAAGGCTGGTGTGGTCTCGTCGAGACAGCATTTATCGAACCGGGCACAGGGATGAGCCCAGGCGCTCCGGAGGTCATTCGGAGTGTCCTTTTTTATTTCAGATCAATGATTTACGGCTACGGCAATCAGTGGTTGATTACCTTGCGAGAGGGCGCAACCCAACACCGAATGGGGCGCCATCACAAGGTTGATAAAAATGTTTTCCACACCAAAAGCGGGATATTGGCCTGTAAAATTTGTCGACGAAGAGACGCTGGTTGATGCGATGAAATTCGGGCCGAGGCCAAGCTTCGCCGGGCCAGTTCTACATCGAGATGTGATGGCGCGGCGACAGAACCCGTCACGTTATGGGTGAAGGGGCTCTGTTGCAAACTTTGCGTCCCGACAGACTTCGGCCTAATCCGGCACTCCAGTTCAAGCTTCAGCATCTTGAAGATGGTTTTCGAGCATAGTCATCGCTTCAGCCAGAGCACAGGGACCGATGCCGAACGCACGTTCGACAATGCGAGCCTCGCCGAGGACATCATTTGAGAAGTTGAAGATGCTGGCCTGCCCTTTGCGCAGGGCGCGCATGACCTCAAAGCCCTTGATTGTCGCGTAGGCGGACTTCAACGTTTTGAAACCGCGCACCGGCCGGATCAACTGTTTCAGCTTGCCATGATCGGCCTCAACGACGTTGTTCAAATATTTGACTTGGCGATGCTCAGTGTCCTGCGGACATTTTCCCTCCGCTTTCAGCTCGGAAATGGCCGCGCCGTAGGTGGGAGCCTTATCGGTATTGATCGCATGGGGCTTTTCCCAGTCTTTCAGCCCCCTCAAGGCTTTGCCCAGGAACCGTTTTGCGGCCTTCGTATTCCGGGTGGCCGAGAGATAAAAGTCGATGGTGTTCCCGTGATTGTCCACCGCCCGGTACAGATAAGTCCATTTTCCACGGACTTTGATGTAGGTTTCATCGACCCGCCAGCTGCCCGAAGCCGGCCGACGCCATTGCCAGCGCAGACGTTTTTCCATTTCAGGCGCATAGGTCTGTACCCACCGGTAGATTGTCGCATGATCAACCCGCACACCGCGCTCGGCCATCATCTGTTCAAGATCCCGGTAGCTGATCCCGTAACGGCAATACTAGCGAACCGCCCACAACACGATTTCGCCCGTGAAATGACGGCCCTTGAACGCACTCATGAAATCAACAACCCAATTTGAAAAAGCTGCTTCTCACACCACGGACAAAAATTTGCAACAGAGCCATATCCTGCTCGGATCGGAATTACTGTGTCGAGTTCGCCAATTTTGCGATTGTAGAGCTTGCTCTCGATCCCGCCACCCAACAAATCTCGCAACGGATCCGTTTTGTGGATCCCGTGCGAAATGAGAGATCGGACATGAGCCAGGGCCGGAGAGGACACTGCAGCTTTCCAGAAATTCAGGAGCTTGCGATGCCGTCCCGCTTTCGGATGCCATCCCGACAAACAACTCGCTGCAATATCCCAAGGAATATGGTCTCTTGTTTAGTGCAAATCGGGGTTGTCTTCAAATGAACATGCCGTTCACAGCGAATCTGACCTGTCCCATGGTTTCGACTTTCAGCCGAACAAAACGGAAGGCAACCACAGCGCGATCTGAGGCCAGATGGTGATCATAGCCACACCGGACGCCATCAACAGAAAGAACGGGAAAGCCGCGCGCGCGACTTTCCCGATCGGCACACCGGTCAACCCCTGGATAACGAATAGATTGAAACCGACGGGTGGTGTCATCTGGCCCAACTCGACCATCAGGACCAGGAAAACACCGAACCAGATTGGATCGAACCCCATGGCGATAATCGGGGGAAGGGTGATTGGCAGGCTCATAACGACAATAGAGATGCCGTCCAGAAAAAGACCGAGCACAATGTAAAACAGTGCCAGCAAGACGATCAGACCATACGGTCCGATCTCCGTGGAGGCGATCAACTTCGCAACGTCCTGCGGTACGTGCATGTAACCCATCGCCGTTGATAGAAACGCGGCAGCGACCAGGATCGAACAGACCATGGCCGAAGCCCGCACCGCTCCCATCAGGCTGTCGCGCAATAGTACCAACGACATCTGCCTGAGAAGGGCTGCAAGGATCAGGGTTCCCAGAACGCCGACTGCCGCCGCCTCTGACGGCGTCGCGAGCCCCGAATAGATGGCCCCGAGCACCAGCCCCACGAGCAGGAGGATCGGCAGCAGATCGAGCAGAGCCCGCCGCTTGGACACAAGCTGCCCCTCGTACTGGGGCTCCAGGCCGGGTGTCATCGCGCAGCGGCCCAGGATATAGGCCGAATACAGCCCTGCCACGAGCAACCCCGGCAGGATGCCGGCCGCAAACAGTCGGGTGATCGAGACTTCGGCCAGTACGCCATAGATGATCATTACAATTGAGGGAGGAATCAAAAGTCCCAAACTTCCAGCCCCGGCCAGTGAGCCGAGAGAGAGGGCTTGGTCGTAACCGCGCCGCTTCAACTCGACGGTCGTGATCTTGCCCACAGTCGCCGTGGTCGCAGCCGACGACCCGGAGACGGCCGCGAACAGGGTCGAGCCCGCCACATTGGTGTGGATCAGCCCCCCTGGCAAACGGCTGACAAAGGGCGCAAGTCCCTCAAACAGGCGCGCCGATATGTTGGTTCGAAAGATGATCTCTCCCATCCAGATGAACAAAGGGATTGCCGCCAGTTCCCAAGAACTGGCGCTTCGAAACAGGATCTTGCTCAGGATTACGCCGATCCGGTGGGGAGGAAAGTCGAGAACCAGGGCAAGACCTGTGGTTGAGACCAGAAGCAGGCCGACGAAAACCCAGACGCCGCTGCCCAGAAACAGCAGGATCAGAACCAGGACTATAAGCCCAGAAACCATTGCGTCCATGAATTATTCAGCCCCCTCGGATTGTATGAGCTCGCCGCCGGCAGCGACGCGCAGAAAACAGGCGAGAAGTTGTATCATCAACAAAACAAGTCCGAGCCAAACCGCGCCGACGGGCAGCCAGAGTGGGACTTCGGCGATGCTCTCGCTGACGGCGCCCCGGCTCCAGTTGCGAAGCGCGTCGCGGCCGACCCACCAGGCACTGTATCCGGAGATGGCGAAGCTGGCCGCGAGGCAGAACAATTCCGCCCAACGGCGTGGGCGGCCTCTCAGCCGCCCGACCATGAGATCCACACGGATGAGGCTTCCCGAGTTCAAAGCGTATCCCAGCGACAGAAAAGTCATCGCTGCGATGGCGTACCCTACGAATTCGTCGAGCACGAAGGTTGAACTGTTGAAGAAGCTTCGCAGCACAATCTCTAAGACGATGTGGAGAAAGATATGAACCAGGAGGACGGCGGCCAGACCGCCCGCCACGCGATTGAGCGCGGTTGCGGCTCTATCGAACAGCAGAAGAGCTGGCCGCACTACCTTACTTCGACATATAGGCATCAAGTATCGCCTTGCCCTTGTCGCCGGTCTTCGCGAGCCATTCCTCGCGCGCGTCCTGGCCGGCGTTACGCAGGGCTGTCAGCAAGGCCGGATCGACATCGGTTACGACGGTCATATTTTCCGCGCGCATCTGGGTGTAGTTATCGTCAACGCGAGCGACGACGCTTTGCCAAACGTGGTCTTCGGCGGCTTTGGCTGCTTGCAGGACCGCCTCTTGGTGAGCGGACGACAGACCGTTCCAGGTATCGAGATTGATATGGACCATGTTCAGCGGCATCGCGTAATTCACTTCGGTGAAGTAATCGAGATGCTCCCAGAACTTGGCGTTCGCTCCGGCTTCAGCCGATGTCAGGACGGCTGCGATGCCGCCGGTCGACAGCTGCGGTACCACGTCGGCCCAACTCAGCTGGATCGGAATGGCGTTTACCTGTTGCAGCGTGATGGTGCCGTTGGCGTCGTAGGTGCGGATCTTCAGGTCTTCCAAAGCGGCAGTATCTGCGACAGGTTTCTTGGCCCAGATCCCCGAAGGCGGCCACGGTGATGCCCACAGGAGCTTCTGGTTGTAGGCAGCAAACACGGCTTCATATTCACTCCGCGCCGCCTCGAAGAGGTTGCGAGCTTCCTGGGGTGTCTTGGCCAGGAACGGCAGGGATGGCAGCAGGAACATCTGATCAATGCCACCCAGCGGGCCCACATAGGTGTCCGCGATCGGCAATGCGCCGTCACCGACCGCGTCGAGCTGGTCCTTGGACTTAAATCCGATGGAGCCGCCGAAGTGATGGGTGATCTTGATCGCGCCGCCGGTCAGTTCCGCCAGTTTGGCGGAAAAGATCTTGTCGCCCTCGGCGTGGATCGATGTGTCGTTATACTCGTTGGCCATGTCCCAATTTATGTCGGCGGCGTAGAGCGGCTGCACCGCCATACCGATGACAATCCCGGTGGCTGCAATTATCTCCTTCAAGTGCATTGTTATTCCCTCTCTGTTTTTTATAGATGAAACTTGAACTCTCCGACGTCACGCAATTGCTGGTCCATAGGCATCGCGTATGTATTCTTCGGAAAACTTACCCGAACTTCGGTCTTCTTCGACAAGCTGCACCGGGCGACTTTTTGGTTCGCCGTAGCCGCCCGCCCCCGGCGTTTCTATAACTGCGGCCGTTTCCGGCGTTATCCGGATGCCGCTTGCCTTGGCTGGCAAGGTATGTTCCCGGCCTTGATCATCGCGCAGATAGAACCGGCCGGGCATTCCGGGGCGTCCCCCCAGAATTCCCCAAGGCGCGTGGCGGAATCGTTCGCCCACGCCGTTGAATTCGCATTCGTGATCAATTGGGCGGATCGTCCGCCGGATGCCCAGACCGCCGCGATGGGTGCCCGCGCCGCCGGAGTCTTCAACCAGCGCGTACTCCTCGACGCGCAATGGGTACTCCATTTCGATAGCTTCCACCGGCAGGTTCGACGTGTTGGTGATATGCACCTGCACTCCGTCTTTGCCGTCTCTGGTCATCCGCGCGCCCATGCCACCACCAAGCGTCTCCAGATAGACATATTGCTGCGCAGTCCTGGGGTCGATGCCTGCGAAAACCGCACTGGTGTTGGCCCCGTTCGCAGCCCCGATCACCCGCTCAGGCAGCACTTCAGAAAACGCCCCGAGAATAACGTCGACCAAGCGCTGACAGGTATTCAGTCGAAGCGCCACGGAGGCCGGCGACACGCAATTCACGATCGAGCCCTCGGGCGCGACGATCACAATCGACTCGATGACGCCATGATTGTTTGGCACATCCGGATCCAACAGGGCCTTGAGGCTGTAGCACACTGCCGATTGGGTGCCGTTCATCGTCAGGTTGAAGTTGCCCGGCACTTGCGGATCGGTGCCGGTAAAGTCGAAGGTTATCGCATCGCCCCGCTTGCGGATCTCAAGTTTGATGCGGATGTCCTCGGTCGAGATACCGTCATCATCCATCACGTCTTCAAATGCATAGGTGCCATCCGGAAGCCCTGCGATTGCCGAGCGCATGCGCATGCGCGTCCTCTCGACGATCTCGTCGAAAGCCTGAGTGACATAATCCGCGCCAAAGCGTTCGAGCATGTGGCCCAGGCGCGTCACACCCAGCTTGCAGGCTGCAATCTGGGCGTTCAGGTCGCCCCTGCGCTCATCCGGCAGGCGCATGTTCAAGAGCAGCAGCCGCAGGATATCGTCCTGGAGCACACCCTTGCGGTAAAGGCGGACAATTGGAATGCGCAGGCCTTCCTTGTAGATCTCGTTCATTCCTCCCGACATGGAGCCCACGGCTGCGCCGCCGACGTCTGCGTGATGCACGATGTTGGCGACGAACCCGATCAGGCGATCTTCCTTGAACACCGGCATGGCTGTGTTGATATCCGGCAGGTGCGTTCCGCCTGCCACATGAGGGTCGTTGGCGATGAACATGTCGCCGGGAGCGACGCTGTCGCCGTACCGCTCAACAATGTGTCGGATCAGGCCGCCCATCGACGCCAAGTGGATCGGTAACGACTGTTCGGCCTGCACAATCAGCCGCCCCTTTGCATCAGCGATAGCCGTGGAGTGGTCGTGACGCTCCTTAACATTGGTCGAAAAGGCGCTGCGCATCAGCGTCAGAAAACACTCGTCGGTGATCGACTTCAGTCCGTTCCAGGCGATCTCCAGCGAGATCGGGTCAAGCCCTGTTCCACTCAATGCCGTATCTCCATGATTATGTTGCAGGCTTCGTCCACGGTCAGTCGCGCCCATGGCGGGACCACGGTCGTTGCGTCGATCTGTGTGACGATCGCAGGACCTTGCAGATCGAAGCCGACAGGCAGCGTGGCGCGGTCATAGACCGGAGTATCAATCGGACCGGACCGGTCAAACCAGACATTGTGACGGCTGACGGGTCGCGGTGTCTCGGCAGGTGGCGGCGTGGCGCTTTCGCCGTGCACCAGCTTAGCGGTCGCCCGCAGCCTCAGATTGACGATTTCAATGGGTGCATCGGGATCGTGGTGCCCGTACGCGCGTTCATGGGTTTCGAAGAACAGGCGCTTGAGCTTGTCGACATCCGGCAGGTCCGGCGCGCACGTTTCGCCACTGGTCTCGACCTGCAGCTCGTGGTTCTGGCCGACGTAACGCATGTCCAGGACAAGCCGCAAGCGCCGTTCCCCCTCGTCAACCGCCTCCTGATCGAACCATGCATCGGCGCGAGTGCGCAAATCGGCCAGGATTGTCTCAACTTCGGTCAGGTCCGCGCCCAGCTTGACCCGGCAACTGCCGACCAGATTCTCCTGCAAATCTGATACGATCAGCCCCTCGGCACACAGGATGCCTGGCGAACGCGGGACAAGGATGCGGGTCATGCCCAGTTCGCGAGCGATATCCGCCACATGCAGCCCTCCCGCGCCGCCGAAGGGCATCAGCGTGAAATCGCGCGGATCATGCCCGCGCTCGACAGAGACCACCCGGATCGCCCGAACCATGTTCGAAGCCGCAATGCTGAGAATGCCAAAAGCTGTCTCTTCCGGTGAAAGCCCCAGATTGTTCGCCAGCGGCGCCACCGCGTTAACCGCCTTGTCGCGGTCGAGGGTCATTCCACCGCCGACCAGACTTTCAGGCAAGCGGCCCAGGAGCATGTTCGCATCCGAAACTGTCGGCTCTGTGCCACCCCGGCCGTAACAGGCCGGCCCCGGCACCGCCCCCGCGCTGATCGGCCCGACCTTCAAGAGGCCATCCGCCGCCAGATGTGCGATGGAGCCGCCTCCAGCGCCGACTGTATGAATGTCAATCATCGGCAGACGGATACGGAAACCGGCAATGTCACGCACATTGGCCAGCGCCGCACGCCCATCCTGGATCAGGCAGACATCTGTGCTGGTGCCGCCGATATCAAGGGTGATGATATCCTTGATCCCCGACTTTGCCGCCGACACGATGGCGCCGACGGCTCCTGCTGCCGGGCCCGACAGTGCGGTCCGCACGGGAAATTCCGCCGCCCGATCGACCGACATCAGCCCGCCGCTGGACTGGAAAATGCCGAACGCCGCATTTGGTGCCGCCTCTGCGATCTGGGTCTTGAGGTGCGTCATGTAGTTGCTGACCTGCGGCTGCAGGAACGCATTGATTGCCGTGGTCGAAAACCGTTCGAATTCACGAAACTCCGGCTGCACCTGGCTCGACAGGGATATGAAAAGCTCGGGCCGCCGGCGGCGCAGCGCCTCTGCTATCCGGAGTTCATGCTCTGGATTCAGAAAGGAAAACAAAAGACAGACCGCACAGCAGTCGATGCCTTCCAGCACATCGATGCGGTCCAGAAGCGATTCAATCTCCTGATCGTTCAGGTCGACGACGCTGTTGCCATCGGCACCGATCCGTTCGCCAACCTCGATCCTGCGATGCCTTGCCGCAAGCGGAGGCGGCGCATCTTCCTGCAAATCATAGATTTTCGGCCGGATTTGCCGACCGATCTCCAGCATGTCCCTGAAACCGCGCGTCGTCACCACCGCCAGTTCCCCGCCCTTGCGCTGCAAAAGTGCGTTGGTGGCAACTGTCGTTCCGTGCGCAAAGCGCTCCACGTCCTCACCGGCGAAACCTGCGATTTCATGCAGCTCAGCAAACCCCTGCAGGATTGCTGTCGATGGGTCATCCGGTGTCGATGGGCGCTTGTGCACTACGGTTCGGCCGCTCGCGACGTGCCGTGCGCAAAAATCGGTAAAGGTGCCACCAACATCGACACCAACAATCCAGCTCATTTGACCCTCGTCCAAATTTCAGTATCCATTTCGTATACTGAAATTTGTTGACTGGTCAAGTGGAGGCTAATCTCATACGACCATACGAAAAGGAAATGGAGGTGAGCGCTTGTCAAACGGCACCAAAGACCGCAGCGGAAATACGCCCTATCGGACGCTGCGTGAGAGGATCCTGACACTCGAGCTGCGCCCGGGATCGGTTCTGGACGAGGCCAGCCTGACCCGGCAGCTTGACGTATCGCGCACACCGATCCGTGAAGCGATCATCCAGCTCATCGCTGACGGGTTGGTTGTGCGTGAAGGGCGCAGCGCCAGGGTTGCGCCGCTCGATATCGACGACATTCCACCGCTTTACGACGCTCTGCTGATATCAAGTCGGATGATTCAACGCTTGGCCGCCGAATTTCGCACTGAAGCTGACCTGCAGATCATCCGCGAGAAGATGACACTCTTCGAAAACGCCATCCCTTCGCAACGCGGAGCTGTGCTTTCCGAAGCTAACTACGCTTTCCACCTGGCGATCTCGGCCAGTGCCAAGAACCGCTATTTTTCAGAATTCTATGAGCGCGTGCTGATCGGATCCCTTCGCTTCAACCGGGCTTGCTTTTCGGGCAACGTCTACGCGACCAAACACACAAAAGAGCATTTGTCCGTAACTGCGGAACAGCACCGGGATATCCTGCAAGCTATAGAAAATGGAGATATCGAGGAAGCCGACCGTCTTGCAGTTGAACATCATCGTCTGGCCCGTCATCGCTTGGAAAAAGTGCTCTCGATGGGTGCGTTGGCCATTTCTGATCAAACCGATCTGTCACTTGTGCAGAGCATTTGAACGCACCGCTTACTGACCATGTCGGTATGAAGTCCTCTGTACCTCTTAGCTGCTGTTTTTTGGATGCTCGCTGCGGGTCGTGTGAAGTGAAGCATAGCAAAATGTAGTCGGACCTGCCGGCGAAGGCCTGGGTGGACGGCGACATCCATGCGTTCGCCTTGTTAGGCGTTGCAGCCGCAATAGAATGTCTACGAAAACGACCGTTGCCTTGTGGCAAAGATCCTACCTGACGGCGCGTGCAAGCGTACGGCGCAGTTCAGCGGGTTTCTATCCCGCAACCTGATCCGGGATCGGTATGGCCGTCCGGGCAAGGGCAACGACTAGGGGGCGTCAAAGGCCTTGTCGGTTATGCCCGTCGGAACTTTATGGTTCCGATCCCTCGGTTTGCGACTTGGGATGAGCTTAATCCCAGGCTGAACAGGTCGAAAGTACCAAAATCTGTCCTTTTAGCAGTGCCGAAAATATCGGCACACAGCCTAATATCTGCACGCGACGGTTTATTGACAGATCTTAGAAAAGATACATACTCACCTGTATGTTTCTTTGCGGACACGAAAGATGACGCGACGTCGGACACAAGATGAACGCAGCGCCGAGACCCGGCGACTTCTTCACCAGGCAACAATCGCCTCGCTTCTGGAGGTTGGATACGCGAACACCAGCACGCCCGGCATCGTACAGCGGGCTGGGGTTTCCCGTGGGGCTCAAACACATCACTATCCGGGAAAGATAGATCTCATCGTCGCCGCAACCGAGGCCATGTTCGATGGCTTTGCAGAAGATATCGAAAAACTTGCCGCAGGACTGCGGCAAAGTAACTACGATCTGGATACATTTCTGGAAAAACTCTGGGCAGAAATGCTGAACGGGACGTGGTTCTATGCATCCTTGGAGATCATTGTCGCCGCTCGAGGCGATCAGGAACTGCGCAAACGTCTTGAGCCGCTCATTCTTGACCTACATGCCCGTTTTGAAGCCGTTTGGGAGGCCACTTTCACCGCCTCCGATCCGAAGTCGATTTCCTCGCGCACCGCAATGAACTTGGTGATGAATGTGTTTCGCGGGATGGCGGTTCAGGCCGTTTTGCGCAAGGACAAGCTTTACTTCACTGAAATGATACAGGCGATCAAAAGCATGTTGCGTTCTTACGTGACACCGGTAGCGGAGGTGACCGCCTAACCAATAAAAAAACAGGCCGAACTGTTTGTAAATGTCGGACTAAAACTCAAAAAAGAGGGGAATGACATGAAATTCAAACCGAAAAAACTCGGATTGCTCGTGGGCCTTGCGCTCGCTGCAACCGGCTCCGCTGCTGCGGACGAAACTACGGGACTGACTGACGATTCTATCAAGATCGGCGTTATGGGGCCGTTCAGCGGGAATGCATCTTCCTACAGCAAGGCCGAAATCGGCTTGATGGCCTTCTACCAGATGATCAATGACGAGGGCGGTATTAACGGCCGTAAAATCGTTGCGGTTCAGGAGGACACGGGGTGCGATCCCGCCAAGGCACTGGCCGCCGCCAAGAAGTTGATCCACCAGGACGAGGTCTTTATGCTGCACGGAAACTCCTGCAGCGGCGCCGCTGTCGCCATCAAGCCGGAAATTGTCGACGCGGGCCTTCCCTGGATCGTGGCGCATGCCGTCAGCGACACGATTTCCGTCCCGCCGGTTGAGAATATTTTCCATGGTGTTCCAACCGGTAATACCAACGGCGAGGCGATGGCTGCATTCGTGCTGTCCAAACCGGACACCAAGAAGGTCGCGATCGTCGAACATTCCAACGACTGGGCGCATTCTTACAGCAATCCTGCCAGGGCGTATCTCAAGGGACATGGCATCGAGCCCGTTGCTGAACTCGTCATGGAACGTGGACAAACAGACGCGACCGCTCAGGTTCTGAAGCTGCGCCAGGCCAATCCCGACTTCATCATCGGTGCCCTTTATGAGGCTGAGACGGCGATCTTTCTGCGCGACATGAAAAAATACGGGCTGGATACGCCGGTCATGGGAACGGCGGGAACGGACCTTGAAAACACGCTGAAGCGAGTGGGAGACCTCGACACCGTCAAAAACTACTTCGTCCTGCATCCCTATGTCGACAATCTGGACGGACCGCTCATGAAGAAGTGGGCCGACATGATCCACAAATACTATCCGGATGAGGAGCTGACGAACTTCTCCTACATCTCGATCGGTTCCGGCGTGGCCCTTGTCGAAGCGCTGAAGGCTGCCGGACCTGATCTCACCCGCTCGAAGGTCATGGCCGAACTGGACAAGATCGAGAACCTCGATACGGGCATTCTCTCCTCGACCATCACTTGGTCTCCGGAAGAACATCGCGGCGCCAAGAGTTCGGCAGTTGCCGGGTTCGTCGACGGACAGCCGACGGTTCTGAAGGCCTGGAACACACCGTACTGAGCCTGGTTCAATGCTGATAACGGGGCCGCCGGGGCGGCCCCGTCAATCCGGATTATCCAGGGGCAACTAACGGAAAAGGCTTCATGTTTCTCCAGCTCACTCTCAGCGGTGTGTCTCAAGGCGCAATCTATGCACTGATCGCCTTGTCACTGACCGTCGTCTACCGGTCCACGACCATCGTCAGCTTTGGCCACGGTGATTTCGTCATGGCAGGCGCCTTTCTTACCTATGTGCTTGTCGTGGCGATCGGCATAGCCTTTCTTCCGGCCAGCCTTATCGCCATCGTTGCGATGTTCCTGCTTGGCGTCGCCTTCAGCCGCGGGCTGATCGGGCCGATCCGGGGCGGGCCGCACGTCGGCCTTGCGCTCATGAGCATTTCCTTCGGCTTCACGCTCCGCGGGATTGCGCGGACGGTTTGGGGACGCGAAGTGCTTCCCATGCCCAGGGTCTTCGACATCGACCCGATTTTCATCGGCTCCGTGGTGATTACGGGAGATGCCCTGTTCATCATCTCCATCGTTGCAGTGCTGCTCGTGGTCTTCTTTACCGTTCTGCACTTCACCGATATCGGCAAGATGGTGCAGGCCGTCTATCAGTCGGAACGAGGCGCGCGTCTGATCGGAATCGACGTCGAACGTTTTCACAATTTCAGCTGGGGTTTGGGCGCAGCGCTCGGTGCAGTCGCCGGGGTTCTGATTGCACCGATCTCCCTGCTTCATCCCGACCTTGGCGCAAGCTTTCTCATCAAGGGGTTCGCAGCCATGACACTTGGAGGGTTTGGATCCCTGGCAGGCGCTGTCCTGGGCGGCCTGCTGCTAGGTGTCGCTGAGCAATATTCCGGTGCCTATATCGATACGACCCTGATCGATATCACCGCTTATCTCCTGATCATTGCTGTTCTACTGATCCGTCCGCGCGGCTTGTTTGGCCGCAAGGTCGTCGTGAAAGTCTGAGGTTGGACATCATGCAAACTTCCACCGGCACTCTTTCGAAACGCAGACGGATATTCTGGCTGGTGCCTCTGATCGCGCTCGCTCTTCCGCTCCTGACGAACCCCTATACCCAGTTCATTGCCAACGCTATGCTCATCTACACGCTGGTGACACTGGGCTTCTCGGTGGTTATCGGCAATCTCGGGCAACTTGCCTTTGCCAATACCGCTTTTTTCGGAATTGGCGCCTATGCGTCGGCCATAGCCAGCACCAACCTGGGTCTGCCGTGGCTGGCGACTGTCCCGCTTGCCGGATTGGCCGGTGCGTTTGGAGGTTTCCTGGCCTCTGCGGCAGCCTTGCGCGGTATCCGCCTTTACTATCTGGCCATCGTAACGATGGCATTCGGCGAACTCATGCGCTGGTTTTATACCCATACCGGCGTGCTGACGGGCGGCACAGACGGCCTGCCGGTTTCGCGCGAGCGCGATTTCGGGCTGGCACTGACCTCTGACACTGTTCAGTTCTATGTGTTTCTGATCATCACATGCCTGCTGGTTGCCGGAACCGTAAATCTGCTGCGCTCCCGCATTGGCCGGGCGATCATTGCCGTGCGCGAAAACGAAATCGCAACTGCGTCTCTCGGCATTCCCACATCACAGATCATTGTCACCGCCTTCATGTGGTCCGGCTTCATTGTCGGCATTGCGGGGGCAATGTTCGCGCTGCATACCGGCAGGGTGTTCCCGGAATCCTTTGGCCTCACTCAATTGATCGTCAATTTTGCAATGGTGCTTGTTGGCGGGCTTGGTTCAGTGGCAGGCGCCGTCCTGGGAGCAGTCGCGCTGACGGCGCTGCCCGAATACGTACGCGCCTTCCCGGGCATGGAAGAGATCTTTTTCGGCGTCATCGTCATGGTGGTGCTTCTGGTCATGCCCAAGGGCCTTGCCAGCCTCCTCGCCCGCGTCTCGCCGATCTTTCAACAACGCTATCACAGGGACTGATGCCAATGACATCATTGCTCAAAGTCGAAGGTCTCAGTGTTCATTTTTCCGGTCTGAAAGCGCTAGACGACGTCTCGTTCGAACTGGAGGCGGGGCAGGTGCGTGCGGTGATCGGACCCAACGGTGCGGGGAAGACCACGCTTTTCAACGCGATATCCGGATATGCCCGGCCGACCGCAGGTTCAGTTCTGCTGGAAGACACCGAAATCGTGCATTGTTCGCCGCATCTGATCGCCGAAAAAGGCTTGCGGCGAACCTTCCAGAATGGAGGCCTGTTTGCCGCGCTGACCGTTCTGGAAAACGTCATGACCGGCTTGCACACACAGACCCCCGGAACGTTTTTCGATGTCCTGCTTGGCCGCAGAAAGGCCGTGGAAGCCGAGATCGAAATCCGCGAAAAAGCGCGTGATTTGCTCAAGCTCATGAGTATGGATCACATGGCAGACACACCGGCCGGCGACCTATCCGGCGGACAGCAGCGTATCGTTGAAATTGTCCGGACGGTGGCAAGCGAACCACCGGTCCTGCTGCTCGACGAACCGGCCGTAGGGCTGTCTCCCGTTGCCCGGCAGCAGATGATGGAAATCATCAAACGGCTTTCCGGTGAAAAAGGGGTCGGCATTCTGCTCATCGAACATGCGGTCGAACTGGTGATGGCAGCCGCCGACCGGATCCTCGTCATGGCAGCAGGTGCCCGGATTTCTGAAGGTACACCGGAGGAAATCCGGTCGGACAAGGCGGTTCTGGAGGCCTATCTTGGTCATGCATGATGTATTGCTGAAAATCACCGACCTTCACGTGAGCTATGGCAAAAAAGCCATATTGCGCGGGGCGAGCTTTGACGTGCGCAATGGCGAATGCCTGACGCTGCTCGGGGCAAATGGCTCGGGCAAATCAACGTCGATGAATGCGATCTGCGGGTTCGTCAAACCCGTATCTGGCTCGATCTCGCTGAACGGAACCGAACTCGCGGGCAAAGGACCGCACACCATTTTCAAGCAGGGCGTCGCCCAGGTTTCACAAGCCCGCGACCTATTCCCCGATCTATCGGTTGAAGACAACTTGAGACTGGGCGCGATGCAGCGCGGCAAGGGCAAGGCCGCGCAGGTCCTTGCCGATATTTACGACCGCTTCCCGCGACTGGCCGAGCGGAGGCGTCAAGCAACGAGAACCCTTTCCGGCGGCGAACAGCAGATGGTCGCCATCGGGCGCGCGCTGATGTCGTCCCCCTTGATATTGCTGCTGGATGAGCCGTCCGGCGGGCTTTCCCCTCAGTTTTGCGAAGAAATCGCAACCATCATGGACCAGCTGAAAAGCGAAGGCGTGACCATGCTGATGGTTGAGCAAAACCTCAACCTGGCTTTCCGGGCCGCCGACCGCTTCATCGTTCTTCGTGATGGTCAGGTTGTCGACGGTGGCGATGTTGCCGCCATGGCCGGCGATCACGATGCAATTGTCCGCAATATCTATCTCTAACACCCAGACATGACTGAATTTTCTGCTTTTGCGCGAATGGCCCGGAAGCAGGTGGATCTGGAACCAAAAGGAAACGCCAAATGAGCACCGGAAGCCTGCACGATGACCTGATCGTCTTTGACGGACTGATCATTTCCAAATGGGGCGAAGAGGTTTTTGACGCCATGCAGCGCGGCGGCCTGACGGCTGCCAACTGCACCTGTTCCGTGTGGGAAAACTTTCGCGATACGATGCTGAACATCGGCGAGTGGAACAGATTTTTTTCCAGGTATCCGGACCGGCTTGTCAAGGCCCGCACCGCCGATGACATCCGACAGGCCAAGCAGGACGGCAAGACGGCGATAGTTCTGGGATTCCAGAATACGACCGCTTTCGAGGATCGCCTCGAGTTCATCGAAATCTTCAAGGAACAGGGCGTCGGCATCGTACAGATGACCTACAATACCCAAAACCTCGTGGGATGCGGTTGCTATGAACGCCGGGACAGCGGATTGTCCGATTTTGGTCACGATGTGGTTGCCGAAATGAACCGGGTCGGCATGCTTTGCGATCTCAGCCACGTGGGGCCGAACACATCACGTGAAGTTATCCTCGCGTCGAAGAAGCCGGTCGCCTACAGCCATTGTCTGCCGAGTGGTCTGAAGGAGCATCCCCGGAACAAGTCCGACGAACAGCTCCGCTTCATCGCCGAGCACGAGGGCTTTGTCGGCGTGACGATGTTTCCGCCGTTCCTTCGCAGGGGCAATGACTCCACCGTGGACGACTACGTCGAGGCGATTGGATACATCATCAACCTCGTTGGAGAGGATCAGGTTGGTTTCGGGACCGACTTCACCATGGGCTACAGCACACCGTTCTTTGAATATCTCAACCGGGACAAGGGCGTCGGCCGCCAGCTGACCGAATTCTGGAAGGTTGATTTTCCCGACGGTCTGGAATCCATTGCTGATTATCCCAATCTGACCACTGCGATGGAAAGGGCGGGCTGGACGGAAACTCGCATCCGCAAGGTCATGGGTGAGAACTGGCTAGATCTGCTCGACCGCGTGCTGTGACGGGGGCAGGGCTTGATGATGTCGACGCCCGCCGCTGGCCCAATTGGTGTCATGTTGGGTTTTATATTCATCCTATTGGAAGCGTCGATGTCTGAAGGGCATTGCCAAGTTGTTGAACCGGTTTGGCATTGTTAGAGCGTATCCGTTTTACGTTGGTTCATATCCGGCGGCAGCGAAGTAGTTTGCGCATTCCTGTGTTTTGAAGTGAGCGCAGAGGTCGCCAACGGGGTTCCACAAGGCGTCGACCGTACGCTCGGCGCTGGCGCGCAACAGCGCCTCAAGGGCTACAAACCCAATTACGTTATCGCGGATCGGGCATACGACGCGGAGCATTTCCACGATGCTATCCTTGATTTGGGAGCAACACCCGTCATTCCGCCGCGCCACAATCGCCTGCGGCCCCACGCTTGCGACTGGACAATCTATAAAGAACGGAACGCCATCGAGCGTTTGTTCAATAAGCTCAAACACTTCAGGCGCGTTGCCACTCGCTATGACAAGCTCCTGGCCAACTTCATGGGCTTCGTGACGATTGCCGCAATCCATATCCTGATCAGGTAATCCTTAATTCCTGACCAGAACCTAGAACGGGGAGGTTTGCTGTTCAGCATCTGGCGGTGTCGGGAAGGGCGGTATATTTCCCCTGGTAAAACACCAGCGGCCGATCGCCATCGCTGGGGGCGCTCATGTGCAGAGGTCGGCCTAGGATAATCTGGTGGTCCCCGCCGGGGTACACCTGCGCTACCTCGCATAGAAAGGCCGCCGTAGGTGCCGCAAGCCGCAGGAAACCACGTTCGCGGATCAACGGCACCAAGTCCGGATCGCCACACCCCGCAAAGGCATTGGAGATGTCGGTCTGATCCCGGGCTAAGATATTCACGGAAAAACGCCCGGTACTCAGCACGCTTTGCGCCACCCGGCTTTCGTTTCGAGCGCAAAACAATAGGAGGATGGGATCAAGGCTGACGGAAGTCAGCGAATTTACCGTCATGCCGGCGGGCCGTCCGTGTTCTTCGGTAAGGATCACGGCGACGCCGGTTGCGAATCGGCCGATCAGATTTCGGAATTCAAGGCTGTCTGAACCGCCCCGGGTTTACCGGAGAGTAAAACTCTCACAGGATGGCCCTTATGGATCAGAAGATAGTTCCACCCAAATATACGGCTGAGTTTCGCGAACGCGGTGTTCGGCTCTTTCAAGAC
>NZ_JALNMJ010000043.1 GCF_023156505.1 Roseibium sediminicola | reverse complement strand
GGGAGCCTTGCTTCGAACGGACTGCCACGTACCGCGGATCGTACGGTCTCCGGCCCACTTGGGAGGGCAGCAACCGGCCCTCCCAAAACCAATCTACAAAAATTCAAACAGATAAGGATCTGCTAGTTGGTCAGCGAATACGCGGCCGATCCTTCGAGACGGGCCTACGGCCCTCGTCAGGATGAGGTGGAATGTGTGGTGGTGGCGATGCGGCGAGAGTCTTTAGTATTGCTCCTCAACTACAACGACTTGCCTATTCCGCCGCCCTCAGAACATCATGCCGCACGGGCTGCGCGGCGGTGCCGATCCACAGGTCCAGGAAACGGTCGAGCCAGCGTTTCACTGCCGGGTCATAGACAAACCGGCCGGCGAAATGGTCGCGGCGCTTCTGTGCGCCGGGCAGTACCATGCGCGGCGCGCCCTTGGTGGTCCAGCGGACCATCATCTGGTGGGTGAGTTCGGGATGAAACTGGATGCCATAGGCGGCGGGGCCAACACGGATCGCCTGGTTGAGATAGGTCGGGCTGGTGGCCAGAAGCTCTGCGCCCGAGGGCAGATCAAAGCCCTCCCGGTGCCATTGATAGACCTTCTGGGGCCAGCTCATCAGGGACTTGCCGGCTTCTGTCGGGTTCAGCGGGTAGTAGCCGATCTCGACAAGACTGTCGTGATGGCCTGATACCGCGCCGCCGAGGTTCTTGACCATCATCTGGGCGCCGAGGCAGATGCCGAGAAACGGCTTGCGTTCGTTCAGCGGAACGCTGATCCAGTCGATCTCCTTGTGCAGGAAGGCATCGGGATCGTTTGCGCTCATGGGGCCGCCGAAAATGACCGCGCCGGCATGGTGGTCCATGGTCTCCGGCAGGCTGTCGCCGAAACGGGGTTTGCGGATATCGAGCGCGAAACCGCGCTTGACCAGTTCCTGGCCGACCCGGCCGGGCGAAGAGTGTTCCTGGTGGAGAACAATCAGGATCTTGGGGCGGTTTCTGACGGGATCGGGCTGAAAAAGCATGTGCTTAATATGAGCGAGCTTGGCGCGAAAATCGAGTCCCGTTGCCCGGCAATCCTGCACTATTCTGCGTCGGCAGGGATGCTTCGACGGGCAATCAGTCCGTTTCGTCCGCCTCCGGCGCGGTCTGGGCGACCTTGTGGCGGAGCGTCATGCGGTCACGTGTGGAGACCCCGAGAAGCTCGGCGACCCGCCAGATGGTATTGTCCTCGAATTCATGGACATGGCCGTCCGCATAGACGATTTCCCACATCATCTCGACGATGGCGAGGCGCTCGGTCTCGTCCGTGGTCCGCTTCAGCACCGAGGTGAAGCCGTAGAGATCGACCGCTTCCTCGTCGCGCTGCTTGGCGGCCGCGATCAGCTCGGTGGTTTCCTTGTCGCTCAGCTCGTAGTGCTTTTGAAGGATTTCCCGAAGCTTCGTGCTTTCCGACTCCTCGATGATGCCGTCGATGTCGATCAGGTGAAACAACAGCGCCGCCGCCGCCAGGCGTTTGTCGTCCTCGGCGAAGGTCTTTTCACCGCTGTCGCCAAAGGTCAGTTCGCGTACAAAGCTTTTCAGCGCGTTGAGCATTGTCTTCGTTCCCGTTGCCCGGCCCCCCAATTCAGGCCTTTTCTCATTGCTATCGCATTCCTTGTTTAGCATCAAAGGGTTGATGACGACATTAGGACTTTGAGGTGGTGTTTTAATTCGGCATTTTACAGTCAACTTTTTGGAATTGTTCTAAACTATTGATTTTTTTATATTTATAACTTGACTTTGACCCTCATGAAATGATTTTACCGACACGCGGAGGGCGCGTTGGGCGTCACACGAATTTTCAAAAAAGGCATCAGAGGCCGTTCTCCGGCCCGGGCCTTTGCATGTGATTAGGGGACAAAGCCATGAATTCTGTCAAACTTGGCCTGCTGGCCGCAACCGCTCTTTTTGCCGCTCCGGCCCTGGCGGCTGCCCCGGCAGACGTCGTCACCACCTATGGCGACATCGCCCAGGCGAAATACGCGGATTCGCTTGAAGCCGCGAAAACCCTGAAAGCGGCGATCGACACGCTGGTTGCCGAGCCGACCGAAGCCAATCTGGAAGCCGCTCGTGAGGCATGGCGCGAGGCGCGCAACCCTTATCAGCAGACCGAAGCCTACCGCTTCGGCAATGCCATCGTTGACGATTGGGAAGGCAAGGTGAATGCCTGGCCGCTCGACGAGGGCCTGATCGACTATGTCGATGCGTCTTATGGTGAAGATTCCGAGGAAAACGATTTCTACGTCGCCAACGTGATTGCCAACCCGACCCTGAAAGTCGGCGGAGAAACGATCGACGCTTCCGAGATCACCGCCGAACTGCTGGCCGACACGCTGCAGGAGGCCGGTGAAGTCGAGGCCAATGTCGCGACCGGCTACCACGCCATCGAATTCCTGCTCTGGGGCCAGGATCTCAACGGCACCGACGCGGGTGCCGGCAACCGTCCGGCCACCGACTTTGACCCGGCCAACTGCACCGGCGGCAATTGCGAGCGCCGGATCCAGTATCTTCGGGCGGCAACGGATCTCCTGATTTCCGACCTTGAAGAAATGGCGGCGGCCTGGGTGCCGGGCGGCGCTGCGCGCGAGGAGCTGGCCGGCAAGGGCGAGGCCGGTGGTCTAGCCACGATCCTGACTGGCATGGGTTCGCTCTCCTATGGCGAACTGGCCGGCGAGCGCATCAAGCTCGGCCTGATGCTTCACGATCCGGAGGAAGAGCATGACTGTTTCTCCGACAACACGCACATGTCGCACTACAACGATGTTGTCGGCATCCGGAACGTCTATTTCGGCAGCTACAAGAGCCCGCTCGGCAATGATGTCTCCGGCGCCTCGCTCGCCGACATGGTCGCCGAAAAGGACCCGGCGCTGGCCGAGGAAATGAAGGCCAAGCTCGACGCCACTCTGGCGGCTTTCGAAGCAATGAAAGCCCGTGCCGAAGGCGGCGAAGCCTATGACCAGATGATCGGTGAAGACAATGAAGAGGGCAATGCGGTTGTCCAGGCCGCCGTCGATGCGCTGGTCGACCAGACCGCGTCGATCGAGCGCGTTGTGAAGGTGCTCGAGCTGGACGAGATTGCCTTCGAAGGCTCCGACAGCCTCGACAATCCGGGCGCTGTTTTCGAATAAGGTGATGTTCCGGCAGGCAGGAAATTGCCTGCCGGGTCCGCCGCGAATTGGGGCTCGCGGCAAATTGGGATGCGATGAATGAGACTGGTCCCCAGTCAGGGTGCCGCAACCGGCGCCTTTTTGTGTTTTTGCCTGGCTGCGGGCCCGGCAGTTCCGGACGAGGTGATACCGCACCGCGACGACCTGTCTGCGAAAGACCGGTCCAGGGTCGCAAGCGTGCTTCAAAGTCCAACGGATTTTGACAAGCCAGAGCCGTTCGAGCCGATGCAGGGCGGTGCCGGAACCTCCAGAAAACGCCTCAACCGCGATGCTTTCTCCCACAGCAACGGCAATCTGACCTTCGAGGAACAGCACAGTTTCAAGGTCGGCAACGGTCTTTTCAAGAAACTCTGGGCGTCCTCGCCCTCGTCGACCCAGGCCTCGGACGGTCTCGGTCCGCTCTACAATGCCCGCTCCTGCCAGGGTTGCCACCTGAAGGATGGCCGAGGGCGGCCGCCGCGTGAAGGCGACGAGGCCGTGTCGCTGTTTCTCAGGCTGTCCATTCCGCCTGAGACCGAGGAACAGCGTCAGGCGCTTGCGGCCAAGGACATCCTCTTCGTTCCTGAACCCACCTATGGCGGCCAGTTCCAGGCCTTCGCCGTGCCGGGCCTTGCGGGTGAGGGCCGCTTCGACATTGAGGTAGAAGAGATCGAGGTTCCGCTGAATGGCGGCGAAACGGCTGTGCTGCAAAAGCCGGTTTACAGGATCCGGGATCTCGGTTTCGGCGAGATGCATCCCGAGACCATGATCTCGCCGCGAGTGGCGCCGCCCATGATCGGTCTCGGGCTCGTCCAGGCGATCCATCCGGGCGACCTGGAAGCGCTGGCGGATCCGGACGACGCGGATGGTGACGGCATTTCCGGCAGGATCAGCCGGGTGCGAGATCCAAAGACCGGTAAACTGGTTCAGGGGCGGTTCGGCTGGAAAGCCTCGAACCCGACCATCCGGGCACAGACGGCCGGGGCGTTTTCGGGCGATATCGGTATTTCGACCCCGGAGAAACCGGACAATTACGGCGATTGCACCAAGGCCCAGACAGCCTGCCGCGATCTGCCTCATGGCGAACAGGAGCGCCTTGGACCGAGCGAGGCTCCGGATCCGGTGATGGATCTCGTGACATTTTATTCGGAAAACCTGGCCGTACCGGCGCGCCGGGATGTCGATGACCCCTACGTCCTCAAGGGTAAGAAGGTCTTCTACGAGACCGGTTGCCCGGCCTGTCACCAGCCGAAATTCGTCACCAGCCGCAAGGCGGACAATCCTGCGCATCAATTCCAGCTCATCTGGCCCTATTCGGACTTCCTACTGCATGATATGGGCGAGGGACTGGCCGATCACCGTCCTGTCGGCGACGCGACGGGCCGGGAATGGCGGACGCCGCCGCTCTGGGGCATTGGCCTCACCCGGACGGTCAACGATCACACCAGGTTTCTGCATGACGGGCGCGCGCGGAACCTCCTGGAAGCAATCTTGTGGCATGATGGCGAGGCGAAGCCGGCCCGCGATCGGGTGGTCGCACTCACCCCCGAAGACCGCCGGTCTCTGATCCGATTTCTGGAGTCCCTTTGATGCGAAGACTGATCCTGGCCGTTCTGACTGTTTTCGTGGTCCACCCGGCCACTGCCACGGAATTCAATCCGCAGATCGAAGGCATGATCGACGGTTACATTCGCCCGGCGACTGAGCAGTTTGCGGAAACCGCGGCCAGGTTGCCGGCTGCGGTGACGGCGGTTTGCGAAACACCGGACGCACAGAGCAAGGACGGGTTCAAGACAGCTCTTTCCGAAACCATCGGGGCGTTTTCAAAGATCCATTTTCTGCGCTACGGCCCACTGCTCGACGAAGACCGGCTCAGCCGTCTTGCCTTCCTGCCCGATCCGCGCGGCATCACCCAGCGCCAGATGCGCAAGGTGCTGGCGGCGCGGGATAAGGAAGTTCATTCCGCCGCGGATCTTGCCGACAAGAGCGTTGCCGTACAGGGTCTGACCGCCCTTGAGCTGATCGCCTTCAGCAAGACCAGCGAGGTTGTTCTCGGCGAGGATCCGTTCACATGCGGTTACGCGCTGGCCATTTCTGAAAACGTGGCGGCGATGGCGGAGGCCGTTGCCGCCGGCTGGACCGACCCGGGCGGCTACAGCGCCGTGCTGCTGACTGCGGGAGCGGGCAATCCCCGTTTTCAGACGTCCAAGGAGGCGCTTGAGAACCTCTTCAACAGCCTGG
Organism: Roseibium sediminicola; assembly: GCF_023156505.1. Classification (GTDB taxonomy): domain Bacteria; phylum Pseudomonadota; class Alphaproteobacteria; order Rhizobiales; family Stappiaceae; genus Roseibium; species Roseibium sediminicola. Next base: position 14,305 of record NZ_JALNMJ010000043.1, on the reverse strand, counting down.
TGACCGGGTTGATCATCGCCCGCGATCAGGATGTGTTGCCAGCCCTGGGAGCGAGCAGGGCCAAGGCCAAGCCTAACCGGTTTCCGTTCTCCCGCTCCGGCAACAGCGTGACGTTCATCTCAGGTGAACTGGACGGCATCCGGCAGGCGCTCTCAAGTCTGGGTCTGGAAGGTCTCACACCGGAAGACTTCACCTGGATCTTTGGCGGGCTCGACTTCGAATTTGCCAATGCGCAGGCGTTGCTCGATCAACTCGAGCGTCCACTGCGGCAGAGTTTCGAAGAAGAGGGCACCTATGCCAAGGTCGAAGTGCTGGCGATCGCGCTGAAATCAATCCGGGACACCATGGCTCTGGAACTGGCCGGAGCCCTCGAACTGGCCGGAGGTTTCAATTCGCTCGATGGCGACTAATCACAGCCCTCTTTCCCGGCGCGGCTTTCTGGCTGCGCTTGGCAGTCTGGCGGCCTCTTCGGTCTTTCCCGGAACGCCGCTTGCCGAAAGTCTGATCGGCCGTGAGACCACGGACGGCGTGCCGCTCTTCGCAAGTGCCTTCAAGCTGGAAAACGGCGACTATGGGGTCGGCATTGTCGACGATCTCGGCCAGATCCTGGCGCGGATCTCCCTGCCGGGCCGCGGACACGGCATTGCCGTTTCTCCGGATGGAACCCGGCTGGTCGCCTTTGCCCGTCGTCCGGGCACGTTCGCCGTTGTGGTTCGCCCGTTCGATGAGGCCGAACCGCAAGTGCTGACGGCTGATCCCGGGCGCCATTATTACGGGCACGGCTGTTTTTCCGCCGACGGACGGCTGCTCTATGCGGTGGAGAACGATTTCGACAAGGCGCGTGGCGTTGTCGGCGTCTATGACATGAGCGGCCGCGAAATCCGCAAACTGGGTGAGCTGGAGACCAACGGCATCGGCCCGCACGATCTGCTGCTGGCCCCGGACGGTAAAACGCTGATCGTCGCCAATGGCGGGATTAAGACCCATCCGGACCGGGCGCGGGAGAAACTCAACCTCGATACCATGACACCTTCGGTCGCTTTCCTCGACCGGGAGACCGGCGACCTCTTGGCCGAGCATCGTCTTTCGAAAGACCTCCATCAATTGTCCCTGCGCCACATGGCGCTGGATGGGCAGGGCAGAGCCTGGGTTGGCGGCCAGTTCGAGGGGCCGGACACCGAAACGCCGCCGCTGGTCGGGATCTTCTCGCGCGATGAGGTGCCGGTTTTGACCGATATCCCCGGCAAGACCGCAAGCGGGTTGCAGAATTACATCGGCTCGGTGACGGCGAATGCCAGCGGGGACGTCATTGCGACCTCCGCACCACGCGGCGGCCAGACCCTGTTCTGGAATGCGGCGAGCGGAGATTTTCTGGGGGCGCAGACGATCGCCGACGGCTGCGGCGTCGCGCCGATCGATCAGGGCAGCTTCCTGATTTCCGACGGCAACGGCGCCTTGTCCCTGGTAACGGATCCCGAAGCACCGGCCGAGATCCTGGCCCGTCCCCCCGGGATTTCCTGGGACAACCACATGTTTGCCCTCACCTGACAGGCGTCACTACCGTAGAATTCCTGCAGGTTCCAGTTTTGGTCAAATTCGGCAGGCACTCTCTTCCGCGACGTTCGGCTCCGATTGGTCTACATTGGGGCCGATTCGCGATGGGGAGACCTTAATAATGCGTCGGCTTTTGATCGGATTGGGCAGTCTGCTGTTCATGCTGGTGACCATCGTCCTGGTGGCGCCGCTGTTCCTGCCCAAGGACGAAATCAAGCGTCAGGTGGTTGAGCAGGTGGACAGCCGCCTGGGCTGGCGCCTGCGTCTGGACGGCCCGGTGTCCCTGTCCCTGTTTCCTGCATTTTCACTGACGGCCGACAAGGTCGGAATTGCCGGTGAAGCCGGTGCCGACGGCATTGAATTTGCCAAGGCCGAGCGCGTTCAATTCGGCCTCGCCTGGGCCGGGCTGATCTCCGGCAATATCAAGGTCACCGGCATTGCCCTGGATCAGCCGGATATCTACCTGGAAGTCGGCCCGAACGGCACCACCAGCTGGGAACCGCGCCGGGACCTGCCGATGGAAACCGACACGGCCGCCGCCGAGACGCCGGCCACGGGCAGCGGCCAGCCGGCGTCCGGATCGGAAACAGCCTCCGGCGAAACACCCGCCTCGCCCTCGCAAGGGTATCTGAAAAGCATCGGCGTCGACCGTCTGCAGATCACCGGCGGCACCGTGACCTGGAAGGACCAGTCCGCCGCTGAGCCCGTCCGGATCAGCAATCTCGACATGACCTTGAACGCGCCGGATCTGGCAGGTGAGGTCGCGCTGGACAGCAGCTTTACCCTTCAGGACGTTCCGCTTGGCATTTCCGGATCCCTGTCCAATCCGCTCGGACTGGCGGCGGGCGACCAGGTGCCGGTGAATTTGAGTTTTTCCAGCGGCGACAATGTACTCAAGATCGAAGGGGAGACCGGGCTCCAGCCGGCCAGAGCAGACCTGGCTCTTGAAGCGTCAGGCCCCTCCCTGAAAGCGATCGCCGCCCTAGCGGGTCAGGATCTGGCGACCGATCCAGGCGCTTTCTCCCTGACCGCACAGATCGCGGGTACCGAAGCAGCGATTTCTGTTGCCGACCTGCACCTGCTGCTTGGACAGCTGTCGCTCGGCGGCGCCGCCGACGCCGATCTGTCGGGCCTGGTGCCGGAAATCTCGGGGCGGCTGGTGCTAAAGGACGGCTCCATTGCCGACCTGTTGCAGCTGGCCGGCCAGGCGCAGCCCGCCAGCGGTAAACTGAGCGCTGATCTTGCCTTTGAAACGGTCGGCCTGACCGGCGAGGAACTGATTGCCGGGCTTGATATCAATGGGTCCGTCCGCATTGCGGAAGGCGAAGTCGGCGGGCTTGGTCTGGCCTCGGCCGTCGGCGGCGACCCGGAAGCGGACCGGCTGACCAATCTGGCCATGGATATCGACCTGGAAGGCCTGGAAAACCCGATTTCCTTAAGCGGTTCGCTCGCCTGGCGCGGCGAAGCCTTCAGCCTGACCGGGGAGGCGGCGACAGCCAAGCTTCTGGCGGGACAGGCCGCACCGGTGTCTGTCACCGTGAAAAGCAACCGGGTCAGCGCCGGGTTCAACGGCCAGGCCTCGCGCAGCGGCGCGGTCGACGGCGCTGTCAGCATCGAAACGGCCGACCTGCGCGGTCTGATGGCCTGGATGGGCCAACCCCTTGGAAGCGGCGGCGGCCTGAAGCGCTTCAAGGCCTCGGGCATCTTCGGGGTCAAGGACAACACGGTCTCGTTCGAGGAAACCCGCTTTACCCTTGATGACACGTCCGGCGAAGCCAATGGACGGGTGGTCCTGGCAGGCAAACCGTCCGTGACCGCGCGGCTCAACCTGCGCGAACTGGTGCTCGATCCTTATCTCGGCGGTTCCTCAAGCGGATCGAGCGGTTCCGGCAATTCTTCCGGCGGATCGTCTTCCGGTAGCGGCAACGGCGGTGGAAAGAAGAGCGGCGGCAAGGGCTGGAGCACGGCGCCGATCGATTTCTCCGGTCTCAAGGCGGTCGACGCGGATTTCAAGCTGACCACCAGCGAGATCCGCTGGGACAAGATCAAGATCGACAACAGTGTGCTGTCGACGACGATCAAGAACGGTGTCCTGACCGCCAATCTGGAAAAACTCGCGCTTTACAGCGGATCCGGCTCCGGCACGGTCACCCTGAACGGCACCTCGGCGACGCCGCAGGTCCGGGCGAAATTCTCGCTGGCCAACCTCAATGCCTATCCAATGCTGCGCGACGCGGCGGATTTCGCGTGGATCGAGGGCAAGGCGAACATCAACCTGGATGTCGTCTCGAAGGGCGGCAGTGAGAAGGCGCTGGTCGAAGGCCTGAATGGCACGGCCAGCTATCAGTTCGCCGACGGTGCCATCCGGGGTATCAACATCCCGCAGATGGTGCGTGGCCTGTCGGTGGAGACCTTGCTCGGCTGGCAGGCGAACCCGTCCACCAAGACCGATTTCAGCTCGCTCGGGGCGAACTTCACCATCAAGAACGGCATTGCTCAGACCAATGATCTTGCAATGATCGGACCGCTTATTCGCATGACCGGCAAGGGGACGACCGACATGCCGGCGCAGCGGCTGTCCTGGCGGGTCGAGCCGAAGATCGTGCCGACGCTGAAAGGCCAGGCGCCGCAGCCTCGGCGCAAGGGCGAGGACAAGAAGCTCGCCGGTCTCGGTGTGCCGATCGTGATCGAAGGCAACTGGAACGACCCGCGCATCTATCCCGACATCAAGGGCATCCTGGAAAATCCGGAAGCGGCCTACAAGCAGCTGGAAAAGACCGGCGGCGAGCTGATCTCGATCCTGAAAGGCAAGAAGGAACCGTCCAAGGAGCTGGTCGAGCAGGCCAACAAGGTCATCAACCAGGCGACCGGCGGCAAGACCCAGATCGATGTCGAGAAAGTGATCGAGGGCAAGGTCGATGACGAAGAGGTGCTGAAAGCCGTCGAGGAAGGCTTCGGCCTGCCGCAGGGGCTTTTGGGGAACGTCTTCGGCGGCAAAAAGAAGAAGAACTAGGCTGTAGTGACAAATTAACGACTGGCATCGTTGGAGCCAGGATCGTTTCTGAATAGGCGGAAAGCGCAAGGAAGTGCAGCGCACTTTCGAGCATTTCCAACGCCTTCAGGGACGATCCTGGCCCAACGCCGAAGGGGCCGTCCGATAATTGGGTCATTTCCGCGTCGCATGTCCGTCCTCCATGCTCCTTGAAATGATCCAATTCTCGGGCGGCGCTGCCAACCGTTAGTTTGTCACTACAGCCTAGCAGCTTCTTCGTCCACCGGGCAAGCAACTGAACTTACGAGAGTATTCCGATTTCAAGGAATCTGGGCGTGTAATTGCGGGACCTGACTCCTTAAGTTCATTGCGCATTCGAAAGAGGCGCCTAAGCTTGAAGGGTCGAGGCGAATCTTGCGAGGCAAGCATGTCCCGGTCTGACCAAGCTGATTGCGGCCGTCTTTTGCGCACGGCCTGTACCAATGTCATAGGGTTCTGGCAGTTGCTGCAGGATCCGGACAGCCAGAAACTCGATCCCGTCAAACGCATGCAGTACCGGGCCTATATCATCGGCTGTGCCCTGCACCTTGCCGATCTTGTGGTCCAGCACGAGGACGCGATGGCCGATCTTTACCCGCAGGACTGGGAGCCGGACCTGACCGGCAGCGCCCGGGAATTCCGTGAATTGGCCTATGCCTTTGACGGCGATTGCCAGGACGAGCTGGATGAGCAGGCCCTGGCCTTCAGCCAGAACGTGCTCTGCGTGTTCATCCACTAGGCGCCGGGCTCAAATTCAAGAGCGGTCATCATCCGATGCACCGCTTCCTCGACCGTGCCGGTGTTCTCGACCCGCACCAGGTTGGCGACGTTGTCGGGTTCCAGGTCGGCGCGCTGCAGGCGTTTCTGGATGTCTTTCCTGCTTTCCCGGCCCCGGGCCGCCAGACGCTCGGCAAGCACCTCGACCGGTGCGGTGATCAGGAGCGTGATGGCGGTCTGATATTTTTCTTCCGCCTGGCGCAGCACCCGCCTGGAGCCGTTGGCAATCACCGTGCCGCCCGACCGGATCATGTCGTCATAGGTCTTGGGTATGACATAGCCGAGACCATGGGCCTCCCAGGCCAGCGCCACCTCGCCGGTTGTAACCGCGCGGTCGAACTCTGCCCGGCTGAGCGTGTCGTGGTCCTCAGCATCCGCATCGGCCGTGCGGGTGATGGCCCGGCGGGCAAAGGCGACATCGGAGCGACCATCCAGCCGCTCTTTCAGCGCCGCCATCAGCGTGTCCTTGCCGGCGCCGCTCGGGCCGACCACCAGGATCATCTTGCCGGGACCGAGCTTTGCAGCCGCTTCTGGCAACCGGTCAGGCAACGCGCTTGCCTTCGCGCCAGACGCCGCGCACCACCGGGATATTGCCGACCATCTTGACCTGGATCAGGTCGGCGCGGCGGCCGGGTTCCAGGACGCCGCGGTCGTTGAGGCCGATGGCACCGGCCGGCGTTGCCGTGACCATGGCAACGGCCTGAGGCAGCGAAATCGCCTCGATCTCGTCGGCAAGCTGGAACGCGGCCTGCAGCAGCGAGATCGGCACATAGTCGGACGAGAGCACGTCGAGCACACCGGCTTCGGCAAGTTCCTTGGCCGAGATGTTGCCGGAATGGGAGCCGCCGCGCACAACATTCGGCGCGCCCATCAGCACTGCCATGCCGGCTTCGTGCGACGCCTTGGCCGCTTCGAGCGTCGTCGGAAACTCGGCGATCTTCGTGTTCAGCGCAATGGCCTCGTCGACATGGGCGGTCGTGGCATCGTCATGGCTCGCAATCGCGATGTTGCGTGCCTGGGCAATCTTCGACAGTTGCTGGCGGTTTTCCGGGGCGAGGCTGCCGGCGCGGGCCTGGCGCTTCTGGATGAAGTCGTCCATCTGGGCGTCGGTGAAACCCTTCTTGCCCTGGTAATAGATCTTGTAGGCATCCATCGACACGAACTGGCGCTGGCCGGGCGTGTGGTCCATCAGCGAAATCAGCCGGATGCTGTCGTCGTCCTCGAACACCTTGAAGGCGGAGAGCACATCCGGCGCGGAAACCTCGCAGCGCAGGTGGATGAAGTGATCGGCGCGCAGACGGTTTTCGCGCTGGCCGGTCTCGATGGCATCGGCCAGCGTGCGCATGTCGGCATAACCGAGATCGGCATCTTCATCCATGCCGACGCGCAGGGCGTCGAAGACGGTGGTGATGCCGGAACAGGCGATCTGGGCGTCATGGGCCTGCACGGCGGACACCGGGCTCCAGCGCACCTTCGGGCGCGGGGCATAGTGCGTTTCCAGATGGTCGGTGTGCAGCTCCACCAGGCCGGGTAGCAGATAATCGCCTTCGCAGTCATGGCCGTCGACATCGCTCGGCGAGCCGATGCCGGCAATCCGGCCAGCCTCGTCGACGGAAAGCGAGCCGTCCAGGACCTCGTCGGCCAGAACCAGCGTGGCATTCTTGAAGACTTTGGGATGCGTGCTCATGCGGTTTCCTCGGTGGAGAGACGTTCGGCGCGCTCAAGGGCGTCCTGCGGCGCGGTGCGGCCGGTCAGCTCAAAAACGGTGTGAACCGAAAAGGGCGCGCCGCGCTCCGGTTCGGTGTAAAGCGCGACATGGCTGCAGACGCGGCGCTGGCCGGTCACGGCGGCGAAACGGGTCCGGGCAGCGTCCGCCAGCAGGTCCGCCTCGCCGTCGTTTTCCAGCTTGTTGGAGAGCGTCATGTGGAAGCGGAATTCGTCGAAGATGTAAGGGTAGCCCCACTGCCGTGTATAGGCGTCGAGCTTGTCGCTGAGCCTGGCCCTGCGGCGCCGCTCCAGATCCGCTTCGGAGAGAGGTGCGCGGAACGGTTCGAAGTGGCGCACGCACAGAGCCGCGAAGGCACGGAGCGCGGGCTCGCCCGCATCCGGCGTCAGCGCCAGGAACTTGCCGAGCCGGTTGACGGACAATCCGGCGATTTCATAGGGCGCGATCTCGGAAGCAAAGCTCTCGCAGGCTTCAAGCAGCGCTGTTTCCGTTTGGTCTTCTGCCAGCGAGAACGGAGCCTTCAGCGTGCCGTGAAAGCCGTAGCGGCGCGGATCCGCCGTCAGGGTGTGCAACCGCTCGGCGCTCAAGCCGTCCATCGGCTGCTGCGGCAGGTCCTTGCCGGTAAACGTGTCGCGGCCGAGCCATTGATTGCCCAGCTGCATCAGGGGATCGTCGGCCGGAGCGGCAAAATAGATCGCGTAGCGCATGGTCAGGTTCACAAAATTGAATGAGGCCGGAGTGTTGGCCTAAAGGCAGGCGGTGACCGTTCTGTGACAGTTTCCGCCTGCCCGCAAGTCTTTCCTCAGCTTCAGCTTAGGCGGCTTCCGCCGCGAAGCCGGTGACGTCGATGATGCGGTCGGCGATCTGCTCGCGCACGTCCTGGTCATGGAGAATGCCGACCATGGCAACGCCCTTTTCCTTTTTCTCCTCCACCAGCCGGACCACGACGGCGCGGTTGGCGGCATCGAGAGAGGCGGTCGGCTCGTCGAGCAGCAGGATCGGGTAATGGGCGATGAAGCCGCGGGCGATGTTCACCCGCTGCTGCTCGCCGCCGGAGAACGTCGCCGGCGGCAGGGTCCAGAGCCGCTCGGGCACGTTCAGCCGGGAGAGCAGCGCCCGGGCCGTGTCGACGCCCTCGGCCTCGCTGGCGCCTTGCGCGATCAGCGGTTCGGCGACGACGTCTTCCGCGGAGACCCGCGGAATGGTGCGCAGGAACTGGCTGACATAGCCGATCGTGGCTTCGCGCAGGGACAGCATCCGGCGCGGTTCGGCGCCGGCGATGTTGATGATCTCGTCGCCGACGGTGACCAGGATCTGGCCCTCGTCGCAGCGGTAATTGCCGTAGATCATCTTCAGGATCGAGCTCTTGCCGGCCCCCGACGGGCCGCCGAGCACGACGCATTCACCGGCATTGACCGAGAACTCGACCTGCTTGACCACGGGAATGACGGTGCCGCCCTGCAGATGCATGGTGAAGGACTTGCCGACATTGTTGAGATAAAGGCGTACGGGCATATCGGGCATCCTTTACACCTGGAGAATGGAGGAAACGAGCAGCTGGGTGTAGGGCTCGCGCGGATCGTCGAGCACCTGGTCCGTCAGGCCGCTTTCAATGACATTGCCGTGGCGCATCACCATGATGCGGTGCGACAGCAGGCGGGCGACGGCCAGATCGTGCGTGACGATCACCACGGAGAGACCCAGATCGGCCACCAGCCGGCGGAGCAGATCCAGAAGACGGGCCTGCACGGAGACGTCAAGCCCGCCGGTCGGCTCGTCCATGAACACCAGCCGCGGCCTTGTCACCAGATTGCGGGCGATCTGCAGGCGCTGGCGCATGCCGCCGGAAAAGGAGCGCGGATCGTCGTCGATGCGGTCGCTCTCGATTTCCACCCGGCCGAGCCAGTCGTCGGCGATCGACCGGATGTTGCCGTAATGACGGTCGCCGATGGCCATCAGCCGCTCGCCGACATTGGCGCCGGCCGAAACGTTCATGCGCAGGCCGTCGGCGGCGTTCTGATGCACGAAGCCCCAGTCCGTGCGCATCAACAGGCGCCGTTCGGCCTCGGTCAGCTGGTAGAGATTGCGCATGGCGCCGTCGCGCATGCGGTACTCGATGGCGCCGGTGGTCGGGGCCAGACGGGTCGACAGGCAGTTCAAAAGCGTGGTCTTGCCGGAGCCGCTCTCGCCGACGATCGCCAGCACTTCGCCCGGCCAGAGATCGAAGGAGACATCCAGGCAGCCGACACGGTCGCCATAGTAGCGGGTGACATTGTGGACCTGCAGCAGCGGATCTTCCGCTTGGAAGGCGTTCATCGGGCTGTCTCCTGTGCGTTCTGGCCGCCAAACTGGCCGGCTTCCGGGCTGGCCGCCATCGGGCCGAGATGGCCGTCCGCGCGCCGTTCCTCGCAATGGTCGCTGTCGGAGCAGACGAACATGCGCCCGCCCTTGTCATCGAGAATGACCTCGTCGAGATAGACATTCTCCGCGCCGCAGAGGCCGCAGGGCTTGTCGAATGTCTGCACCTCGAAGGGATAGTCCTCGAAGTCGAGGCTCTTCACCTTGGTATAGGGCGGAATGGCGTAGATGCGCTTCTCGCGGCCGGCGCCGTAAAGCTGCAGGGCGGCCATCCGGTCGATCTTCGGATTGTCGAATTTCGGCGTCGGCGAGGGATCCATCACGTAGCGGTCATTGACCTTCACCGGATAGGCATAGGTGGTCGCGATGTGGCCGTTCTTGGCGATGTCCTCGTAGAGCTTCACATGCATGAGGCCATAGTCTTCCAGCGCATGCATCTTGCGGGTTTCCGTCTCACGTGGCTCCAGAAACCGCAGAGGCTCGGGGATCGGCACCTGGAACACCAGCACCTGGTCCTCGGTGAGCGGCTTTTCCGGGATCCGGTGGCGGGTCTGGATGACGGTCGCCTCGGAGGTCTCGTAGGTGGTGCGGATGCCGGCGGTCTTTTCGAAGAAACCGCGCAGGGAGACCGCGTTGGTGGTGTCGTCCGAGCCCTGGTCGATCATCTTCAGGCAGTCGTCCTGCCCCAGGATCGCGGCGGTGACCTGCACCCCGCCCGTGCCCCAGCCATAAGGCATCGGCATCTCGCGGGAGGCGAACGGCACCTGGTAACCCGGAATGGCGATGCCCTTCAGGATCGCCCGGCGGATCATGCGCTTGGTCTGTTCGTCCAGATAGGCAAAATTGTATTCGCCCTGATCATAGATTTGAGCCGTGTCGTTCATTCTGCGGCCTCCTGGGCAGCACTGCCCGCTTCTGTCTCTTCTTCTTCCTGGCGGCGTTTTTCGAACCACTCGGCCCGCATCTGGCGCACCAGGCCGAGCTCGGCCTGGAAGTCGACGTAATGCGGCAGCTTCAGATGTTCGACGAAGCCGGTCGCCTGGATGTTGTCGGAATGGGAGAGCACGAATTCGACGTCCTGGGCAGGCGCGGTCTGCTCTTCGCCAAGTTCCTGCCAGCGCAGCGACCGGTCGACCATCGCCATGGACATGGCCTTGCGTTCGACCTGGCCGAAGACCAGGCCGTAGCCGCGGGTGAAGGTCGGCGCCGCCTTGGCCGAGCCCTTGAACTGGTTGACCATCTGGCACTCGGTCACCTTGATGGTGCCGAGCGTGACGGCAAAACCGAGTTCCTCGGCGAAGAACTCCACCTCGACCTCGCCATAGCGGATCTCGCCGGCGAAGGGGTGCGTGCGGCCATAACCGCGCTGGGTGGAATAGGCGAGCGCCAGCAGGAAGCCCTCGTCGCCGCGGGCAAGGTTCTGAAGGCGCAGGTCCCGGTCGGCCGGGAAGGACAGCGGCTCACGGGTCAGGTCGCCGACGGGCGTGTCCTCGTCCGTCACCGGGTCCGGCTCCATCAGGCCTTCGTCGCCCAGAAGATCGGTGACGCGCGGCATGGCGGTTTCGCGCGGTTCGGCGGTCTCCACCTCCGGCTCGGTGCCGTCGTCCTCGGCGGCGAGCGCAAAATCGAGCAGGCGGTGGCTGTAATCGAAGGTCGGGCCGAGCACTTGCCCGCCGGGCAGATCCTTGTAGGTGGCCGACACGCGCCGCTCGACCAGCATGGCGCCGGTGTCTACGGCCAAGCTGTAGCCGAAGCGCGGCAGGGTGGTGCGGTAGGCGCGCATCAGGAAGGCGGCCTCGATCAGGTCGCCGCGCGCCTGCTTGATGGCGAGCGCCGCCAGGCCCTCGTCATAAAGCGAGCCCTCGCCCATCACCCGGGCGACGGAATGGCTGAGCTGTTCGGCGATCTGGTCGAGGGTCAGCGCGGGAACGGAGGTGTCGCCCCGGCGCCGCTTGGCGGTCAGCTTGTGGGCGTTGCGGATGGCCTTTTCGCCACCCTTGACGGCAACATACATGGGCTCAGGCCTCCTGCGGCGTGATGCGGGTGGAACGGGGCAGGGCGGCGGCTTCGCTTGCCCCGGCAAAAATCAGGTCGATGCCGCGCGGAAACTGGCGGTTGTTGGCAATCACCTGGTCCCAGAAGACCGGCGGCACCGGGCCGGTGGTCAAAAGCGCCGTGTCCTTGATGCCCGGACCTTCCAGCATCACGGCCGGGCCGGCGCTGAAGGTCTGGCCAAGAAGGATCACCGTTGTCGAGCGGTCCGGATATTCCAATGAGCCCTGGTTGAAGCTTGCCAGCGGGATCATGCTTTCCGGGGCGCTGACCAGCGCAAAGGCCGCCTCGACCGGCTCGCTGACAATCGGCGCGCCGGTGTGAAAGCGCAGGAATTGTTTCACCGCTTCGGAACTCATGAGCGGCTTGTCGAGCCAGACGGGGGTGTCGTAGTCGATGAGCGTCAGCGCGATGGCGGCGGCGACCGGCGTCAGCGGCGCCGGCGGTTTCAACCCGCCGGCCGGGATGAGCTGGCGCGTCGCCGGGCGGGCCATGGCGTTCATGACAGCGCGGAAACAGCCTTGCGCGTCATGGACCGGATCGGCAAAGCCGGCGGCGAGCGGCGCGGCGCCGGTTTGGGTGGTCTCTGCCAAAGAGGTGTTTGTAGGCGTCATCAATTGTCTCCCCGCACCATGGTGAAGAAGTTGACCTTGGTGGCCTCGGTTTCCTCGCGAACGGTGTCTTTCTCGGCGGCTTGACCTTTCGCCAGCGGCGCGATGATCTCGGCCTCGATCCGGGCGGTCATGTCTTCGCGCTGCCACAGCGCGTCGATCACCGCCGATTGCAGCGCTTTCTGCTTGTTGCGGCCGAGGCTGTAGGAGCTGCCGGTCTCGCCGGTGGAAAGGCGGACGACGCAGCGGGTGACCGTGACTTCGCCGAGATTGAACGGGCTGCCGGTCCCGCCCATGCGGCCGCGCACCATCACCAGGCCGGTTTCGGGCTGGCGCACCAGATCAAAAGCGGGCGGGGTCAGCGTTTCGAATTTTTCGGCGACGGCCTCGGGCGTTGCGGCTGCCAGCGTTGCCATCAGAGCCTTGCGGGCACCGGTCGCGCCGGCGGCAAGGTCGGTTGCGGGGTCTTGGGAAGAAATGTCTGTCATGGATCGCGCCTTTTGGGTTGGGCGGTCATTGCGGGCTGTCTCTTTGGGGAGGGAACCCTTGGAATGCAGCGTTGGTCTAAACTTGATTTGTCTATTTGTCTAGACAAATAATCAGGTTGACTCTTTGGTACCGAAATTTGATGACGAGCGCATGACGACGCACACCACATTGGACCGCAACGCGGGCATTGCCGTCTGGCGGCAGATCATGGAAGCGCTGAAGGCGGAAATCGTCAGCGGCGCTTTCGAAAAAGGCAGCCGCCTGCCGCCGGAATCGGAACTCGCCGCCCGCTTCGGCGTCAACCGCCACACGGTGCGCCGGGCGATTGCAGCCCTCACCTCGGAAGGCATTCTGCGCGCCGACCAGGGCCGCGGCACCTTCGTCGCTTCCGCCCCCTTGAGCTACCCGATCGGGCCGCGCACGCGCTTCTCCGAGATTGTCTCCGGCCAGGACCGCGCCCCGGATGGCCGCCTGATCGGCTCGGCGGTGGAAGAAGCCGATGCCTTCCTCGCCAACCAATTGTCCGTGCCGCTCGGCACGCTGCTGATCCGGGTGGAGTCTTTAAGGGTCGCCGACGGCATCCCGATGATCGTCGCCACGCTCTGGTTCGAACAGGCGCGCGTCCCCAATTTCGTCGCCGACTACGCCGAAACCGGCTCGATCACCACGGCGCTGAACCGCGCCGGCATCGAAGACTACAACCGCAAGGAAACCCGCATCACCGCGGAACTGGTCGAGGCCAGGGACGCCCAGCAGCTCGGGATTTCCCTGGGCCAGCCGGTGATGGTGGTGGAGAGCGTCAACCTGGATACGGACGGCAGGCCGCTGCAGTATACGCGCGGGCGCGTGGCGGCGGACCGGATGCAGTTGGTGGTGAGTGGGGGGGAATAGACTAAATACTATGTTCGATTGGATGCAATCAACCAGCATCATGTGGTTCGACGATGGGTTTAAGTATATAACCTTGAAACGAAATCAGATTATATCGTAAATCCTTTAAACCTTCTCTGATGGCATCGGATTTTTCCGAAGTGGCAATTATAACCTGGTGGTTTGGCGTCTTTTGTTTTGCGGAAACTTGAAACAATCCCGCTAAATTCACGGGATCGGTCGCTTGTTGCCCGGGTTCATCGAACACAACTAAGCCGCTGTGATTTGTTTCATATGAGTCATCTAATTCAAGCAATGATAGGTAGTACGACCATTTCAAGCGAATTCCGTCACTGGCAGATGCTTCAAAGCCAATATCCTTTTCAATCTCTCCACCGGTATCTTTGTCCTGCACAAGGACCTGCGGGCGAAAGTTATCGCGCGCCAAGGTAATTTCGGTCGGTGGGAAGGAGTGAAAATCAAAAGTTTTCAAATGACGTTGTACAAGCCCTTGTAGACTTGAAATTTTATTTTTGTCTTCAAGTGAAAAATCTTCGCCTGTGCGAAGTCTTTTCAGATGCGATGATAGCTTGGCCCAATTTTTAGCTATTTCTAAAAACTCATCAACAAGCCCATCAGCTCGTTCTTGCATAGATTCCCATTGTGCTAATCGAGTCTGCAGACGAACTGACTTTTCAATTGCTGTTCTATCGACGCTAGCCCGCATTTCTCACAGTGTTGTCGCTTGATGGGTTTCCGTCGGGCAGTTTTCTGATTGTGTCGGGTTACCGGTTTCAGGCCGAGCGGTGCCGCCGCCGCGTTTTGCGGCGGTCGGTT
>NZ_JALNMJ010000042.1:11581-20813 GCF_023156505.1 Roseibium sediminicola | reverse complement strand
GTCCGAAGGGTCACCAGGGAAGACGTGATCGAAGTCTATGAGCTGCGCACTGTGCTCGAAACACATGCGTTGCGGCGCAACTTTGCACATCTCCGAGATGCCGATCTGCACCGCGCGCGCGCGCTGCTTGAAAATGCGGCAGAAGATGAGCGCTATGCATTCATCGGATCATCGAACAAGGAATTTCATGCGGTATTTTATGCGCTCGACCACGCCTCGTTGACGGCCGAGCTTATCAGCCGTTGCTTCGGCAGCATTACGCCCTCATGGATGCAGTTTATCCGAGAACAGCCAGACAAGGCCAAGAAGTATGACGAAGAGTCCACACTGCATCACTGGGAGCTGCTGCACTCTTGCGAGAACGGCTCGATAGATGACGCGACGACTGTGATCGAACGACACCTCTCTCACGCTTGTGGCGTACTGACAGGATACATCGGCAGCGCTGATTAGGTCGCCGACAGGCCAAGAGACTTCAAAAGCCGTCATTGGCGCAGGCGCTGCGAAATAGCGCTTCGTCCCGCAGAGCGGCCTTCCCTGCCCTACCCTTTAATCTAATTCCTGCCTACTCAATCACTCAATTGAGTAGGCATTGTGGTTCTGCTTCTTAAGAATGGACAGCGAGCCGTAGCGGCAAGTATGGCATAAAATTTCATTGGTAGACATCCGTGAAACTTTTTTGTAAGCTGACCTGCGAAGGAGTCTGCCATGTCCAATGTCGTCCACCTGCATCGACCGCCGCCGCAGATCGCTCACTATCTGCGCATTGGCTACAGAGAACATGTTCTAGGCGACCGCATGCGCGCCGAGGGCCGGTTTGCCGAGCAAGGTTTCGTCTTCGACGCCTGCCACGTCGAGGCGCAAGCTGACCTCATCCAAGACCTTCGCGGCGAGAGACGCCAACTTATTCTAGATACGAACATCGCCGAGCAGAGTGTAGTCGGCCGTTTCTCCGGGACCGTCGCCAATGCGCCCTGGGCGCGCAAGGACAACCCGCTTGAGGCAGAGGATTTTCAGGCCGGTACGAACCGCAGTGTTCTAGAGCCAATCGCGCGGTTCACGGTTGCTAAGGGTTTCCACACCGTTCTGAGCCCTGCTCACTATCTAGGCGGAAATCAGTTCTACTGGTTTGACGTCGATTGCCGCAGCTGTGAAGCGCTTCGGGACGCCCTGGACCGTGAAGGCGGACAGCACATCGGAATCAACTATGCGCTGATCCTGGACAACGCTCAGATCAAGGATGCGGAGCTGGTTAAGAGGATCGTAGGGGCGCTTCGGGGGTTGCCGATTGCAGCAGTTTGGCTGCGAGTTGCGGGGTTTGGCGCAGATGCTACCGGTGCCGGTATCGACAAAATGGCGCGGGCAGTGCTGCAATTCCATGAGTTGGGTATCCCCATCATCATGGATCGCCTCGGGGGCCAGACAGCCTTGGCGCTATCCTCCGTAGGCGTGACCAGCGGCTACACGAACGGCATGAAGGGCAAGGACGGCTTCCAAACAGGAGGCTGGCTCAAGCCACGCGGCGGTGGTGGTGGTGGCAATGACCGCGCTGTGTTTGTCTCTGGTCTGGATCGCCGCGTGACAGTCAAAGAAATGAAGGCGCTCTTTGACGCTTCGGCAACTGCCCGCTCTGTTTATGGATGCCGTGACACCGGTTGTTGCAGCAGCATCGACGCCATGTTGCGAGAACCAGAAGCGCACTATCTGCGTGAACAGCAAAGGACCTTGGCTGACCTTGGGCAAGTGCCCGAAGCGCGCCGTCCCGACTACTATCTAGACAATCACCTTGATGCCATGCGGCTGAAAGCTGAACGCTCTGCCCGGCTCAAGAAAGCACCTGAAGACTTCACCAAGAAAGCTGAAAAAGCGACACTTAGGCTCACAAGAATGAAAACTGCACTCGAAAGAACCTTTCAAAACATAGGACAAATCCCCTTCGCGCCCGAAGCAACCGTTCCATCTTCTGTAGCTGCTCCGGGTATTGCCTCCAGGAACAGACCATGAGTGCCGTTGCCCAGAGGACAACAGCTGTCTCACGAATGGTCGGCGAGCTACGTCAGCTCGGCGGCTTGAAGAACGTCGATCTGGCAAACATCGTCGGTGTATCGCCGCCCACCGTGCATCGTTGGAGCAAGGGCCAAGGCTCCCCCACCATCGAGAAGCAGCAGGTAATCGCTGAACTTCGATGGGTCGCTGAACGTCTTTCTGATTTCTATGAACCAGACGAAGCGCGCCTATGGCTGCAAACCGGGCATCCTCAGCTGGACGGAGAAAAACCTTACGACCTAATCAATGAAGACCGAACGGCCGAGGTTCTTGAAATCATCGACCGCCTTGAAAGTGGGGTCTTCCTCTAAATGTCTGCCAGACGGTCGAGCCATGACGTCGCTCTGCTCGACGCTTTGAGTGAACTGCCAGAGGTTCCCTTTGCGGGAGACCTCTGGCGCGTCGTCAACGGTGTAAGATCGCCGCTTGACGGATCGAAGGGTGCCGGCCGCTGGAATGTGCGAGAGAGCGAAGTGCTCTACTGCGCTTTGGAGAAAGACGGAGCGCTGTCCGAGATTTACTTCCACATCAATCGGCAGCAGTCAGTCTTTCCGAGCCGTTTGACTTCCACGGTTCACAGACTGGAGGCGACATTTGACCGGACGCTCGATCTCACTGATCGCCAACTTTTGTCTCGGCTTGGTGTTGACCTCAACCGCTATACAGAAATCCTCTATGACCAGACTCAGAAGATCGGGGAAGCGGTGAACTTCTTGGGGTTCGAGGCTATGCTTGTTCCGAACGCACGGCACGAAAGCACCAACTTGGTAGTTTTTCCCCAGAACTGCGATCTTGACGAGATCAGCCTAGCCGAGGCAGCTGACGTAGATTGGAACGCTTGGCGAAACGCGTAGGTGGTGATCCAGCGCACTGCTAGTCTGAGGTCTTAACACCATACCCTGCCCTCAGCTTTGCCGTCTGGCCACTCAATCACTCATTTGAGTAACAGTTGCGGTTTTGCCGATAATCCTAGCGGCAGTCCATAACAATTGAAATCACTCAAAAGCCCATCTACACTTTTGAGTAAACACACAAATGAGGCAGAGCATGAGTATCCTTTCCGTCCTGAATCCCAAGGGTGGCAGTGGCAAGACCACCATCAGCACCAACCTCGCCAGATCGCTTCACGAGCGCGGCCACACCGTCCTGATCGTGGACAGCGACCCACAAGGCAGTGCCCGCGACTGGCACGCTGCCAGCGAGGACAATCCTATCGAGCTGGTGGCGCTCGACCGTCCCAACAACGTCAAGACGCTCACCAGCATGGCTGCGAACTACGACTATGTGGTGATCGACGGTGCAGCAAAACTAGAAGACATGATCGCGGCCTGCATCAAGGTCAGCGACTTCGTTCTGATCCCGGTTCAGCCATCGCCCTATGACATCTGGGCGGCATCTGACCTGGTGGATTTCATCAAGGCCCGCCAGGAGGTCACGGACGGATCGCCGAGAGCGGGGTTCGTTGTTTCCAGGATTGTTGAAGGCACCCGGCTTGGCAGCGATGTGAAAACCGCGCTGGATGACTACGCACTTCCGGTCTGTGACACGACGATCACGCAGCGCCAGGTCTATCCGCAGACGGCAGCGGAAGGTCTGACTGTCTTCGACGCCGATAACGCCAAGGCGAGGGCGGAGACCACCGCGCTGACCGACGAGATACTTGCGATGCTCACATCCTCTACACGGGAGGTCGCATGATGGCCCTTTCTGCAAAACGTCCAAGCCGTGGCGATGAAGCCCGCAAGCGCATCCTGCATGAGGTCACGGAGACCAGCGAAAAGAAGAAGCGCCTGAATGCCGAAATCGAGGAAACCTTGTATCGCAAGATCAAGATGCGCGCGGTTGAGGAGGGGCGCTCAATCTCTGATATCACACGCGATCTATGGTCTGAGTATTTGAGCAAGTGAGTGTTTGAGTAAATACACTACCAACCGTTTCGGCCGCGCTTTTTGAACCAGCTTTTGCAGAAGCCAAGGAAGGCAGCGTCAGGGTTCTTTGGCGGTTCTTTCTGTCTGGCAGCGTAGGTCCGCCATTCCCCGACCAGCACCTTGATATCCCATGTGGGGGCCAACTCTCGTGCCCGTTCGAGCGTATCTGGCGAGAGTGGCAGGACGTAGCCGCCAGTCAGCTTATCTTGTTCTGGCCTGGGTGCGTAGCTTTCAAGAAATTCAAGCTTCGGCTTTACCGTGAGGATATCAGCATCGAGCCGGAAGGCATAATCCGGCATGTGGTTGTGTTCTTCGTCCGCCTTGCAGATCGCCCGGACGAGCCGCCGAAACTCCTTATCGGAAGACGTGGAGCCGGTTCTATCTTTCAGCTTGTCCAGGCCACACTTCCATTCTGGTTGTGTCCCGCATTGTTTGCGAGCCAGCTCATACAGACGGCGTTCCAGCGGCTTCCGGAGCTGGAAGTAGCGGCGGTTCAGCGTGAGAACATCGTCACCGGCGATGGCATTGAACACCCAATCGGAGAGCGTGACTTCAAGATCAAGCATTCGGCCGTCGCGAGTCTCCCGAACGATCCGGTAACGGTCGATCAAGCTGAAACCGTCGATCTGTTCAACGCCGCCGGTTGTGATGTTGGTTTCGATCTGGGTGCCTTGGAGGCGCTCCAGAGCGGCCTTGAGCCCCATGTATCCTGTCCCGGCAGTCGGCCGGTTTGTGGCAACCAGCAGATCATAGGCCTTGAAGCGCAAGGTTCTGTGGACTTGCTTCCCATCGTTCAGCGCCGCCATGACTTGAGAGATACAGTAGATCAGCACATCACGATCATGCACAGTCGCAAGCCCGATCATGTTGGGCCGAATCTCAACGTAACTCTTTCCGTCCGTTGCTACATAGCGCCGCTTCTTCGTGTCCGGCTTAGTGGAGAGGGTGAAAATCGGATGCGCCATCGACGCCATGTCACCCTTCGGCGCGGCATCGAAAATGTCGCAAACGAAGAAATCTCCCTGAGCGTGCCGCAAGGGGAGGAGAGGCGTTCGATCCGGCTTCGTAATTTCACCCACCATAGCTGCACTATTCGTAATATCACCCACCAACGCAAGGGCTTCGTAGTATCACCCACCGAACAGCTTTCGTAAGATCACACACCATCTTTCGTAAGATCACACACCGCTTATCGTAATATCACCCACCAGAAGTCGAAAAATGTACTTTTTTCAGTATTTAATTCAGTCTCTTAACCAAGGGCATGATTCGCGTAACACAGACTCTAACACATATATAACACCCGGCCTCGCAGCCTGAGCTGACCCGCTAGGCGCTTGACCTTCGACGCCCCACTACAAAACGCCCCTCCACTTTGCAACGGAAGGGCGCTCGGAGACATCTCCGTTCACGGCCATCGGCGTCCCCGCCTGTGCCGCAGGAACATACTACCATGATATCTTTGTTCCATAAATATCCCGGTGGTGAATGCCCCTTCGGGGCAGAGGAGGCAGAGCCTCCTTGCCGCCTTCGGCGGCCAAGATGCTGAGAAAAGAAGAAGGCGGTCGACCGTTGCGCGTCATTCAACATACCGCACACAGACATTGGTATCCGTGCTTGTCGTGGTCCAGGCAAACCCCACCATCAACTCGCATGTGAACTCGTAGCTGGCGAGGAAGCGGGGCATCGTGACCGTCATCGCCAGAGCCAGAACGAGCGCGCCCAGACCCATCAAAGGCAGGCGGCGTTTGAACCGGTCAAGCTTCTGTTCCCGGTCCCAGAGCTGGCGCTGCGCGGCGGATCGGTCCTGTTCCGCTTCCTTGAGCACTGTCGCGGTGTGGTTCGAGGCCCGGATCAGGCCGCTGGCCACATCGTTCATCCGGTCGATGATCTTGCCGGTGCGATCTTCCAACAGCGTGACGGCGAAGTCCGCGTATTGCTCGGGGTCCGTCTGGTCCCGCGCGGCGAACGCCGCCTGCCGCGCTTCTGTCGCCACTTCCCGGAGCCGGTTCAGCACCTTCGTCTGTTCATCCATCCGGTTCGACTGGCCCGCGAGCAGCGTGGCGATGTCATCGAGGCTCTTGTGGATTTCATCGTCGGAGAGGGCAGGGAACTCGGGCTGGTTTGGTTCTTGCGACATGGCGGCTCCTTTCTGGGGCTCAGGCGGCGTCCTGCGGGACGAAAAGCCCCCGGAACTCGGGATCGGCGTAGTAGCGCAGCTTTTGCGCGAGCGCCGAGGGCTGGCCTTGGACGCGCAGGAGCTGGACGTTCGGCGGCATCTGCATGATTTCATCGGGGGTGAGCAGATCGCGGCCGGTGAGGTGGTTGGAGAAGCTGGGGCCGTCGCCGGGCTTGAAGCTGTCGGTCTGGAACCGCGAGGTTTCCTGGCCGATCATCTGGCTCAGCCATTTCGCCGTCTCGAAGTCGTTCACGCCGAAGACCTGTTGCACCCCGGCATTGGCGATGAAGGTGTTCGCGCGGTCGCCGTAGAGATCGCGGAGCTGGCTCATATCCTGGAGGATCGGCCAGAGCTGCAATCCGTAGCCCGCCATCAGCCCCATGGCGCGTTCCACGGCCTCCAGACGGCCGAGAGCGGCAAACTCGTCCAACAGGAACAGCGTCGGCGTTCTCAGCCGCCCTGTGGCGCTCAGAGGAGCCGTAGAAGCCCCGGACGTGGCAGGGGAGGCGTCAGGGGC
This sequence comes from Roseibium sediminicola, assembly GCF_023156505.1. Classification (GTDB taxonomy): domain Bacteria; phylum Pseudomonadota; class Alphaproteobacteria; order Rhizobiales; family Stappiaceae; genus Roseibium; species Roseibium sediminicola. Next base: position 14,143 of record NZ_JALNMJ010000042.1, on the reverse strand, counting down.
CTCTCCAGGCCCAGACAGGGCCGTTGGTGCTCCTGTGGCCGCTTCTGCGTCTCGTGCGATGTCCTGGAGGGCCTGAGAGACCAGAAGGCGCAGCCAGCGACTGTAGGCATCCATCCGGTTGGGCGGCAGGACCAGGAACACGGACGTGATCCGGTGGCGCAGATCGGAGAAGGCGAAGTCCGACTGCGCCAGGCACCGGGCGATCCGGGGGCTGTCGAGGAAATGCGTATGACGCTGCGCGTTCGAGAGGACCGAGGCGGCTTCCCGGTCTGCCTTGCCGAGGAAGCGGTTGGCGGCGCGGGCGATCAACCCGCCCGCCGCGTCGCTGTCCTGCATCAGCTCCAGCAGCGCCTTCAGCCGATCCGGGGGCAGGGTGAGGTATTCCCGGACGGTGGCAAGGGACCGGCGGTCGCGGTCCTCGTGGCAGACGCAGAACATGATCAGCCCGCCAAGGATGGCCTTGGCCTCCTCGTTCCAGTGGGCTTCCGTCACCTGTCCCGGAGGGTCCATCACCAGCGCCTCTGTCAGAGAGGCGGCATCCTCGCCCAGATCGAGACTGTCGGACGTGAGACGGTCGAGCGGGTTGTAGGCGGCGGAGGGCATTCCCGAGACCTCGAACGGATCAAGGACATGGACCGTCCCGAAGCGCCGCCGGGCCTTGCCCGCGATCCGCGCGTTCTCGCCCTTGGGGTCGATCACGATGACGGAGCGCTCCACGGCCAGCAGGTTCGGGATGACGGTGCCGACGCCTTTCCCGGCGCGCGTGGGCGCGAGGGTGATCAGATGCGCGGGACCGTCATAGCGCAGCAGCCGCCCGGTGCCGGGATTGCGGCCGATCAGGAGGCCATCGCCACCCTGGTGTTTCTTCAGCTCCTTGCGGCTGGCGAAGCGGGCCGACCCGTGACTGTCGCCTGTCAGCCCGAAGAAGACATCGGCCCCCGAGCGCATCCGCCAATACTGGAACCCGAAGACCGCGCCGATGAAGATCAGAGGCCCGAAGACGATCCACTGCCAGGCGCTTTCTCCCGGCTCCTGATCAAAGAAGGCGAAGATGAACGGAACAGCAAACAGTGTCCCCAGCATCGCGCCGAAGGCCATCGCTCCGATCATCCACCCGAACATGATGGGGGTGGCGATCACCCGGTAGAAGAACCGCGCCAAGCCACCCATGAAGAGCATGACCGAGCGCATCACCGGGACCCGTCAGGATCAGGGGGCAGGGAATGGGAGCTACCTTCACCAGAAGTGGACACGCCATCACCGCCGGGGGTCGCGCCGTCCCACTCCGCGAAGGCTTTCCGGTCCTGGTCACGGGAGAGGTTGCGGATCAGCCGGTCCACCATCGCGGCCGCCCCGCTGTCCCGTTCCGCGAGGTCGAGCAAAGCACCCCCGAGGATGACCTTGCGCCTGGTGTCGAGCTTGCGCTGTCGCGTGGCTTCCCGGTTGCGCAGGGCCTGAAGCCGGGCCTTGGCCTGGGCATATCGCTTCTCGGCACGGTCCAGCTCGGTTTCGGCCAATTCGGGAATCCTCTTCAAAGAATGCGGATGGTGAGGTATCTCTTGCCAGATCGAGCCTAGGCGCTTACCCGTAGGCCTGTAAAGGACAAGGGCGCACTTATGCAAACTCTCCACCTGCGGTTTCGAGCTTTGCGTGCGATCTCTTTGGGACAAAGCCCCAGCCGATGGCAGACCCGTTCGATGCGATACGCATCGAAATGGGAGACGGCATCGCCTCTCCCAAACCCTCTACGACCAACCTGCGCGGTTGGATGGCGTCCCGCTGCCCGACACCCTGACGGCATCCCGTGCCCCGTGGCCGGGGCTGGATTGCTTGGTGTGTCGCGCTTGCGGGCTGCGCGGATCGTCGGACCTGTCAGTCCCGATCCTTGCCGGGTTTGCCGGTGGCAAACCGCCGATGCGTTCCACCAATCTCCCGCCCACCACAAGGCTGGGGAGATTGGTGGAACGCATCGGCAAGTCCGTGCCTCAACCGCCTCTTGGGCGGCATCGTTCGGACGTAAGCGCCCGCCACTGCCTCAACGCCGCCCAGAGCGACCGGAGCTGGAGCAAGGTCTCAAAGCTCGCCAGGTCGCGGGTTAGGCCGCGCAGGAAGCCGCAGTCTTACTTCCAGAGGAGCTACGGGACGAACGCCCACATTAGCACTTGCGCTGGAAGCGCGACCGTGAGCTACGCAAGGGGGTGCGCCATCCGGCGGCGGCGACACCGCCTCGCGGGCCGCGACGCAAACTAGCAGAAGTGCCTCTCCACCATCGACCGGTAGCGGGATGGGGCGAGGCACTACGTTTGCTAGTAGTGCGCGCGGCAACGACTGGGGCCGGTTACCAGGGCGTAACCGGCAGGCCAGTCGGCAGAAAAAGGGCCTCCGGGCGCGGGGTCTAGCGTCACGCGCAAGCGTGGCGACCCCGGCCTCCCCTTTTCTGTCAGGCTTGCTACGGCGGGTTCTCCGCCAACTCCGTGCCTGAACGGCTACGCAAGGTGGTTAGAGGGGTCGGAACACCACCCGCCCTCTAACCACCTTGCGTAGCCGCCAAACGGTGGCCGT
>NZ_JALNMJ010000042.1:0-11571 GCF_023156505.1 Roseibium sediminicola | reverse complement strand
CGGCCGCCCCGCTGTCCCGTTCCGCGAGGTCGAGCAAAGCACCCCCGAGGATGACCTTGCGCCTGGTGTCGAGCTTGCGCTGTCGCGTGGCTTCCCGGTTGCGCAGGGCCTGAAGCCGGGCCTTGGCCTGGGCATATCGCTTCTCGGCACGGTCCAGCTCGGTTTCGGCCAATTCGGGAATCCTCTTCAAAGAATGCGGATGGTGAGGTATCTCTTGCCAGATCGAGCCTAGGCGCTTACCCGTAGGCCTGTAAAGGACAAGGGCGCACTTATGCAAACTCTCCACCTGCGGTTTCGAGCTTTGCGTGCGATCTCTTTGGGACAAAGCCCCAGCCGATGGCAGACCCGTTCGATGCGATACGCATCGAAATGGGAGACGGCATCGCCTCTCCCAAACCCTCTACGCCCAACCTGCGCGGTTGGATGGCGTCCCGCTGCCCGACACCCTGACGGCATCCCGTGCCCCGTGGCCGGGGCTGGATTGCTTGGTGTGTCGCGCTTGCGGGCTGCGCGGATCGTCGGACCTGTCAGTCCCGATCCTTGCCGGGGTTGCCGGTGGCAAACCGCCGATGCGTTCCACCAATCTCCCGCCCACCACAAGGCTGGGGAGATTGGTGGAACGCATCGGCAAGTCCGTGCCTCAACCGCCTCTTGGGCGGCATCGTTCGGACTGTCTTTTCCCCTCCGGCCCCAGCGGTGCGAACGCGCACTGCGATCTGGGGCGCGGGCCTCCGGGAAAAAGACGGCTGACCGGACGGCCAATGCGGGACCATTGGCCGGGGTCAGCAACGGCGCGCGTGATGATCGTTTGCATCACGGAGCGGGGTAGGGCGATGGCCAGCTACCACCTCTCCGTGAAGACGATCAAACGCAGCGCCGGGCGCTCCGCCACAGCGGCGGCGGCCTACCGCGTGGGGGAACGCATCGAGTGCCAGCGCGAAGGTCGCGTTCACGATTACACCCGCAAGCAGGGCATCGAGGAGACCTTCATTCTGACGCCGAAGGACGCGCCGGATTGGGCGCTGGACCGCTCGAAACTCTGGAACGAGGTCGAGGCCAGCGAGACCCGCCGCAACTCCGTCACCGCCCGCGAATGGGAGCTGGCCCTGCCGTCCGAGATCAGCGCCGAGGACCGGTCCCGGATCACCCGCGACTTCGCCCAAGAGCTGGTCAGCCGCTACGGTGTCGCGGTTGATGTGGCGATCCATTCACCGCACCGCGAGGGCGATCAGCGGAACCATCACGCCCATGTGCTGACCTCCACCCGGAAGCTGGAAGCCGAGGGCTTCACGGCCAAGACCCGCGTGCTCGATTCCGCGAAGACTGGGGGCGTCGAGATCGAGCAGATGCGCGGCGTCTGGGCAGAGTTGCAGAACCGTGCGCTGGAGCGGGCAGGGGAGGTGGAGCGCGTCGATCACCGGTCGCTCGAAGCGCAGCGGGAGGCGGCGCTGGAGCGTGGCGATCAACTTTCTGCCGAGGAGCTGGACCGTGACCCCGAGCTGAAGCTGGGACCGGCGGCGAACTCCATGGAGCGTCGCGCGAAGGCGATGGCCGAGCGGCAGGGTCGGGAATATGTCCCGGTCACCGAACGTGGGGCCGTGGTTCATGCCGCCCGCCAGGCCCGCGCCGCTTTCCGGGAGCTGCGGGAGCGCCTGGACATCGCGCGGGAGACCTATGGGGCCGAGCGTGACGCGGGGCAGGGGCGTGTGTCCGCCGGTCTGGCCGCGCTCAGAGCTGCGGCCGCGAAGGAGCGTGGCGCAGGGGTCGGGCCGGAGGATATGCGGGAGCGGCTGGCGCGTATCACGGACAAGGACCGGGGTGGGCAGAGTGACGAAGAACCGGCACGCGGGCGCAATTACGCGCGGGAGCGCCTGAAAGAGATCATGGAGAAGGACGCGGGCCGCGACGGCCAGGCGGCGGTTCACAGGCTGGACGGGCACAGCGATCCCGAGCTTGGCGAGGAGACCGGGCGCGAGGAGCGCAAGCCGTCCGTGAACGAGCGCCTGAAGGACGTGCTGAACAAGCCCCGTGAAAAGCTGGAGATCGAGGAGGACCGCGACCAGGAAAAGGACCGCGAGGTCGAGAATGAGCGCGAAATCGACAGGGAGATCGACCGTGACCCCGGCCTCTCTCACTGATCTGCCGCCGATCTTCGACGGGATCGAGGCGGTATGTTTCGACGCCTTCGGCACGCTGGTCGAGATCACCGAGAAGCGGCAGGCGTTTCGGCCGCTGTTCAAGGCTCTGTCGTCGGAGAAGCGGCGCGGGCTGAAGCACCGGCTCATGCGCGAGGATCGGCCGTTCACGGACTGGCCCGAAGCGCTTGGGGCCGAAGTCGCGCCAATGACGCTTCTGGAAGTCATGGAGCGGGTGATGATCGAGACCGGCTCCATCGCGCTGCGCCCCGGCATGGCGGAAATATGGGCGCGGCTGCGCAGTGAGAGGCTGCGCCTGGCGCTGTGTTCCAATCTCGCCAGCGACTATGTGACGGCGCTGCGAAGCGCTCTGCCTGAACGGCCGGATGTGGAGGTGCTGTCCTGCGAGGTCGGGGCGATCAAACCGGAGCCCGTGATCTATGAAGCGGTGCTGGACGGGTTGCAGATCGACGCAGGCCGAGCGCTGTTCGTCGGGGATACGCCTCGCGCCGACATCGAAGGGCCGCGCGCGGCGGGCATGAAGGCCATGCACATAGACGAGCTGGTCGCTGCGATGCGGTTGGGCTGACGTTCATCTTGCCCAAATACATCCTCGGGTGAATGCCCGAAGGGCAGGGGGCAGACAGCCCCTTTGCTGACCTTCACACGGTGCTGTTTGGATTCACACAATGCGGACTTTGTTGCCGTTCAACAATTCAGTGCCAACGACCGCTTAAAGTTGTCGTGCGGTGGCCAGCGGGGCCGGAGTCAAAAACGAATTGAACGAAGTAGTGGTAGTGCCAGATGGTCGACAAGCCGGAGGGAGCGCCGTTCTGATTACCGCCGCCGCTTCTATCAACTGCCAGGCAACCCGAGATTAAACCAGCGCGCGAACTTTGAGGGGCAGAGACTTGGCTTCAGTATTCGACCACACTAACTCTTGTCCCAAGGCTGCCGCGCGTCTTCATAGACCTTCTGTGGATCGGCAAACTGCGTCGGATCATCGAGTGACCCCGCATAAACAAAGACTAATTCTGGGGCCATTGATGTCGTCTTGAACATGGGCGATCCACAATCCGAGCAAAACGAGAACTCCAGATCGTTGCCCGATGCCGACTTTCCCTGGTATGTTTTTATTTCGCCACTGTAACTGAATGTGTCCTTTGGCATAGCAAGCTGAGGTAGATTTCCGCCTCCAGAAACATGCTGGCAGTCTCGGCAGTAGCACTGAATAGAAAACCGTGGCTCGCTTGCGGCCGCATACTTTGATTTTCCACATAAGCAACATCCTGAAAACATTATTTAACTCCCGATGGTCAAAACCTAAAACGATGTCGTGCCATGAGCAGTGATCGCGCAGTTTCGCGCCACCTGCGATCCAAACCGCCCTTCCTGAATACTAAGACAGTTGATTTGTAAGGCCATCTAGTGGGTTTCGAGTGTGATATTCACCTCCATCTCTGCTTCAGGGTCGAATTCGCTAAGGTCCATCACAGAAAAGAATGTTGCACAGGCCGGCGATTCCATCTCCTTTTTGACGACATCCAAATAGTCTTCGTGACTGCGGAACTGGACAATGTCCAAATATGTTCCGTCCGGTTTGCGCACAAGCTCACGTCGCAACACGCCAGGTTCATGCGCAACGAAATCCCGCTGGAAAACTTTTGATGCAGCAAGCAAGTCAGCTTCGGTCTTGCCATAGGCAAGCTTGATAGGGGCCAGAACGGTTACGGGTGACATTAGATTTCTCCTTGGCATCGGTTGGTATAGTAACACGTATATTGTTAAATAAGACATTTTGTGTCTTATTTGTTTGATGGCTCGCGCAAATTCAAATGACAGGCTGAAGCGGTTGGAATTGCTGGCTGTTCAGCTGAAACAGGATGGCCTCTGCACGGTAAAGGACCTAGCGCATCAACATGGCGTCAGTGAACGAACGATCACACGCGACCTGTTGCTTATGCGAGAGCAGGGCTTGCCTATCGACGCGGATCGCGGCCGCGGCGGCGGAGTGCGTCTTGATCGCAATTGGGGTGTAGGGCGGATAAACCTGAGCTACCCGGAAGCGGTTGATCTTCTAATCAGCATCGCAGTGGCTGAGCAAATGAACTCACCAATGTTTCTGGCCAGCTTGGGTTCGGTCAGGCGACAGTTGGTAGCATCATTTTCACCTGAAAAACGTCACAAAGTGAACCGCTTGAAATCCCGCATACTGATTGGAGTCACGGCATCAACTTTTGTTCAGGCGAGCGTCGCTGTCCCTCCGAACCGTGTTGTTCAAACCCTTCATCTGGCATTTATTGATCAGGTGACGCTTGCGATACGATACCAAAATGAAGGCGGCGAAACTTCCGAGCGGCAGATCGAACCCCACTACCTTCTGCTGAACTATCCCGTTTGGTATGTGATCGCGATTGATCATCTTCGGGATGCACTGCGAACATTTCGTTGCGATCGGATACTAAAGGCGGAACCAACTGGAACCCTTTTTCGCCTATTGCCAAAGGAAGAGTTTCAACAATCTCTGGACGGAAACGACCTTTTGATATGATCACTCTGCAGACATTCGCCGCAGCGCAGAAGCATCGCAAAATGGGCTCTTTTTCCTCTTTCGCCGCGTCTAACTCGAACGACCGGTGTCCATGCTTCGGTCAAGCATGATCCTGTGATCCCGACTCTGTGCCGGTCTCGCTTTGAGCGATAGACAGGGCAGGGGATCGACGGGCTGACGCCCGCTCACCCCAACCCTGACAGTTTCCAAAAACTGTTGATCCGCCTGCCATCCCGGCAGGTCCGAGAAAACCGGCAAGCGCCGCCTGTGGCGTCGGTTCCGGTCGAGAATTCCGGTTCCTCCCACGCGCAGGCGCGCGGTTCCCTCCCAAATTCACGCCCTCCACCCGGTTGTCACGGCCCCGCCAGGCCGCAGGACGGGCTTTGCCCTTACCTGCTCTGCCCTTCGGAATGCATGGGCATTCCAAACAACAGAACAGGAAGGCCCGCCCATCGGCGGAAAGGGGAAGAGACCCCGACCGCATCAAGCGAGGAGGGTCACAAATGACCAAAGAGAAATTCGACGTTTATACCCATGTCACCAGCCAGATCATCGCGCAGATCGAAGCGGGAGCGCCGCCCTGGCGCAAGCCGTGGACCGGTGGCGGGGTGTCTGTAAGCCTGCCGGAACGGTTCAACGGCGAAGCCTATCGGGGGATCAACATCCTGATGCTTTGGGCGACCGCGATGGCGATGGGCTACAGTTCAGCCCGCTGGATGACATTCAATCAGGCCAAGCAGCTTGGGGGCCATGTCCGCAAGGGCGAGAAATCCGCAACCGTCGTGAAATACGGCACCGTCGAGCGCGAGGACGAAAACGGCGAGGAACGCCAAACCCTCTATGCCAAAGCCTACCGCGTGTTCAACGCCGATCAGATCGACGACTTGCCCGCCGAGTTCTACATCCTGCCCGATCCGCCCCGCGATCTTGGAACCAAAGCCGACGCCGAGCTGGATGCGTTCTTTGCCGCGTCCGGCGCGCAGATCGACGTGACCGAGGAGCCGCGCGCCTATTACAACATCAAGACCGATCGCATCCACATGCCGCCGATTGGCACGTTTCATCGGGCGGCTGGATACTACGGGACGTTGGCGCATGAACTGACCCACTGGACAGGGGCGACAAAGCGGCTGGACCGCTGGAGCCGGTTCAATGACCGCAAGGCCTACGCGTTCGAGGAACTGGTTGCCGAAATTGGTAACTGCATGCTGTGCGCGCAGATCGGGGTGGAGCCGGAATTCGACCAGAGCGCGGCCTATGTTGAAGGGTGGCTTGAAGCGATGAAGGAAGACACTCGCGCGATTTTCCGGGCCGCGTCCGAGGCGCAGAAGGCCGTGGATTACATCATGGAGCGCACCGCGCGGGCCAATAGGATGGCCGCCGAGTAGTAGCCCGCGCTTTAGAAATGATCGAGGTCCCCGTCAGCGGACGGGGCCCTCTTACCTTGTGGTGTCGTCCAAGTGGTAGACGGTTTCCGGGTGACCTGTCGACTGGCAACCTGAACGCCACCCGCCGACAGGCCCGGCGCTTCGCGCGGACGGGCATGTAATGCCCGGAGACGGCGATTCCTGCGCTGCGGAGAAGGTCCGGAACGAGCCCAATTTGAAGGATGCTGCGCGGAGCACGAACGTCGGCTAAGGTCGCCTCGCATGGACTCGAAGGGATTTTGCCGATGACGGCGAGTTACGACAGGATCGGGTTGAACTACGCCGAATTGCGTCGGGCTGACGCACGCATCGCAAAGTCGATTCAGACGGCGCTCGGCGATAGCGATACTGTGTTGAACGTCGGTGCAGGCGCAGGGTCCTACGAACCAGGGTATCGCGCTATCACTGCACTCGAACCTTCCGCTGAAATGATCGCGCAGAGGCCTGTATCCAATGCGAGGGTCGTACAAGGAAGCGCTGAAAATCTACCGTTCGAAGATGATAGTTTTGACGCAGTGATGGCGGTATTGACCGTGCATCACTGGAGCGACAAGGCGAAGGGCATGGCAGAGATGCGTCGTGTCTCGCGTGGAGCCATAGTGATCCTGACTTACGATCCTGCATTCCGCGATCTTTGGCTGTTTGACTATTTCCCGGAACTCGCCGCACTTGATGAAGGCCAGATGCCGCCAATCGACGACTACTCAAAATGGCTCGGCCCCGTGAAAATATCAACGGTCCTAATCCCACACGACTGTTCGGACGGCTTCCTTGCTGCCTACTGGCGGCGTCCCGCTGCATATCTCGATCCTCGAGTTCGTACTGCGATTTCTTCGTTTTGGAAGGTAGGCGATATCACAACGGGGCTAGAGCGACTGAGGCACGACCTCGAAAATGGCGTTTGGAAAAAGCGTTACGGGGACGTTCTCGAACTCGATGAACGCGACTGTGGATACAGGCTGGTTGTGGCTCCGCAAGGCTAACGACACCGCCACAATAGCGGAAATTTGGCGGACCTGACGTTTGTCCGCTTCGTCCGCACACCGGACACACCCCCCCTGCCAGAACCTTTGCGCCTAAAACGGTCAGTTGCGCAACACTCCCCTGCCCCACTGATCCTGCGCACACCGCAGCCTGCGCGCGATCCCAACAAACAAACGGCAATTTGCTGTGAAAACTCGCGCGCCCAGCCCAGCCCTGCATTGTTGCAAATATATGTTGCGAATTAACTTGATTGAGCAACAAGAAAGCGCAACACTGTTTGCATGAACCTAGGCTATGCCCGCGTATCCACCGACGACCAGGCGACCGCAGCGCAGCTCGACGCGCTGCGCGCGGCAGATTGCGAGCGCGTGTTCGAGGAGCGCGCCTCTGGTGGCCGTTGGGATCGGCCGGAGCTGCACCGAATGCTCGATCAGCTCCGCCAGGGCGACGTAGTGATTGTCTGGAAGCTGGACCGGCTGTCTCGGTCCCTAAAAGACCTTCTGTCCATCATGGAGAAGATCGACGCGGCCGGGGCCGGGTTCCGGTCGCTGACTGAGGCCATCGACACGACCACGCCTGCCGGGCGCATGATGATGCAGATGGTAGGCGTTTTCGCCGAGTTCGAGCGCGAGATAATCCGGGAGCGAACGCGCGCCGGTCTGGAGCGTGCCCGCAAGAAAGGACGCCACCCAGGCCGCAAGCCGAAGCTGTCAGAAGATCAGCGCCAGGAAATCCGCGACCTGGTGCTTTCCGGCAAGCGCACGGAGGCCGAGGCCGCGCGTCTGTTCAAGGTCCATCGCTCAACGATCAGCCGTCTCATGCGGGAGGCATCCGATGCAGCAGCTTGAGATGTTTCCCGAGGACATTCGCATCGAGCGCGTGGACCCAGAAGCCAATATGTATCGGTTCTACAGGCTACGCTTGATGCCCGACCTCTTCGGCGGCGTGTCGCTCTTGCGGGAGTGGGGCCGGATCGGCACCCAGGGCAGATATCGGATCGAGCTGTTCGAGGATGCAGTCCGCGCGACCGACGCAATGGCCGCGCTCTACACCGCTAAGCAGAAGCGCGGGTATCAGCTCGCCGGATAGGTCAGTACCGGGCAGTGAGTCCCCCTGCCCCGCCACAGCGACCGTTCGCGCTGAGCGCGGCTAAGGTCTGCAAGGAGCCTATTTTGTTGAAGAAGTCGCTGTGATTTGGGGAGTTGGCCGCGTCGGTGCGTTGACCGCAGGCTGATTGTTCCGCCCGCTGCACTGGGCGGCTAGTTGGTCTGTCGTGTTGCCGTTTCAGATCATATGGCGACCGTCGTTTCGTGCGTCTTGGGTCTTAGTTTTGCGAGTTTTCGGAGGTTCTGAGCGATGGCGGCGAGCGTAAATTCGTCCTGCACACCGCATGGCCCTCGAAGTCTGAGCCGCCCGAGGCCAAGAATGCGTTTAAGGTGGGCGAAGAGCATCTCAACCTTTTTGCGTTTGGCTTGCGCCTTGGGATTGAAGGGTGATTGGGCAGCCAGTCGGGCTAAGTCGCGTGCGTCCTCATGTTCCTCGCGACCGATAAAGCGGGTGTTTGTGTTCGGGCAGCATTTTGATTTCGACGGGCAGGCATCGCAAATGGCTTTGGTGGCGCGGTAGCGGCGACGCCCGGTTTTGGGTTCTTTCCTGCGCGGGTCAGAGTAGTTGCGTCGAGACTGCAACAGGTGCTGGCCTTCGGGACAAGTATAGCGATCATTGTCTTCATCCCATTCGAAGTCTGAGCGGGAGAATGTGCCGTCTGTGCGTTCGCCTTTGTCGACCAGAGGAATAAACGGAATGATGCCGCGTCTCTTTGTCAGCCACGCCAGGTTCTCTGCGGATCCGTAAGCTGTGTCCGCCACCAACCAGTCGGGTTTGATGCTGAAGCGGTCCTCAGTCCGATCAATCATGGTTTGTGCGGCCCCCACTTCGGCCTGTCTGATTGAGCGTGTCGCTTCAACGTCGACAATCACAGAATGATCGGTGTCGATCAGATAGTTGTTCGAATAGGCGAAGATCGCAGGTCCTTTGCGCGCGGCAGTCCATTGGCTGGCGGGATCGGAATGGGATGTGAACTTCGGTTTGACCGGTGTCGAAGCCCCAAACGCTTTATCGTCAAGAACGTCGAGATATTCCCGGACAGCACGGGGCGCATCATCAGGATCGATGCCGGATACATCCCAATCTGCCTGCGCCGTTGAGTTCATCCTGTCGACATCGGCTTCGACCAAGCTTGCATCAACGGCAAAGCCGTGACCGCCAACAAGACCTTCAGAAATGCAACGCGCAACAGTGGCTTCGAACACGGATCGGAGCAAATCGCTGTCCCGGAATTTGCCATGGCGATATTTTGAGAAGGTGCTGTGATCCGGTACTTTGCCATCAATGCCAAGACGACAAAACCATCGGTAGGCCAGGTTCAGGTGGACTTCATCACACAAGCGTCTCTCAGATCGGATGCCGAGAACATAGCCAATCACCAACATCCGCACGATCAGCTCCGGATCAATCGAAGGGCGGCCCAGATGGCTATAGTGTGGCGCAAGTTGCTGGCGGATAGCGCAGACATCCAGAAACCGATCAATCTCCCGGAGAAGATGGCCTGCGGGGACGTGTGCCTCCAAATCGAAGTCGTAAAACAGCCGCGCTGGAGCTTCCTGAACACCCATCATCGCCAAATCCCTCCTCATCTTACAAAAGGAAGTGAATCAAACGACTTGGCCCAAAGCAACTCCGACTTCTTCAACAAAATAAGCCCATTTTTCCGAATGCTGCGCAATGCGCCAATGTCTGGAGTTACGTCAGTGCCTGTCATCAAGTGCCAGCCTGACAGCGAGCCCACAAAATACTAGGCCAGTGAAGTATTGGCCAATCCGTCTGGTTGTCGGATTCTGAGCAACTGCGCTTCTGGACTTCGCAACAACGACAATCATTCCGCCGTAGATCAACAAGGCCGAAAGGTTCAAAATCATGGCGAGCACCAGGATTTGAAGAGCGACCGAGCCTTGGTTCGGGTCCAGAAACTGAGGGAAAAGGGCCAAAAAGAACAACGCGACCTTCGGGTTCAAAAAGTTCGTGAGTAAGCCCTGTCGAAACATCGTCCAAGCGTTGGCTTTATGACGATCCTGAAGCTGATTTTGACCTGACGGCACCGACGTGAAGGACTGCCACGCCAGACATAGTAAGTAAATCGCGCCCGCGATCCTCACCGCATCATAAGCCATCGGAATGGCGAGAAAAATCTGTGACAAACCGAGAGCCAAAAACGTGGCATGAAGATACGATCCTGTCGCGATGCCAACGTAGGTCGCCATTCCAGCGAATGCGCCACGCGTGGCGCTCCGAGTGGCGATGAGCAACATATTTGGTCCCGGAACGACGACGAGGGCAATGGCTGCTATGGTGAATAGAACCAGTGTTTCAAAATCAGGCAAGTTGTGCTGCTCCGTTATCCAAGAAACTTATCCGATCAGCGTCGATGACCATGTTTGGATCAGCTCAGCCTCTGACACCCCATCGTCATAAGCGGGCGTCCGGACAGGCTTGGCTGAACCAATGTCAATCACAACAATACGCTTGATGCGCGCTGCAAGGCCGCCCCAACGTTCAAAGCGAGCAATCTCAGTTTCGAAATCCGATGTACCAGCTTCCAGAAACCGCGCCTTCCCGCGTGCGCGAAGCCCGGATCGTCTAAGCGGATCCACAAAATTCACTTCGACACGGGGATCATGTCCTATGCGGCTGGTTGAACCCGGGGAACTGATATCCCCGTAAGCGATTGTTTTTTCGTCAATCACCACGAACGTGCCTTTCGGCGATACCCTTGGTGCGCCTTCCTCGTCTACGGTTGCAAGAAATCCGAGACGCTGATGTTCGATTGTTGTGATCATCTGGTCTGTCAGCATGCCATTTCTCCTTAAAGACTTGTTCAAAACTTGCACGAGGCATAGATTAACGCTAATCGTTAAAAATAGATGCCGTCAAGTATCGACTGGAGTTGAGCGGTGGCCAAACGCGAGATAACGGACAAGACCATTTCCAGACCAGCGGCGCATGTGCTGACGGCCAACGCGATCCGGGCAGCCATTCTGGAAGGCGGGCTCGGCCCCGGGATTCAGATCAGGCAGGATGAGATGGCAAAAACCTACGGTGTCAGTCAGGCGACGGTCCGTGAGGCGTTCCGCTCTCTCGAAGCCGAACGTCTTTTAGAGAGTATCCCCAACAGGGGGATGTTTGTCCGAAGGGTCACCAGGGAAGACGTGATCGAAGTCTATGAGCTGCGCACTGTGCTCGAAACACATGCGTTGCGGCGCAACTTTGCACATCTCCGAGATGCCGATCTGCACCGCGCGCGCGCTGCTTGAAAATGCGGCAGAAGATGAGCGCTATGCATTCATCGGATCATCGAACAAGGAATTTCATGCGGTATTTTATGCGCTCGACCACGCCTCGTTGACGGCCGAGCTTA
>NZ_JALNMJ010000041.1 GCF_023156505.1 Roseibium sediminicola | reverse complement strand
CGCAGATACAGTGTGTTGGCATCGGACCCCGCATCAGAACCTGATAACTCTCTGTTGCAAAAGAATGTTCTCAGATTCTTGGGGCCGATGCACCTAATGCTTTGAGAAATGCGGGCTAGGGCAGCGAGCGCCACGGTGCGAGCCTGGCTGCCGGGCTCATAAAGGGCGACCGGCAACGGATCGCGGCTCAGGGCCCTACCGTCCCTTGAACCGATCCAGACCATCGGCTCGCGCCGGATCTGGCGCCCCTCCGTGCCGCCGGTGCGGGTGACGATGGCGAGGTCAATGTCACCGGCCGCGACCTGGGGCAAGAGCGCCGTCGACTGGGCACAGACCACATTCAATTCAACGCGCGGAAACTGCTCGCCGAACCGGCGCAGCACATCCGGCAGCATGGCTGCGATGTAGTCGTCCGGCGCGCCGATCGTGACCGTTCCCTCCATCTCCGGCCGTTGGAAGGCGGCGACGGCCTCGTCGTGAAGGCGCAGCATCCGCCTTGCATAGGTTTCCAGCTCCTCGCCCGCGCCGGTTAGGGACAGATTGCGGGTGTCGCGCAGGAAAAGCGGCTTGCCGATGCGCTGTTCCAGACGCTGGATCTGCATGGAAACCGTCGCCGGCGATTTGTGCACGCACGTTGCCACACGGCTGAAACTCATGGCGTCGACGCAGGCGAGAAAGGTTCGAAGAAGTGTGTGGTCGAGCTGCATTATTTTTCAATTTTCCTGAAGAGTATCTTCAAACTATATCGTTTGACCAAACAATGAAACCGACCTCATTCTGTCTTCAAGACCGGCCAGGCGGTCGCACCCTGAGGACAGAACGATGACCAGACAAATGGAAGGCATGATCGGTTTGATCGCCGCGCAGACCCTGCTCGGCACGATCGGCCTGTGCGTTCTGGAAAGCGGCGCGGACCCGGTCAGCGTCGCTTTTTACCGCTGTGTCATCGGCGGTCTCGCGCTGGCCTTCTATTGCCTGTGGCGCGGCGATCTTGCCGGGCTTATGCACGTCCCGCGCCGGACAATGCTGATGGCGCTGGCCAGCGGCGTGCTGATGGCCGGCAACTGGGTGCTGTTCTTCGAAGGCATCCGGCAAACGGGCATTGCGGTCGCCACGATCACCTTTCACATCCAGCCTTTCCTGGTTGTGATGCTGGGCGCTTTTGTCTTCCGGGAGCGCCTCCACGCCGTCACGCTGATGTGGATCGGCCTCGCCCTGGTTGGCCTCACCCTCGCCACGGGACTCACGGGCGCGGAGTTCGGCGCCGACCGGGCCTATCTGCTCGGTCTCGGCGCGACGCTTGCCGCTGCCTGTCTATATGCCGGCGTGACGGTCATCGCCAAGGGACTGACCGGCCTCTCGGCGCCGCAGCTCGCCACGATCCAGTTTCTGACCGGTGCCCTGCTGCTGCTGTTCTTTTCGCCGCTCGGCCCGACCGCACTCTCCCCGGAGCAATGGGGCTGGCTTGGCGTCATCGGCCTCATCCACACCGGCGGGGTCTACGTGGCGCTCTACAAGGCCCTGCCAAAACTGACCACGCCGGTGATCGCCGTGCTGTTATTCCTTTATCCGGCCAGTGCCGTTGTGGTCGACGCCCTCGCCTATGATCACTTCGTCACCGCCCGCCAGGTCGCCGGCCTCGGGCTGATCATCCTGGCCAGTCTTGCCGTGACACTGAAATGGGGCTTTCGCAAAAGCGCCGTAATAGCCTGACACGCCGGCGCGGTCAGGCAGGTCAGGCAGGCAGGTCAGGGCTCGTATCGCATATAGGCGAAACGCCGGCTGTCGGGAGCCCAGGACGGCACGTTGAGCGTTCCCTGACCTCCGAAAACCGCGCGCAGTCCCCGGGACGGACCGCCTCCGGCCGGCATCAGCCGGAGTTCGACGTTCCTGTTTGGTGGATGGCCGGTCGTTCCCGGCTCGTAGGCGAGATACGCGACATGGTGTCCGTCCGGAGACGGATGCGGAAACCAGTTGACCGAAGTCTCGTCCGTCATTTGTTCAAGTACGCTGCCGTCGGTCCGCATGCGCCAGAGCTGCACCGAACCGGCGCGCTCGCCGTTGAACCAGATCCAGCCGCCATCCGGCGTATAATCCGGCCCGTCACAATGATCGAAACCACACGTCAGTTGCCTTTCGGCTCCACCGTCGACGTCAATCGTGAACACCTGGAACGTACCTCCGGTCTCCGGCCGCTTGCCGACATAGGCCAGTTCCTTGCCGTCCGGCGACCAGCCGTGCCAGTAGGACGGAATCTCGGCTGTCACCTGCCGTGGAACCCCGCCCGCAGACTCCAGGACATAAATGCAGCTGGCATCCTGTTCGGTGCTGTCGCTGATCGCGAGCTGCGTGCCGTCAGGTGACAGGCCGTGATCGTTGTTGAGGTCGTTGGCAAAGCCGGTATCGATCACGTGAAGCCTTGGTTCGTCGATCGGCACCCTGTAGAGCCGTCCGCCACCATTCACGATCAGAGCCGCTCCGTCCCGGGTCCAGTTCGGGGCTTCCAGATGCAGGTCTGTCTCGAACAGAACGGTCTCGGCGCCGGTTTCAATGTCGATGGCGGCAAGGATGCTTTTCATGTGCGGGCTCCAGGATCCGCCGGAGCTTTGCACGACGGATAGAGGAAACAAAGGTCAGAGTTGTCTGCATGCTCCCACTTTGAGTTTGCGTCCTGACCGAACAGACAGCCCTGTGGGAGGATCGCGCAAGCTGTCAAAGACATGTAAAAGCATCATCATAGTGCAATACGTGCATTGCAATTCTTCACACCTGATCAAATTAGCAATATCACTGCAATTCAAAGTAGCAAGCTACAAGATTATCGCCAGTATTAATTTTTACAAATTTAAGAAAAAATTCTGAGTCCCTCTTAAGTTAACTGAAGCAAAATCCCTCTAATCTTTCGGTTCTCTTGATTACGTTGAGGAACGGGTAATGAGTTTGAGGTTTGTCCGACAGTTGGTCGATTGCCGACGTGGGACCATAGCGATATTTGGCGCACTCCTCATGCCGATCGCCATCGCAGGCTTCGGCCTGGGCGCTGAAGCCTCTTACTGGTATTTCGCGCAGCGCAAGCTGCAGAACGCCGCGGATGTTGCCGCCTACGCCGCAGCGGCGCAATTGCGAACCAGCCGTAACGTCGACACGCTTTCAGAAGCCGCATTGGCCGCGGCGGTCAAGACCGGGTACGACACTTCGCTTGGCAGCATGACCGCGGACTGGCCTCCGTCGACCGGTTCTTTTGCCGGGAACAGCAACGCCGTCGAGATTGTTCTGCAGGAAAACCATCCAAGACTGTTCACGGCAATCTTCTCTTCCGGCGATGTTTCGCTTGGCGGCCGCGCCGTGGCTCGCCTTCAGCAAGGATCTCCGACGTGTATTCTGGCGCTCGACCGGACAAGTTCCGGAGCCGTCACCTTTACAGGGTCTTCCGATGTGACCCTGGAGGGGTGCAATGTGCATGCAAATTCCACCGCCGACGACGCTGTTCGTGTCAGCGGCAACGGCAAGGTGGAGACCCCTTGCGCTTCCGCTGTCGGTAATGTGAGTGCAACAAGCGGCTTGAGTATGTCTTCGTGTTCCAGCCCCATCGAATATGCCGAAGCGGTTGACGATCCGTTTGCAGATGTGCCCGAGCCTTCGACGAACGGTCCTTGCGAACCTGAGAACGACTTTGGTGGACCGCCCTCCTCAAGCTACACCATATCCGAAGGCCGGTATTGCGGAGGACTCACCGTCAGGCGCACCGTGACGATGAACCCTGGTGTCTATGTCATCGACGGCGGTGACCTCAAACTGACGTCCTCCAGCTCACTAAGCGGCACAGGCGTGACGCTGTACCTGACAAACGGAGCAACGGTCAGCATTTCCGGAACGTCGGACGTCGCCTTGACCGCCCCGGTTTCCGGCGACTATCAAGGCATCCTGATCTTCGTTGACCGAAACGATCCGAGCGCGACCCATATCATCAACGGCTCGTCTTCGATGGCATTGAACGGCGCCATCTATGCGCCTTCCGGAGATATCAAATTTGCCGGCAACAGTTCCGGTGGCGAAGGCTGCACCCAGATCGTCGCCAATACCGTCGAGTTCACCGGCGACGCCGGCATCGGCAGCGATTGCACTGACATGGGTTTTAACGACCTTCTCAACGACCAGCTCGTTCAACTGGTCGAATAGGGTAGGGGCCGGGAATGCTCAGCCTTTGCCGCAAATACTTTTGTCGACTGGCCTCTGACCGTCGTGGTGTCGCCGCCGTCGAAATGGCGCTGGTTTCGCCTGTTCTGATCCTCGGACTGCTGCTGATGCTGGATAGCGGTCTGGCGGTGCAAACGCGGCTCAACCTCGACCACAGCACACGCACCGGCGCTCAGGCAGCAATGTCCAATATCAACGAGACGGGCGAAATCTCGGCCATCATGCTCGCGGCAACAAACGATCCGACAAACGTCACCGTAACCGTGGAGAAAACCTGCTCCTGCGGTGAGGTCGAGGTGGCCTGCTCGATCTGGTGTTCGGCAACGGTGCCTCCCTCCGTGTTCCTCAACATAAGCGCTGCCAAACAGCACAACGGCTACCTGTTGCCACCGTTCGAACTGGAATCAAAGACACATGTTCAGATCCGCTAAGGCATACCGGTGCGCGGGCAATCGACGCAAATTCGCAAAGGACGATCAGGGCGCCGCGGCGGTGGAAATGGCGCTGGTCTTTCCGTTGTTCATCATGCTGCTTCTCGCGATCTTCGAGATCGGTCAGGCGGTCAGCGTCTGGAACGAGGTCAACCACGCCCTCGGACGCGCGGTCAGACTGATGAATGTCGACACGACGACGACCACCGCTGAAATCTCGGCGGCAATGCGTTCCTATCTGACCGACGTAGACCCCGACAAGCTCACTGTCACGGCGGTGCCTGTGACGCTGTCCGGCATTGAGCACATCCGCATTTCCGTGGGCGTGCCCTTCGAGATCATCCTGCCGTTTGCGGATATTTCAACAATTCAGATCAACGTGGACAGGACAGCGCCTGTCCTGAGTGCAACCAAATGATGCGGTCCTCATGACGGGCCCAAGGAGACACGCATGCAGAACCAGGCCGAGACGGAAGATACCCGCGCATTCTGGAACGATGTCGATCCGAAAGTTGTTACGGATCTGAATGCGCAGCAAAAGCAGGCAATCTATGTCGCGGTTCAGCGCCGCGGCAACGCCCGGCACGCCGCCGATATCCGGCTCAGTCTGTTTGGCTACTTTCTTGTCGTCCTGTTCGGCCGCGAACGCCGCAGTCAGAATCGTCTCAAGAACGAACGCACACGCCGCCCGGTCGTAACCTTCAACAACCTGCTGCTGATCGCGGTGCTGTGGGGATCCCTGATCTACACCCTCTATTCCCTGCTGCCGCACGCCATCAAGGGATTGCTCAGCCTGTTTCTCTAGTATCCGCAGCAAACGGGGCTTTACCCAACCTTGAGGTTTTCGGGCTATTGGCTTTGCGATCAAAGACCTTACCCCGGAGCGCCGCTTGCAGGTCCGGGCAAGCGGGGAGTAGAGCCGATTAAACGCCTTGTTATCGATTTGGACGGAACGCTGACACTCGCGGACACGTCCGACTACCGCAATGTGAGCCCGAACTGGCCGCTGGTTGAAAAGCTGAAGGAATACAAGGCGCAAGGGTTCGAAATCGTCATTCAGACGGCGCGCAACATGCGCACGCATGAAAACAACGTCGGCAAGATCACCGCCCACACGGTGCCGATCATCATCGAATGGCTGCAGAAGCACGACATTCCCTACGACGAGATCTTCGTCGGCAAACCCTGGTGCGGCCACGAAGGTTTCTATGTCGACGACCGCGCCATCCGGCCGGATGAATTCGTGCGCCTGTCCAAGCCGGAAATCGATGCGCTGCTGGACAACGCTCCCAAGACCTGATGCCTCGCGATACGGCCTCAACCGGCCGGATCGTCGCACCGGTTATTGCTTTTTCCGGTAGAGGGTCCAGTAGGGACTTTCCGCCTGTTTGGCGTAGGTCTCAAGCACATAGGGACCGTAGATGTCCCAGAGATCCGCACCGGCCGGATCGCCATGCGCGCGCATGACATAGTCCGCGTCCGAAAACAAAACCTCGGCGGGCTGATGCACGTCTTCGGAAAAGATCCGGCCCTTCTGGAACCAGACTGGCGCCTGCGCCGGTGACGGCCTGTTCATTAGGGCTGGAAACGGATTGGCAAAGTTCAGCGCCAGAACAGGACCGGCCTCGGGCTGATCGGCGCCCGCGCGCCGCAACAGGTCCAGACCGTCCAGCATGCGTTTGTAATCGACGACCACTTTGCTGTCCGGCTCATCGAACCAGCGCGGATAGATCAGGAATCCGGCCTGTCCGGTACCGGCCAGCTTCTCGTTTTCGGGATATTGCAGGCCGCGCGCCCATTGCGCGATCAAGGTGCCGCCGTCCCTGGCCGGATAGGTCAGCGCGAGCAGCACGGCCAGGCCCGCGAGAATACGTCCACTCAAGCGGGCAGGCATCCAATCGCCCGCCTCGCCCCGCCGGAACAATCCGGCCCATTCCGCGGCCACGACAGGCAGGACCGCATAGACCGGGCTCTCGGACACCCAATGGTTCTGCATCAGGATCACCCAGGCCATCGCCGCGGCCGTTGCCATCAGCAGAACCGGTACGACCCGTTTTTCCTGCTGCAGCTGCTCGCACAATAGAAGATAAAGCGCCGCGGAGCCGACCGCCCAGAGCGCTGCCTCGCCCATCTGGCTGAGCAGCTTGATCAGCCGCCAGCCTTCGCCGGCAAAGCCGGATACCGTCCTGATATCCGCAAGGTTCGCGCTGACCTGCCCGGTGAGCACTTCGGCAACCGCCAGGAACGCGGCCGATCCTGCCACCACAAGGCCCGCATGCTGCCAGGCAACGTTTCGGAAGACGAGTGCGGCCACCAACAGGCCGGCCAGCGCCGCTCCAAAGGTCACTTTGGTCAGCAGAACAAGCGCAAGACAGACGCCAAGAAGAACAGCTTCGACCGATCCCCGTCGGCCAGGCGGACAAATGAAGGCAGCGGCCACGATGGCGGTCAGCCCCGCGGCCCAGCGATTATAGGGGGCCAGCCAGCTCATGGTCGTCTGGGCGAAAATCATGTCCGGCTCGCGCGGAGACACGATTGTCGCGACCGCGATCAGCGTGACCAGCCCGAGCGTGCCCAGACTCAGCTGCCGGCCAAGCGCCGCCAGCGCCAGCATCAGCACGCCAAACGCGAAGATCGAACTTGCCAGCGGAACCGTCGTCGCGCCGAGCGGCCGGATCGCAACGGCAATCCGGAACACCCAGTCATAAACCGGGCCGATCGGACTGAAATAATCGGTGCTCGAGGCCAGGCCCGACGCCGCCTTGTTGGCGGTCTCAAATGCCGTCCACAGATCGTGCAGGTAGCGTTCGTGGTCAAAAATCAGCTGCGGCAGGGCGGCGCTGAGAGCGATCAGGACCACGGCGGACATGAGAGCGAAAAAGCCGACACTCCTTGAAGAGAGCGGTGCTTTCAGAAACAGCGCAGCAAAAAGGATCGGGCTGAGCGCGGCCGCCATGACATAGGTTGCCAGCACGGTCATCGGCGTTGCATCCACGCCAATGCCGAAGGCGGCGGCGAAGCGACGAAGCTGTCCAGCTGTTCCGGCGTGCCCAGCATGCCGACATCCTCAAGGGCCAGCTGGCTGATGCTGACCCGGTCCCCGTCCGCGATGATCTGATTGTACATGGGTGCGATGTAGCGCTCACCCTTTTCCTCTCCGGCGGTACGGAAATAGGTGTCATACACCTGCCGGTAGCGTGCAACGCTGTCGAACCAGTAGAGCCCGACCGTGGCATGATCGGAAATCCGTTCCTTTTCGCGCAATTCGACCACCCGGCCGTCCGCATCCGTGCGGGCGAAGGACCAGCCGTTGCCGGGTCCTGGAAAACACGGCACATGACCGGCACAGGTGGCCGGATCGGGCGGCACCATCGCCCCGGGCGCGACATAGGTATCGATGTTGAAGACCGCGACCGGTCTCTGCGCGTCCGCCGAGGCGATCAGTTCCAGGGCGGTCGTGGCCTGTCCGTCGGTCAGATGATCAAGCTCGACGATGCCGTCGACCTCGATGCCCAGCACCTTGCAGCGTGCGGTCAGATAATCCGGAGCTCCCAGGCCACTGCGAACGGCAAAACGGAAGGACCAGCCCGCCTGCCGGTAGGCCTCCAGAGAGACCATCGACCAGTCGAACAGCGGCCGTCCGAGCGCTTCGATTTCATATTTCGGCCGGTCGTAACCGGCCTTGGTGAACCGGCTGCCGAGGCCGGCCATCGTGATTGCGACGACGCCGCTCATGATGCGGTCTCCCTCACTGTGCGCCTTCAAGATCGTCGAGAATGCCCGCCGCGATCAGGGCGAAGCCGACAAGCTTGTCGGGATGGTCGGTGTGCAACGGCAGCATCGACAGGAACAGGGAAAGCTCAACCGCGCGCAGGTGAGCGATCCGGTAGCCTTCTTCCTCCAGCCGCGCCCTGAACTGGCGCGCCGCCCAATCCGCCGGCGGGGCGATGGTCCAGTCGAGCTCCAGCTTCAGGTCCTTGCCCATGCAGACACGGAAGAGCCCGTTGTTCACATAATCGTAGCCGCCGAGGATGGAATGAGAAATCTTGGCGACATCATAGAGCGGATGCATCATGGCATCCTCGGCCGACAGGGCTCCGCGCGGGTCGACCAGCCGCATCAGTCCAATCCGCCTGTCGAACAGAATGTTGGAGAAACAGGGATCGCCGTGAGAGAAGACGAGCTGGTCCGTGCGCGCGACCGCCTGGCGGACCAGGGGCAAGGCCTGCTCAAGCATCGCCGCCAGGCTCCCTCGCGGACCGGCTTCTTCCAGGATCCTGTTGGTCCTGCGGCCAAGGTCGGTCTGCAGAAAGGCCTTCATCCGGCTTTCCAGCTTGCCGACGATTTGGGCTTCTGCGCGGGCACTGTCCTTCTGCCCCGAAGGCCGCGCCTTCAGAAAGCTGAAGACCTGGTCGAGCAGCACCTTGAAATCGCCTTCGGAGAAGGCGTGATGCACCCATTGGAGCGCGGCATCGGGGACCGCAAGATGCTCCATCCGGTAACCGGCTGTCTTGCCGTCCTCCCAGAAACCGAAGGTCGGCAACAGGAAGCGCTGCAGTTCCGGGGGCGCGGCATGGAAGAAGCCGTGCTCCGATCGCATCTTCTCGATGTCCTGCGACTGTTTGTGAAAGACATTGCCTTCCGCATGCGCGGAGTTGAAGTGGCGCAGTTCGGTAGCGCCGGACAGGAACAGCATCAGGTTCCGGGGATGGCGAATGTCCACAAAGCGGGCGTGATCGGTAATGATCTCCGTGCGGTCGCGCAGGGCCAGCAGGGCCAGACGGCGGGCTTCCGGCGTTTCCGAACACAACAGCGCGGCCGCATCGTCGTGAAAAAGAACAGCCACCGCCTCGTCGTCGATCACCGGGCTGGCGAGCATGGTCTTCAGCGCGAAACCGGCCTTTCGAACCAGCACCGCATAGCCTTCCGGATCGAGCGGCGGCAGGCAGAGCGGCAGCCGCAGATAGATCGCGGCATCGCCCCGGTCGCGGATCCGGTCGGCAAGCTCCAGGCCGCTTTCGGGTGTCGTCAGGTGTTCGACCGTGTTCGCGCCGGCGGCAAGCGACATTTCGGTCAGTTCCCTGGCCAGCGTGCGCCGGCGCCGCATGATGTCGGAGAACCTGACTTCGCCCAACGCCGCGCGAACGCTTTCGGCGGGCGGATCGCGGTCGTCGAGGATAACGGAAAGGGTTTTGCTCATAAGACACCTGTCCTGTTCTGGGCGCGAAGCGGTTCGTTCTTCACGCGCGGCAGGTAGATCCACATGGCGATGGGCCAGACGAGCACCAGCGACAGAAGGCACAGGCTGCTCCAGGCTCCAACAGCGCTCTGAAGGGCCCCGACCGGTCCTTCGAAGACACGCTCCGCGAGGACCACGATCCCGCTTGTTTTGCTGAATCCCGCATAGGTGAATGCAAGGACGGTCGCCGCAAGCGCTTCCAGACCCCAGATCACCAGCGACATGACCAGCAAGACAGCCCCTTGCGCGCGAAAAAGATCCGCGCCCCTTGTCGTGATCTGGCGCAGGCCGTCAAGCTGGCCGAGATGGCGCAGGGATTTCGGATTGCGGTGATTCAGCACCACATATTGCTGAACGGCCCTGAGGATTCCCGGGCCCAGAACGAACACGACCAGACCTGCCAGGACAGCGAGACTGGTGACCGCCAGAAGCAGCATCGGCCCGAGCCCGAGCGGACCGTGATAGGCATAGACAATGCCCAGCAGGACCAGGATCATCAGGCCGTCGAAAAACCGTTCGAGGAGAATGATGATCAGGGCTCCGGGAAAACTCCGGCCGAGATACCACAATTGATGCAGGCGGAACATTTCGCCCAGCTTGAACGGGATGATCATCGCGCCTGGGGCCGTGACCATGTGCAGAAGCGCGCTTGAGCGCGCCGATATGCCGAGGAGCCGCGATGCCATGACCGCCAGGCGCAAGGCCCGCACGCAGTGGGAGCCGAGATAAACCGCCCCGGCAAGCGCTAACGCGAACCAGGGCCGCCCCGCCAGGTCGTCCAGGCCACCTTCTGCCAGCCACCAGAGTACAAAGGCAAACGGCAGGAACAGGACCGCGTAATGCAAACCCAGTCCCGCGGCCGAAATGGCCTGTCTGACTTTGAGGGGCGACAAGAGCTGGTGCATGTCAGGCGATCCGCGTCGACGGATACCGCTCGCGCGGTGTCTTCCGGTGATCCGCCGCAAAGAAAGCTCCTGGCCGGAACAGTCGGAATCCGACGATGCGCAGCAGCTGAAAGCCCATGCGGCCAAGCTTGGCATTCGAAACCTGGTCGTCCTCGCGCCAGGTGAGCGGGAAGAACCCCAGACGCGCGCGCTTCCGGACGACCCCGAGGATCAGATAATAGTTGAAGGTCAGATCGTCGGCATATTTCAGATGAAAGCCGTCCTCAAACGCGCTGACCCGGAAGAGGTTCAGCCCGGACCCCAGATCGTAAAGGCGCTGACCGCTGATCGCAGAGAAGATCAGATTGAAAGCGTGATTGGCTGCGGTGCGCACAAAGGAATAGCCCTCGAGCTTCGACCCGGACATGAAGCGCGCGCCCATCAGGAAATCGAGGTCGCGATGGCGCCCCGCCTTCAGGTGCGGAACCAGATCCGCGATGGAACCCTGGTCGTCGCCATGCAGCACCACGAGATAGTCGTAGCCATTGTCGCGCGCGAAATTGATGGCAACCTTGTGCGAGCCGCCGAGACCGTAATTGCCGTCATTGTGCAAGAGCGCGGTGTCGGCGAAGTCGAGCTGCTTCAGGCCGGCCTGAGCCGCCTCGCGGGTGCCGTCGGTCGAGCGGTTGTCGACGCACAGAACGCCTTCGACCACGGTCCGCACGTCCTCGGCTTCCAGTTGCCTGAGCACCCTGGGGATCTGCGCCTCGCAATTATAGGCGGGTATGAACACAAGAATGCGGCCGTCCATGAGGCTCCTCAATCCGACTTCGGGGTTTCCAGCAGAAACCGCATGAAAAAGAAATTGGCAATCAGCGTGAATGGCGTCACCAGCATCTTGGCCGAAACCCCGGTCAAGGTAACGATGTTTGCGCCCAAATCCGTCAGGATCGGAGTGCCGCCTACCTGGTCCAGCATGGCGAGCAGCAGCAAGCTGACCCCGGCGGTCAGGGCGGAGGCGGCGGTCACAGCCACAAGCTGCCAGATCCAGTAGAGCAGCAGCAGGGTCGCCATCGAGCGGTTGTGCGCCTTGCGGAAAATGCGCTTGCCGGCCACGAAAAACACGAAGGTGACGCCGCAGAACGCGCCGATGAAATTGGCCCAGAACACCGGAACGCCGCTATAGGTCAGCGTCGCCATGGTCATGAAATCAAGACACCAGCCAATCCCGGAGATCAGTGCAAATCCTGAAAAGCGCTTTGCCAATGCGTGATGCTGTTTCAAGGAAGACGCCCCCGGCTTCGGGCTGTCGCGGTTCATGACCGCATCGACAGGACGACCAGACATCTTCATCCCGAGACCTTCAAGGCTTTCTGGCAACAAGATGGGTGTTGCTTTTCCAACAAATCTGTAGCGCCGGCATTGGAAGATCCCGTTTACAATTTGAGAATAACAGGGAGGTTTCGACCGCTGCTCGCGCCCAATACAACTTTCGGGCCTACCCTAGGTCTCAAGTGTTGCAATGCAGTTAATCGGCGAATCTAACAATAGTGTCCCGAGATTTCAGGGCCTGTTCGCAATTCAGGTGGCTTCAGACGTCAGTCCAACCGCGCCTCGCCTTCCCGGCGCTCGAAGGGCACGACCTTGCCGTCGGCGGTCAGCTGGCAGATGCGTTTGGGCGCGCCGGTGTCGTCGAGTTCGACCAGTCCAATGCCGGAGGCATTGAGGATGCGCTGACCATGGGGGGTGCCGACGGGTTTGCGCGGGACCACCCGCATGCCGCGGCGCTTGGTGAACCAGTTGAGCGGCGAACGCGGCGCGAATGCCCAGCGGTTGCCCAAATCGAGCGATCGGATCAGCTTCTCGGGCCAGGTGTTCTTGATGCCGGAACTGCAGATCTGCCAGATCTCGGGGCCGTTCTCCATGCTGCCGTCGAGATCCGGCTGTCCATGGCGCAACTCGACATCGTAGACAAAGGAATAGTGCACATCGCCGGAGAGAATGACGAAATGGCGTGGCGTGTTGCGATGACGGAAGACGTTCAGGATCGCTTCCGCCGTGCCGGCATGTGCCATCCAGTATTCCGCGTCGACCATCAGCGGCTTGCCGATCAGCGTGAAGAATTTCTGGATCGCCTCGATCAGCTTGACGCCGAAGATCGGCGCGGCGGACACCAGCAGCACCGCGTCCTTGCCGCGCAGATGCCCCTGCAGATCGGTCGCCGCCTCCCAGTCGAGCAGGCCGGAGGGATAGTGGGCATTGCGTTCGGAACGCCAGCGCCGCGTACGCGTGTCCAGAACGATCAGCGGCGGATCCGTCGGCCACTGGAAATCCCATTCCTCGAAGGCAAGCAATGTGTCGATCGCCTCATCGTGCGTGTCGGTTCCCGGCGCGTCGAGTGCGGTGCGGACCGGCGTTTCCAGATGCGCTCGGAAGGCTGAAGGCCGGTTGCCCCAGCCCTGGTTGATGGCATACGCCACCAGGGCATTGCCGATCACGCGCTTGGCCAGCGGGTGGCCATAGGCGGCCTGTTCCCAGGCGAGCGACAGGTTCCAGTCGTCAGTCACATCGTGATCGTCGAAGATCATGGCGGTCGGCAGGTGCGCCATCACCCGGCGGGCTGCCGGCAGATCGGCGACAAACCCCTTCAGCGTCTCGGTCTCCTGCGCATACATGGCCTGCTCGTCTTCTGTCAGACCGTCCGGCATCCGGAAGACCGGCATGTCCCGCCACAGGGCCGGCGACCAGACCAGCAGATACATGGCCAGCATTTCCGCCAGGGTGATCAGATGGTTGCGGGCGTGCTGGGAGGTGAAGACCGGTTTCGCCGTGCCGCCGAAGAGCACGTCGAAAACAGTTGCGTTCTGGTCGATCCGCGGCAGCAGACCGTCGCGGCGGTAGAGCATGTCGCCGACCGCATGGAGCGCGTGGCCGGAGGCCGGCAGATCCGTTTCCAGGCCGGTGAGCATTTCATCGCGGAGACCCAACCGGTCGCAAAGGTCGCCGATCGCCTGCACCATCGGGCCGGCGACATCGTCGACATAGACCTGGTCGCCGCTCATCACCAAAAGGGACGGCCAGCCCTCCTCGTTGGTTCCCGGCGTCTCCCGGCCCGGCAGACGGGCCTTCAGATGGGCATCGGCGGCCACCAGCCCGTCGCGGGCGAGACTGTGCGCCTTGCGGCAGGAACCATGCAGCAGAGACTTGATGCTGAGCGGCACCATGAAACCCGGCCGGTCCTCTCCGGGATAACACAGGTCCGGCGCCCAGACGGAATGGTCCTGAAAGCCGGCTTCCGGTTCGTCCTCCAGTTCCAGGCTCAGCCGGTAAGAGATCCAGGTCTCCGCCGGCAGCGGTTCTTCTGGCGCGACGTCGATCAGGAGATAATGCAGGTGTTTTCCGGCGCTGACACAGGACAGCGCCTCCGTGCCCGGCTCGAGCTGGTACTCTGACAGGCTTTCGGATTCCGGCTGCAGCTCCAGCTTTACCTTTGCCGGCGCGCGCACCGCCATCCAGATGGCCACGCGTTCCGATGTAACCCGGCGCAGGATCGGGCCTGCCAGAACCGCGGGCAGGTTACTCTCAGGCGGCATGGGTGTCTCCGGGCTTGTCGATCATTTCCGACAACAGACCGTGATCGGATTTTACGAGGTCGGCATACTTCTTCGCGGCCGCGATCAATTCCGCGCCTGACCTGTCCACGGCGTCCGCCACCTGCTGTTCGAACCGCACCGAGCGCAGGTCGCCGCGGGCATGGGCGAAAGCCAGCGCGCTGCCACAGGCCCTGGCATGGTCCTTCAGCGCCTGGGCGGGGTCCGTCGCCGCCAGCAGGTCTTCCGGGTCGACGGTCAGCCAGGTGTGATGGCGCGAGCGCAGCAACCAGGCTGAACCGTTCCAGACGACGTCGTCCAGAACGAGGTCCGGCCGGCGCAACATGCGGCGCTGGCAATCCACCGTCAGCCGGGCCGGTGCCAAGCGGTTGACCGGCGACAGGTCCGGAAAATGATGAATCAGCGCGGCGGCCTGCTGCTGTTTGGCCTCCACCACATGGGTTTCCCGGAAACTTGCCGCACTCGGCGCCTCGTCGGGTCCGACGAGCAGGTAGAAACGGTCGAGGCTGAGCGAGCCGGTGCCGGCGCCGACGCGGCGGGCGACATCGAGG
The DNA here is from genome assembly GCF_023156505.1 of Roseibium sediminicola. Classification (GTDB taxonomy): domain Bacteria; phylum Pseudomonadota; class Alphaproteobacteria; order Rhizobiales; family Stappiaceae; genus Roseibium; species Roseibium sediminicola. The sequence goes on along the minus strand of NZ_JALNMJ010000041.1, from coordinate 7,116 downwards.
ATGCTGTCTTCCAGATACGGCCGGAACACGTCTTCCAGTTCGTCCGCCAGCGCCTGGTCGACCCGCGCGAACTTGTCCGATGCCGGATCGAAGCGGAACCCGGACCGGGTGCGCTCCGTCAGCTGGGCGACCGCTGATTTTTTCTCAAATTTCTTGCTGCCCGGCGCGCGTGCCCGTGCTTTCTCAAGCGGTTTCCTGAGGAAATGATCCTTGCCGAAACGCTTGACCGCGCCGTCCCGGTTCTCCGGGTTGGCGGCGATTTGTTCCAGTGTCTTTCGGTAGGCCTTGAGAAAGGCCCTTGCGGCCCTTGCGGCGTCCTTGCCAGCCGGCGGCGACGTGATCTCAAAGCTCTTGTCGCTGCCGTAGCGGCCGGCAACGAGGCCGTCCAGATACTCCGCGGCAAGAAACAGCGAGACGCAAAATCGCATCAGGTCGAAACCGGCCGGTCCCTCGCCAGCATCGTCATAGTCGTTGGGTGCCCAGATGACCGTGTCGCCGTAACTGCCTTCTTCGGAAAAGAACCCGAAATTGGCGAGGTGGCAGTCGCCGACAATGCGTGTCAGCGGTGCCGACAAGAACGCCTCTGGCAACTGCAGGACGCCAGAGGCAAGATCGGCATAAAAGATCTGCGCCGAGCCGCGCAGGAACTGGAACGGCGACAACGCCATTTTGGCATGTTTGTCGAGCACCGGGCGTGCATGCGGCGCGACGCCGTCAACGCGTTCCAGTTCCGCGGAAATCAATGCCTGCCGATATGCGCGCGCTTCCATGCCTCGCCCGGGTTCTGGTCTGCAACGGGATAAGGGTACCGGGACTTACCGGTTCCGAAAACGCCGTCTGGCATTCACACATATGGTTGTGGCGGGGGCGCTGCAAGCGTGCGGTTACACCTGGCGACAATTGTCCCTGGGGGCGCATCAACCTCGATCGCATCGTCGAGATTGAAAATCACCGTTGCTTTCATGCGCGGGAGCTGAGGGGGCTCAGATTCTCCTCGCGAGGATGAGCACAAACGGGTCGACGGTTCCGGCAAGCCCCGCCTCTTCGCCTTCATGGGCGCCGCTGACGATAAAACCCGCCGCTTCCAGCAGACCCGTCAGCTCATCGGTTTCATAGTAGGTGTAGAACCGGCCGAACCTGTCGCGGTGTTCACCGCTGCCTCGTTTCATGCCCAGATGCAATATCCCGCCGGACAGAAGCGCCGCGTGAAGTTGTGCGAGATGCCCCGGCAGATCCACGCGCCGCGCGTGTAGCAGGCTGAAATTGACCCAGGCGCCGTGATAGCGCGCTTGCGGCAAGGGCGCATCGAAGGTCGCACAGCGCGCCTGAAGACCGAATTGCGCGTGCGCGATGGCAACCATTTCGGGCGAGGCATCGACCGGGTCCGGCTGGAACCCCGCATCCCGCATATGCGCGGACGCGGCCGCGGGACCGCAGCCCCAGTCAAGAACCTGCGCGCCTTCCGGGAGCAATGCCATGAATGTCTGCAAGGATTCGCTTGGGCGACCTGAGCCAAACCGCGCCGCATAGTCCCCGGCCTTTTCGTCGTAGATGCGGATCGTTTCACGGTCTGCCATGGGAGGCGCTCCAACTGCCATTTTCCGAAAATCGATGACGAAACGGTCTACCGTGTCCTAGCGACCCGGAGACTGTCGAAGGCGACGCCTTCGTATTGCACCTGAGAGATAAATTTGTCGAGCACTGAGCGCTGCGGAAAAGGTCCACTTTGAGCGCAGATCGTATTTTGGTGAACCGGTCAAGGCTAGTCACCCGAATCTGAAGTTCGTCTTATTTCCCGGCACACTCGGAACGAGCTTCAGATTCAAAAGGGTGACTAGCAAGCATATGTTTCTAGTGTGGTTTTCGAATTTGAAATTCGCTTCGATGGTCGCTGCAACAATGAGGCGAATTTCAAATTCACCACACTAGACCGTCGGCACACAATTTATTGAGTGCCAGAAATAACCAACTGATTTTGAAGAAAAATTCCCGAAGGAAGAGGAATGGTGGAGCCAAGGGGAGAGTCTCCGAGGCCAAAAATTCCTGAATGAATTCAATTTCCTATTGATTTTTCAATGCATTTGGGTAGTCAGGCTGGGTACGAACTTGGGTACGCAGCAGGAGACAAATGCCTCGATCCTCTTCTCAGGACCGCCGCTTTCTTGAGCTTCACGGTGGCAAATGGCGAGTCACAGTTTCTGTTCCTCGCGATCTGCACGACAAGCTTGGAACCAAGCTGAAACAACCGCTGCACACAGATAGCCTCACCATAGCCAACCGCCTGAAGTGGCCAGTAGTAGGCCAGCTCAAGGAAAGGATTGAGAAGGCCAGAGGTGCTGAGGCGAGTGCTCCTCACATCGCGGATGCTTTGCAAATGGCGGAGCTTCGAAAGCAAGCCAAGACGGAGGAAGAGCGTGAGTCCATTGTGGAAGGAATATACCTAACCGCCGAGATGCTTCGGGGACGAGTGGTTGGCGAGGAACCAGACCCCGCGACGGGTGAACCAGAACCGCTCTATGACCCTGAAAATGAGCGGCAGTCAGTTGAATTCGCCCGTGTCGCTTTGGGCCTGGCAACGCCAATCGATCTGCATCATGGACGCTACCTCGAAGGCTTGACCGTCAAAGCCCGAACAAAGGCCGACGATGAACGGGCGATGAAATACCTCAAGCAGTGGTGTTCCAACGAAGGCGTTACACCCGTCCTGGAGGCCTTCAACAAGAAGACCGCCGTTCGCTTCATGGACGCCTTGCCAGAGCTTCTGCCAGGACTGACACCAACGACCCTCAACAAGTACCTTCGGCGACTATCGCGCTATTGGCAGTGGCTCGAAAGGCGGCATGAAGTGGAGCACAATGTTTGGCACGGGCTGACACTTGAAGAGCCCCAGACACCTCACGACGAAGAGGAGCGGCCGTTCACAGATGCAGAAATGGTCAAACTCCTGACTGGAGAGACCACCCAGCACATGCATGATCTGATGCGTATTGCGGCCCTGACTGGAGCCAGGATCGACGCCATCGTGTGCCTGAAGGTCAAGGATTGCAGGGACGGTAGATTTGTCTTCAAGCCCCAGAAGAAGGAGAAGAAGGAGCGGGCCTGCCCTATCCATTCAGATCTGCAGCAGATCATTGCCAGACGAACTGAAGGTAAGGAAGACGAAGACGACATTTTTCCCGAGTGGCCAGCCCCAAAGAAGGAAGGATCCAAGCGGGAGCGTTCTTTCAAGGCCTCCAATCAGTTCACCGAGTACAGGCGCAAGGTCGGTGTGGATGAAGTCATTCCCGGCAAGCGACGCTCACTTGTGAACTTCCACTCCTTCCGCCGGTGGTTCATCACAAAGGCAGAACAAGCCGATCAGCCGGAGAACATCATTGCAACTGTCGTGGGTCACAAACGCCAAGGAATGACATTGGGAAAATATTCGGCAGGGCCATTGTTCGAACAAGCAAGACGGTGTGTCGAAGCAGTACGATTGCCACGTTGGCAGAAGTAGTTCAACCTTGCACCGCAACCTGTGAAGAAACACAACTGCTAGCTCATGTTTGTGTCGAAGGAGGTTTCCAGTGGAAGACATTCCAGATGACTATTATGAACAGGCGCTCATGCTGCAAGAAATGGTCGTCGGATTGGCAACTGGGGGATCGGTAGACGACAACTCATATCACCAGCTTCGACGCTCAATTATGGAAGAGGACGAGCTGCGTCCCCTGCTGCCTCAGTTCATTCGAACCTGCCGAACTGGAACAGCGCTGTGGGGCCATCTGAAACAGGTGAGTTCTGGACAGGGATCGTACGCCATTCGCAGTCAGTATGTGTATGACGGGTTCCAGCCAATTCTCGACCACTTAGATGCTGGCACAAAGTCTCCAACAGATGCCGTGACGGTGGAAACGCTGGAACATCTCAATTCTGATGAAGTGCAGCGAATTTGGTCTGTCGCACTTCAAAGGCGAAAAGAAAACCCAGACGGTGCAATAACGTCAGCCAGAACCCTTCTGGAATCCGTTTGCAAGCATATTCTGGACGATGAACAGATCGAATACGGCAACAACGACGATCTACCGAAACTCTATCGCAATACAGCCAAGACGCTCAACTTGGCACCTGATCAACACACCGAGGAAGTTTTCAAAAGCATCTTGGGAAGTTGTCAAAATGTCATCCAATGTCTTGGAACCCTTCGCAACAAGATTGGTGATGCTCATGGGAAAGGGCGGAAAGCCGTCAAGCCTAAACCTCGCCATGCGGCGCTTGCTGTCAACTTAGCTGGCACGATGGCCACATTCCTTGTGGACACTTGGGAAAGTAAAAAAAACAGATAACCTCGCAAAGGCATTCAAGCATCGCCTTGATGCCACAGTTGCAAGGGTGCATTATTACAAGCTGTTAGTTGACACGTTCAAAGAGAGGTCTTTCTGTTGACCTTATGGGGCTATCTCGCTCAACAGAGCGAAAGTATTTATCTGGAAATTTATAGAACTACGCTAGATTTCATTGTGGATCTATCGTGGCCACTCGCTCTTATTGTTATAATATTTATACTTCGAAAGCAAGTAAGACACCTAATAGGAAATATTAAAAGAATAAAATACGGCGACGGAGAAGTTGAATTCAATGAATTTCTTGATGAGGCGAGGCAAAATTCAACTGACGACCCCAATGAAAACTTCGTCATTCCACAAGATGAAAGGCTAATCAGGCTGGCAGACAGTTACCCGCGTTTTGCGGTCGTGGAGGCGTACAGTAGAATTGAAAAAGTAGCTGCCCAGTTGTCAAATAAGCTTGGCGGGCCACGTTACATTCGCAATGACTGGTTCTCTTGGGCAATTGAAAACAACGTTTTGAGCAAGACCCAGATTAACGCTTTGCATAGCCTTCGAAAGGCACGGAACCTTTCAGCTCATAGTGACAGCGAATGGCTCACACCTTCCCAAGCATATGAATTCATCGACATAGCCGAGTCCATTCTTATCCAATTGAAGTCGAAAATGAACGAGTGATACCTAGAACGCTGAGACAGTCCTCATAACACTACAAGTCTTGTGAACAAGGCCTTTCGAAACGCCAAAGTGATCTGCGATACGCTGCAGCGCCCAGCCGTCGCCCCTGAGCCGCCTCGCCTCTTCTTCCTGCTCCGCAGTCAATACCGGCTTCCGGCCAAGCTTCACACCCTTCTCTTTGGCCTTCGCAATGCCATCCATCTGGCGCTCTCGTCGAATATCGTTCTCGAACTGAGCGAAGACAGCCAACATACCGAGAAAAGCTTTACCTGCGGCATCACTTGTGTCGATGCTCTGGTCGAGTACTCTGAGGGCGACACCCTTGTCGTCCAGCTGCTTCACAATCGACAGAAGATGGTCAGCAGAGCGAGCCAATCGGTCGATCCTTGAGATAACCAAGGTGTCTCCTTTGCGAACATACCGAAGGCATTCCTGCAGGGCTGGGCGCTCCCTATCCACACCGGACCGCTTTTCCCTGAATAGCTCTTCACACCCTGCGCCGTTGAGCTTCTCCTCCTGGATTTCGAGGGACTGTCCGACTGAGGAAACGCGGGCATAACCGACAAGCGCCATTGGTTACAAACTCCTTAGGATATAATGACCATCTATTTGTGAACGGAAAATGACCACGCTGTCAAGGGGTAGCGCAGCCGGTCACGTCAGTATGCATTTGTGACCATCGAAGGAACCGACATTGGACGGCAGGGACGCTCACTTTGGAGCGCCCCCTCCTTGGGAGCTATTGGAGAGGTACGCGGACCTCGTCGTACACCTGAGTTCTTCTCCCGGTATGCGCAAGGCTATCAGCAAGCTCGTTCAGCTCGTTGCCGCTATGAGCCTTCACCCAGTTCCACTCGACATCATGGATGCTTTGTAGACGGTCTATCTCGAGCCAAAGGTCCGGGTTCTTGACACCCTTGAACCCCTTCTTGTTCCAACCATAGATCCAGCTGGAGGCTCCTTTCACGAGGTAGGTGCTATCAGACCACACGATCACTTCTCGCGGTCTCTTGATGGCCTGGAGCCCCCTGATGGCTGCCATCAATTCCATTCGGTTGTTGGTAGTGTGTTCTTCACCTCCCCACATATGCAGGGCCTCCTTCTTGCCGATCAAGACCGCGCCGAAGCCTCCAGGGCCCGGGTTACCCGAGCAAGATCCATCGGTGTAGAGAACAAGTGGTTTGGGTTGTCTTGGCATGGTTGTCTCCTTCGTTGAAGTTGAGTTGGACCAGCGCACGACTCCGGGCACCAAACGAAGGAAGGCCCCCACGGGGGAATCCCGCGAGAGCCTTCTATCGGATGGGCGCTCGAAAATTTGCGCCGGAAATTTCAGTGTTGATTGGGCAGGGTATGCAGAATGCACATCCTAAGGAGTGCATGGGTGGCGACTGAGGTCGGCACGAACACTCTCTTCAGATCTGCCTTGAGTGAAGACCAGTGATCAGAAGTCTTCAGGCTCGTATTCGTCTTCCGCTAGATCGTCCAGTGGAGCCAGCTTATCTAGCTCCCGGCATAGCTCTGGTAGCTTGCGACCAAAATGACGCTCCAGGGCACGAGCTGCGATAACAGGGTTCTGAGCCATCTTCGTGCTGAAGTGTTTTGCCAAGCGGTCCGCCCAGCGCTGGGCCTTTTCATCCATCCATTCCTCCATTTCATCTTCAGACAGTGTCACTATGGGCTTTCCCTCAGCCGCACGACGAGCAGCCCACCAGCTCTCATGCTCGTAGGCGTCATCTCCCAAGGCCTTCTTGATTCGCCTCATCGTGGCAACCTGGCCATCGGAGATGCCTGCATAGGCCTTGATCTGTTGTTTGGAGAACTTGCTGGTGAGCGCCAGCCGCCAAGCCAGGTTCTGCCGCTGGCGATTATCCATGGGCAGCACTGACTGGGTGTTGGCCTTTGCAGCCGTCAACACCGCTTCATCCACGCTGCCCTGAAAGACTGTCACAGGAATATCGGTACGATCTTTGGACCGCCTGTAGGCTTCCAAGCTGTCAATCGGCATTGAATGTTGACCCCTTATCGGCTTCCAAAACTGACCCCTTGTTTGTGAGGAGCTGGCCCGATGCTGCGTAGTCTCCATTTAACGCAGCAGTGTCGGGCCAGCGGTGAT
>NZ_JALNMJ010000040.1 GCF_023156505.1 Roseibium sediminicola | reverse complement strand
AGCGCCATCGAATACAAAACTCCCACAGAAGCCGAGGAGGCCTTCTTTGAAAACTTGAACCGACTTGATAAAGCCGCATAATCTTTGAAACAAAATCTCTTCGGTAAACCCGGGGCGGTTCAAAGCACCGGATCCATATTCCTCCACGATTGTCTCGCAGCCGGCCGATCGCAGTTCCATCTCCTGCGCCTCTGTCGCCTGTTCGTCCGTGGAGACGCGCGCATAGCCGATGAGCCGTCCCTCAGGGCGATTTGAAGACTGTCTGAGCATTGATTTGGCCATTCGGGGCGCCTGAGAGCCGATAGGAGAGCGATTTTCCAAATAAAGAAGATAAGGATAACTGATCGTTTGTAGGTGTCTTCGGATGGCCTAACTGGATGTCTCGAAATTAGACTCGAAACAGATGTGCCAGTGCTACCATCGCGGATCGGGCCATTCCGCATTTTCCCAGAGTGCCATTTCATCGGGAGACATGAGGTTCGTCTCGCCGCGTCGAATCCGGAGTTGGTAAAAGCTGTCGTACATCGGGTCGAAACTGATCAGCAGTTGCTGCAAATTTGCCTTGCGCTGCCGTTTGGTCCACGAGCAAAAGATGGCACCGCGGCTTTTAAGCATGTCAAAGACGGACGGGTACGCAGGATTGAGGCGTTGCCAAAGGTCTATGATGCTTTCGCCTTGCTTGCCAAAATCCTCTCGAAGTGCCTCTTCGATAATTGCTTCAAGTGCATAGGCAATGGCTTGGACTTTGGCTGAATGATCGAGATAGCCGAGAGACGTTCTGAGCATTCTCTGTTGCATCAGCAGAACTGGCCATAGGATCCTCACACCGTAGCGGACACCCACCGCTTCTTGGTTTTGAGGAGGCAGCAGTATTTCGCGCTGCTGTTCAAAGGCTTTTCGAACGTCATAGGCCAAGCTCAAGAACATGCCTTCTTTGTCTCGAACAAGCGGAGACCGTTCATTGACATCATGCACAACCTCATGCAGCCAATTTAGGGACGTGTAATCGCCGATCAACAGAATGCCGGCATGATTCTTGAGCAATTGATAGGAGAGCAAGCTCTTTCACCTTTTTCCCAGCTGAAATTGATGTTGTGAATGCTACGAAGATATTTCTTAATCGGACCAAGGATTAAAGAGTTTGACGCCCAGACCTTCAAAATCCTTGATGTTGCGTGTTGCAAGAGTGAGGTCATATGCTTCCGCAGTGGCTGCGATCAGTCCATCCATTGACGACATTCCCCGGCCACTCCGCTTTGCATTGCCCATCAAGTCGCCCCAAGCCAGTGCGACACGTTCGTCTACCGGCAGGACTCGATTCACGAATCGAGATGGCAGATCCTGTGCGAGCCACTCTTCAAGTGCCTCTCGCTTCCGGCCAGTGTCCATGAGGGCTACACCACGACGAATTTCCGCGATTGTTATCACGCTGATGTAGGAATGATCTTCATCGAGGCCATCCAACCATTCGAGAACGCGGAGTTCCGGCTGCGGTCTTGTTACTTCTGACAGGACGTTCGTATCGAGCAGAAAGTTCACAGCGACAAGTCTCGAGGCTCGTCATTCTGGCGGTCGAGGTCGAGCTCGCTATTTCGGAGTGGCGATTCCATCAAGAACTCGGCGAGCGTGCCCTTGCGCGCGGTCTTGCGCTGCCATTCTTCAGCCGAGACGACAACGACGCTTGGCTTGCCGTTTCGAGTGATTGTCTGCGGCGTAGACTGCGCGCGCTCAATGACTTCTGAGAGCTTTGCCTTTGCGGTCGCGACGGTCCAATTTGGTTCATCGTGCGATGACGGTTGCATTTCTCACCTTCTAACTATAGTGACCATTATGACTATATAGTTTGCCGAGAGATTTATGGCAAGCTGCAAGGCAAGAGGGCAGGGGCGTTCACAGTCCGGCCGCTTTGGTGAGGTTGACCCGGAAGCGGTCCCGCCGGCGCTGGTATTTGCGGGTCATTTCCGCCGAGGCATGACCGAGCTGCTTCTGCACATAGCGTTCTTCAACCTCGGCGGACGAGGCGAGGCCAGCGCGGAGCGAGTGGCCCGCGAACTTTCCTGCACGATCCGCCTCGCCGAGGTCTCCGCACACGCCGGCGGCCAGGGCCGCTTTCTTGACGAGGCGCGCGACCTCCTGGTCATGCAGCCGATCCGGCCCGACGTCCTTGCCCTGGCGGCGCACCCGCCGGAACAGCGGGCCCTTTTCGATCCTGGAGAACCTGATCCAGGTCTCCAGCGCCACGGCCGGGCAGGTGGCGTCGGAAGAGCCGCGGCCGATTTCGACCTCGCGCCAGCCGGTCTTGCCGCGCAGCGTCACCAGCAGGCCCTTGTCCAGGATCTCGATCCAGCCGCGGCCGTCTTCGGTCTGGTCGCGGCCAAGGTCGAGGCCGGTGAGTTCCGAGCGGCGCAAACCGCCGGCAAAGCCGATCAGCAGCATGGCGCGGTCCCTGAGACCGCGCAGGTTTTTCCGATCGAGCGTTTCCAGCATGGCGATCAGGTCTTCCGGCGTGAGGGCCTCCTTTTGGCGGGGAGGGGCGGCGTGCTTGTTGCGGATGCCGGCGAGCACGGTGGCGATCGCGCGATCCTTGCGGTCGAGCCTTGCGCCGCCGCGCTGCGCGTAGTTCCAGGCGAGCGACGACAGCCGCCGCTCGATGGTGGCGACCGAAGCGGGTTTGCCGCCGCGGTCCACCGTGCCGGAGGCGCAGGCCGTGATGTAAAGCCCGACCACGTGCGGATCCGGGGGCAGGGGCGCAAAATTCTGGCGCCGGCACCACGCGGTAAAATGCTTCCAGTCGGAGGCGTAGGCGCGGCGCGTGTTGGCGGAGGACGCGGCTTCGACATAGGAGCGGGCCCGCTCGGTGAGCTCCTGCAGGTGTGCCGGCAGGGCTTCGGTCTCTTCCGGAAGAGGGGAGGGGATCCCGGCCGACGCCCCAGGCACCGAAACATCAGCGGAAGCCGCTGTGCTGTCAGACGGTGCGGCGTGTTCCTGAGGGTGATTTTCGGGGTTCTGGTCGCTGATTTGGGCCATTTCTTCTATAAAGACCAAAACGAACGATAATGCAACATTATCACTCTTTGTTATCCACCGACAAGCGGTGCGTTTTTTCTGCTCTTTCGTCGCTATAACCGCACGTGTCGTGTAGGCTTGCATTCATGGATTCGCGCGCTCCCATCCCCGCAGACACCGTCGGCATCCTCCGGCCGCTGCCCGGCTGGGCGGTGCCGCGGGGGACGATCGCCTGCGAGGCGGATGCCGCCTTCGCCGCCGGCATCGCCCTGAAATCCCTCGACGATCTTGTTCGAGTCAACCCGGCCTGGGCCGGCTGCTGGCGCGCCCGCCAGGCGCTGGAAAGCGCGGCCGCCGCCCGCCGGCTCTCGGGCCGCAGCGAGGAACCTGCAGCGCTTTTGGACGCGGTCCTGCTGACCGCCCCCGGCGACGACCCCGGACCCGCCGGCCGGATTTTTGGGGCGTTCAACAAACTGGCCAACAGGAATGGCGCGCTGACCACGCCGTTCCTGGTCGATCTCGCCGAGCTGATGGGGTTTTCCTTCGACGAGCACCTAGCCCAGTCCCTCGATCTGGTCGACGCCGCGCTGCAATCGGGCCGGGCGGCGCCGTTCGCCGCCGCCGACCTGATAACAGCGATCTGGTCCACCCGCCCCGATGCCGAAATCCTCGCCTTCGCGCTCGCCGACTGGTTGATCGCCCAAAAACTGTCCTGGGTTTTCTGCGTGCCGCTGCTGATGGGTCAGCGCTATTCTGCCGCCTTCCGCACGCCTGGCGACCGGGGACGGTTGCGTCCGGGCGATGCCGGTTTCCCGGCGGCCGTCTGCCAGGCCCTCGTCGAGGCGACCCGGACAGCCTTGCGCTCGGCCGGGGACATTGCCCGGCGGGCCGATCGCCTGGCAGCCGTGGCGCCAAAAATCCGGACGAAAGGCGCTGACGCCGTCTATCAGAAATTGCTCGGCGAGGTGGCGGTCGCCGGGACTGCGCCCGGAACGGGGCTTTCCCGGTGGGCGAGCACCCGGCTGTTCGACCGGCTCGAGAGTTTTGGCGCCGTCCGAGAGATCTCGGGCCGTCCTACCTTCAAGATCTATGGGCTTTGAGGGGACGAGGGTGATGTCTTCGACCAGGGCCCGGGGCCGGACAGCAAAGCAAAAAGCAGAAATACCGCTGGACCGGGAACTCGCTGACCTGCCGCCGGAGCTGCGCTGGCGCGAATGGATGCTCAGGGTGGAGGCGGTGATTTTTGCCTCCGCCGAGCCGGTCTCCAGGGAAGTCCTCGCCCGGGTCGTCGGCGAGGAGGTCAGCATTGATCTGCTGATCGACGATCTCATGGATGATCTTCTGGGTCGTCCCTACGAACTTGTCTCTGTTGCCGGCGGCTGGCAGCACCGCACGCGGGGTGCTTATGGTCCGGTGATCCGGGCCGCGCAGGCGCCGGTACGATCTCCAGCACCTTCGCTCTCCAGGACCGAGGCCGCGGTGCTGACGGCGATCGCCTATCTGCAGCCTGTCACCCGCGGCGAGCTCACCCAGCTGTTCGGCAATGAGGTCAGCCGCGACACCATCGCCGGCCTGCGGCAAGCCGGTTTCCTCGGCACGGGCCCGCGCAGTCCGAGCCCCGGCGCACCCTATACCTATGTCACGACCAAACACTTCCTGTCGGCGTTCAGCCTGAACACGCTGCGCGACCTGCCCGACATCGAGCGGCTCGAGGACGCCGGCCTGCTCAGCCGTCAAGCGCCAGAGACGGACCTGATCGCGCAGCAAGAGGACGCGGACGAGGCCCTCAACGAGGACGGGGAGGACGTTCTCTGATGTCACGATAGGCGGCCAGCAGGGCGGGCAGGTCCACTTTCGGTGCTCTGCGAGGTGGTGACGCCTGAAGGTGCCTGTCTCGCTCCAACGCTTCCACGAACTGCCCCATCAAGGCGCTGGTTCCTCCCGCCGCCAGGATCAGGCGCCGCCAATGCACGGCGACACCATCGTCTCCGGCCGTCAGCCAGGTGCAGGGCGTACGGGCGAGCTGCTCGAAGCAGCGCCTGCGCGCCGAGGCGGACAGTCCCGATAAAGTCGATGTTGGGGCGAGGCCAGCGATGGCCGGAAGACGCTGGAGGAGCGGGCTGCCCCCTAGTTTTCCAGTCAGTCTTCCGGTCACCGCCTCCAGCCGGCAGATGTCGTCGATACATCGCTCTATTCGCCGCGCCGCCGCGCTGACTGCAACCTTCGGTGCACGGCGCAGATCGGCCCCGCAGCGCACGCACAGATGCTGCGGGACGAGGTCGGGCTGGCCGGACGCCGCAATGCCGCTGCCGCAGGACCGGCATCGGTCGCGCAAGCCGCATCCATGGTCCGGACAGGAAATCCCCGTCGACAGCCGCCAGCGCCGGCGGAAATACGGCTGGGCGTCCTCGGCCAGACAGCAAGGGCAGTATTGCAGCCAGGTCGACCTGCCGCGGCGTCCGCGGCTGCGAAGCGGCAGGAGCAGGGGACGCCAGGCAGAGCGCGTCAGCGACATTGCCACGAGCTTCTGCCGCGAGACCCCGGTATGCGTGAGGAGGCAGGCCGCAACGGGCGTGGGAAGCCGGAGGTCGAGAGAGGCGGACCACAATCCTGATCCCGGTCCTGATGCTGGTCCGAGCACCCGGGCGAAGTCCCGGGGCGCAACACCGTTGGCGATGGCCAGACGATGCAGCCAGCTCGACAGCAGCTCCTCGGACTGCGGCGCGACGATGACCGGCCACCGATGCGAGATGACATCACGGTAGCGTGCACCGATGCCTATCTCCAGACCGCGGCCGCCTGCCGCCGTCACAGCAGGGTCTCGCGCAGCAACGGATTGCGACGCTGCGAGATCGGCACATGGCGCAGAGCATCGATTCCGGCCGGCGTCATCCGCTCCTCTCCGGATCGGATGGCTGCAACCGCCGCCTTGGTGACGATCGCGACGATCTCACCGATCAATCCCTCCGAAAGGCCGAAGATCCGCCGCGCCAACGGTTCGTCCGACAGGTTCGACGGTCGTGCCAGCGGCAAGGCCGCCTCGAGACTGTCCAGAAGCGTGAGATAGGCCTCGTCATAGGGCCAGCGCGGCACGGCGAGAAGATCGAACCGGCTCGCCATCTCGTTGGTGGCGTTGACGAAGTCGTAGACGGCCACCTCTCCGATCAGAACCGGAGAGACATCATATTGGCGGCCGATCCGCCGCAGGAACGCAAACACCGCCTCGATGTCCCGTGTCCGGCCGCGCAGCGCATTGTGGAACTCGTCGAAGATCAGCACCTTCGGTTTGAGGCTGGCCAGCAAATGATCGGTTTGCTCGGACTGCCGGCGAAGAGGCCGGCAGTCGCCGAAGGGCGCTCGCAGGGCCTGAAGAAGTCCGGCGTAAAAGTGACCAAGACCGGCCCCCTCGCGTGTCTGAACGACCCATACCTTCTGGACCGGTGAGGTTCTCAGATGTTCGACCGCGAAGCGCTCGGCGATCATTGTCTTGCCATTGGCATAGGGTCCGACCAACATCAGTCCCTGGGTCCGCAACGACAGCGGTCGCAAGAGCAACTCCTCCAGCCGCCGGTGGGCGTCCCTGGCAACCTGGTGCCCGATCCAGCGCGGCGCGCGGACATAGGCAACCCGCTGCTCCGGGTTCCGGTCAAGATACGGCCGGACATGGTCGAGCAGATGATCGGCCATGGCCGGCTACCAATCCTCCACCGGCAGTGTCCGCTTCCGGCGCACGGGATGGTCGGCGGGACCCGGTGCCGGCTCCTGCAGGGCGTCATAGGGCTTTGTCGCCGCGCCGGCGTGGGCGCTGCGGACGGCATCGCGCAACTGGCGCTTCGACGGTTTTGCGGCTTGGACAACGGTTGCGATTTCCCGGCGGAGCGCCACTTTTGCCACGCTTGAACGGTGGTTTGCCGCACGCCGGCGGACGCGCTCGCCCTGATGCTCCCACAGGGTCAGGGATGCAAGCGCGCCATCGCGCCGGCCGACGGGCCGAAACCGCCTTGTGTCCGGATCCCGGACATAGACATGGCTGATGTCGCGGGGATCGTAGCGCACGTCCAGCTTTCCCAACCGGTCGCGCTGTGGAACGAAACTGCCGAGCCACGGCGCGTAGCAGTGCAAGGCAAACAGGCTGATCCCCTGCGGTGACAATTGCCGTTCCGTTCCGGGCAGGAACGACAGGAGCACGCCCTGCGGATCGTCCCCGAAGCGCGGCAGCCTTGCAGCGTTACGGTGCCATTCCGTCATCGGCACCTTCAGCGTCTTGGAATTTTCCTGGCAGTTGTGATCGAGCACGGCGAGAGCCACGCACCGCTCCAGCTCCGCGAAGGTCAGCCGGGCGCGCTGCGCGCACGGATAGTCGTCGCGATCGGCAGTCGAACGCCCGGACGACCCCGGACAGGTGGCGAGAACCGCGTTCAGCTTGCCCAGCAGCCGCTCGACCACACCGCCCTGATGAACCCGGCCCCGATCGCGATAACGGATGCGGATAGAATAGTCGTCACAGCCGCGTTGGAATGCGTGTCCCTTGAACTCCCGGGCGGAATCCGTAACAAGCAGCCGCGGCCGGCCGAACATGGGCCAGGCATGATCGAGACGGCGGGCGGCCAGCCATGTGTCTTTCGGGCACAGCGCCTGGGCGAGGCAAAGGGCGACGGACAGGACCGAAGGCTTTTCCAGAGTGAGGCAGAAGCCGAGAATGCAGCGGGTCGCCACGTCGGTGACGATCGTCAGGTAGGGCCGGCCGACGAACAGCCCGCTGCCGTCGACAACCTCCACGAAATGAATATCGGCCGGCGTATGGTCGATCTGGCAGACGTCGAGCGGACGCGCTGCCTGAATATAGCCCGGCCGCGGCTTCAGCCGGTGCAGGTGCTTCGGATTGGCCGACCGCTTCCCGGCGATCTCTTCGGGCGAAAACAACACCGGGATCCGCCGGGCGACCGTGACATAGGAGGGTTGGGGAAGTCCGGCTTCCTCACAACGGGCGCGGATCTCGGCGACGGCCGGAGCAAGGGGCGGGGCTTCCAGCGTCAGCCATTGCGTACGCAGCGTCGCGGCGATGATGGCCTCGATCTCTTCGGAAAGCCGTTTGCGCCGGGTTGCGGCACTGCGCGGCACCAGCGCGCTCACCCGGCGTTCGCCGCGATAGCGGGCGAGCAGATTGTAGACCTGACGCATCGACAGGCGCAGCTCCGCCGCAGCCCGCGCAATGGCTGGCTGCCTTGGACCTGAGCCATCGAGAACCCTGTCAAGTTCACGGGCGATCCGACGCGCCGTCGTCCATTGCGCGTCCGATACCGACCGGATGGCCGTTGACGCCTGATCGTGAAATCGTTTTGGCAAAACCGGACGGTCACTGAAATCGTTAGCGAAAAAACACGTCACATCTAGACGCTAAACCTAACAGACCAATGACATTTGCCCGATTGAAATGCCAAAGCAAAAGCCACATCCGGCGTCGGACATTAATCATCGAAAAAAGGTACCAGAGTTCCTAAGTTTCGTGGAACTCTACCAATCGACGTATCCTCAGATCGAATCCGAATCTTCTGTGCGTTGCTCTCTTGCGTGGACGCTGCAACAGCTCGGTCTGGCTTGCCTTTGGGAAGCCGGCACGGTTGTCTTTTCGAGTGCAAGTATGATTTAGTCTGGCGATACATTTACATCCGAAGTGTCTTGTCTTCGGATATTTTAAGATTGGGCGCTTGACCCGATGGCCAGATCGTCTGTTTCTCGGTACAGACTGGTGCTTTTGGTAGCCACAGTCGTCTTAGTCCTTTTGGGAAAGAATGCCATGGCTCTGTTCGGAACGAATGTTCTCTTTTCGGAAGTGTCAGGAACAGTAATTTTAGATGGAAAGCCAGTCGAAGGCGCCAAGGTTGTTCAGATCACCCTATGGTCGAAGCCTGGAGAAGTTCCCGAAATTGCCGTGTCAACAGACAAGAACGGCCATTTTTCCTTTCCTGAGATCAGCCGCTCCGCTGGTTTTTCCAGCCTCTTCCCTGGGGAAATCACCATCGTCCAGAAAATCATTATCGAACTTGATGGCAAGGAATACCGCGGCTGGCTCAACACCAAGACAAATTACGAACGAGAAGGCGAGCGCAATCGCCCACTCCGTTTCATTTGCGATTTAAACCATACGCCCAGCAATACCGGCGATGATTTTGGAGTTTGCCGACTCGCTTAGCGTCGAAAAGTGGAGAACGCCGTTGTCCCTTGCCCTGTCCCCAGCTCAAACGGTCCAGTTGGCACAAAGCGCCTATGTGATGCGCCTCGATACGGATCTGCTAACAGCAGTCCAGGCCTCCGGCCCCGGCGGCGAACAGTTTGACATTGCGTCCGGTACGCGCTTCACCGGCGTTTCAGGTCTCAACATACCGGGTGGCTCGAGCAGGACGGGATTCGGCTTCGTTGCACACGGCAAGGCTGGAACACCCAGACATGGTGAAACGCTCATTTGCGTGCGTGGTACGGAAATAACTTCCGGTCACGATCTCATGACGGATGCGCATATGAGTGCCGCACGCAGCCCGCTGGGGCTACCCGTCCATGAAGGCTTCAGAAATGTCGCGGTAAGCATCCTCGGGCAGGTACAAACCGCACTGCGCGGAAGAAATCCAGGAACACTTCATATCGTTGGTCACAGCCTAGGTGGTGCAGCCGCCACAATCCTGGCGGAAGCGCTGATCGGAACGTCGAGCATCAAGCTCTACACCTACGGTGCGCCAAGAGCTGGATTGGATAGCCACGCACAGGTCGTCACGGCCGGTCTTGGGGCCCACAATGTTTTTCGCGTCTATCACGATACAGATGTTGTGCCGATGCTGCCGATTTTTCCATTTTGTCACATACCTGTTGGAGAGGTGGCGTATTTGCTACGCGGGCCCGGCGCGCTGGTCAGCAAAGATGCTCATTTCCTGGTTTCCTACCGCAAATCTGTCGGCCTGAGTGACTGGTCGGGTCTGCCGGTGATTGCCCATCGCCGCTTCTCGCTGGATACGGTCGACGATTTGCTGTTCCAAGCTCAAACGGCGGCTGTCGGACCCACAATGCACTCGATCGTCGTCTTGAGACTCATCGAAAAAATCCTAGGAATGTTACTTGATGCCGCTGGTGTGATTGTCGGCCTCACCTTTTTCGGTGGCGCAACCGTTCTCGACAAAATGGCAGCTGCATTGACCAACATGGCAGCCTCTTCGCTCGCCGCTGCCGAGCGAGTTGTGGAGTTCGTGAATGTCGTCATGCGGTTCCTTGGCAAGCACCTGCTCGAAAAAGGCGCAAAACTCACCGTGGCCTTTTTGCGCTGGTTGCTGTCGATGCTTGTCTCCGTAATCGGTGGATTGGCAACGCAGGCGATAGCTAGCCTACGCTAAATCAAAGGAAGCGTGACCCGGTCATGAGGCTATTGCCTCCCCTTAAAATCCAAATCCTAGGTTTTCGTGACACACATCTGTGATAGTCTACAATGGAATTTACCCGCCAAGGTGTGATCAAAACACCCCTTAGGGGTCTTTCTTCCCGCACTTTTGTCCCCGCTGGAGTTCTCAAATTACCTGACGATGAACAGACACGGGGCGGTTCAAGGTGCGCAGGTATGCTAGAAGTGGAACATGGACTGTGAGTGCTGCCTCATCCGGCCGGACGCGTTTAGCTGTTGAAAAGACTGCTTGTATGCGGCGGCGAGCCCTCTCATCTTTGGATTGAACGGTGCAATTCAGGAAACTGAGCCAGATTGTTTCTACTCGGAAAAAATGCACAACAGCTCCTTCGGCGGAATGCGTCCCGGGGGAATGGCTGGAGGGAACTGGCCGAAAGCATCGTTTCCTCGGCCTCAGTACTCGACGGAACCGATTTGCCGGTCACCTGGGAGGAAGGGCGCGAGGTGTTGCTTCCAACCGCAAGAACCCTTGCCCTCAGGAGTCAAAGTCTTGTGGTCGCGCATGTCCTGACAGGAGAGTTTTCTTTCCTGAAGACAATGCTTTCCGACGGTCTAAAAGCGGCGAGACTAGCCAATTGGAATCCGGAACACTTTTTGGACACAGCTGAAATCGCTTTTGCCGTTGCCTGCATCTCGAAATGGTCACAACCTATTGCGAGCCGGAGCCAGTTGCAGGAGCTGGAAAAGGTCCTGCACGAGCGAGCCGTGAAGCGAGGCCTATGGTCCCTGCGCGGTGGATCGAACTGGACTAGGACACCGGGCAACTGGAACATCGTCTGCAACGCTGCCCTGACCGTTGTCGCAACGGCGCTTCGCGAGAAGTATCCCGACGACTGCACCGAACTCCTGGAAAGAGCCGAGACCTCCTCGCGCATCGGCCTGAGCGATGTTGGTCCCGGCGGTGAGTGGAAAGAAGGCGTCGTCTATCTTGACCATTCAGCGCAATTTGCCTGGTTTGCGACACTTGCGACTGGCTCGAGTCATTTTCAACCCATACTGGATTGTGGCGAGTTTCGCGCCGCGATGACAGGGCCGTCGGGCATGGTCGCGGATTTCGGCGACGATCTGCCGGTTTGCGCGCCCCCTGCCGTCGGCCCCACCGGGGCTACGCCGGCGGGATCCCTGCCATTGAACCTTCTGTGGGGCGCGCCGCCGACCCGGGCTCCTGACCGGTATGTCGGCCGGACCGCCGCCTCCCTGCGGTCTGGACGTCATTTTCTTGCCGTCCGGCTTGGCGACATCCGGCACGCACACGCGCATGCGGATCTCGGCAGCTTCATCTGGGAAGCCAACGGATGCCGGCTGATCGCCGACCCGGGCAGGTTGCGTTACGACATCGCCGGTTACTTCGACCCGGATACCAGGTTCCATATAAGCGGCGTAACCGAACACGCCCATAACTGCATTGCCTTCGAGGCGGTCGCACAAGGCCCGGCGACGACGGCTCGAGCTTCCTTTGAGGACGACACCCTCCTAGTCACGATTTCTGGTGACGGATACATATTGCAACGGTGCTTTCACCTCGAAGCTGATGGTTCCCTGACTGTGCTCGACCGGCTTGTCGATCAGGGTCTCAGCAGCGGCGATGCCATCTGGACCTGCCACGTTCCGGGCCGACATCTCGGGGACGGCACGTTCGATGAACCTGGCGGTGCAACCCTTAGTGCAATGCTTCCGGGCCCGGTGGACCAAACGACATTTACAAGTGAAAAGGCCGATGAAGCACTGCGCCAGAGATGTTCCAAATGTCCGCTGACGCGCATTCAGGTATCGCTTACGAAAGATCAGCTCCGGCAAGGTGTCCGGTCACAATTCATCGTGATGTAGATGCGGTTCTAGAATTCGAAATAAGATCCGGCGAGTGCTGGCAATTTTGGCGTATTTCAAATTCACCACACCTGAGCCGTGCATCACCTTGACTCGGAAATCCATTCGTGTGCTAATTGGTTATTGTTTTTTCATCTGGGGGGATGAAAATGATCAAAAGATCAGTCGGCAAGTTTTATTTTATGGCTGCTGCATTTTCTTCGATGTTTTTTCTACTAGGTTGTCAGACCACCAATCAATCTCCCGAGGTTCAAGATGCGAGAGCCAAGGACAGAGACGCGAAATGCAACGTTAACCGCAGGGATTGGGTTCGTGCGGGTTGTGCGATCGGCGACTACTAAGAACCTGTTTCAGAAATGGTTTGGAACCGCCCCCTTGCTGGCGTTGTTCACCCTGCTTCTTGTGCTAGCGCCAGCACAGGCATCTGCGAAACGGTACGCTCTGGTCATCGGAATTGCAAACTACGATAACGTGACCCCCCTGAAGAACCCAGTTGAGGACGCACGTCTGATGGCGAAATCCCTCAAGGAGGTGGGGTTTGAAGTCAGTCTGGTGCTGGATACAACGGTGTCCGGGTTCAATGTGGAGATTGACCGCTTCGTCAGCTCCGTCCCAAAAACTTCGACCGTCCTTGTCTATTATGCCGGCCACGGGATCCAGTATGCCGGTGAAAACTATCTGATAGCCTCGGATGCCAATATCGAAAGCTTGTCGGATCTCAAGCGCGCCGGCGTGTCCGCCCAGGCGCTGCTGAAGAAATTGCACAATACCAACGCGCGATCACTGATCATGGTGCTCGACGCCTGCCGCAACAACCCACTGGATGAAGTCGAGACAGCCAATATGTCTCGCGCCGTAAGCGGCCTGAAACGCGACTCCGGGGTTTCGCTGGGCGACGGGCTGGCACGCATTTCCGAAGGCCGACCCGGAACGCTGATTGCCTTTTCGACGGCACCGGGTGAAGTTGCCTTCGACGGAGAAGGGCTCAACAGCCCTTACACATACGCACTGGCGGCTTCAATTCGCAAACAGGGGATTTCGATAGAACGTGTCTTCAAGGAGACCCGATCCAGTGTCGTCCAAAACACCTCCGGATACCAGGTCCCATGGGAGAATTCGTCACTGCTGGAGTCTCTGGTTCTCCTGCCGAATGAGGGCCAGGCGGAAACCGAAAGGGCAACCGAGTGCGATCTGGCCGCGGCACATCCGTCAGACCCAGACAGGGTTGGACCGAGCGTTGATTATAGGAGCCTTGATCCACAAAGGGCAATTCCCGCCTGTGAAGTTGCCGTGACGACGTTTCCTGACAATCCAAGATTCAAGACCTTGCTTGCAAGGGCCTATGACCGGGCTGGCCGCGGTGAAGATGCGTTTAGAATGAACGAGCTGGCAATGACGGAAGGCTATCTGGCAGCGTGGCATAATCAGGGGAATCTCTATGCCAAGGGTCTTGGTGTACCGCAGAACTATACAAAGGCATTCGAGTTCTTTCTATATGCGGCGGAGCGCGGGCATCCGGAAGACCAGCACAACATAGGTGTCGCCTACCTACTGGGACGCGGAGTGCCGGTGGATCACGTTGCGGCCCGCCAGTGGTTCGGCAGGGCGACGGACCAGAACTGGGCAGCTTCGATTAATCGCCTTGGATTGATGCATGAGCGCGGCGAAGGCGGTGATCCGGACCCGCTGGCCGCAGCTCTTCTCTACCAGCGGGCGACCAACTTAGGTGACCGGAACGCGATGGTGAACCTCGCCAACGCATACAGATACGGCAAGGGAATAGAGGTCAATCAAGCTCGCGCAGTCGACTTGTTCGAAAGATCCGCCCTGCTCGGAACGAGGTCTGCCTTTATGAGCCTCGCCATCATGTATGCCGAGGGTGAAGGCGTGGAGAAGGACGATCTGACGGCCGCCTTCTGGTACACCCTTGCCTCGAGAGAGGGCGACCCGGAAGCTTTGGAAACACTGCTCAGGATCAAGTCCTCGCTCAACGAAAGGCAGCAACAGGAGCTACGGAAAAAGATTGAGGACTGGGACCACCGGCAGTTTGGTTGAAGAACAAGAACTTGGGCGGCCGCACATTACTTTCACGTGGCGTGGCAAACGCTTCGTGTGGTGCCATATTCGCAAGAATGGCTCCTCGGCTCTGCTTCGCTTCATCGGCGAGCTTCTAAAGAAGAGCTACCAACCCGTCGACATCTATAACCTCCCCAAGAAGCCCCGGCATTTACCCCATGTCCGGAGCGTTCAAGATCTGCGGGATGGCGACCGACTTGTGCTGGTTCATCGTGACCCCCTGCAACGCTTCTATTCGGCCTTCTGTGATAAGATCATCGCCCAAAGGGGCGCGGAACATCTTCTTGCCAATGTCGGAGAGAAGATTGCCGATATCGAGACTGCGACGCTAGAGTCTTTCATAGTCGGCTATCTGGCCGACGCCCCTAATGAGGTCGATCCGCATTTCTTGCCCCAGGCGTCCCACATGTTCAACGTCTGCTACCGGGACGAAATCTCGATAGACGATCTCTATTTCTGGGTCGAGGAGAATTTCGGAGCGGGTCTCGCCAGAAAGTACTTCCTCGCGAGGACCAATGCGCTGGAAGAAAAGCGTTTTCCGCTTGAACAGGCTAGCAGGCGACCGGTTGCCGAATTGCGTGCACGCTATCGAGAAACTCGGGCTTTTCCCCGGTCGGAGGATCTTCTCTCGCCAGAAATCGTGGCGAGACTCCACACGGTCTATGCGTGCGACGCGAGGTTTCTCGTTTCTCATTGAGACCGGTAACCATCTGATTCAGATGCCGTTTTCGATGTTCTTACTGCTGCTTGCTCAACAGCGCAGCGATGTCAAGGGCACCATTTGTCCAGTTCACGTCATCCGACCTAGTCGATACTTGGTTCGCGAATTCGGGCGAGAGGAGCTGCCCAATCTTCATTCTGATCTCCTCCTGGGACGCATCAAAGTCCATGGACAGGGCTAACCCCTTATCGACGCTCCAGTTCGCCCGCAAGTCCTGCCTGTCCATTTCGGGCGCCGTGTTGGGGACAAAGAGGGTAGGCATGCCACCGAGAATGCATTCGTGAAAACTGTTGTAGCCTGGAGCGGTAATAAAGGCGTCGAATGCCTTGGACAAGGCGAACGAGGGATAGATGTTGACCGGTTTCACCCGTCCGGTGTCTGTTATCGGGTTCTGACTACGTTCCAAAGGTGACTTCAGGTCGAGGATTTCAACCGGAAAGTCCAAAAGCACGTCGATCAATTTTTGTCTGAGCGCCTGCGTTCTATCGCCAAAGGAATTTCCTAGTTGCAGGGCGACTACGCGAGAGGCCTCCTGAACGTCAAGAATTCGTCTGGCGGCATGCGCTGGCTGACGTTGGTAAGGATTGACCAGGAGCACGGGTGGCACCGACACAACTTCGCTGCGCTGGTCAGTGGTCGGCCCGGCATCAAACTCCTGCGCAAGATCGGCGGGCTCGATGATGGTGTCAAACCAGCGCGCATTTTCAAGGAAGCGGCGATGCTGCTCGGGCCAGAAGCCCCTGCGTACCCAAATCTTCTGGGCTGTGGACTCCTGCAGAACCGTGCCGAATCCGGTGAAGACGACTGGAGAATCAACGATGATTGCAGACGGTTCTAGCCTTTTTTCTAGCGCTGCCACTTCCAGCCCGAGTGCAATGTTCCAGTCCTCGATATCAAGACCGTTATTTGCATGGTGCTGGTGCCAAAGCCCGGCGATGCCGAACTGCCGCACCAGGGCAATTCCATAGGACTGGGTATGAAAAACCGGAACAACACCCGCCGAAAGCCGTGTCGCGATGGCAAGCTGTCGGCTGAGATGACCCAGACCGACCCCGTTCGAGGAGAGGAAAAGGACCCGGTCCCTGATCACTGTCTCACCGCCGGGTTGCGGTCGGTAAAATGTAGTCTGGCGTGGTCCTCGACAAACGCAGCGATCTCGTCGGCCCCGTTCTTCTTGCTTGCAAAGAGCCTGCAGGCCCGCCGCATCGACTCGCGGGCATGGGGGTCAAGCAATTGACTGAGCAGTTCGCATAGCTTCGGCTGATGCAGATCACGCCGCAAAACCAAGCTGCAGCCAGCCAACTCCGCCCAGATTGCCCGATTAACCTGCAAGTCCATGTCTATGCCCTCATTGGGTACAAACAACGTCGGAATGCCGCCGATGATGTTTTCATGAAAGGCATTGTAGCCCGCAGCCGACACGGCGGCATCAAAACCGTTTGAATACCTAAATGCCGGAAACAGCTCAATGGGGATCACTCGCTCGGCGTAGGGCTTCTCCGATAGGACTCCTGTGCGAATGGGCGATGTAATATCCAGGATCAATACTTCCGAATTTTCTAGGAGGCCCTCGACAATCCTGGTCTTGAGGTCATCAAGCGCGTAGTTGTTGCCGCCGCCCAGTTGCATGGCCACGACAATCGCATCCTCGGACAGGCCGAGTGCCTGTCTTGCCATGGGACGTGGTAGCCTAGAAGACGGATCGATATGAAGCACCGGGGCAACTTCCAGAACTCTCTCTCGCTGCGAGGTTGTAGGTCCCAAGTCTAGCTCCTCGGCGAGTTCACCAGGTTCAATCACCGCGTCGAACGCGTTGAGCGCCGGTAGAAAAACGCGATGGGACTCCTGCCACATCGCGCGTCGAACCCAGATGCTGAACGCCGCGTCGTAAGTTTGAAATGCGCGTATCGCACCGTCGAAGGCAGCGGTGGCGTCATACATTATTACGCGGGGCTGCAACCGCAGCAGAAGTTCCAGCAGTACCTCGGCTAGATGATCGTTCCAGTCCTTGGCATCCATGCCGCTGTTTCGGTGGTGCGGCAGGAATTCCGTGGGATATCCGGACAGGACCGTAATCTTCATTGCGTAAGAAAACGTCACAAAGACGGGACGCAGCCCCGTCGGCAGCCTGTCGGCAATTGCAAGTTGCTGCACGAGATGACCCATTCCAATGCCGTTCGAGGAAACGAACAGGACATTGGCATCGGGAAGGTGCGGCAGAAACTTAGGCCCCGGTATACCTGAGCCGATTTCCGCGACGCCTCCGTTTTGGCGACACTCCGCCAGAATACGCTGCAATCTCTGCTCGAACTGGTGCTCGTTGTGACGTTCGGCGAATTGCCTGGCCCGGTCGGATGCGTCCTGCCAAGTGTCAGGATCACCGGTTAAGTCAGCAATCGCCTGGTCAACATCTGCCAACTCGGCATAGGTGGCATTATCCCCGAACAGACAGCGGAAATGCTCTGGCAATATGACAGGAACTCCCGTTGCCATTGCTTCCAGCGTGGTGCGACCAAAGGCCTCGACCCACTCGGAGGAATGAAAATAGACCCAGACATCCAACGAAGACAGGAAATCGGATACCGCTTCACCGTTGAATTCGATCATCTCCCAGTGCGGCGGAAGAGCCCCGTATTTTTCAGAAAGATACGGCCCTCCCCCCAGCATCCGCGTTCTCCGACCGAGACGGTCCGGCCAAGCGAGGAGAGCCTCATCCAGCGTATCTGGCCATTTTTTTGGATCCGGGCGGGAATGGCGCCCGACAATAACAGTGTCATTCCCGCTACGCCCTTTGCGTCGAGGCCACCGGTGTAATTCGATCAGATTGTCCCAGTTTTCACTCAAGACACGAGCGCCGTTGGGAAGCAGGACGGGCAATCCGTCCCGGACAACCTGTGACACCGGCGCCAGGTCCACCCGCTCGATACCGAATGCCATTGCAGCATGCTTCTGAATGAATTCCAGTTCATACTGTATTCGTCCAGTCGCATCCTTGACGGGATGGTGCAGCACGACAATGATCCGGCCGGTGCGTACTCGCGGCCTTGGCCGCATGATATTGTCGAGAATGGAGGGATGGTGAACCAGAACAAGGTCGGCTTGGATTTCGGCGTCCGGATCTGTCCTTTCTACGAGACCGGCATCCAGCACCTCGCGAATTTCCGGATGGATGGGAAATGGATGGCCGATAATCGGACCGCGCACCATCATCAGTCCAGTCCTGTAACCTGCTCTGGCAGCGACCCTCAATTCCAGCGCGAGTGCCGTCGAACTGCCGCCTTCGAAGCGTGGATCCGCGACGAACAGGACATCAAATGTCTGTTTCATCCGATGTAATCTTTCTAATTTCCCGGGAATGATGGAGAAACCGCTCCACATTGGTTCCGTATGCAATCACCTTCGCCGGCTTCCACTTGATCAGCAGTAGGTTCCATTTTTCTGCAAGATAATCGGCCCAATCCATTAGCTCTCGATACTGGTGCTGCTCCTCCAGCGGGACGAAATATTCCCATGCCGCGTTTTGAGCCAGGAGTGCGTTGAAATCGTTCGTCGAGACCAGGTAGACGATCTTGAATCCGGGAGAGAACCGCTTCGAAATCGTCGCAATGATTTCCTCGTGGTCCCGCTCCGGAACTTCAAGCATTGTTACTAGCAAGGTCGTTTTGGCAGCCTTCGGCTCCTGCTTAACCTCACAGGAGGACCGCTTAAACAGCGACCGGAACATGTCAGCACAAGCCGAAATTGGAAGCAGTGAACCTGCCGCCTGAAATGACTTTCAGGGAACGCAATCCGATGAACATCAAAATCCCCCTTTGGATGTCTGGAATCCGATATATTTATTTGCACGCAGAACCGAGCCGAATTTTCCACTGGGAAGTGAGCCACTGGCTTGCTCCCCTGAAAGTTCCTCGTTTTGAGTTTAGTCTGTTCACAACTAAAGGAAACAGAGGATGAAGCATACTAGGGGGTCTTGTCACGTTAACCGCGTGCGGACACGACGGGACGGTGGGTGCCCAATTATCAGTTAGCGCCGGTCACGGCTTTCCATTCTGCCATGGCCAGAAGGCGGTGATTGCGAATGCCTTGAGCGAAGCGTTGTGAATGGGTAGGAACGAAGAGGTTGCGCAGAGCCGAGAAGATCGAGGCGAAGCGTTGCAAACTTCCCGGCGATTGGAAACCCTGCATCATTCGCTCCCGTTTTCGCAGCGGCACATGGGAATTTTCGGCCCGATTGTTCAACCCCTTGTGCGACCAATGCTCGATGTTCGCCATCACCTGTCGCTTGGCGGCTCCATAGGTTCTTCCTCACTTTGTGTGGTTAACAGATCGTAAGCACCGCGTTTGGTACGTGCGGGAATGCACGCGAAATCAAAATGGTCACCCGGCCCGGGGTCAACGTTCTAGTTGTCTCACTTCAAAACGACGGTACTTGGGCCGTTTCTGCGGTTGGGAAATCAGTCGGAATTTGTCCGGATTGTTGTACGCGATGCCGTCATCGGCACGGCTGGCGCTCTCGCTGTCCAGGTCCTCGGTCAGGCCCTTGAACTTGATACCGTCAGCCCGCAGCTTATCGATGGTGCGCATCATTTCGACCAGGGAACGGCCGAGCCGGTCGAGCTTCCACACCACCAGCACGTCCTCCGACCGCAGATAGGCGAGGGCAGCTTCCAGTTCCGGGCGCTTGCTGCCCGCTTTGCCGGATTTCTTCTCTTCAAAAATTTTCTCGCATCCGGCACGCACCAAGGCGTCCCGTTGCAGGTCCAGGTTCTGGTCGGCGGTCGAGACGCGAGCATATCCGATAAGCATGTCCAACTATTACCCAATACCGTATATTGGACAATAGATTTCAAGACATATTTTTTGGACACAAAACCGAGTCAATCCGACCGGTGAGAGGAGGGGTGCTGCACCTGTCTATTAAACGGTCGTTTAATAGACTCCGTTTATTGCATGGCTTTGAACCCGTCTTCTAGAAGTTTCCAGTGTGGGCCGTTGGTAGGTTCAAGCCAATTCTTAGCAACCATACTTTCTAACGTCGATACGATATCGTCATTTGAGAAACCGAGGTTTTCAAGATTTACCTTAACTTGCACGACTGGGAATATTTGCCCTGCCTCGATGTCATACTTTTTGATTTGGCCGAGTATTTTATACTCTAAATCTACGGTTTCCCTATCCATTTCATATCCTCTGCTTATTTAGTGTTTTCGTATTCCATTCCCATAATGGTGCTGCCTTTGTGCTGATACATTTTCAATCGAATACTTGCCGAACACATTTCACATCTAAAACGAACCAACAGACCCTGGCGTCGTGGGCTCGGATTTCCGTCAATTTCTTGATTGATGTGCACGTTATCGCCAGTGATCAAGACGTGAGTGCCAGTCTCGGCATCCTCGTTACGTTCAAAGGCCTCAACCTGAATTTGGTGTAGATTTTCAATGTCGCAAGCCGGACAGCGCAGCACGCCCGTATCCTGAGAAAACGGGGAAAGTTCCATTTGCTTTGTTGGCATTAATTAGCCCTTTCGCGTTTCAACCAAGGGATATGTAGCTCGATGGTGTGAAAACGTTAACGGCTCTTAACTAATTTGGAGCCGGATGATTTGCAGGATACCGAGAGAATTACGGGGAAATCTATGTGTCTAAGCACTTAATGCCTAACGGCTTTGAGGCCGCATCGGAAGGTTTGTGCGTAGAATTACCCTAAGGGTGAACGGGCAGAGAACAAACCCGCTGCCGGTTATACCGTGGTAGCAAGGCGAGCGCAGCCAGAAAGACAGCGGCTGACAAAAGGGGCTCCTGGAGCAGCTACACCTCATCCAAGGGTCGCGCCCATATCAGCGCCAGTTCTCCCCGCTCGCGGACCAGTAAGTTGGCAGCAGATGACCTGCTCCCCTGAAAAGTCCTCGTTTTGAGGTTAGTCTGTTCCCAATTGAAGGATACAGACGATGAAGCGATCCAGGTTCTCCGAAGAACAGATCATCGGAATTTTAAAAGAGCATCAGGCGGGCATTTCGGCCGCCGAGCTTTGCCGCAAATACGGTGTGAGCGATGCGACCTTTTACAAGTGGCGTTCGAAGTATGGCGGCATGGAGGTGTCTGAGGCCAAGCGGTTGAAGGCCCTCGAAGAAGAAAACGTAAAACTGAAGAAACTGCTCGCGGAGTCGATGATGGATGTGTCGACGCTTCGCGAGATGCTCGGAAAAAACTTCTGACGCCTGGCTCAAGGAGGAATGCCGTGAGCTGGGCAATTGAGACCAGGGGATATTCGCAACGACGGGCCTGCGGGTTGGTTGGCATCGATCCGCGCGTGTACCGCTATCGATCCACAAGATCCGGTGATGCTGACCTACGCCAGAGGCTGAAGGAACTGGCCTCGGAGCGCAGGCGCTTTGGTTATCGCCGGCTGCACATCCTGTTGAAGCGTGAAGGCATCGAGGCCAACTGGAAGAAAGTCTACCGGATCTACCGGGAAGAGCGTCTCACGGTGCGCAAGCGCGGCGGCCGGAAACGAGCTTTGGGAACGCGAGCGCCGATGGCCGTGCCCCAAGCCGCCAATCAACGTTGGTCTCTCGACTTCGTCTCCGATGCTCTGATTGATGGGCGCAGGTTCCGAATCCTGTGTGTCATTGATGACTTCAGCCGCGAATGTCTGGCAACGGTGGTCGACAACTCGATCTCCGGAGCCCGGGTATCGCGAGAACTGGACGGTATCGCAGAGCGTCGTGGTCGATACCCCTTGATGATTGTCAGCGATAACGTCCTATGTCGGGAAAATTTGGCTGCTTAGGTCAGCAGGTCGAGTGGCATCCGGGCGACCGGATACCTTGATAAGGTTGCCCAGACGGGTTCTGCCGTCAAGAAATGATCTCATCCATAGCAAACACAGGGTACGCGCAGTGGCGGCCCTCACCGTCCTTAATACGAGATCCCAAATCCCAAGCAGAAGGCCCGAACATTATCTACGAGGTCAGATAGCCTGCCTCCACGGCACAGTCAGAGAGAGGTCCTTCCGCCTGGGCTCACCCCCTCGAAGAAGGGGCGATAGGGTTCGCCGTGATTGACCACGGCGTGTACGGTGCGCGCCATCTTGGCTGCGATCGCGGTGTAGGCCTTGCGGCGCAGATGAGCGTTGTGTCGATCCTTATCTGTTTGAATTTTTGTAGATTGGTTTTGGGAGGGCCGGTTGCTGCCCTCCCAAGTGGGCCGGAGACCGTACGATCCGCGGTACGTGGCAGTCCGTTCGAAGCAAGGCTCCCG
>NZ_JALNMJ010000004.1 GCF_023156505.1 Roseibium sediminicola | reverse complement strand
GATCCGGCCATCGGCCGTGACGCGATCCGCGAGCTGATGGCTCAGGTCGACGCCTACATCCCGACCCCGGAGCGTCCGAAGGACCTGCCGTTCCTGATGCCGATCGAAGACGTGTTCTCGATCTCCGGCCGCGGCACCGTCGTGACCGGCCGTGTCGAGCGTGGCATCGTGAAGGTTGGTGAAGAAGTCGAAATCGTCGGCATCAAGGACACCACCAAGACGACCGTGACCGGCGTTGAAATGTTCCGCAAGCTGCTGGACAGCGGTGAAGCCGGCGACAACATCGGCGCCCTGATCCGCGGCGTCGGCCGTGAAGAAGTTGAGCGTGGCCAGGTTCTGTGTAAGCCGGGTTCTGTGACCCCGCACACGAAGTTCAAGGCTGAGGCTTACATCCTCACCAAGGAAGAAGGTGGCCGTCACACCCCGTTCTTCACCAACTACCGCCCGCAGTTCTACTTCCGTACCACGGACGTGACCGGTGTGGTGTCCCTGCCGGAAGGCACGGAAATGGTGATGCCGGGCGACAACGTCTCTGTTGACGTTGAACTGATCGTGCCGATCGCCATGGAAGAAGGCCTGCGCTTCGCGATCCGCGAAGGTGGCCGTACCGTCGGCGCCGGCGTCGTCGCATCCATCATCGAATAATCGACAGCCGGGCCTGCCGGCAGAGCTTTTGAATGTTACGCGGGCAGGCCCGCAGATTTGTTGGGAACAATAACAATGAACGGTCAGAATATCCGGATCCGCCTGAAGGCGTTCGACCACCGTATTCTGGACGCCTCCACTAAGGAGATCGTCAATACGGCCAAGCGGACCGGTGCCCAGGTACGGGGTCCCGTGCCGCTGCCGACGCGGATCGAGAAGTACACTGTGCTTCGCGGCCCGCACATCGATAAGAAAAGCCGCGATCAGTTCGAGATGCGTACGCATAAGCGTCTTCTCGACATCGTCGACCCGACCCCGCAGACCGTGGACGCGCTGATGAAGCTCGACCTGGCGGCCGGTGTCGACGTCGAGATCAAGCTGTAAGCCGGGTCGAAGGGGACACATCCAATGCGTTCTGGAGTGATCGCTCAGAAAGTGGGCATGACCCGCATCTATAATGATGCAGGCGAACATGTTCCGGTCACCGTGCTTCGGCTGGAAAATTGCCAGGTCGTCGCACAGCGGACCGACGAAAAGAATGGTTACACTGCGCTGCAGCTCGGTGCAGGTGGCCGTAAAGTGAAAAACACGCCGAAGGCGCTGCGCGGCCACTTTGCTGTTGCAAAGGTCGAGCCGAAGCGGACCGTCGCCGAATTCCGCGTTTCCGCGGACAACCTTATTGACGTTGGTGCGGAACTGACCGCTGACCACTACGTCGAAGGCCAGTTCGTCGACGTGACCGGCACCTCCATCGGTAAAGGTTTTGCCGGTGCGATGAAGCGTCACAACTTCGGTGGTGGCCGTGCCACGCACGGTAACTCGATCTCGCACCGTTCGCACGGTTCTACCGGTCAGTGTCAAGACCCGGGCCGCGTGTTCAAGGGCAAGAAGATGGCCGGTCACATGGGCGATGCCCGCGTGACCACGCAGAACCTGAAGGTTGTGCGCACTGATGTTGAGCGTGGCCTGATCATGGTCGAGGGCTCTGTTCCGGGCGCCAAGGGCGGCTGGATCCTGGTCCGCGACGCGATCAAAAAGGCGCTGCCGGAAAACGTTCCGGTTCCGGGTGCATTCAAGGCATCCGAAGCGACTGCGGCCGCCGGGAAGGAGAGTGAGTGATGGAACTCCAGGTCAAGACCCTCGAAGGCGGGGCGGCCGGTTCGATCACGGTGTCTGACGAGATCTTTGGTCTCGAGCCGCGCACCGATTTGATCCACCGTGTGGTGCGTTGGCAGCTCGCCAAGCGCCAGGCTGGTACCCACAAGACGCTGGGCCGTTCGGAAGTCACTGGCACGACGAAGAAATTCGTTCGCCAGAAAGGTTCCGGCGGCGCCCGTCACGGCAACAAGAAGGCCCCGCAGTTCCGCGGTGGTGGTCGGGCATTCGGTCCGGTCGTTCGCGACCACAGCCATGACCTGCCGAAGAAGGTTCGCGCCCTCGGCCTGAAGCATGCCCTGTCGGCGAAAGCCAAGACAGACAGCATCGTTGTCGTGGAAGACGCCAAGGCGGCGGAAGCCAAGACCAAGGCTCTCAAGGGGCAGCTCGCAAAGCTCGGCCTGACCAGTGCCCTGGTCATCGACGGCGCCGAAGTCGACAACAACTTCGCACTGGCCTCACGCAACATTCCGCATCTGGATGTGCTGCCGGTTCAGGGCATCAACGTTTACGACATCCTGCGGGCCAACACCCTGGTGTTGACCAAGGCTGCGGTGTCCGCACTTGAGGAGCGCTTTAAATGAGCAAACTTCCTCACTACGACAAAATCGTCGGCCCGGTGATCACCGAAAAGTCGACGATGGCTTCTGAAGAGAACAAGGTTGTCTTCAAGGTTGCCAACGATGCAACCAAGCCGGAAATCAAGGCCGCAGTCGAAGCACTGTTCGGTGTCAAGGTCACGGCAGTGAACACCCTGGTCCGCAAGGGCAAGGTGAAGCGCTTCCGTGGTCGCCTTGGCCGTCAGTCCGACTTCAAGAAGGCCGTCGTAACGCTGCAGGAAGGTCACGCCATTGACGTGACCACCGGGCTCTAAGACGGGGACCAGAAGAAAATGGCACTTAAGACATTCAATCCGACGTCCCCAGGCCGCCGTCAGCTGGTACAGGTTGACCGTTCCGGTCTGTGGAAGGGCAAGCCGGTCAAGACCCTGACCGAAGGCCTGTCCAAGTCCGGTGGCCGCAACAACACCGGTCGTCTGACGTCTCCGAACCGCGGTGGCGGTCACAAGCGGACCTACCGTCTTGTCGACTTCAAGCGTCGCAAGTGGGACGTGCCGGCAACGGTCGAGCGCCTCGAATACGATCCGAACCGGACCGCATTCATCGCTCTTATCCGTTACGAAGACGGTGAGCTGAGCTACATCCTGGCGCCGCAGCGTCTGGCTGAAGGCGACACCGTTGTGGCCGGCGAAAGCGTCGACGTGAAACCGGGCAACGCAGCTCCGCTGTCGCGCATTCCGGTTGGCACGATCGTCCACAACATCGAACTGAAGCCGGGCAAGGGCGCCCAGATCGCCCGCTCCGCCGGTGCGTTCGTTCAGATCGTTGGCCGAGACCAGGGCTACACCACGCTTCGCCTTATGTCTGGCGAACAGCGCCGTGTGCTCGGCACTTGCATGGCAACCATTGGCGCCGTGTCCAACCCGGACCACGCCAACGTGAACCTCGGCAAGGCAGGCCGCTCCCGCTGGCTTGGCATTCGCCCGCACACCCGCGGTGTTGCCATGAACCCGATCGACCACCCGCATGGCGGTGGTGAAGGCCGGACTTCCGGCGGTCGTCATCCGGTTACCCCTTGGGGCAAGCCGACCAAAGGTAAGCGCACGCGGCGCAATAAGCAGACCGATAAGTTTATCGTCCGCAGCCGCCACGCGCGTAAGAAGTAAAGGACAGGATCGTGGCACGTTCGATCTGGAAAGGTCCGTTTGTCGACGGGTATCTGCTTAAGAAAGCGGACAAGGTACGTGAATCCGGCCGGAACGAGGTCATCAAGACCTGGAGCCGCCGCTCAACGATCCTTCCGCAGTTCGTAGGTTTGACCTTCGGCGTCTACAACGGTCAAAAGCACGTTCCGGTGCTGGTGTCTGAAGAGATGATCGGTCACAAGTTCGGCGAGTTCTCGCCGAGCCGGACCTACTACGGACATGGCGCCGACAAGAAGGCGAAGAGGAAGTAACGATGGGCAAGCCGAAGAGTGAGCGGACGCTCGCTGACAATGAGGCTCGGGCAATGACGCGGATGATCCGCGTTTCCCCCCGTAAGCTGAACCTCGTTGCGGCCTCGATCCGTGGCAAAAAGGTCGGTTCCGCGATTGCGGACCTGACATTCTCCCGCAAGCGCATCGCGCAGGACGTCAAGAAGACCCTGATGTCCGCAGTTGCCAACGCGGAAAACAACCATGACCTGGACATCGACAACCTGGTGGTTGCCGAAGCACATGTTGGCAAAGCGTTTGTCATCAAGCGTTTCCAGGCCCGTGCACGCGGACGTGTTGGCCGGATTGAGAAGCCGTTCTCGAACCTGACCATCGTCGTGCGCGAAGTTGAGGAGACTGCCTGATGGGACATAAGACAAACCCGATCGGCATGCGCCTCGGGATCAACCGCACCTGGGATTCCCGCTGGTACGCGAACAAGAACGAATACGGCGATCTTCTCCATGAAGACTTCCGCATCCGTGAGCTGCTGTTGAAGGAACTCAAGCAGGCGGCTGTGTCCAAAGTTGTCATCGAGCGTCCGCACAAGAAGTGCCGCGTGTCCATTCACTCCGGTCGTCCGGGTGTGGTCATCGGCAAGAAGGGTGCAGACATCGAACGTCTTCGCAAGAAGATCGCCGACATCACCAATTCCGAAGTGCACCTCAACATCGTTGAAGTGCGCAAGCCGGAAGTCGATGCGACCCTTGTTGCCGCGTCCATCGCTCAGCAGCTGGAACGCCGTGTTGCCTTCCGCCGCGCCATGAAGCGGGCCGTTCAGTCCGCCATGCGTCTCGGCGCCCAGGGCATCCGGATCAACTGCGGCGGCCGTCTCGGCGGTGCGGAAATCGCTCGTATCGAATGGTACCGTGAAGGCCGCGTGCCGCTCCACACCCTGCGTGCCGACATCGACTACGGTGTTGCCAGCGCTCACACGGCTTACGGCGTGTGCGGTGTGAAGGTCTGGATCTTCAAGGGTGAAATTCTGGAGCATGACCCGATGGCGTCCGAACGCCGTGCGACGTCTGCCTCCGAAGGTAACCAGGGTGATCGCGGCGGACGCCGGGATCGGGGCCGCGAGCGCGCAGCTTAATTAAGCTGCCTGCCGCTCGTTAGACAAGAAAGACGAGAGAAGAACGATGCTGCAACCGAAGCGCACAAAGTTCCGCAAGCAGCACAAAGGCCGCATCCACGGCTTGTCGAAGGGAGGCACCGACCTCAACTTCGGCGCGTTCGGTCTGAAGGCTGTAGAGCCGGAGCGTGTTACCGCACGCCAGATCGAAGCGGCCCGTCGTGCTATGACCCGCCACATGAAGCGTGCGGGTCGTGTTTGGATCCGTATCTTCCCGGACCTCCCGGTTTCCTCGAAACCTGCCGAAGTCCGCATGGGTAAGGGTAAGGGTTCTCCGGATTACTGGGCTTGCCGCGTCAAGCCGGGCCGGATCATGTTCGAAATTGACGGTGTGCCGGAAGACGTGGCGCGTGAAGCCATGCGTCTCGCCGCTGCCAAACTGCCGATCAAGTGCCGTTTCGTTCAGCGTATCGGCGAGTAAGGCAGACCAGGAGTTAGAGCCATGAAGGCGACCGATGTACGGGCTAAGACCCTCGACGAGCTCCGCACGGATCTCGAAGGCCTGAAGAAAGAGCAGTTCAACCTGCGCTTCCAGAAGGCAACGGGTCAGCTTGAAAACACTGCGCGTGTCCGGCAGATCCGCCGCGACATCGCGCGCATCCAGACGATCATGCGCGAAAAGCGCGTGTCGGCGAACGCGTAAGGAGACGGCCATGCCGAAGCGTATCCTGCAGGGCACCGTTGTCAGCGACGCCAATGACAAGACGGTGACGGTGAATGTGGAGCGCCGCTTCACGCACCCGCTGCTCAAGAAGACTGTGCGCCGGACCAAGAAGTACCGCGCACACGACGAAAACAACCAGTACAAGGTTGGCGACTCTGTTCAGATTGAAGAGTGCGCGCCGATCTCGAAAAACAAGCGTTGGACCGTGGTCACTCAGTGACCTCTGTTCAGTAGTGAGCATCAGGCGCCCGTGACCCGTGCGCCAAGAGAAGAACAAGGCAGCCAGTCATGATTCAGATGCAAACAAACCTCGACGTCGCCGACAATTCCGGCGCCCGTCGTGTCATGTGCATCAAAGTGCTCGGCGGCTCCAAGCGTAAATATGCCCAGGTTGGCGACATCATCGTCGTCTCCGTCAAAGAGGCAATTCCGCGGGGCCGCGTCAAAAAGGGCGACGTGATGAAGGCTGTCGTCGTGCGCACGGCAAAGGATATCCGCCGTCCCGATGGCAGCGTGATCCGGTTCGACCGCAATGCGGCCGTGCTGGTCAACAACAATAAGGAGCCGGTCGGCACCCGTATCTTTGGTCCGGTGCCGCGCGAACTCCGTGCAAAGAACCACATGAAAATCATTTCGCTCGCGCCGGAGGTGCTCTGATGGCTGCGAAAATTAAAAAAGGCGACACGGTGGTCGTGCTGACCGGCCGTGACAAGGGTAAGTCCGGCGAAGTCATCAAGATGATGCCGGAAGACAACAAGGCCCTGGTCCGCGGGATCAACATGGTCCGCCGCCACCAGAAGCAGACCCAGACGCAGGAAGCCGGCATCGTGGCGAAAGAAGCCCCGATCCACGTTTCCAACATCGCGCTGGCCGATCCGAAGGACGGCAAGGCGACCCGCGTCGGCTTCAAGGTGCAGGAAGACGGCACCAAGGTCCGTGTGGCCAAGCGTTCGGGAGACCTGATCGATGGCTGAGACCATTTACGTGCCGCGTCTTAAGACGCATTATGATGAAGTCGTGCGCAAGCAGCTTCAGGAAAAGTTCCAGTACAAAAACGTGATGCAAATCCCGCAGCTGGAAAAGATCGTCCTGAACATCGGCGTCGGCGAAGCGGTTAGCGACTCCAAGAAGGCGCGCATCGCTGCGGACGACCTGGCAGCGATTGCCGGTCAGAAGCCGGTCATCACCAAGGCGAAAAAGTCGATCGCGACCTTCAAGGTCCGCGAAGGCATGCCGCTTGGTGCAAAGGTGACCCTGCGCCGCCAGCAGATGTACGAATTCATGGACCGTCTGATCACCATCGCGCTGCCGCGCGTTCGTGACTTCCGGGGCCTGAACCCGAAGAGCTTCGACGGTCGCGGCAACTATGCCATGGGCATCAAAGAACACATCGTGTTCCCGGAAATCGAGTACGACAAGGTCGACCAGATCTGGGGCATGGACGTGATCGTTTGCACCACGGCGCCGAATGACGACGAAGCACGCGAGCTTCTGCGCGCGTTCAACTTCCCGTTCACGAAGTAACGGGCAAGGAAGGGATCGACGATGGCGAAGAAAAGCGCAATCGAAAAAAACAAGCGCCGTGAGAAGCTTGTCAAGAAATACGCTGAGAAGCGCGCCGCTCTGAAGGCAATGGCTAAAGATGACAGCCTGTCCCTGGAAGAGCGCTACAACGCCCGCCTGAAGCTGGCAAAACTGCCGCGGAACTCCGCGCCGAACCGCGTTCGCAACCGTTGCGAAGTGTCCGGCCGTCCGCGCGGTTTTTACCGCAAGCTGAAGATGTCGCGTATTGCGCTTCGTGAACTGGGTTCCCTGGGCAAGATCCCGGGCCTGGTTAAGTCGAGCTGGTAAGGAGAAACTCCGATGGCAATTTCTGATCCGTTGGGGGATATGCTGACCCGGATTCGCAACGCACAGATGCGTCGCAAGAACAAGGTCAGTTCACCAAATTCCAAATTGCGCGCACATGTACTTGATGTGCTCGCAAAAGAGGGGTACATCCGTGGCTACACCACGGTTGACTACGAGGGCGGTAAGTCCGAGTTGGAAATCGAACTGAAGTATTTCGATGGTGAGCCGGTGATCCGCACGATTGAGCGGGTTTCCAAGCCGGGCCGCCGCGTGTACTCGTCGGTGAAAAACATCCCGCATGTCTCTAATGGCCTGGGCGTGTCGATTATTTCGACTCCGCGCGGCGTCATGAGCGACCATCAGGCGCGGGAAGAAAATGTAGGTGGTGAGGTTCTTTGCCGCGTCTTCTGATGCGGCATCCTCGCTTTTGAAACAACGACAAGGTTGGTCAAATGTCTCGTATTGGCAAAAAGCCAGTCCCCGTGCCAAGCGGGGTAACGGCATCGATCGACGGTCAGACGGTTTCGATCAAGGGCCCGAAAGGCGAAAAGTCTTTCCTGCTCAATGATCTTGTTCTGGCCGAAATGACGGATGACGGGATCAAAATCGATCCGCGCAATCAAACCAAGCCGGCGCGCTCCATGTGGGGCATGAGCCGGACCATGGTTCAGAACCTGATCACGGGTGTGACCGAGGGCTTCAAGAAAGACCTCGCCATCACCGGTGTCGGTTACCGCGCACAGGTCCAGGGTAAGAACCTTCAGCTGGCGCTCGGTTTCTCTCACGATGTTGTCTATCCGATTCCGGAAGGCATCGACATCGTGTGCCCGAAGCCGACGGAAATCAGCATCACCGGCACAGACAAACAGCGTGTCGGCCAGGTTGCTGCTGAAATCCGCGAATTCCGCCCGCCGGAGCCCTACAAGGGCAAAGGCGTTCGTTATGCAGACGAGTTCATCGTCCGCAAAGAAGGCAAGAAGAAGTAACGGACCCAGATCATGGCGAACAGCAAACAAGCTTTCGAGCGCCGCCGCGATCGCGTGCGCCGTTCGATCCAGAAAGCCGCGAACGGTCGTCCGCGCCTTTCTATCTTCCGCTCGTCGAAGCAGATCTACGCCCAGATCATCGACGATGCGAAGGGACATACGATTGTCTCTGCCTCCACGATCGAAAAAGATCTCAAGGGCAGCCTGAAAACGGGCGCCGACGTCGCTGCAGCCGCAGCCGTTGGCAAGCTTGTGGCCGAGCGTGCATCCGCCGCCGGCGTCAAGCAGGTCGTGTTCGACCGTGGCGGGTACCAGTATCACGGGCGCATCAAAGCGCTTGCTGAAGCGGCCCGCGAAGGTGGACTTGAATTCTGACCAGCGCCCGTTGGCGCTCTTAAGAACGGAAGACGTATAAAATGGCGAGACAAGAAAATCGCGATCGCGAAGAGCGAGACAGCGAATTCGTCGACAAGCTCGTTCACATCAACCGCGTTGCCAAGGTGGTCAAGGGTGGCCGTCGTTTCGGCTTCGCAGCCCTGGTTGTGGTTGGTGATCAGAAGGGCCGTGTCGGCTTCGGTCATGGCAAGGCACGCGAAGTGCCGGAAGCCATCCGGAAAGCAACTGAAGCTGCAAAGCGCACCATGATCCGTGTGCCGTTGCGCGAAGGCCGGACCCTTCACCACGATGTGGAAGGCCGTCACGGCGCCGGCAAGGTTCTGCTGCGTGCGGCTCCGGCCGGTACCGGTATCATCGCGGGTGGCCCGATGCGCGCCGTCTTCGAAACGCTTGGCGTTCAGGACGTTGTTGCAAAGTCGCTGGGGACTTCCAACCCCTACAACATGGTTCGTGCAACCTTTGCTGCGCTGACCAAGGAAGACAGCCCGCGCTCCGTCGCTGCCCGCCGTGGCCTCAAGGTCTCTGTGCTGCAGTCGCGGCGTCGTGACAACACCGATGATGCGGCTCCGGCTGCTGCCGAGGCTTGATCTCGGCGGCTCCGGCCCCCAGCTGATAGAGGGTATGTTCCATGGCGAACACCGAAAAGACTGTAACGGTCGAACAGATCGGCAGCCCGCTGCGCCGTCCTAAGGACCAGCGCGCGACGCTCATCGGTCTCGGCCTGAACAAGATGCACCGCCGTTCCACACTGAAGGACACTCCTGAAGTGCGCGGCATGATCAATAAGGTCCAGCATCTCGTTCGCGTCGTCGAAGACAACGCATAAGAACGGGGTGAGGAGAGAAGAACATGAAGCTCAACGAACTTCGTGACAACGAAGGTGCAACGTCCGACCGCATGCGCGTCGGCCGTGGCATCGGGTCCGGAAAGGGCAAGACCGGCGGCCGTGGCGTCAAGGGTCAGAAATCCCGTTCCGGCGTTGCCATCAAAGGCTTTGAAGGCGGTCAGATGCCGCTTCACCGCCGTCTGCCGAAGCGCGGCTTCACGAACATTTTTGCCAAGGACTACACCACCGTGTCCGTCGGCCGTGTTCAGAAGGCGATCGATGCAGGCAAGCTGAACGCATCCGAGACGGTCACCGTCGAGGCGCTGAAGGCTGCAGGCGTAGTCAAGCGGGTCCGCGACGGTGTGCGCATCGTTGCCAACGGTGAACTCACCGCTGCAGTGACCTTCGAAGTTGCCGGTGCCTCCAAGGGCGCTGTCGCAGCGATCGAAAAAGCAGGCGGCAAAGTAGCCGTTCTGGGAGCTCAGGCTTAACAGCCTGGGCTTCACCCATTTCCTGGGCAAGCATTCCGGAGTAGGGCATGGCATCCGCCGCCGAGCAACTGGCGTCAAATCTCAATTTCTCAGCTTTCGCCAAGGCTGAAGAACTCAAAAAGCGCATCTGGTTCACACTGGGGGCGCTTTTGGTTTATCGACTGGGCACTTACATTCCGCTGCCCGGCATCAATCCCGAAGCCTTCGCGCAGGCCTTTTCCCAGGCCCAGTCCGGCATCGTCGGCATGTTCAACATGTTCTCCGGCGGCGCGGTCGAGCGTATGGCAATTTTCGCCCTCGGCATCATGCCGTATATTTCAGCCTCCATCATCATGCAGCTGATGACCACCGTGGTGCCGTCGCTGGAGCAGATGAAAAAGGAGGGCGAGCAGGGCCGGAAGGTCATCAACCAATATACCCGCTACGGAACCGTGATTCTGGCGGCGTTCCAGGCCTACGGCATTGCCGTCGGCCTCGAAGGCGCGAGCAATGTGGTCTCCGATCCGGGCTGGTTCTTCCGCGCCTCGACCGTGATCACACTGGTCGGCGGCACCATGTTCCTGATGTGGCTGGGTGAACAGATCACCTCGCGCGGCATCGGCAACGGCATTTCGCTGATCATCTTTGCCGGCATCGTCGCCGGTCTGCCGTCGGCGATCGTTCAGACGCTGGAACTGGGACGTCAGGGATCGCTGGCGACCTGGATCATTCTGGCCGTCATTCTGCTGTCGGTGGTGGTGATCGGTCTGATCGTGTTCATGGAACGCGCTCAGCGGCGGTTGCTGATCCAGTACCCGAAGCGCCAGATGGGCAACCGCATGTTCGAGGGCAACACCTCGTTCCTGCCGTTGAAGCTCAACACGGCCGGCGTCATCCCGCCGATCTTCGCGTCGTCGCTGCTGCTGGTTCCGGCAACGCTCTCCGGTTTCGGTCAGGGAACGGGCAATGAGTGGCTGACCTATGTCACTGCCGCGCTCGGTCACGGGCAGCCGTTGTTCATGGTGGTCTATGCCGCGCTGATCGTCTTCTTCTGTTTCTTCTACACGGCGATTGTCTTCAATCCGGCCGACACGGCGGACAATCTGAAGAAACACGGCGGCTTCATTCCGGGCATCCGGCCGGGTGAGCGCACGGCGCAGTATATTGACTACGTGCTCACGCGCATTACGGTGGTGGGTGCGATCTATATCACCGTCGTTTGTCTATTACCCGAATTCCTCATTTCGGCGACGGGCGTTCCGTTCTATTTCGGAGGAACTTCACTGCTGATTGTCGTGAGCGTGACAATGGATACCGTATCCCAGATCCAGGGCCACCTGCTTGCGCATCAGTATGAAGGACTGGTGAAAAAATCGAAACTCAGGGGGAGACGTCGATGAGGCTAATTCTGGTAGGACCGCCAGGAGCGGGGAAGGGGACACAGGCCGCGCATCTTGTTGCGAAATACGGTATCCCGCAGCTCTCCACCGGAGACATGCTGCGGGCCGCGGTGGCCGCCCAGACCCCGGTAGGCCTCAAAGCCAAGGAAGTCATGGATGCCGGCGGTCTCGTCTCCGACGAGATCGTGGTCGGCATCATCCGGGACCGGATCGCCGAAGACGACGCCAAGAAGGGCTTCATTCTCGACGGTTTCCCGCGCACGCTGGCCCAGGCGGAAGCTCTGGACCAGATGCTGGGCGCCAACAGCCTCAAGCTGAACGCGGTTCTTGAACTGAGAGTCGACCAGACCAAGCTCGTCGATCGCATCATCAAGCGGGCGGAAGATGCCAAGGCTGCCGGACAGCCGGTGCGAAAGGATGACGACCCGGAAGTTTTCAAGCAACGCCTTGAAGCATATAACCGCGATACTGCCGTTGTGGTCCCGTATTACGAGAAGACGGGCCTGCTCTCGGTCATCGACGGTATGCAGTCCATCGAAGACGTTACGGCGTCCATAGATTCCGTTCTGCAAGGACTTGACGAAAAGGTTTAGAGCCGTTACACGACGCGCTCTAGCTGAAAGTTTAGCCGGTTCCATGCATGTGGGACCGGCATTCTCTGTGCCGGGGCCAACCCGGCATTTTCGTACCCGCAAGGGCCGGACTCCACCGGACGCGGGCTTTACCCACTGCGGTCAGGCCACCAGGTTTGCCGCTTAACATGGAGACGAACGTGGCACGTATTGCTGGCGTTAACATCCCGACGAACAAGCGCGTAGTCATCGCGCTTCAGTATATTCACGGCATCGGCAAGAAATTTGCCCAGGAAATCATCGAAAAGAACAACATCGATGCTGCCCGCCGTGTGAACGAACTCTCCGACGCAGAAGTTCTGTCCATCCGCGAAACCATCGACCGTGACTACATGGTTGAAGGTGACCTTCGCCGCGACACCGCGATGAACATCAAGCGTCTGATGGACCTTGGCTGCTACCGCGGCCTGCGTCACCGTCGCGGCCTGCCGGTTCGCGGTCAGCGGACGCACACGAACGCACGTACCCGCAAGGGTCCGGCGAAACCGATCGCAGGTAAGAAGAAATAATCATCGCTCCGCGATTGGTGGTGGAGCTGCCGGCATTACGGCAGTGACGAGATCAATAAAAGGACAAAAGAATGGCTAAAGACACGACGCGCGTGCGTCGCCGCGAGCGCAAGAACATCTCTTCTGGCGTTGCGCATGTGAACTCCACGTTCAATAACACCATGATCACGATTACCGACGCACAGGGCAACACGATCTCCTGGTCGTCCGCCGGCGCACTCGGCTTCAAGGGCTCCCGTAAGTCCACGCCGTATGCTGCTCAGGTTGCTGCTGAAGACGCCGCGAAGAAAGCTGCCGAACACGGCATGCGTACTCTGGAAGTCGAAGTACGTGGTCCGGGTTCTGGCCGTGAATCTGCTCTGCGCGCCCTGCAGGCCGCCGGTTTCCTCATCACGTCCATCCGCGACGTGACGCCGATTCCGCACAATGGCTGCCGTCCGCGTAAGCGTCGCCGCGTCTAAGGCTTCCCAGCTTTAGGTACCTGTTTCTCCAAATGGCAAAGAATGGCCTGGCCTTGCTGCCGGGCGGGATAGCCGAAGGGACGAAAACGTGACCATTCAGAAAAACTGGCAAGAACTGATCAAGCCGACCAAACTCGAGATCAAGCCGGGCGACGACCCGCGCTTCTTGGCGACCGTTGTTGCCGAGCCGCTCGAGCGTGGCTACGGGCTGACACTGGGCAACGCCCTGCGCCGCATTCTGCTGTCTTCGCTTCAGGGCGCGGCGGTGACTGCTGTTCAGATCGACGGCGTTCTCCATGAGTTCTCGTCGATCCCGGGTGTCCGGGAAGATGTCACCGACATCGTGCTCAACATCAAGGAAATCGCCATCCGCATGGAAGGCGAAGGCCCGAAGCGCATGGTCGTGCGCAAGCAGGGTCCGGGTGTTGTGACCGCTGGTGACATCCAGACCGTCGGCGACGTCGAGGTTCTCAACCCGGATCTGGTGCTCTGCACGCTGGACGAGGGCGCTGAAATCCGTATGGAATTCACCGTCAACACCGGCAAGGGCTACCATTCTTCCGACCGGAACCGTCCGGAAGATGCGCCGATCGGCCTGATCCCGGTCGACAGCCTGTACTCCCCGGTCAAGAAGGTCTCCTACAAGGTGGAAAACACCCGTGAAGGCCAGGTTCTTGACTACGATAAGCTGACCCTGACTGTCGAAACCGATGGTTCCGTCAAGCCGGATGATGCTGTGGCTTTCGCAGCGCGCATTCTGCAGGATCAGCTGTCCATCTTCGTCAACTTCGAAGAGCCGCAGCGTGAAGTCGCCGAGGACACTGTCCCGGAACTCGCGTTCAACCCGGCCCTTCTCAAGAAGGTCGACGAACTGGAACTGTCTGTCCGGTCTGCTAACTGCCTGAAGAACGACAATATCGTGTATATTGGCGATCTCATTCAGAAGACCGAAGCGGAAATGCTGCGGACCCCGAATTTCGGCCGCAAGTCGCTCAACGAGATCAAGGAAGTTCTCGCCCAGATGGGTCTCCATCTCGGCATGGAAGTCGCCAACTGGCCGCCAGAGAACATCGACGATCTCGCCAAGCGTTACGAAGACCATCAGTATTAAGGGGCGTACGCGTCCCTAGAGGATCAACCGGGCAAGTGCTCTTCAAGGATATGAGCAGACTGCCTGACAGGAAAAGGAGAGGGCCATGCGCCACGGTAAATCCGGCCGCAAGCTCAACCGGACCTCT
The DNA here is from genome assembly GCF_023156505.1 of Roseibium sediminicola. Taxonomy (GTDB): domain Bacteria; phylum Pseudomonadota; class Alphaproteobacteria; order Rhizobiales; family Stappiaceae; genus Roseibium; species Roseibium sediminicola. The sequence continues at coordinate 307,454 of NZ_JALNMJ010000004.1, read as the reverse complement.
AGCCACCGTAAGGCTATGTTCGCGAACATGGCAGCGTCGCTGATCAAGCACGAACAGATCGTCACGACCCTGCCGAAGGCCAAAGAAATGAAGCCGATCATCGACAAGCTCATCACCCTGGGCAAACGCGGTGATCTCCATGCACGCCGCCAGGCCATCTCGCAGATTCGCGATACGGCCATGGTTGCGAAGCTGTTCGACACCCTCGGCGAGCGCTACAAGGACCGCAGCGGCGGTTATTCCCGCGTTCTCAAAGCCGGTTTCCGCTACGGCGACAACGCTCCGATGGCAGTCATCGAGCTGGTCGATCGCGATCCGGAAGCACGTGGTGCTGAAGACCGTGCACGCGCCGAGGCTGAAGAAGCAGCTGAAAACGCAGCGTAAGTTTTGTCTTATCAGGCAAGCGGAAAAGGCGGGCAAGTTGCCCGCCTTTTTTGTTTGTGCATGCGCCCATCACCTTAAGTAATCCGTGCCGGATAGTGAGACCGTCAATTATCAATGATTTAAGGAAAACTGCCTAACCTGAAAGCCTGCCTCGTGGAGAAGCGGAAGAGGCTGGGGAGAATTTACAGTGATAGGCAAAATGAACTCAGGCACGAAGAAGCGGACACCTTCTCTTCGTCTTTCCTTTGTCATTCCGGCACTTATGATCGTCGTAACCGTTGCGGCTTGCGCGGCTGTCGGCGTGATCGGATACATGACCGGCCGCGATGGCCTGGAGAAGGCCGCCAAGGCCGAACTCGACATGGTGGTCGCCGCCAGATCGGCGCTCTTGAACTCGGTGTTGAGCGCGGCCCAGGACGAGGTGGTCAACCTGGCCTCCAGCGTTTCGGATCCGCTGAGCAATCTTGGCAACGCGACCATGAACCTGGCCAAGGAGAAGGACGAAATCCTGGGCCTGTTCCAGGCGCCTACGAGCCCTGAAGAGCGCGCGCAGGTGACCGGTAAAGAACAAAAGACAATGTATGCCTGGCGCCACACCGAAGCGCACCCGGCACTTTTCAATGTCTGGAAGAGCGGCGGATATTCCGACATCTACCTGATCGATCCTTCCGGTCTCATTCTCTATTCCGTTACCAAGGGTAAGGAGTTTCTGTCCAAGTTCGGTGAGGGCAGCCCCGCGGAAGGCACCGCTCTGGAAGAAGTGTTCAACAAGGCGAAGGACCTCGAGGTCGGTCAGGTTGTTGCCAGCGATTTCCAGGCCTATGGACCTGCCGACGATGCGGGCTCCCTGTTCCTTGCTTCCCCTGTGTTCATGAATTCCTTTGGGACCGTCAGTTTCAGCGGTGTTGCCGTTGTCCGGTTCGATTCGCACTTTCTTGACAATATCGTCGCAAGCCGCGCCGATATGGGCGAGACGGGCCAGGTCTATGTGGTCAATGAAAAAGGTACCTTGCTGAGCGACATGCCGCTGGCGGGCGAACCGACCGCATTGGTCCGTCAGATCTCCGAAGGTCCGGCTCTGACGGCAGCGGCCGGCACGGATGCCGCCGGCATCGTGACCGGTCAGAACGGCGTCGACAATCTCGTTGTGGCACGGTCGCTGTCCTTCCAGGGGCGGAATTGGGCCATTGTCGCCGAGAAGAGCGTCGATGAGACCCTTTCCGCAGTGACCAACATGCGCGACCAGATGTTCATGTGGTCGCTTGCCACCATTGCCATCGCTGCCGTGATCGCATTGCTGTTCTCCCGCTCCATCACCCGGCCTCTGACGACGCTGGTGGGGGCATTGAACGCGATTGCCTCAGGCGATCTTGGCGCGGAAATCAAGGCTGCGAGCCGCAAGGACGAGATCGGCGATATCGGTCGGGCGGTTCTGCAGATCCGGCAGAACGCGGCCGAAGACAATGAACGGCGTGCGGCGGAAGAAGCAGAAGAAACGCAGCGCCAGGCCGAACAGCGCCAGGAAATGCTGGCCAGCCTTGCAGGCGACTTCGAAGCGACGGTCGGCACCGTCGTGGACAAGGTGGCACAGTCCGCGGCCAAGTTGCGCGAATCCGCCAACAACATGCGCAGCATGACGGACACTGCAGGCGAAACGTCCTCCAACGCGGCGACCATGTCGGAAGAAACCCTGGCGGAAGTGGAATCCATTGCTGCCGCTTCCGACCAGCTGTCGAGCTCGATCCAGGAAATCTCCACCCTGATCGAACGCTCCTCGGCCGTTGCGGCAGAAGCCACCAAGCGCGCCGAGACCACCAACGACACGGTCAAGTCGCTTGCCGAGGCGGCCAACCGCATCGGTGAAGTGGTCACGCTGATCTCCGACATTGCCGACCAGACCAACCTTCTGGCCCTGAACGCCACCATCGAGGCGGCGCGGGCCGGGGAAGCCGGCAAGGGCTTCGCGGTGGTTGCCTCCGAGGTCAAGGACCTGGCGTCCCAGACCGGCAAGGCCACCGGCGAAATCCAGCAGCAGATCGACGCGATCCGCGGCGCGACCGACGATGCGGTCGGAGCCATTGGCGACATCCAGAAGACGATCGACGAAATCACCCAGTCGGTCAGCGAAGTTGCCGCTGCTGTCACGGAGCAGAGCTATGCCACTCAGGGCATTGCCGAAAACACCCAGCGGGCGGCCGGCGGCACCTCCAAGGTGACCGAGGACATCCGCAACGTGTCGGCGCTTTCCAACGACACCAACATGGCGGCGCAGAACTTCTCCGAGGAAGCTGCCGACATGGCCAGCCAGGCGGATGAGCTCGACAAGGAAGTTCGCAGCTTCCTGGCGCAGGTCCGCTCGGCCTGAACCGGTAACGGTTCAAAAATTCAAAGGCCGCCGGGTTACCGGCGGCCTTTTGTCGTTTAATCCTGCTTTTGTATTTGCCTCTATTCCTCCCTATCTGCCATGTATCGCCCTTGGTGATGAGAAGAATCGAAGAAGAGGCACCTGCCATGCGTTTCGCAACTTTCGGCACATCGCGTTCCCTGGCCGCTGTGGTCCTGGCGAGCCTGATCGGCATTTCCCAGGTAAGCGCGCAGACCGCCCAGCCGTCTGCTGCGGATTTGCGGCTGGTTCCCAAGAACGAGGCGCAGATCAAGCTGTCCTTCGCGCCGATCGTGAAGACCGTCGCGCCAGCTGTGGTCAATGTCTATGCCAGCCGTAAGGTGGTTCAGCGGCAACGCGTGTCGCCGTTCTTCGACGATCCGTTCTTCCGGCGCTTTTTCGGCCAACAGGGCGGCGGCTTCAACCAGCCGCGGCAACGCGTGGAATCCTCGCTTGGATCCGGCGTGATCATCTCGGCCGACGGCACCGTGATCACCAACCATCACGTGATCAAGGACGCGGACGAGGTTCGGGTCGCGCTCAATGACCGGCGTGAATTCGACGCCGATATCGTGCTCATGGACGAACGCACGGATCTTGCCGTCCTGAAGATCCGGGGCGAGGGGCCGTTCGAGCATGTCGCCTTTGCCGATTCCGACAATTTGGAAGTCGGCGACATCGTCCTGGCGATCGGCAACCCGTTCGGTGTCGGCCAGACCGTCACCCAGGGTATTGTTTCGGCAACCGCTCGCACCCAGGTCGGGGTGACCGATTTCCAGTTCTTCATCCAGACGGACGCGGCGATCAATCCGGGCAATTCCGGCGGCGCGCTGGTCGACATGACCGGCAAGCTGGTCGGAATCAACACCGCGATCTTTTCCCGCTCCGGCGGTTCCAACGGTATCGGTTTTGCCATTCCGGCGCATATGGCCAGGTTTGTGGCAAGGGCCGCGGACCAGGGCGGCAAGGTCCAGCGTCCGTGGCTGGGAGCGACCGTGCAGCTGGTCAATGCCGAGATCGCCGAAGCGCTGTCGCTCGACCGGCCGCAGGGCGTTCTGGTAACCACCGTCTTCGAAGGCTCGCCCGCCCATCAGTCAGGTCTCATGGTCAGCGATCTCATCGTCGCGGTCGACGGCAAGGAAGTGACCGATCCGAATTCCTTCGGCTACCGGTTCGCCACCAAGATGATCGGTGAGAAGACCGAGTTTCTGGTCCTGCGCGGCGGCAAGGAAGAAGTCGTCACCGTCTCCCTGCTGCCCGCGCCGGAAACCGTGCCGCGGGACACGCGCGAACTGGTCGAGTATTCCCCGTTCGAGGGCGCGACGGTGATGAACCTGTCGCCTGCGGTTTCGGAAGAACTCGGGCTGGAAGGCCTGTTTGAAGGTGTCGTGGTTGCCGATGTGCGGCGCGGCAGCGCCGCCGACCGTGTCGGCTTGCGCCCGGGCGATATCATTCGCGGGATCAACCAGAAAACGATCGAATCGACCAGTATGCTTGAAACGATCACCAAAAAACCGCCCCGGGTCTGGCAGCTCGATATTGAGAGGGACGGCAAGGTGTCCCAGATCATCCTGCGCGGGTAGGGGCAGGTGAGTGACCTCTTCGAAACCTCCGGAGTGAGCCAGACCGGTCCACGCCCGCTTGCGGACCGAATGCGGCCGGCGCGCCTTGCCGATGTGGTCGGGCAGGATCACCTGCTCGGGCCGGACGGCACGCTGACGCGGATGCTGAAAACCCGCACGCTCGGCTCGCTGATCTTTTGGGGGCCGCCCGGGACCGGCAAGACCACCATCGCGCGTCTGCTGGCAACGGAGACGGATCTGGCCTTCGAGCAGATTTCAGCGATCTTCTCCGGGGTTGCCGACCTTAAGAAGGTGTTCGAGGCGGCAAGGGTCCGGCGTATGAGCGGGCGCTCGACTCTGCTCTTTGTCGACGAGATCCACCGCTTCAACCGGGCCCAGCAGGACAGTTTCCTGCCCGTGATGGAAGACGGCACGATCACGCTGGTGGGCGCGACCACCGAAAATCCGTCCTTCGAGCTCAACGCCGCGCTTTTGTCGCGCTCTCATGTGATGACCTTCCAGTCACTCTCCCTGGAGGCGATCGAGAAGCTGCTCAGCCGTGCCGAAGTCGAAGAAGGCAGGAAACTGCCGCTCGATGCCGAGGCGCGCCAGGTGTTGATCCGCATGGCCGACGGCGACGGCCGGTCATCGCTGACCCTTGCCGAGGACGTCTGGCGCGCGGCGGAAGAGAACGAGGTTTTCGACGCGGAGCGCCTGCAGGAGATCGTGCAACGGCGGGCGCCTATCTATGACAAGAGCGCTGACGGCCATTACAATCTGATTTCGGCCCTGCACAAATCCGTGCGCGGATCGGACCCGGACGCGGCGCTCTACTGGTTCTGCCGCATGCTCGATGGCGGCGAGGATCCGATGTATCTGGCCCGCCGTCTCATCCGTATGGCGGTAGAAGATATCGGCCTTGCCGATCCGAATGCCCTCGTCCAGGCCAATGCATCTCGTGACGCCTATCAGATGCTCGGCTCGCCGGAAGGTGAACTGGCGCTGGCGCAGGCGGTGATCTATCTGGCGACGGCGCCCAAATCCAACGGCGCCTATGTGGCCTACAAGGCCGCCATGCGCGATGCCAAGTCCAGTGGATCGCTGTTGCCGCCCAAGCATATTCTGAACGCGCCGACCAAGCTGATGAAGGAAGAAGGCTACGGCACCGGCTATCAGTACGATCACGACGCGCCGGACGGATTTTCCGGGCAGGACTATTTTCCGGAAAAGATGGGCCGCAAGAGCTACTACGATCCGCCGCAACGCGGCTTCGAGCGCGAACTCCGCAAGCGTCTGGACTATTGGGACAAGCTGCGCAAGGAGCGGGGCTGAGGCCGTGGGCGGATTTAAGAAACGATCTGTGGACGGAACCTATAGCTTCTCGAGAAAAGTGTGAGCCGACATTGGCTGCTTCTCGGCTCTGCCTCGAACGCAATAGTCGGCAATGTTTGTTTCAAACATTTCTCGAAATGCATTAGTCAAGATCGGACGGCGTGAGGCGTTTCAAGGCGTTCCTGAGCGAGGACACGAGCTTGTTGCGGTCTTCCTGGCTCATGGATTCGGGCAGGTTGGCCAGCTGCTCTGACATCTGCGCCAGATCCGGGTTGTCCTCGGCAGGCGCAACCTCTTTCAGGCCGATGACTTCATAGGTCGTCACCGGATAGGCAATACCCTTGACGGTGACTTCGCCGTTTTCGGCGCATTTGACGTGGTCCTTGACCTGGGAATAGGTCTCGAAGGAAATCAGCACTGAGCCAGGCGTTGCCAGGCTCTCCAGCCGGGAAGCGGTGTTCACACCCCGGCCGATGATCGTGTAGTCGAGACGGTCGTCGCTGCCGAAATTGCCGACGGTGCAATAGTCGGTGTGGATGCCCATGCGGCATTTGAGCGGTTTCGAGATGCCCGATTCCTGCCAGACGCCCTGGAGTTGCTTCATCCGCTCCTGCATTTCGACGGCCATGCGCACGCAGGCGAGCGCGTCCTCGGTCACACCCCTGGTTTCCGGATCGCCGAAGAAAATCAGGATGGCGTCGCCGACATATTTGTCGATGGTCGCGCCATGCTTGAGCGCGATGTTCGACATCTCCGTCAGATACTGATTGAGGATCGAGGTCAGTTCCTCCGATTCCAGCCGGTCCGCCGTTTCGGTGAAATCCGCGATGTCGGAAAAGAATACGGTCAGCTTCTTGCGCGTCGCGGCGATCTTGACTTCCTGGCGGCCCTCGAAGATCGACCGATACACCTGGGGCGACAGATATTTGGCGAGCTGCTTCGACAGGTTCTCGAGCTTGATGGACTGGTCCGCAAGCTGGTCCTCGACAGCTTCGCCATGTTCGATGGTTGCTTCGTAGAGCACCCGCAGGTCTTCAAGTTCGGCGCGCAGCGTTTCGTTCTCGTCCCGCAGTTCGCGCAGAACGGAATCTTCCACAGCGTTTATGTTTGCTGCAGAGCCCTGTGCGGTTTTCTTGATGCTCTTCGCCATTTCAGTCCGCGTGACAGTGACCAGAACCATTTGTCTGATCTCGAGTTTTCAAAATTCCAGAATCACCTGCTTATATTGAAGCTATCTTAGCGGAATATTGCCGGTGGACATGGGAAAAGTGTAACCGATTTTGTCAATCGGACGGGGTTGCGACGGACGGTTTACACTTTTCCAGATCCCTTGCTCGAACTGGAAAAATCCTGCAGTGGTTCCTTGCCATTTTGGTGCTCCATTTTAATAGCCAGATAAAGACAGTTGCCATTTTTTCACGCTAGAATCCCCACATGGCCGCCGCGGTGATCTCATGAAGGAAATCGAACTCAGACTTGCGCTGGTGTTTTATGGCGGGGTATCGCTCGCCATCTACATGCATGGGGTCAGCCGGGAAATTCTCAGCCTCGTTCGGGCGTCCAGTTTCCGTCTCGACCGGAAAGCCACCAAAACGGCGCCGGACCAGGACGTCGGCGAGCTGCCTCCGGTTCAAAGCGCCTATCGCGATCTCCTCGATCTCCTGTCTTCTGTGGCCGACATAAGGGTGGTTGTCGACGCGATCGCCGGCGCGTCGGCGGGCGGGGTCAACGGCATCATGCTGGCCCGCGCCATCACCCATGACCTGCCGCTCGACAGCCACAGCGAGATGTGGCTGGAAAACGCCGACGTTACCCGCCTGGCCAGGCCCCAGTCCGGTCTGTCGCGTTACCTGAAGATCTCGATCTCGCCGGTGCTGGACCAGTTGATCTCGTCTCGGCTCGACAAACAGATCGAAAGCGCGGAGACGCGCGAGAAACTGCGGCTGTTCATGCAAGCGCGCTGGTTCTCGCCGCCGTTTTCCGGGGAGCGTTTCATCGGCTGGATGCTCGATGCCTGTCAGAAGATGGAGCGGGAGGCGAAACCCGGCCGGAGCCTGATCCCCAGAGGTCAGACGCTGGACCTGTTCGTCACCATTACGGACTATAACGGCGTCAAGCGCCGCATCCATCTGGACGATCCGGACTATGTCGAAGAATGGGATCACCGACGGATCCTGAATTTTCACGCAGCACATCGCATGCCTGGATATGTCGATAGCCAGTTCGACGCCCGGAGCATTCCGGATCTGGTGTTTGCCGCCCGGGCGACGTCATCCTTTCCTGGCGCGTTTCCGCCGGCAACGGTGGCCGAGATGGAACGTGTGCTGGCCAGTCAAAACCTGTCCTGGCGCAATCGGGACGCTTTTCTCGAGCGGGGCTTCGGTCTGACCGCCGAAACGATCAGCCAGCATTGTTTTGTCGATGGCAGCGTGGTCATGAACAAGCCGTTTGCACCGGTTATCGACGTCATCCAGGACCGTCCGGCCACCCGGGAAGTGGCCCGCAGGCTCATCTATGTGGATCCGGCGCCGGTGGAACCGACCGAGCAGGACGGCGCCGTCTCGGAGCTGCCAGGGTTTTTCCGGGTCATTCTGGCCTCGCTTGCTCATATTCCGCGCAATGAACCGATCGGCGACGACCTGAAGGAACTGGAACAAAACAACCGTCGCAGCCGCTGGCTGTCGCAGCTGATCGACAGCGCCGGGCCGATGGTCGACCAGGCGGTTTCCAGCCTGCTGCCCAAGCGGCGGCTTGTAACGCCCGATCTCCTGTCGAAATGCCGTAAACAGGCAACAGTGGCCGCCTTCGAGCAGGCCGGGTTTGCCTTCTTGAACTACCAGTCGCTGAAACTGCATTCCCTGGCGGATCGGCTGGCACAGCTGACGGCCCGCCTCAGCGGCCTGGAACATGCGCGTGGCCAGGAAGAGGCACTGCTCGGGCTGATTTCCGACCGTTTCAACCGCATGACGGCCGCAAGCAAGGATGTTCTTGGCCGCACGGATCCCGATATCGTGGCCCTGCTACGCGGCCTTGATGTCGACTATCGCATCCGCCGTCTGCGCTTCGCGATCCGCAAGCTGAACGGGTTTTACCACTACCAGAAGGCCTCCGGCCTGCCACCTCCGAATACGGAAGCGCTCGATCATATGAAAGCCTTGCTCTACGAGCAGATCGATCACCTCGGCTGGCGGTGGAGCGAGCGGTTTTTCGGCGGTGCCAGCCGCGAGCACGCCAAACGCTTCGTGAGCGATCTTCAGGCCGGTTCCAGCTCCGCCGGAGATCACGTAGCGCCGCTTCTGAAGTCATTCACGCAGATAATGGGCCTTGCCGATCTCGACCGGTTTCAGGACGAGCTGTTTTCCGACACAGCACGCAATTTCCTGGACAGGGGCCGGCATATGGCGCTGTTGCGCTCCTATATCGGCTTCGGCTTTTTCGACTTGATCACTTTTCCCGTCCTGCAGCGGAATGACTTCTCGGAAGTAACGGAAATCCTGGTCGACCGGATCAGTCCGACGGACGCTGCCAGTCTCTACACCGAAGGTTTCGACCTCAAGGGCAAGTCTCTGAACACATTCGGCGCTTTCTTCAACCGGGGCTGGCGGGAGCATGACTACCTCTGGGGCCGGCTGAACGCGGCCGACAGGCTGGTCAGCATCGTGCTGTCGGCGGCCGGTGAGGGCACTTTGCCGCAGCAGCAGGTCAACCAGGCGCGGGCACGGATCTTTTTGGCGGTCCTGGAGGAGGAACGCGAGAAACTGACTGATATTCCGGAGGAAATCGAGCGGATCGACACACTGATCCGGTCCATCTTTCCGGATTTTGCCCATGTTGCGGCGGAAGTCTAGCCCGGCGAACCGGGAAATTGGCAAGTGTTTCCTTGACGTGTGGACCGTTGTTTCGCTACGCACAATACCAACACGCGTTGCATGAGCGGATAGTCAGGTAAATGGAATTTTTTGTCGGCAGTTTCGGAACGGGTCCCATGGCGTTTCTGGCCATGGTTGTCGGGCTCTATGCGACCAGCCTTGTCGTGCTGTTCACGACCGGAACTGTGATGACGCTGCTGAACAAGCGCCACCCGGACCGCAAGATCCAGAAGCGGGAGCCGACCCACGACGCCTTGCGCGACATCCGCTCCTCGATGAAGCAGCTGATGATCACCAGCGTCTGCCTGTCGATCGGCCTTTATGCCCAGATGAAGGGCTGGACCCTGTTTGCGCCTGTCGCGCTGTCCTGGTGGTCCGTGCCGCTGTTCTTCGTGATTTCGCTGATGCTGCATGACACCTGGTTCTACTGGGGCCACCGGATCCTGCACACCAAGATGTTCTACAGGTTCCACAAGCCGCATCACATGACGGTGACGCCGACGGTCTGGTCGAACGATGCCGGCTCCAGCGTCGACACGCTGTTTGCGCATTCCTATTATGCCCTGGTGCTGTTCGTCGTGCCGATGCCGGCGCTCGTGTTCCTGGGACATCGCCTGTTCGACCAGATCTCGGCTGCGGTCGGCCATTGCGGCTATGAGCATTTCGCAAGCCCGAGCGCGCGCAAACCCTGGCCGCTGCTGTGCACGCTCTACCACGACCAGCACCACCAGTATTTCGTCTACAATTACGCCAACTACTTCTCCTTCTGGGACCGGTTCTGCGGCACCATCCATCCGACCTATGACGAGCGGGTCGAAGGCTTCGAAGAGCTCTATGCCGCCGGTAAGCGGGATCAGGCGTGATGGCGTTGCTGGTCGATTATCTCACGATTTTCGCGCTGACCTATCTGGCGATGGTGGTGCTCTATTTCGCGACCGGCTTCACAATGCTGGCGATCAATGCCCGCCATCCGGAGCGGCGCATCCAGAAGCACCGCGACGGGCTGAAACGCCAGGCGGAAGAAATCAAGGCCTCGATGCAGGCGCTGGCGACGTCATCGGTGCTGATGTCGGCGGGTTTTTTCGCGCAGACGCAGGGCTGGACGCTGGTGGCGCCGCTTGCGCTGTCCTGGTGGTCCTTCCCGCTGATGTTCGCCGTCTGCTTCGTGTTGTTCGATGCCTGGTTCTATTGGGGTCACCGGATCCTGCACTGGCCGTCGCTCTACAAGTATCATGTTCCGCATCACCGTTCGATCGCGCCGACGGTCTGGAGCAACGATTCATCGACCACGGTGGACACTCTGATCGAGCATTTCTTCTATTTCCTGGTCTGGTTCGTGCTGCCGGTGCCCGCGCTCAGCGTGTTCGCGCTGCGGCTGTTCGACCAGATTTCCGGGATGGTCGGCCATTCGGGCTTCGAATATTTCGCGTCGAAATCCTCGCGTTTCCCGTCACCGCTGATCTGCACGACCTTCCATGATCTGCATCATTCGCAGTTCCACTACAATTACGGTAACTTCTTTTCATTCTGGGACCGGGTCTGCGGCACCGTGCATCCGAAATACGATGCGCTTGTGCAATCGATGGAAGAGACCGGCGAGATCCCGGACAATGAAGAGACCAAGGTAAAGGCAACCGGGTAAGCCCGCACGCGACCGCGCCGTGTCAGCCAACCGACCAACTGGATGTAAGACAAGATATGTTCGATCATGCGCTGACAGTATTGCTTGAGTTTCTGCCGATCTACGCGGCGTGTTATGGCGTGAACGTGTTCCTCTATTTCGCGACCGGCTGGGTGCTGGTGCAGATCCAGAACCGCCATCCGGAGCGGCGGATCCAGCAGCACCGGCGCGGCGAGAAACGCATGTGGAAGGAAATCCGCGCCAGCGTTTCTTCGCTTACCGTAACGGCCGGCTGCCTTGCCGTCGGCATCTTCCTGTCGATGAAGGGCTGGACGCTGGTGGCGCCGCTGGAGCTGACCTGGTGGTCGGCGATCTTGATGTTCGTCGTCTCCATCATCGCCTTCGACACCTGGTTCTACTGGGGCCACCGGCTGATGCACACCAAATGGCTCTACCGGTTCCACGCCGAGCATCACCGTTCGGTCGCGCCGACGGTATGGAGCACTTATTCCGACGACCTCTTCGATGCTTTCGTGATGCAGAGCTATTACCTGTGGGCGGTGATCATCCTGCCGATCCCGATCCCTGTGCTGATCGTTCATCGCCTCTGGGACCATTTCAACGGCACGATTGGCCATTCGGGCTTCGAGTTCTGGGCCTCGCCCATGTCGCGCATGCCCTCGCCAATGGTCTGCGTCACCTTCCACGACCAGCATCATTCCCGGTTCAAGTACAATTTCGCCAATTTCTTCTCGTTCTGGGACCGGGTCTGCGGCACGATCGACCCGAAATACGATGAACAGGTCAAGGTGTTCGAACAGATGGGACAGGCGGGCGAACAGAAACCCGCGGCACCCGGGGAATAAGGGGCTCGCGTTTGAAACATCTCCTTCTGGTCATGCTGGGCGGCGGGCTGGGGGCAGGCGGTCGGCATCTGGTCTCCATGATGACGCTGCGCCTGTTCGGCCCGGGTTTTCCGGTCGGAACATTGACCGTCAATGTGGTCGGTTCACTGGTGATGGGGCTGTTCGTCGGCTGGCTGGTCAAGCATGAGACCGGCAACCTTCAGGATCTGCGCTATTTCGTGGCCACCGGTTTTCTCGGCGGTTTCACCACTTTCTCGGCCTTTTCCCTCGACACCTCGGTGCTGTGGGAGCGGGGCGACACCCATCTCGCGCTCGTCTACATTCTGATGTCCGTCGCCCTGTCGATCCTGGCTGTGTTTGCCGGGCTGATGATCATGCGCCAGGTCGCGACATAAGAATTTCTTCCCTTCCGGCGCGATTCCGCCTATACGCAGCGGAACGTTTTGCCCCGCGGATACGCGGCGGCGCTGGAGATGCGCGGCGCGACGACGCCTGCAGCAGAAATTGAGATTAAGATGTCCGCGATTGAACAGAAACAAGTGACCGCCGACGAGGCGGGCATGCGCCTCGACCGTTGGTTCAAGGCCCATTATCCGGGACTCGGCTTCGGCCGTCTGCAAAAACTCCTGCGCACCGGTCAGGTGCGGGTCGACGGCAAGCGCGCGGAAAGCAACACCCGCATTGCCAAGGGTCAGACGATCCGCATCCCACCGCTCGGTGTTGAGCTGCCAGCGGACGACAAGAAGAATGCCCGGCCGAAATCGACCAAGCTGATTGCCGACGACCGCAAGGCCATCGAGGACATGCTGCTTTTCGAGGACAATCACGTGATGGTGCTGAACAAGCCCGCCGGCCTGGCCGTCCAGGGCGGTTCCGGCCTGAAGCGCCATCTGGACGGCATGCTCGAGGCTTATACGGACCGCAAGGGCAACAAGCCGCGTCTGGTGCACCGTCTCGACCGGGAAACCTCCGGCATCATCCTGGTGGCGCGCACGCGCCAGGCGGCGCAAGAGCTGACCAAGGCCTTCCGCCACCGCAACACACGCAAGATCTATTGGGCGATGCTTGCCGGCGTTCCGAAGCCGTTTCAGGGCCGGATCTCGACCTTTCTGGCCCGCAACGAGGGCGAGGAGCGCATGCAGGTCGCCCGTCAGGGCGACGACGATGCCCAGCACGCCGTGTCGCTCTATTCGGTGTTTGAAAAATCCGGCCAGAAGCTCTCCTGGGTGACCATGAAGCCGGTCACCGGCCGCACGCACCAGCTGAGAGCCCATGCCGCCCATATCGGCCATCCGATCATCGGCGACGACAAGTATTTCAACATCGAGAACTGGGAGCTGCCGGGCGGAATCCAGAACAGGCTGCATCTGCTGGCCCGCCGGATCGTGATCCCGCACCCGTCCGGTCACGGTCAGATCGATGTCTCCGCGCCGCTACCGCCGCATATGCAGCAGACCTGGAACCTGCTTGGCTTCGACGCGACCGATTACGATCCGGAAGTCGACGACCCGGACGATTCGCTCAACAAGCGCTGACGGCTAACTTTCAATCCGATGGATCTCGAGGACAAAGCCCTCGTCTTCCGTCGGGCGCTGGAAATGGTTGCTGATCCGGTCGAACTGCTCTTCCGTTACCGAGAATTCGTGTTTGCCCGAGGCGTTGCGCTGTTTCAGCCGCGCTTTGCAGATTTCGTCCGGCACGTCGAGAACGTGGAGCCGGTGATCGCATTCCGCCTGTTCGAAAAGCCCCTTCATCCAGGCCCTGGCGTCTTTCGTGTTGGCCTGGAAGTCGAGCACCACGGCGGTGCCGGTTTTCAGCAGCGCCACGATATGCGGCGCGATCGTGCGTCTGAGCCGGCCCGAATACTCCACGAAATCCTTGAGCGTTTGCATGTCCTCGCCATAAAGGCCGGACAACAGGGCATCCTCGCGCAGCAGAACCGTGTTCGGTTCACAGGCGAGCCTGTCGGCCAGGGTCGATTTGCCGGAGGCGACCTTGCCGCAGAGCAGATGAAGGACGGGAGAGATTTTCTCGGACATGGAATCTGACCGTGAAAGACTGGAGAAAGGCGCTCAAAGCCCCTGGAACAGGGCGGTCAGGACCACCGAGGCGAAGGTAATGACAACGACGCCGGCGACCAGCTTCCAGGCGTCCTTGCGCTGTTTCAGCCCCGGCCAGCCAATCGGCTTTATCACCTGGATCGCGGCGACCAGAAACAGAAAGAAGATCAGGATTTTGGTCAAGAAGAGATCCGGGAAGAAATGAGTTCGGAGACTTCATTTAGCGCCGGTTGGCGGCAATGTCGAGAACAAGGGTCAAGGTGTCGGCAATTCAAGCGTATCGAGCCATTCATAGCGGACAGATGTCTCGATCTCCTGTCCGCCGGTCATTGTTTTCGTGTGGCGTTTTGCGGGCAGGGAAGTGTCCGGATCGACCCATAGCGTCACGGTGGAAATCGATTCGACAGGTGCCGTCGTTTCCTGAACATAGCTGTAGGTAGTGAAGGTCTTGTCGCCAAGCTTTTCGCTGCCGCAGTCAACGTCCTTGATGGACGCACGTGTTTCCGCGTTGCGTTTCAGGGTTTCGGCGAGCCAGTCCGGATCGCGTGTCTGACTGGCCGTCCAGTTTTTGCCGTCGCTCGAGGTGTATTCCTGATCGTCCAGGACCAGCCAGTGCAGCCCTGTCTGTTTGATGATTTGATAGAAGTGGCTGTAGTCACGATAATATTGCTCGCTGTTTTGAACCACTTGGCCGCCCATGCTCAGTTCCGCCACAAGCAGGTAGTTTTTGGCGATTTCGCCAGCCTTCATGAGGGCTTGGATGTCGGATTTGCAGTCTTTTGATGCAGCTTTTGCCCCCAAAACGCTGATCAGCAGAGATGTGACGAGGGCAGCAGCAGAGTTGAAACAGCTTGAAAAACGCACAAAAGCCTCCGTGACAGCCTGGTCGGATGATCCAAGTCTATCACGGAGGCTTGTTGAGTAAACCGGAGCTTCTGGCGTTACGCCCCGGCGCCGCGTTCCAGTTTCGCCAGATAGGTCGGCAGTTTTTCGATCGACGGCACCACGATCATGGTCTTGACCTTGCCGCGTTTGAAGGCGTTCAGGAACTTGTTGTAGTCCTTGAAGGCGACACAGCCATGAGAGCCGATGGAGCGGCGCAGCAGGCGCGTGTGGGTCAGCATGCCGTCCCGGCCCTTCATGGCGGCGCGGTCTGTCGGCAGCATGCGGATGGCTTCGACGCCGTGGAAGAGGCTTTCGCGCATGCGCAGGCGATAGATGTTCGGCGGAGTCGGGCCGGCCATCCGCACATGGGCGTATTTCGGGTTGTCCATCCGGTGGCCGATGCCCGAATGGGCTTCCAGCTTGGTGCCATCCGGCATGTGCACGGTGGCGGCGCTGATGTCATAGACGGCGACTTTGCTGGAC
Source organism: Roseibium sediminicola (assembly GCF_023156505.1). Classification (GTDB taxonomy): domain Bacteria; phylum Pseudomonadota; class Alphaproteobacteria; order Rhizobiales; family Stappiaceae; genus Roseibium; species Roseibium sediminicola. Next base: position 292,009 of record NZ_JALNMJ010000004.1, on the reverse strand, counting down.
GGCCCCGGCATGCCCTTGGTGCCGCCGAACAGCTTTCCGAGACCGCCGAAGACACCGTTTTCGTCATCCTGCGGATTGCCCGGACGCGCATAGGCGAGGACCGGTGAGGCGTCTTGCTCCGGTTCAGGGGAGGGCCTTGTTGCGGTCTCAGGCTTGCTGCGGCGCGGCGGCTCCGGTTTGACGTCGGGCGTCGGTGGCAGGATTGCGCCAGGCTTTACGGGAACAGACGCTGAAAGGCTTGCGACGACGATTTCGGCCGGTTTGGCGATCACGTCGGCGGTAGCCTCAGCGGACGTGCCGGTTGCCTGCAGCGCGGCCACGGTGACGGACGTCTGCGCTGCCTTGGAACGCGCCTGGGCGGCCAGCAGCGTGCGGGCAAGTTTCAGTCTGGCGAGTTTTGCGGCCAGTTGTGTCTTGGCGTTCTGGCGCGCCGAGGCTTCGCGAGCTCTTGCCTGGGCCAGTTCTTGCTGAAGGTCGATCTCGGTCTCAGCCGCGGGTTTGTTGCGCGCGGGCAGGAAAGCGACGCCAAGGCTGACGGCAATGCCGGTTGCCAGGGTTGCCTGGTCTGGCGAAGCAGCATTTGGTTCGACCTGAGACAGTGTCAAGTTCGGCGCCGCGCCATCTTCAGCGGATAAATGCGCCGTCGACAGGGAGGTGCCGAGACCGGTCACCGTCGCCGCAAACCCTGAGATGAGAAGGGTTGCCCCCGCGAGCACCGCATAAAAGGTCCGGTCGCTCTTTCGGGAAACCTTGTTTCCGACGCGCCCGATGTCCCGTTTAATCCCTAGCATTCAGACAAACCATTCTTTCGCGCGTCCTCACATGGCCGCGTGTTTCAATCCGTATGATTTGGTGACAAGCTTGCCCCAAACGATCATGCCCACCCGCGCTTATGATTATTGCCCGTTAAGGTAACCAGTGCGTTTAGAAACGTGGTTAACCGAACCTTAAGCGCCGGATCGTGCAATCCGTTTCTCAAGATAAAGAGGCAATTTTCGGGCGCCTGCCCAAAATAGGCGATATCCAAAGATTGGCGGTTAATCATTGGTTAATATGGGAAGACTTTGCCTATTGGTAATTTTACTGGGTCGGCATCAGTCTTTCGAAACTCACCTTGCGTCGTTCCGGGCCTTTCCGGGACGGGTCTTGACGCCCGGACCAAAACCCGGCACATGCGGGCCGCAACAGCCTTTCACGAAGGTCTTCCCATGTATCTGATCCTGTTTGACGTCGACGGCACGCTGGTGGACAGCCAGAACACGATCCTGCATGGGCTTGAAGTGGGGTTTGCGGCGGTCGGCCTGACGATGCCGGACAGGCAAACGGCTTTGTCCATTGTCGGCCGGTCGCTTGAAGAGGCGTTTCTGGATCTGGTTGGTTCCGCGCACACGGACAAGGTTCCCGCGATGGCGGCAGCCTATCGCCAGTCGAAGATCGCACGGCGGGAGCAGGGGCTGGACCTCGACCCGCTCTATCCCGGTGCGCGCGAAGCGATCGACCGGCTGCATCGCCGGGACGAGCTGCTGCTCGGCATCGCCACCGGCAAGGCCCTGCGCGGTGTCCGGCACATGCTGGACAAGCATGACCTTCACGGCCGCTTCGCCACCATCCAGACCGCTGACACATCGCCGTCGAAACCGCATCCGGACATGGTGCTGCAGGCCATGGCGGAAACCGGAGTGGAGCCGGGGCGCACGCTGGTGATCGGCGATACCGGCTTCGACATGGCCATGGCCAAGGCGGCAGGTGCCCAGGCGATTGGGGTCACATGGGGCTATCATGACCATTCCAGACTGGTTGAAAATGGCGCTGACCGGATCATTCAGGCGTTTTCCGATCTGGATGTTGCTCTCTCTGAAATTTTGAAATTCGACAAGGAAACAATCTGATGCGTGATTTTCTTGAAGTGTTGCAGGAAGATGCCGCCAAGGATCCGGAACAGCGTGCGCGGGAACTGTCCCGGCGCGAGCTGCCCAAGCGCTTCTACAAGGAAGCCGCGCATGCCGCCGCCCAAGGCGGCTTTGCCATTCATCTGGACGGACGGCCGGTCAAGACACCGGGCAAATCGCTGCTGCTGCTGCCCAACGCCGTGCTTGGCGCCGCCGTGGCCGCGGAATGGGCCGCGCAGGAAAAACTCATCAATCCGGCGAACATGCCGCTGACCCGGATCGCGAACTCGGCACAGGACGCCGTCAGTGTCCGGTTCGACGAAGTGGCCGACGATGTCACCAAATTTGCCGGCAATGATGCGCTCTGCTATCGCGCCGACGACCCTGAAAGCCTGGTAGAGACCCAGCGGCGCCTGTGGGATCCGGTGGTGGAATGGGCGGGTGAGTTGCTCGGCGGCCGCTTTGTGTTGATCGAGGGTCTTATCCACGCGCCGCAATCCGAGACCTTGCTGGCTTCCTATCGCGCCCGGATCGCGGGAGAGACCCCGCTGCGTCTGGCGGCGCTGCACACGGTCACCAGCCTGACCGGTTCCGCGCTGCTCGCGCTGGCCTTGAAAGAAGAACTGCTCGACATGGACACAGTCTGGACGGCCGCCCATGTGGAAGAAGACTTCAACATCGATCGCTGGGGCGAGGACGCCGAGGCAGCCCAGATCCGCGCCTACAAGCGGACCGAGTTTGACGCGGCCGCGTTGATCCTTCGGGAAGGGTGAGTGTTCCTCACCCCAGATAAAACGTCGTTGCCATCAGGAAGAAGATGAGCACGCCGAGGACGTCGTTGGACGAGGTGATGAAGACGCCGATGGCCATGGCCGGGTCGATGCCGATCTTGTCCAGGATAATGGGCACGGTGGCACCGACCATGGCGGCAAGGGTGGTGACGCACAGGAGCGACAGGGAGGTGGCCAGCGCCAGGCGCTCAGGGGCTTCCAGGGGCACCACGAAAGAGGCAATCAGCACCAGGCTGCCCAGGATCGTGCCGGCAATGGCGCCGTTGAAGAGAGCGGCCGCCAGTTCCTTCATCAGGCGAAAGAAGATGTCCCCGGTCCAGAGCGCCCCTGTGGCGATGCCCTGGACGGCGACGGCCGACGCCTGAAGGCCGGCATTGCCGGCCATGGACATCGTGACCGGGATGAATGCGGCCAGAATGGCCGCTTCGGCGAGCTGGTCCTCATAGGAACCGACAACGGTCGCGGCGACACTGGCGCCGACGAGGCCGGCGAGGAGCCAGGGCAGGCGCCGCCGGACAATTCTCAAGACCGTGTCGTCCGCCCGCGATTCCCCGGACACACCGCTCATCAGCAGCATGTCCTCGTTGGCCTCGTCCGAGGCGATCCGGGTGAGCTGCTTCGGCGTGACCCGGCCGATCAGGTGACCTTCGGAGCTCACCACTGGCACCGTACGCATGTCGCGCTTGCGCGCAAGGCGCAGCACTTCTTCCTGGTCCGTGTCGGCGGACACCGTCAAAACATCCCTGTTGACGATGTCCCGCAAGGGCGTGTCCGCGGGAGCAAGCAGCAGCCTGCCGACCTCGACGGTGCCTGTGAGCTTGCCCTCGTCATCGGTGACATAGACCGTGAAGATCTTGCGGATACGGTCTGCTTCCGCACGCATCTGGGCCACGGCTTCGCCGGTGGTGCAATGTTCCGGCAAAGCAACGAATTTCCGGGCCATCACCCGGCCGGCGGTATCATCCGCATAACCGCCGCGTGTGCCGATTTCGTCGATGTCCTTCAGTCGGGCGATCAGTTCGTCGGCGACGTCGTCCGGAAATTCGTTCAGGATTTCGACGGCGTCTTCCGGGTCGAGCCCGTCCAGAATGTCGTGAAACTGCTCAAGCGTGGATTCCTCCATCAAGATCGAGCGGAATTCCGGGCGCAGCTCGGCGACCACCTTGATCGACGGATTGGCCGGCAGCCACTGGAATAATTTGCGCGCATGTTTGAGGCGTAGCCGAGTCAGCAACTGCATGACATCGACCGGATCCCAGCGCTTGAGCAGCTCGACAAGCTGGTTGCGCTCGCCGGCCTTGATCAGATCGCGGACAGCTTTCAGGGCTGCGTCGTTCTCCTCCAACGGTTCCTGGGCGGGCTCGCGGGTCCAGGAAACGGCATCAAGCTCGGCGACAGCGCTGGAACTGGTCATGGGAAATCACCTTCCGGTTCGATCCGTTCGCTTCTAATGCCGATTTGTGACGGTTGGCTGACAGAGCGGTGGGCCGATCAGACCTCGAATTCGTCAATATCGGCAAAGGCCTCGCGCAGTTTGTCGGACCAGCCGCGGGACAGTTTCTGGAAATAGGGATCGTCCTGTTCGATTCTTACCTGACGGCCGGTGGAATAGCTGTCGGTGTTGTAAAGCAGCATGTCGATGGGCATGCCGACAGACAGGTTGGAGCGCAAAGTGCTGTCGAAGGACAAGAGCACCAGTTTGGCGGCTTCGCCGAGGCGCATGTCGGAGCGCGTGACCCGGTCCAGAATGGGTTTGCCGTATTTGTGCTCGCCGATCTGCAGGTAGGGCGTGTCCTCGCAGACCTCGATGAAGTTGCCTGCGGCATAGACCTGGAACATGCGCGGTGCCTCGCCCTTGATCTGGCCGCCCAGGATGAAGGTGACGAAGAAGTTCTCGGCGCTGGTGGCCAGCGCCTCGCCGTCGATCGCCTTGACCTCGCGCACGGCGCTGCCCACCAGGCGGGCGACCTGGAACATGGTCTTGGCGGTCATCAATGTGGCGCGATTGTCCTCGACGGACGAAATGTGTTCGGTCAGCAGGGAAATCACGGCCTGGGTCACGGCCAGATTGCCGGCGGAAAGCAGCGTGATAACGCGCTCACCGGGTTCTTCCCAGACATGCAGCTTCTTGAACGTGGAAATGTTGTCGACGCCGGCATTGGTGCGCGTATCCGCGGCGAAGACCAGTCCGCGATCCAGTTTCAAGCCGACACAATAGGTCATTCACAAGCCCTTCAGGCACCGTTCGTTGCGCTCACAAGCGAGGGAACCGCTTCCGCCGTCCGGAGAATGACACTCACTGCTGCTGTTGCTGCTGGAGCGCGGCCTGGGCCACGTCGACTTCAACCTGCAGGTTTTCCTCCAGACCGCCGAAGCGGATCCCCCTGATTGGGGCAGCAGAACGGGAATCCAGGCCCACCGTCAAGCGAATATAGCGGTCTGTAGGGCACATTGTGTTGGATATGTCGAAGCCGGTCCAGCCAAGACCGTTGATCATGACCTCCGCCCAGGCGTGATGGGCTTCCGAAGCCTGTTCGTCTTCCAAGAGCAGATAGCCGGAAACATAGCGGGCCGGGATGCCGAGCGAGCGGGCCGCGGCGATGAAAATATGGGCGTGGTCCTGGCAGACGCCTTCACCGGCAGCCAGCACCGAAGCGGCCGGGGCATGGGTCTCGGTGACACCTATCTTGTACTCGACCTTGTCGCGGATGGCGTGCATGAGCGCGTGAAAGCCGGCGATCTTGTCATGGACATCGGCCAGCACCGCCAGTTTGCGGATCGCCTGGTTGGATTGCGTCAGCGGCGTGACACGCGTGTAGATCCGGTCCGGCGCGCCGGCGTCCGGCTCATGGCCCAGCACACCGCTGGTATCGGTCGTGTCGACGATGCCAGTGGCGGTGATTTCCACGTCCTCGACGGGTTCGCTGCGCGAGACCATGTGCACCTGGTTGCCGAAGGCGTCCTTGTAGGTGGTAGCGCGTTCAATGCCCGGGGCTTCGATGGCCCAGTTGACGATGGTCTGTGCAGGCCCGTTTTCCGGCGTCAGCCGCAGTTGCTGCATGGCATTGGCCAACGGGGTCTCGTAGCGATAGCGGGTCGTGTGTCGGACGGTCAGTCGCATGTGGCACCGGGTCGGGTTGAAAGGTCAGGAGAAATTGTAATCTTCACTCAGCTGGTGGGCGAACTGGTTGTTCTTGCCAATGAAGTCGGTGAGGAATTCGTGCAGGCCCTGGCGGTAGATCTCGTGCATCTGCTTGTCAGACAGCTCGCGGAACAGGGCGGCCGCCAGGTCCAGGCTCGGCTCGCGCGATCCGTAGAACTGGGCAAGATCCTCCGCGGTTTCCGCGATCCAGTCGTAACAATGGGCCAGAGAGCGCGGCATTTCCGTTCTCAGGATCAGGAATTCGGCTATGTTGAAGGCTTTCAGGCGCGAATTGGGATAGGCGAAGCGGTAGCTGCGCCGGCCCGAGAGCGCCCTGAGAATGGCGGACCACTGGTAGCGCTCCGCCGAGCCGTCGTCGACAATGTCATTGTCCGGCAGCAGGGCCCAATACTGGGTGTCGAGGATCCGCGCCGTGTTGTCGGCACGCTCAACGAAATTGCCCATCTGGCTGAAGAAATAGCCGTCGTCGCGCAGGATCGTGTTGAGCAGCGCTCCGCGGAAGAGATGGGCACGCTGGTTCACCCAGGCGAGAAAATCCGGCAGCTTGTCCTGGGTGATCGATTGCGGATTTGTTTCGGAAAACTCGATCCAGGTCGTGTTGATGGCCTCCCAGAGCTCCGCGGTGATCCCGGTGCGCACGGCGCGCGCATTGTTGCGCGCCAGTTCCAGGCAGGACCGGATACTGGTGGGATTGTCCTTGGAGAAGATCATGTAGGCCGTCACATGGCGGATGTGCAGTTCGTCGTACTTCTCGTTGTAGTCGCTTTCACAGCCCGCGCTTGCCAGGGCAAACGTCCAGTGGGAGCCATGCTCCTGGCCGGAATGGGACATGATGGCGCCGCGATAGGCCACTTCGAGCAGGCGCGCCAGGTTCTGCGCGCGTTCATAGTAGCGGGACATCCAAAACAGCGAAGAGGCGGTTCTTCCAAGCATCTGTTTTTCAGTCCTCCAGAACCCAGGTGTCTTTTGTGCCGCCACCCTGGCTGGAATTGACGACGAGCGAGCCTTTTTTGAGGGCGACCCGGGTGAGGCCACCCGGGGTGATACGCACCTGGTCGCCAATCAGGACAAAGGGTCTGAGATCGACATGGCGCGGCGCGACGCCCGAAGCAACGTGGGTCGGGCAGGCGGACAGAGCCAGCGTGGGCTGGGCAATGTAGTTGGTCGGGTTGGTCTCCAGAACTTTCCGGAACTCGACGATCTCGCGTTTCGAGGCGGTCGGGCCGATCAGCATGCCGTAGCCGCCGGAGCCGTGCACTTCCTTGACGACGATGTCTTCCAGATTGTCTAGCACATAGGCCAGATCGTCGGGCCGCGAGCAGTTCCAGGTCGGCACGTTGTTCAGGATCGGCTTCTGACCGGTGTAGAACTCGATTATGTCGGGCACATAGGCGTAAATCGCCTTGTCGTCGGCAATACCGGTGCCAGGCGCGTTGCAGATGGTGACATTGCCGGCGCGGTAGGCATCGAAGAGGCCCGGGACGCCGAGCATGCTGTCCGGATTGAAGGTGAGGGGATCCAGGAAAGCGTCGTCGATGCGCCGGTAGATCACGTCGACCTGCTGCGGCTCCCGTGTCGTGCGCATGTAGACATGGCCGGCATCGACGAAGAGATCGCGGCCCTCGACCAGTTCCACGCCCATCGAATCGGCCAGGAAAGCATGTTCGAAATAGGCCGAATTGTAGATCCCCGGCGTCAGAACGACGATGGTCTGACTGGATTTGGACGGATCCGGCGCGACGCTCTCCAGCGTCTGAAGCAGGTTTTCCGGATATTGCTCGACATTTGCCACATGGTGGGTCTGGAACAGTTCCGGGAACAGCCGCATCATCGTCTCGCGGTTCTCCATCATGTAGGAGACCCCGGAGGGCGTGCGGGTGTTGTCTTCCAGGACGTAGAACTCATTCTCCGACACCCGGACCAGATCGGTGCCGATGATGTGGGAATAGACCTTGCGTGCCGGTGTAAAGCCGGCCATTTCCGGCAGGAAGGCCTCGTTCTGCAAAATAAGATCCGCCGGGATCCGGCCGGCCCTGAGGATTTCCTGACGATGATAGATGTCGTGCAGAAACGCATTCAAAGCGCGCACACGCTGGTCGATGCCGGCCGACAGGCGCCGCCACTCGGCTGCGGAGATGATGCGCGGGATCGGATCGAAGGGAATGAGGCGTTCGGTGGCTTCATCCGCGCCATAGACCGCAAAGGTGATGCCCAGCCTGCGGAAGATGGTTTCGGCGTCCTTGCTCTTGCGCGACAGGAAATTGGCGGGCTTGTCTTCTAGCCACTTGGCAAGGCGGGAATAACACTGGCGCGGCGCACCTGCCTCGTCGAGCATTTCGTTGAAATACGTGCGTTCGTCCGACATTGCCTCCCCTTTGCCACTGCTACCTTCTTGAGCAATCATGGCAAAATTCTGAAGTGTGTCAAAGAGCAATGTCGCGGCGGGGGTGCCTACAAATTAGGCGGATAAGTGGAAAAGGAGGCAAAACCCCGACGTTTCCTCCACTTGTGCGACGTTCTCGATACCCGCCATCCGTGAGCGTTAGCCTGCCTTTTGGTACCCCGTCCACTCGCGAAGTGCTTCCTGACATCAGCTGACAGGCGGCAAAGTGCCCGTCGGCACCAAAGGCGTACCTAGCGGCACTTTTTTTGAACGGTTTGTTTGAGAGTGCACACTCGATGTGCAGCGCCGGCACGTTTTTCAGTTTGTCCGAACCGTGCCGGCGCATGTTGCCGGGTGAAAACGGGCGGTGTTATCTCATTTTGGTTCTGCCGGTCGAAATCACAGTGACGTCGCCGTATTTGCGGCCGGTCCACACGTGGAGCCCGGCACCGACGCCGAGCATCGGAATGGTGTAGAGGCCTTTCTTCACGAAGCCCTTGTTCTTGGTGATCTCGATCGCCGCATGGCTGAGTTCCTCGTATTTTTCCATGGTGGTGACGATCTTGCCGATGCCCTTCAGGCCTTTCAGGACATCGCCGAGCTTGCCGCCGATGGCGAGGTCGAGATCCCAGTCGGACCATTCGCCCTTCTTGTTGAACTCGTGCGGGGATTGCACGCCATGGGCAACGACGACAATCGCGCCGACACTGCCGCCGAGGCCGCCGCCGAGTTTCCAGCCGTCGGCCATCAGGTCGACATAGTCGACGAAACCGCCATCGTCCGCGCTTGCCCGGTAGAGCCGGCCATTCCAGTTGTAGCGTCCGACGGCGACAAGATCGCCCGAGTGGCTTTCGCCGATACCAACCCACAGGGTCGATGCCTTTTTGGGTTTCGGCTTCATCTTTTTCGGGGTCTTGATGACCTTGGGGTTGGGCGGTGTCGGTATGGAATGCACATAGATCATGACCGCCCGGAACTGGCCGTCCTCGACGCCGTCTTCCTGCCCCATCTCCTCTGCCAGCGATTCCCCGAGCCCGTCGACCAGGTCGAACGGAAAACTCTTCTGCATTGTTTCTTCAAGGAACAGCTGAACGGCAACGGCCCGCTTCTTGGACAGGGCCTTGTTGTAGGCGGCCTTGCCGCTTCTGCTGGACAGGCCGACCACGCTGATGCTGCCATTGCCTTGCAGCAGAGGAATGACATGGCGCCTGAGCCAGGCCTTGTGTTCTTCCTTGAGATTTGACTGGCTGATATCAAAAAACTGAAGACGGGCGAGGGTGATCGCGCCGTCACAATGTTCAATCACGAACTTTTCGGACATGCTTGTACTCCGACAGAAGAATGCGGTCCCGGCTTGCAGTGTCATGTCCCGATCGACAGGGCGGACTGCTGGAACGGGCCTGTGTGCCGCGACGAAATCGTCCTAATGGCTAATGAGATCACGCTACGTCAGAATGCTTGGGAGGCAAAGCGAACCCGGGGCCCAACGGACGGAAATCGGCGGGAATGTGATGGGGATCACCTTATTGAGCGTTCTCCACCAGCGCCCTTCGGGGAATGCGGTTCGAGCGCCGTGCCCTCGACAGGCTTTCCCTTAAGCCCATGTGCTGACTATGCACTTTTGAGCGATCATGGTACGCCCTCAGCAAGTGAATATTGGGAGGACCGGATGAAAGAAGTTCTGGCCGAATTGGAACAGCGCCGGGAGACGGCCCGGCTGGGTGGCGGGCAGCGCCGTATCGATGCACAGCACAGCAAAGGCAAGCTGACGGCGCGCGAACGCATAGAGATTCTCCTGGACGAGGGCTCCTTCGAAGAGTTCGACATGTTCAAGCAGCATCGCTGCACCGATTTCGGCATGGAGGAGCAGCACATCCCGGGCGACGGGGTTGTGACCGGCTGGGGCACGGTCAATGGCCGAACCGTTTACGTCTTTTCCAAGGACTTCACCGTCTTCGGCGGATCCCTGTCTGAGACCCACGCGGAAAAGATCACCAAGCTTCAGGACATGGCCCTGCAGAACCGGGCTCCGATCATCGGCCTGTTCGACGCGGGCGGCGCCCGCATCCAGGAAGGCGTTGCGGCGTTGGGTGGCTATGGCGAAGTGTTCCAGCGCAATGTGCTGGCCTCCGGCGTCATTCCGCAGATTTCGCTGATCATGGGGCCCTGCGCGGGCGGCGACGTCTATTCACCGGCCATGACCGACTTCATCTTCATGGTCCGCGACACGTCCTATATGTTCGTCACCGGTCCGGACGTGGTCAAGACCGTGACCAATGAGACGGTGACGGCGGAAGAACTCGGCGGCGCCTCGATCCACACAACCAAATCCTCCATCGCGGACGGCGCCTTCGACAACGACGTGGAAGCCCTGCAGGAGATGCGGCGGCTGATCGACTTCCTGCCGATGAACAATCAGGCGGATCTGCCCGAACTGACCAACTACGATGATCCGGAGCGGATCGACACCAGCCTCGACACGCTGATCCCGGACAATCCGAACAAGCCCTACGACATGAAGGAGCTTGTCTTGAAGACCGTCGACGAAGGCGACTTCTACGAGATCCAGGGCAGTTTCGCCGGCAACATCCTCACCGGTTTCGGCCGCATCGAGGGACGCACGGTGGGCATCGTCGCCAACCAGCCGATGGTTCTGGCCGGGGTTCTGGATTCCGATGCCAGCCGCAAGGCGGCGCGGTTCGTGCGCTTCTGCGACTGTTTCGGCATTCCGATCGTGACCTATGTCGACGTTCCGGGCTTTCTGCCGGGCACCGCGCAGGAATATGGCGGCCTGATCAAGCACGGCGCCAAACTGCTGTTCGCCTACGCGGAAGCGACGGTGCCGAAAATCACCGTGATCACCCGCAAGGCCTATGGCGGCGCCTATGACGTGATGAGCTCGAAGCACATCCGCGGCGACATCAACTATGCCTGGCCGTCGGCCGAGATCGCGGTGATGGGCGCCAAGGGCGCGGTCGAGATCCTGTACCGCTCGGAACTTGCCGACAAGGACAAGATCGCCAAGCGCACCAAGGATTACGAGGACCGGTTCGCCAATCCCTTCGTGGCGGCGGAACGCGGCTATATCGACGATGTCATCCGGCCGCATTCAACCCGCCGCCGGGTCGCCAAGGCACTGGCGCTGCTGCGCTCCAAGACGGCGGAGACGCCCTGGAAAAAGCACGACAACATCCCTCTTTGAACGATTACACGGCCCATTACCGCTGGAACTGACCCTCGTGGGGTCAATCCCAGCGGTTGAAGCCGCCGCGCGGGAACAGCGGTTCCCGGCATTCATAGGCAACCGGGCACCGGCGGGCGTCGCGGGTCTGGCCGTATTGGGTGAACAGCACCTGGTTGCGGTCGCAGTAGCTCAGGTTCGAAACGAACATCGAATAGGTGTGCTGACCCGTTGTGAACACGACGGCGCCATGCTGTGCCACCATTTGCTGCGCCTGGGCACAGGTCATGCGGCGCAAGTCGGGCCGTGCTTCCGCGGCCGTCGTCATGGCAAGGCCCGCCAGAACGAACGCCGCTGATAGAAAGTGAAATTTTCGCATCGATGCCTCCTGGTCCGTCGGGTCATCTGTCCGGAACTCCGGCCAAGAGCAGCCAGGCTTCCAGGCATGATATTACCCGTGGGGAAATCATGAGCGCCAGTATGCGATGATTGGGCACGCGGAATTGTGACCCGGAGCACTTGAACGCGGGATTGGACCGGAAAATCCCGATTATTGGCTGTTATGAGCCAGCTGGCTTGCGCAGACCGAGTGCGGTGTGACTTCGCGAACGCCCTTGAGCGAAAAGCCGGCGTAGCGCCGGTCCTCGAACTGGACCTTGAATCTCACGGAAGAGCGCAGGCGGTGCCAGAAATAGGTCAGGTTATCGCTGCAAGCAGGGCAATCGTTGCGGATATAGCCGTCGGGACCGACCTTGAACTTCACCAGCTTGTGGTCCAGTTCGACCCTGACCAGCGAGTCCGGTGAAGGACGCTGCCCCTTGATATCGATGCCGATCAGCGCGCCGCGCGCATCGTGGTTGGGTGGGCACCAGATGGTAAAGCGCGCACCCGTTGAGTTCACGGTCCAATAGCGCTCGTACCCATGGGCGGAATCGTTGTGCCACTTGCCCTGTTCAGCAGCTTGCAAGGGGGACGCCGCGATCAATAGCGCCGCGAAAAATAGAGAAACCTTCAGCATTTGCCCTACCCAAATCTGTCAATGACAGAATTGCAGGGTGTCTCTAAGAAATACTTAAAATTTGAACTTTTATCGGTCGCTGCCGGGTTCGGCCGGAAGAAACAGCGAGGGCGCTAACTGTTCGGGTTCTTTTTCTGCCAGTCAGTCGGACAGACGGGACCTGGCAGGATTTGCCGCGCACCTCTCAAGGAAAAGCCAGCATAGCGGTTGTCGTGAAATTTGACCGCCAGGGTGTGAGACGCGCGCAGCTTGTGCCAGACATAGCCGAAACTGTCGGAACAGGTCGCGCAGCCGCTGTCTATGTAGCCCTGTGCGTTGACGGGCAGTTCCAGAATCTCCTGATCCATGATCAGCTTGATCCGGGTGTTCGGGGTTGGGGTATGTCCGCCGATCTCGATATGCAGCAAGGTGCCGTTGACCTTCCGCTCCGGATGGCACCAAACCACAAAACTTGCGCCCTCTTTGTTGCCGGTCCAGTAGCGTGTAAAACCGTTGATCTCGCCACGGTTCCATTTGCCGATCGTGTCCGCAAGGCTTGCGGTCGACAGCATTGCGCCAGCAAGAAACACACTTGTGAAGCGACTTATCATGCGGCTCTTCCCCTTTTTCATCCGTAATTCCTGCAATAGCTTTCTTAATATTCAGATAAACGGCAGAGTTGCCGCCGGTTTTGCCTCTCTCTTTCCGTCAATAAGGGGATGATCGGGCAAGAGTCGTGCCGAATCGGCAAAAAGACGTCTCGCCCTTTGGATAAGTTGCGCGGCCCTGAGGGGAGGCCTACAAAAAGCAAAACGATCCAGCCGGGTGGAAATTCATGTTCTCGAAAATACTTGTCGCCAACCGTGGTGAGATTGCGTGCCGGGTCATCAAGACCGCGCGCCGCATGGGCATCAAGACGGTCGCCGTCTATTCCGACGCCGACCGAGAGGCGCTTCATGTCGAAATGGCGGATGAGGCAGTGCATATCGGTCCGGCGGCAGCCGCCGAGTCTTACCTCATCGCCGACAAGATCATCGCCGCGTGCAAGGAAACCGGCGCCGAAGCGGTTCATCCGGGCTATGGCTTCTTGTCCGAACGGGCCAGCTTCCCGGAAGCATTGGCCAAGGAGGGCATTGTCTGGATCGGTCCGAATCCGCGCGCCATCGAGGCCATGGGCGACAAGATCGAATCAAAGAAATTCGCCAACGACGCCAATGTCAGCACGGTACCCGGCTATCTCGGTGTGATCGAGACGCCGGACCAGGCGGTCGAGATCGCCGAGGACATCGGCTATCCGGTCATGATCAAGGCCTCGGCAGGCGGCGGCGGCAAGGGGATGCGCATTGCCTGGAATGCCGATGAAGTCCGTGACGGTTATGCCCGCTCCAAGTCCGAAGCCGCGTCCTCGTTCGGCGACGACCGGGTGTTCATCGAGAAGTTCATCGAGAACCCGCGCCATATCGAGATCCAGGTGCTGGGCGACAAGCACGGCAACGCGATCTATCTCGGCGAGCGTGAATGCTCGATCCAGCGCCGCAACCAGAAAGTCATCGAGGAAGCGCCGTCGCCGCTGCTCGATGAGGAAACCCGCCGGCTGATGGGAGAACAGGCGGTCGCGCTGGCCAAGGCCGTCGACTATGACAGCGCCGGCACCGTCGAGTTCGTCGCCGGGCAGGACAAGAGCTTTTTCTTCCTGGAAATGAACACCCGCCTGCAGGTGGAACACCCGGTCACCGAGCTGATCACCGGGGTCGACCTGGTGGAGCAGATGATCCGCGTGGCCGCAGGCGAACAGCTGCAGCTGAAGCAGGGTGACGTCAAGCTGAACGGCTGGTCCGTGGAAAGCCGCATCTATGCGGAAGATCCCTACCGGAATTTCCTGCCTTCCATCGGCCGGCTGGTGCGTTACCGGCCGCCGGAGGAAATGACAACCGATGCGGTGACCGTGCGTAACGATACCGGCGTGGTCGAGGGCTCGGAAATCTCGATGTTCTACGACCCGATGATCGCCAAGCTGATCACCCACGCACCGACGCGGGCGGAGGCGATTGATGCCATGAGTTCGGCCCTGGACGCCTTCTATGTCGACGGCATTCAGCACAATGTGCCCTTCCTGACCGCGCTGATGAACCATCCGCGCTGGCGTTCCGGCGATCTGGCCACCAGCTTCATTGCCGACGAATATCCGGACGGCTTCGCACCGGCGGTCCCGGACGCCGAAGCCTATGCGGTTCTTGCCGCGGTGACCCTGTCCATGGGCGCGCTCGAGCGCGAGCGGCTTGACCACCTGCCGGGACGTCTGCGGCCGCACTCCGGTGCGATCCGCGAGGACTGGGTCATCAAGCTGGACAAGACCTATGTGCCGATCCGGCTGGCAGCGGGTTATCCCGGCACACCGGTCGAAATAGACGTGGCCATCGGCGATGGTCCGGTCATGAATGTGGAGGCCGATTGGGCACCGGGCGATCCGATGTGGTCCGGCAAGGTCGGGTCCCGAACCGTCACGGTTCAGGTGCGCAAGGTGAGGGGTGGTTACCGGCTCGACTGGCAGGGCTATTCCGTCGTTGCCAAGGTGATGACGCCGCGGATTGCCGAGCTTGACCAGCTGATGCCTGAAAAACTGCCGCCGGATACCTCAAAGATGCTTCTCTGCCCGATGCCGGGTCTGGTCGTGTCGATTGCGGTCAGCGAGGGCCAGGAGGTCAAGGCAGGCGAGCAGCTTGCCGTTGTCGAAGCCATGAAGATGGAAAACGTGCTGCGCGCCGAGCGGGACTGCACGGTGACCGCCATCAAGGCCAAGCCGGGCGACAGTCTCGCGGTCGACGCCGTGATCATGGAGTTTTCCTGAGCCGGATTGACAGTGGTCTGGAACCATCGATAGTGCGGCGGCCCGTTACCTGAAGGTGCGGGCCGTTTGTTTTTTGGCCTGGAGGGAATGGTTTGTCATTCACGACCGTATTGTTCGATCTGGACGGAACGCTGACCGATCCTTTCGAAGGCATCACCCGCTCCATCCAATACGCTCTGGAAAAGATGGGCGTTTCCGCTGTTGCAGCCGAGGACCTGCGCTGGTGCATCGGACCGCCGCTCTGGGAAAGCTTTCGTGTTCTATTGGCCACGGAGGAGAAAAAAGAGCTCGACCGTGCGGTCGGCTTCTATCGGGAGCGCTACACGAAGACCGGTCTTTACGAGAACACGCTGATCGATGGCATTCCCGAGCTGCTGGCAGACCTTTTAGAGAGCGGGCTGCGGCTGCATGTCTGCACGTCCAAGCCCCATGCCTATGCGGGCACGATCATCGAGCATTTCGGACTGCGGCCGTATTTCGGAACCGTTTATGGCTCGGAGCTGGACGGGGCCCGGTCGGCAAAGGCGGAGCTGATTGCTCATATTTTGAGGCAAGAGGCGCTGCAAGCCGGTGAGACGGTCATGATCGGCGACCGCAAACACGATCTCATCGGTGCCAATGTCAACGAGGTTGCCGGGATCGGTGTGCTGTGGGGCTATGGCAGCCGCGAAGAACTCGAAGCGGAGCAGCCTGTTTTGATTGCGGAAACGCCCATGGAGATCGCAGAGTTTCTGCAGACGGCCTGTCAAAGCCTGGTGGCGCGTCCTTAGAGCGCCTGTGCGACGCTTGGGACGATGAGGCTTTATTTAGCTGTCTTAACGTCAGATTTATCGCTGTTGCTTAAACAGAGGGCAGACGAGAACAGGTCCTGGTTTGTCATGTTTGAGACGGAGTCCGATAAAACAGCGGAACCGCGCGATACGGCGGTTGTCGTCAGCTATTACGCAGAAGCCGGGAAGACCTTGCCGGTCATGCCCGAGGGCTATCAACTCGAACGCATTGACCCTAATGGGCCAAAGGGATTTTCCTGCTCCCGGATCTGCCTTCTGGTCGTCCAAAATGTGGAAGCCTTTCTCCAGGATAACCCGTCGCTGCTCGACGGCGACCGGTATGTGATCGCCGTTGTCGATGCTGTTCTGGCAGGCGATCGGCAAATGGCTTTGCTCGCCGCCGGAGCAGATGAAGTCGTTTCCTTCAAGGACCGGACACAGCTCGCGCTCGCGCTGATGCGGGCAACCAGGTTCAGCAGGGTACGGGAAGCGCTGCGGCAACGGTGTCACGACATCGCCGTTGAACGGGACAAGCTGCAGGCCGCCATCGACAACCTGCCGTCGCCGATCTTTTTCAAGAACAGGGCCGGTATCTACAGCGGTTGCAACAAGGCCTTTGAGGGCTTCATCGGACTGCCGGCGGCGAAGGTCCGCGGCTCGAGCGTCTATGACGTGGCTCCGGAGGAACTGGCAAAGGTCTATGAGGAGGCCGACGAGGCCCTGATGCGTGAGGGTGGTGTCCAGATCTACGATGCGGAGGTGCGTTTCGCGACGGGCGAATACCGGACGGTGACCTTTCACAAGGCGGTCACAAGGGATGCGGCAAGCGGTGAGGTAAACGGGCTTGCCGGAGCCATGCTCGATATCACGGAGCGCAAAAAACTTGAAGAAAAGCTGACGAGAGCGGCCGAGCGGGACGATCTGACGGAGGCCTATAACCGGCGGCGGTTCTTTGAACTTGCAACCGCGGCATGGGAGCGCGCTCAAGTCCCGTCCAGGCCTCTGTCCGTTCTTGTGATCGACATTGATCACTTCAAGCAGGTCAATGACCGTCATGGCCACGCGTGCGGTGATGCCGCCCTGCGCCATCTCGTCAGGTTGCTCGACAAAGTTCTTGCGCAGCCTCACATCTTTGCGCGGGCCGGTGGCGAGGAATTCTACTGTCTACTGGAAGACTGCGCACCCGACCTGGCGCTGACAATCGCCGAAGCCATTCGCGACAAGGTCGAAGCCACGCCGCATCTGCATGAAGGGCAGGACATTCCGCTGCGCGTGAGCATCGGTGTGGCAACGGTTGGCAAAGGCGAAACCGTCAACCAGGCCATCGCGCGCGCCGACGCCGCCCTTTATCGGGCGAAGGAGGCCGGCCGGAACAGGGTGTGTTCGGACTGACGGTCTCAGAGCGGGCAGTTTTTCATTGCCTTCCCGCTTTTTCAGTAATACTGAATTTTTTTGAGAACAGTTCTCGGGGCGGGGTGCAATTCCCCACCGGCGGTATCAGGGAGACCTGGAGCCCGCGAGCGCCTTGCAAGGACACCTGCAAGGGTCAGCAGATCCGGTGAGAAGCCGGAGCCGACGGTGACAGTCCGGATGAGAGAGAACTTGGCTGCAGAACCTTAGCCGGGGCCTGTGGTCGCGTGTCTTTTTGAGACTGTTCTGATTGGAAACGGAACCGAACTCGGAAAGGACAGCGCCATGTCGGCCAATTCCCGGAAATCCCTTTTTGCCGCCCTAGCCATGATCGGGGCAGGGGCGTCCTTCGCCCTTGTCAACGGTGCCCTGCAGGCCTCGACCATGCAGCTGGGCGTGCCGTCGACTTCGGCCGCTTTCTGGCAGTATGCGCTTGGCCTCCTCGTTGCCTTGCCGTTTGTCCTGCGGCGCGGCCTTTCCGCTCTGAAAACACGGCATCTCGGCTGGCATCTCCTGCGTGGCGGTCTTGCGGTTGTCGGAATCCAGCTCTGGGTTGCCGGGCTGTCGCTGGTCCAGATCTGGCAGGCGATCGCCCTGGTGATGACCTCGCCGTTTTTCGTGATCATTGGTGCGAAGCTGTTTTTCGGCGAACGGGTCGGCCCGGTGCGCTGGCTGGCGACGATTGCCGGCTTTGCCGGCGGCATGGTGATCCTGGAGCCCTGGACGGAAGCCTTCAGCTGGGCCGCGCTGCTTCCGGTTGGCGCAGCGGCGTTCTGGGCCGGGACGTCGCTGGTCACCAAGAAACTCACCGCGACCGAAGAAGCCGATTCCATCACCGTCTACCTGCTATTGCTGCTGACGCCGGTCAATGCGCTTTTGGCGCTGGGCGACGGCGGCATCATGCCCTCCGGCCCGGCGCTGTGGCTTCTGGCCGGGGCGGCTGTGCTGACGGTGATTGCGAATTACCTGCTGACGCTGGCTTATCAGAAGGCGGACGCGGCCTTCGTCCAGCCCTTCGACCATCTGAAATTGCCGCTCAACATCGCCGTTGGTTTCTTCGCCTTTGGCTTTGCGCCAAGTGGAGCCTTCTGGCCGGGTGCGCTGGTGATTGTTGGGGCGTCGCTGATCGTCATGCTGGACGAACAGAAACGGGCATCGCGCAGGGAGACACTCGCGAAAGTCTAGAAACCTTTTCCGAAGCACTCTAAGCTTGCCTCAGGGAAGGACCGGGGGTGCTTGATGACAGCAGATCCATTGACCGTTCATGTGCTTGTTGAAGGCCGGGTGCAAGGCGTCGGCTATCGGGCCTGGTGCGCCGGCGAGGCGGAGGCGCGGGCGCTTTCCGGCTGGGTGCGGAACCTTGCCAACGGGTCTGTCGAAGCGGTCTTTTCCGGCCCCTCGGACACGGTCGTCGATATGCTGGACGCGCTCTGGCAGGGGCCTTCGCTCGCCCGGGTCAACACCGTCAGCAATCTGGATCCCGTCGATCCCGCCTCCGGCGCCTTCGAAATCCGGTCGACCACCTGACCGGTTTCCCGTGACCAATCGTCTCTCGTATATCAATCGTGAAGTTCGATATTGAGTTGTCACGGAAATATCGCAATGATCTGGTCTTTCAAATGGAACAATCGGAACGGCGAGACGTTTCGATACGGACAACCCGGGGAGATTTTCAGTGAAGATTGCGATACTTGGCGGTGATGGTTTTGTCGGCTGGCCCACGTCCTTGCATCTGTCGGATCAGGGACATGAAGTTCATGTCATCGACAATCTGAGCCGCCGGTGGATCGATGCCGAACTCGGTGTGCAGTCGCTCACGCCGATGGATTCGATCCAGGAGCGCACCCGGATCTGGAAGCAGGAATCAGGCAACACGATCCATTTTCACCTGATCGACATTGCCAAGAACTACGAGGTCTTCAAGGCCTGGCTGGCGGACAACCGCCCCGATGCGATCATCCATTTCGCTGAACAGCGCGCCGCGCCTTATTCGATGAAGTCGGACCAGCACAAGAACTACACCGTCAACAACAATGTCAGCGCCACGCACCACCTGCTGAACGCCATGGTGGAGCTGGATCTGGACGCGCATCTGGTGCATCTGGGCACCATGGGCGTCTATGGCTATTCCAGCGTCGGCGCGGCAATCCCGGAGGGGTATCTTTCCGTCGACGTGGAGACGCTCGGCGGCGAGAAGGCTTCTCAGGAAATCCTCTATCCGGCCAATCCCGGTTCGATCTATCACATGACCAAGTGCCTGGATCAGCTGCTGTTCCAGTTCTACGCCAAGAATGACGGCCTGAGGATCACCGACCTGCATCAGGGCATCGTCTGGGGCACGCATACGGAGCAGACCTTGCGCCACAAGCAGCTGATCAACCGCTTCGACTATGACGGCGACTATGGCACCGTGCTGAACCGGTTCCTCATCCAGGCGGCCATCGGTTATCCGCTAACTGTGCATGGCACGGGCGGGCAGACCCGTGCCTTCATTCACATCCAGGATTCGGTGCGCTGCATTGAGCTGGCGCTGAAGAACGCACCGCAGAAGGGCGACCGGGTCAAGGTGTTCAACCAGATGACTGAAACCCACCGGGTGCGCGATCTGGCGGAGCTGATTTCAAAACTCACCGGCGCGAAGGTCGCCTATCTGCCGAACCCGCGCAAGGAAGCCGCCGAGAACGACCTGGTTGTTGAAAACAAGCAGTTCCTGGAACTTGGCCTCAACCCGACCACGCTGGAAGACGGTCTGCTCAGCGAAGTGGTGGATGTCGCAAAGACCTATGCCTACCGGGTCGATCGCAGCCGCGTGCCAGCCGTTTCGGCCTGGACCAAGGAAATCGCCGAAGAGATCGAGCACGATCCGGAGCATCCGCGTTTGAAATCCGTTTCCTGAGGCGGGACGATGCAAGATGCTCCAGATTTCGACAGGGCGCCCGGAAGCCGGACCGCCTATGTGACGCTGGTGACCAACCGGGACTATGTGCTCGGCGCCACCGCGCTGCTGCGCTCGCTCCGCCGCAGTGGCACATCCGCCGATCTGGTAGTGCTCTGTACGCCGGGGGTCGACGAGGACGATCTTGCCGTCCTGAAGGCTTTCGAGCCGCGCCTCGGCCGCTGCGACCGTCTGCCGACCTCGGACGCCTTCAACGAACGCCACGAGCGTGGCCGCCTGCACAAGGCGGCCCCCTTCACCAAGGGCGGCAAGCCGGTGTTCCACACGCCCCTGGACAATTTCGTCAAGCTGCGCCTGTGGCAGCTCACCGAGTATGACAAGGTCGTCTTCATCGACGCAGATGCACTGGTGCTTAAGAATATCGACAAGCTGTTCGGCTATCCGGAATTCTGCGCGGCGCCCAATGTCTATGAAAGTCTCAAGGACTTTCACCGGATGAACAGCGGCGTCTTCACCGCCGTCCCGAGCGAAGCCACCTTCGCGGCAATGCTGGAGCGGCTCGATCAGCCGGAGGCGTTCTGGCGGCGCACCGACCAGACCTTCCTGGAAAGTTTCTTTCCCGACTGGCATGGCCTGCCGGTCTTCTACAACATGCTGCAATATGTCTGGTTCAACCTGCCGGACCTCTGGGACTGGGACCAGGTCCACGTGCTGCATTACCAGTATGAAAAACCCTGGCAGACCAGCCATGACAAGGTGGACCGACTGCGGCCGCTGATTGATCTATGGCAGGCCTTTGCCACCGGCGACGGCATTCCAGAAGATATTTCCGTGCTGCCGCGGCCTGTCGACGCGGCGGCGCTCAGGGCGTCCTGAGATGCGTGTCCTGCTGACCGGGGCAAGCGGCAGCGTTGGCCGGTTCATTCTGGCGCGGCTGATTGGAGAGGGCCATGGGGTTACGGTTCTGGGCCGCCGGCCGGTCGGCGGCTTTGCGGCCGCGTTTCATCCCTTCGATCTGTCGGCCCCTGAACCGCAGCTTGCCGAAGCCGATGCGCTGGTCCATTGCGCGCTGCTGCATGAACCCGGCCGCTTCCGGGGCGGGGAGGGCGACGATCCGGAGACTTTCAGACGCGTCAATGTCGATGGCACGCAGCGCCTGTTCGAATCCGCCAAAAAGGCAGGATGCCGGCGGGCGGTGTTTCTCTCCAGCCGGGCGGTGTATGGCGACCACCGTCGCGGTGAGATGCTCCAGGAAACGGACGACCCACAGCCGGAATCGCTTTATGGAGAGGTCAAGATGGCGGGCGAACAGGTTCTCGCGGAACTGAGCGACAGGGTCTTTCGTGGTTCCGTGCTGCGCGCGACCGGCGTCTACGGCCTGCCGCCGGGTTTGCAGGAACACAAGTGGTCGTCCCTGTTCGAAGACTTTGCGCGCGGCGACAAGATCACGCCCCGGCGGGCAACAGAGGTTCATGGCGAAGATCTGGCGGCGGCAGTGTCCTTGCTGTTTACGCGGGATGAGCCTGAGCCCTTTGAGGTCTTCAACGTGTCGGATCTGCTGCTCGACCGGCGAGATCTGTTGGCGGCCTATTCCGAGATTTCTGGCGTGACCGGCAAGCTTCCGGAGGAGGCCGTGAACATGCCCGGCATCATGACGACAGAGAAGCTGCGGGCGCTCGGCTGGACGCCGGAGGGCATGGATCGGCTGCGGGCGTTCCTAAGGGAACTGACAGCGTAACCGCATTGCTACCAACTCTGATATTCCCTCGTCATTGCCGGACTTGATCCGGCAATCCATGCCGTGACTTCACCAGATGGCACGTCCGTGCCGGAGGGGTTGAAACGGCATGGATGCCATGGTCGAGCCATGGCATGACGATGGGGGATGGGTTTGGCGAGAAAATGCGAGCCGTTTGCTTGCTTCCAGCCTTCGTCATTGCCGGACTTGATCCGGCAATCCATGCCGTGACCTCACCAGATGGCACGTCCGTGCTGGAGGGGGGTGAAACGGCATGGGGGCCATGGCCGAGCCATGGCATGACGATGGGGATGGGGTTCGCAAGAAAAAAGGCGGGCTTTTGAGCCCGCCTTCCTTCGTTGGAACTGCCTATTAGCTTATGCGGCGCGGATGCCTTCGAAGAAGCGTTCGACCTTGCTGCGCAGGTCCGAGGCCTCGGTGGACAGCGACTCGGCGGTCGACAGCACATCGGCGGCGTTACGGCCGGTGGACTGGGCACCGCTGGAGACCTGGATGATGGTCTCGGAAATCGAGTCGGTGCCGGTGGAGACCTCGTTGACGTTTTTCGAGATCTCGTTGGTCGCCAGGCTCTGCTGTTCGACGGAGACCGAGATGTCCTTGGAGATCTCCGACATTTCCGCGATCACGTTGGCGATGTCCTTGATGGCGTCGGCCGCCTGATTGGACACCGTCTGCATGGCCTGGATCTGGGTCGCGATCTCTTCCGTGGCCTGGGCGGTCTGGGTGGCGAGTGACTTCACTTCGGAGGCCACAACCGCAAAGCCCCTGCCGGCTTCCCCGGCACGCGCCGCCTCGATGGTGGCGTTCAGTGCCAGGAGGTTGGTCTGGGCTGCGATATCGTTGATCAGGCTGACAATCTGGCTGATCCGGTCGGTGGTTGCCACCAGGCTCTGCACCGTCTGATCGGTCTCCGATGCAGCCGAGGACGCCTTGTCGGAAATGCCGGCCTGGTCCTCGACCCGGCGGGCGATTTCGGCGATCGACGAGGTCAGTTCCTCAGAAGCCGCGGCGACGGAGCGGACATTGGCCGCGGTGTCGCCGGTGGTGCGAGCGGCGGCTTCCGCGTCGGTCGAGCTCTTCTCGGAAGTGTCGGCGAGTTCGCGCGCGGTGCGCTCCAGTTCTTCGGTGGCGTTGGAAACGGTCTCCAGCACGCTGCGGATTTCCTGGTTGAAACCGCCGAGCAGATCGTCGACGGCAGCAGCGCGGCGCTGCTTGGCTTCCTGCTCGGCTTCACGTTCCGCTTCGAGCTGGCGTTGAGCCTTGCCATTTGTCTTGAAGACTTCAACCGCGTTGGCGATCGAGCCGATCTCGTCGTTGCGCTCCAGGCCCTGGACGGGGGCGTCGAGATCCCCTTCTGCGATCTGTGCCATCGAACCGGTGACCGAGGCGAGGGGGCGTGCCAACAGCGTCTGGAACAAAGTGCCCAGAATGACAAGCATCAGGACGGTTGCGATTACGGTCGCGATGATCGCCGAATAGCGGAAGCTGGTCAGGCTGGCATAAGCCGCGGACTCATCGACGGAAAGGCCGATTTGCCAGTCGACCGGAAGACCGGTAACCGCTACGAACTGGATGATCCGGTCGCCGTTTGCATTGGAGGCGTATTGCGGTTCGCTGGAGACTTTCACGCCACCGTCCGGGAACAGCTCGTTCAGGGGTTTGGAAATCAGCGCGCTGTCCGGGTGGATCAGGATCGTGCCTTCAGAATCGGTGACAAAGACATACCCCAGGCCGCCCATATCGGAACTCGCCAGCATCTCCGCCAGGGTGGTGATGTCGAAGTCGCCGCCGACAACGCCGGCAACCGTGCCGCCGGCCTTGACCGGGGTGGCCGCGGTCACGATCAGGTTGCCGGTGGAGGCATCCTGATAGGGGTCGGTAATCGTCGAGCCACCCTTGGCGACGGCATCCTGGTACCAGGGCCGTTTGCGCGGGTCATAGCCTTCGGGAAGATCGGCCGGCGGCCACATGTTGAAGGCGCCGTCGGCGGCGACACCGTAATAGGTGGCGCTGAAATTGTCGGTCAGGGTTTTCAGGTCGAAGAATTCGGGGGTGACCTCGCCAGCCTTGGCGACGCGTTCGGCCGTGGTCTCGACCAGCAATATGCGGGCTTCGAACCAGTTGCGGACGATGTTGACTTCCGACTTGCCGACACCCGCCATGTAGTCGCGGACCTCGTCGGTCTTGGCGTTGCGTTGCAAGGTGTCGTTGAACAGGCCGAAGCCTGCGAAAATCGCGACGATGACGGCGGCGGCCGCCAGCAGGATCTTGGTGATGACGCTCTTGGAAGAGCGGGAGGTGCGAGACTGGGTCACAAACTTCGTTCCCGAAATTGAGAAAGTTTGTGACGTTTTTGACGCAATCGGGTGAAGGAATACTAAATTCGGCTCGGTCGGACGTAAGAAAGAGCTGGAATTTCAAGTATTATGTAAATTACTGACAGAAATGACGATGACGTTTCTTGGGGTGGCCGCGAATCGAAAAGGGAAACGGCACGGAACTGCCCCAATGGAAACGGTCAGCGCGAGACCGTCGGTCCGAAGATTTTCTCGAACTCGGCGCGCAGGACACTGTCATTTTCAGCCATCGTCACCGGAATGCCGAGATCGACCAGGCTGGTGACACCGTGCTCGGTGATGCCGCAGGGCACGATGCCGGAAAAGTGCTCCAGATCCGGCTCCACATTCAGACTGATGCCGTGGAAGGTGACCCATTTGCGCAGCCGGATGCCGATGGCGGCGATCTTGTCCTCCACAGTCGCGCCACGGTCCGGCCGGCGCACCCAGACGCCGACCCGGTCTTCGCGGCGTTCTCCGCGAATGTGATAGGACCAGAGCGTCGCGATCAGCCAGGCTTCCAGGGCGGAGACAAAGGCCCGCACATCCTGCTGGCGGCGTTTGAGGTCGAGCATCACATAGGCAACCCGCTGGCCGGGACCGTGATAGGTGTGCTGACCGCCACGGCCGGTGCGGTAGACCGGAAACCGGCCGGGCGCTACCAGATCGGCGTCATTGGCGCTGGTCCCGGCCGTATAAAGCGGGGGGTGTTCCAGCAGCCAGACCTGCTCGTTGGCCTCGCCGGCAATGATTCCCTGCACCCGTTCGTCCATTTCGGCCAAGGCCCTGTCATAGTCGACCAGTTCGTCCGTAATCCGCCATTCCACCGGCGCGGAGCCTGAAATTGGCAGAAAACTCAAGGAAAGGGCGTCTCGATCGGTGGGTGACATGTGGATGACAGTTCTTTGTTTTTTGAGCTGGCTGGCCGTACCGTGGTATGGTTAAGCGTCGGCGGCGCTTGCGTCGTTCGCCCTATTTAAGGATCTGCGCGTCTTATGACCACCTTCGATGAGATCAAAGTCGATATTTCCGTCGTGCTCGGGGAAAACGAAATGCCGGTGCACCAGCTGCTGCGCATGGGCCGTGGCGCGGTGATCGATCTGGACGTGTCCGAGGACGACGACGTGAAGATCTATGCCAACCAGACGCTGGTTGCCAAGGGGCAGGTGGTGCTGCTTGGCGAGCGGATCGGCATCTCGATCACCGAAGTGCTGATGCGGCCGCCGGAGATCCGGCCGATGCGCACGGACGGGCCGCTGTAACGGGCCAAACCTGCCCGCGCAAAGAAAAATCGCGCGCCTGTGAATTATTGCAAGAAGGGCACTTGCGCCCCCAAATTCCTTTTGCTACATGGAGCGCCTCGACGCTGACAGGCGCCGGGAACAATCGAATATGCGGTCGTGGCGGAATTGGTAGACGCGCAGCGTTGAGGTCGCTGTGGGGTAAAACCCGTGGAAGTTCGAGTCTTCTCGACCGCACCATTCGAACGGCAACGGAAGTTGCATCAAAGGCTGCCCTCGGGTGGCCTTTTTGATTCTTGTCGTCTCCTCCTGAAGCCGTCGGAATATGCCTATCGGAAGGCCTTGGGGACTGTCGGCAGGCGATCCGATGTGCTTTTCTCCTTGTTGACGCAATTGCCTGAAACCATTCGGTTTCTGCCAACAAGCTCCGGAGATCCTTCATGATGATGCCTCGACATGTCCTGTCCGCGAGTGTTTTTCTGGCGATTGGCGCAATGGTTTCCTGTGTCGCGGCGAGCGCTCAGGAGACCCTGATCCCCCCGCAATCCGTGGCCGGATCGGCCACTGTGCCGGTCGATGGCGACATCTATCGTTATCGGGCGGTGCTGTCCGAAACGGAGGACGGGGGAGATCTCTATATCTTCACCGACGCGGGCGAGGGCTGGGTCGAGACGGTGCATGCCAGAAATATCGTCTGGAAGGGCGGTATGTATGGCCAGGAACCGTGGCTGGAGATCAACGAACACGGATCGCTGAAACTCTATTCGGAGAATTCCGCCATCGGCCGGGACCGTTGGGAGCAGGTGCTGACGATTGCCTATCGCGGCGGCGAATTCCTCATCGCCGGGTACACTTTCAGCTACTACGACACGCTCGATCCGGACGGCGCCGGCCAGTGCGATGTCAATCTGCTCACCGGCAGCGGTGTCCACAACGACAGGAAATTCAAGACAAAGCTGCCAAAGACCAGGGTCGCCGACTGGACAATGGACACGCGTCCACCGGAATGCGCGCGGGACTGAGGTTCGTGGTTTGTATGCAAGTTGGGAGAGGCGGCAAAAGGGAAGCGCTTGTGGCGTTTCTGTCAGGAGCCGGTGCCAGCTCTCTTAATGATGCCGCATTTGCCCAGCCTGTATCTTCTTGAAAACCAAACCGGGTGACCTGTGCCTTCATTTTATCGTTCGCGCCTGAAAAAAGCTGCTTTTGCCGGCGCCGCGTTTGCGGCGACGGCTCTCGTGTTGCTTCAGCTTGTCTTCACGGCCTATTCGGTGAAGGAATTCTGGTTTGCCATTCCGTCGAACCCCTCCCTAATGCTCCGGTTCGTGCTGCAGCAGCTGATAACACTCGAAGTCTGGGCGGTTCTGCTCTCGACCTCGGAGTGCCTTGTCCTGGTGGTCGTCCTGGCAATGGTCTACTTGAAGCCGGGCTCGGCCTGGAAGGTGTATTTGGCGTATGCCATTCTGGATCTTGTATCACTCCTTCTGTCCTATGGGATTATCCAGTCACATATCCCCGGACACCTTCTACCCGTCGTTTTGACGGGGTATGGCCTCTCGATCCTGCGTTCAGGGGTCACGCTGGCCATTCTCTTCGGCATAGCCAGACTGGCTGGGCCGGCAGCCAGCACAGTGGATGTCGATGACTTCGCGTGACACGAATGGTTCAAGCGACAGGTTGTGTCACAGCCGATCTCTTCCGTTTGCGGTCGCGGGGTTTCTGCTGCTTTTGGGCAGTGCGGCGGCCTTTGCCCAGACCCTTACCGTCAATCCCGGTCGTTTCGGCGCGATGACCTGCCAACAGCTCTGGTACACCGAGCAGGAGGTTCTGGCGGAGGGTAGAGTGTGCCTCAAGACCGAGCGGGCCCGGCGGGCATTTCGACGCGCGCCGCGCTGCATTTCGGATGACGAGTCCATTTTGCCGGCGAAGGTGGAAGACTACCTGGATCAGTTGCGGCAAAGCGCAAGAGACAAAGGCTGCAAGGGCTTTTGAGCCTCCGCTGGCGCGCGCGCCGGGCGGCGGTGGCTGGAGAGGTATCGCAAACGCGTCCTTCCGCTTAAGTCTGTGGACCGGTTTCGCTTTTCCGGTGGCGCTTTTCCTTCGCAAACGCTAGTTCTGAACGAAAGGGCTGGTGCCGAGGTGCCGGATGAGGTCAACGCGCAAGGAGGAGGTGCCGGATGAGCGAAGCTGCTGAGCTTGATATGACCGCGCCTCCCGAACCGCAGATTCCGGTTCGCGACGAAGAAGAGCACCTCAACCCGGACTTCATTGCCGCCGTCGAGACGGCGATCCGGGCAAAGGACCAGTTCAGCCTGCGCGAACTGGCGGCGGATCTGCACGAAGCCGACACCGGCGACCTTCTGGAAACGCTCGACGCGGATGAACGGGCCGCGTTTATCCATCTGCTCGGCGATGATTTCGATTACACCGCGCTGACGGAAATCGACGAAGCGGTCCGTCTGCAGCTGCTGGAGGATCTGCCGAACGAGGTCATTGCCGAAGGCCTGGAAGACCTCGATTCCGATGACGCCGTCTACATTCTGGAAGACCTGGACGAGGACGACCAGGCGGCGATCCTGGAAGAGCTGCCTTATGCCGACCGGGCGCAGCTGCAGAAAGCGCTGGATTACCCGGAAGACAGCGCCGGCCGGCGGATGCAGAGCGAGTTTATCGCCGTTGCGCCTTTCTGGACGGTCGGCCAGACCATCGACTACATGCGCGAGGCGCGCGACCTTCCGGACAGTTTTTACGAAATCTACGTGGTTGACCCGACCTTCAAGCTGCTCGGCGCGGTGCATCTGGACAAGATCCTGCGCACCAAACGCCAGGAGAAGGTCACCTCCATCATGGAGGAGACCCGCCAGGCGGTGCTGGCAACGGAAGACCAGGAAGAGACCGCGCGCCGGTTCGAGCGCTACAACCTCGTCTCCGCCGCCGTCGTCGACGAGAACGAGCGTCTCGTCGGCGTGCTGACCGTCGATGACATCGTCGACGTCATCCAGGAAGAAGCGGAAGAGGACATCCGCGCGCTTGCCGGGGTGGGCGACGAAGAAATCTCCGACAGCGTCCTCACCATCGCGCGGTCCCGATTCACCTGGCTGGTGGTCAATCTCGGCACGGCGATTCTCGCCTCCGTGGTGATCGCGCTGTTCGAGGACACGATCGAGGCGATGGTGGCGCTGGCCGTGCTGATGCCTATTGTGGCCTCCATGGGCGGCAATGCCGGCACCCAGACCATGACGGTCGCCGTGCGCGGTATCGCCACCCAGGAGCTGAGCACGCGCAACATGCTGCGCGTGCTCAACCGTGAGGTCCTGGTGAGCATGCTCAATGGCGTTGCCCTGGCGGTGCTCATCGGGATCACGGCCTGGCTGTGGTTCGCCAGTCCGGGTCTTGGCATCGTGATTGGCGGGGCTATCGTGATCAACATGCTGTTTGCGGGCCTGTCCGGCCTCCTGATCCCGATCGTGCTCGACCGGGTCAATGTCGACCCGGCGATCGCCTCAAGCGTTTTCGTGACGACGGTGACCGACGTGGTCGGCTTTTTCGCCTTTCTCGGCATCGCCGCGCTCTGGTTCGGCCTGCCGCTTTAAGGATTATTGCTCGCCCGAGACCAGCACCTTCTGCCGTTCACAGGCAGCCGTGCGGTGGTGAAAGGCGCCACGATAGCTTTCGTCCGAATAAAGCGCAGTCAGGGCCCCCAGGTTCGGATAGGTGCCGATAGCGACGACGTCCCAGTCCTCTGTCTCTCCCAGGAACATGCCCTGGAACGGACCGACATGGAGAAAGCGTCCACCGGCGCGTTGCATCGCCGGAATGCTGACGGACGCGTAGCTCGCAAAGGCGTCCTGGCCGGAGGTCTCTCCGGTTCCCTGTGGATAGTCCGCCTTGTCCCGCAACTTGAAGAAATTGATCAAGGTGACCGGCTTGTCCGCCGGCCGGCCGAGGATCTGCGCCCACTGGTCCACAGTCGGACTGCTGCCGTCGGTGCCCGGGCCGTACCACGCGGTGAACTGGTTAACCTGCTCGTTGACGTTCATGTGCGTTCTCCTTAACTTTACACATGTCAAATATGGGAGTGACTTTACACGTGTCAAGTGTTGACAGGGTGGCGCGGACCCGCGCGGAGATATTGGACAGCGCCTGGGATCTGATTTCGGTGCGCGGCGCCGAGGTGTCGCTGGCGGAGATCGCGAAGGCGGCGGGGATCAGCCGTCAGTCGGTCTATGATCATTTCGGCTCCAGGGGCGGTTTGATCCTGGGTCTGGTCCGGCGCGCCGACGAGCGGCTGGACATCAAGGCACGGTTCGACGAGGCCTTTGAAACCGTCAATCCGGCGAAAAGGCTGGAAGCGTCTATCGAGGTCTGGATCCGGTTCGTTGAGGAAATCTATCCCGTGGCCTCGGACCTGATCCGCCTGCGCAGCACCGATGCGGATGCGTCGGCTGCCTGGGAAGACCGGATGAGCGAGCTGCGGGACTGGTTGCTGATCCTGACCGGATCGCTGGAGCGGGACGGAGCCCTGCAGGCGGATTGGTCCGCCAAGGAAGCGGCGGACTATCTGTGGGCGTCCTTCAGCGTCCAGAGCTGGGGCCTGCTGACACGCGATTGCAGCTGGTCCGAGGAGCGGGCGCTTGAGGTCCTGAAGCGGACCATCCGCCAGGCACTGTTGCGCCCGGCGGTTGCTTGATCACGGCTTTTGGAAAGCGAGGTGAGGGCCTAAACGTCCACGCCGGCTTCGCGCAAATTGTCGCGCAGCCGCATGATCTTCGACTGCAGATCCATGACTTCTTCCAGCTTGAGACCGGTGGAAGACAGGATGCAGGAGCTGAAATGCTCCGTCTTTTTCTGGAGCGCACGGCCCTTGCGGGTCAGCTTCAAAATGACCTGACGCTCGTCCTTCGGATTGCGCGTACGGGTCACCAGGCCCATCGCCTCGAGGCGCTTCAGGAGCGGTGTCAGCGTGTTGGTGTCGAGCTGCAGTTTCGCGGTGATCGTGCCGACCGGGACGTTGTTGTTTTCCCACAGAACGGTCATTGCCAGAAACTGCGGATAGGTCAGCCCGGCTTCCTTGAGCAGCGCCTTGTAGACGCCGTGCATCGCGTGATTGGCGGAATAGAGCGCAAAACACAGATACTGGTCGAGCGGCAAGGCATCGTTGGCGGCGATGGGACCATCCGGTGCTTCCGCCTCCAAAGGCTCTATTGCCTCCACCGCTTCCGCAGGGGCTGGGATTGGGGCGGGCGTGTTTGCAACGACTTCCGTCGCGGCCGGCTCAGGCATGGCAGTGTCAGTCGAAGCCGCCACGGGCTCTGACGCTTCAGCCGCCTTTTTGCGTGCTTTTTTCTCGGACTTTGCAGGCTTTGCCGGCTTGTCTTTTTTCGGTTTCTTGGTCTCTTCGGGCGCGGGCATTCCGATCGCGTCAAGAAGGGACATCTGGCTGGTCGTCTCGTTCATGTGCACTTTATAAATCGCGCGCGATATGGTCGCAACCTGTTGACCTTCGTCATCAGCGTCTATATGTGGGTAACTATATCGTGCACGATATAATCTTGAGCGATAAAAGTGGATTTTGTGACTGACTGCAGAGAGATATGGAGAGACCAGATGGCTGTAGATGTGCTGTATGAAACCCGCGCCAAGGCAACCGGTGGCCGCGACGGCGCCGCGGAAACCCTCAGCGGTTCCTTCAAGGTGACCCTGTCGACGCCGAAGGAGCTCGGCGGGGCGGGCGGTGCCGGCAACAATCCGGAAGAGCTGTTTGCCGCCGGCTATGCGGCCTGCTTCATCGGCGCGATGAAATTCGTCGGCGGTCAGGAAAAGATCGCGGTTCCCGCCGACACGACGGTCACCTCGACGGTCGGTATCGGTCCGCGTGCCGAAGGTGGCTTCGGTCTGACCGTCGTGCTTGAGGTCGCTCTGCCTGGTCTCGACAAGGCCGTCGCCGAGGACCTCGTTGCCAAGGCCCACCAGGTCTGCCCCTATTCCAACGCCACCCGCAACAATATCGACGTTCAGTTGACCGTTGTCTGATTGGGGCGCCGGCCCGGTCCCCTTGACCGGGCCGGCGCTTTTCATATTCAACCGGAGCAGATGTCCGATGAACCTTTTCGTGATTGACCTGACCTATCGCGCAGACCTGTCCGAGATCGACCGACTGCTGGAAGCGCACCGGGACTTCCTGAAGCAGCACTATGCTATTGGTGTGTTCCTGGCGTCAGGTCCGAAAGTGCCGCGCAATGGCGGCATCATCCTCGCCCAAGGGGAAAGCCGGGAGGCGATCGAACGGGTTGTCGAACAGGATCCGTTCAAGGCTGAGGGCGTCGCCGACTACTCAATTACGGAGTTCAGTCCTGTCATGACGGCTCAAGGGTTTCCAACTGCGGCATAGCCTCGACAGACCCGCCAGTCCCGCTATGCTGAGTGCGGAGCTTCGGTGAAGCGCGTGAGCGGGAAGGGATATGCGACCCAAACTGGATGGAATCCTGGAAACGGCGGTCTATGTCGATGACATGGACGCGGCGCATGTTTTTTACTCAGAAATTCTCGGCCTGAAGCGCATGGTGGCGGGGGAGCGGCTCTTTGCCTATGACGCCGGTCCCGCTCAGGCATTGCTGGTCTTCCATCGCGGTCATACCGGCGAGGATGTCGCGACCGAAGGCGGCGTCGTGCCGGGCCATGACACCACCGGGCGCAGCCATTTCGCTTTCCGGATTCCGGCCGATCAACTGGATGCCTGGCGAGACTATCTGGCCAGTCGGAACGTGGCCGTGACCAGTGAGGTGACCTGGCCGGCGGGCGGTACAAGCCTTTATTTCAACGATCCGGACGGCAATGTCCTGGAGTTGGCTGCGGCGCCACTCTGGCCGAATTTTCTGACGTGATTTTAACCGTTTTGGGGCAGTCTCTGACCGGATTTGGGACTTTGGGGTGGTGGAATGAATGTCTTGCAAGCAATCCTGCGGACCTTGTTCTATGTTGTGGTCGGCGGGTTGATATCGATTGTCGGAGCGGCATTTTTCTTCATGAATTGGGAACCGGACCGGGACGATTTCACCGTGCGCGGCATCGACGTGTCACATCATCTGGGCGATATCGATTGGCCGCAGGTTGCCGCGGACGACGTCGCCTTTGTCTATATGAAGGCGAGCGAGGGCGGCGACTTCAAGGACAGCGCCTTTGCCCGCAACTGGGCGGGGGCCGGCAGCGCCGGTCTGGCGCGCGGTGCCTATCATTATTTCAGCCTGTGCCAGCCGGGTCGGAAGCAGGCCGAAAACTTCCTGGGCGTCTTGCCGAAAGACAGCGATATGCTGGCGCCGGTGCTCGACCTGGAATTGACCAGCAATTGTGCCCGCAGACCGCCCGTGGAAGAGGTGTTGAAAGAGATCAGCGCCTTCACCACGCTGGTCGAGCAGGCACATGGCAAACAGGTCATCTTTTATGCGCCAGGCGACTTCTACGAGGCCTATCTCAAGGGCAGCGGCTTGAACCGGCGTCTGTGGGCGCGCTCGATCTGGCATCAGCCGGACTATGCCAGCGACTGGGTGATCTGGCAGTATCATGACCGGGGCAGGGTCAAGGGTGTCGAGAGCGATGTGGATCTCAATGTTCTTCAGTCCGATACGGTACTGGAAAAACTGAAATCCTAATTAGTCAAATTACTGTTATATAATACGAAAAACAGACCTGTTGACTTTAACGTAAAAACCCTGAACTGTGCGCCCAACAAGGAGCGGGCATGCAGCGCTATTACACCATCACCCAGCTGACCCAGGAATTCGATATCACCACAAGGACGCTTCGATTCTACGAGGCGCAGGGGCTGGTGTCACCGACACGCCGGGGCCGGCAGCGGCTTTATACGCCGGGGGACCGCACCCGCATCAAGCTGATCCTGCGCGGCAAACGGCTGGGCTTTTCCCTGAACGAAATCAAGGAAATGATCGAGATGTACGGCAGCGCACCGGGGGAAACCGGTCAGCTGCGCCTGTTGCTCGACAGAATTGCCGCCCGCCGCGCGGAACTCCTGGAAAAACAACGCGATATCGAACTGACATTGCTGGAGCTGGACGAAGTCGAGGCCGGTGCGCATGACCGCATGGCCGAGCTTTCGACCGGCTCGAAATCGGAGAAGGCCTGATGGATTTGTCGCCACGCGACCCGGATTGGAACGAACGGATCCGGTCAAGCTTTGCCGCTCAGAAATTCATGGTGCATCTGGGAGCGCAGATCGCGCATCTGTCGCCTGGAGCGGTGGATCTTGAACTCAAGATGGCGCCGGAGCTGACCCAGCAGCACGGCTATTTTCATGCCGGTGCGACGTCGTCCATCGCTGACAGCGCTGCCGGTTATGCCGCGTTGAGTCTGTTCGCGCCCGGCTTCGGCGTGCTGACCAGCGAATACAAGATCAATCTCCTCAATCCGGCCAACCAGCCTGTGCTGCTGGCGCGGGGCAGGGTGGTCAAGCCGGGCCGCACACTGACCATTGCCAGGGCGGATGTCTATGGCCTTGACGACGGCACACAGGTGCATGTCGCCACCGGCCTGTTCACGCTGATGAGCGTCTCCGGGGTGAAGGACTGACACAATGACAAACATTACCGTCAGGGCGCTGGAGCGCGCGGACAAAGCGGCCTGGCTGGGCCTCTGGCTTTCCTATCTCAGTTTTTACGAGCAGGAACTTGCGGAAGAGGTCACCGAAACCCTGTTTGAGCGGCTTCTGTCCGCCGAGGGGCACCGGGCGCAAGTCGCCGAACAAGACGGCAAGCTTGTCGGATTTGTCCACTATCTCTTTCATGACAGCACGTGGTCGAGCGAAGCCACCTGCTACCTGGAAGACCTGTTTGTCAGCTTGGACCTGCGCGGCGGCGGTGCCGGGCGCAAGCTGATCGAGGCCGTTTATGCTGCTGCCGACGCCGAGCCGACGGCGAGCGGCAATGTCTACTGGCACACCCATGACCACAACGCCCGTGCCCGGCTGCTTTATGACCGGATCGGCGTCTTGAGTGAATTTGTCCGATACGACCGCCCCAAATAATCCGGGGCCAGGGAGGTTCTCAAAATGATCCGCAACGATTTTCCATCCTTCAACTTCGATCTTGGCGAAACCGCCGACATGCTGCGTGACACGGTCCGCTCCTACAGCCAGGACCGGATCGCGCCGCTTGCGGAAAAGATCGACCGCGAAGACTGGTTCCCGCGCGAGCTCTGGCCCGAAATGGGCGAGCTTGGTCTGCACGGCATCACCGTGGAAGAGGAATGGGGCGGTTCCGGCCTCGGCTATCTTGAGCATTGCATCGCCATGGAAGAGGTCAGCCGGGCATCGGCCTCGATCGGCCTCAGCTACGGCGCGCATTCAAACCTCTGCGTCAATCAGATGCGCCGCTGGGGCAACGACGACCAGAAGAAGCGCTATCTGGAAAAGCTGGTCACCGGGGAACACCTGGGCGCGCTGGCCATGTCGGAGCCGGGCGCCGGCTCCGACGTCGTCTCGATGAAGCTGCGCGCCGACAAGAAGGGCGACCGCTACATCCTCAACGGCTCGAAGATGTGGATCACCAACGGCCCATCCGCCGACACGATGATCATCTATGCCAAGACCGACGCGGAAGCCGGCCCCAAGGGCATCACGGCGTTCCTGGTCGAGAAAGGCTTCAAGGGCTTCTCCGTGGCCCAGAAGCTGGACAAGCTCGGCATGCGCGGATCGGAAACCGGCGAACTGGTGTTCCAGGACTGCGAAGTGCCGGAGGAGAACGTGCTCGGTGAGGTCGACAAGGGCGTCAACGTGCTGATGTCCGGTCTCGACTACGAGCGTGCGGTGCTGGCGGCCG
Organism: Roseibium sediminicola; assembly: GCF_023156505.1. Taxonomy (GTDB): domain Bacteria; phylum Pseudomonadota; class Alphaproteobacteria; order Rhizobiales; family Stappiaceae; genus Roseibium; species Roseibium sediminicola. The sequence goes on along the minus strand of NZ_JALNMJ010000004.1, from coordinate 256,518 downwards.
GCGCCGTCGGCATCATGCAGGCGGCCATGGATGTGGTCATTCCCTATGTCCACGAGCGTGAGCAGTTCGGTCAGCCGATCGGCACGTTCCAGCTGGTTCAGGGCAAGGTCGCGGACATGTATGTCTCGATGAACGCCTCCAAGGCCTATGTCTATGCCGTGGCGAAGGCCTGCGACCGCGGCGAAACCACGCGCGAAGACGCCGCCGGCGCCATTCTCTACGCGGCGGAGAACGCCACCAAGATGGCGCTCGATGCGATCCAGCTGCTTGGCGGCAACGGCTACATCAACGAATATCCGACCGGCCGGCTGCTGCGCGACGCCAAGCTCTACGAGATCGGCGCGGGCACATCTGAAATCCGCCGCATGCTGATCGGCCGCGAAATCTTCAACAAGACGGCCTGACGGGCGAGACGAGGTCCTTATGAAACAGACGACACTGCCGGAGCAGCCGGACGCGCGCTCTCCGGCAGGGGCCGAGATCCGTTTCATCATGGACGGGCCGACCGGCAACATGATCCATTCCACCGTTCCGCCGGGCCAGATCAACCGGGCCACCCGGCACAGAACCGTGTCTGAATTCTGGCACGTGCTCGAAGGCGCTGGTGAAATCTGGCGCTCCGACGGGGCCGAAGAGAGCATTGTCGACCTGGTCGCCGGGGTTTCCATCGACATTCCCGTGGCGACAGCCTTCCAATACAGGAATGTTGGAACGGAACCGCTGAAATTCATCTGCATTTCCATGCCGCCCTGGCCGGGCGACGATGAAGCCGACTATGTCGACGGGTTCTGGCAGCCGACGATCTGAGAGACACAGAAATCCCGAAGCGGTGAGGATGCGTATCCCTTCCGGAACAGGAAAGGGAACACATGCAGGATATTGCCGTTGTTATCGGGGCGAGTGGCGGGATCGGATCGGCCATCCGCGAGGCGCTGCAGCGCTCGGGAGGCTATGAGCGGGTGATCGGTTTCAGCCGGTCCACGGATCCGGCGCTGGATCTCCTGAACGAAGACAGCATTCGGGCCTGCGCGGAGCACGTTGCTGCTCTTTCAGGTGAGCTCAGATTGGTCTTCGACGCGACAGGTGCGCTGACGCTGGACGGGGCGCGGCCGGAAAAAAGCTGGCGGGACCTCAGCCCGGATCTGCTTGCCCGGTCCTTTGCCGTCAATGCCATCGGACCGGCTTTGCTCTTGAAACACTTCCTGCCGCTGTTGCCGAAGGAGGGGCGCTGCGTCTTCGCGACCCTATCGGCCCGGGTCGGCTCCATCAGCGATAACCGGCTGGGCGGGTGGTACGCCTACAGGGCCTCCAAGGCGGCTCTCAATCAGCTGGTGCGCACCGCCGCGGTGGAATTGGCGCGCAAGAGGCCGGAGGCCGTCTGTGTGGCCCTCCATCCTGGTACGGTGCGCACGCGCCTGACGGAGGGATTTGCGAAGTCGGGGCTGGAGGTTCAGGAACCTGATGTGGCGGCGGAAAGGCTGCTGACCGTCCTGGACGGGCTCGCGCCGGAGCAAAGCGGAGGTTTTTTCGATCACCTCGGCAAGCCGGTTCCGTGGTGACGTAAGACAGATTGAAATCTTCCTACCGGGCGGCTTGAATGGGGCGCCAGTCGAAGCGATCGCAGAGAAGAATGAGCCAAGGCGTTGGACAATTTGACGAACAAGCTTGCGGAAGCAATTAAAGCGCACCGTGTGAGGTATAGGCCTGTAGGGAAAAGAGAACTAATAGGTTTTGGCGTGTGCTGTGCCGTGTACATTGTTTTTAAGTTGCTTGGTGCCGAGTCAAAATACCTCGATAAAGTCGAAGTATTGATGGTGATGCTGGGAGTGTTTTTTGTTCTTGTCTACTTGATCAGGTTCATCAAGCGCTTCAACATGAACTCAGAAGTCGATCAGACTAACGAGAAATCATCGAAAGACCGAGGAGCGCTTTAACTGCTTGCGATAGAACCGACAAAGGGCAAAACCTTTACCTTTTCCCCCACTCTCAAACTTGCCAGGCCATTCTCATTGGGTGTGACAACAGCGCGAAAATGGCAATGATCTACGACAACACTCGGCCCAAATTTCTGTTTAATTGGGAAATCTTTCCGATCTGCCCGCAGCAAGGATCTTTGCATGTCAGACACCTTCTTTCATCCGGTCTCCGGTTTCGAACTGCCCCGTTTCGCCGGCGTGCCGACTTTCATGCGCCTGCCGCATGTCGCTCTCGACGATCCGAGGCTGAAGGACGTCCGGATCGGATTGATCGGCACGCCTTGGGACGGCGGCACCACCAATCGGCCTGGTCCGCGCCACGGACCGCGCCAGCTGCGTGACATGTCGACCATGATAAGGGCACAGAACGGGGCGACCGGCATCCGGCCGTTCGAACTGGTCAATTGCGTCGATCTTGGCGATGTCGGGCCCAACCCGGCCAGCGTCGACGACAGCCTGACCCGCATGACCGCATTCTACGATCGTGTTGTCGCCGCCGGCATCCGGCCGCTTTCCGCCGGTGGAGACCATCTGTGCTCGCTGCCGATCCTGCGGTCATTGGCGAAGGATCGGCCGCTCGGCATGATCCATTTCGACAGCCATACCGATCTCTACAAGAGCTATTTCGGCGGCATGCTCTACACCCATGGCACACCATTCCGGCGGGCGGTGGAGGAAGGACTTCTGGATCCGAAGCGGGTGGTCCAGATCGGCATTCGCGGCACGGCCTACGACAATGAAGACCGGGACTTTGCCGACAGTGTCGGCATTCGCGTAATTCCGATCGAGGAGTTTCATGCGCGCGGCGTCGAAGATGTGATGGCCGAGGCCAAGGAAATTGCGGGGACAGGTGAAACCTATGTGTCCTACGACATCGATTTCGTCGACCCAGCCTTCGCGCCCGGCACGGGGACACCGGAGGTCGGCGGACCGAATTCCCACCAGGCGCTGCAGGTTGCCCGGATGCTCGACGGGGTGAACATCGTTGGAGCGGATCTGGTCGAGGTCTCGCCGCCCTTCGATACCAGCGGGGGCACCGCTTTTCTTGGCGTGTCGATCATGTTCGAAATCCTGTGCAACATGGCTCTTTGCTGCGTACAAGGCGAAGCGCAGACTTCAGGAGCCAGCGCGTGATTGGGCGGACCCTTGGCGCTTGGAGCCGTTATATCGACGCGTTCGTACTAATCATCTTGTGCGTCGCGTTATTGATTGAGTTCCATGATGATGCTTCCTTTTACAAGCGTTTATCATTCTGGGTTTGGGGGGTGATGACAGTTGGAATGGCGTTCAATGTTGTCAGCCGGTTTGTGCACCGGAAAGGCGAAGATCAAAATCGTGGTTGGAAAAACGCAAATGATTCATAGGGAATCGTGAGCGTACTTGAGCGCTGGTTCAAGCCGAAACGCAACGGACAATTGGCAGCGCTGTCATTGACGGCTAGGAGGGGGCGCGTGATTTTATGACCAGGCCTAATGGGGTTGGAACGTTACCTGTTCAGGGCGCTTCCCGCGCGCGTATAGAAAGGAGCTTAATCTTTGAGAACATACTCGAAACGATCTGTGTTTTGGTCAGATAAACATGTGGTCAGGCTTTGTTGTATTTTTATATTTTTGTTTATTCCATTGCTGTTATCAATGTATTTGTCGTATCCATATAACCTTTACTTGTGGGGTGGGTGTATTTTGATTGTCAGTCCAATAGGTTTTTACAGTTTTTTTAGGCTTGTGCAAAAAATGCTAAAAGAAGTGATATAAAAACTTTGCTCTAAGAAAATTTACATTTAGTGTTACTAAAGGAGCGTCGCATGTCCGAAGGCTCGATTGTTTTTCACGCTGTAACGCCGGACCGCTGGCACGATCTGGTCGACCTGTTCGGCTCTGAGCGCGGCGCCAGTTCCGGCTGCTGGTGCATGTGGCCGTTTCTACGGGCCAGGGACTGGCAGGGGCTCACGCGGGCAGAGCGGCGCGACGCCTTGAAGGAGAAGGTTGACGACGGGCCGGCACCGGGCCTGCTAGCCTATTCCGGCGACCTCGCCATCGGTTGGGTCGCGGGCGGACCGCGCACCCGTTATGTCCGCTTTCAACTGGGCAAGACCTCAAGGCCGCTTGAGACGGACACGGAAGACATGATCCGTGCTACCCACGCCATCACGTGTTTTTATACCCGCGGCGGATACCGGAAAGGCGGGCTGATGGAACAGCTTCTTGAGGCCGGGACCGCTCATGCGCGGAGGCAGGGAGCGGCCTTTCTGGACGCTTGTCCAATCGAATCGGATAAGCCTCTCCAATGGGGAGAGGGTTTTGTCGGCATTGCCACCGTCTTCCGGCGCAGCGGGTTCGAAGTGATTGCCAGGCGCAGTCCAAAACGCCCGTTGATGCGCAAAACTCTTTGATGATGGGAATGCGGATGACCGGGGAAACAGATCTGACTGTCTTGATTGCGCAAATGAGGCCAATGCTCGACCCGGAGCCCTATGTTTTCTGCACCTTTGCGACGAAGTCCCTTGTGGAGCTGGCCGATTACGAGCCGATCGGCCTTTTCGCCGAGACCGAGGGGCTGACGGCGATCCTGCCGGTCGAACGGGCCCGCGAACTGGGGCTCGGCGACGCGGAATGGTTTCGCCGCATCACCTTGACCGTGCATTCGTCTCTGGAGGCCGTCGGCTTGACGGCAGCGGTTGCCACAGCGCTGGCCGACAAGGGCATTTCCGCCAATGTGGTCGCCGCCTATTTCCACGATCACGTGTTTGTGCCCGAAGAACATGCGGAGGCGGCGCTGGAAGCCCTGCGTCAGCTTGCCGAAGTCCGTTAAGCTCTTTGCCGGTTTTTGGTAGGCTCCCACCGCGAACTTGCCGAAATCCACCGATTTGTTCTTGCAATTTATGCCGTGCCTTCCCATTCCTACGTGTGAGCAACCAGGGGTAAGAGCATGCAACGGGTCAAGCGACGTCTCGCGGCGATCATGTGCGCGGACGTGGCACAATATTCCAAGCTCATGGAGCGGGATGAAGATGGAACCCTCGACCGGCTCAAGGCCTACCGGTCGGTGATGTCCTCCCTGACCGAGGGCCATAACGGCAGGATCGTCAACACCTGGGGCGATGCCGTCATCATTGAATTTTCTTCAGTGACGGAAGCCGTGCAATGCGCCGTCGATATCCAGAACGAACTGTCCTTGAGGAATTCCGAGCTGCCCGACCTGAACCGGATGGAATTCCGGATCGGCATCAATCTCGGCGACATCATGGTCGAGGGCGATGATATCTATGGCGACGGCGTCAATGTTGCCGCGCGGCTCCAGGAAATCGCGCCGAAGGGCGGCATCATGCTGTCCCAATCGGTCTATGACCAGGTCAAGACCAAGATGGCACTCGGCTTCGATCCGCTCGGGCCGCAGCATGTGAAGAATGTCACCGATCCTGTTGAAACCTATGCCGTGCGTCTCGGCGGCCGGAATGCGCCGCAGGAAAGCGAAGCCAGCGGTCAAGATGCCTCGGACAAAGCTGCCGAAACCGCCTCACACCCGGACTGGGACCGGGACACCCAGGTGCTCGCCAATGGTTTTGAGCAGGCACGCCGGTGGTTGCGGGCCCAGCCACGCAAGGTGCGCAGCTGCGTTTTCCTGATCGGGTTCTTCTTTGTCCTCAACCTGCTGACATCGGGCCTGTCGACGCTCTGGTTCGTCTGGCCGTCTCTGCCGTTCGCCATGATGCTGGTCTGGCACCTGCTTGTCGGACGGAAGGAAAAATCTATGACCAATCCCTCGCAGCAGGGTGACTGACGGGCCGCGTTGCCAATCTGATAACTCTTTTCGCGCTAATCAGAGCCTCAGGATTTGCGAGCGTCCGTCACTTCGCTTACACATGATTCAAATCCGGTGCGGTGGAGGCCTCCGCCAGCCGGGAGAAACTGCCGGTCCACCCGGCCCAACACAGCCAAGGGAGCTTTATCCTGCGCATGAAAAACTATTCGACCACGGTGCCTGCACGCCTCGACGATGACGAGGACGAAAAAACCAAGAGCCAGCCGTCGATCCAGGTCGACAAGCATCTGTTCGAAGCGCGCACGGTTCTGATCACCGGCCCGGTGACCCAGGACATGGCCCGCGACGTCTGTGCGCGCCTGCTCGCGCTGGCGCAGGTCTCCAACGATCCGATCACCGTCATCGTGTCCTCTCCAGGCGGACATGTGGAATCCGGTGACATGATCCATGACACCATCAAGTTCATTTCGCCGGAAGTCCGCATCCTGGGCATGGGCTGGGTCGCCAGCGCCGGTGCGCTGATCTATGTGTCGGTGCCGAAGGACAAGCGCTTTTGCACGCCGAACACGCGCTTCTTGCTGCATCAACCGTCCGGCGGCGCCGGCGGCATGGCCACGGATATCGAGATCCAGGCCAAGGAAATCATCAAGATGCGTGACCGTCTCAACAAGATTTTCTCGGATGCGACCGGACAGCCGATCGAGAGGATCGAGAAAGACACCGATCGCGATTACTGGATGGGCCCGGATGAGGGCATCGAATACGGCCTTGTCGGCAAAGTGGTCACCAGCGTCGACGAACTTGGCTAAGCGTTTGAGCGGATGTGATTGAAAAACGCCGGCCCCAGGCCGGCGTTTTTTGTTGGGAAGTGCTGTCTCAGGCGCGCAGCATTTCCGGTTCGACCGAATAGACCTTGACCGGCGCGACCGGTTTAGGGTCGAGCACATGCGGTCGCAATCGGCCCATCAGCTGGCGCAGATGGGACTCGTCGTCCGCCGTCGGCCTGCCGTTGAACAGTACAAAAACCAGGTGGTCCACAAAACGTTCATAGACGTCTGCGCAGGTGCAGATGGGAGACAACAGCTCGCAGATGGGTTTGCCGTCATAAAACGGCGCGCCGCCGGAGAGAAAAATCAGGAATTCACTGAGATCGTCCGAGCGCTCGAACTCCTGTCGAAACGAGCCGGGTGTGAAACACGGATCCTGCTCAAGCCGCGCCAGCAGATGCGGCATGGCCCGCATGATCGCCTTGCGACCGCCGAGCTTCATATAGAGTGTCATCTGACTATCCTTGATCGTGCCTTCGAAACAATGCAATCAGCGTGCCTCAATCAGCACACATTCCCTGTGACCCCGATCACGGATCGGCCCTTTGTAAAAAACAACAAGGTTACAGAGAGCGCCCGTACCTGGATCAGGCGGGGGCTCCATGATGCGGCATGCATTGCAGGGCGCACCTTGTCGTCCAATTGTGGCGGGAGCTTTACAGATTTGTAACAACGGGAAGAGCTGGAAAATCTGTATAAGTATCTGAATTAAAATACGAAAAATTACCTGGCGATTGCCTGGTTAGAGCGGTGAGGCATTGGTTCCCAGGAATTACGGCGATCCGCGGACGGAATAGCCGATGTCGAGACCCAATGGGAGACCATCCACCATTGGCTGGGGTCACGGCTTCCGTGTCAGTCGGCTGCCTGCGGCTGCGCTTCGGCGCTCCAGGATGTTTCAAACTGCGAGCTGGACGGATCATGGACCAGGCAGGCCCGGCCCTGATTTTTTGCGGCATAAAGGTTCTGGTCGGTCCGCATATAAAGGCTTTCGGGAGTGTCGTCCGGTTGCTGTTGCGCCAGTCCGGCGCTGGCGGTGTAAGCATAATGCTCGCCGTTGGCATAAAGCGGCGTCGCATTGATCAGATCAAGCATTCTGTTGACGACAACGGTAGCCTGATCGAGCGAGGTCTCCGGCAGGATCAGGGCAAACTCCTCACCGCCGACACGGCAAATGATGTCCGTCTGCCGCAGATGCTCCAGGCATCGATGCGCAAAATGAACAAGAACCTTGTCGCCAAGCTGGTGGCCGTGGGTGTCGTTGAAGGATTTGAAATGGTCGAGATCAATCAGGGTAATACAAAAAGCGTGACCATACCGGTTGGCCCTGCTGAATTCTCTCTCCAGTTCCCGGTCGAAACCTCGGCGATTATAGACCTCTGTCAGCGGGTCGGTTAATGCCAGATTTTCCAGCTGCGAGTTTTCACGTCCGAAATGCCTGATCTTGCTGTTCAACGACGATATGTCGTCATTGAGACTCGCGAATTTCGCCGACAAGTTCATGCTTTCGTCAAAGCGGATCATCACCGCCCCGTCGATTCCCGTTTCCGTGACGGCGAGTCGGTGACCGAATGCAACGCAATCGAATCCGGACGTCAATTTCAAGCGGGCGGGCACCGGCATGGTTGCCGACCGGCACAATTGGAAGAAATTCTTCGCTGGCTCGGCATTGGGCACCAGGTCGAAAAGCAGCCGGTTTTCCTGGAGCCCCGCGCTTTCACGCGCGCTTGCATTTGCAAGCACGATCCGTCCCGTCTGGTCGAGGATAATGATGGGGCTGGGGATTGCCTGGATAATTGCGGAAATGATCGCGTAGGATTTCGGCACGATCAGCGGACCTTGAAAAACTCTTTGCTGCCCTCGTCATGTTCCGGGGCAGGGGCGAGATGCACGGTCACGCGGCACTCGGAGTCGCCTTTGGCAATCGCCTTTTCGATGTCTACGCGTGCATAGCCTGTACTGTCGGCCGCAATTCTGCCGAAAACATTGGTGGTCATCATGCAAAGGGCCGGGCGGCCCATTACCCTGTCCCCAAACGGACAACGCGTGTTTCTAAGGACAATGACCTTGTCATCTTCGTATTCAATCGAAAATCGGCCCTCAATCCGGCGTTTCAGGTCGACCAGAACATTTGGTAAAAGGTCTCTTGGAATATGGTCGAGATTGAGGGCGGACTTATAATCCTGGTTGATCTTTTCACCGATGCGGCTGGCAACAAGCGTGATGAAGCCCTCCGCCTCGTTGAGCCCGACGATTTCCTGAAGCGCGCCCGAGAGTTCGTTGATGACCTGATTGAAAAAGTCGGTTTTTTCAAGCGGGATCGTCGTCTTGTCCAATTCCGTCAAGTTACGCTCGATTTCGGCAGGCACGCTCATCGATATACTCCGGCTGTTGCAATATAACGTAGGGGGAGCAGAGTTATTATTCCCTTAAAAGACTGAGCTGACGGAAGAGAGGCGCAAACCACACAAATTAAACAATTTAATTGGAAGTTTTCAGGTTAAATATATTGTCACTTGTGTCAGGGGGTACGAAAGGGGTGGCTGGGTCTTTTTCGAAGTCTCGTTGAGGCATGCGCCGATTGAAGTGTTCAGACAGGAAAGTACGGAGCCGGCCTCAAAATTGTCGGCTTGGCGCGATCCTGTGTCAGCCCCTTGTTTTTGAGATTCGGACAGACTGATGTTTTTTTACGTTGCCAAGTTGGGCGGCTTTCTCTTGCAGCCGTCGAATGTTCTGGTCGGCTTTGTGCTGTTTGGATTGCTCATCAGCGCAAGGGGGCGTTGGGCGAGGGCGGGGCGCCGCTTGATCTGGGCTGGAGCTCTCGGGCTCGCGGTTTGCGGCTTCTCGCCGGCCGCGAACTGGCTGATCCAGTCTTTGGAAGACCGGTTCGCCAAACCTGACACGCTGGAAGGCTTTGACGGCATCATTGTGCTGGGCGGTGCCGTCGACACGATCGTCACCGGCGGGCGCGGCGATACGGCGCTGACCATGTCCGCGGAGCGCATCACGATCACGGCGCGTCTGGCCGAGCAATTGCCGGAGGCCCTGATCGTCCATACCGGCGGGCAGGGGATCATCGTCTCCCAGCAGGCAACGGAAGCGGAGGGCGCCGCCCGGCTGTTTGCGGATTTCGGTATTTCGCCGGACAGGGTGATACTGGAAGACGCCTCCAAAAACACCTGGGAGAACGCGGTCCTGGCCAAGGAGCTTGTCAGGCCTGAGCCGGGACAGACCTGGCTGCTGGTCACTTCCGCCTATCACATGCCCCGCGCCATGGGCGTGTTTGAGAAAGCCGGCTGGACCGGTGTTGCCGCCTATCCGGTCGACTACCGCACCCGGGGAAAAGAGGACCGCATGCTTGGTTTCGGCGGCGCGTCCAAGGGGCTCCGGCGCTTCGACGTCGCATTCCGCGAATGGGTCGGGCTGACGGTCTACTGGATGATTGGCCGGAGCACCGCATTCTTTCCCGCACCCTAAAGCCGAAAATCTCTTTCCACTTTGTTGTGCATTTGGGTCGCAGCCTCTTTTACCGGCAAAGCGCTGCACCCATATACTGGGACGATTCAGGGTTTGAAAGGACGTGGGCAGATGGTCCTCGAAGCGCCGCTTGTCGCGGCAGACGTCGTGCAATGGCTATACAGCGAAGCGCCTCAATTGAAGGGGACGCTTGAAATCGTCAGCGAGCTGGGCGAACGCCTGCGCGCCGGCGGTGTGCCCGTCGACCGGGTCACCACCGGCATCTGGGTGGTGCATCCGAATGTGCGCGCGGAAGGATCGATCTGGACCAGCTCGGAGGAGCCCAAGCTTATCCTCTACAAGGCGGATTCCAAGACGTCGGAAGACTACATGAAAAGCCCGATCCGTCGGGTTCACGAGACGGAAAAGCCTGTGCGGGTGGCGATTGAGCTTGATCCCGAGGCCGCAAATGAGTTCCCGATCGCCGAGGATCTGCGCGCGGAAGGATATTCGGACTATATCGCGCTGCCGATGCCGTTCTCGGACGGTACCGTGAAGGTGGCGAGTTTCGCGACAAAGGCGCCGGGCGGCTTTTCAAAGTCCCATATCAGCGTGTTCGACTCGCTTATCCGTCCCCTGGCACTGGTCTGCGAGCTGAAAACGCTGCGCCGGACGGCGGAAACGGTTCTGGACACGTATGTCGGTCCCCGGGCCGGTCTGAAAGTCCTGGACGGCTCGACGCGGCGGGGCGATGGCGAGTGGATCAAGGCGGTAGTTTCCTTCGCCGACATCCGCGGCTTCACCCGCCTGTCCAATACCCTTCCGGCCGACAAGATCGTCGTGTTCCTGAACAAGTATTTCGGCGCGATGACCGCGGCCGTCGAGGCCCATGGCGGCGAGGTCCTGAAATTCATCGGCGATGAGGTCATGGCGATCTTCCCTTACGAGTCGGAGGAAGACGCCCGCGATGCAGCGCAAAGGGCGTTGCTCGCCGCGCGTGACACGCTAACACGGATCGCGGAAATTAATTCCGGCAATATGTGCGTGGAAACCCCGGACATGAGCGTCGGCATCGCGCTGCATGCCGGGGAAGTGTTTTACGGCAATGTCGGCAGCGAGACCCGGCTCGATTTCACCGTTGTGGGACCCGTCGTCAATCTCGCCGCGCGGATTGCCGAACTCGCCAAGGACTTGAAGCGGCAATTGCTGGTCTCCGATGCCATTGCCGATCTGATGGGATGCCGCTCCGGTCTGTTCGGCCGCTATCAGGTAAAAGGGTTCGATGAGCCCGTGTCGGTGTATTCGCCTGACTTGTCGGGTGAATCCAAGCTCGGATATTGTCCGGACAGCACAGCCGCGCGCGCCCTTGAAGCGAACTGACGCCGGATCAGGACCAAGAGCACGGCAAGTGTGGTGGCCGCGAAGACATAAGGTCCCGCGAACCAGCCGAGAAATCCGATCGAAAAGAAAAATGCCCGCTGGCCGCGGTTGAAATGGCGGCCGGCGAGCACGTTCAGTTCGCCCGCCTGTGAGGCCATCCGTCGGATCACGGTGTCGTCTGCCTTGCCCCGGTCCGGCACAGCCCCCATGACAATGCTGGCGTAGTTGAACAGGCGGTAAGCCCAGCCGAATTTGAAGAAACCATAAGCAAAGATCAGCATCAGTCCGAGCACCTTGACCTCCCACAAGGCCCGGTTGTCGGCGACGGGAATCGACAGGTCGCCGGCGATCTGAAGAATGGTTTCGGTTGCGTCCAGCAGGGCAAATCCGCCACCGATCGCCAGCAGCGAGGTCGAGGCGAAAAACGCCGTGCCCTGCTGCAGTCCGGACATGATCGAGGTGTCCATGATGCGTACGTCCCGCAGGCACATGGTGACCATCCAGCCGCGGCGGTACTCGTCCATGGCGCTCGACAGGGTTTTCTTCCTCAGCGGACTGAAATCGACCAGGAAGTTGAAGCCGAACCAGGCCACCAGAAACCAGCCTGCCGCCGCCATGTCCAAATGCGATAGCACCTGCATCGCAATCCTTTCCAATTTAAAGCTGTCGAATCCCTCTGCAAATCAGTCTTAGCAGAGTTTTTCACGGCTCATAAGGTGGGGTGCCGTTAACGTAAACCCCTGATATTCCGCGGATATCCGAGCCTTGCAAAAATGGGTCAGCAGCTGCTCCATTTTTGCGCTTGCGAAATGGTAAGGGATCGTTTACCTCCTCGCCTCAATGGCGCCATATTTGGGCTCGCAGGGGGACTGGCGCCGAAAAACCATATGTAGGGATTTTATGGACGAAAACGTGCAGAAATCTTGTTGGAGCGTCACCATCTGGACCGTCGCTGCAGTGGGCATCGCATTGATGATGGTGCTTCTGTTCAACGACGTGGAAAGCGCTCAACAAGCCGTCGCCGCCGCTCAATAAGCCGCGGGACGTGACAACATCAAAGGCGCAGCATCGGCTGCGCCTTTTTTGTTTTCAAGATCTTATCCGATTGGGTTGTCTCAGCTGCCCTTGTTTTCCGCCTCAGCACCAGGTGCTGGCCGGTTGGCGGGGCCGAAGGCCTTGCGGAATTCCATTTGCCGAACAACGGTTTTGGAGCCGGGGTGGCTGATCAGAAACCCGGTATAGGCGTTTGCCCCCAGAGGCAGGAGCACAAGCCGCACCATGCCCATACCGGGCCATGCGAGGTCGGCGCCCCAGGCGGGGACATCCTTGCTGTTGGCCTTGTCCTGGAAGGCCTGGATGTCAACGGCGTGGAGCAGGGAGGTTCCATCGGCATTCCATTGCAGTGCAGCAAGGCCGTTTTCGAGCGGAAACAGATCGATCTGGGTTCCGTTGACGGTCAGGCTGAGGCCACCATTCTCCTGATGAACGATCGAGACCGTGGCAATGGCAGTGTCTACCGGCAGAGGAGTGCGCCGGCCGTCTTCTTGCACGAAGCCCTCCGTGTTCACGACCTTGAAGGCACCATGTGGGGCCTCCGCTGCCGCCATGAGCGGTGGAGTTAAACAGATCAGGAAAAACAGTGTGGCGAGCAGTTTGAACAAGAGCCGATCCAGTTCGGGATATTGCTCAATTCTAGACGCTCACACATTGAGAAAGTCTTTTCTCAAAAGAATAGGCTGCGCGGAACTTTGAAAAAGGAAACTGCCGACCGTCTATTTTGACAGGGCGACCACGAGATCTTCCACGGTGGAATGATCTGGCTGCCAGCCGGTGACGCGGCGGGCATGCGTGGTGTCGACCGTCTGGGATAGAGCGTAGCCGGCGCTCCAGTCCGTGTCAGGGGCGGTGTTTCGAGGAGCGTCTTCGGTCACGATCTCCAGAGGTTGCCCGTGGCGCGCCGAGATATGCGAGGCGAGGTGGCCTACGGAGATCCCGGAAATGCTACTGGCGATCAGCGACAGGCGAAAACGCGACTGCTTGAGCGCGAGGGCGTAGAGAGCCGCCAGGTCGCCGATTTCCACCAACGGCCACATCGTGTCGGGACGCGCCCTGGTGGTAAAGGGTTCGCCCGCCTTCAGCGCCCGGGTCATGTCGGCGATCGGACCGCTGTCGCGGCTGCACGCGAGCGCGGGATGCACGACTGTGAGATTGAGATCGGTGCCGTGCGACAGCGTGCGGATGGTCTCCGTCATGAAGCGGAACGCGGGCAGGGGGGCGAAAGGCGTTTTCTCGGTGATCGTCTGGACCGCGCCCGTGCCGGGAAACAGCCAGATCCCGCCTGTGTAAACCACCTTGAGCGGTTGCTTGCGGTGTTTCGCGGCCTGTTTCAAGGCAAGCATGCTTTGCCTGTCGACCCGGCCCATGTCATCCGAAAAGGTCGCCCCGGTATGGATCAGGGCATCGCAGGCGGCCGCACGGGCAACCCAGCTCTCGGGCGCGCGCAAATCACCGGGATAGACACTTGCGCCATTGGCGCGCAATCTGGCCGCCGAGTTGTCGGATCGTGCCAGGCCGATGACGCTGGCGCCATCCTGAACCAGCTGTTTCACCACCGCTGCGCCAATGCCGCCGGTGCCACCTGTCACAAATACATCCATGACTTGAGAGAACCCGTTTCAAGGTCCGCGCGCAAGCGCTTCCTCCGGGTCGCAGCTGACAATCCACCACCCTTTTACACGCAAATCTTGACGTCTCCGGCGAGCCTGCTACGTCAGGGTCATGACCTTGCATCTGGTGAAATTGTGCGTTGGCGCCGACAGCGTCGAGTCGCTGCAGGCCTGGATCGATTTCCGCATGGAAAACGCCCGGAAATCCGGTCTTCCCGCCGAAACCGTCCATACCACGCGCATGGTGCCGACACGGCGGGAGGAGCTTCTCGACGGCGGCTCGCTCTACTGGGTCATCAAGGGCAAGATCCAGGTGCGCCAGCATCTGATCGATATCCGCCCGTTTACCGATGAAGCCGGCGTCAAGCGCTGCGACCTGATCATGGAGCCGAGGCTGATCCCGACCCAGTATCAGCCGAAACGCCCGTTCCAGGGATGGCGCTATCTGAAAGCCGCCGATGCGCCTGCCGACCTCAGGATCGGCGGCAACGCGCAGGCCATGTCCGACGACATGCGCCGCGACCTGACCGAACTCTGCCTGCTGTAAATCCGGTCTTACCCGCCAGTCTCCAGCGCCTTGTTCAGATGCTTCAAAAGCGCGTCCAGCGGCGGCCAGCTTCCCACAAGCTCCGGATTATCCTTCTTGCGGGTCATGGTCAGATGCGCGTAGCCGTGAACGAGTGACCAGACCAGGATTTCGATGTCTTCGGGTGCCGTTCCGGCTGGCACAAACGGTCCGCAAGTGTCCCGCAGGATGGCATAGGCAGCGGTGGAATGCCGGCTGAAGTCGTCGTCCTCTTCATTGAACGCCTGTCCTGAAAAGATGAACAAAAACAGGTGCGGATGTTCCGAGGCAAAGTCGAGATAGCCGTGGCAGATGGCGTTGAGCCGGTCTTGCGGCGCTGTGGACGCCGCGTCAAGCCTGGTCGTCATGGCGTCGCAGAACAGCTTGAAGCCGCGTGCGGCGATGGCGGTGGCAAGGCCGGCGATGTTCTTGAAATGGTAGGACGGCGCGGCGTGGGAGACGCCTGCCATCGCCGCGCATTCGCGCAAGGACAATCCGTCCGGACCGCGCTCGCGCAGCAACGTGACGCCGGCGTCGACGAGGTCGTTTCGAAGCGTACCGTCCCGGCGCCGCCGGGGTGTGGGAGAGGTCATCATGGAAACGTCATTCCTGATTGTCTTGACACTGTCAAGTTCGTTCCTATCTTGACAATGTCAAGTTAAGTTGGGGGGAGGTGGAATGAACGGGTTGGTCAAGGTTCTGGGCAGGGTCGGTTTTACTGTTGCGGCCGTGTTGTCGGTGCTGATCGCGCTTGTTTCCTACAGGTTCCTGCCGCAGGGCGTCGAGACTGCGATGGATTTCATGGCGCATCATGTTCAGGACAATGCGCTGATGCTCTACGCCCATATCGGCGTCGCCCCGATCGCGCTCGCCGTGATGCCGTTCCAGTTTCTTAAAAATCTCAGGGCACGGCGGCCAGCGGTGCATCGGTGGCTGGGCAGGATTCATGTTGCCGCAATCCTGGTGTCGGGTGTCGCGGGATTTCAGCTCGCCTTCTATACCTCCGCCGGACCGTTCGCGGCGGCGGGGTTCGCAATACTGGCGGTGATCTGGCTGTCTACGACGGGAATGGCCTTCTATTTCGCGCTGAAGCGCCAGATCGACCTTCACCGGATCTGGATGCTGCGCTCTGCGGCGCTAACCTTTGCAGCCGTCACGTTGCGGGTCTATCTGGGCGCGGCGACTGCCGCCGGGATCGACTTCGACACCGCCTATCTGCTGGTGAGCTGGCTTGCCTGGGTGCCGAATGCGCTGGTGATGGAGGCCTATCTGTGGACACGGCGCGGGTCGTCCCGGCGGATTGCAGCCTCTGAACCACAACCGACCTGATTTGGGGGGCGTTTGACACGGCAAGCTTGCCAAAGCGGAATTCGGGTCCCACTTTGAATCGCAGCACCTGTCAGGAGGATCCGGCCGTGACGGCGAAAACCGGCAAACGAGAAGGCGACCCGCTTGTGCGCCAGGAGGCGGACAGCAGGCCGCCGTCGGCTGCTGCGGATGTTGCCGCGTTTTTGCAGAAGGCCAGGGAAACCCCACCGGATCCGGGCCGCAGCGGTCGTCTGGTGTTTGCTCTCGATGCGACCATGAGCCGCCAGCCCACCTGGGACCAGGCCTGCCACATCCAGGCGGAAATGTTCCGGGAGGCCGGTCAGATCTCAGGCCTTGAAATCAAACTGGTCTATTTCCGCGGATTTGGCGAATGCAGGGCCTCGCGCTGGTTCAAGGACGGCCAGGAGCTGGCGGCTGTGATGAGCCGGATTTCCTGCCAGGGCGGGCGCACGCAGATCGGCAAGGTGTTGACCGCGGCCCTGAAAGCGGCCAGCGACGACAAGATCGCCGCGCTGGTCTATGTCGGTGACTGCATGGAAGAAAATGTCGATGTCCTGTGCGACAAGGCCGGTCAGCTCGGCATGCTCGGTGTGCCGGTGTTTTTGTTTCAGGAAGGACGGGACGGCGTTGCCGAGCGCGCCTTCCGGGAGATTGCCAGGCTTACAAACGGCGCGTTTTGCCGCTTTGATGCGGGGGCGGCGCAGCAGCTTGCCGACTTGCTGAAGGCCGTTGCCGTGTTCGCGAGCGGCGGCCGCCCGGCCTTGCAGCAACTGGAACGCCAGGGTGGGCGCGGGGCGACATTGCTGCTGAGCCAGTTGCCGCCGGGCGGTTGAGGGGCGGGACCTTTTGTTCAAGTCGTTGGATTGTTTGCGAATTCCCATTGTAACCAACGGCAAATCCCCCCTAGATGAGCTATGGACAGTTGGAGCTCCCGCCGCAATTGGCGCCTCATCCTGGTACAGGGATTATTTTATGCACTGAAGCGCCGGTTGGCGCCGCCCAAGGTGTTTCTGCCGTTCATCTGCGTGGCTGCGGGAGCTCCGGTCTTTCTGGCCGCCGTTGTCGTGCCGTTGTTCACCGTCTCCGCGCGCCTGTCTGAATTGCTGTCCGCTCCTCTTGTCTCCGGGGCGCAACAGCGAAAGACCTTTGCGATTGCCGGCATCGGCGGCATTGCTGGGGGACTCCTGATTGCCATTGCGGCCATCTACGCCAGTCTTCCTGTCCTGACCGTTGTGTGCCTCATTCTGGCAACAATCGCCATCGGGATCGGGCGAGGCATTGGAAACCTGGCCTATACAGCCATGCTTCCCAGCCTGTTCGACAAGGAAAGCCGGGGGCATCTCCTCAATCTGGAAGGGATACTGAGCGCCTGTGCCGCGATGCTGATCGCTTTGGCCGCCTATCACCTGTTCAAGGACAAGGACCCGCTCGACAGCCATATGGCGCTTGCCTGGCTGGCACTGCTTGTGGCTGTTCCGGCTGCTCTGCTGCTCCTGCCGGTGTCCGAACCCGTGCGGGCTGCGCCTAAGGGCAAATCGGCTCAAGAACCAGGCAAGCAGGGACCGCGTGCCGCGTTGCATGATTTTCGACAGTGCTGGCAGGATGACTGGTTCCGGAATTATCTGACGGCGCGGCTGCTTCTTCTTTCCGTGACGCAAGCAATGCCGTTTTACGCCATTCACGCGGCCAGCCTGCACAAGGAGCGGCCCGGGGCCTATGCGGGCTTCGTCATCGCCATGAGCGTTGGCGCGCTTCTGAGCGGCCCGGCGATCTATCGGATGACTGGAAAGTCGGTCGGGGCAAACCTCGCGACAGCTGTATTCGTGGCCATGATTGCGGCTGCAGTCGCGCTGTTCAACGATCTGGCTTTGCCGAAGCCGGAGCTGATGCTCTATCTCCCGGTGTTGATCCTCATGGCATTGGCGGCTCAGATCGCGACAGTGGCACTGGCGGTCTATCTCGGTGAAATTGGTTCGGACGAGAATCGGGAATATTTTGTCGCCACCAGCCGCTTTGCGTCCGGCGTGCTCGGAACCGCGGTCGCGGCGCTGCTGGGCGTACTTGCGCAGATGCAGGATGAGGTCATTCCCATCGCCTTGCTGCTATGTATCAACGCGGTTGCCTTCGTTTTTGTCCTGAAAAACCTCGGTACGGAGACGGCGATGCGCTGAGCGCCTGAGGGCGCTAGGGCGCGCGGTCATGAACGATTTGAAACGCCCGGGCCGGCATCTACATTAGCGAGAAGATCCAACTGGACAGGGAGAAATAGAAGTATGAATCCAATAGCGCTCCATCCCGTCTGTCAGGATATACCTGACAGATGATTTATCTGCTTATCGGCCTGGTCCTGCTCGCGGCGCTCGTTCTTCTGGGCAACCGCTTCGTGACGGCGAACCCGGCGGCTCTCGCCGGAACCGTACAAACGCTTGCGGGCTGGTTCCTGATTGCGCTGGCGGCGGTTTTCATGCTCACCGGGAGGATTGTACTCGGGATACCGCTTCTGGGGCTGGGACTTGGTGTCCTGGGCTTCGGCAGCCTTAGCGGTCTGACCGGTGGTTACAACCCGAAAAAGGCCTCCGGCCAGCGGTCCCGCGTCCGGACGGCAATGGTCGAAATGGAATTGGACCACGACACCGGAGTGATGTCTGGAACTGTGCTCGCCGGCGGCTTTCAAAGCCGCAGGCTGGATGACTTGAACGAAACGGAATTGGAAGCATTCTGGCGGGAAACCGCCCAGGACGCTCAGAGCCGGCAGTTAGTCGAAGCTTATCTCGACCGCAGGCTTGCCGGCTGGCGTGAACACTTCGAGCCGGATGGAGCAGAGCGGCAGGGAAGCGCGCCTGGCTCGGGCCCCATGACAGATGAGGAGGCCTACCAGATCCTGGGGCTTGCGCCCGATGCCGGGGACGCGGAAATTCGAGCCGCGCACCGCCGGCTTATGTTGCGGGTTCATCCCGACCAGGGAGGCTCCGGTTTCCTCGCGGCGAAAATCAACGAGGCTAAAGACACGCTTCTCAGAAGACATTGACGGCATCCGTTACGCGGTTACTGGTAGATGGCGAAGCAGGCGTATTTTGCCTTTTTTAGGGATTTGCAGGCGTTCCACGCCGCAGTCTTGGTGTCGAAGCCGACAAAGCGCGCCCGGTAAAGGGTCTGCCCGCCGGATTCGACCGGTTCGGTGTAGGGGACGCGGCCGCGCAGGGCCGAGCCGGTTTTTTCCTTGGCTGTTTTCAGCATGGTGATCGCCTGGCCTTCCGTTTCGGTGGCCGCGATCTGAACCTGCCAGCCTGGTTCCGCTTCCGCGCTGTCGCTGGTGGCGACCGTCACGGTGTCGCTTTCGGTTTCGCTTTCCTGCTCTGCCTTGGCCATGGCGGTTTCCGCCGGGACGGTTTCCACGGGCGTGGCGGCGAGCGAGATGGTCTCGACCTTGACACTGCGGGGCAGCAGGGGCTGCGACGGGGGCGTTTCTTCAGGCTTCAGACCGGTGCGCACGGATTGTGCCGCCTGGATCAGCGCTGTCTTGGACATCGAATTGGTGGTCAGCGCCGCATCCGGGCTTTCCGGCGGGATCGGCGGCAAAGCGGTGGCCACAGCGAAAGTGGTGTCAAAGCGGCGCTTGATTGCCTTGGGCGGCAACGGCACGTCTTCGCCGAAACCCGGGACCGGAGCCGCTGCGGCCATTGCGACCTGAGCCTGCGATGTAACAGGCACCTGGGCGGCCGCTGTGGACGGCGCGGTGCTCGGAGCCGGCATGGGGATCGGAGCCTCGCTGCCATTGGCGGCAAAGGCCAGGACCATCGGTGTTCCGGCAGCCTGTTCAGGTTCGCTGCCGGGTTTCGCCGTCGGCAGGGGCGGGTTCTTGAGCGCAACCGCGACATGGGTCGGCTTGACGGTCTGCTGCGCGATCAAGGGGGCCGACTTGCGGCCTCGGCTGGCTTTGGGAAGGTACCGGCCAATGAGCTTGGTCATCTGCGCATTGCGCGAGGCACCTGTCCGGCCACCCATGACGACGGCAACAATCTGGCGGCCGCCGGTATTGACGGAGGTGACCAGGTTGAAGCCCGAAGCCCGGATGTAACCTGTCTTGATGCCGTCGACGCCCCTGACCCGGCCGAGCAGCTTGTTGTGGTTGCCGTAGGTGCGGCCCTTGTACTTGTAGGCACGGGTTTTGAAATAGCCGTAATACTGGGGAAAGCGTTCCTGAATGGCGATGCCAAGTGTCGCCATATCGCGCGCCGTGGTGCGCTGGCCGTTATCGGGCAGGCCGTGCGGATTGCGGAAGGTTGTCTTGGACATGCCGATCTGGCGAGCAGTGCGTGTCATGCGCTCGGCGAATTTCTTTTCCGAGCCGCCGACATTCTCCGCGACGACGGTGGCGACATCGTTTGCGGACTTGGTCACCAGAGCCAGGATCGCGTCCTTCACCTTGATGGTGCTGCCGGGCTTCAGGCCGAGTTTCGACGGCGGCCGGCCGGACGCGTATTTGGAAACGGTAAGGTTGGAGTTCAGCGACAGGCGCCCGGCTTCGAGCTCTTCAAAGACCAGATAAAGGGTCATGATCTTGGTGAGCGAGGCCGGGTAACGGTAACTGTCTGCGGAAGACGAATACAGCGTCTTGCCGGTCTTGGCGTCGATGACGATGCCGGCATATTTCGGGTTGGCCATGGCCGTCGCCGGAACGCTCAACATCAGAACGCCGAGGGTCAGAATCCTTGCGGTGCGGGTGATGGCCCGTGCATTGCGAAAAATACGCATCCCAAACACAATAACTTCCCATTCCGGGTTACGCGGTTCGTGTTCAGGGCGGTGCGGATTGGATCCAACCCCCGTGCGATTCAAACCGCCGCCCCGTCGCTCTATGGGTTATTTGATGGAATCACGGTTACGAATGTGTAAATGATCGACATAAAAACCACTTAAAAATATAGATTTTTGTTAGAGTTAATGGCAGGTTAATATGTCATTGACGTATTCATTGTTTTTGTTTTAAGTAAAAACACGAATTTTCCACGATTTATTGGTTAATTTTGTCTTTATTCTACTATGTTTGTTGTTTTGAGTCGTGATTAGTTGCGGTCTGGCGGGCTGAGAGATTTGTTTTTCACATTGTGACGAAAGTGTTTCGCATTGAGAGTTTTTGTCCATGGGAATGGCGAAAGGCACACACCATTCGTTTTGAAAGGGTGAGGTTACTCGCGTTCAGGTTGTTTTTGCGCTGCAAAATCACCTTGACACTTTTTGTGCAGTGCATTACGAAGAAATCTCGTTAGGTAACGCGACAAGCGCGCCGGGTTCTATCTCTACTCCCAAGACTGAGATCGTGAAGCCGGGCCGCCGGATGAGGGCAGTGAAATGATGAACAACTTTGATGAAATCCAGAAGATGAGCAAAGACAACATGGATATGGCCATGGATTCTTTCGGTACCGTCAGCAAGGGTTTCCAGGCGATCGCCGCCGAGATGGCAGACTATCAGAAGAAGTCTTTCGAGGAAGGCACTGCGGCTGTTGAGAAGCTGGTTGCTTCCAAGTCTCTGGACAAGGCTTTTGAAGCTCAGGCCGACTATGTCAAAACCGCTTATGAAGGTTTTGTCGGCGAAATGACCAAGCTGGGCGAAATGGTCACCGACATGTCCAAAGACGTTTACAAGCCGTACGAAGGCGTTCTGGGCAAAATGGCGAAGTAATCGCTGCCGCCCACCGTCACCGGACGGTTCAGGATAAGAACCCGGCTCGCAGGAGCCGGGTTTTTTTTATATGCACAGATTTACCCGAAAGGTTAGCACGACCTTTCATCGCCGTGCGAGCGCAGGGCGAACGGCCATAGCTCCCCATCTTTTAATCGCTTTCAGGAAACCTACATTCAGCTTTAACGGTTGAGCGGCGGATACAAGTCCGCCACTTATCCGAATGTTGATGAAATCGACCATTGCGCGAGCGCGGCTGGCGCGGCAGGATTACCGAATGAAGCGGATCAGTCAGCGGCAGGGACCGAGGTTCCGGAAAGTTCCGGACCAGTTGCCCGTGCCAGCCTGATCGGAATTCGGAACTTGGTGATGGCCGGAGTGATTGAGGCAATAGAAACGGCAATGTCGGCGGGCTCTGATTATGACAATGACGGTGGTGACGCCGGAACGGTTGTTGTCACCCGAACAAAAACAGTTACCAAGCGGCCCAATCTCTATCGTGTGCTGCTGCTCAATGACGACTACACGCCCATGGAGTTCGTCATTCATGTTGTGGAGAACTTCTTCCAAAAGAACCGGGAAGAGGCGACCCGCATTATGCTTCATGTTCACCATCACGGCGTCGGGGAGTGCGGGATATTCTCCTACGAAGTCGCGGAGACAAAAGTCACCCAGGTGATGGATTTTGCGCGCAAGCACCAGCATCCGTTGCAATGCGTCATGGAAAAAAAGTGAGGAACAATTCACGTGCCTTCCTTCTCACGCAGTCTTGAAAAAGCCCTGCACCAGGCTCTGGCTTTCGCCAATGAGCGGCAGCAGGAATACGCCACGCTTGAGCATCTTCTGCTGGCGCTTCTGGACGACCAGGATGCCGCGGCAGTCATGCGGGCCTGCAACGTGGATCTGGACACGATCCGCCGCAACCTGATCGAATATATCGAGACGGAGCTGGACAACCTGGTTACCGACAGCGACGAGGATTCCAAGCCGACCGCCGGGTTCCAGCGTGTTATCCAGCGCGCCGTCATCCACGTTCAGTCCTCGGGCCGGGAAGAAGTGACCGGCGCCAACGTGCTGGTTGCGATCTTCGCCGAACGCGAGAGTCATGCGGCCTATTTCCTGCAGGACCAGGACATGACCCGATACGACGCGGTCAATTACATCTCGCACGGGATCGCCAAGCGCCCCGGCATGTCGGAGGCCCGCCCGGTCGAAGGCGCGGACGAGGAAGACGTGCTGCCCGGTGCGGAAACCGACAAGAAGTCCAATCAGAAGACCGACGCCCTCGAAGCCTATTGCGTCAATCTCAACGAGAAGGCCGAGAAGGGCAAGATCGACCCGCTGATCGGTCGCGACAGCGAGATCCAGCGCACCATTCAGATCCTGTGCCGCCGCTCGAAGAACAATCCGCTGTTCGTCGGTGATCCCGGCGTCGGCAAGACCGCGATCGCGGAGGGCCTCGCCCACCGCATCGTCAATGGCGACGTGCCGGATGTCCTGAAGGACGCCACCATCTTCTCGCTCGACATGGGCTCGCTGCTCGCCGGTACGCGCTATCGCGGCGATTTCGAGGAACGCCTGAAGCAGGTGGTCAAGGAGGTCGAGGACTATCCTGGCGCGGTGATGTTCATCGACGAGATCCATACGGTGATCGGTGCCGGCGCGACCTCGGGCGGGGCCATGGATGCCTCCAACCTGCTGAAGCCGGCGCTGGCCTCGGGCGCGATCCGCTGCATCGGTTCGACCACCTACAAGGAATACCGCCAGTTCTTCGAAAAAGACCGGGCTCTGGTGCGCCGGTTCCAGAAGATCGACGTCAACGAACCGTCCATTCCGGATGCCATCGATATCCTGAAAGGCCTGAAGCCCTATTTCGAGGACTTCCACAAGGTCCGCTACACGCAGGAAGCCATCAAGACCGCGGTGGAGTTGTCGGCGAAATACATTTCCGACCGCAAGCTGCCGGACAAGGCGATCGACGTGCTCGACGAGACCGGTGCTTCGCAGATGCTGGTGCCGGAAGCGCGCCGCCGCAAGACCATCGGCGTCAAGGAAATCGAGAACACAATCGCCACCATGGCTCGAATCCCGCCCAAGTCCGTCTCCAAGGACGATGCTGAGGTTCTGGAAAATCTCGGTACCGACCTGAAGCGGGTGGTCTACGGGCAGGATGAGGCCATCGGTACGCTGGCCTCGGCGATCAAGCTGGCCCGTGCGGGTCTGCGGGAGCCAGACAAGCCGATCGGCAGCTACCTGTTCTCTGGTCCGACCGGTGTCGGCAAGACCGAAGTGGCGCGCCAATTGGCGTCGTCGCTCGGGGTCGAGCTGATCCGTTTCGACATGTCGGAATATATGGAGCGGCACACCGTGTCCCGCCTGATCGGCGCGCCTCCGGGTTATGTCGGCTTCGATCAGGGCGGTTTGCTTACAGACGGCATCGACCAGCATCCGCATTGCGTACTGCTGCTGGACGAGATCGAAAAGGCCCATCCGGACCTGTTCAACATCCTGTTGCAGGTGATGGACCACGGCAAGCTGACGGATCACAACGGCAAGCAGGTCGATTTCCGCAATGTCATCCTGATCATGACGACCAACGCGGGCGCGGCCGATATGGCGAAGATGCCGGTCGGTTTCAACCGGGTGAAGCGGGAGGGCGACGACGCCGAAGCGATCAACAAGCTGTTTACGCCTGAATTCCGCAACCGCCTCGACGCGATCATTCCGTTCGGCAATCTGCCGATGGAAGTCGTCTACAAGGTGGTCGAGAAATTCGTCATGCAGCTGGAAGTCCAGCTGGCCGACCGCGGCGTGACCTTCGAGCTGACCGAGGACGCCGTCAAATGGCTGGCCGACAAGGGTTATGACAGCCAGATGGGCGCCCGGCCACTTGGCCGGATCATCCAGGAACACATCAAGCGGCCGCTCGCCGACGAGGTGCTGTTCGGCAAGCTCAAGAAGGGCGGCATGGTCAAGGTGTCGGTCTCCGAGGACGGCAAGGGCCTGTTGCTTGAAAGCATCGAGGAACGCGCCACCCCGCCGAAGCCAAAGGCCAAGACGGACGCCAAGCCGAAACCGAAGCGCAAGCGCAAGCCGGCCGCGAAGGCGACCGCGGCGCCAAAAGACACCAAGTCCTCGCCGGGCAAGGGGGGGACCCCGAAGAAAAGCCTGGTGCCAAAGGTACCGCTGGCCGACTGAGGTTTTTGGAACAACGAAAGCCCCGGATACATCCGGGGCTTTTTTATTGACAGGCCGTCATTTCGGACGGTCTGCGGTGCAGCTGCATGGCCAGATCCGGAACCCTGCGCACTATTCGCGCCAAAAGCGCGTTTTTATCAATTCATTCTGGTAGTTAAGTGGCTCTGTGTTCGCTTTCGCTCACGCTGAAATGCTGGGTTTCGGATCAGCGTGCAGCGACGCTACACTTGTCCGGCATGACAAGTTGTGGGCTTGTCATCGGTCTGAAGCCCAGAGAAATCCGGTTTTTGTTGCGGCCGACCATAGCATTTCGTGAAAAGTCTGAGCCGACTTTAGCTGCCTCTCGGCTCTGCCTCGAACGCAAAAGTCGGCAATGCTTGTTTCAAACCATTCTCGAAATGCTTTAAATCCCGGCCAGGGCCTGGTCGAGATCCGACAGCAGGTCGTTGCCATGCTCGATGCCGATTGAAAGCCGGAGCAGGTTTTCCGGAATGCCCGAGCCTTCGCCCTCAATGGTGAAGCGGTGTTCAACCAGGCTCTCCGTGCCCCCCAGGGAAGTTGCCCGCTGGAACAGATCCAGCGCGCCGGCGACCTTGAGGGCGTCGTCCTTGCCGCCCTTGACCAGAACGGACAGGAGGGAGCCGAAACCACCCTGCATCTGCGATTTGGCGAGCTCATGCTGCGGATGACCGGCAAGTCCGGGATAAAGAACCGCATCGACCTTCGGATGCGTTGCCAGAAACGTCGCGACGGCCATGGCATTGGCATTCATGCGTTCCACGCGCAGTGCCAGCGTCCGGAGCCCCCGCAGCAGCAGCCAGGTTTCGAAGGAGCCGAGTACCGCGCCCGCAAGCTTGCGTTCTTCTGTTATGAAGCGCCAAGCATCGCTTGCAGCGTCTGGGGTGGTCACCACGCCGCCAAGTAGATCCGAATGGCCGTTGAGCGCCTTGGTCGCCGAATGCATCACCAGATCCGCCCCGAGCGCGAGCGGTTTCAGAATCAGCGGTGTCGCCGCCGTCGCATCGACCGCAAGAACGGATCCCGCCTGTTTGCACTGGGCCGCGATGCTCTTGATATCCGCAACCTTCAGGAAGGGGTTGCTGGGCACTTCCAGCCAGACGAGGTCGGGGCGGGTCACGGAGATCTCGTCCAGGAAGGCCTGCCGGTCGCAGGCATCGGCCTCGATAAGGGCAACCTTGTTGCGGGCGCAGAGCTTGCGCAGGAACAAGGTCGTGCCCCAGTAAATGCCGGACTGGACGAGCAGGGTGCCGCCGGGGGGGACACTGCGGGCAACGGCTGCGACGGCGGCCATGCCGGAGGAAAACAGCCGGCTGTCGGCGCCGCCTTCGAGCGCGGCTATCAGGCCTTCCGTTTTTTTGAACAGCGCGTTGTCGTCACGGCTGTAGATGTGGTCCGCGCTGACCGGCGCGTAGTTCTCATCCCGGACAAAAGTTGTTGCCGTCGGGATCGGAGGAACAACCGCGCCGGTGGCGGCATCAAATCCGCCACCGCCATGGGCCAACAGGCTGTCGAGATGAAGGCCGGGAGCGGCCGGCGGTGCTTTGGACATGACGGATCATCCGGTTGAACGGTGCGGGCAAAGGCGAGAGAAACGGTGACGGATCACCGTTTCAGATGGCGGGTGAGGCGGGCCTCGAACTTGTCCCAGACCCGGCGCAGGATTTCCACGATCATGAGATACGTAACCGCTGCCCAGATATAGGCCTGGAAGTCATAGGAGCGTGAATAGGCGCGCCTGGTTTCGCCCATGAGATCGTAGATCGTCACGATAGAGGCAATTGCGGAGCCCTTGATCATCAAAATGATCTCATTGCCATAGGGGCGCAGCGCAACCATCAGGGCCTGCGGCAGGATGATCTTGAAAAAGGCGACAGGTTTGCTGATGCCCAGGGCCGCGGCGCCTTCCCATTGGCCCTTGGGGACATTCTGGATAGCACCGCGCAGGATCTCCGCCTGGTAGGCGGCGGTGTTCATCGAAAACGCAAATATTACGCAATACCAGGCTTCCTGGAAGAAGCCCCAAAGTCCGACGGCTTCGAGCTCCGGCCGGAACGAGCCCGCGCCGTAATAGATCAGGAAGGTTTGGGCCAGCAGCGGCGTGCCGCGGAAGAAATAGACATAGGCATAGGCCGGAGCCGAAAAGATCTTCCACTTGGAGGCCCGCGCCGCGGCTATCGGCAGGCTCAGGAGCGCGCCGAGCAACAGGGACACGCTGACAATCTGCAGCGTGACGATGAAGCCGCTGAGATAGTTTGGCCAGTACTTCAGGACAAACGGGCTGGCGACGTTGCTGCCCAAATAATAGACAAGGGACGCTCCGGACAGGATCCAGAGAGCCATCAGCACATGACCGAAGATCCGGGTGTTGGTCCAGCGGCGCGGTGGTGCCGGCGGGCGTTGCAGGCCTGTTACGGGATTGGCAGCGATCATCTTGCGCCTTCTCCCCTTTTGGTCCAGCGCTCAATCCGGGCAAGGCCGGTGGACGAGATCATCGCCAGCACCAGGTAGATCAGGCAGGCGATGCCGAAGAACATGAAGGGTTCCTTGGTGACACGCGCTGCAATTCCCGATTCCCTTACGAGATCGGCAAGGCCGATCACAGATACAAGGGAAGTTTCCTTGAGCAGGATCAGCCAAAGATTGCCGAGGGCCGGCAGCGCTAATCGAATGAGTTGCGGCAAGATGACCAGCGACATGGTCTGGTAGCGTGACAGACCAAGCGCATGGCCGCCTTCATACTGTCCCTGAGGGATGCCCCGGAAGGCGGACAGAAAGGCCTCGGATGCGTAGGAGGAGAACACCAACGAAAGGGCAACCATACCCGCGACGAAGGAATTCACCTCGACA
Organism: Roseibium sediminicola; assembly: GCF_023156505.1. Taxonomy (GTDB): domain Bacteria; phylum Pseudomonadota; class Alphaproteobacteria; order Rhizobiales; family Stappiaceae; genus Roseibium; species Roseibium sediminicola. The sequence continues at coordinate 228,806 of NZ_JALNMJ010000004.1, read as the reverse complement.
TAGGTTTCGACCCCGATCAGCTTCAGTCCCTGCTGGATGCCGATCTGGACACCGAAATAGACCAGAAACAGAGTGAGCAGCTCCGGGAGGCCCCGGAAAACCGTTGTGTAGATATTGGCCGCGAGTTTCAGGCTCGGTTCCGACGACTTTTTTGCAAGTGCGATCAGAAACCCGAGAACCAGTCCGAACGGCAAGGTGGCGATTGCCAGTGAAACCGTTACCAGGACACCGAGCGCAATCGTATCGCCCCAGCCCTGGTCCCCAAAGGACAATAGCGTCAAAGCTTCATTCATAAGCCGGCGCTTCTTTCGTTCTTGTTGTTGTTATCCGGCCGCCCCTCCGGCCGTACCGCGGGATTTTTCCCTGCGGCATGGCGCGGCGCGCAGAACGCGCCGCGCCGGTTGCATTGTCAAGCAGCAGCTCGATCAGCCGCCGTAAACGTCAAACGTGAAGTACTTGTCGTTGATTTCCTTGTACTTGCCGTTCGCCAGGATGCCTTCGATGGCCTTGTTGAACATTTCTTTCAGTTCACCATCATCCTTGCGGATCGCAATGCCGGCGCCTTCGCCGTTGATGACCGGATCCGGGGTCAGCGTGCCGAGCAGCTTGCAGCAGGCGCCATCTTCGGTTGCCAGCCAGTCGGACAGCACGACGACGTCGTCGATGACGGCGTTGACGCGGCCGGAAGTGATATCAAGCTTGTACTCGTCCGGGGTGCCATAGAGAACCAGCTCAGCGGACGGAAGCTTTTCTTCGGCGTAGTTGGAGTGGGTCGTGGAGGACTGGGCTCCAAGCTTGATACCCTTCAGGTCTTCGTCGGACGTGCCGGTGAGGGCGGAATCCTTCGGCACGGCGATTGCCGGCGGGGTGTTGTAATACTTGTTGGTGAAGTCGACCTTCTGAAGGCGCTCTTCAGTGATCGACATGGACGCGATCACGGCGTCGAACTTGCCAGCCTGCAGCGCCGGGATCATGCCATCCCAGTCCTGGGTGACGAATTCGCACTCGACCTTCATCTCTTCACAAAGAGCATTGGCAATGTCGATGTCGAACCCGACCAGCTGACCGTCGGCGGTCAGGGAGTTGAACGGAGGATAAGCACCTTCGGTGCCGATGCGCACCTTGGACCAGTCTTTCGCCTCAGCGCCACCCACAGCAGCCAGAACTGCAACAGCGGCCGCAGCCATACGCAAAACACGCATTATTTAGTTCCCCTAATATTATTCTTCGCGACGCAGGCAGGTTCTTCCCGCCTTTTTGCCCGAAGGCCCTATTCCATACACTTCGCTTTAAATTTCAAGCAGGACTCCGAAAAAAACACAGGGGGATTTGGCCCAATTTTCACTTTTTGACAGGTGTCGTCGGGGAAACGGCGATGTTTGGAATGAAGGTCTTCCACGTCGGAATGTTCCGCCCGGATATTCACGCAGCTTATGATTTTGATGAAATAGTTGAATTTGTTGCAGCGAGAGCGACGCCTTAGATAATTCAGCCCGGCAGACGGCCTGCCTGCCGGACCATGGGAAAAGGAGCCTGTCGTGCCCGACTTCGATCTCTTCATCGGCAACAAGAACTATTCGTCCTGGTCGTTCCGGCCATGGATCGCCCTGCGACACAAGCAGATTGCCTTCCGGGAACATCTCGTGCCGTTCGATTTCAAGAACGGCAACCCGGATTTCGCGGCTTTCTCGCCAAGCATGAAGGTGCCTGTTCTCAAGGACGGCGATCTGACTGTCTGGGACAGCCTGGCCATTCTGGAATATGCCGCCGAACGTCACCCTGAAGCGGGTCTGTGGCCGGTTGCCACGGAAACGCGTGCCTTTGCCCGGGCCATTTCCGCGGAAATGCATTCCGGCTTCGCCGCGCTGCGCAGCGCCTGCCCGATGAACATGCGGCGCCGTTCGGACAAGCTCGATGTCAGTAAAGCGGTCAGAAAAGATGTGGCCCGGATCGTTGCCATCTGGAGCGAATGCCTGGAAAAATCCGGTGGCCCGTTCCTGTTCGGGGACTTCACCATTGCCGACGCAATGTACGCGCCTGTGGTCAGCCGCTTTGCCACCTATCGGCTTTCGGACGATCCGGTCGTACGGCGCTATCACGAAGCAATGACCGGAACGGAAGCCTGGCAGGCCTGGCAGACGGACGCGGTGAACGAGCCCTGGATCGTCGAGGAAGAGGAAGTTTGACGTCGTCTGACGTCCTTTATCGCGGGTAATCAGTCCGCGTAAAACGCGCCTTCCTGTTCAAAGAAAGCATGCAGGGCGTCAACAAAACGCCGGACCTTGAGCGGAATGAAGCGGTTGGACGGATAGACCGCGTGGACCGGGTGATGCGGGTACTGCCAGTCCGGCAGTACCTGCTCAAGCTCTCCGGATTTCAGATAGGGGTCTATCAGCCAGCGGTTCGACAGGGTGATGCCAAGTCCGGCGAGTGCTGCCTGGCGCAGTGTCGCGGAATTGTTGACGATCATGGTGGGGTTGATCCGGATCGAAAGCTGCTCACCGGCCGCCCCGAAGAAGGGCACGCAATCACCCGTCGAGATGTTCCGATAAAGCAGATAGTCGTGCTCGGTGAGGTCGTCGGGATGCTGCGGCCGGCCGCGCCGGTTCAGATAATCCGGCGAGGCGACGAGACACCGCCTCGCATGGCCCAGCTGGCGTACGATCAGGCGGTCGTCCTTGATCTCGCCCATGCGGATGGCGACATCGAGACGCTCCTGAATAACATCCACGAACTGATCGGACAGCGAGATTTCGAGCAGGATGTTGGGATGCTCCTTCTTGAAGCGGATCAGAAAATCGGACAGGACCGTTTCGGCAAAGCCGAGCGGCAGGCCGACGTTGAGGGGCCCGGTCATCTGCGCTTCTTCGCTCTGGACGGACCTGTCGGCTTCCGCCAGTCGCTCCAGAACGTCGCGGGCGTACACATAGTAGCGCTCGCCTGCCTCCGTCAGCTTCAATTGCCGTGTGGTGCGGTTCAGGAGACGGGTGCCCAGATCGTCCTCAAGGCCGCGAACCTGCTGGCTGATTGCGGGCTGCGACACGCCGAGATGCTTGGCGGCAGCGGAAAAGCTGCCGAGATTGACGGATTGAACGAAACCGGCGAGTGCGCTGAGCTTGTCCATGAGCTACCTGTCTTGGCAATGAGGACGGAGATGGCGCCTATATATAAGCAAGGCTAATGAGTTTTATAAGCCAGCCTCCTCTTCAAAATTTTTTTGAATGAAACACTTTTAGGGCAGCCCGCCGGATCCCTTCGGACCGGGCTTTCTCAAATTGCTTCACTTCAGTTCAAGCCGGGAGGCTTTTCATGACCAAATCCGACTTTTCCGTCTCCAGACGATCCCTTCTCGGCGCCGTTGCCGGCGCTGGCGCGGTGGCCGCAGCCGGCGGTGTTTCGCTGATCGCAGCGCCGGCACAGGCCGCGGCTCCCTTGGCGGGCGCGCCGTTCGCGGGCGCATTGCGCTACAAGGTCGGCGATTTCGAAATCACAGCTCTGCTCGACGGCTATCTCGATCTCACACCCGAAGTCGTCATTGGCTATGACGAGGCCGAGGGCCAGCGCCTGCGCGACAAATCCATGATCGAGGGCAACGCCCTGCGCATTCCCGTCAATGCCTTTCTGGTCAATACCGGCGAGCGGCTGATCCTGGTGGATGCGGGCACTTCCAATGCCATGGGCCCAACCATGGGCAAATTGCCCGGCGCCCTGGAAGCCGCGGGCGTCTCGCCGGATCAGGTCGATGCCATCCTGATCACCCACATGCATCCGGATCATTTGTTCGGCGTGGTCGATGGCGAGGGCAAGCGGGTCTTCGCCAATGCGGAACTGATTCTGCCGGAGGTCGACAACGCCTTCTGGTATGACGATGCCGCAATGAATGCCGCCCCGGACCAGTTCAAACCGTTCTACCTGGGCGCGCGCCGTGCCGCGGAAGCCTATCAGGGCAATCAGACGCTGTTTTCCGGCGAAGAGGAGATCGTGCCGGGCGTCCGCCCCCTGGCGTTGCCCGGACACACGCCGGGGCACACCGGCTATCTCTTCGACAGCAACGGCGAGACCCTGGCCATTGCCGGCGATATCCTGCACATGGCCGCCTATCAGTTCGACCGGCCTGACTGGGGCATCGGCTTCGATATCGATACGGCGCAGGCTGCGACGACCCGCAAGAGCTTCCTCGACCGGGCTGCCAGCGACAAACTGTTCTTTGCCGGCGCGCATATCCCGTTCCCGGGCCTTGGCCGGGTTGCCAGGGACGGTGAAGGCTATCGCTTCGTGCCCGCGGCCTTCCCCTACGCCTACTAGGGTCTGTGGGGGAACAGGCATTGGCCCGGCGGGACGGCCGCCGGGTCAGCGAATGCCGAAGCCGGAAAAGGGCAGGAAGGTCACCAGATCGCCCCGCTTCACAGCGGTGACGTCTTCTGGGATTTCGACAAGTCCGTCTGCCTCCCGCAATCCGGTGATTAGGCCGGACCCGTCGCGTGCGAATTTATGCGCGGCGGGTGTACCGTCGGCGCCCTGCCGCAGGGAGGCGCGGTAAAACTCCCGCCGGTCGGGTTTCTTTTTCGCCACCTCGAATGCAGCCGGAACCTTGAACGCCTGTGGTTCCAGAAACGCGCCGCCGCCGAGCACGCTCATCACCGGACGCGCATAGAGCAGGAAACAGACCATGGCGGCGACCGGGTTGCCGGGCAGGCCCAGGAAGACACAGTCGCCGATGGTGCCGAACATCATTGGCCGGCCGGGCTTGATCGCCAGCTGCCACATGTGCCGCGTGCCCAGCCTGTCCAGCGCGGTCAGCATGTGATCCTCTTCGCCGCGGCTGGCGCCGCCGGTCGTCAGGATGACGTCATGGTCTTTTGCGGCCTTGGTCAAGGTGGCTTCCACCAGACCTGGGTCATCCTTGAGGATGCCGAGATCGGTGACCTCCAGCGCAAGCGTGTCGCACAGGCCTTTGAGCAGGAAATGGTTGGAATCGTAAACATCGCCGACGGTGATCAGGTTGCCCGGACGGCGCAATTCATCTCCCGTGGAGACGAGCGCCACGTTCAGCTTGCGATAGACACTGACCTCGGCCTGGCCGGTTGAGGCGATCGCTGCAATGTCCTGAGGGCGCAGGCGCTGGCCAGCACTCAAAATGGTGGTGCCTTCCGCGACATCTTCCCCGGCAAGCCGGCAATTGGCGCCTTTTTTCAGACCCTGAGGCACGATGACGAACTTCTGACCGTCCTGGTCATGGGGCTCGCAGTCTTCCTGCATCGCGACCGTGTCGGCACCCGGCGGCATGACGGCGCCGGTGAAAATCCGGGCCGCGCCCCAGGGCGCCAGCGTGGCGTCTGTGGCATGGCCCGCCGCAATGCGCTGCTCAAGGCGGAAGAAGCCGCCGGCCTCGTCAAAATCGGCATGGCGAAAGGCATAGCCGTCGACGGCGGAATTGTCGGCCAGTGGCACATTGCGCGGCGCCATCACATCTTCGGCCAGCACGCGTTCCAGGCACGCTTCCAAGGGGACGGTTTCGCTCTTGGCGACGGCGCTCAGGCGCGACCTGAGGATTTCGAGAGCCTCGTGGTGGCGCAGACGGTCCCGGTCATGCAGAAAACAGTCGTCCAGGAGACGCTTTCCGGTCATGCCACACGCCTTTCAAGGTCCAGGCGCGACTGAATGAAATCAGCCATGGCCGGAACGTCGTTGAGGTCGAAAACCGGCAAGGTTTCGTTGGGAAGCACGTGGTCGGAGGCAACCGCCAGAATGTTCGGATCTGACGGGGCGAGGGGGCCGCGGTCCTGCGTTTCTAAGCGCCGGGCCTCGATTTTCGGATGGTTTTCCCGCTTGTAGCCTTCGATCAGGATCAGGTCGCAGGGGGCCAGGCGGGCGAGGATGTCCTCCAGCGGTGGCTCGTTCTCGTCCCTAAGTTCGTGCATCAAGGCCCAACGGCGTCCAGACACCAGCGCGACCTCCATTGCGCCAGCCTCCCGGTGCCGGTAGCTGTCGGCGCCCGGTTTGTCGATGTCGAAATTGTGGTGGGCGTGCTTGACGGTCGAGACCTTGAAGCCTCGCCGGGTGAATTCCGCCACCAGACTGGTGACAAGCTGGGTTTTGCCGGAATTCTTCCAGCCGGTGATACCGAATACAGGCGTGGGTTTCATTGTATATGCTGGCTCAGGGTGTCGCGGACGGTTGTCAGGTCGTCGGGCCGGTTGGCGTTGAAGAAAGGGTCCAGCCCGGTGGCCGGATCAAGGCTGAAAGCGACTTCCACGCTGTTGTGCCGGTCGACAAAGGCAAGCACCTTGCCGCTCTTGCCCGACGCCAGCCAGTCATGAAGATCGGCGCGCAGGGCCACCGGCCACAAACCGAAGACGGGATGCAGCTTTTCCGAGGAAGAGGCCAGGGCAATCACAGGCTTGTCGGTCGGCACGGCAGCGGAAAGACGGCGGACAAGGTCGGTGGGAAAAAAGGGAGTGTCGCCCGCGACCGACACCACGTGGCTGATCTCAGGCTTGTGTTGTTCGGCATAGCTCAGCCCGGCAAGGACGCCGGCCAGCGGTCCGGCATAGTCGCCGACCGGGTCCGCGACCACTGGCAGGGCAAACCGCTTGAAGCGCGAAGGATCGCCGTTGGCATTCAGAACGATATCGGTGATCTGCGGACGGAGTCTTGCCAGGATCAAGTCCAGCATGGACTTGCCGCCGAGATCCATGAGCGACTTGTCGCCGCCACCCATCCGGCGTGACTGGCCACCGGCCAGAACGCAGCCGAGCAATTTGTCTTTGGTCAGGTTTTGTCGGCTTGCCATCATTCTGCGAAAACGCTCCCCTTGCGACGGATCTTGTCCGGCTCCTCGTCCGCATGCAGCGGGTCCATGTCGAACTCGATGCGGTCCTGGCCGGCCAGAGCGACAAAGCGCTTACCGCGTGCGCGGCCGATCAGGGTCAGGCCCGCCTGCCGGGCCAGATCGACGCCCCAGGCGGTGAAACCCGAGCGTGAAACGAGAATCGGTATGCCCATCATCACGGTCTTGATCACCATTTCAGAGGTCAGGCGGCCGGTCGTGTAAAAGATCTTGTCGGACGCCGTAATGTCGTTGAGCACCATCCAGCCTGCGATCTTGTCGACCGCATTGTGGCGGCCGACATCTTCCATATAGACCAGCGGCCGGTCTTCCTGACACAGCACGCAGCCATGGATCGCACCGGCCTCCAGGTAAAGGGACGGGGTGGTGTTGATGGTCTTTGTCAGACTGTAGAGCCAGGACGTCTTCAGGCGCGCGTCCGCGGACAGAGACACGGTCTCGAAACCTTCCATGACGTCGCCGAACACAGTGCCCTGGGCGCAGCCGGAGGTGCGCACCTTCTTTTTGAGCTTTTCCTCAAAATTGGTTTCGCGCTCGGTGCGCACGATCACCACGTCGAGGTCGTCGTCATAGTCGATATCTGTAATGACATCGTCATCGGCGAGCATGTTCTGATTCTTCAGGTAACCGACCGCCAGCAGATCCGGATGGTCGCCGATCGTCATCATGGTGACGACTTCCTGCCGGTTCAGGTACAGCGTCAGCGGCTTTTCGGTCACCACCCTGGTTTCGACGGGCTCGCCATTCTGGTCGATCCCGGTCACCGAGGTCGACAATCCGGGGGCGAAGGGATCCGGTTGCAGCACATAAGGGCCTGTCACAGCCGCGCGACTCCATAATTTGTATCTTTGACAAACACTATGGGACGCGGTCACTGCGGGGCAAGGTGTTAGTTAGCACGTCTGGTACGGGCAAGTGCCATGAAGGCTCCGCCGGCCAGAAGGCCCCAGAAGGCACCTGAGACGCCAAAGAAGCTGACACCGGAGGCCGTCACCATGAAGGTGATGATGGCGCTGTCACGGGTCTCCGGCGATTTGGTGGCTTCGCCGATGGAAAAGGCGAAGGCACTCAAAAGCGCCAGGCCGGCGACCGCCTCGATCAGGATCGATGGGGTGGCAGCCACAAAGGCCATGACAAAACCGGCGAACAGACCGAACAGGATATAAACAGCGCCGGAAGTCGCCGCCGCCCAGTAGCGTTGTCCCGGATCCTTGTGCGCATCCTCGCTGGCGCACATGGCCGCGGTGATGGCCGCCAGATTGACCGCGTGCCCGCCGAAAGGCGCCGACAGCAGGCTGAACACACCGGACAGCGTGAACAGGGGGCCGCTGTGCGGTTCATAGCCATAGGCCTTGAGGACCGCGACGCCGGGAATATTCTGGGAGGCCATCGTCACGATGAACAGGGGCAGGGCGATGCTCACCAGGGCTTCGATGGAAAAGACCGGGCTGATCAGGACCGGAGTCGTGATCAGGTCGGTTGCGGAAAGGTCAATCGGGCCGCTGATGTAAAGCGCGATCACGAAGGTCATGGCCATGGCGAGAGGAATGGCGAACAGGCGCAGGAAGCGCAGCGCGATTGCCCAGACGGCGATGATTGCAAGGGCGCTCAGTGGAAGTTCGGCAACTGCCTTGACCGGGGCAAGGCACAGGCCGAAGAGGACACCGGCGAGCATGGCGTTGGCCAGCGGCGCGGGAATCGCGGCAACGGCGCGCCCGAAGGGGCGGACCAGACCGGCCAGCACAATCAGGATTGCACATACAATGAAGGCTCCGACAGCCGCGGCGAAACCTCCGTCGACAGGGCCGGCTGAGGCGAGCAGGGCGGCTCCCGGCGTGGACCAGGCGATGCTGACCGGGATTTTCGTTTTTAGAGACGCGACGATCGAACAAAGGCCCATGGAAATGGACAGGGCCATCAATCCGCTGGTCGCTTCCGCCACCGAGGCGCCAGAGGCCGACAGGCCCTGAATGACGATGGCGAAGGAGCTGGCGAAGCCGACAATGGCTGCCAATAGGCCTGCGGACAGAGATTGAAAATTGGGACGGCTTGCTGACATGGCCTGGCTCTCCATGGGCTGGAGCGCCAGCAATAGTTGCCATAAGCAAAATTGACTAGGACAAGAAAGTCACATCCGAAACCAAAACGCGGGCGGCATCGCGCAGTATCTGGCAGTTTGCCGCGCCCGCTGTTCAGATCATCAGCATCTCGTTGGTCAGGCGGCCCTGCTGAAGCTCGTTGGCGAAGTGGCTGAAGGCCAGATAGGCTTCGTCCCGTGTGACTTCTCCCGGATGGTCCAGAAGCGGGCGCAGCACATCGTGCTGGGCGGCGGCCCGGCCGTCGGTCAGATCGCGGAAGAACATCAGCGAGTTCGGAAAAAGACGAAAATCTGCGGGTTCGTGAATGATGCCCTCGATGTCGCTCAGGCGCGGGTCGTTCATCACGCAATAGACGGTATCGAGAACCTGGCCCGTGTAGCCTTCCAGCACCTGGATAATGTGCTGATCGACCAGCAGCAGCGCGCCGGTCACCCCGGCCTTGCGGTTGATGCGGCGGATCCGCAGCAAGGTCTTGTCGATCTCGTCGGGCAAGGGCAAACGCATCTTGTCCCACTTGATTCTGCTGCGATAGCAGGCGCGATACAGTTCCATGGCAGGTCCCATCCTTTTGCCGATGAAATCAGCCTGCGCTTCAATTCCTCACATTTGCTTAAAATTTGATTCAATTTGTAAGAAGAGCGGGCGTGGTTACCGATCCCTTGCCAAGTTCTGCGGATATCAGTGCTTGGCGGCGCGGCCGTGCCGTCAAGAAAACTGTGTAAAACAACGTGCTCAAATCTTTGTGTGGAAAAGGCTGCTGGACGCGCTGATCTTTCTTGAAAAAGGCGCTGCTTGTGACCCCGCAGTCCGAGTCGGACTGGTGAAATCAGAATGGCCGTTCTTCCCCCGACCATCTGAAAAATTTGCCGGTATCTGCAAGTGTCAGCCGTTCGGCGACCTCAAGAATTCCCTCTGCCACCGCAACCGGATCATTGTCGGCCTGCGGCCCGCCCATATCCGTGCGCACCCAGCCCGGATCGATCAGCGCGACAGGGATGTTGGAGGGTTCCAGTTCGGTTGCCAGTCCCTGCATCACCTTGTTGACGGCGGCCTTGGAGGCCCGGTAGGCCAGGGTGTCGGATTTGCGGTAGCCTATCCAGGCCATCTGGCTGGAGATCGTCAGAATCCGGCCGTTTACCGACTTGCGCAGCGGTGGCAGGAAAGCCTGCGACACGGCCAGGGGCGCGAGCGTGTTGACTTTCAGTGTTTCCGCGAAGCCGTCGAAATCCATGTCGAGCGGGGACTGCCGCTTGGGGCTAATGATGCCGGCGTTGTTGATCAGAAGATCAAGGGCATTGTCGAGGGAGGCTGCGACGGCATGCACGCGCGCATGGTCCGTCACGTCGAAGACCAGAGGCTTGAAGTCCCCGTCAAGGCGGGATGCAGTCTCGTGCGCCAGCTCTTCGGTACGGACCGAACCGTAGACGGTCCAGCCTCTGGCAAGCGCGGCGCGCGCGAGTTCAAATCCGATCCCGCGATTGGACGCGGTGACGAGACATACCGGCATGGTCAGATCCTGTGATTTTGCTTTTTGAAGGCAGGCAACTTGGCGGAGCGAAACGGTACTCCATTCAACCGGTCACGCAAGCCCGGTATTGTTCCGATCGGGCTAGGGATACAATTTGATCGACTATTGCAGGCCGTTCACTGGTATTTGGCGTGAATTTAGGCGTATGTGCCATCCGCCTTGACCTCGGCCAGGCCCTTGTTGAAGTCCTCAAGCAACAGGTTCGACAAGGGAAAAGCCTTCGACAGACAAAGAAAAAGCGGTTTGTCGGCCATGATCGAAAACCTGAACCTCCCGCTGAGGCCAAGCCACTTGATGAGGAAATCGGTTGCCTGCCGTCCGTTCAGAAAATTGTCGAGGCGTCCGTGTTCGAGCATCTTGATGCCAGCCTCGCCGTTGGGAATGTCGATTGGATCGATGCCGAAATCCGTCAGTTTCGCATGGGTCGAATATCCTGTGACCGCGCCGACTTTCTTGCCGATCAGATCGGCATGGCTTGAATTCTGGTCATCGGCAAAGTCGGAGCGGTAATAGACACCGTCCGTGGTGCTGCTCAGTTGCTCCGAATAGAAGGCGAATTCTTCGCGTTGGGCGCGGTAGGCGCAGGACAGGAGGCCGGCGGGGACTACCGCCACGGCCCGCTTCCAGGGAACAAAGGCGATTCTGGCCAGCCAGCCCGTCCGGGCAAAAGTCTCGATCACCACTTCATAATCGAAACCGCTCAATCCCTCCACGGCTCGGCCATTTCGAACGGCGGATAACCGGTTGCGAGAATGGTGATGGACTTGTCCGGCTGAGGGGTGGCAAAGGCGGGGCCTGCCAGGCCGAGAACGGCAACGAGTACCGTCGCCTCAATCTGGTTTTGAAAAACAGTGCCCAGTGTGCACATGTGTCTCTTTCTTCCGGTTGTATTTTTAAAAAGATACATCACAAAGGTTGGCGGGTGTGTTGCAAATGCCTGAGACCGATGGGCCGCTCGCGATTTTGGAAGCGGCCTTGTCTCTGAAATTCATCGCTCTTATGACTGCTCTGGAAGAGGCGACGTCCCGGGCTGCTACAGTTTGGCAACTTGCAGGGCGGCTGCTGCGATCTACATTCCGCCGATGAGCGTCGTTTTACGGACGCATCCCGGGGACAAGCAGGACGAAAAAATGAACGACACCATCAAAAACGCGGTCATGGATCGTCTGAGGCAAATCAAGGGGCCGGATCTGGAAGGCGACATTGTCTCTCTGGGACTGGTGTCTGATGTGTTTGTGTCCGACGGGCGGGTGGCGTTTTCGATCACCGTGCCCGCCGAGCGGGCTCAGGAGCTCGAGCCGCTGCGCCAGGCGGCCGACAAGGTGGTCCGCGAAGTGCCGGGCGTTGAAACGGCGATGGTCGCGCTGACGGCGGAGCGCGCTGCGGGGGGCGCCCGCAACACTGCGCCGAAGGCAACTCAGCCGGCGCCGCGAAAGGCGCCGGAGGAACAGGCACCGCAGAAGCCCGGTGTGCCGGGCATCAAGCACATTGTCGCCGTCGCGTCCGGCAAGGGCGGTGTCGGCAAGTCCACGACGACCGCGAATCTCGCCCTCGCGATGGCCGCGCTGGGCAAGAAGGTGGGCGTTCTGGACGCCGATATTTACGGTCCGTCCGTGCCGCGCCTGTTCAATGTCTCCGGCCGGCCGGAGCCGGTCGAAGGCCGGGTGCTGAAGCCGCTGGAAGGCTACGGCATCAAAGTGATGTCGATGGGGTTCATGGTGGAGGAAGAAACCCCGATGATCTGGCGCGGGCCCATGGTCATTTCGGCGCTCACCCAGATGTTGCGGGAAGTCGCCTGGGGCGAGCTGGACGTTCTCGTCGTCGACATGCCTCCGGGAACGGGGGACGCCCAGTTGACCATGGCCCAGCAGGTGCCGCTCGCCGGAGCCGTGATCGTGTCGACACCCCAGGACCTGGCGCTGATCGATGCCCGCAAGGGGCTCAATATGTTCAAGCGCGTCGACGTGCCGGTTCTCGGCATTGTCGAGAACATGAGCTATTTCCTCTGTCCCGACTGCGGCGGCCGGCACGATATCTTCGGCCATGGCGGCGCGCGCGCGGAAGCTGTGCGGCTCGGTGTGCCGTTCCTGGGAGAGGTTCCGCTGACCATGAAAATCCGGGAAACGTCGGACGCCGGCACGCCGGTCGTCGTGTCGGATCCAGAGGGGGACGTTGCGGGCATCTACAAGCAGATCGCCGCGTCCGTTCTGGCCGGCATCGAGGCCGCGGATGCATCGCAGGAGAAGGCCGCGCCCAGCATCGTGTTCGAATAGGCGCTCGCCAGACCGATCGTCCTCTTCGTCATCCCGTGCTTGACCCTGATCTGCCCCTGCCAATATTGGCAGGGGTTAAGCAATCTGAAGTTGAAACGTGCTTGGTGGTTGCATTTCTGGAAAGACATGCAACCTGCCCGGTTACCTGGAGATATGGCGAGCCGGTCCAAGGCAATGGTGCGCGCAGCGCCATGTGTCTCCATCGGCGGTCCGGCGGGCTGGCGGCGAAAATGAAGCCGTCACAGCCCGCACGGCAGGACAAGATCAATTCTTCGCTTCAGTGCGGCAAGCGGCTGACGTTTCACACCGTGAAATGATGAGCGCTTGGAACAATTGGCTTTTTCACGGCCGGATCACGGGCCTTCTGTATCTTGAACCCTTCAGACCACTCAGAGGAGTCGGTCACAACAACAAGGGTTCTCTCCCGGGCATGTCAGCTGGCGTCTCCCCTTCACGTGATGACGAAGCCAAACCGTCCTTGGGCGTGCTTGTTGCAATTTCCACCATTAGCCCGCTTGCCATGCAGATCTATCTGCCGTCGCTTGCAGGCATGATGGTTGTTTTTTCTGCAACCGCAGGTGAGATCCAGCTGACAATGTCAGCCTTTTTCATCGCGGTGGCCCTGTCACAACTGATCTGGGGTCCGTTGTCGGACCAGTTCGGACGCCGGCCGGTGGTGATCGCCGGTATGGTCCTGTTTGTGCTGGGCAGCATCCTGTGCCTCATGGCGACGACCATCCAGGCGCTGATCGCCGCAAGAGTGATCCAGGCTGCCGGCGGTTGCGCCGGTATCGTTCTGGGAAGGGCGATTATCCGCGACCTGCATGAACCCATGCGTGCTGCCAGCATGATCGGGTACCTGGCCATGGGCATGGCCGTGATGCCGACGATCGCGCCGGCAATCGGTGGCCTCTTGGATGAGTTCTACGGCTGGCAGGGCGGGTTCGTCTTGATGCTGATCTTTGGCGTGGGGGTCTTGGTAGCCTCCATCTATTGGTTGCCTGAAACGCACCATAAACTCAGCTCCGTCGGTGCGAAGCATATCCTGCGCGCCTACACAACCCTCCTACGGGAGCCGCTCTATTGGAGCTATTCCCTGACCGCAGCCTTCAGTGCATTGACCTATTTTGCCTATCTGGGCGGCGCACCGTTCATCTCCTCCGAGCTTCTGTCCCTGAGCGCGGCGGAGATGGGGTTCTATTTCATGTTTGTCGCGCTCGGCTATATCGCCGGCAACTACCTTTCCGGTCGGTTTGCGCAACGGGTGGGCATGTACCCGATGATCCTCTCCGGCACGCTGATTGGAGTTCTGAGCGTTTTGCTCATTGCAGGCTTCGCTCACTACGGCGTCCTGACGGCTCCAAGCCTGTTCCTGCCGATGTTCCTACTGGGCCTTGGCAATGGGGTCTGCCTGCCGAGCGCGCTCTCCGGAGCGGTGAGTGTCCGGCCAGAGCTGACTGGCGCCGCATCAGGCCTGACGGCATCCTTGCAGGTCGGGACCGGCGCAGTGGCTGGCTCCCTGGTTGCTTGGCTCTACACGGACAGCATGTTCGCAGGCACACCCTGGGGCATGGTTCTGATCATGGGGATCGGCATCGTCCTCAGCCTCGGCGCGGTTATCACGATCCGCCTGCAAATGTCATCCAGAGCGCTTCTTCCCGCCGAATAGCTGACAGACACGGACAAGTGGCGTCCATCTGAACGGGCGGACTCAGCCGCCGGTCACGCTCATATGGCGGGCGACAGCCGGTTGATTGCGCTTCCGGTCGATCACAAAATCGTGGCCCTTCGGCTTGCGGCCGATGGCCTCGTCAATCGCGCCGTTCAAAAGTTCGTTGCCCTCAGAGGCGCGCAGCGGCGCGCGCAGATCGGCCATGTCGTCCTGCCCCAGGCACATATAGAGCTGGCCGGTGCAGGTGACGCGGACCCGGTTGCAGCTTTCGCAGAAATTGTGGGTCATCGGGGTGATGAAGCCAAGGCGCCCGCCGGTTTCCTCAATGGTCACATACCGCGCCGGGCCGCCGGTCTTGTAGGGAATGTCGGTCAGGGTGAACCGCTCCGACAGGCGTTCGCGCACGGTGGAAAGCGGCAGATACTGGTCGGTCCGGTCGCCGTCGATCTCGCCGAGCGGCATGGTCTCGATCAGGGTAAGGTCGTGACCGTGCTCGTGGCACCATTCCAGCATCGGCACGATTTCGTCCTCGTTGACGCCCTTCAGCGCCACCATGTTGACTTTGATCTGCAAGCCGGCATCGGTCGCCGCCCGGATCCCATCCATGACCTTGCCAAGATCGCCCCAGCGGGTGACCGCCTTGAATTTCTGCACATCCAGCGTGTCGATCGACACGTTGATGCGCCGCACGCCGGCGTCATAAAGCTCATTGGCATAGCGGGCGAGCTGCGAGCCGTTTGTGGTGATCGTGAGTTCCTCGAGCGCACCGCTGTCCAGGTGACGTCCGAGGCTGCGGATCAGGCTCATGATGTTTTTGCGCACCAGCGGTTCACCGCCGGTCAGGCGCAGTTTGCGCACGCCCTTTTCAATGAAAGCCGTGCACAGGCGGTCGAGTTCCTCAAGGCTCAGCACTTCGCGTTTGGGCAGGAAGGTCATGTCTTCCGCCATGCAATAGACACAGCGGAAGTCGCAACGGTCGGTCACGGATACACGTAAGTAAGAGACGGCCCGGCCGAACGGATCGATCATCGGGGCCGGCGTCGCCGTCTTGCCGGTTGCCGTTGGTGCCGAAACCACAATCTTGCCGTCAGTCACGTGGCGCTCTCCCTGCGTTCCTGTTCTTTGTCCCGATCATATGGCGCTGACAGGAAGAAGATCAATCGAAACCGGACCGTCCTTGTCCAGTTTACGGCATCAGGTAAACTTGTCGGTGTATTTTTGTCAATCCGGAACCCGTCAGTCCCGGTAGGCATCCATGAAGACGCGGATCTCGGCAAGGGCGGGCAGCAGGGCGGCGACTCGCTCGGCGGGAATGGCTTTTTGCAGGTCTGCAATCTCCGGGTCGATCGAACGGATCGCATCCTCCCGGAAACGGCGGCCGGGGTCGGTCAACCAGACGGTTTTACTGCGGCCGTCCTCCGGGTTGGGGCGCATCTCGACAAAGCCGTGATCCAGCAACCCGTTCAAGGTATGGGTCATGGTCGTTTTGGGGACCTGAAACGCCTTGGCGAGGGTCAGCGGTGTCTGACCGTCGCGAACCCGGATCAGATGGTTGATCACGCTGAAATGGGGCAGGGTCAGCCCCTTCGGCAATCGGGCTTCCATCGCCGCGCGGCTTAGTTGCGCGAGAATTCCGATTTCATTGAAGAAGCTGAAAAAAATGTGCCGTGTATCGTTATCCATTTAATATCCGTGTTTCCAGCGGCCAGCGCGGCGTGCGCGCGGTTCCGGGGCCGTACCCAAGACGTCCAAGCATCTGAACCGTTTCCCCGGGTTTGGCAAGCATCCGGTGGGCTGCGCCGTAGTGAGGCGTCATTTCCTCATATTCCTGCAAGGCCTGGCTGACCGGGTGCAAAGCCAGTCCGAGACGGGTTGTCTCCAGATTGAGCCGCAGCCAGCGGCGGCCAGCGGCGATCTCGTCGGCGCGATCATTGCCCGCCGTTGTAAGCACCACATAGGCTGGTGTTGCATGCAGCATCGTCTCGTACATTTTGACGCCTTCCTTGAACCCGGTCGATTGCGGGTCAAGCTGGCTCTCGGGCGTCAGCACACCAGCTAGCATCAGGCTCTCCAGGAACGGGCCGCCAAGATCAATGCCATCCGGATTGGCGTTGATTTCCGCCTTGCCGAACCGCATCAGATCAACGCTTTCCTTCAGGGCCCGGTGGGTGTGCATTTCCGTCAGCCAGGCCTCCCAGGTCAGCGACTTGATCCTGGCGACCGTCTCCGGGTCGGTGATGACAACGCCGTAGGCGGCAAGGTCCGCAGCCGCACTGTCCGGTACCGGCCGGTCCTCAAACGGTTCCTTGCAGGAACGCCGGTCCAGAATGGAACCGGCGAGGGGATCCCTCGAAGCCCCACCCATCAGCCGCACGTGAGCGACAGGGCCGTCCCGGCCTTCCGGGAACAGGGTAATTTCGGCAGCGTTGCCGCGCAGGGTTGCCGCAACCGTCATCAGTTCCAGAAAGCAGCCCAGGCCGACAAAGATCTGACGATTGAAAGGATCGGTATGCGGCAGATCGCGGGTCGTGTCGCGGTGCAGCACGAAAGCGTCGGATCCCTCCAGTTCGACCAGCCACGGTTGGCGATTGTGCGGATTGGGCGCCAGAAGCGCGTAGGAGAGGGCAAATAGGCGCGGATCGTCATAGCCGCCCGCGGCCTGCCAGGGCTGCAGGGCACGTTGCGGTGTGCGGGTGGCCAGGAATGTGCCGGCGGAAGCGGACGCGGCGACAACCATGCCGCCTCCCAGAAGGGCCAGCGTTCTGCGTCGGGTCAAGGTCATGGAGGGCTCCTTATTGGTACGATATCGAACTATATAGTACGAAGTTGAACCAAATGCAATTTTTTTGACGATTGTTGCTTGCCTGCCTTGAAGTAACACCTTTTAGTGTTATATAAATGACACCAAATGGTGTCATAAGGAGAGTGCAATGAGAATGACGACGATCTTGCGGGCAGCTGCCGCGACATTTCTTTTGACCGGTCTGGCGGTCGAGGCCTCTGCGGACGGGATCCGTCTGATACCGCAGCCGGATCTTGTCTGGGAGGTAACCCCGGAAGGCGTTGCCTTCGCGGCGCTGAAGGGCAACCGCTTTCTAGAGAGCTACATGGCCATGGTTCGCTTGCCGGCCGGTCTTGTCAGCCCGATCCATGTGAAATCCGCCGGAATGTTCGGGCTCATCGTTTCGGGTGAGATGGTGCATGTGACAGGCAACGTCGCGCCAGCGCAGGAACAGGTCCTGAAAGCGGGGGACTACTATGAAATTCCCGCCGGTCTGGCGCACCTGAGCAAATGCGTTTCAACGACCGAGTGTGTCACCTTCCTCTATCAGGATGGCGCATTCGACTTTGTCCCGGTCGGGGAGACACGTCCATGAACACCGGCCCGCAAGCGGTCTTCAGGGCTTTGGCGGATCCCACACGGCGCCAGATCCTGATGCATCTGGCGCACGAGAACCTGGCGATATCCGACATTGCCGCCCGGTTCGACATCACCAGAACCGCCATCAACAAACATCTTGCGATTTTGGAGGAGGGCGGCCTCATCAAAAGCGAGGTCAGCGGCCGTGAGCGGCGTAACAGGCTGACACCGGAACCGATGAAATCCGCCTTTGAATGGCTTGGCCATTTCGAGCGGTACTGGGATGTCAAGCTCACCGATCTGCAGCGCGAAGTCGAAAAAGAAATGGCAGGGAAAAAGGAAACCGAGAAATGACGGCAACGACCATCACCAAGACAATTTTCCTCAACGCTCCCCGGGAGGTCGTCTGGGCTTTCCTGACGCAAAAGGACAAACTCGCACGCTGGTTTCATCCGGCCGAGGAAGACCTAAAGGAGGGGTGCGATTACACCCTGCTGGATCAGCATAACGGCTTGTCGAAAATCTGCTGGGGCAAGGTGCTGGAAATGAAGCCCTTCGCCAGCCTCGTCTATACCTTCACCGTGAAGCCGTTGAACGGCGCCATGACAACCGTTCGCTGGACACTGGAGGATGCTGCCGGCGGCACGCGTCTGACGCTGAGCCACGAAGGTATCGAGCAGGCGGCAGGCGAGGCGGCGTTCATGATGTTGAGCGCCCTGGATGCAGGCTGGGACGCCCATTTCGGCCGGCTGCGCGAGGCGGCCAGGGTTGCCGAGCCTGCCTGACAGGCCCGTGGAAGACCGCGGCCGGTGTCTGCACCGGCCGTTTTGTTGATCTTTTTTGCCGCCCTTCGCGTATTCAGTCTGCTGTGCAATGAGGGGCAACATGACGACACTGGTTTGGTTCCGACAGGATCTCAGGATTGAAGACAATCCGGCACTGACCGAGGCTGCGAAACGGGGCAGGGTGCTGCCGGTGTTCATTCTGGAAGATCCTGCTCATTCCGGCGAAAGCCACCCTTTTGGCGGTGCCAGCCGCTGGTGGCTGCATCACAGCCTGGCGGCCCTCAAATCGGATCTGCCGGGCCTGGTTCTTCTGCGGGGCAGTGCGCGCCATCTCGTCCCGGAGCTGGCAAAACAGCATGCGGTCGACGCGGTCTATTGGAATCGCTGTTACGAACCGCATGCGGTCGAGCGTGACACCGATCTGAAGGCGGCGTTGAAGGAAGACGGCTTCGAGGTCAAGAGTTTCAAGGCGTCGCTGCTGTTCGAGCCCTGGGAGCTTGAAACCAAGTCTGGTGGTCCCTTCAAGGTCTATTCGCCATTCTGGAAAACTGCACAGCAGCACCAGGTTCCGCTGCCGGTGCCGACTCCAAAAACAATCGACTGTGTTTCCGTGGATGATGGTGACGCTCTTGCGGATCTGGGCCTGTTGCCGACAAAACCGAACTGGGCAGCCGGTTGGGACGATCTTTGGCGACCTGGGGCCAAAGGCGCGCGGCAGCGTCTGGCGACCTTTCTGGAGGACGAACTGGAGGGCTACGGCAACCTGCGCAACCGGCCGGATCTACCGAATGTCTCGCGCCTGTCGCCGCATCTTCATTTCGGCGACATCTCGCCGCGCCAGGTCTGGCACGCGACCCAGCATGCAATGGACGCCGATGGCGGCCTTGCGAAGGACGGCCAGAAGTTCCTCTCCGAACTCGCCTGGCGCGAATTCTCCTATCACCTGCTCTACCACTTCCCTGGGCTGCCTGCGGACAATTGGCGGCCGGCCTTTGACGCCTATCCGTGGCGCGACGCGCCGGAGGACCTGGTACGTTGGCAAAAGGGCGAGACCGGATATCCGATTGTCGATGCCGGCATGCGCGAACTCTGGCAGACCGGCTACATGCATAACCGCGTGCGCATGATTGTCGCGAGTTTTCTGGTCAAGCATCTGCGCCTGCACTGGCACCATGGCGAGGCCTGGTTCCGGGACACGCTGCTCGACGCGGACCTCGCCAACAACTCGGCGAGCTGGCAGTGGGTGACCGGATCGGGCGCGGATGCGGCGCCCTATTTCCGGATCTTCAATCCGATCACCCAGGGTGAGAAATTCGACCCTGAGGGCAGCTATACGCGCCGCTGGGTCCCGGAGCTGAAAGACCTGGAGACCAAATACCTGTTTGCCCCGTTCGATGCGCCCAGATCAGTCCTGGAAAACGCGGGAGTGACGCTCGGCGAGACCTATCCGAAGCCAATTGTCAGCCATTCGTCAGCACGGCAAGCGGCTCTGGAGGGATACGAAGCGGTCAAGCAGGCGGGACAAAACGCGTCTTGACGGCAGGGAGGGGGCCGTTATCGTGCCCGCGCACCAGTCGCTGTTCAAAGTGGACCGCCAAAAAGGACCCATCATGACCGATCCCGCCGCGCCCTGGCCGACCGAGCTGCGCGTCTCCAAGGACAGGAAGACCCTGACCATCGCCTATAACACCGGAGAACGGCACGAACTGTCCGCCGAATATCTGCGTGTCTGCTCGCCGTCCGCGGAGGTCAAGGGCCACGCGCCGTCACAAAAACAGACTGTGCCGGGCAAGCGGGAAGTGGAGATCATCAAGGTGGAGCCTGTCGGCAATTATGCGGTGCGGATTCATTTTGACGATATGCACAATTCCGGGATTTTCTCCTGGACCTATTTCCTCGATCTCGGCCGGGACCGGGGCACCCATTGGGGGGGCTATCTGGGCGAGCTCGAGGCCAAGGGCCTGAGCCGGGACCGCTGACGGCGACCGGGCGCTGGTGAGCAAAGGGGCGAATCGGGTACCGTGGTGACGGCTTGACCCGCGCCTTCCCCCTCCAACCGGAGCAGCAGCCGACCTGCAAGGTGATCTTTCATCGGTCGTTCCGGACCCATGCGTTTGCATCAGGAGGGATTGCAGCTGCGCACGCGGTAAGGAAGTCGATCCATGAAGCTGACACATCCGATCTATCGTCTGAAGCGCGCCGCCCGGCAAAAGGCCCGGCAGACCCGCATGCCGCTCTCACAGGCTCTGAACGAGCTTGCCGCAGCTGAAGGGTTCAGCAATTGGAACCACCTTGCTTCCGCCTGGAGGTCCCGTAGCCCTGCCGAGGTTCTGCTGGACCGGTTGCCTTTGGGAAGTCTGATACTTCTGGCCGCAAGGCCTGGGCAGGGCAAGACACTGCTCGGCCTGGAGATTGCCGCGGCCGCATCAAACAGTGGAAGAAGCGCGACTTTCTTCTCCTCCGAGTGCTCCGAAACGGATGTGCAACGCAAGCTGACCGAAAGCGGCTATGGCATTGCGGGGAAGAAAACCGGTCCTGCGGCCGACCTCACCGATTGTGTCTGCGCGCGGCACATCATCTCGCGATTGGAACATGCACCGCGGGAGACGGTCGCCGTAATCGATTACCTGCAGGTGATGGATCAGGATCGCCGGGAACCGCCACTGGGCGAGCAGATCGACAACCTGAGGCGGTTCGCACGGAACCTTGGCCATACGATCGTGTTCCTGTCGCAGGTGCACCGGTCGTTCGATCCAAAGTCAAAGCCGCTGCCGGATTTTGATGACCTCAGGACGACCAACCCGGTTGATCTGTCCCTGTTCGACGCCGGCTGTTTTCTGCATGACGGTGACTTGGTTCTGAGGTCGTGTCCGGCCGAAGCGTGAAAAACAAAAAAAAAGCCGGGCTCAAGGCCCGGCTTTTCCGGCAAAACAGAGTGCCTTAACGCTTGACGATGACCTTCGAGCCGACCGTCACGCTGTTGTACAGGTGGATGACGTCTTCGTTGGCCAGACGGATACAGCCGGACGAAACGGCGGATCCGATGGTCCACGGTTCGGTGGTGCCATGAATGCGATAGAGCGTTGAGCCGATATACATGGCGCGTGCGCCCATCGGGTTGTTCGGACCGCCCGGCATGTAGGCCGGCAGAATGCGGCCCTTGGCGCGCTCGCGCGCACGCATCTGTGCAGGCGGCGTCCAGCTCGGCCATTCCGCCTTGCGCGAAATGCGGTGCGTACCGGCCCACTGGAACCCATCCTTGCCGACGCCGACGCCGTATTTCATTGCCTTGCCGCCCGGCAGGACGTGGTAGAGGCGACGTTCGGACGTGTCGATGATGATGGTACCGGCCGGATACGGGCCGTCATAACGAACGCGTTTGCGTTTGATCGGTGACGGTCCGCCCGGATGATATTTCGGCGTCACCCAGGTGTTCGTGCTGTGATCGAAATAGCCGTAGCGCGGTGCGGCCTGTGCCGTCAGCGCAAACACGCCGGCCATCACCGCCACCACAATGAAATAAAACCTGTTCATTCTAATCCCCCATTCGCACCGGGCCCACGCCACACGGGTGCTGGTCACAGAAGGTGACGTTACGCAAATGTCCTTGCCGCACTGTTAATAATGATGTCCCAAAACGGGCGCAAACGGAATCTCACGTTGGTGTGAGGCGTCTTCAAGTCCAGGGAATGTGCTGAAATTGCAACGGTTTTCTCAGCCGATACGCGATTGTCCCGACATCTCCCGTCAAGGTTGCTTCAGGAGCGTGTTTGCGAAAAGGTGACGGCGGATTTTTACTTTTCCGGCAACCAACGATTCATCGGTGTCCGAGGGCCGTGAGCCGATTCCCGATCAAGGAGACAGGACACTCTCTCAATGAAAAGGCCCGCAATCGGGTGCGGGCCTTCAGGGATGGTCTAATACCAACCTCAATAGATAGGAACCCATCTGATGGCGCTGATCCTGTTTGGCCGGCAAGGCGCGTTGCGCAGGACGGCCGGGTTGGCCGTTCAAGCGGCGCAACGCTGACCGGCGGGCCGGAGCACGCCACCGAAGGCCGTGTTTGGGGTCTGTTCAGCCGCGTCCCAGATTTTGAACGATAAACCATATCGCCCTGCAACCTGCTCCTTGCCGAACAGGCCCCAAACACGGTCAGATCGGTTCCTATCTATTGAGGTTGGTATTAGGCGGTGGAGCTTAGCTCAGGTTCAGTTCCTTGAAGAAGTCATTGCCCTTGTCGTCGACGACGATGAAGGCCGGGAAGTCTTCGACCTCGATCTTCCAGACCGCTTCCATGCCGAGTTCCTCGAATTCGACCACTTCCACCTTCTTGATGCAGTCCTGGGCAAGGCGCGCGGCGGGGCCGCCGATTGAGCCGAGATAGAAGCCGCCATGGGCCTGGCAGGCCCGGCGCACCTGGGCCGAACGGTTGCCCTTGGCCAGCATCACCATGGAGCCGCCTGCTGCTTGGAACTGGTCGACATAGGCGTCCATGCGGCCGGCCGTGGTTGGGCCGAAGGAGCCGGACGGCATGCCTTCGGGCGTCTTGGCCGGGCCGGCATAATAGATCGGGTGGTTCTTGAAATAGTCGGGCAGGGGCTCGCCGCTTTCCAGCCGGTCGCGCAGCTTGGAATGGGCGAGGTCCCGGGCAACGATAAGTGGGCCGCTGAGGGACAGGCGGGTCTTGATCGGATGCCGTGACAGCTCGCCGAGGATTTCGGACATCGGCCGGGTCAGGTCGATCTTGACCACATTGTCGGAGAGATGGTTATCGGTGACCTCCGGCAGATATTTTTCCGGATGCATCTCAAGCTGTTCCAGGAAAATACCGTCCTTGGTGATCTTGCCAACCGCCTGGCGGTCTGCGGAGCACGATACGGCCAGGCCGATCGGCAGAGACGCGCCGTGGCGCGGCAGGCGAATGACGCGGACGTCGTGGCAGAAGTATTTGCCGCCGAACTGGGCGCCGACGCCGGTTGCCTGGGTCAGTTTGTGGATCTCGGCTTCCATCTCGAGATCGCGGAAAGCGTGGCCGAGCTCGGAGCCCTGGGTCGGCAGACCGTCGAGATAACGGGCGGAGGCCAGTTTTGCCGTTTTCAGGTTCATTTCCGCCGAGGTGCCACCGATAACGATCGCCAGGTGATAAGGCGGGCAGGCGGCCGTGCCGAGTGTCAGGATCTTTTCCTTCAGAAACTCGACCATCCGGTCATGGGTGAGCAGGGACGGGGTGCCCTGGAACAGGAAGGTCTTGTTGGCCGAGCCGCCGCCCTTGGCCATGAACAGGAATTTGTAGGCATCCTCGCCCTCGGCATAGAGCTCGATCTGGGCCGGCATGTTGCTCTTGGTGTTGGTCTCCTCGAACATGGAAATCGGCGCAAGCTGCGAGTAGCGCAGGTTTTTCTTGTAATAGGCATCGCGGGCGCCTTCGCCGAGTGCGGCCTCGTCCGAGCCGTCTGTCCAGACCCGGCGACCCTTCTTGCCCATGATGATCGCCGTGCCGGTGTCCTGGCACATCGGCAAGACGCCATGGGAGGCGATGTTGGCGTTCTTCAGAAGGTCGAAGGCGACGAACTTGTCGTTTTCGGTGGCTTCCGGGTCGTCCAGGATTTTCTTCAGCTGCTCCAGGTGGCCCGGGCGCAGGAAATGATTGATGTCCTTGAAGGCTTCCTCTGCCAGAAGACGCAGGCCTTCCGGTTCGACCATAAGCACTTCCTCGCCATTGAATTCGGCGGTCCTGACAAATTCAGACGTCAATTTGCGGTAGGGCGTCTGGTCGGAGCCTTGCGGGAAAAGCGCGCTGTGCTGATAGGTGGGAGGTGTGAGGGGAGCGTTCATGGGACGGCTTTCCTGATCTGGCTGCTTCTGGCGGATTGTCACCCGGAAGCGCTGGATGTTTGGTGCAGTTCTCATACGGCAAAAAGGCCGCGGTCGCCAAGGGCCACGGCCTGATCAAATGGTCTCACGTCTGGCAGGTCAGCGTGTCGCGGTCAGATCCAGCGTCACTGTGACGGCATTGCCGACGGTTTCCGGTCCCATCGCGGTGCCAATCTGATAATCGAGGCGGTTGACGATGGCCATACCCTTGGCCTTGGCGATGTCGCCGACAATCTCCAGGGTGAAGTCGAGATCCACCGGATGCGACAGGCCCTTGACGGTCAGCGTTCCGGAGGCGCGGTAGCTGTTGCCTTCGACCAGCGTGGCGCCGTCAGACTTGAACACCGCCTCCGGAAACGCGGTGACGTCGAACCAGTCCTTGCCGGGCAGAGTGCCGTCAAATTGCTGATTGCCTGTGCTGGCGCTTGCCGGTTGGACCGTTGCAGAGATTTTGGCTGTCTCGGGATGATCCGGATCGAAATCGATGGTAGCGTCCCACGCGCCGAAAATGCCTTTTTGCAGGGCGTCGCCCTGCTTGACTTCAAAGCCGAGCTGGCTCTGGTCCCGGTCAACGGCCCAGGTCGTTGCCACAGCCGGATGGATGGCTGCTGCGCTTAATGCTGCAGTCAGCACAACAACGCTAAATTTCAATGCCATATCTGACTTTCCTTAATTTGATTATTAACTACCGGCCTTGGCGGGACGCGTCGATACCATACGTTTCAACGTGTCGTCCCTGGCGACCAGATGGTGTTTGAAGGCGGCCGCCGCATGCACCGCGATCAGCGCCATCAGCAGATAGGCGCCGTACTCATGCAGCAGCTTGAAGAAGCTTTCCGCCTGTTCCTGAGACCCAAGCGCTGCCGGCACCGGCAGGTGAGGCACGGGAAGGGTGTTGAAGAGCACGGTCGGAATGCCCCAGGGCGAGGCCGATACCATGAACCAACCGGTCAGGGGCAATGCAAACAACAGCGCGTAGAGCCCGATATGGCCCAGATGCGCACCGGCTCTTTCAAGCGGGTGCATGCCGTCCGGCAGACGCGGTGACGGATTCACAAACCGCCACAGCAGCCGGAACACGGCAAGGGCCAGCACCACAAAGCCGATGGACTTGTGCAGCTGGAAAAGCGCGAATGTGCTCGGCTGGTCGAGCGGCAGATCGTGCATGTAAAGTCCGAGCGCCAGCATGCCGAGGATCAGCAGGGCCATTGTCCAGTGGAAGACAATTGCAACTCCGCCGTATCCGCTTCTTGTGTTGCGCAGCATGGCAGGCTCCTTGTGAAGCGGAGGCCGAAACGATCGGCCCCCGCGAAATGATGTCAATTGGTTGCGTCGGTCTTCAGCGTTTCCGCGTGGAAGGTGACGGTCACTTCATCACCGACATATGGCACATACATGTCCATGCCGTAGTCGGACCGCTTGACGACGGTGGAGATCGCAAAGCCGGCGGCTTCCTTCTTGGCCATCGGATGCTCGCCGAGCGCGGTGACATTGACGGTGAGGGTGGCCGGTTTGGTGATGTCCTTGATGGTCAGGTCGCCGGTCACTTCGAGCTGGTTCTCACCGGTCTGTTCGACCTTGGTGCTCTTGAAGGTGGCTTTCGGAAATTTTTCTGCATCGAAAAAATCCGCGCTGAGGAAATGCGTGTCCCGCTCGGCCCAAAACGTGTCCAGGCTGGTGATGTCGATGGTGAATTCGACGGAGGAATTGGCGGGTGTGTCCTTGTCGATCAGAAGCGTTCCGTCCCAGGCGCCGAACCGGCCCTCGGTGGTGGAATAACCGAGGTGATTGTAGGAAAACGCCAGGTTGGCATGGGATTTGTCGAACTCAAAGGCGACGGGTTCGGCAAAGGCAGTGCCTGCCACAAGGGAAAGAGCCAGCGCGGAAGCTGCAAGACGGATCATGATCAAACCTCATTGATGTTACGGGAGCGTTCGCCCATGAACGCTGCAGACTGCAAGATAGGTATGAAATGACCGGCTTCAATTTGACTGACTGTTCGACAAGCTTGAACAATAACAGCGGTAATATCTGTTGGTTTAAAGGTCTCTACTCGCAATTTTACCATGTTTGCTCTGGTGGAAATTTGGCTGAGCTGGACACGCTCAAGGGAATCACCGCAGGATCAATCGGCCGGAAACGTGGAGCCCGGGTCGCAATCTTGGGTTGCTGAATCGAGTAAGTGCATGAAACTTCAAGAGAAGTTGTAGTGTCATCATTTCATTATGAAAATCAGGCACCAGTTGATCTACTTTCCCTTGAAAGCGGCTGATCCAAACGCCAGGTTTGCTCCGGACACCGATCCGGAGGCGCAGGAGAATCTAACGTGAAACAAGCGGTCGTCGTATGCCACCGGGGCGCAAGCCTATTGGCACCGGAAAACACGCTGGCGTCTCTGGAGAAGGCGATAGAGCTTGGTGCCGGCGTGGTGGAGCTGGATGTGCGCCCGTCAAGGGACGGTGTCCTGTATGTCATGCATGATGCGACCGTCGACCGGACCACGAATGGGACGGGGAGGATTTCGGACCTTTTGTCGGACGACATCGACCTGCTAGATGCCGGTGCCTGGTTCGGACCGGAATTCGAAGGCGAACGGGTGCCGCGGCTTGACCGGTTCCTTGATGTCTGCAAGGGCCGCATTGCCACTTATGTGGAGATCAAGGAAGGGGATCCGGCTGAAATCCGCGACATGCTGGCGATGCGCGGCATGCTCAACGATGCCTGGACCTTTTCTTTCGACCAATCCATCCGCGCGGAGGCCCGTGCCAAGGTGCCCGATCTTCGGCGCATGGTGCTTTATATTCACGTTGGCTCCGTCGACCGCGCAATAGCCCAGGACGCACATATTCTGGAGTTTCACGAAGACAATCTGGATCCGGATCTGGTGGCGGAG
Source organism: Roseibium sediminicola (assembly GCF_023156505.1). Classification (GTDB taxonomy): domain Bacteria; phylum Pseudomonadota; class Alphaproteobacteria; order Rhizobiales; family Stappiaceae; genus Roseibium; species Roseibium sediminicola. Next base: position 201,471 of record NZ_JALNMJ010000004.1, on the reverse strand, counting down.
GCAAAGCGGGCCGGACTGGTTACCCAGATATTCTATGCCGGCAATGAGCGCGCCGTTTTTGAAAAAGCGGTGCGATGCGGCGTGGAGCAAATGAATATCGATGAAGTGGAACTGTTCCGCTCCGTTGAAAAGGAACTGCTGACGTCTGTCTGACAGAAGCGGGGCAACTTTTTCAAGACCTGACAGGGCAATCGCCAGAACGCTTGAGGCAGTTCGGAGGCGGACGTGCCATGACAAGACGTGTGCGGCGCGAAAGGCGAACTGAACCGGTCGCTGATTGCGTTCCCATGCACAGCCTCCGTAAATTTCCGAGCATGGTTTATAGTGTGTTGATCCAGTTACTCTGGGTGGAATTAGCGTAGATTTTCGGATCAATTCTATTTGCGGTAGGCTGTTTTGGTCAGGTCACTGTTGACGATCTGTTGCCGCGAAGTCTAAAATTTTAATCAGTTTCAATCCGGGCAATATTTCCAGTTTTTCTTCAATTCCCGTTAATTGCCCTTACGTAGGTTTTTCATTCGAATTGGCCAGGGGGGCTGCGAGTGACAAGCGAGACAAAATCTCATCATAAGATGTGCGTGCCGGCAGTGGCCGGGTGCGCGTTTGTCTTGCCGGACGTTGAGCGTGCTTTCCGCGTGGCTGTTGCAACCTTCCTGACCGCATTTTTCTTGTGTTGTCTTTCAATCGACGCCCGGTCGCAGAGCCAGGAAGACGCGGATGCGCCTTGGCATTGGCAGGTTGAGCGCGTCAGCGGGCGTGTCCAGGTGGAGACGCGCGAAGGAGAGCGCTTTACCGCCAAAAGAGGCATGATTGTCCGGCGGGGCTGGAAGGTCAAAACGGGGAGTGGCCGTATTGTCATCAGCCGCGGCGAAGAAAAATTCGTGGTTTCGCGAGGTGCGATCGTCACCCTGGAGCCCAAGGGCATCCTCATCAAGCGCATGACCGTCTACCAGGACCGCGGGCAAATCGATGTCGACGTGACACGCAGATGGTACCGGCATTTCAGGGTGGAAACGCCTTTCCTGGCGGCCGTGGTCAAGGGAACGAATTTCAGAAGCCGGGTGACCCAAAACACCGCGACGATCAATGTTGGGCACGGGGTGGTCGGCGTGCATGATTTTGCCTCCGGGCAACAGGCCAATATCGGAGCCGGCCAGTCAGCCTTTACCAATCCGGCGCGGCGTGTCGGGCTCAGCGTCAGAGGGCGGACACGGCCTCAAATCACCCAGGGGCGCAAGCGCGCACCCGCCTTCGCAACGCGGATTGTCAGAAATGTTCCGGCAACGCCTGCTGAAGCTCGTAAGGCAAACGCCGCGCAGTCCAACAGCAATGGCAACTCCAACGGCAATGGCAACGGGAATTCCAATAGCAACAGCAACGGGAATTCCAACGGCAATGGCAACGGGAATTCCAATGGCAACAGCAACGGGAATTCCAACGGCAACAGCAACGGGAATTCCAACGGCAATGGCAACGGGAATTCCAATGGCAACAGCAACGGGAATTCCAACGGCAACAGCAATGGGAACTCCAACGGCAACAGCAATGGGAATTCCAACGGCAACAGCAATGGGAATTCCAACGGCAACAGCAATGGAAACTCCAACGGCAACGGCAACGGAAATGGCAAGTCTGGCAGATAGATAGATCTGCCGATCCGCTGACGATTTCCGGTTAGAACCTCCGACTGTTCGACACGGGCCTGGCCCTAAAGTGTTTCGCTTCTTCCGAGAAGATCCGTTGCACCCGGACCGTGCTGGAAATTTGATTTTACAGCTCTGTCAGTGTTGGAGGTCAGACTGTCAGATTAGGTAAGGAAAGTCAGGTTCATTACAGCAGAATAATGGACAAATGTACCAAGTTTAAGCGTCTGTATCAGGTCATTTTCACTTTGGGTTAAGTGGTCTGGTGTTATCTGACGTCTAGGGAAACTCAAACAGGTCACATGGCTATGTATGATGTAAAAGGCCGGCTTCTTGAATTGTGCATGCCATTTGAGGCCCTTGGCTCCCTATGTAGACGTGCAGTCCTCCTCTCACAGAGCTGCTTTTTTGCCATTTTCGTAATAGTGGCCGCGTCGGGGGGCGTTCAGGCAAATTCGCAGGCCTGGCAGGTCAAGCGCGTGTCCGGTATTGCCTATTTTGTTGCGACGGGCGTCGATGCCTTCCGTGTCAAACGCGGAATGGTTCTTGAAAAAGGCTACACGATCGGAACACGTGCCGGCGCGCGCGTTTTGCTGGCGCGCGGAAGTGAGACCATTTCCGTTGGCCCAAACACGACGTTCGCCTTGTCTCAATACCGTAGCAATGGCTCGAACACGACGCTGTTGCAGCGCAAGGGCACGATTGAAGTCGATGTCCAGAAACGTCAAAGACCGCATTTCACCGTCGAAACTCCATTTTTTGCAGCTGTTGTCAAAGGCACCAAGTTCCAGGTGAGCGTGCGCGGCAAAAGCGCGGACGTGTCCGTTCAACGGGGTGTCGTCGGCGTATCGGATTTCGCCTCCGGTGACAGGGTCGACCTTCGCGCCGGCCAAAGTGCTTCAAGTGCGCCGGGCCGCCAGGTGGGCCTGACAGTGGGCGGTCGAACCCGGCCGGTTGTTCAACCCGGTGCGAAACGAGCGCCTGTGTTCGAAACGCCGGCCGTGGACAACGTGCCGACGAATGCCGCCAATTCTACCAATCGCAGCGGCCTGTTCGGCAACAGCAATGGAAATGGCAACGGCAACAGCAACGGGAATTCCAACGGTAACAGCAACGGGAATTCCAACGGTAACAGCAACGGGAATTCCAACGGTAACAGCAACGGCAATTCCAATGGCAACAGCAACGGGAATTCCAATGGCAACGGCAACGGGAACTCCAATGGCAACAGCAATGGCAATTCCAACGGCAACAGCAACGGGAATTCCAACGGCAACAGCAACGGGAATTCCAATGGCAACAGCAACGGCAATTCCAATGGCAACGGCAATGGCAATGGCAATTCCAACGGTAACGGCCGAAAGTGATATGATGTAAAATCCGTTGCTCGGTGAAGGGGAAACACCGACGACAGGGAACAAAGAAAGGCAGTGGGCTGAGGGTGTGAGAATCTGGCGGGCGGCTCTCAATAAGCGTGTCATCAACGCAGCTTTGATCGCAACCGTTGTGGTTGTGGCCGTTGTCCTTTTGCGCCTTGCCGGAGCGACAAACGCTCTGGACAGGGCTCTTTGGGAGACCCGCTTTCTCGCCGGCGAACGTCCTGTTTCCGGCGAAATTGTTGTCGTCGACATTGACGCAAAGAGTCTCGAAAAACTTGGCGTGTGGCCGCTGCCGAGGCGTTTGTTCGCCGAGCTGACCGACACGCTTGTCAAGGATGGCGCCAGGGACATCGTCTTCGATGTTGATTTCAGCGCAGCTTCAAATCCTGAAGACGACGCCATGCTTGCGGCGGCCTTTGAGCGGGCCGGGAATGTCAGTCTTGCCGTGTTTCGCCAGTCAGCATCCATGTCTCCGGAGGCAGGAGAAGTCACCAACAAGCCTCTGGATCAGTTTCTCGAAACCGCGTGGCCTGTGGTGGTCATGGTGCCAATGGAGCGCGACAGCCGCATCTGGCGCAACCTTTACGGCTTTGAGATAGACGGGTCTGCGGAGCTTTCCGCAGCTGCTTTTCTTGGCGACTACACCGGACATACCGAGGGGGCTTTTTGGCTGGACTACAGCATCGCCATCGACAAGCTTGAACGTGTCTCGCTGGTGGATGTGCTGGAGGGCAACGCGGCCCAAGGCCAATTTCTGGACAAGAAAGTCGTTGTCGGGGCGAGTGCGCAGGAGCTTCGGGATCTGTTTCCGGTGCCGGTCTATAGCGTGCTTCCCGGCAGTGTCATCCAGGCGCTCGGCGGCGAAACCCTGCTGCAGGGCCGCGCTCTTGAAAAGCAAGGCGAGGCGATTGTCATGGGCATCGCCTTTCTCGTATTTTTCCTGCTTCTTTTAACCAAAATCGAGGGCTGGGCGGTCAAGATTGTCGTGCTCTCTTTGACGGCGCTTTCCATTGAAATTGTCGCCTATGTAATTCTGACCTCGTCACCGGTGCTGGTTTCGACGGCAAGTGCCCATTTTATACTGATCATTGCCGCGGCCAGCGTGGTCTTGCGCGAGCTTGGCTTCCATAAGCTCCTGTCTCATCTGGCGACCATCAAGCGGCGCAACAGCGAGCGCATGCTCGGGCTTGTCTTCGACGACAGTTTCGACGCCATCGTCGTGATCCAGGATGACGGCAAGATCTCGGCGGCGAGCCAGATGGCCCGCACGCTTTTCCAGTCAGAGTCACTCCTGGGCAAGTCGGCGCGCGATGTGCTGCCACTGGAGCTGGTTGAGGAAGCTCTGTCGGTGCTGGCCGATCATACCGGTAACAAGCCGGTGGCGAAGATCCTGTCGCTGTCACGCCAGAACGGCGCGCGCCGCTACATCGAATATGTTGTGACCCGGTCCGAACGGTCGGTTGCACAGTCCGGCAGCACCAAAAAGGTTGCCACGCAATCCGTCGCCTGTCTCACCTGCCGGGATGTGACGGAAGAACGCGAGGCGGCCGAGCGTCTTGCCTACCTGGCCCGCTACGACATCGGTACCGGCCTATACAATCGCAACGGGTTCGAGGAGAAACTGGACAGCGCGACCCGGACCGCGCGCGGTTCCGGCCGCAAGGTCGGCGTCGTTCAGGTGGCGATCATCAATCTCGATCAGATCATTGCCTCACTTGGCTTTTCCTATGGCGATCAGGTGCGCAAATCCATTGCAACCCGTTTGAAAAGCCATCTGGCCCACAAAGCGGATTGGGCGGCGCTATCTCCTGAGGTCTTTGCCGGCGTCTTTCAGTGCGACCGGGACCAGGATGCCGAGATGATCGAGTCTTTAAAGGAGGTTGTCGGCGAGGACTACAAGATTGAGGGTGCGCGGATTTCGGTTCAGTTGAAATTCGGCTTCATTGTCTCGGACGGACAGATGTCACCGGAAAATCTCCTGAAGAAATCCGGCAACGCGCTGGCGAAGGTCCGCCGGGATCGACAGGTCCAGACGCTGGCCTTCAAGCCGGAGATGGACGTGGCGCTGGAACGCAGGCGCACTCTTGAAACGGAACTCTTCAAGGCCATCGTCCGGGACGAGCTGCATATGGTGTATCAGCCGCTCGTCAAGCTCGCGGACCAGTCCATTTTCGGCGTGGAAGCACTGTTGCGCTGGGATCATCGCGAACTTGGCCCGATTTCGCCGGCTGAGTTCGTGCCGATTGCGGAAGAGAACGGTTATATCGTCGAACTGGGGGCCTGGGCCCTGAACAGGGGGATGAAGGAAGCGCTGTCCTGGTCAAGTCCGCTCAGGCTGTCGGTGAATATTTCCGCCATCCAGCTCAGCAGGGGTAATCTGATTGCAACCGTGCAAGAAGCGCTTCACCGGACCAGCTTCCCGGCTGAGCGCCTGGATCTGGAGATCACGGAATCGCTTTTCATCGACGACAGTCTCGACCTTGAGTTCCATATGCGGGAGTTGAAGTCGATCGGCTGCAGTTTCTCGCTCGATGATTTCGGCACCGGCTATTCGTCCCTCGGCTATATCCCGAAATACCCGTTCTCCAAGATCAAGCTCGACAGGTCCTTTGTGCGTCAGTCGATCTCCAATGAGCAGGACATTGCTGTCATCGAAGCCGTTATGCATCTGGCGAAGGGCTATCGCATGGCGGTGGTCGTCGAGGGCATAGAAAACCCCGACCAGGCAAGCAAGCTCAAGGAACTTGGCTGCCAGCTCGGTCAGGGATTCCTGTTCGGGCGTCCGATGAGCGCGGTTAATCTGTCCACGCTGTTGTCGAATGCGGCCTAGACTCCAAGGCCGCCAATGCAGCTGTATTTGACGTTCAGATAGTCGTCGAGGCCGTATTTCGAGCCTTCATTGCCCATGCCGCTGTCCTTGACACCGCCAAACGGGGCAACCTCGGTGGTGATGACGCCTTCGTTCACGCCGACCAGACCGTATTGCAGCTGTTCCATGACGCGGAAGGTTCGGCCGAGGTCCTGAGAATAGAAATAGCAGGCCAGTCCGTATTCCGTGTCATTGGCCAGCTGAATGACTTCTTCTTCTGTGTCGAATTTGAACAGGGCGGCCAACGGGCCGAAGGTCTCTTCATGGGCGACCTTCATGTCGGCGGTGGCGCCGGTGATCAGGGTCGGCTCAAAGAATGAACCCGGGTTGTTCGGGCGGTTGCCGCCACTGACCAGTTTGCCGCCCTTGTCGAGCGCATCGCGCACGTGGTCTGCGACCTTTTCGACTGCTGCATCGTTGATCAGCGGGCCCTGAGTGACACCGGCGTCCAGGCCGTTGCCCACCTTCAACTGGGCGGCCATGGCGGCTTTCAGCTTGTCGGCAAAGGCGTCATATACGCCGGCCTGAACATACAGCCGGTTGGCGCAGACGCAGGTCTGGCCTGAGTTGCGGAACTTGCTGGCGATGGCTCCGTCCACGGCACGGTCAAGATCGGCGTCGTCGAAGACGATGAAGGGGGCGTTGCCGCCGAGTTCCATCGAGATCTTCTTCATGTTCTTGCCAGCATTGGATGCGAGCAGTTTGCCGACACGGGTCGAGCCGGTGAAAGTCAGTTTGCGCAGCACCGGGTTTTCGCACATTTCTTCGCCGATCGCCGGTGCATCGCCGGTGACGATGTTGATGACGCCCGCCGGCAATCCGGCTTTTTCGGCCATCACGCCGTAGATCAGCGCCGAATAGGGCGTGAATTCGGCGGGTTTCATCACCATGGTGCAGCCGGAGGCAAGTGCGGCACCGAGCTTGCGCGCAATCATGGAATTGGGGAAGTTCCACGGCGTGATCGACCCGACGACACCGACCGGCTCCTTGGTCACCAGGATGCGGCGGTCCGCCCAGGGAGACGGGATCGTGTCGCCATAGATGCGTTTGCCTTCCTCGGCGAAGAAGCGGATGTATTTGACGCCAAGCGCGATCTCGCCCTTGGCTTCGGCGAGCGGCTTGCCCATTTCCGTGGTGAGCAGAACTGCCAGGTCGTCCAGCTCCGCCATGATCACATCGCACAGCTTGTGCATGTGGGTCGCGCGGGCTTCGGCGGTCAGAGCTTTCCAGGCAGGAAAAGCCGCCTCCGCCGCCGCGATCGCCCGAGCCGTTTCAGGGCGGCCGCAATAGGGAATGGTTCCAATGGTCTCGCCGGTTGCCGGATTGGCGACGCCAATCGTCTGGCCGCTATCGGCATCGCACCAGGTGCCGCCGATAAAAACCTGTTCTTTCAACAACGAAGCATTCAATGACATGGAATTTCCCGATCCGATTGGCTTGGAAGCAGATAGATCCGACAGTGATAGGGGCGGGACAAAGGCTATGGCAAGCGCTTTCGTCAAAAAGCGCCGGGACCTGGCTTGATCCCGAGCGGCGGTGTTCCGCCCGGCGGGCAGCTGTCCGCGCAGTCCTGAACGATCGGATGAGAGGCTGCAAACCCGGCGGGATCAAACCCCGTCCAGGCGCTCCTGCAGAACCGCTATTTCGTCGGCAAGGGCCTGTGCCTGCCGGTGTATCCGCTCCAGCGCCATGCGCATACTGTCCAGGTCGGATACAACCGGCGTATCGGTCGCCGGTGGTGTGCCGCGGCCGACCAGAAGCCAGGTTGGGCTGACATTCAGAACACCGGCCAGCAGAACCAGCTTGTTGGAGCGGGGCTCCGAACGGTCGCTTTCCCAGCTTTGCAGGGTCGCAGTCTTGATGCCGAGCCGGCGCGCAAGTTGCGCCGTCGAAAGACCGGAGGCATCCCGCGCCTTGCAGATCCGTTCACCCAAGGTGTAGTCGCTGCTGCTCGTGGACATGATCGCGCTCCCGTCGTTTCCGGCTGACTCCGCCGCCAGATAAACGGTCTGCTCCGAATGGGACGGAGTGTTTCTTTTGAATGTTTGGCTCATGGCGCGCACCCTCGCACGTCTCCCGTGTGCGTCGCAACCGCCGGACGGCAATTTGTCGCAATCGCGGCCGGGAAGGGCGGCTCCGCGCGCAGGGCCTGTCAAAAATGCCGGGAGCCGTTCGTGAAGAGCGCCGTCAATATTCCCGTTCGAAGAAGATACCAGCTTTTGACTCTCCGTCGGCACCGACTTCACCACGCACCTTCAAGCCGCGATTGAGGTCGATGTCGACCTTGACGCGGCTTGAACCGCTGCCTGTGCCCTGTTCGACCCCGACATAGATGTTATCATTGATGTATTTGCCGACCGCGACCGACGGCCCGTTGTCGCCGTCAGTGTTGATGTCGATGGCATCAAGGCCAAGCGATTTGCGGATCTGTGCCAGCGGACCGTTGTCGCTGCCGCCCGTCAGGGTGGCGATGGCTGCCGCCAGGCGCGCGATCTGGGTCGGAGACAGATTGCCGACGCTCTTGCCAAACAGCAGCAAGGCCAGGACTTCGTCCTGTGGCAGTTCAGGGGACGAGGAGAACGCGATTTGCGGATCGTCTGCTTCCCCGCTGACTGTAACCGTGATGGTCGTGTCGCTGACCGCGGTTGAGGCGGCAAAATCAAGCACGGGCGTCATGGAGCCTTCAAAGGTGGCATTACCGCGCGAAAACACCAAGCGCCGTGTCAGAATATCAAGCTGGCCGCGCTTGAGGCTGAAGGCTCCGATGGCCTGTGGGGATGCGGTTGTACCGACGATCTTCAAATTCCCCTGCAGCTCCGCATCCAGGCCGCGTCCACGGATGAAGATCCGTCCCGGCGCAGACAGCAGGATGTCCAGCCGGGGTGGAACGGATTTCTGCTGCGCTTGGCCGGTTTGTGGTTCACCGCCCAGGTCCGCGACTTGCTGGCGGATCGCCTTGGAGGCGTTGACGTGCCGGACCTCCACGGGCGGGATTGCACCCGGAAGGGATTCTGGAATGGAGACATCCGCCTTGTTGATCGTAACCGTTCCGCCGATCAGTGCGGAGGCGCTGTTGGATGCTAACGGACCGGATACCTTGAGATCCGCGTCGACCTCCGCCGTCACAAGTCCCGGATCGATATAGCGGCCCTTGTTCAGCTTCAGCGACAAGTCAGCAGGAAACCCATTGTTCATACCGACGGTTCCGCCGGCTGAGAGCGAGCCGCCAGTGGCGAGGTCGCCCGTGATGCCGTTCAGCGATGCCTGATCCTGGCTGACCGCGGCGGTTCCGCGGATATTCTGGACCGTGAGCCCGGTCGAAAGGCTGGTCACTTTCAGGCCTGTCGGGGTCGCTGTGATCTGGTAGCTCGGAGCGCTGACAGTGCCACCGACGGAACCGGAGAGCGAGATGGTGCCTTCGGCTCGAATTCCTGCCTCCAGAAGCGGCCGCCTCAGCGCTTCGGTCGGAATGGTGCCGTTGAGGGTCAGGGCGAGCTTGTTGGGCGCCTGGAGGCCGACGGAGCCGCTGGCTGCGAGGTTCAAGCCGTTCGGGTCGGTGAGTTTGGTTTCCTGGGTGATCTGATTGTTCTTCAGGCTGCCGGAAGTGGACAGGCCAAGGGCAGCCAGTCCGTTGTTGCGCAATTCCGCCGCCGTCAGTCCTGCGCCTGTGATCGACCAGCTTGCTTCCGGCGCAGACGCGCTGCCCGTCGCCGCAACTTGTCCGCTGAGGGTTCCGCCGAGTCCCAGCGACGGCACGAAGGCATTGGCAAGGTTCAGAGGAACGGCGTTCAGATCGGCCTTCAGATCAAGCGTGTCGCCCGCCTTTCCGGAGAGGGCCAGGGAACCGTCGCCCAGTTGCAGTTCCAGCGGCTGGATCGTTGCCGTTCCGCCTGCGTAACGGATACTGGTCGGTTGTTTCAGTCTGCTGGCGAGGCCCTGGTAGCGCATGCCGAGTTCCGACAGAGCAAGCAGGTAAGTCTGGCTTTCCGGTTCGCTGACATGGGCCTTCAGGGTGAGGCCGTCCTTGCCGTCGCTTTCGAGAGCCACGGTCGCTGCAATCGCGGTACCGCCATCGTCAGGGCGGGCCTGAAGGCTCACGCTTTTGACCGGAGTTGCATCGGTCAGGAGATCGGACACCTCGATGTCGGCGGACACGGTTTCCGGGGCATAGGGCGCGGCCAGGTCGGCTTTCAGGGTCAGGCTGCCGATGCTGAGAGACGGCACATCGATTTTGCTGCCGTTTATGTCGAGCGCGAGCTTCTTTGTGTCCGGGTCGGCAGTCACTGTTCCGGACACGCGGCCACTGATCTCCGTCAGGAGGAGCGGCGAGAGGGACGCAAGATCCGGCGCGTCGATATCAAGATGGCCCTTGAGGGTCTCCACAGGCCGGTTGAGATCGGTCAGCGCAAGGGTGCCGGTCACAGTGTTTCCGGCCAGTTTGACGGAGAGTGGGCTGACCTCTGCACCGCCGTCCTTGCTGGTCAATTCCACATCGACAGAGATGGCTTGGCCATTGAGCTCCGCGGAGGTCTTGATTTTTGCCGTGGGGGCCGAGGCATCAGCGACGGCGTCCGCCGAAAATTCAAGATTGTCGAGCGGGGTTCCACTCAACAGGATCTTTTTCGAAGTGGCATCAGCCTTCACTTGCAGCGCCTTGAGCGGACCTGAGGTGTTGGCTTCCAATTCGAGGCTACCGGCGAGCTGCGGGTCGACCTTGGCGAGATCGGCAAGCGTTGCCGTGACTGTGGATGTCAGTTCGTCCTGGCTGTAACGGGCACCGCCCGTTACCGCAAGCTGGTCATTGGCAATCGCCAGGCTTTTGACGCTGATATCGGTGCTGCCGTTCAGATCGAGCGCGACATCCGTGCGGGTTTCGCCCGCCAGGAGAGCATCCGCCTGGATTATCCCCGTGGTCAGGTTCCGGCTGACCAGCGAGGCGGTCGCCGATCCGGTCAGGCGCGCCGGTTCGATGTCCGCGCTGAACTGCCCTGAGACGTTGCCGCCAAGATCGCGCCCGGCCAGACCCGACAGTTTCGACAGATCTTTCAGGGACAAGCGGCCCTGACCGTTCACGCGGTTGGCCGACAGCTCGGTATCGGTGAGCGTTGCGGCAAACACCGTTGAGGTCAGTGCAAGGTCCTTGACCGTGGCTGTCTGAGCCCTGCCATCTACACTTCCGTTTCCTGTGACGCTCAGCGGACCACTCAGGGGCTCCGTTTCCGGGGTCAGGCCTTCAAATTCCCTTACATCAAGCATCAACGAAAAGGGCGACGTCAGAGTGTCTGCACTCAGATCCGCCTTATTGCCAGAGGCCGCGAGGCGGATCGCCTGCGAGCGCAGCTCGGTTGTCTGAAAGGACGCCAGGTCGAGATTTACGGACCAGTCCGCTGCCGCCTGGGCCCCCGACACTGTGATCTTGCTGTCGAGCGGTCCGAACGCGATGCGCCGTTCGCCGATGTCAAGCGCTATCAGGGCGCCGTCACCGGCGCTGACCTTCAGATCTGCGTCAACGTCCACCTTGCCGTTGTCGAGTTCTGCACCGGCCAAAAGGCCGACGGTACTGGTCTTGACGCTGACATTGGCAGACAGCGGTGCAAATTCGGGCGAGAAACGCGCCGTGCCGGAAGCATTGGTCGTGCCGAGCACAAAGGCCTGGGCGGCCGGAGGCGCAAGCGGGGCCAGATCGCCATCCAGGTCAAAGGTCAGGTGCCGTTCCGAAGCGGTTTCGCGGATGGCGGCTGACCCGGTCACGGTGCTGCGGCCGTCAAGTGCGATGTCGAGCTTGGCGGCCCAGTCGGTCAGCGGTCCGCTCCCGGTGAGGGTAACATCGAGGGCCGGCAGGTCGGGAACGTCCAGCAGCCGCGCGGCAAGACCGCCACGGGGTTCTGAAACGTTGACGTCGAACAGCAGCGTTTCGGCGGCCGGTTCGAATTGCGCCTTGGCGACAAGTCCGGCTTCGACACCGTCAATTCGGTGGACATCAACGTCCGCGGTGATGAGGGCGGGGTCGAGCGCAAAGGAGCCGGAACCTGAGGCTGTCAGGGATACAGGTGCACCGAGCAGGCCGTCGCCAAGATTGATCTCGGAAAGCGACAGCTTGGCAAGCGTGATGTTGAAAGGCAGGGACAGCCCACCGGAACCGGTGTCTTCGCTCGTTGTTTCTGCTGTGCTGTCTTGCGGTGCCTCAGGCGGGCGGTGCAGATCGATCTGACCGGCAGTGAGCGCCGCGATGTCGATGTCTCCTGACAAAAGCGCGAGCGGATGCCAATCGACATCGATCCTGGACGCGGACAGCCAGGTGCCGCTCTGGTCCGCAATGGCCACATTGTCGACAGTCGCGTTCAGAGCGAAACTGAGATAGAGGCCGTCGATCGTGATCTTCTGGTCCGGTGTGGAGGCAAGCGAGCTGATGACGCTGGAAACAAACGTGCGCCCGGCAGGCACCTGCAGGGCACCGATGACAAGAACCGGTACGGCAACCGCGACAAGAAGCAGGAATCCGAAGATCCGCAAGGACAGATTGATGAAACGCATGTGCGTTAAAACGCCTGGCTCAAACCGACATAGAGGGCAAAATCCGGATCATCCTGTTCCGGATCCAGCGGAATGGCCGCATCGACTCGCAGCGGCCCTATAGGAGTAAAGTAGCGCAGGCCGGCGCCGACGCCCACCTTCAGTTCCTCGGAAAAATCGGGAACGCTGTCTTCATAGGCATTGCCGGCATCGACAAAGCCCACGATACCAATGGTGTCGGTCACCTTCACGCGGACCTCTCCGGACAGTTCTATCAGCGACCGGCCGCCAGCCACTTCGCCATTCACGCGTGGGCCGACATTGCGATAGGCGTAGCCGCGGATGGAGCCACCGCCACCGGCAATGAGACGGCGGCTCGCCGGGACGGATTCCACGGAGGGAGCAAGAATGGATCCTGCGGAGACCCGTCCCGCCAGGATGAAGCGTTTTGCCTCATCGAGAGCGTAGTAGCTGGACACCGTGCCCTTGACGAAGCCCATGGCGTTGGAATTGAGGGCGTCATAGGCCGGTTCGGCGTAAAGGGCGGCGAAAATGCCTTTCGACGGATTGAGCTTGTCGTCCCGGTTGTCGAAAGTCAGGTCGGTCGGCAGGCCGACGAGCAGGTAGTTTTCGTTGCCAAAGACGTCTTCCTCGTTGGCATAATAGACTTCCGCACCGGCGCGGCCCTTGAGCTGTTCGGAGAATTCCCGGTTCAGATAAGCGTCAAAGGTGACCGACCGGCTCTTATAGGCATCCGGGTTTTCCTGCTTTGCTCCAAGGCTGGTGGAGAAGCTGGTCAATGGGCCGAACACGCCGGGTTTTTCAAATGCGATCCTCGCGGAATACTCCTGGTCGGCGATGCTCTTGTCGCCGATGCGTCCGACCGAACCTTCGACCGACAGCAGTTCACCGCGTCCGAACAGGTTCCGCCGGCGCCAATAGGCCTCGACGCCAAAACCCTCGGTGCTGGACCAGGAGGCACCGGCACCGACCACGTGACGCTTGCGCTCGCTGACTTCAATCAGAATCGGCAGGGAGCCGTCCGGACCCGCAATGTCACCCTCCACAAAGCGGATGGACGAAAAAATACCCAGTTCGTTTAGCCGCTTGCGCGCGCGGGCGAGGTCCTCCGGCGAATAGATGCCGCCTTGGGGCAGCATGGCCTGCTGCACCACGAAGTCCGGGTCGGTCACTTCGGTGCCGCTGACGGAGACCCGGCCGAAGCGGGCCTGCGGGCCCGTATCGGAGATCAGCGTCACATCAAGGGTGTTGCTGGCGTGGTCCGCTGTAATCCGGCGTTCCGCGATCCTCGCCTTTGGATAACCCCGGCCGCGCAGCACGCTGACGAGCTGCCTTTCGGCAGAAAGGATCTTGCCGGACGCAGCGGTTTCGCCGCTGGTCAGTCCCCAAAAGGTTGGATCGGTCGACAGATCACTGCCGCGGGTGTCCACTGCGACTTTGCCGAATGTGAACACCGGCCCCGGCGAAACCAGGATTGCAACCTTGACCGGACGTCCGTCCGGAAGATCGCTCTGCTCCAGGGCCGTTTCCAGCGGGAGGCCGGCCAGAGAGACGTCAACGGTGCCGCCATAGCGGCCGTCGGCATAAAGCTGCGCAATCAGCCGCTCGCGATCCGACAAGGCCCTGGCGATCAGCCCAGCTTCGCCGGAAGGCGGCTTGTCCTGTTGCTGGATGAGAAGAGACGCGGATTTCAGCTGGTCCGTCAGCTCTTCAGACCCGCTGGAGACGCTCAGTTCGGCCTCATAGGGCGTCGGGTCCGGAACGGCTTCGGCCTGTTCCTGGGACGCTTCAAAAAACTTCCAGCCGAAAATCTCAAAGGCATGGCCCGGGAGAGACGCCGTTGCGAGCAGCAAGCTTGTCAGTCCGGGAAGGGCCGATTTGCGGGCACACCAAAAGGCGCCAGCACCAATACGGTCAGCCAGCGAAGGAAGCGCGTTGCGCATGCCGGCCCTGTGGCCGGACTTGCAGGACGGTAGACCCTTCACTCACTGCCGCCTGACGGATTGGCAGGGCCGATTGATCACAGAGCATTCTGTCAAATTCCGGCCCACTGCTTATGCAGCCCCTACGTTACCAAGCCTAAGGTGCCATGGTTAAAACAATCCGAACACGATAGACCATGCCCCTGAAGGAAGCGCAAGGGTGAAGGTGTACCGCGGCTGTTGCGTCGGTACGGGTTTTTACGCAGCTGTGACGTTTCTGCAAGCATAGGGAAAATGCTGGGAAATCCGGCCGCGCGCCCAAGAGGGGCGTGGCCAGAAGAGACGTGGCCAGAAGAGACGTGGCCAGAAGAGACGTGGCGGCGCCTTAGAACAGCGGTTCTTCGTCTGGCAGACCCAATAGGCGCCGCGCGGCGGTCAGGGTGTTGACCATCAGCATGGCGATCGTCATCGGGCCGACGCCACCCGGGACCGGTGTGATGGCTCCGGCATGATCGACCGCCTCGTTAAAGGCGACGTCACCGACAAGGCGGTTCTTGCCTTCGCCGAGCTCCGGTGCGGGGATGCGGTTGATGCCGACGTCGATCACCGTGGCGCCGGGCTTGATCCAGTCACCCTTGATCATTTCGGGACGGCCGACGGCAGCAACGACAATGTCGGCGGCACGGACAACGTCCGGCAGGTCGCGTGTGCGGCTATGCGCAATCGTGACGGTGCAGCTTTCCTGCAGCAGCAAGCTTGCCATCGGCTTGCCGACAATGTTGGACCGGCCAATGACGACGGCATTCTTGCCGGACAGGGTATCGCCCAGTGTCCGCTTCAGGAGCACGAGACTGCCGGCGGGGGTGCAGGGGACAAGGGCACTGTCGCGTTCGCCTGCGGTCAGCAGGCCGACATTGACCGGATGAAACCCGTCGACATCCTTTTCCGGGCGGATCAGCCTCAGAACCTTGCTTTCATCGATATGGCCGGGCAGGGGCAACTGCACCAGGATGCCGTGGATTTCCGGATCGTTGTTCAGCTGCTCGACAAGCGCAAGAACGTCGGCTTCGCTGGTTTCGGCGCCAAGGGTGTGCTTGACCGAATGGAAGCCGCAGGCCTCCGCTGCCCGGTCCTTGTTGCGCACATAAACCTGGCTCGCCGGGTCTTCACCGACAAGGACAACCGCAAGGCCGGGGCGTTTGCCGCTGGTCTCGAGCAATTTGGCTGCCCGGTTGGTGATCTCCTGGCGGACGGATTCCGCTATGGCTTTGCCGTCGATGATTTGAGCCTGGGGCATTCGGCCTCCTTCGCCGTCTTGCGTCGTCGCTGTTAATCCGGGCTCAAGCTATAAAGAGCTGGCGGCAAATGAAAAAGGCCGTTTGCGTCGTTTCGTGCTCTGGTTTCGCCATCCCGGCAAGGACAGCTAAATCGATCTCGCAAAGGCGTCCAGTTCGGATATGGCGCAGACGATGTGATAAAGTGAGCTGGCGGGGGACGCTTCTTCAACGAATGTGCCGTCGGCAGTCATCTTGTCGCGCCAAAGACCAGCGGGTACATCTTCAAAATAGGTTTGCAGCGCACGCACGGCATCCGGGATGTCGGCAAGATAGGCGTCCCGTTCGGGGCCGCTCGACAGGCGTGCGAGCGCCACAGCCGCCTTGATCCATTCTGTTTGCGCCCACAGGCGCGCGAGCGGGTCGCGTACAGTGAAGTCGTCGTTCAGGGCCATGAACGCAACACCGCGGCTTTCGTCGATGCCGTAGGTCCAGCCAATGTCGTAAAGGCGCCGCGCCGCGATGAGCGCACCGGCATCGCCGCGCGCCTGACCCCATTTGACCAGCAGCCAGGCCCACTCGAATTGATGCCCGGGTTCCACGGTCCTGCCTGTATCATCCGGGCTAGGGGACCAGTCCATCGCAAAGAACTCACGCAGCCCGCCGGAGACAGGGTCTATGAAGCGCGTCAAGGCGAGTTCCGCGATCTCGTCGGACAGATCCCGCCACGCCGGGTCATCGGAAACGCTTTCCCAGGCAAGGCAGGCTTCGAACAAGTGCATATGCGGATTTGATCGCAAGGGAAGGCGATCTGGATTGTCCTCCCGAAAACCGGTCTCGGGGTGACGATATTTTTCGAGCAGGAGTTTGAGAAGGTTGGAAGCAAGTTCGGTGGCACCGGCGCTGCGCGCGGGAAGAGCCGCCGCGACCTGCGCAAATCCGAACAGGGAAAAGGCCTGGTTGTAGAGATCGAATGTGGGGTCGCAGATGTTGTTGCTGCTATCGACTGCTGCTGCAAAATGTCCTGCTTCAGAAAGGAATGTTGCCGCATACCAGTCATGGAGCGTGGTCACGATGTCTTCCGCCGGTCCGGTCCAGCCAAGTTTCGCACCTTCCAAAAAGGAATAAATCTGTCTTGCGACAACGCGCGCCCTGCATGGAGATGCGGTTCCCGTCAGCGTGGCCAATTCAATCGCCTCGTGACACGTGCCTCGCTCGGAATCGATACCTTTTTCCGACCAGACGGGAAGCGCGCTATCAACGAGCCAGCCTGTTAAATCTAACGATAAACTTTTAACTGTATGAACAGTGCTGGTATGAAGTGAAGCGGTCATGAAAAGGGTCGGAGCTCCTGGGGTTGCCAACGGTTCGCTTCGTCGATTTTATGTGTCGCGGACGCCTGCCAGAAGACGATAAATCGGAAATTAATCAATTGACTAGGAAAAACTGGTCTACTGTTACAGCAAAGTCACAGCTGGGATGTTTCTCCGGGGGATAGCGCGTATGCATCTTGGACATGACCGCGATTGGGTGCTACCAGACTGGCAGCAATAAGGGTGGAACGGGTACTAATGCGGATTTTGTTAGTTTTGGTGGCTGCGGCGGGCTTGTTCGGATGCGCCGCATTGCCTGGCGATGGGCCGGCAGCCATCAACATTACCACTCAGGATGTTGAAGACAGCGCTCAATCAGGAGATTACACGGTCGTTACGATCGATCCTGGGAATATTGATGCGATCAGAAGCTACAGACCTATGGCATTCGCCAACCAGTTTCGTGGTGTCGGTCGCGGAGGCTCGCCAACCCTTCTTGGTGTCGGTGACACCCTGACCGTTTCCATCTGGGAAGCTTCTCCCGATGGCCTTTTTTCAAGTGGAGACAGCGGTTCTAGCCAAATCCCTTCGGTTGTTGACGAGCACGGGTACATTTTCGTCCCCTATGCGGGGCGTGTGCGCGCTGCCGGTCTTTCGATCGAAGGCTTGAGACAGTCTGTTCAGAAGAAACTTATTGGCAAGGCTGTTGAGCCGCAGGTTCTCATTTCCCTACGTGACAAGCTCAGTTCAACTGCTGTTGTTGTTGGCGATGTCGCCAAACCCGGTGTTTATCCGCTGCCACTACGCGATACCCGGTTGCTCGATCTTGTTGCTCAGGCTGGTGGCGCGCGGGAGGCGACTTACGAAACTGTTGTTACGCTCAAGCGCGGAAACCGGGCAGGTACGACGCGCCTGGAAGATCTGATCGACTATCCGGAAAACAACGTCCTGATTTCTCCCAACGACAATATTCTGTTGTCACACCGGCCACGTACATTCTCTGCCTTTGGCGCTGTCAAAGCGAACCAGCTGGTGCCTTTCAGGACCAAAAGCGTTACGATGGCGGAGGCGTTGGCAACCGTCGGCGGCTTGAGGGATGAGCGCGCGGACGCCAATGGTGTGTTCCTGTTCCGTTACGAAGATGCGGAACTTGTGCGTCGTTTGAAGCCGGAGCTTGCAGAAAAGCTTGCTGGGGCAGAGACCGTACCGCTTGTATACAAGCTCGGTTTGCGTGACCCGAAGGGTTTCTTCATGTCTCAGCATTTCGAGATGCGGGACAAGGACATTCTTTATGTGTCCAACCATCCGACTGCGGAACTCGGCAAATTCCTGCAGATTATCGCTCCGCTCATCAGCAACTACTCGACTGTGCAGCGCATTACCGATTAAGTGTTGTTGATTGGAACGGAGCGCACTACGGCCCCTAAAGGTCGCCGTGGGCAGGCCTGTGGATTGGCAAATAAGTATGGGTTCAGTCGACTCCTTGGTGGCGCTTTTTTTGCAGGGCCCGCCTGGCAAGTTTGCGCGCACGATCGCGGACAGCCTTGAAGCGGTTGGCGCGAAGACTTGTCGTGTCAATCTGTGCGCGGGAGACTGGTTGAACTGGCATGACAATCGCTGTACGTCGTATGGAGGCAGCCTGCGGGACTGGCCGAACTGGCTCCGATCCTTTTGCCGTGAAAACAACGTCACGCATATCATCTATTATGCCGACCGCGTGCCTTACCATGTTGCAGCAGCGGAAATTGGGGCAGAACTCGGTCTCACATGCCTTGCCTATGAAAACGGTTATTTGAGGCCAGACTGGATCACGCTGGAACATTACGGCATGTCCGCCCATTCCCGTTTCCCGGCAGATCCAGACCTGATCCGCCGGCTGGGGGCAGATCTTCCTGAAATCGATCGCACGCCGCTGTATCGATATCCGTTTATCAATGAGGCACTGAACGAGGTGTCCTGGAACATGGCCAATGTGATTTTTCCGTTGGCCTTTCCGGGATACGTGCGGGACAAGCTCTATCACCCGCTAATCGACTATCTGAGCAACATCCCGCGATTTTCTTTGGCAAGACGCCGAAATCGGCACGCTAAGCACGTGATTGACGATATTATCTCCACAAATCTGCCCTATTACGTGTTTCCTCTACAGTTGCAGAGCGACTACCAGCTGCGTTTCAATTCCCAATATGACCACATTGCCGAAGCCGCCGAGGAAGTCATCGTGTCTTTTGCGGCACATGCCCCCAGCGCCGCGCGTCTGGTTTTCAAAATCCATCCGCTCGACAATGGCATGGAACCGTGGGCTAAAATTCTCAGAACACTTGCCAAAAAACATCGCGTGAAAAAACGTGTTCTTCTGGTGGATGGCGGTGACCTCAATCAGTTGCTGACCCACGCGGCAGGATCTCTGACGATCAACAGCACAACTGGGCTTCATGCATTGCGTGTGGGATGCCCGACAAAGGTCTTGGGCATCGCCACGTATGATATTCCCGGATTGACCTGTCAGAAGGACCTGGACGCATTTTGGCGAAATGGGACGGCGCCGGACACTCATTTGCTCGACTGCCTCGAACGCCTGTTGGCTGCCGCCATTCAAGTCAAGGGATGCTTCTATACGAAGGAAGGCCGTGAAGCCGCGGCGACCCTCATGGCGGAGCGTATCGTGAACGACACGGTCAACCAGCCTCAAGCTCTTTGCGAGCCCCCCCCGCGACTGGCAATAGCGAAATCGCGCGGCATTGCCACGAATTTTGCGGAACAACTGCGAAAACGCGGCAAGACCGAGCGGTGGACTCATGCCTGGGACGGGTAAGGCACAGGCTCAATCACCGTTGAGCCTCACCTCCGGCCGTCGCGTGTTGTTTTTGCAAGGACCGTTGTCGCCGTTGTTCAAGATGATCGGCGCCCGTCTGCGTGAACGTGGATTTCCGGTGAGCCGCATCAATTTTTGTGCCGGGGACTGGATACACTGGCACGGCGACGGGTGCAGCAGTTTCAAAGGAACGCCCGGGGACTGGCCGGCCTTTATCAGTGACTACCTGACAAGCAACCACATCACCGATCTTGTCCTGCACGGGGATCAAAGGCTCTATCACCGCATTGCGATTGAAAAGGCCCGGAAGCTGGGTATTTACATTGCCGTGACTGAACTCGGTGCCTTGCGACCAGGCTGGATGACCCTGGAGCGCGACGGCCTGTCGACCCTTAGTCATTTTCCGAACGACCCCGACGCAATTCGCAAAATCGCGGATCGGGCGGGCGCAATA
Source organism: Roseibium sediminicola (assembly GCF_023156505.1). Taxonomy (GTDB): domain Bacteria; phylum Pseudomonadota; class Alphaproteobacteria; order Rhizobiales; family Stappiaceae; genus Roseibium; species Roseibium sediminicola. The sequence goes on along the minus strand of NZ_JALNMJ010000004.1, from coordinate 181,268 downwards.
GATTTGAGCCCCCGGTTCCCGTCATCCTTCTGGCTGCAAACGGGACCGGACGTCCTCTACAATCTGGCAAATGTGTTTTTGAAGCCGCTTTACCCGCACTATCAGCGCCATACGATCTATCCACCGGTCGAGGAATATCTTCGCGGTGCGGCGCGGCTCCTGCGTCAGGGAATTCGCGATAGAAAGGCGAGGGAGGTTGTCGCGAAGGTGCAGGCGGTAGGGAGGCCGTATTTCGTTCTCCCGATACAGCTGGAAGGCGATTTCCAGCTCCGCCGTCATTCGCCTTATGACAGTTTCACTGACGTGCTGGAAACCGTCTTTCGCTCCTTCGCCAGGGCAGCTCCATACGAGGCCCAACTGCTCTTGAAGAGCCACCCGCTCGATGTCGGCTTCGAGACCTGGCCTCAGGTCGCGGCAGAACTTGCGAACGCGCATGGCTTGGGCGAGCGGGTCCACTATCTGGACGGCGGCGGCCTGGCGAAGCCGTTCGAGAAAGCGTCAGGCATAGCGACACTCAACTCCACGGCCGGTCTCGAAGCGCTGCAGGCCGGTCTTCCGGTCAAGACACTGGTGCCGGCGCATTTTGATATTGCCGGATTAACCCATCAGGGGACGCTGGACACATTCTGGTCGAAACCTGAGTTGCCGGATGCCGGTCTTCTGGCGGCCTATGTCACTGCGCTCGCGGCAACGACCCAGGTCAGAGGCTCGATTCACAACAGGGACGGTGTTGCGGTGGCCGCTGAAAACATGGCCGAGAAGATCGCGGCCCGTGCCCTCAATCCGCTCGGTGCTTATGTCGATCCGCCGCCGAGACTGGAAAAAGCGCGCGAGCTTGGGGTGCCGCTATGACGGAAAGAACCAGGTCATGGCGCAGGGACATCCGTTTCGCCGATCCGTCGCTGAAGCCGCTTCGGAAGCGTCTGGCTGCAGCACTGACAAACGGTGCGCTCCAACCGCCGCCTGACGGCCGTCCCTACGTCGCAGTTGGCGAGGGGGCATTTTTCGGGCCCGGAAAAGCCTGGATGCGGGCCGGCGCGACACCTCTTCTGGTACTTGATGGACCGACGCCGCAAAACGCACGACGAATGCCGCCAAGCCTGATCTTGCTGCCGGTCGAACAAGACCAGCAAGACCAGCAACCTTCAGAAGAACTTGTGGGCAGGTCGCTCCTTCGTTCTTTTCGGCAATCGCCGAACAGAGACACTGTCGATTTTTCCGGACTGTGGCAGCTAAGCAATTTTTCTGCGCAGGCGTCCGGCGAAAGCGCACCGCTCGGCTGCTCCGGGCGTTGCCTCGAGCAGCTGTTGAGCGGAAAGGATGATGCGCAGTCGAAACACCCTTTCTGGTCCACCCTGTCGACGATCTGCGCGGTGGAAGGGATTCCACTCGAACCACTGCTCGATCATGTGCTGACTTACCGGACCGTCTGGTATTCGCCTTACACCGGCGCGTCCATCTCTGCCGAGGCCGCCGCTGAGATTTGCCGATTGATGTTCACCCACTGGCAGGAAAACGCGCAACCGGCCCATTGTTACGGCGCGCAGTACTGGAACCACCCGTCCATCCGGGCAACCTTCTCCGGGAAAGGAGGGGAAGCCACCTTTCCCGAAACCCAGGAAGAAGCGATTGCCGCCGCCAAGGCGACTGGGGGGCGCATCCTGTCCTGGGCCGGCCGTACCGATGCGGCTTTTGAAGCCGACTGCGCGCGCGAGGGCCTGTCTCTGGTGCGGATAGAGGACGGGTTCCTGCGTTCCGTGGGGCTCGGCGCTGGACTCGCCCGTGGCGCAATGCTCGCCGCAGACGACTTGGGCATCTACTATGATCCGTCCCGGCCCAGCCGGCTTGAGGTCTTGTTGCGGGACCATGATCTGACACCGGATGAGATCGAACGTGGGCACACGCTGATTGAGCTCATTCGCAAAGCCAAGGTGTCTAAATACAATTTCGGATCGGCCCGCAGTTTCGAATTTCCAGCAAGAAAAACAAAGATACTCGTCCCCGGACAGGTCGCCGATGACGCCGCCATCCGGAAATCGCGCTCGGCAACAATCGACTGCGCAAACACGCCCAATGTAAATCTCGATCTTTTGCAACTTGCACGTGACCGCAATCCAGATGCCTTTCTGGTGTTTAAGCCGCATCCGGATGTTGAAACCGGATTGCGCAAAGGCAAGCTTTCCCGGCAGGAAGCGTTGGCATTCGCGGATGACTTCGCCGAAGACGCCAACATCATCGATCTCCTGGAAGCGGTGGATGCGGTGGAAACCTTCTCATCCCTTTCAGGGTTCGAGGCATTGTTGCGCGGAAAGAAAGTGTCGGTGCACGGCGCCCCGTTTTACGCCGGCTGGGGGCTGTGCGAGGATCTGACACATCTGGAGGGCAGGGGACGGCAGCGCAGTCTGGCCGAACTGGTTTTTCTGTCACTTGTGATTTATGCACGCACTATCGATCCGGTCACACTTCTGCCGTGCTCACCGGAGTTTCTGGTGTCGCGACTGGCCGAACAAAGGGCCGATCGCAGGCACCTGTTGATCACCGCCGTCAAGCGGCATGCTTCCTGGTTTGGCCGGAAGATCGGACTGTAACGAGTAGAAGGACGGGCCATGACAGGCGTTCAAGACAGGGTCATCGTGCTGACCGGCGCAAGCGGCGGGATCGGCCAGTCGCTTGCCCGGGAGTTTGCCGGTGCCGGAACCTATTTTGCTCTGATTGCCAGGGACGAAGCGCGTTTGCTGCCCTTGCTGGAGGAAATAAAGGCAGCGGGCAGCGACGGCGAGACCAAGGCAATCGACATTCGCGACCGCGATGCCCTTCACGCCTACCTGAAGGATCTGGACAAACGCCATCCGATTGACCTGGTCATCGCCAATGCGGGCGTGACCGCTGGTCTCGGCCCCAACCGCACACGCGAAAGCGACGCCGACAGCGACCGGCAGATCGACGTCAATTACCGGGGCGTGGTCAACACGGTGACCGGCGCCATCGACGCCATGCAGGCCCGGCGGCGCGGCCAGGTGGTTCTGATTTCCTCGCTGGCAGGGATGCGGGCATTGCCGGACATGCCGAGCTACAGCGCCACCAAGGCCGCGCTCATTGCCTATGGCCATTCCCTGCGCGGCTGGCTGAAGCCGTTCGGGGTTTCCGTGACGATCATTTGCCCGGGATTTGTCACCTCACCGATGTCCGCCCGCCACAAAGGTGCTAAGCCTTTCGAAATGCCGGCGGATCGGGCGGCCAAGCTGATGCGCAAAGCAATCGAGAAACGCAAGGCCTTCTATGCCTTTCCGTTCTTGCTTGCCTTTGGCATCCGCCTTCAGAACCTCCTGCCGGCAAAGCTCGGCGATCTGTTCATGGGCGGCTTTGATGTGGAGATCGAGCAGGATCCGAGGTACCGGGAAGCGGACCGCCGGCAGGAAAATGCCGGCTGAAGCAAACTGCGGCGCTTGTGAGCGCCGCGAAGGGCTTACCGGGCCGCCTTGATCAGGCGATCGACGGCCGTTCCATCCGCGCGCATGGCGTCCAGTTCGGCTGCGGTTGTTTCCACGGCGCGGGCGATCTGCTCTTCCGTGTGCTCGCTGGTGATGAAGAAACGGATCCGCGCAGACTTTTCGGGTACCGCGGGAAAAATGATCGGCAGGGCGTTGATGCCCTTTGCCAGCAAGCGATTGGACAGCGTGGCCGCGCCAGCGGAATCGCCGACAATGACCGGAACAACCGCGTAGCCCGCGCTCGGACCCGTGTTCAACCCGGCTTCCTTGGCCAGCTTCAGGAACAGGGCGCCGTTCTTCTGCAGGCGCTCGACACGATCCGGTTCCTGCTCCAGCAGCTCGGCGGAGGCAATCGCCGCGCCGGCAAGGGCAGCCGACAGTCCGACGGAAAAAACAAACCCCGGAGCGGACACCTTCAGATAGTCGCACAGGACTTTGGACCCGGCGATGTAGCCGCCGCAGGACGAAAATGTCTTGCTGAGCGTACCCATCCACATCTCGACCTCATTGGGGTCGATGCCAAAGTGTTCGGCGATGCCCTTGCCGGTCTTGCCGAGCACGCCGATGGAATGGGCTTCGTCGACCATGAGCCAGGCGTCATAGGCCTGCTTCAGCTTCACGATCCGCCTGAGGTCGGGGAAATCCCCGTCCATGGAATAGAGCCCCTCGACAACAATCAGCACCTTGTCGAATTTGTGCCGATGATCGGACAGCATCTTTTCAAGACCGTCCAGATCGTCATGGGGGAAATTCATTCGGGTGGCGCCGGACAGCCGAACGCCTTCGGCAATCGAGTTGTGCACGAAGGCATCGGTCAGCACCAGGTCGCCCTTGTGCATCATGTGGCCGATCGTGGTCACGTTGGTGGCGTGTCCCGACACCATGACGATGGACGATTCCACACCGTGGATACGCGCCAGAGCGGCTTCCAGTTCCCCGTGGAAGGGCCGCTCGCCCGCGACGATCCGGCTCGCCGATACGCTTGTTCCGAATTGGTCCAGATAGGCCTTGGCGGTCTGGTTGACCTTCGGGTGTCCGTTCAGGCCCAGGTAGTTGTAGGACGCAAAATTATCGTAGTTGCCACCGTTGATGACACTGGTGCCTGCGGCCAGGCCGTCATGCGGCCGGAAAAACGGGTTTTCGATGCCCATCATGTCCGCCGCGGCACGGTGCATCTGAAGCTGCTTGACCTGCGGCAGTTCCTTGAAGTCGTAAACCTTGCGCTTGGGTGCGGCAGCAGCAGGCCGGGCCGCGGTCGATGCGGCCCGACCGCGTGCGGAGCGGCGGTTGGCTTTCAAGCTGTCCATCAGCTTGGCGCGATCATCTGCGCCCATTCCTGTTATTCCTTAAATAACGCCGGTTACAGGAAGGACCCGAGTTCCCGGCTCTTGTTCTCAACTTCTGCGGCAACGTCGGACAGATCTTCCGTTTCCGGCCGGTTGTCGTCCATATGCAGGCTTGCGAGCTGCTGAGTCTCGTCGGAGATGCCCGACGCATTTTCCTCTCCCAGAACGCGATTGGCAACACGTCCGGACAGATCAATCAGCGTTGCGCCGTTGGCGAGCGACATCAGCGGAATGTCGATGCCCAGCTGGCGTTCTGCGCTCATGCGCAGCTCCAGCGCCATCAGCGAGTCCATACCAATGTCCGACAGCGGCTTGTGCGGGTCGATTTCCTCCGGTGCAATCCGAAGGATCTTGCCGATTTCAGCAGCCAGCAGCTTGGCAACCGTTTGCGCCGCGGTGACCTGATCCATACCTTCCAGCATGGCCGCCAGATCGATCACGCCATCCGCACCGGCATCGTCCTCATCTCCGAGGCCCAGCAGGCTGACAAGAGGCGTGCCGACCAGCGCGAGATCCTTGCGGGCAGCCTGCCAGTCGATACGGGCATAGCCAAGGGCCGCGTGCTGGACGTCGGTCCCATCCGGGAGCGCCATAAGTGCCATCAGGCCGTCGAGCGCCTCTTTTGCCGTGAGGGCATGGCGGCCGAGCTTGCGCGACAGCAAATCGTTGACGTCTTCGTTGCGGGCAAGATAACCGGCATCGGAAATGGCGCCCCAGGCGACGGCCAGAGCCGGCCTGCCTTCGGACCGGCGCTTTCGGGCCAGGCCTTCCAGATAACCGTTGGCAGCGACATAGTTCGCCTGGCCGGGGTTGCCGACAAGCGTCGTCGCGGACGAATACAGGACGAAGTGGTCAAGCGGATCGTCCGCAGTCAACTGATCGAGCAGTTCCGCGCCCTGAATCTTCGGTGCCAGAACGCTGGTCAATCCGTTGTGATCCATATTGGCAAGCAGAACGTCGTTCAGCACCATGGCGGTGTGGAAGACACCCTTCAGTGGCTTGCCGTCAGCGCGGATCGCGGCAAGCGCCGTCTTGATGGCGGCAACGTCGGTGATGTCGCAAGCATAGCCTTTGACGGAGACACCGCGTTCGGCAAGCTCGGCGATGACCTGTTGCGCCTCGTCACTGCTGTCGCCACGGCGGCTGAGCACGGCCAGTGAGGTCGCACCGTGATCGGCCAGTCGGTGCAACAGCGCTGCGCCAAATCCACCAAAACCGCCGGCAATCAGATAAACAGCGTTGCTGTCAAACGCGATTTCACGCGCTGCCGGCACAGATTCCGGCGCTTCGGGTGGCCGAATGACGATCTTGCCGATATGGCCGGCCTGCTGCATCAGGCGGAACGCGTCGACCACATCCGGTGCTTCGAACACACGGTGCGGAAGCGGACGGAGTGTGCCGTCCTCGAACAGCTCCACCAGCTTGACGAACAGCGCCTCTGCAAGCTTCGGCTGGCGGGTCAGCAGCTGGTCGGCATCGATGCCGAAATAGGTCAGGTTCTGCCGGAAGGGGCGCAAACCGATGCGGGTGTTGCCGTAATAGTCGCGTTTGCCAAGTTCCAGGAACCGTCCGAAGGGTTTCAGAACATCAATGCTGCGCTCCATCGCCTCGCCGAACAGCGAGTTCAGCACCACATCGACCCCTTCGCCACCCGTTTCCGCCATGACGGCATCTACGAAGGCAAGGCTGCGGGAATCGAGCACCACGTCGGCGCCGAGAAGCGACAGCGTGTTGCGCTTGTCCTCGGATCCGGCGGTCGCGATGATTTTCGCGCCGCGCCACTTGGCGATTTGCAGAGCAGCAAGACCGACACCGCCGGCACCGCCATGGATCAGCACCGTATCGCCTTCGGAAAGCTCGGCAAGATGCACCAGGGCGTAATAGGCGGTCAGGAAAGTCACCGGAATGGTGGCGGCTTCCTCGGCAGACACGGTGCTCGGCATCGGCGCACAGCCGCTTTCGTCCACCGTGACATGGGTCGCGAAACAGGCCGGTGCGAACGTGATCACCTTGTCGCCCGGTTGGAACCTGGTCACATCCGGTCCGACGGAAACCACATGTCCGCAGCACTCCATGCCGAGGGTCGGGCCCGCAAAACCGTCTTCCAGGGCTTCTTCCGGAAGCAGGCCAAGCGCCCACATGACATCGCGGAAGTTCAGGCCGCTGGCTTCAACGGCGATCTCGACATCCTTGCCCGCGATCGGCTTGCGTTCGACGGCCTGCCAGGCCAGCTGGTCAAGCGAACCCTGGCGCAGAATGTCCAGCCGCATGGCCGGGCTGGCGCCTTCGGGCAGGTTTGTGTCGGAAAGGACACCACCGCTCAGGAGACGGATGCCGGAGCGCGTCTTGCTGTCCAGCACAATCTCCCGTTCGCCATTCATGGTGAGGATTTCGTCAGCGACTCGCGCCGCTGCGATCCCGGGCTCAAGGTCCGGAGACACGTCGATCAGCTTCAGGTTCGCGTCAGGGTATTCGTTCATCACGACGCGGCCGAAGGCCCAGATACCGGCCTGGTCCGGCGCGGCAGCCTTGCCGCCGGCAATGTCCTGGGCACCCGCGGGGGCGAGCAGGGACACTTCACCGCTGTCGGCGCCAAGCGCTTTCAGGATCGCCATCAGGCTATAGGCGCGCGAATCCACCGTGGCCAGTGCGTTGCCCGGTTTTGCATAGGCGCCGAGGAGATGGACCACCCGGCCGTTGTGTTCCTTCAGCAGCGTGTTAAGTGCCTCATCCGCCTCTTCCGATTGACGATCGGCATCCAGCGCCGCGCTCCAGATATTGTCGCCGAGTTGCTCGGTAACATCGCCGGGGACGAGCAATGTCGCCCTATGGCCGGTGCGCTCCAGGCAGGCCTTCAAACCTTCGGCCAGGCGATGTGCAGGGCCCTCGGAATCCGTCAGAAGAAGATAGGATTTCTGCAGGTTTTCCGTCTGCTCGCCTTCTTCCGCGTCAACTTCGGTCTGAGCGTCCTGGGTCTCGACAGCCCGGGCACTGATAAGGTCGGCCTCAATCAGCAGGCTCTTGAGCGGCAGTGTTTCCACGCAACGCAGACCGGCGGTCTCGAGCGACTTTGTCCAGTCGGATTGCTGCTTGGACACGGGGAATTCTGCGCTTGCGCTTTCGCTCCACCAATCGGCGCCCACACCCATGATCAGATCCGTCAACGGATGCGGCAAGGCTTCCGCGCCCAGCATGACGCCGCCCGCTACCATGGAACGGGCAAGACGCTTCAGTGTATCGGTGTCGAACTCAGCGAGTGACGTGTCGAACAGGACGATGTCGAAGTGGTTCTCAAAGGTGAAATCGGCTTCCGTCGGTTCGACGAAGGCCGTAGCCGAGCTTCCCTGCCAAAGGCGTTCGCCGCGGCCGACCGCAGATGCGCTCGCATCGGTGACAACGAGCGCCATGTAGGTCGGATCGAGCAGGGCGTCGATGGAAGACGCAAGGCCACCGGTGGCGCCAACAAGCAAGACACGAAGAGCCTGGGTGGCCGGCCAGTCGCCGATCAAGGTCTCGACAGAAGCTCTCAGGGCAGCTGAAAGCGCTCGCTTGCCGGGGGAGGACGACCGGTAGGCTTCGAAAAGGCTGGAAGCGTATTCCTGGCCGGCAGTCTCCACGAGCCCGGTGCGCAAGACATCGCTCAAGCCCGTCCAGAGGCGTGCGAGCAGAGCGGCTTCGGCGATATGCTCGCCGCCGCCGTCCGTCAGCGCCTGCAACAGTTGGGACGCGGATGGATTGCCAGACGGATCCGTCAGCTGGTAGCCGTCGTCGCCTTCCTCGCAAAGACCACTCTCGGTGAGCCAATTCAGCATGCTTGCCGCGAGCGGAACCGCGCTTTCGTGCAAGGTTTCCGCCTCGACCAGGTTCTGCAGGACAAGCTGGCCGTCGCCGTAAAGATCGAACAGTGTCTGGTGCACGATGGTCCGGCCAAGAGCCTCGATCAGCACGCGGCTGTCGTCGAGCTCCTGATCTTCCGAACCGGCCAGGTCCAGCTTGGCCGCCAGTGCCTGAAGTCCCCGGTAGCTGTCGTCCAGCGGCGAAACGCGGTCGCGTTCCGGCAGAATGGTCGCGATCTGGCGATAGACCAGGTCGTCGGGACGTGTGTCTTGGCCAAGAGAAACCGACTTGAATCGGGCCTTGGTCAACCGCGCGACCACCAGGCCGTCTTCGCCCAGGAATTCGAAGCTTGCCTCGATCGAGCGCGGCGAGGCCTTGGTGACTTCGATGCGTACCGACGCCGGATGGGTTTCGGGCGCCAGAAGACGCAGCGCGCCCATGCGGATCGGCAGGAAGGAGGTGTTCTGGGGGACGTTTTCGACGCCGTCTAGCAGCGCGAACAGCCCGTGGAAGCCCGAGTCCACAAGGGTCGGGCACAGCGAGAAGGGATATTTCGAAATGCATTCGTCCTGCGCGAGCAGAGTCACCGTCGCGCTGGTCTTGGAATGCTTGACAACCTTGTCGGCACGCCGGAACGCCGGACCGTAATTGAGCCCGAAGGTTTTCGTGAGCTCGTAAAGCGCCACGTGATCCAGCTCGGCCACGGTTTCCGAGTTTTCCTTCAGCCAAGGAGAACGCGTCGTGGTCGACGGAGTCATGAATGTGCCGCGGGCGTTCAGCGACCAGTCATTGTCCGAAAGGCGCGGCCGGGACAGAATTTCCACCACATGATCGTCCGGTGAAATCCGGACCTGCGTTTCCCAGATCTCGTCGCCCTCGATCACCAGCGGCCGCAGGATGTCGAAATCGCGCAGTTCAATCTGGTCGTTCCGGGACCAGCGCAAGGCGGCCCTGAGGCTCATCTCGATGTAGCCGGCTGCCGGGAAGACGACGCTGTCCTCGACCTTGTGATCGTTCAGGAAAGCCAGGGATCCGCTGTCGATGTGGTTGAACCACTCGGCGGCATCCTGGCGCAGCCGGTAGCCAAGCAGAGGCCAGGTCTGGCCGAACATGAAATCGACCCGTTCCGGGCTGTTTTCCGGACGGAATTCCGTGTTTTGCCATGGATAGGAGGGCAACGGCACAAGCGTGGCCGGCTTCGCGCCAACATACTGCTCGAGGTTGGTTTTGCCACCGTTTGCAAGAATGGTCGCCGCGATCCGGTCCAGCGGGTTGCCGAGGGGAGCCGCTGCCGCTTTCTTTGACGGTTCCTTCAGCGTTTCCAGGAACTTGGCCTTCTTGCCCTTCGCGCGCAGGACATCGTTTATATAGGTGCCCAGAACCGGCTTGGGACCGATTTCAAGCAGCACGGCAAAGTCGTCCATCGCCATGTTTTCTACGGCGGCCGCGAAGCGCACGGGCCGGCGCACATTGCTCCACCAATAGTCGGCCGAAACACTGATGTCGGTTTCGCCCGGCGTGACCGTCGAATAGAACGGCAATTCAGGCGCTTTCGGGGCCAGGCCTTCGAGCGCTTCCAGCAGAGGCTTCTCGATCAGGTCGACCAGGGCACTGTGATACGGGTAGGCCAGATTGAGCCGGCGCATCGCCCACTTCTTCTTGCGGGCAAATTTGGCAAAGGCGTCCAGACTTTCGCTGTCACCGGAAATGGTCACGCTGCGAGGGCTGTTGTCGGCGGCCAGTTCGAGACGCGGCAATCCGCTTTCCGCGATTGCCGCAACCGCAAGATCCGCGGGCTGCAGAAGGGCCGCCATGGAACCGAGGTCGCGGACGACCTCCTGTTCACTGGAACGGGCCCGGATCACCCGGACGGCCTGCTCAAGATCGAGAGCGCCCGAACACCAGGCCGCGGCGACTTCACCGACCGAGTGGCCGGTGGTTCCGTCGGCGGTTATGCCGCGCGCGCGCAGCGATTCGACAATCCCGACCTGAATCGCAAACAGCAGGGGCTGCGCGATCTCGGAGCGCTCAAGATCCGCTTCCAGATCTTCCGCGAACATGGTCGTAACCAGCGACCAGCCACTAAGGGCCATGAACAGCTTGTCGACATTGTCGAAAGCTTTGCGGAAATCCGCGTCGGCCTGGTAGGCTTCCTGACCCATACCGGCCCATTGCGAGCCGTTGCCGGAGAAAACAAATCCGATCTTGGCTTCGGGCTTGATGATGCTGCCGGACACCAGATCCGGCAGATCTTCGCCTTCCTCGGAAAAGGTCCGCAGAGCCGCGAGCTTTTCTTCCCTGGACTTTCCAAGCACCACCAGGCGTTCCGAAAGCAGGTCCCTGGCATGGGCGCTGGTGGCAATCACGTCACCTGCGAGCTCGTCCGAAGCGCTGTCCAGCTGGTCGGCATAGCGGGCAGCCAGATCCTTCAAGGCACCTGTCGAGCGGGCACTGAGGACCAGCGGCGCTTCGCTGGACGTGGACGAACTTTCCTCGGCCACGGGGTCTGCGTCACCGATCACGGCATGCGCATTCGTGCCGCCGAAGCCGAAGGAGTTGACGCCGGCCAGACGACGGTTGCTGGTACGCTGCAGTTCGATGGCCCTGCCGGCCACCTTCAGGTTCAGGTCTTCGAATGGAATGTCGGGGTTCGGGGTCCGGAAATGCAGAGACTTCGGCAGAAGGTCTTCGCGCAGGGCCATGACCGACTTGATCAGACCGACGAGGCCCGATACCGGCTCCAGATGGCCGATATTCGTTTTCACCGAACCGATCGGCAAGGCGTCGCTGCGTTTCTGGCCAATCACCCGTCCAAGAGCATCCGCTTCGGCCGGGTCGCCGACGCGCGTACCGGTTCCGTGCGCCTCGACAAAAGCGAGCGCGGACGGGTCGATGTCGAGCCCTTCGTAGATTTCGCGCAGCAGATCGGCCTGCGCGTATGGGGACGGCAAGGACAGGCCGACGGTCCGGCCATCCGCGTTGATGCCGGTCGCCAGCAATTTGCCGTGGCTTTTTGCGCCTTTCGGCAATCCGGCCCGCGCGGCACGCAAGACCAGCACCGCGCCGCCTTCGGATCTGACGTAACCGTCGCCATTGGCGTCGAAGGCCTGACACAGGCCCGTCGGAGACAGCATGGTTGCACGGGAGAAACCGACAAAGGCAAACGGGCTCAGCAGCAGGCTGACTCCGCATACGATTGCGGTATCGATCTGGCCGCTTTCAATGGCCGACACGGCTTCATGGAGAGCAACGATGGATGACGAACAGGCGGTGTCGACGGTGAAGCTCGGGCCGCGCAGGTCGTAGATGTAGGAAATTCTATTTGAGACGATTGACAGGGTGTTGCCCGTCATGAACTGCATGTCCGCCATCGCCGGATCGACGAGAAAGCGATGGTGATAGTCCAGCGAAGACGCTCCGACATAAACGCCGGTCGTCGTTCCAGCCAGATCGCTCGGGCGGATATTGGCGTGTTCAAGGGCCTCCCAGACGAGCTGCAGCAAGAGACGCTGCTGAGGGTCCATCTGGACGGCCTCCCGCGGGGAAATGCCGAAAAAGGCCGGATCAAATCCCCAGACATCGTCAAGCTGACCTGCAGCCCATGTGTAGGTTTTGCCTGAGGTGCTTTGGGTGGGGTGACCAAATCTTGCCAGCGGCCAGCGATCTTCGGAAACGGAGGTGACCGCACATTCACCGTTTTTCAGAAGCGACCAAAATTCGGCAGAATCTTTGGCTCCCGGAAGGCGGGTGGAATAACCAAGAATATCGATATCGGAGGTAAGCGACGCCACAGACAAACCTGTTTTTATATGATGGGGACCGTCAAGTTATCGAGTGTTATCTGAGGAAAATCAAAACTTTGGAATGCTCATTGCAATATGCTCCCTCAAAATCCGACTCCACTCGGGATGGCTGGTCCCACTACTGCCAAACCGAGCTTATCTTATGGTCCCGGCTGTTTCCACCTGCGTGGTACACGCCGAGCCCGGCATTCTTTATCCTAAGCTGAATAGATGCGGAAGACGCAATGCGCAAAAACTGCAGATCTTCCTCACTCTATCGCGAATTGCTTAATAGGCGGATCAAATCGGCAATTGCAACGTCAAAAAGAAACGCCCCGCTGAGGGCGGGGCGTTTGGGCAGTGGGTTTTACACGTTGCTGTCGGGGAAGGATGCCTTCCTTTCCGTCATGAAGGCTTGCAGGGCTTCGTCGATCCCCGGATCGAGTTCCGGCCCGGTATAGGCTCTAAGCTGTTCCTTCCAACGGGTGTTTGCCCGCCGTGCGGCATCCAGTTCGCCATCCGCCAGCCATTGTTCATAGGAATTGTTGTCGGCGATCGACGAGCGGAAGAAGGCGCTCTCGAAGTTGCGCTGGGTGTGCGCCGCGCCGAGGAAGTGACCGCCGGGTCCGACTTCCTGGAGCGCGTCCATCGCCAACGACTCCTCAGAGATATCGATCCCCTTGGCAAGCACATGCATCATGCCGAGCTGATCGGCATCCATGACGAATTTCTCGTAGGAAGAACACAGGCCGCCTTCGAGCCAACCGGCGGCGTGCAGGCAGAAGTTCACGCCGGATTGGACCGTAGCAAGGATAGTCTGTGCAGATTCCTGTGCCGACTGGGCGTCCGGCACCTTGGAGGCAGTGAACGAACCGCCTGAACGGAACGGCAGATTGAGCCTGCGGGCAAGCTTGGCTGCGCCGTTGAGGAGCAGCGAGCCTTCCGGGCTGCCGAAGGTCGGTGCACCAGACTGCATGGATATGGAGCTCACGAAGGCACCGAACACGACAGGCGCCCCCGGGCGGATCAGCTGGGTGAGGGCGCAGCCGGCCAGCGCTTCGGCCAGCACCTGGGACAGGGTTCCGGCAACGGTCACCGGGCTCATGGCACCGGCGAGAATGAACGGTGAAACGATACAGGCCTGGTTGTGCCGCGCATAAACCTTGAGCGCTCCGAGCATGGTGGCGTCGAAGACCAGCGGCGAGTTGGCATTGATCAGCTGGATCATGACGCAGTTCTGATCGACGAATTCCTCGCCGAACGTGATCTGGGCCATTTTGACGGAATCTTCCGCTCGTTCCGGCGCGGTCACGGATCCCATGAACGGCTTGTCGGAGTATTTGATATGGGAATAGACCATATCGAAGTGGCGCTTGTTCACCGGCAGGTCGACCGGTTCGCAGACCGTGCCGCCAGAATGATGCAGCCACGGCGACATGTAGGCCAGCTTCACGAAATTGCGGAAATCCTCGATCGTGCCGTAGCGACGGCCCTGATCGAGATCGGTAACGAACGGAGGCCCGTAAACGGGTGCCAGCACGAGGTTGTTGCCGCCGATTTCCACATTGCGCGCCGGATTGCGGGCATGCTGGGTGAATTGGGCAGGGGCGGTCTTGACGAGCTCCTGCAACATGCCCTTTTCAAAACGGACGCGCTCGCCATCGACCTTTGCGCCAGCCTTTTTCCAGATCTCCAGGACTTCGGGGTCTTCTCGGAATTCCAGACCGATTTCGGCAAGAATGCGGTCTGTATTCGCCTCGATCTTCTCCGCGCCTTCGTCGCTGAGAATCTCGAAATTCGGTATATTGCGCGAAATATAGGGAACGGCCTGACCGGCGGGACCGGCTTGCCGGCGCTCGCGGCGGGCGTTTCTTCCTCGACGGCCAGATGGGGCGGCGTCTGACATTGTTTTTAGCTCCCAGAAAGATGCGATTTTGTTGCGCGTAGTCTTGATCAGGTGCCTCGACAACCCGGCTCCAGATCCGTCGCGCAATACCTTAAATGCGTCATGTCGCTTTGTTGCTCCATTTTGTCTCTGAAGTCCATTGACTTCGTTACCGGGACCGCCTTAGAGCCGCGATTGCGCCAGACGGGTTCGGCCGGCAGGAGCAAGCTGCGTGGCGGTCACGCCGGCAACGCCGGATTTCGGGACTGCGAAACAGCACATGGATTTTTTTGTGCGGTCTGATATTGCAATTCGACGCTGAGACTCGCGCTGTTCCGTGCAACACAATGAAAGACGAAAGACATGTCCAAGTTCGAAGACCTGCTGGCACAGAAAGGCGCGCTCCTCGCCGATGGCGCGACCGGCACCAACCTCTTTGACATGGGACTTGTGTCCGGTGACGCTCCCGAACTCTGGAACACCGATGAACCGGAGAAGATCAAGGCACTGCATCAGTCCTTCGTGGATGCCGGTTCCGACATCATCTTGACCAACACCTTCGGCTGCAACCGGCATCGCCTGAAACTTCACAACGCCGAGGGGCGGGTCAGGGAACTCAATATGGCAGGGGTGGCACTTGCCCGGGAAGTGGCTGCCACAGTCGACCGCGAGGTCTTGATCGGCGGTTCCATCGGACCGACCGGCGAGCTCTTCCAGCCGCTTGGCGCCCTCAGCTACGAAGATGGCGTCGCTGCCTTCAAGGAGCAGATGGCGGGGCTCGTCGAGGGCGGCGCGGATATCCTGTGGGTGGAAACCATGTCCGCTGTCGAGGAGATGAAGGCGGCGGCGGAAGCGGCTCAGGACTTTGACCTGCCTTTGGTCATTACAGCCAGCTTCGACACGGCCGGCAAGACCATGATGGGTCTTTCGCCGACAGGTCTTGGGGACCTGCAGTCGCAATTCGCCTGCACGCCTGTTGCCATCGGCTCGAATTGCGGCGTTGGCGCTTCGGACCTTCTGGCCGCAATCATCGACATCACCGAGGCCTATCCGGAGGCCATCGTGGTCGCCAAGGCCAATTGCGGCATCCCGCAGATCCGCGGCGATGAGGTCGTTTATACCGGCACGCCGGAACTGATGGCCAAGTACACCCACAAGGCGCTTGATGCCGGGGCACGTATCATTGGCGGCTGCTGTGGCACATCGCCGGTCCATCTGGCCGCCATGCGGGCCGCCCTGGACAACCACACGGCCGGCCTGCGGCCGACGCTCGACCAGGTGATTGCGGAAATCGGTCCTCTGGTGTCACCACCGAACAAGGCGGCCGATGCCGCACGTGCCGAAGACGGTGAGGGCGGCGGCCGCCGCCGTGGCCGCCGCCGCGGCTGACGCCAATTACTTAAAAGGGCTTGCGGTCATCGCGAGCCCTATTCAGCCAAGGCATCAATCAACAGGGCCCGGGGGCGATGGTGTCAAACGCCTTCTTCGTTTCCTTCAGCGTGGCCGAGACAATGCCCATCGGCTGGTAGGGCGGGTCGGTCTGCATGCCGGGATTGGCCATGTGGATCTTGTAGCAGCCGGTAAACACCTGCGTCGTACCGTCAGTCTTTGCCGCCGAGATTGCGACGGGAAGGGCCCAGAAAATCTGTCCGGCACCTGGATCCGGCGCCGTCGCGCCAAACTTGACCGTAACCGTGCCGGTGTCCGAATAGCCTTTTGCCCAGCTGTCGAAATCCGCGGGCGCGGCGCCATCCTGGAAATAACCATAGGCCTGCGCGTAATAGCGGTGGCTGATGGCAAAATAATAGCTCTCCACCAGTTTTTGCGGTGTGGAGCGGTCGTCCAGATAGGCCCAGTCTTCCGAAAATGCCGGCACCGGGGCCACGAGCACGAAAACCAGAGCCAGTTGGAGCAAGGGCTTTTGGGCGCGCATATTGGTCATGATGGCCTCCTGGTGCCAGGGCGCAGTTAAGCGAAAGACGCGCGTGATGGCTGGAAATCCACACATGCGCTCGAATTCACCTGCAAAGCAACTGGCTTGCATCAGCAAGCCGGAAGAGAGTCTGATGCAAATGCTGTGTGTCTATTTCTTCTCGACGGCATCCGGCGAAATGATTTCTACGGATTGCTCGACAATGAGTGGCCCGGCTACCTCCTTCAAGACAGAAATATGCGGTGACTTGAAATGAGCCTCAAGCGCTTCCCGGTCTCGCCAGCGCTCGACGAATACAAGCGTTTCCGGGGCGTTGATGTTTGCATGCAGATCATAGGACAGGCAGCCGTCTTCCTTCTGCGTTTCAACGATACAGGCTTTGCAAGCCTCAAGCAGGGCGTCTCGGTCTTTCTCGGTGGTTTTCAAAGTCGCAATTACGAAGATCATCCATTGGTTCCTGTGTCTTTGCCGGGAGCAATGTCTTCCGACAGTTTTGTAAGCTTCGCAATCCATTCCGCGAAACTTTCATGACGCAATCGAAAGTTTATTGTTTTTGAGACCGGGCATGTTAGGCAGGCGCGAAATCGGTCCCGGGACGGCGCGGGACCTTGGGCTGCAGGGGAGAGGGTCTTGCGGATTTTCGGTTTGGTTTTGATCGCGTTGGCTTGCCTGGCGCCGATTGTCTGGTTTGCCCCGCTGGCTGCCGCGCGCGACCCGATTGCACTTTTCAGCCAGTATCTCGGGGTCGCGGCGCTGATCGTGATGGGGATCAACCAGTTTCTGGCGACACGCGCACCGGGGCTTGAAACCATCTTCGGTCCACTGGACCGGATTTATGTGCTGCACAAATGGCTGGGCGTCATCGCGATGGTCTGCCTGGGTCTGCATGACATCATCGATGCGGAGATGAACGGATTGCGCGGGGGGGCACTTGCCGGGATCGCGGAAGACATCGGCGAAGTCAGTCTCTACGGCCTGCTGATCCTGGTGCTCGCCTCCGTCATCACCTTCATTCCCTATCACCTTTGGAAATGGAGCCATCGGCTGATCGGTATTTTCTTCTTCATGGGCGCGTTCCATTTCTTCTTCATCGAAAAGCCGTTTTCGAATTCGGATCCGCTTGGACTTTACGTCTCCGCCTTCTGTGTCCTCGGCATCGTCAGCTATCTCTGGATGTCGCTGCTGCGGCCGATGGCACCGCGCGGGCATGGCTACACGGTCGATACGGTCCGCCACCTCGGCGGCCTGACCGAGGTGGTGCTTAAGCCGAAGCGACGCGGCCTGCGCCACAAGCCCGGCCAATTCGCCTTTCTGGCGGTCAAGGGCAGCGGCCTGTCCGAAGAACATCCCTTCTCCCTGAGCGGCGCGCCGCGTGAGGACCGAGCCCTGCGCTTTTCGATCAAGGATCTCGGCGACTACACACACCGTCTGCGTCGTGAGCTGAAGGAAGGCATGGAAGCCACGGTTTCCGGTCCGTTCGGTCATTTTACCATGCCGTCCGGGCGGGACCCACAAGTGTGGATCGGCGCCGGCGTCGGCATCACGCCGTTTCTGGCGTTTGCCGAAAGTCTCAAGACGCGGGAAACCGGTCCGGTCAAACTCTATTATTGCGTGCGCGAGAGGGACGACATTCCCTACGCGGTCGATCTTGAGCGGATTGCCGAGGAAGTCGGCGACCTGGAACTGGTGATCGTCAACTCCAACGAAGGCGTTCGCCTGACACCCGAGCGCATCTCCGAAGATCTCGGCGGCTCCGTGCGCGATGCTCATGTGTTCTTCTGCGGTCCGGTCGCCATGCGCAAGGCTCTCAAAACCGGCCTCGTACTGAAAGGCTTGCGGGCCAGCCGGTTCCATTTCGAGCAGTTTGAAATGCGCACCGGCATCGGGCTCAACGCGCTGGCGGCATGGTTGTGGGATCAGGGCATCTACGCCATCGAAAAACGCCGGGCGGCGAAGACACAGCCGGCGGAGTAGGCGAACCCCGGCAAACACGCACTTGCATTCCTGACGGTTTGACCCTTACGTAAAAGCGAGGCGAAAAAATTGTCTTGTTTGAAGAGTGTAGGGGGAGTGGTCAATGCAGCCGGTGATGAAGGGCGACGAGATCATGGATCTGCTGGACGAGGTGTTCCCGCAGATCCACGCGGGCGGGCGGGTCTATGCGATTGACAGCGTCTTGCCTGGTGAGGCCGCGGTCCGTCTCAGCGCCAACGAGCTGCATCTACGGCCTGGTGGCACCGTCTCGGGTCCGTCGATGATGGCGCTCGCCGACCTGGCGGCCTATGTGGTGATCCTGGCCCATATCGGCCCGGAAGCGCTGGCGGTCACCACCAATCTCAACATCAATTTCCTGCGCAAGCCGGAGCCCGGCGACCTGATCGCCACCTGCCGCCTGCTGAAACTCGGCAAGCGGCTGGCCGTAGTCGATTGCGGGATTGCGGGGGAAGGGCAGGAAGACCTCGTCGCACATGCGACGGCGACCTACTCGGTGCCGCCGCGCTAGGTTCCCACAGGCCTTGGCACCTCAGGCGGTTTGCCGGGCCGCGTCCTGCTTGAACAGGCCTTCCAGGTCTTCCGAATACTCGACCACCTGACCGCGGCCGCGGCGCTTGGCGGCGTAGACGGCAAGGTCGGCCCGGTGCAGCGCAGTCTTTTCCGTGTCGCCGGCCTGGGTGAGATAGGCACCGACACTGAGGCTCGGCACGTAACTCTTGTCGCCATGGGTGCAAGGCGTCTTGGCGCCTTCCATCACCCGGCCATAGAGCTTGCGGAATTCCTCGCGGGTGATCCCAGGTGCGAGCACGACAAACTCATCGCCGCCGAAACGGCCGACAATGTCGGTGTTTCTGCGGGTGCTGTCGCGCAGAATTCCGGCAATGTGTTTCAGCAGAAGATCGCCGCAAGCATGGCCGTATTGGTCATTGACCTGTTTGAAATAGTCGACATCGACGAACAGCACGCCCAGCCCGGTGGCAGTGTCACCTCCCTCGAACAGGCCGTCGAGAATTTCGGACACCGAATTTCGGTTGAGAATGCCGGTCAGTTGATCGTAACGGGTCAGCTCCAGAAGCCTGCGGTCTTGTTTGCGCAATTGCCGGGTCCGGTACACATAGGCTGTGGCCGGAATGGACAGAACGATGGTGGTACCAAGAACAAGCAGCCAGCCGATCTGCTGGAAAGCTTCTTCCAGCGCCGATTCCAGGGGGCTGACATCGACATAAAGCTCGATCGTGCCGATCCGTTCACCCGAGGGCGTCACGGCCGGCACGTAAGCTTCGACAAAGGTGTCCGGCCCGCCGGCCTCTTCGGCTTCGTCGTCATGGATGACGATCAGCTTGGGCGTTCCCGTCTGAAACACATTCAGGGCGTTCAGGTTGACGACTTCGTTGTGATCGACATTCAGATCGCCGACCTTGAATGTCTGGTGGCCGTGGATGTCGAACAGTTCGAAGCGCACGATATCGATCATGGCGAAGGAATCGACGAGATTCAGGACATCGGCGTCCGCGACGGCATCTTCTTCGAACATCTGGGCCGCATTGGGCACATTCCTGAAAAATCGTTCGGACCAGGTCACCGCCTTGACTTCGGCGTTGTGGCGGATCGAATTCATGACCTGCCAGTCGAGAAGCCCATGGACAGCGCCCGCAACGCCGGCCAGCAGAAGTCCGCTCGCGACAACGGCGAGTACCAAAGGCTTATTCAGCCTGGACTTCAACTCGGACACAGCCATGCGTTCCCTTTTGGGCAATCTTCAAGACCCCATCAGTGCATCCTCGATCTTAAACTGACGTAAAGTCCACTGGAGGATTTGTCGCTAGTGCGGCAAAGTGCGCTCCGGCGTGGGTGAAGGATTGTTGAATTTTATGCGGTATCGGGATACCGTTTTTTTAACGCATTGAAAACAAACACTAATTTGGTAGATGGGCGGAAAAAATGTGATTGACGACACTTTGATGTAGGCGTATAAGCTGCCTCGAACGAATTTGAGGTCCGTTCGCTGTCTCCCTTGCTGGAGCCGCGCGGGCCTTTTCTTTAACCGCTCAGTACGGATCAAACTCATGAAGACCTTCTCTGCCAAGCCGGCTGAGGTCGAAAAAAAGTGGATCTTGATCGACGCAGAAGGAATGGTTGTCGGCCGTCTCGCCGCTTTCATCGCCAATCACCTGCGCGGCAAGCATCTGCCGACCTACACGCCTCACATCGACACCGGTGACAACGTCATCGTCGTCAATGCGGACAAAGTCGTGTTCACCGGCCGCAAGTACGACAACAAGAAGTACTACTGGCACACCGGCCATCCGGGCGGCATCAAGGAGCGCACCGCACGTGCCATCCTGGAAGGCCGTTTTCCGGAGCGCGTCCTGGAAAAAGCCGTGCAGCGTATGATGCCGGGCGGTCCGCTGTCCAACAAGCAGCTGAAAAACCTCAAGGTTTACGCTGGTCCGACCCACCCGCATGAAGCTCAGTCGCCGGAACTCGTCGACGTTAAGGGCCTCAATGCAAAGAATGACGGCAAGAGGGCTTAACAATGGCTGAGCTGCAATCCCTGGAAGAACTGGGCGGCGCGGTCGAAACCGCAGCCCCCGAAGCTCCGGTCCACGTCCAGAAGCTGGACGCACAGGGCCGCGCATACGCAACCGGCAAACGTAAAGACGCGATCGCCCGCGTCTGGATCAAGCCGGGCACCGGCAAGATCATCGTCAACAAGAAGGACTTCACCGAGTATTTCGCTCGCCCGGTTCTTCAGATGATCCTTCAGCAGCCGATCATGCTGACCGACCGTGCCGGCCAGTATGACGTTGTTGCCACTGTTACCGGTGGTGGTCTGTCCGGTCAGGCCGGCGCCGTGCGCCACGGCCTTTCCAAGGCCCTGACGCACTACGAGCCGGAATTGCGTGGCGTTCTGAAGAAAAACGGCTTCCTGACCCGCGACAGCCGCGTCGTCGAACGTAAGAAGTTCGGCCGCCGCAAGGCTCGCCGGTCCTTCCAGTTCTCCAAGCGTTAATCGCCGGACCAACTGGTACAAAGCTTATGGAAAACCCGCCGGAGCGATCCGGCGGGTTTTTTCGTCGTTGCCGCTTTGTCGAAGCCCTCATGCCGAGGTTTCAGGCAGCCCGGCCTTTTTCACGCCTTCTATGATCTTGTCGATCAGTTGGTCAGGCATGCCGCGCGCCTGAAAGGGTTCGCCGGGGTTCTCGGGGTAATCGGGTTTGAGGGTCAGGACCACGTCCAAGGTTGACCGTGCGAGATCCATCTTGTCTGCCTCGGCATAGGCTGCGGTGAGGGCGGCCTGAACCATGTAGTTCTTTGGCAAATTGACTTTCATTGCGTAGTCAATGGAGGCTTCATAATCGCCCTCCAGAAATGCGTGTAGCTGCCAGATGAAGTCCCACCAGCTCTGATGGTTGGGATTGAGCAGTTTGGCCCGGCTGACCCATTCCTTGCCTTGTTCCCATTCCCCTGAATAGGCCATCCAGGTCCCGAGATCGGCCAGAATGAATGCATCGTGCGGATTGAGATCGATTGCCTTTCTGGCATGATTGGCGAATACCGACCTGTCCTCTCCAAGTATCTGGCTCCTGATGGCGAGAGCGTAGTAGGCGTCCGGATTTCCGGGATCCAGCTCCAGAGACTTCTGCGCTGCTGACCAGGACCTCTCGGCCCAGTCGGCTTGTGTGTCTATCGAGTACTTTTTTGACTCAATGTATGAAAACGCCAACCGCGACCAGGCAAGTGCATAGTCAGGATCAATCCTGACAGCGCGTTTCAGACAGTCTCGGGCCCGGCGATGCCTGTCAGGATCAAAGTTTTCATAAAACCAGTAGGACAAAAGCACACATTCATAGGCAGACAGCGATTCGGGTGCCTTGTCCTCCAAGCCGTTGATAATGCGTGTGTCGAAAATCGGTGCATCGCTGGATCCGATTTGCGCAACAACTTTTTGCGCAATATCAAGCTGCACATCCAGAATGCTGGTTGCCGACAGATCTCTGGTGAACGGACCTGGTGCGTTTAATTCCCGGCAGGTATTTGCATCCATGAAGCGGGTCGTTACCCGCAAGTCCGGGTCCTGTAGCTGCACGGTGCCCGACAGGATGAAATCCGCATTCAGATTGGACGCGATGCTCCGACAACTTGTTTTGCTATCGAGGCTGCTGGTTGCCGTCGGGCCGAGCACGAACAGATTGGAAAATTCCGACAGAAGCGCACTGATGTCGCGGCTGAGGCCGGCAGCAAAATACCCGCCGGCATCACCGGATCCAATTTCGTCAAACGGCATGACAGCTATGCGTGGGCCGGTCGGCATTTCATATGCAGGTGCGGTCTGCTGGACATAGTAGAGGGCACCGACCCCAATAAGGACTAGGACCGCCGCGGCCTGGCCGGCGCGGCGCAGGGTGCGGCGTCTCTGAATTTGCCTTGCCGCATCCGGTGGCCAACAGAAGAGCTCAACCGGACGCGCGATGTTTTTCAGCCGGCGCTTGCCAAGCGATCGGAACTCGAGGTCGGGCACTCCCGTCAGCTGGTCAAACGCGACAGCTGAAATGCAAATTCCTTCAGGAGGGGCAGTTGGTTCGACCCTAGCGGCAATGTTCACTCCATCACCCAAGGTTTCCGTGTCCGTGACGAGAACGTCACCGAAGTGAATGCCGACACGAAAGCGCAGGGCAGCGTCTTCAGGTGTTTCCGATAATCGTTTTTGGAAGGACACGGCCGCAAGAACGGCTTCACGAACCGATGGAAAACGGGCAACGACGCTATCACCAGCAGTCCCGATGATAGTGCCATTGAAGGTTTCTATCTCCTGGTCGATGGTTTTGCGGGATTCCGTGAGCGCAGCAACGGTCGCAGCTTCATCGGCTTCCATCCTGCGGCTGTAGCCGACCGCATCCGCGACCATCAATGCTGCTAACATTCGGGTCATAGCTCCTCCTGAAAGCGAGTGTAGGGGCAGGGCAGACCAGGACGCAACGTAAGAGAACTGACAATGCCCTACACGGAAAGTGCTAAAAGGCACGCCTGTTTGCTTGGCCCATGAATCGACTTAGAAACAGGCTCACGTGGGCCACAAGAAGTTGTGGCAAGTCGATGCGCCTTCCATTCCAACTGGGCGCACGGCTCAGTTTTGACCCCAAATGTCGGGTGGTTTCATGGCTCAGGCCAAATTCGTCACGGGCAGCTTGTTCCGGCATGTCACGGTCATGTCGCTGACCTCTTCCGTCGGTCTGATGGCGATCTTTGCCGTCGATTTCGTCGACATGATCTTCATCTCCATGCTCGGCAAGGCGGAACTGGCGGCCGCGGTCGGCTATGCCGGCGCGATCCTGTTTTTCACCACGTCCTTCAACATCGGTGTGGCCATTGCCGCGGGTGCGCTCGTCGCGCGGGCGCTTGGCGCCAGCGACCGGGAAGGGGCACGGCAGCAGGCCTCCAACGCGCTCGCGGCCGGGGTGATCTTCAGCGGCGTGTTTGCGCTTGCCGTCTGGCTCTCGCTGAACCAGCTGGTCAGCCTGATCGGCGCGCGCGCGGACACACACGATCTGGCTGTCGAATATCTGCAGATCATCGTGCCGACCCTGCCACTGCTGCTGCTTGGCATGGCGGGAGGCGCGATCCTGAGAGCCCATGGCGATGCCAAACGGGCCATGATGGCGACAATCGCAGGCGGCATCGTCAATGCGGTGCTGGACCCGATCCTGATCTTCGGACTGGATATGGAACTGACCGGCGCGGCGCTTGCCAGCGCGGCCTCGCGCGTTGCGATCGCCTTTTTCTCGCTGGCGCCGATCTTCCGGTATCATGGCGGGCTCAGTCTGCCGCGGCCCCTTTCCCTCCTGAAGGAATTGCCGCCGATCACGGCGATTGCCTGCCCCGCGATCCTGACCCAGCTGGCAACGCCTGTCGGTCAGGCCTGGGTGACCCGGTCGATGGCTGAGTTCGGCGAGGAGGCGGTTGCCGGCATGGCGGTGGTCGCCCGCATGACACCGCTGGCCTTTGCGACGATCTTCGCCCTGTCCGGTGCCGTCGGACCAATCGTCGGCCAGAATTACGGCGCCGGTCATTATGACCGGGTGCGCGGCACGTTGCGCGAGGCGCTGCTGTTCACCGCGCTGGTCGTCGGCCTGGCTGCCCTCGTCCTGTTTGTCCTGAGAACCCCGATCGCCCGGCTGTTCGACGCGGATGGTCTGGCGCTGACGCTGATCTATCTGTTCTGCGGCCCGCTTGCGCTGGCCTTCTTCTTCAATGGCGCGCTGTTTGTCGCCAATGCCTTTTTCAACAATCTGGGCCGGCCGTTCTATTCCACCTGGATGAACTGGGGCCGGCACACGCTCGGCACGATCCCGTTTGTCTGGGCGGGTGGCGTGCTTTACGGCGCACCGGGCGTCCTGATCGGCCAGGCGGCCGGCGGGATCGTCTTCGGTCTTGGCGCGATCCTGTTGGTCCGGTTCGTGATCCGCGATGTCGAGCAGCATCACGAGGTCTCCAAAGGACCGGGCCTGTTCCAGCGCCAGGCCCGTCAGGTGGTCCTGTTCTTTTCCAGAAGGTGACCGGTCCTGGCTGTGTGCGCGGCAAGTTTTTGCAGCTGGCGCAATGCCTTGACGGCCGCAATATCCGTCATCGGCCGCGATGGTGCCGGGCCGAAATCGCCGGTGAAATAGGTCCAGGCGAACAGGACCGGATCGGCCGAGCGCAACCAGCTGGGCTTTTGCGTGACCCGCTTTTCCGCCAGAACCTGACCGCTGTCGATGTCCAGAAGATAGCCGTAAAGCGTGACGGAAGGGCGGATGAGCAGCGGTATCCAGGTGTCGTTCGTGTTGAGTGATGCAAGAAATCCGTAGCGCAAGTCGGTGATTGCCAGATGCAGGAGCTGGTCCCCGGGCTTCAGGTCCGCATCGGGCGCAAACAGTGGCAAACCGAGTGTCCGCGCAAAATAGCTCCGCAGCTGGTCTGGATCAGGTTCTACTTGAACGGGGGCGCCGAAATAATGACAAAAGGAACTGACGACGTTCCAGTCGAGATGCATCTGGACATCGCCGAGAAAAACGGTCGGCGGCTTTTTGCGGCCAAAGAGCCAATTCCAAAACGCCATTCCGTCTCCCGCAAAATGCCAGTTTTTTTGAGCCTGATGGTTCAAGGTTGAACAGTCGCCAATTCGACCGATTCAAACCTAGGTAGTTTCTACAGTAGTTCAATTCTTGAACGAGGATTTGCTACGAGAAGAGGGCGTGTTTTCTCTCATTTTTCCGCTGATGCGGATCAGCTGCTGAAATTTCTCACATTCCATGTGGCTGGGCGCCGGGCAGTCGGCGACGTGGCGGATCATGTCGCGCAGGGAGGCGAGGCGCTCGATCTGGCGGTCCAGTTCGCTCACCCTTTGGTGAAGCTTGTCCCGCGAGAGGGCCGGGCGGCCGTCCGGGCCGAACATGGATTTGATCTCCTCCAGCGAAAACCCGCCGGCCTTGCCGAGCGTGATCAGGGCCAGCTGGTCCAGGACTTCCGGCGCGAACAGCCGTTTCAGGCCGCGCCGGCCGAGCGAGGAGATCAGGCCTTTTTCCTCGTAATGGCGGATGGCCGAAGCAGCGACGCCGGTCTGTTTCGACACTTCTGAAATATCCAGCAATTTCATCTCTTGACCTCAAGTCGACTTGAATTTGTAGGCTGGCCTCAACGTGTCGGAAACGCAAGGAAAAATAAGATGACATCCCACGCAATCCCTTCAGAGCGTCCGCTCTGGCTGGAATCGGCAGCCATCGCGCTGCTGATGACCGCAACCCTCAAGATCATGGCCAATGCCACCATCAGTCCGGCATTGCCGGGACTGGCGGCAAGTTTCCCCGAGGACCCGAACGCGGCCTACCTGACCCGCTTTCTGGTGGCCGCACCGTCGCTGTCCGTGGTTCTGGTCGCCCCCTTCGCGGGCATGGCCGCCGACCGGTTCGGCCGTGTGCCACTGCTGCTGGCGGGCGTGCTGCTGTTTGCTATTAGCGGCAGCGCCGGGGCGTATTTGCCCGACCTGCAGGCCATTCTGGCAAGCCGGCTTCTGCTCGGTGTTGCTGTCGCCCTGACCATGACGGCCCAGGTTGCCCTGGTTGGTGACCTGTTTGCCGGCGCGCGCCGCAATGCTTTCATGGGGCTGCAGACGGCAGCCATCAATTTCAGCGGCTTTCTCTATATCGGCCTTGCGGGCTGGCTCGCCGGTCTTTCGCCGCGCCTGCCGTTTCTGGTCTATGCGCTGCCCGTGTTGCTGGTGCCGCTGCTGTTGCCGTTTCTGCATGGTCCGCGGCAGCAGGAGGCCGCCGGCGCTCGAAACGATCTTGGACCCGCCGACGCTTCACCGGCGGCCTGGCTTCTGCCGGCGTTCCTGGTCGCCGTGCCGACCATGGTGACCGTCATGATGTTTTTCCTGATGCCCAGCCAGCTCCCGTTCTATCTGGAAGCAAACGGTTTCGATGGGGCTTCCGGCACGGCGTTCGGCCTTGGCGCACTTACTCTGACCGGCGGTTGTGTCGCCATGGTCTTCAAACGGATCAGCGGGTCATTGGGACTTTCCGCCACGTTCGGACTTGGGTTCTTGCTGATGGGCGCCGGACTGGCGGTCCTGGCGATTGGAGCGCTCTGGATTTTTATTCTGGGTGGGGCCGCGCTGGTCGGGGCCGGTTATGCTCTGGTGCAACCGGCTTTTCTGACCCTGGCACTGCAAGTGGCTCCTGAGCATCGACGCGGCAGTGTCTCCGGAATGATCACGACAGCCATGTTTTTGGGGCAGGTGGTCTCGCCGCTGACGCTGACGCCGTTTATCCAGGCGCTTGGATTTGCTTCTGTCTTCCTTGGCGCGGCGCTTGTGTTTGCTCTGTTTGCGCTTGGCGCTTTGACGTCCCTGGTGCTACGGCCGCATCGGCCGGAGCACTCCGGTTAACACCTTCAGGCGGGACCGCCGCCTGGCAGTCCCGCTCCATTGCACCGGGAACGACCTCGACGTTTTTCACAGGGTCGTAAAACCTGTGGTTGTTAACGCTGTTTCTTTACGCACCCTATACGCCTTGCCACTAGAACCACAACCGCAAGTGGGGTTTCTGGAGGCTAAACATGTTTGGAAGACTGAAGTTAATTGCACTTGCCATTGTCGTGATCGGCGTAGGCGGTGCCGGTCTCATGATGGCACAGGCCTATGATCTGAATACGAATTACACGCTGGTCGATGCCAAGATCATGTCGGTGAAAACCGAGTGTTTCATTAAGGCCGGCAAGGAAAAGATCGTCACCAAGGACACCGACGAGCTGGCCTATATGGACTGCGACCTGGCACCGATCGTCGCGAAGCAGCACGGTTTCAAGGAAAGCGCTATCAAGAAACGCGTCAAGGTGAGCTACGACTACCGGTCACCGGTTGATGGTCGGGTCTATTCCGGCGATTTCATGCGCACCGGCGACGTCGATGGTGTCAGAGAGGGCAAGATGATCCAGGTGCATGCCCATAAGACCGATCCAGAGGCTTCCAGGACAACGGGGTTGAACCTGTTCCTTCAGGATACCGGCGCCTGAGGGCAGCCCGTTGTGCTGAGCGTTTTTGGAGAAACGGCCGGGAGCGTTGCCATCCTGGCCTTCAGACTTTCAGGGCCTGCCCCGCGGCGTAGGTTTGCACAACCGCCCGGTCGTCGCCGAGTGTCTGCAGCACGAAGAGTTCCTCCGAGAGCGTTTCGACGGTCTCCATGCGCAGCGCCATCGGAGGCGTCGCGCGGGCATCAAGGACCACGAGATCCGCGTCAGAGCCTGCGTCGAGCGTACCGATCCTGTCCGTCAGCGACAGGGCGTCCGCGTTGCCGCGCGTCGCCCAATAGAAGCCGGTCAGAGGATGCATGCGCTGGCGTTGCAGCTGCAGGATCTTGTAGCCCTCGTCCAGGGTCCGCAGCATGGAATAGCTGGTGCCACCGCCGACATCGGTGGCAATCGCCGTGCGAATCCCGGCGCCTTCCAGTCCGGCCTTGTCGAATAGCCCGCTTCCGAGAAAGAGGTTCGAGGTCGGGCAGAACACCGCGACGGAACCGGTCTCGCGCATGATCCGCATTTCAGGACCGGTCATGTGGATGCAATGGCCGAGCAGGGTCTTTGGACCCAGCAAACCGAAGCTTTCATAGACCCCCAGATAATGGGCGGCATCCGGATAAAGCTCACGGGTGAGGGCAATCTCGTTGTGGTTCTCGTTGATATGGGTTTGCAGGTGGCAGCCCGGGTGCTCCTTGAGAAGCGTGCCGGCGGCCTCGAGCTGCTGCGGTGTCGAGGTGATCGCAAAGCGGGGCGTGATCACGTAATGCGCCCGGCCCCGGCCATGCCATTTCGCCAGCAGGGCCTTGCTGTCGTCATAGGCGCTTTGCGGGGTGTCACAAAGCTCCGCCGGCGCGTTGCGGTCCATCATGGTCTTGCCGCCGAGCATCAGCATGCCGCGCCGTTCGGCTTCCTCGAAATAGGCATCGACCGAGGCCGGGTGGCTGGAACAATAGGCAACAGCGGTGGTGGTCCCCTGCGCAACCAGGGCATCGTAGAACTCCGTTGCGATCCGGGCGCTGTGGGCCTTGTCGGCGAAGCGCATTTCGGCGGGAAACGTGTAGTCATTGAGCCAGTCGAGCAGCTGATCGGCCCAGGAGGCGATCACCTGGGCCTGCGGAAAGTGAATGTGGGTGTCGATGAAACCGGGCAGGATCAGGTTCGGCCGGTGGTCGACAGTGCGGACGTTTTCCGGGGCTTGTACGCGAACCGCATCATAGGCACCTTGCGCCGCAATCTTGCCGTCGATCAGCAGTAGCGCGCCGTCTTCCAGATAGGAGTATGCAGCCGTGTCCTGCGGTCCGGCGGGCGCCGAATGGAAACTCAGCAATCTGCCGCGCAGGAGGGTAGGGACCTGATCTGTCACGGCATTCTTCCTTGTTCGTTAGAGCCGATGCTGGGAACTCTCTGAGTCATAATCCAGCCGTTCGACCCGAACAATGATCAAGCACCCGGTTCGGCGCGCACGCCGGCATTAGCGGTTGAAAATAGGCCCCGGACAACAGTTGTCTTGCGCTTGGCTGCTACCACTTGCGCGGTGACAACAGCTGCCGCTGCAGCTGATCGATGATGCCGGTGGGCTTGTTGTAAATCGCCCGGACCTCCGCTTCCTTGGCAGGCCGCGGCGTGGGACCGGTCGTTTGCGAAAAGGTATTGAGGGCGTCCTGGTTGATCTGCGCCTTGGCAAAAGCGGGAACCGACCGTGTCAGCGACAGTGTGTTGCTGTGATAAGGCGCCGGACCGGACACGCTGACAAAACCGGACCGTTCCCCCGCAACCTCCAGGAAGAGCTCGCCATTGACTTGCCCGTTCCGGGATTGCGCCGCAAATTCGAAGGTCCGGGTCGCGCCGGCAGAAATCGCCTGAACCTGCTCATAGGCGCGGCGGTTGTTGCGGTCG
This sequence comes from Roseibium sediminicola, assembly GCF_023156505.1. Taxonomy (GTDB): domain Bacteria; phylum Pseudomonadota; class Alphaproteobacteria; order Rhizobiales; family Stappiaceae; genus Roseibium; species Roseibium sediminicola. The sequence goes on along the minus strand of NZ_JALNMJ010000004.1, from coordinate 151,548 downwards.
TAGAAGGACACCTTGACTTCGACCGGGATGGCGAGATCGTTGGTGACGGGAATGACGGCCATGTCGGTCTGCGTGCCGGCCAGGCGGAGCACAGCGATGTCGGAACTCGCAAGTTGCAGGTTGCTGCCGGCGGGGAAATGCCACGTGGTTTCGCCCGCTTCCGAGGGCTGTCCTGTTTGCAGCGGCTGATAGGGTGTCACCGTCATGATGGAGGCAATCACCCCGGCACCGACTGCGAAACCGGCGCGGCGGTTGCTGGGTTGAAAGACGAAGCACAACAGTACGCCCAGAAACACAACGACCAGGAAGATGTAGAGAGGCGGAACCGCCAGGTCGAGATGGCGGGCGGAGATGGTGGTCATCTTCAGGACCGCCGAGGCTTTTTCCTTTTGCACCAGATCGGCGATCGCGGCGATGGTTCCGCCGATGGCCGCGCAAGCATAGATGGTGAGCATGGTCACACCACCGCGCTGCGCGGCCGGTTTGGAATTTTGCTGGGTGTTGGTCGAGGGCGCAGCGTTTTGCGGCGCGGTTTCCTGCACTTCAGGCATGGTCAGCCCTCCGTTGATATTTGTTCCTAACGTAGCGTAAATCGAATGGAATCTCAATCAACAGGAGATGCGGTATCAGTTTCCCTTATAGATAGAGTTGCGTGGTTGTGGTCTCCACCCGATCAGGAGCCCGTCTTTGTTTCAATGGTCACATGGGCGATGCCGTGATGACTTTCCAGGCGCCGCCGCATCTCGTCCAGAACGGCTTCGGATTGGCCCTCAGGGGAAATGACGGCGTGCATGGTGGCGTTGACCTTGCCTTCGGCGAGCGACCAGAGATGGATATGATAGACATCCGACAGGCCGGGGACCTCGGAAAGAAGGTCAGTCTTGAGCTTGTCCCGGTCTATGTCCGAGGGTGCGCCTTCCAGGAGGATGTGCGCGGATTGCCGCATAACGGACACGGCGGAGCGGACAATCAGTAGCGCCACGAACACCGACAGGATCGGGTCGATCGGATACCAGCCGGTGAAATAGATGACGATCGCGGCCGCGATCGCGCCGACTGAGCCGAGCAGGTCGCCGAGCACATGCAGGATGGCGGAGCGGATGTTGAGCGACCCGTCCCCGCCGCGCTGCAGGATGAAAAAAGCACCGATATTCACCAGAAGACCAAGCACGGCGATGATAAACATCGGTCCGGCCAGGACGGTTTCCGGTTCGACAAAGCGCCCGACCGCTTCAACGCAGATCCAGGCCGTGACCACAAGCAGAAAGATCGCGTTGGCAAAGGCGATCAGAACAGGCAACCGGTCGCGGCCATAGGTCAGGCGGGCATCCGCCGGTTTCTTCGCCTGCTGAAAGGCCCACCATGCCAGCCCGAGCGACGCGGCATCGGTGACCATGTGCACCGCGTCCGCCATGAGGGCGAGCGATCCGGCCAGCCAGCCGCCGATCAGTTCCGCAAACATGAAACTTGCGATCAGGAGCCCGGCCCAGGCAACCGCGCGGGCGTTTCTGTCCGTCACTTCCGGTGTGTGATCGTGGTTGTGATCATGACCATGGTCGGATCCGGACCCGTGATCGTGAGATGCATGGTCATGCATGGAAACGCTCCTGTCGGCTTGATCATCACGGTCAGGGCTCCGGTTCGGAGCCTGTTCTCTTTAACAGATATGACCTGTCGACAGCTCTGGGTTCAAGGCCCTGCTCGTGTTTTCGGGCCAGGGCAGGTTTTGTTCTGGAAGACTGCGAGCGTGCACGCATCCCCAATTGCCAGAACAGGAATTTGTGAACAAGGTAGCGGTTGGAACGCCATCGATTTTCCCCCAGACATCAAAACCAAGGGTCCAGACTATGTCTTCCGAATTACCGCGCCAGACCGACAACGCGTTTTTGGGACAGGAGATCAAGGGCGGGTCGCATGAGCCGACCTATGCCGGCGCTCTGTCCTTCATGCGCCGCCGCTACAGCCGCGACCTGACCGGTGTCGATCTGGCCGTCTGGGGCATCCCCTTCGATGCGTCGGTCTCCAACCGGCCTGGCGCCCGGTTCGGGCCTCAAGGTGTGCGCCGGGCTTCGGCCATTTTCGACGGCGACCCGCAATATCCCTTCCAATTCGATCCGTTCGAAACCCTGGCCTGCGTCGATTATGGCGACTGCGTGTTCGATTACGGCCGCAATCCGGATATCCCCGGACATATCCAGACCCAGGCGGCGGGCATCCTGGCTACCGACACGCATCTCTTTTCTATCGGTGGCGATCACTTCGTCACCTATCCGCTGTTGAAGGCGCATGTGGCCAAGCATGGTCCGCTCGCCCTGGTGCAGTTCGACGCGCACCAGGACACCTGGTCGGACGAAGGCGACCGGATCGACCACGGCACCTTTACCGGGCGGGCGGTGCGCGAGGGGCTGATCGATCCGCAGCGGTCGATCCAGATCGGCATCCGGACCCACGCGCCGGAAACCTGCGGTCTGGAAATCATCTTCGGACACGAAATGGATGTGCTTGGCATTGACGGAGTGATCGAACGGATCAAGGCCCGCGTGGGGGCGGGGCCAGCCTACATGACCTTCGACATTGACTGTCTCGATCCGGCCTTTGCACCTGGAACAGGCACGCCGGTCTCCGGCGGGCTGTCCTCCCGGGAAGCGCTGTCGGTGCTGCGCGGACTTGGAACGATCGATTTCGTCGGTGGCGATGTCGTCGAGGTCGCGCCCGCCTATGACCACGCCGACATCACCTCGATTGCCGGGGCAAGTGTCGCGCTGACCTATATCGGGCTGCTGGCGGAAAAACGCCGCCAAGCCGTTTGAGGGATCAGGGCCGATGGGGAAGGGAACCAGGCTGCGCTTTGTGAAAACGCCAGGCAGCCTGCCGCTGCCGGACGGTGTCAGCCGGCAATACCAGGTCTTTGCCGGTTCGGCAGCGGGCGAGCCCGAACTGAGCTTCGATCTCGACAAGCCGCACATGCGCGGTACCACCTGGGTCCGCTCACCGGTGGTGAACGGTCTGGTTCTGTCCTGCCTTGAGAAGGTCGGCGGTGGCCGGTGGGCGCTTCAGACGGTGCAGGGCGACACCGTGGCCGAGATTGCCGGAAAGGGCGTTCTGACGCAAAGCTGGCACCTGTCGTTTCCGGGCTCCGGGCCGGTTCTTGAGCTGGCCGATCCCAAGAGTTTCGCCAAGCAGGTCGTGAGAACGATGCTGGACGGAGAAACCGAGGGCCTGGTTCTGACCTTGAACCAGGATCCCGTCGGTGGGCTCGCAAAACAACACCGTTCATCTGGGGGCGGCTTTCTGTCCGGAATGAAACGCTTCGTTCAGGGGCGCGACTGGGTGCTCGACCTGCAACGCCCGGCAATGGACGTGGCCAGTATATCCACCGGCCATCGCATTGCCCTCCTGGCCTTGTCGCTCTCGGCAATTGTCAGTCTTGAATTCAGTTCGCCGGATTGAACGTCCGCGCGCGCCCCGCCTGATGCGGATGGCTCAGGCGGATTGGCGTGTGGGCACGCGGCGGTTCGCGGCACGCGCATTGTTGTCGTTCACCGGTGCGGCTGCCCAGAAGCGGTAGAGCGGATACCGGTCGCGCATCACCTTGTAGAGGTGGATTAGTTTTCCGAAACAGGTAAATTGCGCGCTGTAGGCGACGGCAAGGCCAGTCGCGGAGAGCAATGGCAAGGTTGCGAAGGCGCCCCAAAGAGCAACAAGAACGCCGGCCCAGAACACAAGGTATAGCGTGGTCAGGCGAAAGCTCAGGTTCTGGGGCACCGGAACGAAAATCCGGTTCAACCAGATTTTTTCGCCAAAGCCCACGGATCGGGCCCATTCGAGCCTGGAAAAGGGCCGCTCAAAGAATTTCGGAACGAAAACCAAAAACACCAGAGCGCCAAGGCCCAAAACCGACGCCCCCGCGGCGCCAAGCCAGATCTTGGACCAAAGACAGGCGGTCAGCAGAGCCGGAGCCAGAATCTTGAACAGCACCGCCACCGCGGAAGCCGGTTTGCCGGTCCTCGCGGTTTTCAGCAGATTCGGCATCTGCATGCCTGCAGCAGCGTAGTTTCCGCTTGAGGCCTTGAGGGCTGGGTGGGGTAACGTGTTTTGCATCTATCGGAGCCAGGCTGTCGGGCAGAGGATGATCATACAGGGCGAGGCGGTTGTTTGGCAAATAGGTTTCTTTACACATTCAATTTGTGATCTGTCAAAAATTACAATCAAAAATAGCTGAAAGTGGAAGTCAATACTTCCTAAAATAACAATTTTTTGGAGAATTTCGAAGTTTAACGTCTCTTGGCAGAGTTTCCGTGTTTTGAATTCCAAATTCTTAATGTGTATTTTGGTTCACTAGCTGTTGAGTTCATTGTTTCTTAGCTTGAAATCAGCGAAAATCTCAATCTGCCTGATCGAGGTGGAAGCAAACTGGGCTGAAGAATGGTTTTAAAGAAAAGTCGGGAATTTGGCGGGGCCAACGGACACAACGAATTCGCGTTCCTGGCAGCGGAACTGGACCGGCTGAACCTTCTCGAAAAGCTCAGCGATAGCGTGCACCTCAGTCTTAGTGGAGATTGGCTGCACAAGCTCCTCAACGAGGTCTCCGATTACTTTTACGTCAAGGACCGCAAATCGCGGTTTGTGATGGCAAACAGGCAGGTGGCCCTCGATGTCGGCCTGGACGACGCTTCGCAGCTGATCGGCAAGACGGATCTGGAATTGCATCCGCGTGAGACGGCGGAAAAGTTCATGGCAATCGAACAGGAAATTATGTCCTCGAACATTCCGAGGATCGATTTCGAAGAACCGTCCATCCTGTCAAACGGCAAGCGCAAATGGTTTGCCTCTTCCAAGTTTCCGGTCAGCAACAGCGAGGGCGTGGTGGTCGGCCTTGTCGGCATGTCACGCGACATAACGGAACGCAAGCGCGCCAATCAGCTTCAGCAGGGCCAGAACAAGGTTTTGCAGCAGATCGCGACCGGCAAGCCGCTCCCTCAGGTCCTCGAAACACTTGTGCTCATGATCGAACAACAGTGCGACGGCATCTTCGGCTCTGTGATGCTGGTTGACGACAGCGGAATGCATCTAAAGTCGGGCGTGGCCCCGAACCTGCCGGTAGACTACGTTGCTCTCACTGATGGCATCGAGGTCAGCCCGAAGATGGGGTCCTGCGGCACAGCTGTCTATCGCCGAGAAAGCGTCGTCGTGGATGATATTCTCGTGGACCCGCTTTGGGAGGACGTGCGTGAGGCCGTCGAACCTTTCGGGCTTCGCTCCTGCTGGTCCGTGCCGTTCTTCGGCCGCGACAAAAAGGTGCTTGGCACCTTTGGCCTTTACTCGCGCACGGTGCGCAGCCCGACCGACTATGAACTGAAACTGGCGCTGGAGGCCGCGCGGCTGGCGGCAGTCGCCGTCGAACGCGACCAGGACGAGCGCAAGATCCGCTATCTGGCCAACCACGATGTTCTGACAGGTCTGCCCAACCGCCAGGAATTCAAATCCAAGCTTGAAGAGAAGGTCGCCGAAAGCCGGACAAGCGGCAATCACGTGGCTGTGGTTTTTGTCGATCTCGACAATTTCAAATTCGTCAATGACAGTTTCGGTCACGCCATTGGCGATCAGGTGCTGATGATCGCCGCCGAACGGATCATGACCGTGCATGATGGCGCCCATCAGGCGATCCGGTTTGGCGGCGATGAATTTGTGCTTATAGTTGAAGGCGAAACCGCCCAGAAGCCCGCTTTGCGGGACTTCATGGCCCGGCTCAAGGACGAAATCACCAAGACAATCCAGATCGGCGATCTCTCCTTCCATGTCACCTGCAGCATCGGCGCCGCCTGCTTCCCGGAAGATGCCGAGAATGCCGCGCAATTGCTCAGGAACGCAGACAAGGCCATGTTCGAGGCCAAGTCCTCGGGCCGGAACGGCTATCAGATCTACGAGCAGACCCGGCCGGAACGCTCGGTCAACAAGCTGACCCTTCTGGAGGAAATGCGTTCCGGTATCGAAAACGGCGATTTTTTCCTGGAATACCAGCCGCAATACAATCTGGTCAGTGGCCGGATCATCGGCGCGGAAGCGCTGGTGCGCTGGCAGCATCCGTCACTCGGCAGGTTGATGCCGGGCGAGTTCATCGGGTTGGCGGAGGAGAGCGGCCTGATCGTGCCGCTTGGCCGCTGGGTGATGAAGGAAGCCTGCCGCCAGAACAAGGCCTGGCAGGATGCCGGTCTGACCCCTATCACCATCGGGGTGAATGTCTCTGCGCGCCAGTTCAGCGATGTCGGCCTTGTCGCCGATGTGACGGCCGCGCTCGAGGAAAGCGGTATGCGCGCCACCTATCTGGAACTGGAGCTCACCGAAAGCCTCCTGATCCAGAATGCCGAGCAGGCGGTCGAGCTGATGGACGATTTCCGCCGCATTGGCCTGAAGCTGGCCATCGACGATTTCGGCATCGGCTATTCCAGCCTGGTGGCGCTGAAGAGCTTTCCGCTGACGCGGCTCAAGATCGACCGCAGCTTCATCCGCGATCTCGACTATGACGAGAACGACCGCAGCATCGCCCGGGCGATCGTGTCACTCGGCCGCGAGCTAGGCCTTTGTGTGGTGGCCGAGGGCGTGGAAACCGCGAAACAACAGGCGTTTCTTGCCAGCTGCCGCTGCGAAGTGGTGCAGGGCTTCCATTTTGGCCGGCCGATGAGCGCCAACAAATTCGGCAAGCTGCTCGGCATGACCCTGACGCCGCTGGACGCGCATTTCGGGTGAGGCCGATGCGCCTTGTCAGTGAATGACAGGCCCGACCCTAAACTTTCGTCATCACATAGGATCCCGGCGCGTCTTCCAGGATCTTCATCCGGTTGGCGCCCGGCTTGCGGGCCTTGGCCTTGGCGTTGTCGTTGGAGCGGATCCATTCGTCCCAGTAGGGCCACCAGGAGCCCGGATGTTCCTCGGCGTTCTTGAGCCAGTTTTCCAGAAGACCTCTGGGTTCCGGTCCGGTCCAGTACTGATACTTGTTCTTGGCCGGCGGATTGACCACGCCAGCAATGTGGCCGGAGCCGGCCAGAACGTAATTGACCGGGCCGCCGAAGCAGCCGGAGCCGAGAAAGACGGATTTCGGCGGGGCGATGTGGTCCTCGCGCGTTGCCAGGTTGAAGATCGGGATCGTTACCTTGGACAGGTCAAGCCGCTCGCCGGCGATCTCCATCTCGCCCTTGGACAGCTTGTTGTCGAGATAACAGTTGCGCAGATAGAAGGAATGGTTCGCCGCCGGCATGCGCGTGCTGTCGGAGTTCCAGTAGAGCAGGTCGAACGGGAAGGGCTCCTGGCCCTTCAGGTAGTTGTTGACCACATAGGACCAGATCAGGTCGTTGGAGCGCAGCATGTTGAAGGCCGACGACATTTTAGAGCCGTCCAGATAGCCTTGCTCTTCCATGCGCTTTTCCAGAGCCGAAATCTGTTCCTCGTCGACGAAAACCTTGAGGTCGCCGGCAAAGGTGAAATCCACCTGGGTGGTGAAGAAAGTCGCCGTCTTGATGCGCTCGTCGCCCATCTTGGCCATATAGGCGAGGGTAACCGCCAGCAGCGTTCCGCCGACGCAATAGCCGATGGCGTTGACCTCCGACTGGCGCGTTGCCTTCTTGATGATGTCGAGCGTCTCGAGGATGCCTTCCTTCATGTAGTGCTCGAAGCTCTTCTGGGCCTGGCGCTCGTCCGGATTGACCCACGAGATCACGAACACCGTGTGACCCTGGTCGACGGCCCATTTGATGAAGGATTTTTCCGGGTTGAGGTCTAGAATATAGAACTTGTTGATCCAGGGCGGCACGATCAGGAGCGGCCGTTTCAGCACTTCCTCCGTCGTCGGCGAATACTGGATCACCTGACAGACGTCGTTCTGGGCGATCACCTTGCCCGGCGTGTTGCCGAGATTTTCGCCGAGCTTGAATTTCGACGGATCCGTCTGGCGGATTTTCAACTCGCCCTTGCCGGTCTTCAGGTCCTCGACCAGGTGCTGCATGCCCTTGACGAGATTCTCGCCATTGCTCTCCATGGTCAGACGCAGGAGTTCCGGGTTGGTCAGCACGAAGTTGGACGGTGAAACCGCATTGGCAATCTGGGTGACGTAGAATTCCGCCTTGTGGCGGGTGTGCTCGTCGAGGCCCTGGGCATCGTGGACCATGTCCTCGGCCCATTTGCTGGTGATCAGGTAGAGCTGTTTTATGAAGTCGAAAAACTGGTTGTTTTCCCAGTCCGGATCGGCAAAGCGCTTGTCCCGTGCAGGGGTTTCAACGGCCGGTGTCGACGGTTCGCCCATCATCCGTTTCAGGGAGGAGTTCCAGAGGTCGATGTAGCCGCTCCACAAGCGCGATTGGGCTTCGATGGCGCGCTGGGGATCGGAGGCCCAATATTCGCCGACCTGCGCCAGGGTCTTGACGACACCCGTCAACTCGTCGGTCGAATCGTGTTTGATCTTGCCCTGTTCGCGCGGCTCGATATAGGCGGCCATCGCCTTGCCGGCCTGTTCGATCGTCTTGGCCAGATTCTGGGCAAAGGCTTCGGGATTGTTGATTATGTACTGCAACATGGGATGCTGGCGGTCATCAGCCATAGGCAGGTGTTCCCTCCGGTTCATTTCAGCTCCTTGCGGCCCTGGGAAGGCCTGAGAGCCCTTATCTGTTCAAACGCGTATCTTGTTATATTTTCGCTGATATTTTGAACTATCAGCTATTTATGACACAAGGTGCCGGTTCCGTCGATTGGATTTCAACGTACGGTAAGCTCACTGGCTAGAGCAAATTTGTGACAATGGGATGGAAGCCGTTTGGGCGGCAAAGGAGGCGTGGGTGACCAGAATGGATGTGGTGCGGTTCGGGGGGGTCGGGGCCGCCTGTTTGCTGCTCGTTGCCGGCTGTGCCGTTGGACCGGGGACACCGCTCATCGACGCGATGAAGACCAATCCGGGGCAGGGCAGCAGCAACGTGCCGCCGCCCAAGGGCTACGGACCGCCGATCGGCACCGTGAATTCCACCGGGTTGATCAATCCCCAGGAGCGTCAGGCAACAGAAGCCTATCTCAAGTCCCTGGCTTCGGAATAGCAGAGGCAACACCTCGGGCAGGGCCCGTGCGTGACGCCCGCCGGCGTTCGGGAATGGGGACATCCCGGCCATTTGCAAATATGCGAATATGTAGACTAAGCATTCTTTTACGACTGAGCGGCTAGGGTGTCGGTGATTTTTCCAAGGTTTTTCCTTTGATGCAGCTCGATACGCCGACACTCTTTACCTGTCTCATGATTGCCGAATTTGCCGGCAGCGTGATCCTTTTGCTGTTTTACCTGTTCTGGCCGTCGAAAAACGCCGACAGCAAGCGCAGCCTGGCGATGTGGTCGCTGGGCATGTTCCTGGCGGCCTGGGGCACCGTGCTGATTGCCCTGCGGGGCACCATTCCCGATGCGCTCAGCATCATCGCGGCGAATTTCCTGATCATTCTGGGAACGGGGATGCGGCGCAGCGGCTTTGCCGTTTTTCTGGGGCTGCGCGGTCATGTCTGGCTGTTTTCCATCGTGGCGACCGCCTGGCTGGTTCTGTGCATGGTTCCCGAATTCATGGGCAGCTTCCTGATGCGGACGAATTTCGTTCAGGGAACACTGATCGTCAGCGGGCTTTGGGTGGTCGCCATGGCGTTTTGGGAAAACCGCGAGCGCCTCTACTCCGTCAAGCTGCTGGGCATCGTGACGCTGATTGAATGCGCCGGTTTTGTCTGGTTCACCTTGAACCAGAACATCTTGCTGTTTCCGTCATTCCTGGCTGCTTTTCCGGAAGGGTTCACGGTCATTTTCCTGGTCACTCTGCTGTTCTCCATGATCATGACCATCGTGTTGCCGGCCTCAATGGTCATCGAAAGGTCGCTGCAGCGCTTTCGCGAGAAAGCGTCCCAGGATGACCTGACAGGCCTCGCAAACCGGTGTTCCTTTCTGGATGCCGCCGAGGATTGGCTTCAGGAAAACAGCCAGGCCGATACGAGCTACAGCCTGCTTCTCTTCGAGATGGAGGAGTTCAAAACGGTCAACGAAAAATACAGCCCGGCCATGGGCGACGCGCTGCTGCAGTTGTTCGCCCGTATTCTCAAGGACACCTTGAGCGAAGGCGCGGTCTCCGGCCGCCTTTCAGGCACGAAATTCGCGGTCTTCCTGCCGGAAACCGACAAGGAACTGACCCATTTGAGCGCTCAGCGCCTGTGCCGGCGGTTCGCCCTCGGCTGCCATGAGGCCTCCGGCGGCAAACTTGTGGTCACCATCAGCGTCGGCGCGGTTTCCGCGCGCGTGTCGACCGGTCTTTCCAGGGCCATGGTGACCGCGGAGCAGGCCCTGGACAAGGCAACGAAGCAGGGCAAGGCCCAGATCGTGACCCTGGACCTGGCGCCGAACGGGACCGTCAAGAAATCCGCTGGCCAATCGGCGTTTTCCCTTCAGCGCAAGAATGCCGCTTGAACAGGCGGCGATTCGAAGCTTTCCACCCAAAGTCCGATGCATATTTGTCTGACATCCGCGCCGAGGTGGAGGTGTGCCGGCCAGCCGTTCCGTGTTTGCGGAACAGCATTCCAAAATTGGAGACAAAATTAGGCGGCTAGACACGCAAAGACGGGTGAACATTTTTTTCCTTGCTGCTAAAAGAGCCCCGCTACGCCGCCATTGTGCCAGATGACCGGCGCCGGTGTTGATGTTAACTCGCAAGGAAACGCGCCATGGAGGAATTCCACAAGATCAAGCGGCTACCGCCATATGTCTTCGAACAGGTCAACCGCCTGAAAGCGAAGGCGCGAGCGGCGGGTGCGGACATCATTGATCTTGGCATGGGCAATCCGGACCTGCCGACACCGCAGCACATTGTCGACAAGCTGACCGAAGTGGTGCAGGACCCGCGCACGCATCGCTATTCCGCCTCCAAGGGCATACAAGGGTTGCGCAAGGCCCAGGCCGCCTATTACGGCCGCCGCTTCGGCGTCAAGCTCGATCCGGATACGGAAGTGATTGCCACCCTCGGCTCCAAGGAAGGCTTTGCCAACATGGCGCAGGCGATTTCCGCGCCCGGGGACGTGATCCTGAGCCCGAACCCGAGCTATCCGATCCACACGTTCGGCTTTCTGATGGCCGGCGCCTCGATCCGCAACATTCCGGCCGAGCCGGGGCCGGCTTTCTTCGATGCGCTGGAACGGGCCGTGATCCACTCCGTGCCGAAGCCGATCGCCATCATCCTGTGTTACCCGGCGAACCCGACCGCCTATTGCGCGGACCTGGATTTCTACAAGGATGTGGTCGCGTTCGCGCGCAAGCACAACATCTTCATCCTGTCGGACCTGGCCTATTCTGAGATCTATTTCGACGAAGCCGCACCGCCGCCCTCCGTGTTGCAGGTTCCGGGGGCCAAGGACGTTACGGTCGAGTTCACGTCCCTGTCCAAGACCTTCTCCATGCCCGGTTGGCGCATGGGCTTTGCGGTCGGCAACGAGCGGCTGATCGGCGCTCTTGCCCGGGTGAAATCCTATCTGGATTATGGTGCCTTCACGCCAATCCAGGTGGCGGCGGCAGCCGCTCTCAACGGACCGGAAGACTGCATTCGCGAAACCCGGGAAATCTACAAGAAGCGCCGCGACGTTGTCGTTGACAGCTTCGGACGGGCGGGGTGGGACATTCCGGCCCCCCAGGCCAGCATGTTCTGCTGGGCGCCGATCCCGGAGAAGTTCCGTGCCCTCGGCAGTCTGGAATATTCCAAGCTGCTTCTGGAACGGGCCGAGGTCGCGGTCGCGCCGGGCATCGGTTTCGGCGAGCACGGCGACGAATATGTTCGCATCGGTCTGGTGGAAAACGAGCAAAGGCTGCGCCAGGCGGCCAGAAATATCCGCCGCTTCCTTGAAACAGCGGAGCAAAAGCTGCACAACGTCATCCCGCTCGGAACCTCTGGCTGATTAGAACTGGACTTTTTTCTGCATGGCTGAAGCATTGAAAATAGGCGTTGCTGGTCTTGGCACCGTTGGAGCGGCCGTCGTGCAGCTCCTGTCGAAACATGGCGGTCAGATTGCCCGCAAGGCCGGCCGCGCCGTCACCGTGACCGCGGTCAGCGCCCGCGACCGGTCCCGTGACAGAGGGTTTGATGCCTCCGGTTTCGAATGGTTCACCGATCCGGTCGAGATGGCCGAGAAGGCCGATATCGACATCTTTGTCGAACTGATCGGCGGCGACAACGGTCCGGCCGAGGACAGCGTCCGTGCCGCGCTCAAGCGCGGCATCCATGTGGTGACCGCAAACAAGGCGCTGCTGGCCAGGCATGGCGTGGATCTCGCCGGTCTCGCCGAGGCCAACAAGGCCTGCCTGAACTACGAGGCCGCGGTGGCCGGCGGTATCCCGATCGTCAAGACCCTGCGCGAATCCATGGCCGGCAACGATGTCAGCCGCATCTACGGCATCCTGAACGGGACCTGCAATTACATCCTGACACGGATGGAGGCCGACGGCATCAGTTTCGAAGACTGCCTCGCCGACGCGCAGCGTCTCGGATATGCCGAGGCCGACCCGACCTTTGATATCGAGGGCAACGACACCGCGCACAAGCTTGCCATCCTGACCAGCCTGGCGTTCGGCACCAAGATTGCGAGCGACGACATTTATCTGGAGGGGATCACATCGATCACCACCGCCGATATTCAGGCTGCCGACGAACTCGGGTTCCGTATCAAGCTTTTGGGCGTGGCTCAGCGCACCGAAACCGGGATCGAACAGCGCGTCCACCCGACCATGGTGCCGAAATCGTCGGCGATTGCCCGCATCGACGGCGTGTTGAACGCCGTCGCGGTCGATGGCGATTTTGTCGGCGAGGTGATCCTGGTCGGACCGGGAGCCGGTGGCAACGCGACGGCGTCCTCCGTCGTTGCCGACATCGCCGATATCGCTCGGGGAGACGAGACGCCGGTTCTCGGCATGCCGGCGGAGGATCTTAAGGACTATCAGCGGGCGCGCATGCGCATGCATGAAGGCGGCTATTATATCCGCCTTGCGGTCAACGATCGGCCGGGTGCGTTTGGCGAGATTGCCCGCTGCATGGGAGAAGCCGGCATTTCGCTTGAATCGATCGTCCAGAAGCGCCATTCGACAGGCGATGTGCATGTGAAATACAACGCGGATGTGCCTCAGCCTGTCATCTTGATCACGTATGAGACCACCGAGGTCGCGATCAAGCAGGCGCTGGAGACCATCATGTCCAAGGGCGTCGTGGCCGAACAGCCGCAGATGATCCGGATTGAAAAACTGAATTGATGCGTGAGTGCCCGCCCAGGCGTCTTGCGGGGGGAGAGACTGGAGATGTTGATGTCCAATACTGAAAATCAGCCGTCGAGCGGCCTGGACCGCATTCTGACGCTGGAGCTGGCCCGCGTCAGCGAGCGCGCGGCGGTGTCCGCGGCGCGCCTGCGCGGTCATGGCGATGAAATGGCCGCCGATCAGGCGGCGGTGGACGCAATGCGCCGGGAACTCAACCGGTTGCCGATCGACGGCACGGTGGTGATCGGCGAGGGGGAGCGCGACGAAGCGCCGATGCTCTATATCGGCGAAAATGTCGGCACCAAGCAGGGCCCGAAAGTGGACATCGCCCTCGACCCCCTCGAAGGCACTACGATTTGTGCCAAAAACCTGCCGAATTCCCTGGCCGTGATCGCGCTGGCGCCGGCCGGTGACCTTTTGAATGCGCCGGACAGCTACATGGACAAGATCGCGATCGGTCCGGGCTATCCAGCCGGCCTGATCGATCTGGATGCACCGATTGCGGAAAACATCGCCGCCGTTGCCAAGGAAAAGGGCGTCAAGGTCGATGAAGTGACGGCCTGCGTGCTCGACCGTCCGCGTCACGCCCGCCTGATCGAGGACATCCGTGCGACCGGCGCGGCGATTCGCCTGATCGGCGATGGCGACGTGGCCGGTGTCATCCATACCACCGACCCGGAAGAAACCGGCATCGACATCTATGCCGGTATCGGCGGTGCGCCGGAAGGCGTTCTGGCGGCGGCGGCGTTGCGCTGCATCGGCGGCCAGATGCAGTCGCGCCTGGTGATCACCCGCGACGAGCAAGTCGAGCGCGCGCACCGCATGGGCATCGAGGACATCAAGAAGAAGTATACGCTTGAGGAAATGGCAGGACCGGATGTGCTGTTCGCAGCCACCGGCGTCACCGATGGCAATTTCCTGCAAGGGGTGCGCTTCGGCCGTCATCACATCACCACGCACACAGTGGTGATGCGTTCCTCCACCGGGACGGTGCGCTATATCAAGGCCCAGCACACGGATCTTGAAAAATTCCATCTGGACTGAGCCGGGACTGAATGCTGGGAAACACCGTGGAAGAAGACCGGCGGCTCGTTCTCGGGGTCGCCCGGTCGGCAAATGACAATGCCTGGCGCGAGCGCTTGTCGGCTGACGACACGCGTGCAGCCATGGCCATGTCCCAGACCCACGGCCTTCCTGACGTTCTCGCCCGGGTGATGGCGGCGCGAGGCGTCCAGCCCGATGACGCCGCAGCCTTCCTGGAACCGTCTCTCAAGGCGCTGATGCCGGATCCGTCCACGCTGGTGGACATGGATGAGGCAGTGGCCCGTGTTGCGGACGCGGTCGAAGCCGGCAAGAAGATCGCCATCTTCGGCGATTATGACGTCGACGGCGCGACGTCTTCGGCGATTTTCGCCAAATACCTTCAGTGGCTTGGCCTAGACCCGGTGATCCATATCCCGGACCGCATCATCGAAGGCTATGGCCCGAACGGCCCGGCCATCGAGGCCCTGCGCGAGGGCGGTGCGGAGCTGCTGGTGACGCTCGACTGCGGCAGCACATCTTTCGAAGCCTTTGAAACCGCAAAGCGGCTGGATCTGGATGTGGTGGTCATCGACCATCACCAGGTGGGCGAGGCGCTGCCGGAGGTCCGCGCGCTGGTCAATCCGAACCGGCAGGACGATCTTTCCGGTCAGGGCCATCTGGCTGCGGTCGGGGTGACCTTCCTGTTTCTGGTCGGTCTGAACCGGGAACTGCGCAAGCGCGGAGCTTTTCAGACCGGCCGCCAGCCGGACCTGATGGCGCTGCTCGACCTGGTCGCGCTCGGAACCGTTTGTGACGTGGTGCCGCTTCAGGGGCTCAACCGGGCCTATGTCAACCGAGGGCTCGCCGTGATGCATCAGCGGCGCAATTACGGCCTGACGGCGCTGGCCGACGCCGCGCGGGTGAGCGGCAAGCCGGCACCCTATCATCTCGGCTTTCTGGTCGGCCCCCGGATCAATGCGGGCGGTCGGATCGGCGATGCCGCGCTCGGCGCGCGCTTGCTGACCACCGAAGACCCGCATGAAGCCCGGGCGATCGCCGAGCGGCTCGATCAGCTCAACAGCGAACGCCAGGCGATGGAAGCGGTCATGCTGGAGCAAGCAGGCGTCGAGGCCACCCTTGCCATAGAGGCCAGGGACCCGGCGGTGCTCTTGACCGGCTCGGAAGACTGGCATCCGGGCATTGTCGGCCTGATCGCCTCCCGGCTGAAGGAAGCCCATCGTCGGCCGGCCTTTGCGATTGCCTTTGACGAGACCGGCAAGGGGACAGGCTCCGGGCGTTCCATTCCGGGTGTCGATCTCGGCAGGGCGGTGCGGCGGGCGGTCGAGGAGGGGCTTCTGGAAAAGGGCGGGGGGCACGCCATGGCGGCAGGCCTCACGGTTCAGAGGGACAAGGCAGGCGAGCTGGAAACGTTTTTCAACGATGTCCTGAAAGACGACGTCGAAGCTGCTTCCTCGCATCGTGAACTCAAGATCGACGCGGCGCTGACGGCGACGGGCGCAACCTTGGATCTTCTGGAGCTTCTCGAAAAAGCAGGGCCTTACGGGGCCGGCCATTCGGAGCCGGTGTTCGTGTTTCCCGCCCACCGCGTCTCCTTCGCGGACGTCGTCGGCAAGGGCCATGTCCGTGCGACGCTCGCTTCCGGGGACGGTACGGGCCTGAAAGGCATCTGTTTCAAGGCGGATGACAAGCCGCATGGCAAGATGCTGCTGGAGGGCAGGGGCCGGAACCTCCATGTCGCCGGAACCCTGTCGATCGACACCTGGCAGGGCACGCCCAAAGTCCAGCTGCGCATTCTCGATGTCGCGGATCCGCAGAAAACCAGGCTTTGATGCCCGCCTGGTAAAAGTTGTTAACCAAACGATAAGGGTCTTTCATCATCCTGCGAGTCCACGAAGGAATCGTGAGGATCCGACATGCGCGCTCAGAACGAGCTCTCGCCTTATTTCGCGGAAATTGATCGACGCACGGACAATGCCCTGAAGGGCATCCGTGAAGTCAGAAGATCAGCCAAACTCAAAGCCTTGCCCAAGGAGCCGACATCAGGCGTTGTCGGCACAGGACTGCTGATCGCTCTTGTGGCTTTTGTCGGATTGTTCCTCGACTGATCCGAATTTCTGCTTTTTGCGGCTTGTCCTGACCTTCGCGCTGCCGTTATCTCTGCCGTCTTGATTGTAACAAGACGCAGGGCATCATGGCTGGCTATCCGATCGCACTTTGGTCCTTCAATCTCGGGCGCGCACCCGATTCCGTCGAAGCGTTTGCGGCGCAGATCGAAGAGGGCATGCTTCGGGCGTCGGAGGCCGGCGCGAAACTCCTGATGCTGCCGGAATACCTGAACGAGTGCTGCCTTGCCTTCAAACCGGACGGGTTGCGGCCGGACCAGGAAATGGATTTTCTGGCGGATGTCGCCACGGACCTCGTTCCGAAACTGTCGCCTCTGCCTGAAAAATATGGTGTCTCGCTGCTCGCCGGGTCCATGCCGGTCAAGACCGCGGCAGGGATCACAAACACCGCTTTTCTCCTGACTTCGGACGGCCGGGAAATCCGGCAGGACAAATTGTGCCTGACCCCGTTCGAACAGGGCTCCGACGCCTGGCGGCTGATACCGGGAACCGAGCTGAAGCTGTTCGAGCTGGACGGACTGAAAATGGCGATCCTGATCTGTCTGGATGTCGAAATGCCGGCCCTCAGCAGCCTGCTGGCGAAAACGGATCTCGATCTTCTGCTGGTGCCATCCATGACCGAGATGCTTTCCGGATATCACCGCGTTTTCTGCTGTGCCAAGGCGCGGGCCGTGGAACTCATGTGCGCGGTGGCCGTATGCGGTGTGGTCGGCGCGTCCAAGGGCACCACCCAAAACGAATCGAATGTGTCCGGCGCCGCGCTTTACCTGCCATGCGAAGAGGAATTCGGGTTCACGGGCGTTGCCGCGGAGATTGCACCGACTGATGGCAAGAACCTGGAAGAACCGTTCCTGGTTGCCAATGTGCCCTTGAAGCAACTCCGTGACCTAAAGTCAGGAAAAGCAGAGGTTTGGCCCGGTGCCTGGTCGGCAGATCATGTCAGGGTTTTAGCTGGCTAAGCGAAATTCCGGAGAAAGTTAGGTCTGCAGCAATGTGCACGGTGTGCACATTTGACTTTACGGCACTGCGACAAACGTCTATACAGCGCTCATTCGACAACAGGTGGTTTGGAGATGAGTGTCGCAAAGGCAATGACAGCGCAGGACGGCTCGTGGCTGCACGGTTTAAGTGGTTTGTTCTTCAAGCCGCTCCGTTTGCAGATCGCGGCCCTGTGCTTTCGCCAGGGCGACCAGGAACCGGAGATCCTGCTTGTCTCCACGCGGGGCACCGGGCGTCTGATCCTGCCCAAGGGGTGGCCCGAAACGGACAAGCCGGCCAGCCAGACTGCAATTATCGAGGCCTATGAGGAAGCCGGAGTTGTCGGCAAGGCGGATCCGCGTCCGATTGGCAGTTTCCGGTCGTTTAAGGGATTGTCCGACGGGATCAGGATCAGGACCAAAGTGCTGGTCTTCAAGATCCGGCTTGAAAAGCAGTTGAAGGATTTTCCGGAAGCGGGGCAGAGAGAATGTCTCTGGCTGCCGCTGTCGAAAGCCATCGAGACGGCGGACGAGCCCGCCTTGAGACGGTTCCTGCGCAAACACCGACACGATCTCACGTAATCACTCTGTGACTATTGCGTTTGGACGACAGCGATGACGCATCGCTGTCGTCTAAATATGCAACTGTGGGTTTTGCGACCTGAAGATGTTTAGCCCGATGTGGGCCTTGTAAAAAGAATGGAAGAACGGTGAGGCCGACTGCGTGCTGACGAACAGAGACCTTAAACCAAAGGCTCTGGACAAGGACCTCGACAGACTTGGATTTTTGAGCGACGCCGCCGAAGCGATGGGGCGACGGCTGACGGGGCTCGGCCTCGCCGTCATCTTTCTGGGGCTGTGCGCCGCCGTTGCAGCAACCCAGATCGTGTCGACCGATGTTTCGGACATGCTGATCCTGGTATCCGCCAGCGCGATCGGCGGTTACATGGCGCTCAACATCGGGGCGAATGACGTCGCCAACAATGTCAGTCCCGCCGTCGGCGCGCGTGTGATCACTCTTGGGGGCGCGCTCATCCTCGCGGCGATCTGCGAAAGTGCCGGCGCGCTGCTGGCGGGTGGCAGCGTCGTGACGACTGTTTCCAGCCAGATCCTGAGCCCGGCAGACGTTCCGCACAACTTTGTCTTCATGCAGGCCATGCTGACGGCGATGGCCGCTGCCGCGCTCTGGATCAACTTCGCAACGCTGATCGGCGCGCCGGTGTCAACGACACATTCAATCATTGGCGGCGTGGTCGGGGCCGGGATCGCGGCAAGCAGTTTCGGTGCGATCAACTGGACAACGGTCTCCGTTATCGCTGCGTCCTGGGTGTTTTCGCCCGTGCTGGGCGGGCTGATCGGCGCCTGTCTCATGGCGTTTATCAACGCCCGTGTCGTTTATACGGCCAACAGGATTGCTGCGGCCCGTTTTTGGTTGCCGATCCTGCTCGGTCTGATGGGGGCGACTTTCACGGCGTTCATTCTCCTGAAGACCTCCAGTCGTTTCTTCACGCTTCCTGACGGACTGTCGCCCGGTCTTTCAGTCCTGGTCGGACTGTTGATCTGGTCGCTCTACCGGCGGCTGGTCATGGCGCAGACCGTCATGACGGAAGACAGCGCGCGCGCCCTCAGAAACCTGTTTGCCGTTCCTCTCATGGTGACCGCAGGGCTGTTGTCCTTTGCCCATGGCGCCAATGACGTGGCGAATGCGATTGGGCCTCTTGCCGCGATCGTTCTCAGTCTTTCGACCGACTTTCCGGATCTGGTGTTCTGGTATCTGGGAGCCCTTAATCCGGTTGTTCCGCTTTGGGTGAGCGCCGTCGGTGCCTTCGGGATCTCTGCAGGTCTTTTGCTGTTCGGCCGCCGGTTGATCACGGTTGTCGGCAAGAAGATCACCAAGCTGAATCCGGTACGGGCGTTTTGCATCACGCTGGCAACGGCATCCACGGTTCTGGGAGCGTCCGCGCTCGGCTTGCCGGTATCGTCGACGCATATCGCAGTTGGCGCCTTGTTCGGTGTCGGTTTTTACCGGGAATGGTACCGCAACAGATATTACGCGGAAAACGGCGTCATGAAGCCGCGCAAGATGCTCAAGAACCGGGAAGAACGCCGACGCAGGCTGCTCGTCCGCCGCTCCAACCTGCTCACGATCGTCGCGGCCTGGGCCGTGACGGTGCCGGCTGCGGCCCTCCTTGCGGCGGGACTGTTTCATCTGTTGAGCCTGGTGATGTCGGTCAGCTGACGTGCCCTGGCGAGGTCCGTTGACAGGTTCCGATGTTCCCGAAGAGAGCTGCCGCTGACGCCAGCGTAAGTGTTTTTGACTAAAATGAGCACTCAGTGCATTTGTTTGACGGCGTATTTCTGATACCCTTCAGGTTGAAGACCAACGCATTCGTAAGGACATCATGGCTTTTTCGTATTCAGGTCCCGACTACCGTCCCTCCTTCCTGCAAAGCGTGTTCGCGATGTTTCGCCGGCCGGCACGGTTGCAGATCGCGGCGCTTTGTCACCGGATGCGTGATGGTCGGGCGGAGGTTCTGCTGGTCACGTCCAAGTCGACCCGTCGCTGGATCCTGCCGAAGGGATGGCCGATCCTGTCGCACCGGGCTCACCGAACCGCGGCGATTGAAGCGTTCGAGGAAGCCGGTGTGGTCGGCAGAGTTCACAAGAATCCCTTTGCCAGCTTTTCTTCCTACAAGGGCGGTGAGGCCGGATTGAAGATCCGGACGGAAATTCTTGTGTTTCTTGTCGATGTAGACAGCGTTGCCGAGGAATTTCCGGATTCGGCGGAACGGGACAGTCGCTGGGTTTCCATCGAGGAAGCTATCAAAATTACCAATGATTCTGGTCTGGCAGACGTGTTCCGCAAACTCGAACACTTGTACGGCTAAGAAAAATCGTCCAATTCACGCAGTTCCGGTTGACCTTTTGGAGCGATTGTTTATGGCAATCGCCAACCGAGACCGTCCGGCATTCCCGATGGGATGCCGGTAAGCCGCGAACTGGACTGTCATGCCGAATTTGAAAAAGCCGACGCTCGACAAGGATCTCGACAAGTTCAGCTACATGGAGGAGGCGGCCGGGTCTCTCGGGCGCGGCCTGATTGCACCCGGTATCGCGCTGGTCTTCATAGTGTTGTGCGCACTCGGTGCCAGAGCCTCGATGTCCGGTGCTCCTGGTGCGGTTGTGATCGTCGCCGCAGCGGCCATCGGTGCCTATATGGCGCTGAACATCGGCGCCAACGACGTTGCCAACAATGTCGGTCCGGCCGTCGGGTCGCGCGCCATGACCTTGGTGACGGCCCTGATCATTGCGGCGGTGTTCGAGAGCGCAGGCGCTCTGATTGCCGGCGGCGATGTTGTCGGAACGATTTCGAAGGGCATCATCAGCCCGCAATCGATCTCCAGCGCCTCCGTTTTCATGGCCGCGATGATGGCGGCCTTGGTGTCGTCCGCGCTCTGGATCAATCTGGCAACCTGGATCGGCGCGCCGGTATCGACGACGCACTCGATCGTCGGTGGCGTCATGGGCGCGGGCATTGCCGCGGCCGGTTTCAGCGCGGTCAACTGGGTGACCATGGGCAGCATCGCTGCCAGCTGGGTGATATCGCCCTTTCTCGGCGGGCTGATCGCAGCCGGTTTTCTTGCCTTCATCAAGTCCTTCATCATCTACCAGGACGACAAGATCGCCGCCGCGCGAAGATGGGTGCCGGTCCTGATCGGCGTCATGGCCGGCGCGTTCGCCAGCTATCTGGCGCTGAAAGGTCTCAAGAAGATCGTCAAGATCGATTTGCCGATGTCGCTGCTTCTGGGCTTTCTGGTCGGCCTGGCCGTATGGTTCTTTGTCCGTCCCTTCATTCGCCGGCAGTCCGAGGGACTTGAAAACCGGAACCAGTCTCTTCGCATTCTTTTTTCCGTTCCGCTGGTCTGTTCCGCTGCGCTGTTGTCCTTTGCCCACGGCGCCAACGATGTGGCCAATGCGGTCGGTCCGCTAGCAGCCATCGTCCACACGGCCGAGCTTGGCGAAGTGGCGACCAAGGTGAGCATCCCGCTCTGGGTCATGGCCGTTGGCGCTTTTGGCATCTCGTTCGGATTGCTGCTGTTCGGTCCGAAGCTGATCAACATGGTCGGTCAGCAGATCACCAAGCTGAACCCGATGCGCGCTTACTGCGTGTCGCTCTCCGCAGCGATCACCGTCATCATCGCCTCCGGTCTGGGTCTTCCGGTCAGTTCGACGCATATCGCGGTCGGTGCCGTGTTCGGGGTCGGATTCTTCCGGGAGTGGTATACCGAGCGCTCCAAACGTCGTCTGGACTATGTCAACAAGCATCAGGCGGCAGGTGGACCCCAGGTTCGCCCGGTTCGCAACCGGGAAGAGCAGGCGCGCCGGCATCTGGTGCGCCGGGCGCATTTCATGACCATCATAGCAGCGTGGATCGTGACGGTGCCGGCAGCCGCCGTGCTGTCCGGCGCGCTCTATTTTGTCATGATCAAGCTGATCGGCTAACCGGTACCGATCAATCCTGGCGGGCGGCCAGATGTCCTGCCGGTTCCAGGGTCAGATGTGCCCAGACCGGCAGGTGGTCTGAAGCGACCCGGGCTGTTTTGGACTTGTGCACGCCGGCCTTTTCAACAGTGAATTCCGGGCTGGTGATGATCCGATCGAGACTGCCGACGGGCAGGGGGCTCGGAAAGCTCTTGCCCGGCGTTGTCACTTCGTAATGCTGCTCGAACAGCTTGATGCTGCCGGCAGTGTCGCGCCACTCGTTGAGATCGCCGATCAGCACGGTCGGCAAATAGTCCAGATGTTCGTGCAGCTGGTGCATCAGTGACGTGATCTGCTTCTTGCGGAAATGGCCGACAAGGCTGAGATGCATCGCGGCGACCCGGATCTTTTCCCCGCCGACATCCAGGTCCGCGGCCACTGCGCCGCGCGGTTCCAGCGTGGGCAGGTCGATCCGCCGGTGATCGACAATGCCGATCGAGTTGCGCACAAGGATGGCATTGCCGTGCCAGCCAAGGCTCCGGTCCCGGGTTGCGAAGGGCACGGGGCGATAATCGGTTTCCGCCAGGATGCTTTCGGGATCCAGCGTGCTTTCACGGGGGCCGAAGCGCTTGTCGGCCTCCTGCAGCGCCAGAATATCGCAGTCCAGCTCGCGTATGACCTTGAGAGTCCGCTCCGGACGGCGGCGGGCATCGACGCCGATCGCTTTTTGGATGTTGTAGGAACCGATCTTGAGCATGTCAGTCTATTGGCGGGCGAACGGGGCGGAATGCAAGCGGAACAGCGCTTTGACACGGAAATTGCGGCCAATTTAGGCAGCCTTGATCTGGTCCATGCGTTCGGTTGCGCGTTTCAGGGCGTCAAAGCACTTCTTGTCGAGCGCCGGTCCGACGTCTTCTTCCATGATCCCGAGGGCCTTGGGCAAAGACATCGGGCCGCGATAGGGCCGCTCAGCCGTCAGGGCGTCGAAAATATCCGCCGTCGTCACGATGCGCGTCTCCATCGAAATCCGGCTGGCCGTCAGGCCGTCCGGATAGCCCCTTCCGTCCAGCTTCTCATGATGCCCGCGGGCAATCGGCGACAGGTCCTTGAAGGTCTCGATCCGGGAGAGAATCTCGTCGGAATAGACCGGGTGCATGCGGATCTGCTGCCATTCCTGGTCATCGAGCTTGCCGGGCTTGTCGAGAACGGAATTGCTGACGCCGAGTTTGCCGATGTCATGCAGCAGGGCGGCGCGTCGCAGGAGTTGCCGGTCACGGGGGCTGTAACCCAGTTCTTCGGCGATCATGTCCGTATAAAGCGTCACCCGCTCGCTGTGGCCGGCCGTAAACGGGCTCTTGCTGTCGATCACGAGCGCAAAGCCGTGCGCGATGTCGTCGAGCTGGTCTTCACTGGCAAAACGCACATTCTGCGCCGGTTCGAGCCCGTAAACGATGGCGTCGATCCTGTCCGATCTCAAGGTGGTCCAGAAGGTCGGGTTGCGGGCGACGATTTCCGCCGCTTCCACCAGGGCTGGATCGAACCAGCCACCGGCGCGCTCGCGCAATTCCTTGAGGGCGCTCTCCGGACCGGAATTGATCTGGAAGACGTCCATAACCTGGGCCAGCAGAGCGATTTGCGAGAACACAGGGATACTTTTGCCCTGAAGGCCCATGGGGCGTCCCTGGCCGTCCCAGTGTTCGTCCAGGCTGAAAATGCCGTCGACCACCAAATCCGAGAAATGCATCTGCCGGGCGATATCCGCGCCGCGCTGGCATCTGGTCTCGATCATCTCGTTGGCGATGTCGCCGCCGTTTTGCAGGATGTTGACGATGGCGCGGACGCGCTCTGCGAAACCGTGTTTGAGACCTGTATGGCCCAGCACGAACCGCAGCGCGGCCGGCAGGCTGTCGCTGATGGTCTTGTAGTCGTGTTTGAAGGTCAGGTCGTCGGTGAGATAGAGCTCGCAGATTCTGGCCGCGTTGCTGGAGCAGCCGAGGTCCTTCAGGAGCAGCGTGTAGTAGAGATCGCTCAACTGAGCTTCGCTCAAGCCGATCTGGCGGCCGACGTGAATGCCGATCCAGCAACAGCGCACACAATGACCGCGGGGCTGGCCTTCCGTGATGTCCAATGCATGGCTGAGTGCGCCGAGCAGTTCCGCCAGTCGCAGCTGTTTCGAGACGAGATCGGACATGAACGGCAATCCTTGCAGAACCAGTTGGTTCGCAAGGATTGCAGGGCTTTGTTAAGATCGGGTGTTCCCGAAGGAGGCCATCAGGCGGCGGCCAGTTCCTGGCCTACCTGGACCAGCAGGCCGGAGACATAATCCATGAACGACACCCAGGATTCGACCACGAAGGTGTCCGGCCCCGTCCGCCACAGCATCACCGGTGCCTTGTGGAAGATCGTCCGGGTGACGGTGCCGACCGGAAAGGCCTCCAGCGACAGATCGATGAAGATGCCCGTGTTGAGCAGCCATTCGGCCTTGGCACCACTGACGATCACCGCCAGGGAGCGATGGGACACGTCGACGAGGGCATGCGGCGTGTCGCCAAGACCTTTCTCGATTGCCTCGAATACCGCGTTCAGCTCCTCTTCGGGAGCCAGAAGCGTCCACTCGTCCGGTCCCATCCAGAGCGCGGCCCGTTTCGGGGCTGTGCTGTTGGAAAGCGGCTGGACGGGCAGGGCGACACCAAAGGCTTTGCCGGCGGCCTTGAGGGACCCTTCACGGCCGCGATAGGACAGGCGCGTCACCGGCACCGCTTTCAGGATCGACACATCCGCTTGGGCGAGGAGCGGCGCTTCGCCCGCGTCCGGCGTGATCAGGTCGTTTGCCAGAAGATCAGACATTGAGCCGTGCTCCTTCCTTGTCATAGAACACCGGACCGGTCACTTCGACCGGGATGCTGCCATTGGGCATCGGCACATAGAGGGTCTTGCCTTCCAGGGCGTGACCGTTCTTGACGATGGCCAGCGCGATGTTGCGGTCAAGCGCCGGGCTGTAATAGGACGAGGTCACGTGGCCTTCGGCCGGCGTGCCGGTGGCCGGGTTCTCGGCGACCGTGATCTGCGCGCCTTCCTCCAGCTTCACCTTTGGATCCTTGGTCAGGAGACCGACGAACTGCTTGCGGTTTTCCGCCACCAGATCCGGCCGCTCCAGACCGCGTTTGCCGACGAAATCCAGCTTCTTCTTGCCGATGGCCCAGCTCATGCCCGCGTCCTGCGGGGTCACCGTGCCGTCCGTATCCTGGCCGACAATGATGTAGCCCTTTTCGGCACGCAGCACATGCATGGTCTCGGTACCGTAAACCGTACCGTTGTGCTTCTCGATTTCCTTGGCCAGTGTTTCCCACATCATCTTGCCATGGCGGCGCGGCACGTTGATTTCGAAGCCGAGTTCGCCGGTGAAGGAGATGCGGAACAGGCGGCAGGGAACGCCGCAGAAGGTTGCTTCCACGACACTCATATGCGGGAAGGCTTCCGCGGAAAGATCGACACCCTCGATGAAGGGGGCGATGACCTCACGCGCTTTCGGTCCCTGGACCGCGGCCACGGCGAATTGCTCGGTGGTCGAGGTGATCCAGACATCGAGATCCGGCCATTCGGTCTGCAGGTAGTCTTCCATGGTCGCGAACACGCTTGGCGCGCCGCCTGTTGTGGTGGTCACGTGGAAGCGGTCCTCGGCGAGACGGCCAATGACACCGTCATCAACGATGAAGCCGGCATCGTTCAGGAGCAGGCCGTAGCGGCAGCGTCCCGGCGCAAGTTTCTTCCACGGGTTGGTGTACATCCGCTCCAGGAATTCGGCCGCGTCCGGACCGACCACCTCGATCTTGCCGAGGGTGGAGGCATCGAACAGGCCGACGCTTTCGCGGGCCGTCTTGCATTCCCGGGCGACGGCGGCGTGCATGTCTTCGCCGTCTTTCGGGAAATACCAGGTACGCTTCCACTGGCCGACATCTTCATAGACGCCACCGTTTGCCACGACCCAGTCATGGGACGGGGTGTTGCGGACCGGGTCGAAGAAATCCCCGCGCGAGACACCGGCGAACAGGCCGAAGGTTGTCGGCGTGAACGGCAGGCGGAAGGTAGTCAGGCCGACATCCGTCACCGGACGTTCCAGCGCCCCGGAGGCGATCTGCAGCGCGTTCATGTTGGACAGGCGTCCCTGGTCGGTCGCCATGCCGGTCGTGGTGTAGCGCTTGATGTGTTCGATGGACTGCATGCCTTCGCGCACGGCCAGCTTGACGTCCTTCGCGGTGACGTCGTTCTGGTAGTCGACAAAGGCCTTCACGCGGGCGGCGTTGCGGTCATGCGGAAGGGCGCCGAGGGTCCCGCCCGCACCGGCTTCGCCGCCGGTCGCGACCGAATAGGTGATCTTGGCGGACTTGCCGGTGGCCGCCTTGGCGGCTTCCTCGCCGGCCGCGTAGCCGTCCTCCAAGGTGGCCTGCAGGCCGTAGAGGCCTTTGGAAGCGCCCGTGGAACGTTCGTTCTGGACGGATTTGCCGGGCACATAGGCGCCCTTGTCCGCATCCCACACAACCTTGCCGCGGGATTGGGAATAAAGGCTGACCGTCGGGGTCCAGCCACCGGACATCAGGATCGCGTCGCAGGCGACCTGGCCACCCGAGGCGACCTTGCCGGAGGTCATCAGCTTGCCGAGCAACGCGCCCTTGACCCGCTTGCGGCCGAGGGTGCCGGTGACGACACAGCCGGCTTCCACGCGGATGCCGCGAGCTTCCGCGATCGAGATCAGGTTTGCCGGCGGGGTTTCGCGCATGTCTGCGATGGCGACCACTTCGACACCATGGTCCTTCAGATCGAAGGCGGCCTGCCAGGCCGTGTCGCACGCCGTCGTGACCAGAACCTTGTGACCGACCTTGACGCCGTAGCGGTTGAGATAGGTCCGGCCGGATTCGGCCATGAGAATGCCCGGGCGGTCGTTTTCCGGGAACACCATCGGCCGTTCGATGGCGCCAGCTGCAATCACGACTTCCTTGGCACGGACCTGCCACAGCCGTTCGCGTGGCAGTTTCGGGTCCGGGTTGGAGAGGTGCTCGGTCACGCGCTCGGCCAGGGCGACAAAATTATGCGCGAAATAGCCGAAAGCGGTGGTGCGCGGCAGCAGGGTGACGTTGTCCATCGTCATCAGCTTGGCGATGGTTTCCGCGACCCAGTCACACGGATCCTTGCCGTCGATGCTGGCGCTGGTCTCGCTCAGAAGAGAGCCGCCGAATTCGGCCTGTTCGTCACACAGGATGACCTTTGCGCCGGTTTCCGCTGCCGCAAGAGCGGCCGCCAGACCAGACGGGCCGGAGCCTGCGACCAGGACGTCGCAATGGACATAGATGTTGCCATAGACATCGTGGTCCGGGTTTTTCGGCGGTTTGCCGAGACCGGCCGCGGCGCGGATGATGGGCTCATAGACCCGGTCCCAGAAGGACTTCGGCCACATGAAGGTCTTGTAGTAGAAGCCGGCCGGGAACAGCGGCGACATCAGGTCGTTGACAGCGCCGATGTCGAAACCGAGCGACGGGAAGCGGTTCTGCGAGATCGCTTCCAGGCCCTGGTAGAGCTCAACCTGGGTGGCGCGCAGGTTCGGCGTCTGGTCGCCGTTGCGGTAGACGCCGACCAATGCATTGGGCTCTTCCGAACCGGCGGAGATGATGCCGCGCGGACGGTGGTACTTGAACGACCGGCCGACAAGGTGAACGCCGTTGGCGAGCAGGGCGGAGGCAAGCGTGTCGCCCTTGTGGCCCTGCATTTCCTCACCGTCGAAGGTAAAGGTCAGCTGTTCGGCGCGGTCGATCCGGCCGCCTTTTTCTGTACGGAATGGCTGGCTCATTTGCCGGCCTCCTTGGCAATCGCTTCAAGGTCCGGCATGGTTTCGCCGGCCTTGTAGAATTTCAGGAACCTGTCGCTGACGGTGTCGCGGACAGCGTTGAAGAAACGGCCGCAGCCATGGATGTGGCGCCAGCGTTCGGCATAGACACCCTTGGTGTTGGTGCGCATGTAGAGGTAGTTGACCCAGTCCTCGTCGGAGACCTGCGTCGGATCGGCCGGGCGGGCGATATGGGCTTCGCCGCGGCAGGCGAATTCCGTTTCGGCGCGCTCGACATCGCAATAAGGGCAGTAAACCAGCAGCATCTGATGAAATCTCCCTTAGTGCGCAACGGCGGCGGCTGCCGCTTCGTCGATGAGGCGGCCGGTGCGGAACCGGTCGATGGTGAAGGGTGCGTTGATCTTGTGCGGCTCGTCCTTGGCAATCGTGTGCGCAAAGACATGACCGGAACCTGGCGTGGCCTTGAAGCCGCCGGTGCCCCAGCCGCAGTTGACGTAGAGGCCCTGGACCGGGGTCTTGGAGAGGATCGGCGAGCGGTCCGGGGTCACGTCGACAATGCCGCCCCAGTTGCGCAGCATGCGCATGCGGCGGAAATGCGGGAACAATTCGCAGATCGCGTCAATCGTGTGGTTGGAGATGTGGATGCCACCTGCCTGCGAATAGGAGATGAACTGGTCGGTGCCAGCGCCGATCACCAGTTCGCCCTTGTCCGACTGGGAGATATAGGCGTGGATAGTGTTCGACATGACCACGCATGGGAACGCCGGCTTGACCGGTTCGGAGACCAGCGCCTGCAGCGGGAAGGATTCCAGCGGCATGCGCACGCCGGCCATGTCCATGATGGTCGAGGTGTGGCCCGCGGCAACGACGCCGACCTTCTTGGCCTTGATGAAACCCTTGGCGGTCTCGACGCCCTCGACGGCACCGTTCTGGCCACGGCGGATGCCGGTGACCGCGCAATTCTGGATGATGTCGACACCAAGGGCGTCGGCGCCGCGGGCGTAACCCCAGGCAACCGCGTCATGGCGGGCCGTACCGCCGACGCGCTGCAGGGCCGCGCCCATCACCGGATAGCGGATGTTTTTCTCGATGTTGAGAGGCGGACAGTATTCCTTGGCCTGCTCGGGCGTCAGCCATTCATTCTGGACACCAGCCAGCCGGTTGGCGTGAATGTGCCGCTGGGCAACCTGAACGTCATGAACCGTGTGCGCCAGCATCATCACGCCGCGCGCGGAATACATCACGTTGTAGTTCAGTTCCTGGGACAGACCCTGCCAGAGACCAATGGCGTGATTGTAGAGCCCGGCGCTTTCCTCCCAGAGATAGTTTGAGCGCACGATGGTCGTGTTGCGGCCGGTGTTGCCGCCGCCGAGCCAGCCCTTTTCGATCACCGCGACGCTATGGACGCCATGTTCCTTGGCAAGGTAATAGGCGGTTGCCAGTCCGTGCCCGCCGGCGCCGACGATGACAACGTCATATTCGGCCTTGGGTTCGGGGGCACGCCACTGGCGGCCCCAGTTCTGGTGCGCGGAAAAGGCGTTTTTGGCCAGTTCCAGGAAGGAATATCGCTTCATCAAGCGGCTCCGCACGTTGCCGACCGGTTGTCCGGATGTACCGGAATGCCCCCGTCTGGATTGTTTCGCATAAAGGACTGGGCCAGCACCACTGCCGGCAAGGCCGCATCCATTGCGGGGCATATTCGCGATTGGGTCAAGAGAAGCGTATCAGGTTTCGGTCGCATGCTTGTCTGAATGCGACATAGGTGTCGGAACCTGGCAAGCAAGGCGCGTTTCCCAGCGGAATACCGGCGAAAACCGGCTGTTTGCCGCCAGAACACGCCTGCCATAGTCAAAGCATTTTGCTGTTGGATTGCGCAATCCCGACAATGGATGCCGCATCGGTTCTTGCATTTGAGAGCCCAGGCGTTAACTCTCGCGGGAACAGTCCAGTCAGGGAGAACAATCCATGGAAGTGCGTGCAGCCGTGGCCGTAGGGGCCGGAAAACCGCTCGAAGTCACCACTGTCAACCTGGAAGGGCCGCGCGCCTTCGAGGTTCTCGTCGAGATCAAGGCCACCGGCATCTGCCATACGGATGAATTCACCCTGTCCGGTGCCGATCCGGAAGGTCTCTTCCCGGCGATCCTCGGTCATGAGGGTGCCGGTGTCGTTGTCGAAGTCGGGCCCGGCGTCACCACGCTGAAGCCGGGCGATCATGTCATTCCGCTCTATACGCCGGAATGCCGGACCTGCGAATACTGCCTCAACCCGAAAACCAACCTGTGCCAGTCGATCCGCTCGACCCAGGGACAGGGCCTGATGCCGGACGGCTCCTCGCGCTTCTCCACGCTCGATGGCGATCCGATTCTCCATTACATGGGCACGTCGACTTTCGCCAATTACACCGTCGTTCCGGAAATCGCCCTGGCGAAGATCCGTTCCGATGCCCCTTTCGACAAGGTCTGCTACATCGGTTGCGGCGTCACCACCGGGGTCGGCGCGGTGATCAACACCGCCAAGGTCGAGATCGGTTCCCGTGCCATTGTCTTCGGTCTCGGAGGGATCGGCCTCAACGTCATCCAGGGCTTGCGTCTTGCCGGTGCCGACCAGATCGTCGGTGTAGACCTCAACCCGGCGAAGAAGGAAATGGCCGAGCGCTTCGGCATGACCGATTTCGTCAATCCGAGCGAAGTCGAAGAGGATCTGGTGCCCTATCTGGTCAACCTGACCAAGGGGGGCGCCGACTACACCTTCGATGCCACCGGCAATGTCAATGTCATGCGCACCGCGCTGGAATCGGCACACAAGGGTTGGGGCGAAAGCATTATCATTGGCGTGGCGCCGGCAGGGGCCGAGATTTCCACCCGTCCGTTCCAGCTGGTCACCGGCCGGTCCTGGCGCGGGACGGCCTTCGGCGGTGCGCGTGGCCGGACCGACGTTCCGAAGATTGTCGACTGGTACATGGACGGCAAGATCGAGATCGACCCGATGATCACGCATACCATGCCGCTGGAAGACATCAATAAGGGCTTCGACCTGATGCATGCGGGCGAGTCGATCCGCTCGGTCGTGCTTTACTGATCGTTTGGTCGTCGTCACAAAGCACGTTTGAAACCGTCGTCATTGCAGGACTTGATCCTGCAATCCATGCCGTTTCGCCCGGTGCAATTGGCCGGGCTGGCTGTTTGGTGAATGAAACGGCATGGATCCCATGGTCAAGCCTTGGGATGACTAAGAAAGAGTAGAGGCGTTTTGATGAAAACCATTTCCGAGAACAGGTGCTTCGGCGGTATGCAGGGCGTTTACAGCCATGAGTCGGAAGCTTGTGGCTGCGAGATGACCTTCGCGGTCTACATGCCGCCGCAGGCGCAGGACGGACCGGTGCCGTGCCTGTGGTATCTGTCCGGACTGACCTGCACCCACGAAAATGCCATGATCAAGGCGGGCTTGCAGGCCCATGCCGCTGAATTCGGCCTGGCGCTGGTGTTTCCCGACACCAGCCCGCGAGGTGAAGGCGTCGCCAACGACGAGGCCTATGACCTGGGGCAGGGCGCGGGATTTTATGTCAACGCCACCGAAACGCCCTGGGCGCCGCATTTTCAGATGGAAAGCTATGTCGCGAGCGAACTGCGCGACCTGGTCACCGAGAACTTCGCCATTTCCGTCCATCACGGCATCACCGGTCATTCCATGGGGGGACACGGTGCCCTGACGCTCGCCATGAAATACCCCGGGCACTACCAGTCGCTGTCTGCCTTTGCGCCGATTGCCAATCCGACCCAGTCCGACTGGGGCCGAAAGCAGCTTGGCGCCTATCTCGGCGGAGATGAAAGCGCCTGGACAGCCCATGACGCGACTCTGCTCTTAAAGGACAAGGGCTGGAGCGGCGACATTCTTGTCGACCAGGGCGCGGACGATCAGTTCTACGATCTGCTGAAACCCGGGGCTCTGGTGGCTGCACTCACCGAGACGAAGACGGCACACAGCTACCGTCTGCAGGAAGGCTATGACCATTCCTACTATTTCGTCTCGACCTTCGCCCGCGATCACATCGCCTGGCATGCGGCGAGGCTGAAGGGCTAACCGGCTGCTGCCGCATTGTCACGGGCAAGGGCTCTGGCATAGAAGCTTTTTTCAAACGACTGCGGCAGCCGCAATTCGCTCAGCATGTACCATTCTTCGATGTTTTGCAGCACGATCGGTTCAAAGACGTCGTTGAGTGCGCGGACCGTGTCCGCAACGTCGTAATTTGCATTTGTCCGCCGTTCGAGCGGCGGCAGGATCGTCATGCGGAACCGGGCTGGACCGGTCCGGGTCAGGTAAGTCGGCAGAAGCGTACCACCGCAGGCATTGGCGATCTTGATGGCGACCACGGCATTGCCCTTCGTGGGAGCCGGGCGTCCGAATAGCGGCAAATGCACCTGTTTGTCGCGCACTTCGTCGATGAAGATTGTCATCGAATATTGGCCACTGGTCATCAGACGGTGAAGACGATAAGCGCTGCGCTGGCCGGGAGGGAACAGAAACTGGTTCCGTTCCTTGCGGATGGCGTGGACAATTCGGTTCTTGAAACGGTTCGGCTCCGGCTGGAACGGGCCGATGCTCGGCCCGGAAAGGCCCTCATGGATTGCAACGAACAAGGCTTCCCAGGTGGCCAGATGCATGGACGTGAAGATGACCGGCCGACCGGAACTCCGGACAGCTTCGAGGTGCTCTAGCCCCTCAACTTCTATGCGAGAACTCTTCCATAGCTTATTGACAATGCAGAATTCAGAGATGGTTCGCGCTATATTCCGCCAAAACCTGTCCAGCGCATGTGCCTCCGCCTGCCTGCTTGTCCACCTGCCTGGTGTCAGGGCGGAGAAGTTTCTGCTGATGCGCTTCGGAAAGATCTTGTCGCGGTAGGACCAGCGCATCATCGGCACCAGCACATGCCCGAACCCGGACACGAGACCGCTGGGGCAGTGCTTCAGGACGTGATGGAAGACGGTGTTGAGAACGCCGTCCTTAGTGTGCCTCAACCAGTGCATCCTGGCATTGAGACGCCGAGCGGGATCACCGGCTGCCAGGTCACGGATCGGCGGAGCGTCGGGCTCCGGACCGAGCGTTTCGGCGAAGGCAATGTCTTCCAGCCGCAAATGCCTGGTCATGACCGCCTTGGATGAAGTGTCATGGGCAGGTTTTCACCAGGGCGCAGGGTCAGACGGGCGACAGGTTGAACGTCGACGCCTTCCTTGAGCTTCAACTCGAACTGCTGGGCCAGAATGGCGAGACTCAGAATGGCTTCTGTCATGCCGAATTGCAGGCCGGCACAAATACGCGGCCCGATACTGAACGGGACATAACCGTATTTGTTGGGCTTCTTGGACTTGGGATCGAGGAAACGGCCCGGGTCGAAGACATCGGGTTTCGACCACAGCACCGGGTTGCGGTGCATCAGCCACGGTACGACCATGACCAAAGACCCCTTGGGAATCGGCTTGTTGCCAATGGTCGTGTCGGCCATGGCCTCGCGGCCCAGAATCGGAACCGGTGGATAAAGCCGCAGAGTTTCCTCGATCACGGCCTTGGTGAAGGGCAGGTCGGCAACATCCTTGAAGGTTGGCGTGCGGCCATTCAGAACGGTGTCAAGTTCCTGCTGAAGCTTCAAACGGCTCTTGGTGCAGTTGGACAAGAGGAACCATGCCCAGGCGAGCGTGTTGGCCGTGGTTTCATGACCCGCCATGAAGATGACAGCCGCTTCGCTGATGATGGCGTTGCGGCTGAGGGGGGCGCCGTTTTCGTCACGCGCTTCCAGCAAGCCGCCGATCACCGACGCTTCGCCCTGTTCTTTCTGTGCCTGATAACTTTCGATGATCTGGTCGAGCACCGTCATGATGCGCTGCACAGGCTTCTTGATGGCACGTCCGCGAAACCGGGGGAGCCATTCGGGAAGCCCGAACAGCGACAGGAGATCGATTTGGTCGATGTGGCGTTGATAATCCGTGAAGCCCTGGACGACTTCGGCGGCGTGATTCTTGCCGAGATTTCGGCCGAAAATGGTCCTGCAGATGATTTCCGCCGTCAGATGCGCCATATCGGCAAGTGCGTCGATCTCGGCACCATCCCCCAGAGCCGCCCACTCGGCGCGTTTTTCCTCGATCGTATCGATCATGATCGGGGCGAAGCCCTTCACGCGCGATCCGTGAATGATCGGGGCGACCACCTTGCGTCGCTTGGCCCAGGTTTCGGTGTCGCTGATGAAAAGACCATCGCCGAGGAGCGGTTCCAGGGCGTGGCGCATTTGGGGTGTCTTGCGCTGAAGCACTTCATGATTGGTCTGAAAGGCCTCGCGCACAACGTCCGGGCGATTGCAGATCACCAGTTCCCGGTTGAAGATCTTCTTGCTTCTCAGGCGGCTTTGAAAATCGTCAATGCCCCAAATCGCGAGAAAATTCCGTTTGGCCAAGCCGATCAACGTCCAGACTGGCGGCATCTTCTCATGGCGGAACGGATAGGGCGGCACAAATTCGGTGGCCTGGCTGGCCTCCCGAGCCCCGTTCTTGGGCAATTCAGCAGTAACGGTCACTAAAATAATCCAGTTTCGCTGTCAGTTGCGTCCGCAATAACGCATCAGCAGGCTTTTAGTCACTTGGGTCGAACACGTAAAGCACCGATCGCCAGCGCCAGCCAGGCGGCAATGACAAGAGCGCCTCCGATTGGCGCTGCCATCGAAAACAGACGCTGCTCGACAAATGCGCGCAAGAGCAGGTCTCCGGAAAACAGGCACAATCCGAGCGAAAGCAACGCCACGGTTACTGGCAAAAGCAGGACACGCCGCGCCTGAGCAAGAAGTCCTAGCCCGAGAAAAAGCGGTGCATGGAACAACAGCATTTGGGCCGCGGTCCGAAGCAACGGCGACGCATTGGCGTGCGCGGACATGGCCAGAAAGACTGCGCCAAGCGCGCCTGCCAGTCCGGCCAAAACCAGGCAAAGCCTCAGGAGAGGGACGGTCGGGTCCGCCATGGACTGACGATTTCTAAAGGTCATGGATTTTGCGGTCCCGTTGGCCGGCCAAGAGGCCGGCCGGCAGGTTCAGGCATAGCCTAGGCGGCAAAGCCTCGTTTTTCCAGCAAGGCGTCGATTTTCGGGGCTCGTCCCCGGAACGCGACGTAGGCTTCTTCCGGATCCTGGCGCCCGCCTGCGGAGTAAATAAAGGTGAGCAGCTTTTCGGCGGTTTCGGGGTCGAAGATGTTGCCTTTTTCCTCGAAGGCACCAAACGCATCCGCGTCCATCACTTCCGACCACATGTAGCTGTAATAGCCGGCGGAATATCCGTCACCGGAAAAGACGTGCTGAAAATGCGGGATCCGGTGGCGCATTGTGATGGCGGCCGGCATGTCGATCTTGCCGAGTTCCTGCTTCTCGAAGTCCGCGACATTCAGCTCTGCTGGATCATCCAGGAGATGGAGTTCGAGGTCGATCAGTGCGGAGGCGGTGTATTCGACTGTCGCGAAACCCTGGTTGAAATTCGCCGCCGCCAGGAGTTTTTCCAGGAGTTGCGCGGGCATCGGTTCATTGGTCTTGTAATGCACCGCGAATTTCGAGAGCACGTCGGGCTGGGACAGCCAGTGCTCATAGAGCTGGGACGGCAATTCGACGAAATCGCGTGCAACACCCGTTCCCGAGATCATCGGATAGGTGACATCGGACAGAAGACCGTGCAGGCCGTGACCGAATTCGTGAAACAGGGTGCGTGCGTCGTCGAAGGTCAACAGGGTGGCTTCGCCCTGCGCGCCTTTCGAAAAATTCATCACGTTGACGATGATCGGCGTGACCTCGCCTTTCAGCTTGTGCTGAGAGCGGAAGCCGCTCATCCAGGCACCGGAGCGTTTTGAAGACCGAGCGAAATAGTCACCCAGGAACAGGCCTTTATGTGTGCCGTCCGGGTTCAGGACCTCAAAGACGCGGACATCCGGGTGGTAGACCGGCAGGCCTTTCAGTTCGCGGAAGGTGATACCGAACAGGCGCGTGGCCGTATCGAAGGCCGCCTGGATAATATTGTCGAGCTGGAGATAGGGTTTGAGCTCGGTTTCGTCGAGGTCGTGTTCCGCCTTGCGGACTTTTTCCGAATAATGCCGCCAGTCCCAGGCCTCTATGGAATGGTTTTCGCCGCTGCCCCGCGCCATCTCCGCAAGTTTTTCCTCTTCCTCGCGGGCCTGGGCAACGGCTGGTTGCCAGACTTTTGTCAGCAGGCCGCGCACATTGTCCGGGGTCTTGGCCATGGTGTCGTCGAGTTTGTATTCGGCGAAATTGCGGAAACCGAGCAGGCGGGCCTTTTCAGCGCGCAGCGCAAGCGTTTCCCGGATAATCTCCCGGTTGTCGGTGTCGCCACCTTTTTCGCCGCGCGATGTCCAGGCCCGGAAGGCCTCCTCGCGCAGGGCCCTGTTGGTCGAAAACTGCAGAAAGGGCTCAATCGACGACCGTGACAACGTGATCACATGTTTGCCGGCCAGACCGCGTTCCCTGGCGGCCTCTGCAGCGGATGCCAGCAAGAAGTCCGGAAGGCCTGCTCGGTCCTGCTCGGTTTCAAGGACCAGCTGAAAGTCGGACTCGTCTTTCAGCACGTTTTGAGAGAAACCAGTGCCGAGTGTCGCAAGGCGCTGCGAAATCTCCGCCATCCGAGCCTTGCCGGCGTCATCCAGGCCGGCGCCTGCCCGTTGGAACATCTTTTGATAACGTTCCAGAACCCGACTGTCCTCGGCGTTCAGTCCAAGATCTTCGCGCTGGTCCCACAGGGTGGCGATCCTGCCATAGAGACTGGCATTCAGCAGCATGTCGGAGCCATGTTTCGCCAGTTTAGGCGCTATATCACGTTCGATCTTCTGCAAGGCTTCGTTGGTATGTGCACCGGTCAGGTTGAAAAAGGTGCGGGCAACCCTGGTGAGGCTTTCTCCGGAACGCTCCAGCGCAACGACCGTGTTTTCGAAGGTCGGTGCCTCTTCCTGATCGGCGATCCGGTCGGTTTCCGCGCACGCCTCGGCCATGGCCACCTCGAACGCTTCCTCGAAATGCGACGGTTCGATTTCTGAAAACGGCGGCAGCTGGAACGGCGAGTCCCAATTGGCGAGCAGTGGATTGGAAGTCATGGATACCTCAAAGGAGTTAGAACGGTACGAAACTGATATGGCGTGGATAGTCGATTGATCCAAGAACATTTGCGCGACTGATCGAAGCAACTTCACGTCAGGCGGTGGCTGGCTGCTGCTGGGTGGCGCAATGGATACCTCCGCCGGTTTCGCCGATCGGGTCGATGTTCAGGCTGACGATTTCTCGATCCGGATAAAGGCGGGCAAGAGCTTCGACCGCTTCGGTGTCAGTGTCGCTGTCACCGAACTGGGCGCAGATAACCGCGCCGTTACAGACGTAGTAGTTCACGTAAGACGACACGAAATCTTCGGACCGGACGCGGGTGCGGGTGGGCGAGGCGATCTCAACGATCTCCAAAGGCTGGCCTGAAGCGTCGGTTGCCTGCTGCAGGATGGAAAGGGTCTTGCGGGCGGAAACGGAAAACGCGTCGTCGTCGTCAGGGTAGGGCACCTGGATGAGCACCGTTCCCGGACGGACAAAACGCGCCAGCGCGTCGATATGGTCGTCCGTGATGTCCAGGCCGCGGACGCCCGGCGCCCAGATCATCGTGTCGGCGCCATACGCCGCCAGCAGCCGTGCCTCGATTTCAGGCCGGCCGAGGTCATTCCGGTTCGGATTGACCCAGCAACTCTCCTGCGCCATCAGCGTTCCTGCGCCGTCCCATTCGGCGCCGCCCGGTTCACCTTTCAAACCGCTCGGATAGATCTTCAATCCCATCCGCTCCGCAACACGTTTGGCGACAAGTCCATCGTTGTCATGGACCTGTTTGTTGCCCCAACCGTTGAACTGGATCCCGGAGACAACAAGTCCGCCGTTTCCATCCACCGCAAACAGCGGTCCTGAGTCGCGGCACCACAGATCGTCCGTCGGCACATCCCAGATCTCGACCTTGCCGGAAAGCAGTCTGCGTGCCGCGGCGCGTTGGTTTTCGGCCATCAGCATGACGACAGGTTCAAACTCCGCGATGGTGTTGGCCACGTTGGCGATTGTTTTCTGGAGATCGGCAAGGAACCAGCGGTCCGGATGAACGGTCCGGTTGACGGGCCATTGCATGAAAGTGCGCTCATGCGGATCTTCCTCCGCCGGTACAAAATAGCCGTCGGGAAGGCCATGAGGGGCAGTGGCATTTGAGGGCATCGGCCATAGTCCTGTCGCGAGAGCAGCGAATACGGCCGCGTTGGCCGAAGTCTGTTTCAGGAATTGGCGCCGTGTCAGCATCTCTCGGTCACCACATAGATTTTTGGGCCCGCTGCGGCCATTCCACATCGTATGCCTCCCCGTCAAAGCCCGCCTTGATTTCCTGCATGATCTGGCCCGGCGTCGGCAAGTCGCCCTTGCCGACCTGCACGTCCGGGTTCCACAGTTCCGACCGCATGAGGGCGCGCGCACATTGAAAGTAGACGGCGTCGATGGTGAAGATGATCACCGAGCGGGGGCTGTGTCCTTCCTTTGCAAAGGACGCCAGCAATTCCGGATCGACAGACAATACCGCCTTGCCATTGATCCTGAGCACATTGTTCCAGCCGGGCACCATGAACATCAGCGACACGCGCGGGTCGCGAACGATGTTGCGCAGCGAGTCGATTCGATTGTTGCCGCGCCGGTCCGGCAGCAGCAGCGTCCGGTCGTCCTGGACGCGCACGACCGGGTCTTCGTCTCCCCGGGGCGAGCAATCCAGCCCCTCGGGACCCGATGTGGTCAGAGCACAGAAGCGCGAGATTTCAACGATCTGGCGATAGGCGGGGCTGAGATAGCCGATTTCCTTGATCATGGAGGCTTCGCCCGGGGTACCGTAATGGGCGTGTAGGGCGTCGAGCGAGGTCAGGAGACTCATGAAACAGGTTCCGATGGTGCCGAGTGGCGTGAGAAGTGGTTGAGTGAGCTTAGCTTTCAGGACAAATCGGCGTCAATTTGCGCAAGTTTGGGCCGGCCGGCCGTCATCTTGCACTTTGGTCTAAGAGGTTGAAAGCCTTGCATTTTTGACTGTTACGTAAACGTAACTTCGCGGTGCGCAATGAATAACTCATAAGGCATTGGAAAAGCGCAATAAATAACATGTTGCATCGCAATAATTGCTTGTGTGGAAACAGAGAGCTTAGCCGCGATTACTTCGAAAGTATAAGGGCTTGGACAAAAGAAGCGCTCCGATAGTCGTATTGCTGATGAGCGACTGATTTTCCTAAAGTCTTTGCAGCTTGCAGTTTTGGCACTGAGGAGCCGGTCTTCCGGTTGGGGAACGGGCCAGGATTGCTTGCGGCTGTACAGCTACTTGCAGGTGCGTCCGAGGTGGACCCGCCGTGCCTTTCTGGGAGGAAAGTATGAGCTTAATTCGTAAACCCCTCAATCGTCGTTCTATCCTGCGCGCAGGCGCAATGGGTGGTGCTGCTCTTGCAACACCGACCATCTTTACCAGCAAAGCCTGGTCCGCGGGATATCTGAACGAGCCGACCGGGTCGGAAGTTGTTCTCGGCTTCAACGTGCCGCAGACCGGCGCCTATGCCGATGAGGGCGCCGACGAGCTGCGCGCTTATCAGCTGGCCGTCAAGCACATCAATGGTGAAGGCGACGGCGGCATGCTGAACACCTTCTCCTCGAAGGCGCTTCAGGGCAACGGCGTGAACGGCAAGAAGGTCACCTACGTGACCGGCGACACGCAGACCAAGTCCGATGCGGCCCGCGCATCCGCCAAGCGCATGATCGAAAAAGACGGTGCTGTCATGATCACCGGCGGCTCTTCGTCCGGTGTGGCTATTGCTGTGCAGTCGCTCTGTCAGGAAGCCGGCGTTATTTTCATGGCCGGTCTGACCCACTCCAACGACACCACGGGCAAGGACAAGCGGGCCAACGGTTTCCGCCACTTCTTCAACACTGAAATGTCGGGCGCGGCCCTGGCGCCGGTGCTGAAAAACGCGTTCGGCACAGACCGGACCGCCTATCACTTGACCGCCGATTACACCTGGGGCTGGTCCCAGGAAGGCTCCATCAAGAAGTACACCGAAGGCATGGGCTGGAAGACGGCCGCCGCCGTGCGTACCCCGCTCGGTGCCGGTGACTTCTCGCAGTACATCACGCCGGTTCTCAACTCCGGTGCGGACGTGCTGGTCCTGAACCACTACGGCAAGGACATGGTCAACTCGCTGACCCAGGCGGTTCAGTTCGGTCTGCGCGACAAGCAGGTCAACGGCAAGGACTTTGCCATCGTCGTGCCGCTCTATTCCCGTCTGATGGCTCAGGGTGCCGGTGAAAATGTCAAGGGCATCTTCGGCTCCACCAACTGGCACTGGTCGCTGCAGGACGAAGGCTCCAAGGCATTCGTCAAGTCCTTCGGTCAGGAATACGGCTTCCCGCCGAGCCAGGCCGCGCACACATGCTATGTCCAGGCTCTGCTTTATGCGGATGCCGCGCAGCGTGCCGGTACGTTTGAGCCTTGCGCTCTCGGTGCCGCCCTCGAAGGCTTCGAATTCGACGGCATGGGCAACGGCCCGACCCTTTACCGTGCTGAAGACCACCAGTGCTTCAAGGACGTTCTGGTCGTGAAGGGTAAAGAAAACCCGAGCTCTCAGTTCGACGTTCTGGAAGTGGTGGAAGTCACCCCGCGGGCGCAGGTCGAGTATCCGGCCGACTTGCTCGGCGGTGACCTCGGCGCGTGCAACAACGGCGTCTAAGACCTTGAGAATAGCAGCCGCCGGAGGCCCGGCCACCGGCGGCTGTTCTCGTTCAAGCGGCACTTGGGCCCAGCAACAAGCGGCAAAATCATGGATGTGATTCTACTTCAACTGCTCAACGGGTTGGACAAGGGGGGCGCTTATGCGCTGATTGCTCTTGGGCTGACCCTGATCTTCGGGACCCTCGGGGTCGTCAACTTCGCCCACGGGGCGTTGTTCATGCTCGGCGCTTTCTGTGCTGTGTCCTTCAATGCGCTGCTCAGCCTTGAACTGGTCACCATCGACCCGGAAAAGACCACGGCCTGGGGAACGCCGCTCGAGATCCGCACTCCCTATGTTGAGGCCTATATGGGGGACTTCGGTCACTGGATCCTCAACTACTCGGTGCCTGTTTCCATCCTTCTTGCCATTCCGGTGATGCTGCTTGTCGGTTTCATCATGGAACGTGGCCTGATCAAGCACTTCTACAACCGGGCCCATGCCGACCAGATCCTGGTAACCTTTGGCCTGGCCATCGTTTTGCAGGAAATCATCAAGTCGATCTTCGGCGCAAACCCGATCCCGCAGGCGGCGCCCGAAACGGTCCGAGGCGCGGCCGATATCGGTGCCGCCCTCGGTTTTGATCCTGGCGTGATCGTTTATCCGTATTGGCGCATGGTCTATCTGGGTTTTGCCGCAGCCATCATTGCCGCCGTTTTCGCCTTCCTGCAATTCACGACCTTTGGCATGGTCGTTCGCGCCGGCATGGCAGACCGACATACGGTCGGATTGCTCGGCATCAATATCGAGCGCCGGTTCACCATCGTCTTTGCGATTGCGGCCGTGGTCGCCGGTCTCGCCGGGGTTATGTACACGCCGATCCTGCCGCCCGACTATCACATGGGGATGGACTTCCTC
This sequence comes from Roseibium sediminicola, assembly GCF_023156505.1. Taxonomy (GTDB): domain Bacteria; phylum Pseudomonadota; class Alphaproteobacteria; order Rhizobiales; family Stappiaceae; genus Roseibium; species Roseibium sediminicola. The sequence continues at coordinate 110,101 of NZ_JALNMJ010000004.1, read as the reverse complement.
GTGCTCAGCTTCGTTGTCGTGGTTGTCGGCGGCATGGGCTCGCTTCCGGGAGCGGTCGCCGCAGGGTTCCTGCTTGGCATCCTGCAGTCCTTCGCTTCCATGAACGAGGTGAAAGCCATCCTGCCGGGCATCGACCAGATCATCATCTATCTCGTAGCCGTGGTCATCCTTCTCGTGCGTCCGCGCGGGCTGATGGGCCGCAAGGGCGTCATGGAGAGCTGACAAAATGACAACGAAACTGTCTCCAACGGGCGATCTTATCTTCTTCGCGGTGTTCGCGGTCGCCGTGCTGACCATGCCGGTCTGGCTCGCGCCGGTCGGGGCCGGCTATCCGGATCTCCTTCAGAAATTCGCGATTTTCGGACTGTTCGCCACCGGCTTCAACCTGCTGTTTGGCCTGACCGGCTACCTGTCCTTCGGTCACGCCGCGTTCCTGGGTGTCGGCTCCTACACGGCGGTCTGGTCGTTCAAGCTGCTCGGCATGAACCCGATCCCGGCCGCTATCCTGGCGGTCGCCACCTCCGGCGTCTTTGCGCTGGCCATCGGCTACGTATCGCTGCGCCGTTCAGGCATCTACTTTTCGATCCTGACGCTCGCTTTCGCGCAGATGTCCTATAACCTGGCCTATTCGGTGTTGACGCCGATCACCAATGGGGAAACGGGCCTGCGTGTCCTGCAGTCCGACCCGCGCCTTTTCGACGGTGCAAGTGAAAGCACCGGCCCGCTGATTTCCAACCTGTTCGGCGTCGAAATGACCGGCTGGGGTGGTTTCTACTTCTGTGCGGTGGTGCTGCTGGTCGGTTTCTTTATCGCTCAGCGGATTTTCCGCTCGCCCTTCGGCATCATGCTGCGGGCCGTGAAAACCAACCAGAACCGGATGACCTATACCGGTCTCAATCCGCGTCCCTATACGCTCGCCGTTTTTGTCATCTCCGGCATGTATGCCGGTCTCGCGGGCGCCCTGATGTGCATCACCGACCCGCTGGCGGGTGCGGAACGCATGCAGTGGACAGCCTCCGGTGAGGTGGTCCTGATGACCATTCTCGGCGGGGCAGGCACCTTGCTCGGTCCGATCTTCGGCGCGGCCCTGATCAAGTATTTCGAGAACATCTTCTCGGCGTTCAACGAGCAGACCCTGCATGAGATCTTCAGCTTCCTGCCGGACTTCCTGGAAGCCCCCGTCGTTTCCATCGCCGGCCTGTTTGTCGGCGAAGGCTGGCATCTGACGCTCGGTGTCCTGTTCATGCTGATCGTGATCTTCCTGCCCGGTGGCATCATGGAAGGTGTGTCGCGGATCGGACGTTTGTTCAAGCGCGGCTCCTCGAAAGCGGAACCCAACCGCCAAACCGCCCCGGCTGAGTAAGGAACTGAACTTATGGAAATCCTACGCGTAGAGGGCGTGAACAAGTCGTTCGGCGGATTGAGGGCCCTCAACAACGTGAACTTCTCTGTCGAACAGGGAACGGTTCACGCCATTATCGGACCGAACGGCGCGGGAAAATCGACCTTCCTGAACTGCATGATCGGCCGCTTGGCGCCGGACACGGGCAGCGTGATGTTCGGCGATATTTCTCTGACCGGCATGAAGCCCTACGAGATCAACCAGGTCGGCGTGTCCCGCGTGTTCCAGACACCGGAGATCTTTTCCGAATTGTCTCTTCTGGACAATGTCGTCATCCCGACGATGGCAAAACGCGACGGCACCTTCTCGCTGCGTCCGTTCAAGCGACTCGACCGGGACGCCGAGATCCAGGACAAGGCCCTCCACATGCTGGAGGATGTCGGCCTGGCCGAAAAGAAGGACGTGATCTCAGGATCGCTGTCGCGCGGTGACAAACGCAGACTGGAACTGGCCATGTGCCTGTCCCAGGATCCCAAGCTGCTGCTGCTCGATGAGCCGACAGCGGGCATGTCGCGCGCCGATACCAACAACACGATCGACCTGCTCAAGCGGATCGCAGATCGTGGCATCACCAAGGTTGTGATCGAGCACGACATGCATGTGGTGTTCTCCCTGGCGGACAAGGTCACCGTTCTTGCCCAGGGGACCATCATTGCCGAAGGCAAACCGGCTGACATCAAAGGCGACCCACGCGTTCAGGAAGCCTATCTCGGAGGAGCGCACCTGTGACCCTTATCGACGATCAATTCAGCGGCAAGCACGCCCCGGGCGTTGCCCCAAAGAAGGCCGCCGGAACGGCTCCGGCCTATTTCTCGGCATGGGACCTGCACGCCTATTATGGCGAAAGCTACATCGTGCAAGGAGTCAATTTCGATGTCAGAGAAGGCGAGATCCTGGCGCTTCTCGGCCGAAACGGTGCAGGCAAGACCTCCACGCTTCGGGCGATTGCCCGCATGGATGACCCGCAACTGACCCACGGCGAAGTCTGGCTCGACCACAAACCGCTGCATGAGATGAAAAGCTATCAGGCGGCGCGTCTTGGCGTCGGCCTGGTGCCGGAAGACCGTTGCATCATTCCCGGCCTGACCGTTCAGGAAAACCTGGAACTGTCCCAGATCGCGGAGCCCAAGGGCTGGTCGATCGAGCGGATCTACGAGCATTTTCCGCGTCTCGCGGAACGCCGTGCCCAGGAAGCGGTGACCATGTCCGGCGGCGAACAGCAGATGCTGGCGGTCGCCCGCATTCTGGCCCGGGACATCAAGCTGCTGCTGCTGGATGAGCCCTATGAGGGGCTGGCACCGGTCATCGTGCAGGAGATCGAGCGGATCCTGGAAGGTGTGAAGGAACTCGGCATGACCACCATCATCGTCGAGCAGAACGCGATTGCGGCGCTGCACCTGGCTGACCGCGCCGTTATTCTGGACATGGGTGAGGTCGTGTTCGACGGAACGGCCCAGGAAGTCCTCGACAATGCGGAACTGCGTCAGGAATATCTGGCCATCTGATCTTCGGCGCTGGAAACATCAAGGGCCGGCGCACAGCGCCGGCCCTTTTGTTTGGACAAAGGCACCACGTCACCATCGTCATCCCGGCCAAGCGCAGCGCGAGCCGGGATCGGGGAGCCCGAAACCCGAGACGGTTATCCCAAATCAATTGACTGACCCCGGTTCCCCGATCCCGGGTCTTCGCTTCGCTACGCCCGGGATGACGCATTCCAAGTTTGTCAGTGGATTAGGGCCGGCGCACAGCGCCGGCCCTTTTGTTTGGGCGCGGCGATGCTGGCTGTTGCAGCGGCTTTTGCCCACAGCCTATAGTTTGACCGGTCATCTTTCGAATCTCGAGCCGGGGGCGTCATCAGTGTTGAAATCCGAGCTGCCCAGCCTGACCGGCTTTGTCGTCTTCGCGGTTTTTGCCTTTGCCGGAGACGCGCTCAAGCCCGATGCGCTTGGTATCGGCACGTCCTTGCTGCTTCTGGCGGTGATCTTCGCAACGGTCATGTGGTGTGCCTTTTCCGTGGTCCGTCACGCCGAATGCCTCGCCACCATCCTGGGCGAACCTTTTGGGACCCTGGTTCTGACACTCGCCGTGATCGGCATCGAGGTGGCGCTGATCGTCGCCATCATGCTGTCCGGTGACGCGGCCCCGACCATGGCTCGCGACACAATGTTTTCCGTTGTGATGATTGTCCTGAACGGCTTGATCGGCCTGTGTCTCTTGATGGGTGGGCTGCGCCACAGGGAACAGAGCTACAATCTGCAAGGCGCGCAGGCGTTCCTGTCGGTTCTTGTTCCGCTTGCCGTGTTCGCGCTGGTGCTGCCGCGCTTCACCCATTCCGCGCCGGGCGGTGAACTGTCGCCCCTGCAGGCCGGATTCGATGTCATCATGTGCATCCTGCTTTACGGGGTGTTCCTGGCCATTCAGACGGTCACTCACAGCGACATCTTCCGTCAGCCGGATGCAGCGGCTGACGATCACGAACATCACGGCGTGGTCGTTCGCTCCCTGCCGTTTCATGTAGCGGGCCTCTTCGGGGCCCTGCTGCCGATCATTCTCCTGTCCAAGAAACTGGCGCTTTATGTCGAATTCGGCATTGCGGGGCTTGGCGCGCCGCTGGCGCTGAGCGGTTTCATCGTGGCGGCGCTGGTGCTGATGCCGGAGGGTCTCAGCGCGCTTCAGGCCGCGCGGGACAACAAGCTGCAAAGGGCCGTCAATATCTGTCTTGGTTCCGCGGTTGCGACCATCGGTCTGACGGTTCCCGCTGTTCTTCTGGTGGGCTGGGTGACGGGGCTTTCCATTGAATTGGGGCTGAAGCCCGCAGACATCGTCATGCTGGTCCTGACCCTTTTCGTCAGTCTGCTGACCTTCGGCAGCCGCACGACCAATTATCTGCTAGGCGCCGTCCATCTGTCGTTGTTCGCGGCCTATGTGATGATGATTTTCGATCTGTCGTGAACTTCCGGACACATTGCGAAATTTATGGGTGAGGCGCCTTGGAGCAGGGCGGCGAATATGATTTGAATGCGGGATTACCCTCGAACCTGCTGAATGGCCCGATATGCTGCTTTTGTCCGACGACCAGACCCGCGACGCCCTGCCATTTCCCGATCTGATCGACGCATTGGCGGATATGTTCCGGTCAGGCTGCGTCATGCCTACCCGTCATCACCATGACATGGAAATTCCGGGAGAGCCGGATGGCACCATGCTGCTGATGCCTGCCTGGGTGCCGGGCGGTTATGCCGGCGTCAAGGTGGCCACGGTGGTGCCGGGCAACGCGGAACGCAATCTTCCGGCGGTGTCGGCCCAGTATCTTCTGTCTGATGCCCGTACCGGCGAGATGCTGGCGCTGGTCGATGGCGGCGAACTGACCGCGCGCCGGACGGCAGCCGCCTCGGCGCTGGCGGCCCGCTATCTTGCCCGCGCCGATGCGCGCCATCTTCTGGTGCTGGGGACCGGCCGTCTTGCCCCTAATCTGATCGCGGCCCATATGGCAGTCCGGCCGATCGAGGAGGTCACGATCTGGGGACGCTCGAAGGAAAAGGCCTCAGAGCTTGCCCGGGACCTGGAGCAGAGATTTCCGATCAGTGTCCGGCCTGCCGACACGCTGAAAGACGCGCTTGGCAAGGCCGATATCGTCAGCGCGGCGACGCTGTCGACCGAACCCTTGATCAGCGGCAAGCACCTGAAGCCGGGTGCGCATGTGGATCTGGTCGGGGCCTTCAAGCCGAGCATGCGCGAAAGCGATGACGACCTGATCAAGCGCGCGGAAATCTATGTCGATACGCGCGACGGCTGCCTCTCCGAAGGCGGCGATATCGTCCAGCCGCTGAAGACCGGACTGATTTCACCACAGGACATTCAGGCTGATCTCTATGAATTGTGCCGGGGCGAGCATCCAGGACGGCAGTCCGACGAGGCCGTGACCATGTTCAAGTCCGTCGGCGCGGCCCTGGAAGATCTGGCCGGCGCGATCCTGGCCTATCGCAACGTCGAACACTGAAGATTTTCAGCTGACCTGGTTCTTAGCCCAGTTCGAAGGTAGTGATGCCGAAAATCTGGTCGAGTGGCAGGTCCGGAACCGCACCTCGATACATGCGGAAGGTCTCGAATTCCGGCGACAGCTCATAGCGCTCCGCCAGGAGCAGGGCAGCTGCGTTCGGTTCGGGCGTGTCCAGAATCACTGTCTGGCCCTTGACCTGACCGGCGAGGGCCCGGAACAGCGTGTCGGCAACGTCCGGCGTGTCGGCAAAGAGCGGGCCTATCTTGAAGCCTTCGTGGCATTGTCGAAGCACGCCATAGCCCCGGACACAGCCGTCCTCGATAAAGGCGAAGCCGCGCCGGGTTTCCAGCATGGGCGCGGTCCAGAGCTGGATAAACTCCGTGCGCGGCGCCGGAAAAAACACCCGGTCATAATCGCGGATGGAAGGAAACAGGCCCTGGCCGAGCGGCGCGAGCCGTGGGTCCATCGGCGTGTCGCACAGGGATATCCCGGTCTGGCGCACATTCCGGTAGACCGATTTGAAACCGTGTTCCGCATAGCTTGCGGTCTGTTCGTTGACCGCATCGAGGCCGATCGTGCGTGCACCGAGATAGCGCATGGCATGATCCCAGATCTGATGACCATAGCCCTGCGTGCGAAATTCGCGCTTGCAGATGTAAAGACCAATGAAGCCGAATGTGTCGCCATAGCGCACAGCGGAGATCACATTGATAAGCTTGCCGTCGATTTCCCCTGCGAAATAGCCGGTCGGATCGGCGGCAAAAAACGCCGCGCCGTCCTCAAGACCCGGGTTCCAGCCCTCAGCCAAGGCCATTTCGAGGGGGATATGGATTTCGTCTTCCCTGAGGGGGCGGATTTTGAGCTCTGCGGTCATCTTGTCGTCCACGGCTGAAACCAGTTTCCTTCCGAACCTAGGGTGACTCGGGTGGAATTGAAATCCTTGGCTTTTTGTGTGCACGCAGCGTCTTGTCACGAGGCTGCAAGTGTGCATCACTTGACGTAGGGGTATTGTCCCAGGGGCATTCATTGGGGGCGCCGGGCGCGATTGAGCCGGAACAGCTCTCTTTGTGAGGTTCGTCACAGACAGGCAACAGCTCAAGCGCAAGAGTATATTTCAAGTTCCAGCGCTGAGGATGAGATGCACAAACGCAGAGTAATATCTTCCGCCGTTCGGCGATCCGGAAAGACACCATCGACCTTGCGCGGCGCTTTGCTGCGCAGCTTGCGTATCGGTCTTCTGGCTTGTCCGCTCGGCCTGGCTCTGTCCGCCGGAGCGGCCTTTGCCGCCACGTCACCGGATAATGGCCGGCGGGTCGCGCTGGTCATCGGCAATCAGGACTACAAGTTCGTCGAGCCGCTGGAAAATCCGTTGAACGACACCAAGGAGATCACCAGGGTTCTCCGCGAAGCGGATTTCGACGTGACGGTCGGTCACAATCTCACCAAAAAGGAACTCGAACAGGTCGTTCGCCGGTTCCTGCGGGAGCTGACGGACGGAGATACCGCTCTGTTCTACTATTCCGGTCACGCGCTTCAGGTGGGCGATGCCAACTTTATCCTGCCGATCGATGCCAAACTGTCCTCGCAATACGACCTGGAATTCGAGAGTCTCAAGGTCTCGCATCTTCTGGATTACATGAAAGCCGCATCGAGCCTGCAGATCGTCATGCTGGATGCCTGCCGCGACAACCCGTTCGAAATCGGAAGCCTGTTCTGGGGCGAAGAGGAATACGCCCTTGGCAAGACGCGGGGCCTGCGCAGGATTCCCAACAAGCTTGGCAGCTTCATTTCCTACGCGACCCGGCCGGGCCAGGTGGCGTATGACGGCGACGGGCCGATGAGCCCGTTCACCACGTCGATTGTCGGCAATGCGCTGGACCCGAGCCTGGAAATCAAGGACCTGATGACAAAGGTGCGCGACGAGGTCGTACGCAAGACCGGCGGCCAGCAGATCCCGTATGAAGATTCCACACTCGTCACCAGTTTCTATTTCGTACCGCCCAAACCGAAGCCGATCGTCACGGCGCATCATCGGGTGAGTGTGGCGCTCGACAGCCAGGCAGCCGGGCTCAACATTCCCGAGCCGATCCAGCCGGAAGGCGGTGCGTTGCAGGCGAAGGTCACTCTTTCGCCCGAGAATGGCGAACTCAGGCTTCCTGACGGCCGGATGGTTGCCGAGGGTTCCGAATTGACCGCCACCGAACTGGCCAGCCTGGAATTCGTGCCAACGGGATCCAGCGCCGGCGATGTCGAACTGATCGGTTATGAGGTGACCGACGAATGGGGCGGGTCCGTTTCCGCGATTGCCTCCATCACCGTTGCCCAGGCGGCCGCTCCCGTCGAAGAGGAAGCCCTGGAAGACAATCAGGCGGAACGTTTGCGGGAATTGCTGGCCTGGCTCGAAGGCCAGGCTACCGCTGGCGCGGTGGAAGCGGATATCGGTGTCGGTCCGGTTGCCGTCTATCCGCAGGCGCCGACAAACGACCTGCCGGCGAGCAGCGACTGGCTCAAGGTCATTTCTGTCGACGCGGACCTGCAGCTCGCCGCCGACGGCCGGCTGCTTCAGGCGGGCGACCGATTTCCGGCAAATGCCTTGACCAAACTCTCGGTGCGGCCGCAGATTGGCAGCGAGAGCCGGGCAGCGACTTTCGTTCTCGAACTGCCTTCAACTCCTTCCGGAGATGCCAAGACCGTCACGCAGATCGTGCAGCCCCGGGTCACGCAATGCGATGCCCTCGCGACCCAGCCGTTCGATCTGCAGGCGGTTACCGAAGGCCGCCTGGCCAATGCGCTTGACAGCGCCGAGGTCGACCGGGCCTGCGCCGAGGCCATGGCCGCCTATCCGGAGATTGGCCGGTTTGTGTTCCAGCGTGGCCGAGGCGCCTTTGCCGCAGGCGATCTGGATCAGGCGATCGCCTATTTCGACCGGGCCTATCAGATGGGACATGTGCGCGCGGGCCAAGTGCTCGGCCGCATGTATTTCCTGGGAGCCGGTATCGACCGGGACCGGACGAAGGCGGTGGATCTTTACCGAAAGGCGGCCGAACGCGGCGATGCCTATGCGCTGCATTCCCTCGGCATGGCGGAAATCAAGGGCGAGGGCACGGCACAGAACGAAACGGCGGGGCTGGAAAAGCTGCTGCAATCGGTCGAGGCCGGGCACACCTTCTCTTACAACGCCATCGGCGGCTTCTATTTGAACGGTCAGCATGTCGGCGAGAATGTCGACAGGGCCGTTTATTACTACAACCGCTCCGCCGCCCGGAACGACATCTACGGTTATCTCAACATGGGGACGCTCTACCGGGACGGACGCGGCGTGCCTCAGGACTATGAAGCGGCGCTCGGCTGGTTCCGGAAAGCGCATCAAGGTGGCCATCCGGCGGCAGGAACAGCCATCGGCCTGATGTATTTCAACGGCAATGGCGTGGACAAAAGCAACGAGGAAGCAACCCGCTGGTTCCGGGAAAGCGCGCAGCGGGGCGATGCCTGGGGGGCCTTTAACACGGCCTGGATGCTCGGCCAGCAAACTGGTGAAGCCGCCGGCCGCGACCGGGTCCGCATGTTGTCTATGGCGGTCGCCGTCGATCCGTCGTCGCCAGCTGCGGAGAAGGCCGAGGCCGAACTTGAGCAGGCTGACCGGCGTCTCAAGGCCAAGGTCCTGCAGCAGGCCTTGACGGATCTCGGCTACGAACCGGGGCCTGTCGATGGACAGCCAGGCCGCAAGACCCGTGATGCATTGTCCGAATTTTTCGAAAACTCCGGACGCAAACCGGTTGAGGGTGACGCGGCGCTGGTCGCGCTGGTCAAACATCAATGGGAGCAGAACCGTCCGCGATACGATCTGTTTTAGATTTTTAAGGAGAAAGACGATGCAATCACTGAAACTCGTGCTTCCGCTCACCGCTGTTGCGGCGCTGATGCTGGCCGGTTGCCAAACACAGCAGGGCGGAACAACGCCATCGGTCACAAAGCGGACGACGACTACTACGACGTCAACGCGAACCAGCGATCCTGTCAACGATCCGAGCGCGCGCAACAATGACAACAGTGGCGGCAACAGCAGCGGCGGCGGTAACAGTGGCGGGAGCGACAGTGGTGGTGGAAACGGCGGCGGCGGCGGCAGCGGTCCCGGCGGCGGCGGCGGCGGCAGCTGGGGCTAATGTAGCAATCCAAAATGATTCCGATGCACCCTTTTCTGTCTGACTGCGTGCGCCGTGGCCTGTCGCGGCTCACCATCGCGCTGCTTCTGTCCGTGGGCCTGGTCTCAGCTGCCCCGGCAGGCGAGTGGCGCGCGCTTGTCATCGGCATAGATGCGTATGAGCATGTCTCGCCGCTGAAGGGCGCCTTGAACGATGCAAGGGACATCGCCAACACGCTCTCGGCCGCGGGAGTGCGCGACCTGACGACGCTCTATGATGGAGATGCCTCCCGGGATGCGGTACTGAGCGCCTGGCAACAACTCATAGCCCGCTCGGCGCAGGACGACATTCTGGTGTTGTCCTATGCCGGCCATGGCGCGCAGGAGGCCGAATGGGTTGCCGGCTCGGAAGAGGACGGCATGGACGAGGTTTTCCTGCTTGCCGGGTTTGATATTTCCGCGCCGGGCAACGGCGAGCGACTGCGGGACGACGATGTCGCAGCGATGCTGCGCGCGGCCGGCGGGCGCAGTGTCCTGGTTCTGGCGGACAGCTGTCATTCGGGAACGATGACCCGGTCGATCGATCCAAGGATCACCCGTCTCGGGACGCGCCTTGTCGGACTGCCCCCTTTTGAAAACGATGTGCTCAGGTCCCAACCGCTTCCGCCGATGCTGGCCCAGGCTCAACCGGATGCCGAGGACCTCGAGGAGTTGCCCAACGTGATCTATGTCGGCGCCACTGTCGACGGGCAGGTCATTCCGGAGCTGATGATCGCAGGTGAGCCGCGCGGCGCGTTGAGCTGGGCTTTCGCGCGCGGTGTCGAGGGCCGGGCCGACCTTGACCGCGACGGCGGCATTTCGATGGAGGAACTGAGCCGTTTTCTGCAAGAGACTGTCCGCGTGGCAACGGAAGGCCGGCAATCGCCAAGCCTCACCATCGGCGGCGGCACCCGCGCTGCGGTGCTGCCACGCGTCGATGACGATCTGCTGGCGCGGGAAAACAGCATCTTGACGCTTGCCGCCAGCACCAAAACAGCTCTTCCGATCCTCAAGGGCCTGTCCGAAACCCACAAGGGACGGCTTCAGGTGGTCGAGGATGGACCTGCGGATCTTTTCTGGGACATCGATGAAGGCGATGTCCTGACGAAGTTCGGTGATGTCGTATTGCGCGCTGAGGCCGGCAATGCAGATGGTTTTGCGGCCGTTGTCGAAAAATGGGTTTTCCTGTCGGATCTTTACGCGCTGTCACGGCAACGGCAGCCGATCGAGGGGCGGTTGAAACCGTCGGTCGGCCATATTCCGGAAGGATCTCCGTTCCAGGTGGGCCTGACGTCTGACCGGAACGGCTATATGGCGGTCTTTGCGCTTGAGGCAGACGGCACCTTGCGCCTGCTGGCGCCCGACAAGGTCGCCGACCCGCAGGGGCGCGATACATCCATTCAGTCGGAAAAGCCCTATGTCCTGAATTTGCGCGCCGCCTTGCCCTTCGGCGCCGATCACATAGTCATGGTGCGATCCGCGGACCCGATGCCGAAGCTCGTGGGTGTTCTGGCGGCGTTGGACGGGCGCAAGATCGATCCGTCGATCATGCCCAGCCTCTTAAAACTTATTGGCGATTCCGCGATTGCGATCGGCATTGCCGGTGTTTACACACAGCCGGCCGGTTAATCCGCAATCTGTCTTCCCGTTGTTGCGGCGTAAATCTCTTTTATGTGACCATGGCCACATTCGTTTTGCCACGTTTTGGTATTATCGGCCCATAGAAGTTGCGATCGGCGCTGAACGTGTCTGGGTCGCAAGATGACCAATGACCGAGGAGTCCGTCATGAAACAGATATTCAAATCCATGCGCGCAGGGCGAAGTTTGAAAGTTGGTTGCGCGACCACGCTTTGGCTGGGGTTGTCGGCCGGTGCCGCTTTTGCCGATCCGATGGCCCTTGTGCTGGACAAGTCCGACGGCATCGAAGTGACCGCCTTCAGCGAATTGATGCCTGGTGATGTTGTTGAGCTCGGCGAGGAAGGTCATGTCGATCTGCTCGATTATGGGGCCTGTCAGGAAGTCCGGCTGAAGTCTGGAACCCTTTCGATCTCGTCGGAAGGCTATTCCCTGGACGGCGGCTCGGAAGAAGTGTTGCGTGCCGGCAATTGTCTGCAGGCGGATGCCGGTTCGGACGACCAGCAGGCCGACAAGGGCCTGACGGTGACCTTGCGCGGTCTCACGCTGGAGACCAAAAAGGCCGCGTCGCTGATGCTGCGCTTCGATGACAATCTGCGCGAAGAATACGACACGGTGTTCGTGTCCTTCGCCGGCGGTGCGCCCAAGCGGTTCGACGTCCTGGACAATATCCTGACCGACATGCCCAACCGTGAAACGGAAAACGAAGCCGTTGAAGTTGAACTCTTTCTTCAGGGCAAGGCACCGGATTACGGTGTGGTCATGCGTAAATTCACCATCGATCCGGCCAAGGTCGGACGCAATACTGCGGTTGTCATCGTGAAATGATGCGTGGCGGCCGCTTTGCGGACGCAGCCTTTGGCAGGAAGCAGCTCATCGCCCTGATCGCGCTTGTCGCCGTCGGGGCGGGCATCGCCATCGGGTTATCCGCTGACAAGGCCATCTGGGAAGGCTGGGTGACGGACCGCCTTTTCCAGATGCGCGCCATGATAAAGGGCGTGGACAGCACCGCGCCCGCACCGGTGCTTGTGGTCGGTCTCGATCAGACCTCCCTGGATTCTGATCGCCTGGCACCGATCCCGCGTGTCCTGATGGCGCCCCTGCTGGCGGAGGCCGGCCAGGCCTTGCTCGATGCCGGCGCGCTGGCCGTTGGTTATGATTTTGTCTTTGCCTACAGCGCCGACGCCTTTGCGGATCCCAGCACCGGTGAAAAACGGCTCAGTGGCTTCGACCAGCCCTTTCAGCGATATCTTTACAAAAATCGCGGCCGTGTCTTTATCGCCCATACCGAGATCGGCGTACCGCATCGCTCCTTTACGGCCGCCGCCGGTGAGGGGGGGGTGCGCTCCGTGATCGTTTCCACGGACAGCGATGGTGTCGTGCGGCGCCATGATCCCGATCTGCCTCTGGCTGATTCCCCTCATCTCATAGACGCTCTGATGGCCAAGGCTGGGGGCAGGGTCCGCGAGAGCTATACCGCCATACCAGCTTCCAGACTGGCGACATCCGTTCCCTATCTTTCGCTGCTTGATGTGCTGACGCTTCTGGAAAACGACGCGGGGCAGGAGCAACTGGCGCAATTCGCAAGGGGGCGGATCGTGTTGTTCGGCGGCCTGTTGCCTTACGAGGACGAACATCTTTATTCCGACCGGTTTCTGCCACGTCTGCCCTTGGAGCTTGCGGAGCAAGGCCCCAGCGGCCGACCACGCGTGCAGCCGCAGACCGCCGGCGTCTTTGTGCTTGCCGATTTCATCGGCGCCGCCCTGACGGGCCGTTTCGCGGTTGAGCCGCCGGTGGGGCTTTTGCAAGGGCTTGCGGTGGTCTTTGCCGTTGGTGGCGCGCTTGCCGGGCTGTTGTTGCCTTTGTCCGCCTTGCCGTTTGTGGCGATCGGAGGTGTCGCGGCCGGTCTCGGCCTCTGCCTGGCCGGGCTTGAAATCGGGTTCCTGATCGCGCCGGGCGTCGCGCCAGTTGCCGGTGTCAGCGCCATTGTCGTGTCGGCGGTCGGCAAAGTCGGCATCCTGCAGCGCCGCCAGCGCTCTCTGGTGCGGCTGTTCGGCCACTATATGGCACCGGACGTGATCAAACACATGGCCCGTTCCGAACAGTTGCCGGAACTCGGCGGCGAAACACGCACCGTTGTCGTGGCCTTCATCGACATTGTCGGCTTCACCAAGATGTCGGAAAAGCTGGCCGATACCGAAGTGGTGCGCGTGGTGAATGTCTGTTTCGACGAAATCGGCAAAGTGATCACGAAGCATCAGGGCTATATCGACAAATATATCGGTGATGCCATCATGGCGGTCTGGAATGCCCCGAACGCCGTTGACAATCCGGAACAAGCCTCGGTCGATGCGTCCGCCGAAATCATTGACCTGATCGAACACCTGAGAGAGGTCACGGGCCAGGAACCGCTGGACCTGCGCATCGCGCTGAATTCCGGGCCGGTTCTGGTCGGTGACATTGGCGGCGAACACAGGCGGTCCTTCACGGTGATGGGCACGACGGTCAACACCGCCAGCCGCATCGAAGCCGTTGCCAAGGACTGCAAGGTGCGGCTTGCCGTCAGCGGCTCCATCGCCGAAAAACTGCCCGAGACCTATCCGCTCACGAAGATCTGGAGCGGCCAGTTGCGGGGTCTGAGTTCCGATATTGCTGTTTTCACGCTCGACCGGCCGGCGATGTATATGGAACAGCCGGACACGGGCAGCGCCAAGTCGACTGACAAGTTGACCGCCTTGAAAAGATAGCGGCAGTCTCTCCTGCGCTTTTGCAAGTTGACGCGGCATCCGGCATGATCGTCCGGTGACGGCGATGAAGCGAGCGATTTCAAGGGCTCAGCATGGCGCAATGGCCTGACAACAAGTCTGCGGGGCCGAACCGGCCCGAGTTCGACCGGACGGTGATCCGGCCGTCTGGGAAACCGGCGACGCGGCCGCCGTCGGGGCCGACCGCGACGTCTTCGTCTCCTTCAGTTTGGCAACAGGCAACAAATGCACGGTCCGCCAAAGGTGGTTCAGGCCTTAAATATGCAGCGTTGGCTGTCGGGTTTCTCCTTTTGGGCGGGGTGGCCGGAGGAGTGGCGCATTTGGTGACATCCGGCTCTATTTCCTTTTCCGCGCCCAAGGAGATCGTGTCCGACCAGATCGCTAGCGAAGGTCAGGCCGATGCCGATGCCATGGAGCGGGTGACTGCGGAAGCGGAAGAAGCGCCTGTCGCAGAAACGCCGGTTGGTGAGGGCACTGAAACAGACACACTTATTGGCAATGCGGAAGAGTTGGGCATACCGGCCGATCCGTTTTTCGACATGGCCCTGTCCGCGGTCATACCGCTGGCGGGCGACCCCGTTCTGTTGAAGGACGGTGCGGCCAGCAGGCGGATCGACCTGTCAGAACGCTCCGTGCCGCCTTCGGCAATCGGCGAGGGCCGTGCCGAGGTTCCGACAGCCAATGCCTATGTGCTGGACAGCCAGATGCTGGACGAGGATGGCAAGCTGGTCATTCGCGCGCCGGGCAGCGAGACCGACTTTCAATTCGGAAATTTCGGTGGCGGCGAGGATAGTGAAGGCTTGGCAATCGAAGAAGACGCCAGCAATCCAACCGACCCGTCCTCGAACTTGCCGGTCTTCCTGAAACCGAACACCGATACGCTCAATCTCTACCTGTCGGAGCGCCCCATCGGGCAGGGGCCAAGTAGGCTCGAGGTCCGCGAGGGCATCGACAAGGAAGTCACCTTGAAGGCGTTTTTGCTGGACAGGGGGTTTGACGAAAACGCCATCAAGCCGCTGCTGGATTTCGTTCAGGCGGAATTTCAGAAAAGCGATTTGATCGCAGGCGATAAAATCGCTTTGCGCGGCGTCCGGATGCCGAACAGGCTCGGCAAGGTGGGTGACTATTACCGTCCGGTGCAGATCTCTTTTCATTCGTCGGAGGGCTATCTCGGCACCGCCGCCCTGTCGAACGGCCCGGATGGTCCGGCCTATGTGCATGGCGCGGATCCCTGGTTCGGCAAACCTATCGTTCAGGAAAAAATCGTGAGCGATAAAAAGGCCGGAAGCGGCAAGAGCCACCGGCTGATCGACGGTCTTTATGCAACCGCGGTCCGGAATGCCGTGCCCGCTTCCATCGTGGGCGAGGCAATCGCCTATCTTGCGCCGATGACCGATTTGCAGCGGGCGCTCAAGGACGATGAGCGGTTCACGCTGGTCTTCACGGATGCGCCCAGGGACGACAAGCGCGGCGGCGGCCGGGTCCTGTTCGCCGGAATACGGCGGGGCAATGACTGGTCGGTCCGGTGTTACGTTATGAAGGCGCCGGGCAACCGGGGTTTTGCTTGTGTCAGTGAAGGCGGCCAGGTCAGTCTGTCCGGCGCCATGCTGGTGCCGGTCAAAGGGGTTCTGACCTCCAAATTCGGCATGCGCTTTCATCCGATCAAGAAGACGGAGCGGTTGCATGCCGGTGTCGACTGGGCGGCGCCGACGGGCACGCCGATCCGCGCGGCGTTTTCCGGCAAGGTAACCTACCGGGCCGTGCGCGGCGGATATGGCAACTTCATCGAGCTGACCCACAAGGGTGGCATCACCAGCCGCTACGCCCACATGCATGAATTCGCCGATGGCGTGCAGCTCGGCTCGGTGGTGCAGGCGGGGGACCTGATCGGCTATGTCGGCACGACGGGTCTGTCGACCGGTCCGCATCTTCATTTTGAAATCAGGACGCGGGGCGAGCCGACGGATCCGCTCGCCTTCGAGATGGAAACCGGAACCGATGAACCGCAATCGGTGGCCAGCAACGACATCAAGGATTACCGGCAGTCGATCACCGAGATCCTGACGGTGCAATAACCGCCGGCGGGCGCTGAAAGACGCGGAACTGTGATCTGGATTCCAGCTTTGGAGCAACGTGCTGTATAGTCTGATGAGACCGCAATCTTTCATGAGGCGATCATGTCCCAGCCGGCTGCCCGTTTAGGCGATTTTCATATGTGCACGATGACACCTGTTCCGCCCGGTCTGCCGATCGCGCCCCCCTGCATGGTGAATGTCTTGATCGGCAAACGTCCGGCCGCCCGCCTGACCGATTTATGTATCTGTGTCGGCCCGCCGCCGGCCAATGTTGATCCGATTGTCTTCGGTTCGCCGACTGTGCTTATCGGCAAACTGCCGGCCGCCCGCATGGGCGATCCGACGCTGAAAGGCGGCGTGATCACCACGGGTGAATTCACCGTCCTGATCGGGATCTGACGAAATACGACTTGAATTGCACGAATAACCCCGGCCGGGTCCGTTCCCAGCCGGGGTATTGTTTTTTCAGCAGCTGATTTAACCCGCAGAGCCCATGACGATGTCGATCCCGTCATCACCTGCTTTCAGCGACACTTCCTCGATCTCCTCGCCATTCATCTGCGCCGTCAGGAAGGCGCGCGACAGCTTCGGCAGAAGGTCGTTGGTGATGATGTTGTCGATCATGCGGCCGCCGCTGTCCGGGTCGCGGCACAGCGAGACGATATGGGAGACCACATCCTCGCCATAGGACAGCTTGGCGCCGCGGTTCTGCATGACCCGCTTGACGATGCGGTTGAGCTGCAGGCGGACAATGAAGCCGAGCATCGACGGCGATAGCGGATAATACGGGATGGTGACGATGCGGCCGAGCAGGGCTGGTGGGAACACGTCCAGGAGGGCAGGCCGGAGGGCTTCCGCAAGCTTTTCCGGGTCCGGTGCGTTCGGATCGGTGGCGGCCATGCCTTCGTCGCTGGAGACAGGCGCATCGAGCATGTTGCTGGCCGCATGCATGATGATGTCGGTGCCGACATTGGAGGTCAGCAGGATCAGCGTGTTGCGGAAGTCGATCTTCCTGCCCATGCCGTCTTCCATCCAGCCTTTGTCGAACACCTGGAAGAAGATCTCGTGCACATCCGGATGGGCCTTTTCGACTTCGTCCAGCAGCACCACCGAATAGGGCTTGCGGCGGACCGCTTCCGTCAGGCGTCCGCCTTCGCCATAGCCGACATAACCCGGGGGCGCACCCTTGAGGCCGGAGACCGAATGGGCTTCCTGGAACTCGGACATGTTGATGGTGATCAGGCTTTCCTCGCCGCCATAAAGGGTTTCGGCAAGCGCCAGCGCGGTTTCGGTCTTGCCAACACCGGACGGGCCGCAGAGCATGAACACGCCGATCGGCTTGTCGGGATTGCCGAGCTGGGCACGGCTGGTCTCGATGCGCTTGGCGATCATCGCAAGACCATGGGCCTGGCCGATCACCCGCTTGTTCAGGCTGTCGGTCAGGTTGAGGATGGTCTGCATCTCGTCCTGGACCATGCGGCCGACCGGAATGCCGGTCCAGTCGGAAATGATGCTGGCGACCGCCTCGTCATCGACATAGGCATAGACCATACGGTCGTCTTCCGGGATCTCCGACAATTCGGCCCGCTTGGCGGCAAGCGCCTCGCGGATGGCATCCTCGCTGGAGAGGTCCACATCCATGTCGAGTTCGATCTCGTCGATCGGAACCAGGGCCGGTCCCGCATGTTCGGGATCCTCGATCTCGGCGCTTTCCGGATGCGGGGCCGGTTCGCCGCCCTTCAGCTGGATCAGGGCCTTGTTCAGCCGCCGGATTTCCGCGACCAGCTTGCGCTCGCGTTCCCATGCGGCGCGGACGTCCTCGATCTTGGTCTCTGTGTCCGCGATTGCCGTGTTCAGGACTTCGAGCTTTTCGTCCTGTTCCATGCCGAGTTCGGCGTCGTTGACGAGGGCCTGTTTCTCGGTTTCCAGGAAACCCTTCTTGGCGATCAGGTCGAGCAATCGAGAGGGCTGGGCCGCCTGGGAAATGTTCACTCTGGCGGAAGCCGTGTCGAGCACGCTGACCGCCTTGTCGGGCAGCTGGCGGGCCGGGATGTAGCGGTGCGAAAGGGAAACGGCGGAGCGGACAGCACTGTCGAGAATGCGGACCTGGTGGTGCTCTTCCATCGGCCCGAGCAGCCCGCGCACCATGGCAAAGCATTTTTCTTCATCCGGTTCATCCACCTGGACAGGCTGGAACCGGCGGGTGAGGGCGGGGTCTTTCTCGAAGTGCTGGCGGTATTCCGACCATGTCGTGGCGGCGACCGTGCGCAAGGTACCGCGTGCAAGCGCTGGCTTGAGCAGGTTGGCCGCGTCGCCCGTGCCGGCGGCGCCGCCGGCGCCGATCAGAGTGTGCGCCTCGTCGATGAACAGGATGGTCGGCACGATGGAGCCGTGAACGGCATCGATGACTGCCCGCAGGCGTTTCTCGAATTCGCCCTTCATGGAGGCGCCGGCCTGGAGCAGGCCAAGATCGAGGGCGCAGAGCCGGGTGCCGAGCAGGGCAGGCGGCACGTCGCCGGCAACGATCTTCTGTGCGAAGCCCTCGACAATCGCCGTCTTGCCGACACCTGCCTCGCCGGTCAGGATCGGATTGTTCTGGCGGCGGCGCATCAGCACGTCTACCACCTGGCGGATTTCCTCGTCGCGGCCAACGATCGGGTCGAATTCCTCGGCACGGGCACGGGCGGTGAAGTCAACCGTGAACTGCGACAAGGCATCCTCGCCCGGCCCACCGGGACCCGGCGCTTCGCGCTGTTCGCCCGGAACGGCGGAGGCGGTGGTGGACTTCGGAACGGAGCCGTCAATCGGCCGGGCTCGTGCCTCGCCAGAGCCGTCGACAATCGCATCCAGGTTGCTCGAGATTTCCTCGCGCTTGAGCTTGTTGAAGACGGACGACAGATTGAACAGCTGAGTGCGCGAGGCTTCGTCGCCGAGCACGGAGATGAGCACATAGGCGGAGCGGATCTTGTAGTCGCCAAAGCTAAGCGTGCCGACGAACCAGGCTCCCTCCAGCGCCTCGCGGAAGGGTTTGGACATGGCAGGCAATTCGGTCTGATTGATCTTCAGTTTCTTGATCGAGTCCTGAAGGTCCTTGTCAAGGGTGCCGAGGTCGACATCGAAATGGCGAAGGATCTGGTAGAGGTCCGATTTCTCGTCACGGATCAGGTAATAGAACCAGTGCAGCAGCTCCAGATGCCGGTGGCCCGCGTCCTTGGTCAGCCGCATCGCCTTGTCGAGGCTCTCATAGGCGACCGAATTGATCTTATAGGCAACGTTTTCAACGGTGATGTCAGCCATAATGCAGGACCTTCAGATTTGAGACCTATTGGTAAACGGTTGTGTGCCGGCGCACAGGCCGGAAACGGGTGTCGGTGAGCATGTCCTCTTCCTCCAGCGCGTCGTCCGGTTCCGGCGCCGCTTCCCTTGCAGGTTTCAGCCAGCCGATATGGCCAAGTGTCGCTGAATTATTGCTATCCATTTTGACTGCTGAGGCACAGCTTTTGGGCAGGGCCAGTTCAATTTCGTATTCGGTCTCGAGACCCAGATAGAAATCGATGAGATCGAAGAGCTTTTCGGTCCACGGATTGGGTTTTGTCCGGGTCGGCGGCAGGAATTTCCGGTATTCCTCCAGCGAGCGTGTGAAGATCCGGATGCGGATCTTGTCGCTCACGCTGTAGACCTTGGCGCCGACGATGGTGTCGGCTCCGAGCTGGCCGGCGCCGCCCGGACCGAAGCCGCCCAGTTTCAGCTGGTCGTCCCGGTCGAGATGCAGCCAGGTGCCGACGCATTGGTCGATCTCGACCTTCACGCCGAAAACGCCTGTGATCAGGGCCTTGAGCCGGATCGCGCTCTTGGTCTTGGAGGAGGCGAGGCCGGCATAAAGCAGCTTCAGGCGGTCGTCGATGCCGTCGAGTTCGCGGAAGATCGGTGAACCGATGCCGATGGACGATCCGAGATAGGCCAGAAAGCGGTCGTCATCCGGCCGGTCGTGCTGAACGATCGGTCTGGCGTCGGCCCAGGCCCGGAAGAACAGTTGCACGAAGCGGTTGTTGAAGACGTCCAGGAAACGGGGAAAACTGTCCTCGCCCTTGAGCCCGCTCATGATGGCTTCGTCGGTATAGGCGGCAGGCAGGGCGCCCTGGGGCCCAAGCAGGCCCAGAAACCGTTCCAGCAGCACCAGGCCGCCATCTCTGTCACGTGTCGCGCGTTCAATCGTGGACGGCGCGAATTCGCTCGACGGGTCCTGACCGAAACGGACGATGTCCTCCATCAGCCGCCGGCTCTTTCCGATCCGCGGCGGGGCCGGCTCGTCGGCCTTTTTCGGGTCCATGCCCTTTGAAGCGCCGCCGGGGGCGGTCTGGCCTTCCAGCATGCGCAGAACCGCCAGAAGATCGTGGCCGCCCGGGTGCTTTTCAATCCGGTCGCTCAACGCAGCCAGCAGCGAAGCGTATTGCTGCTGGACCGGAACCTCGATCCTCTGCGCTTCCGGCGGAACGGTGTTCTCCTCGGAAGACGTTTCCTCAGTCAAGATGCCGTCGGGCTCATGTTCAGTCGGAGCGTCAGCAGTGGCAGCGACAAAAGACTCCGGCCCGGTTGGTGCGTCCAGTTCCGACTGGCCGTCATTGTCGTCGGCCGCATCGGATGCCGAAGGCGCTACCTCGATTTCCTTGACCTTTGAGGGCGATTTAATCGCGGGCGATAAAGTCGTTTTGTCGCCTTTGTGTCCGAGGCCGTCCGGGGCGGCGTCTCCTTGGCCAGTGTCTTCCGGCTCTTGTTCCGACGCGGGAGACAAGTGGGAGGCCGGTCTCTCTCCGGATTCGGCCGGTTCCTCCGATGACGGCCAGATGGATGGACCGGCTCCCTTGCCGGGCCTCACCACGGTCTTGTCGGCGGCCGCGTGGTCTTCAACCAGATCGTCGTCGTCCGACTTGGTCATAGGATCCCCTTGGCACCGATCCTGGGCGGCCATTTCATGATGACGCCACGCTCGGTGGTCGCAATGACACATTGGGTGAAATGATTGATGGAGGCATATTCTGCGACAAACCGGTCGAGGACGGCGCCCATGAGAAACGCGCTGGCGCCTTCAAAGGCCTTGTCGTCGAGGGTGATGGTCACCTCCAGGCCGCGGGCGACACCCGTCCCGGATTTCTGCTGCAGCCTGCGCACGACAGGGCGTGTGGAGACCGAGCGGACAGATTGGGCTTGCCGGTCGGCGGCATTGTCCGAGAGCGGCGCGAAGACGCTGAGGATGTCCTTGAACGAGCGGCCGTCCTTGCCGGCGCCGTCGAGCACCAGTCCGGTGTGATTGAGCGCCAGAATGTTGATCAGGCGCCAGGCAATGGCGCCCGAATGGCCTTCTTCGCCCAGGCGCTCGTTATAGGACAGCAGTGGCGGCCTCGGTGAGGTCGGTCCGGCGACGCACTCCACCTTGAGCCCGACATCTTCAAGAATGCGGAAGTCGCCGCCGGCGGATTTGTCGGCGTTGGACCCGACCGGCAGATCCGCAGCCAGCGCGCGATTGGAAGCCATCACTTTCAATGACAGCTCCGCGAGACGCTTTTCACCGCGCTGCAAGAGCGCAGCCGCCTGGGCGCCGCTGGAAATCGTGATGAAGGTCTCCGTGCCCACATACGAAACCGGCTGCTGACGGCGCAATTCGCTCGAGGATTGCCGGCGCGGCAGTCGGCGGATGGTGTAGAACCATTCGTGTCCGGCCTTTTCGGTGTCCGGTGCAACGCTGTAAAGCGGATCGACCGGGCGTTTTTCTCCGCCGGAGAAATGCGCGTTGACCTCTGTGACGGAATGGACCTCATAGTCCAGCGGCCGGGTCCTGTCCGTGATGACCGCGAATTCGTGCTGGCCCTTCTTGATCGGTACTCGGTCTGTCTGGCGCTCGAACAGATTGACCGCGGGAGCCGAATGCAATGCGAAGATCTTGCCTTCCACATGCGCGGGCAGGCGCGAGTCGGCTTCATCGAAGACAAAGACGATGTCAAAGGACTTGGCCCTGACCCGGTCGAGATACCGTCGCAGGCCCGTCAGGCGGAAGCCGAGGAAACTGCGTGGGAAGTTGAAATAGTCGCGCAGGTAATCGAAGCCGGTGAAGAGACGCAGGTCATTGTGGAGCAGAGCATCTTCTTCGTCGAAGCCCAGTTGCTCGATGGCACTTACCGGCAGCCGTTGCAGGGTTGCCTGGCCATAGGGGTCCTCGGTGCGCAGATAGAGCGTGATCGTGTGGCCGAAGATCTGTTCATAGACCTTGGCGGCAAGGCCAAGCGGCCCGATCAAACGCACCGGCAGGTCGTCGATACGGCAGCCGGCCACCTGGAATTCCGGCTTCTTCATCGCCTCTTCCGCGGAGACCTCGTTCTCCGGGTCCTCCGCCATACGATGCGTCAGCGAAATCGACAGGCCGGCGCGGGCGCGCCGGTCCTCGGCCATGTCCGCTCCAAGACCGGAGATCTGCGCCGCGGAACTCAAATATTTTGCACCCGTGAGCTCAAGCGGGGTCAGGGTTATCGGCGAGGTCAGGGTGAAGCGGCAGCGCACTTCGCCCTGACGCTCCCGGAAGACGGCCTCCATTGGAGCATGCCTGTCGATCTTGAGGCCGTTGCGCAGGTTGGCGTCGCCATATTTGGGTGTCACGCGGGCAAGGACCATGGACGGGATCGGGGCGAGGGCGGTCGGGTAGAGCTGTTCGAACAGGTTGGAGGTGAATTCGGCGAATTCGTGCTTCATTTTCAACTGCACGCGCGCCGACAGAAAGGCCGTGCCTTCCAAAAGGCCGGACAGCATCGGATCGGAACGGTCCTCCAGGAGCCCCCCCAGACGCTCGGCAACGGCGGGATAAGCCTCAGCAAAAGCGGCACCCTGTTCGCGCAGATAAATCAGTTCCTGATTGTAGAGATCCAGAAATTCCCGGTTCATGCGGTTGCCCCGATAATCTTGATCCGGCCAAAGGCGGGATCGACGTCGGCAATAAATTCGCTGCCGATCCTGATCGGATCGCAGCGGATTTCAGCCTTGATCAAGAACCGTACCTTGAACGTGTCGCTTTCAATACTGTCGTCGCGCTGCACCTGCAAAGTGCGCGGATCCATGCGCGGTTCAAACCGGATCAGGGCCTGGCGGATGTCTTCAGCGAGTCGGTCTATGCGCACCGTGTCGACGATATGGACGGACAGATCCGGGAGTCCGAAATTCAGGATCGAGGTCTCGACTTCCGGATAGTCGGACAGGTCCTGCGTGGAATTGAGATTTACGGTGTTGAGAAGAGCCTGCAGATCGCGGCGGACCTCGGAGAGCAGGGTATGTTCGGAAACGCCGTAGGATCTGGAAAGACGGCGGCCGGAGCGCAGGTTGCGGCCCTTGGAGGCCTCCTTCTGCCGGGCCTGAGCGGCCTTGTAGTCCGGATCTTCGATTGCCCGGAACGCCCACATCAGCGGGGAATGCATCTTCACGGTTGATTTAGCCATCGGCCATGCCCACGCTGATTGCCACCCCTGAATTCAAGCTGTGTGTCGTCTGAAGGTTCTCAAAACATGTTGCACCCGCAAGCGCGGGGCCTTGAAAAAGCATGGCTGCCGTGCGGTGCGCGGCAGCCATGTCGGTCGAAACCTTATTTCTTTTCGTTTGCGGCGATGTCCCAGGCAAATTCCGGGGCCGCGCCCTTGGAACCGTCCGGCTTCTGTTCGGTGTAGATATATTTGTACTCACCGAAGTTCAGGGTGCAGCTTTCCGTGATGCGGTCATCGGAACCGCTGCCACCGGTCGAGACATTGGTGACGATAATGTCCTTCATCTCGATCTTGATATATTCCAGCGGGCTGTCACCGGCAGCCTTGCGAACGAACAAGGTGCCTTTGGTAATGTGTTTGCCGGTGGAAACATGCTGCAGCAGCACCGGGGTCGACTTGTCGACATATTTGGTGATGCTCAGGTCCTGAAAATGGGCCTTGCCAGAGCCGGAGCCGCCGCCCATGTGGGTGGTGCCGGACTGGGACGCGCCCCAGGACCAGGACAGAACGTCAATCTTGTCCTTATGGGTCTTGTCCTGAGCTTCGCCTTTGATGCCTTCAAGTT
Organism: Roseibium sediminicola; assembly: GCF_023156505.1. GTDB lineage: Bacteria > Pseudomonadota > Alphaproteobacteria > Rhizobiales > Stappiaceae > Roseibium > Roseibium sediminicola. Next base: position 85,958 of record NZ_JALNMJ010000004.1, on the reverse strand, counting down.
CCAGAAAAAAATCGACAGCCATTTCAATAGATCCTCTTGGTTGTTGACGGCCAGACCGGCTGGTCTGGCTTTAGTCTGATATTCCTGACAACTACCTCGGACCTCACGGTCCAAACCCCTGGACGCCAAAGCGCCTGTTTGTACCTCCGCCCGGTGGAACCGGACTTGCATCCAATTGGGATGCCTGCCGAGGGCGGGCTGCCGCCCTCCGGCAATTCGTGGTGTTAGCTTCCGTCTTGCGGAATGCGGGACGCCAGGCTCATGCCGATGTCCATGCCTTCCAGCTGGTAGTGCGGACGCAGGAAGAACTGGGCCCGGTAGTAACCGGGGTTTTCCTCGTCGGGCACGATCGTGACCTTGGCTTCGCGAAGCGGCTTGCGCGCCTTGGTTTCCTCGGTCGAATTGTCCGGATCGCCGTCGACGTAGTCCATGATCCAGTCGTTCAGCCAGCGCTGCAGCTGCGGCGCTTCCTTGGTCGAGCCGATCTTGTTGCGCACCATCACCTTGAGGTAGTGGGCGAACCGGGTGGTCGCGAACATGTAGGGCAGCCGCGCCGACAGATTGTCCGATGCGGTCGCATCCTTGCCGTCCGGTCCGGAGAACTGGCGCGGTTTGAACACGGACTGCGCTCCCAGGAACGCGGCCTGGTCGGTGTTCTTGCGGTGGATCAGCGGGATCAGGCCAAGGCGGGAGATTTCATGCTCGCGCCGGTCTGAAATCGCTATTTCCGCCGGACATTTCTGGTCGACACCGCCGTCATCCGTTTCGAAGACATGGGTCGGCAGTTCCTCGACCAGACCGCCGCTTTCTACGCCACGGATCCGGACCGTCCAGCCGTATTCCTTGTAGGCCCGGTTGACATTGGCCGCCATCGCATAGGCGGAGTTCATCCAGGCGTAATTGTTGTGGGTGTCCTCGCCGAATTCCTCCTCGAAGGCGAATTCCTCGACCGGGTCGGACTTGGCGCCGTAAGGCTGACGGGCCAGCACTCGCGGCATGGTCAGACCCAGGTAACGGGCATCTTCCGATTCCCGGAGCGTCCGCCACTGGGCGTGGATCTCCGTGTCGAAAATCTTCGACAGGTCGCGTTTCGCCGGCAGTTCCGTCCAGCTGTCCATTTGCATCAGCTGCGGATTGGCCGCTGCAAGGAACGGTGCATGAGCAGCTGCCGAAATCTTCGCCATGCCGCGCAGGACGGTGATGTCCTGAGGGTCATAGGAGAATTCGTAGTCTCCGACGAGACAGCCATAGGGCTGGCCGCCAAGCTGGCCGAATTCAGCTTCGTAGATCTGCTTGAACAGCGGGCTCTGGTCCCATTTGGCACCACGATAGCTCTTGAAGACACCCGCCAGTTCCTTCTTCGAAATGTTCAGGAACTGCAGTTTCAGCGTTGCATCGGTCTCCGACTGGTGAACCAAATAGTCCAGGCCGCGCCAGGCGCTTTCCAGCTTCTGGAATTCCGGCGCGTGGATGATCTCGTTGACCTGGGAGGTCAGCTTTTCATCCAGCTTGGCGATCATTTCGTCGATCGTGTCGTAGACATCGTCCTTGATCAGGGCCTGATCCGACAGGGCCTCTGCGAGGAAGGTCGACATTGCGTTGTCAACCAGCTGGTTCGCCGTATCGTTTTCGTCCTTGATGCGGAAATTCTGTTTCAGGATCGAAGCAAACTCTTCGGGACTGTTTTCCGAAGTGGCTTCGCCGGCAGCTGCGCCGCTTGTTTGGGCGCTGGTATCGGTGTTGCTCATTTATGCCTCCTCTTTGCCGTCGTCAGCCGATGCATCACCGGGCTGCTTTCTTTCGGCTTCGATCTTCTGAGCAAGGGCTTCCATCAAGGCCGGATCCCGGGTCAGCTCCTCCAGCTGCGAGATCGCCTGAACGCGGCCGTCCATCATGGTGCGCAACGCGGCCAGGCTGCGGCGCGCGTCCAGCAACTTCTTCAGGGCCGGAACCTGTTCGGCGACCTTGCCGGGAGTGAAGTCATCCATGTTCTTGAAGCGCAGCTGGACACTCATCTTGGAGTTGTCCTCGCCGGACAGCTTGTCTTTCACCGTGAAGGTCGTGCCGGGTTCGATGGCCTCCATGCGCTTGGTGAAATTGTCCATGTCGATGTCGAGAAGCTTGCGGTCGTCAATGTCGGGTTTTTCGACACCGGGGCTGTCGCCTGACAGATCGGCCATGATGCCCATGACAAACGGCAGCTCGACTTTCTGTTCCGCGTCAAACGGATCTTCGTAGAAAATGTGGACCCTCGGAGGTCTGTTGCGCTTGATAAAGCTTTGCCCGCTATTCGATGCCATTGTACTTGCCTTTCATTTCCTTGGCCCGCGCAAAACTGGGCCAGCTTTAGTCAAATACTCACGCAGCGATGTTGGTCTTTGTTTTTTTCTTATGTCTGCGTTTGATCTCTTGGGTATCTATGTACTTCGATTATTTGGGATTGGAAGTGATCACAGTCACATGATAGCTGGTTTAAATTTTTCTTTCGAATATTGAGGACCCGTTGATCGATTGTGTCAAGAATGAACCTGGGAACTCTAGGGAATGCGATTCGCTGTCACCTCACTCGGTTCAGTCGCCTTCCGGACGCAAGAACAGGTTGAGCAGGCCGGTGAATGAGCCGGAACTCATGTTTTGGGCCTCTTCGAGAAGAAGCGGGATCGGGCTGGTCGGCTCATTGGTCGAATAATAGCCCTTGACGGCGCCGATGCCCTTCATGGCGTCGGACCGGTTCTCGATCACCAGCACAGAAAAGCCGTCGATGTCGCCGAGGTCCGGATCGTCGTTTTCGTTGAGATCGATCAACCTGTCATTGGAGAGTTGCAGGCCACTGGTGCCGAGCAGAAGCGCAACGTCATCGAAGCGGCGCGGCATCAGGATCTTCAGAGCGTCCAGATAGGACTTGCCGACGAGGCCGCGCGCTTCACGGACCAGGAAGAGGGCCGGGTGGGACGGCTCCCGTGAGGCGAAATAGTCCTCGACCGCGTCCAGAATCAGTTTGGCCTGGGCGGCGTTGCGAATGTCCTGCTGCTCCGCCGGGGAGGTGTCGGCGGCGCCGGCACCCGTGTCCGCCTGTGTGTCGCCGTCGCTGTCCTCGGCGTCTTCCGGCGCGATCCGGCCAAGCCGGGTGTTGAGCTCCGTGTTCATTTGCCGAAGCAATATTGACAGAGCCTCGTAATTCGGGGGCGCCGCCTTGGCATCGGCCGCCTTGAGCTTTTCCGTGCAGACGCTGGAAATGGCCTCAAGCTCGTCCGGCAGGTCCGCCAGATCCGTGAGCACCTCGTCAATGGCGTCCTGTTCCAGTTCTCCGGATGTCAGCGCGGCTTCGATGGCGCCGAGGGAAATCGTGTGTTCGTCGGGACGCGCGGTCGTATCACCCGCCGCAATTTGAATCGCACGATAACTGATCGGCCCGGTTCGCCGGGTTTTCAGAAGCGGCGCGGCTTCCAGGGGCAATACAACGGCGGGACGGTTGTTGAGCGCCTCGAGCGCGCCGATCCGTTCCATATGGCCGAAATCCGCGTCCATCGGATGGACTTCGTCCCAATGGTTTTCGAGCAGTCTACGCATGATCCGCACGGCATTGGCGAATGTGTGAAGCTGGCCTGCGAGAATGCCGAACTGAGCCAGCAGGATCAGCAGGCGCAGGTCCCGGGACTGTTTCAGGAACCCGTCCATCTGTTTGAAAATGTCGGTGAACTCGATTTCCGAGCGGTCAAATTCGCTGAAGCGTTCCGGCAGCAGCTCTTCGCAGGAATCGAGCAGAGCAGCAAAGGCCGGCTCGGTATCATAAAGATCGGGGCCGCATCCAGCGCCCGGAGAAATTTCGGAGCCGTATGTGTCCGGATCAAAACTCATTGGTGCTCCCCGCCCAAAATCCGTCCCGAGCCTCCCGCCGGGAAATTCAAAGTCTCTGGCCGGCGCCAGCGCCGGCCAGACAGATGCTCGGGCTGTTACTGCTCGAGGACCAGCTTGCTCTCGACCCGACGATTGGCCGGATCATTGACGTCGGCAACCTTGGGTCTGGTTTCGCCATAGGCGACGGTTTTCAGGCGATCGCGGCCGACGCCGAGCGTGATCAGGAACTGGGTGACGGCCTGGGCCCTGTCCTCGGAGAGGCGCTGGTTGTAGCTTTCAGAGCCGATGCCGTCCGTATGGCCCTCGATCACGAACCTGGCGCCGGCGATGTCGGCATCGTTGATGCCCTTGGCGAATTCGCGAAGATTGGCCTTGGCCGCCGGGCTCAGCCGAGCGGAAGCGTATTCGAATGACACCAACAGGTTAAAGGCGTCGTCGATTGCCTTGGTCTCGGGATCGACCACCATCGGGGCCTCGGCAGTGGCGGTTGCCTCGCCGTCGGCATTTTCCTTGGTAACGGCGATCTGGCCGCCTTCCTGTTTTGCGGCGTTCGGATTGCACTCGTCTCGCGTGCCGATGCACAGTGCGCGCGTGGTGCCTGTCGCCTTCAGGGACCGGGTCTTCAGCTGCTTGAAGTGCTTGGTGACTTCGTCGGCCGAATAGGTCGGGTCCTGGGCGGACGCGGGCGGCGCCATGCCGCCAATGGCGACGGTGAATGCTGTTGCCAAAAGGATCCGGCGCAGCGTCATTTTGTTCAGGTCAAACTTGGCTTTCATCTGGGTCACGATCTCAATCCTCCCTGGTGGAGTGTTCGAATGCGTTTCGCATCGGGCTTCGAAATGTATCGTGCCATATCGGTGGAATATTAGTGTGGCGAAAGTCACTAAAGTGCGTTTTGATGTCAGTATGTCGGTTTGTGAGGAAGAAGCAAGAGGAGACCCGCGAGAATGACGTTGCTGAGCGGGCTAATTAGTTTTCGGGGTTCCTTGGAGAATTAACGGTCAGTTGGGGAAGGAAGACGGTGCCGCTCCGTCACACAAGCGTCGGTCGTCTAAAGTATTTGCAACAATTGTGTTCTTGAGCACATTATTTTTTGCGGAAACGACATAGGTACTGAAAGACGACAGCGTTTTGGTCTGTCCCGTCAGGAACCGCAGTATTTCCGAGGAGAGCTTTCGTGGCCGTAGGACAACTCAGACAGAAACAGCGAATGGCCGAACTGACATCGGTCTTTGGCAAGGATGAGCTTTCCATTGTCACCATCGAGTGCGACGAAGGCTTGAGCGAAGATTTTGAAATCCGGATAGAAGTCGTCAGCCAAAAGGAAGACCTGGATTTCGATCAGGCCATCGCCACGCATATGACCGTCAAGGTGGTCACCAACAACGGCGATACCCGCTATTTCGACGGCCTGCTGACGGATGCGAGATGGCTCGGCTACAGGGATGCCTATTACGTCTATAAGCTTACGTTGAAACCCTGGTTCTGGCTGCTCACCAAGAATGCCAATTGCCGCATCTTCAAGGACAAGTCGGCGCCGGACATCATTTCCGAGGTGCTTGGCGAACACGACTTTTCCGATCATCGCAAGAACCTTACCGAGAGCTACGACCCGATCCACTACTGCGTCCAGTATCGGGAATCGGACTACAATTTTTGCCGCCGGTTGATGGAAGAGTTTGGCATCTCCTATTTCTTCGAACACCAAAACGGCAAACACACCATGATCCTGGCCGACGCCAAATCGTCCTACAGCCCGATCGTCGGTGACAGCACCATTCCGTTCATCCCGATCGGCGGCGAGAGCCAGCGCGACGAGGAGCACATTTATCACTGGGTACCGACGCGCCGATTCCTCACTGGCAAGTTCGCGATGAACGACTACGATTTCGAGAAGCCGAGCGCGTCCCTGGAAGCGGACCGCGACGCCGGTTCGGCCTATCGTGCCGGCTCGCTGGAGCACTACGACTATCCGGGCCGCTACACGGAAAAGGACAAGGGCACCACGTTGTCCAAGATCCGCCTGGAAGCCGAACAGGCTGCCGACAAGCGGATCGAGACGGCCGGTGAAGTGCCGCGGTTGTTCGCCGGTGGCCTGTTCACCCTGAAGGACCACCCCCACGGACCGCAGAACAAGGAACATCTGGTTGTCCGCGCGAGCCACCAGATCATCACGGAACAATACCGGACCGGAGGCGGCGGCGCGCAGGGAGAGGCCTATACCGGGACCTATGACGTGCTGGCCTCCGACATTCCCTTTCGAACGCCGGCCGTCACGCGCAAGCCGCGCATTCCCGGACCCCAGACGGCAAAAGTCGTGGGGCAAGGCGAAATCGATGTGGACGAATACGGTCAGATCATGGTCGAATTTCACTGGGACCGCGACAAGACGCAATCTCGGCGGGTGCGTGTGGCTCAGGTGTGGTCCGGCAACAATTGGGGCGGCATTTATATCCCGCGTGTAGGCCAGGAGGTGATTGTACAATTCCTGGAAGGTGACCCGGACCAGCCGATCATCGTCGGAACGGTCTATAATGCGGAGAACATGCCGCCATATTCCCTGCCGGGTGAAAAAAACAAGGCCGGTATCAAGTCCGATTCGACCGTCGGCGGCGGCGGTTACAACGAATTCGTCATGGACGACTCGAAAGGCCAGGAGCTCATCGGGGTTCACGCCCAGAAAGACATGGATACCGTTATCGAGAACAACGAGACACTCTACGTCAAGAACTGCCGTGAAACCAAGATAGATGTCGACCGGACCGAAGAAGTCGGCATGAACACGACCGAGAAGATCGGCTTCAACTGGAAAGTGGAAGCCGGAACGATGATCGAGTTCAAATGCGGCGCCAGCAAGATCACCATGACGCCGGCATCAATCGAGATAAAATCGGTGATGATCGATGTGAAGGCCTCGGCTGTTCTGAATGCGAAAGGCACCATGACCAATGTCACAGGCAGCGCACTGCTGAAGCTGAAGGGCGGGCTTGTGATGATCAATTGACGCGGCAGTCCCAACCATGCGGCAAGAACAACAAACGGAGTAGAGCAGATGGGATCACGTATCCGCTTTACCAAGGCGAAGCAGGTATTTGAGGCATATCCGGAATTGGCCGATTCGGTCAGCGAACCCTCAGGGGACGTTGCTCCGGGGGAGTATGCGCTCGAGCTTGAACAGGGCGAGGAACCGCTCAAGGCGATCGAGTATTTCGCCCATGTCCTGCCGAAGCGCGAATCTGTCTGGTGGGGCATGAAGTGTGTCGCCGGGCTCGACGGAGCACAGAGCGAAAAGGACCGGAAGGTTCTGGAACTCAGCGAGACCTGGGTGCGGGAAGGCGACGAGGATGCGCGGGCAGCCGTTCATGCGGCGGCCGAAGCAGCCAAGGCGGACAGCGCGGCCGTCTGGATCGGATTCGCTGCCGGATGGTCCGGTGGTTCACTGTCCCCCAACGCCGAACACAGGGTCGATATGCCGGATGACCTGACCGCAAAGGCCGTTAATGCCGCGGTGATGATCGCGCTCGGGTCCCTTGCGCCCGCCGAACGCCAGGAAGCGGTGAAGTCCTGCCTGTCCGCCGGGTTGTCTTTTGCCGGCGGCAGCCCCATGCCCGTCGTAAGCTACAAGAGCCAGGCGCCGGTGACCTCCTAGAAGATAAGGGAATTCTGCGGGAATGCGTATCACTCTCCAGATCGAGAATGTCGACCGGCTCGATACCGGCGGTCAGCTTTCCTATAGCTGCGCCGACCGCGGGTTCGATATCGGCCGGCATGAACATCTCGACTGGAGCCTGCCGGACCCGCAGCGGGTGATCTCGGGCAAGCATTGCGAAGTGCGGTTCGAAGGCGGTCAGTTCGTCCTATATGATTTCTCCACCAATGGCACGTTTCTGAACGGCAGTCAGACACGGATGGACAAGGCGCATGTCCTGCGGACCGGCGACCGGATTATGATCGGTGACTATATCATCGCCGTGACCCTGGAGGCCTCTGCCGCTCAGGCGCCCGTCTCTAGCGCTCCGTCACCGGTGTCGTCACAACCCTGGACCACACCGCAGCCTGAACCCGTTTCGGCCGGCTCTGCCTGGCCGGGAGCCGCTGCCCCGCAATCGCCTTACCCCGCCGACGCGGGCGGAGGCGGGCCCTGGGCATCGCCGGGCGCCGGTATGGAAGGGCGCCATGCGCCGCCATCGCTCGATCCGGGCATCGGTACACCAGCCGATTCCGTCTGGGGTCAGCAGGGGCATGGCGGCGGCGGTGCCGATCCGGTCTATTACGATCCGCAAGCGCAGCAGCCGGCGCGCGAACAGGCCCGTCCGGCTCAGGCCGACCCGCTCGATCATCTGGCCCAACAGGCGCATCTTTATCCGGAACCGTCCGCGTCTTCAGGCCCCACGGAGAGTGCCCAGCCGCCCGCATTCCCTCCAGCACCGTCAGACAGCGGTCCGTCGCCGGAGCCTTTGTTCCAGATGCCCGACATGGAGACATCGGGCGCTTCTCAGGTTGAGAGTGTCACTGCCGGTGCAAGTCCGGTGGCGGAACCGGCCGCATCACCTTTTCCGGATGCCCCAATTGCGGCGGCACCGGTTGCGGATGCGCCCGTCTGGCCGACCGCCGAACCGTCGGCACCCGCCGCGGCTTCACCTATCGCTCAGCCCGAACCGGAACCGGCCGGGGAGGTAGCCGAGCCCCAACCGGCAGCCGAAGCTTCGCAATCTACCGGGGAACCCGCCCCCAAACCGGACAGTCTGGCGCCGTCGAGCCCTTCGCCGGCGGTTTCCGCCGATGCCGTCGATTTTCTCAAGGCGTTCGCGGAAGGGGCGGGTCTGTCGCCCGACGCGCTCAAGGGACGCGATCCCGAAGCTTTCGCCAGGGAACTCGGCGCGGTTCTCAATGGCATTACGGGCGATCTGATGGGCCTTCTCCAGGCGCGCAGTCAGGTCAAGGCGATGACCCGCAATGCCAACCGCACGCTGATCATGCGAAGCGGCAACAATGCATTGAAATTCTCGCCGACCGCGCAAATGGCGCTGCAGACCATGCTGTCGCCCCGGGCCGAAGAGGACGGTTATCTGCCGATCTCAAAGGCCATGTCCGCGGCCTTCAAGGACATTCAGAAACATCACGTGTGGACTTACGCGGCCATGCAAAAGGCCGCCGCCCGGTTCGAAGCGACCTTGTCGCCGAAGGCAGTCGAGGCGGAGGGGCAGGTCGCCAAGAGCACATTCGGAAACCAGAAAGCCAAGCTCTGGGAAAAAATGGAGGAGCGCTGGGCGTCTCTGACGCAGTCCTATGACGATGGTCTGGTCGGCGTGTTCACGCAGTATTTCACCGAAAGTTATGAAGACATGAGCGGTGACGACATGGGGTCGCCGAACTGACGTTTTGACAGAGTTTTGCAAGTGACGGGCGCGTTTGCGCCGACAGAGTTCAGGGAGCGGTGCCTTTATGTCGTGGTATAGTAAGGTTGCATGGACGGAAGGCCTGTTTCTGCGGCCACACCACCTTCAGCAGAGCGACCGGTACGCGGAACATCTGCTTGACGAACGCGTCCGCCTTGCCTCCGCCTATCCCTGGGGATTTTCGGAACTGGAGATCGATCAGGATGTCGGTCAGCAATGCCGCTTTGCACTGCGCTACGGGCGCGGCATCTTTCCCGATGGCACAGTCTTCAACTTCCCGGCGGACGGAACCCCGCCGCCGGCCATCGACGTGCCGGAAGACGCTGCCGGGCAGATCGTCTGGCTGGGCATTCCCGAAACCACCGTCAACGCTGTCGAGGTGGCCAATGGCCGCGACGACGCGGCAACGCGCTACGTGCAGGACCGGGAAACGATCATCGACTCCACTTCGGCTATCCGCCAGGAAGAGGAAATCGATGTTGCTCATCCGCGGCTGATGTATTCGATCCGTTCGACGCCTCATCCGGGCCAGGTCTGCCTGCCGGTGGCCCGGATCACCGAAATCAAGGACCGGATCGTCATCACCGACGGAGCCTTCGCGCCGCCGGTCCTGGCCTGCCATGTTCATCCGGCGGTGACCGGCTGGATCGACGCCGTGATCGGCTGGGTCGAACGCAAGCTCACCGAACTGGCGCGCTATGCGGCCGACACGTCCGCCGGCGGCGGTCTGCAGAATTTCGACTATCTGACCTTGCAGATGCTCAACAGGATCTACCCACTGCTGATGCACTTGCGCAAATCCGCCTATGTGCATCCAGAGCGGCTTTATTCGGAGTTTCTGCAGATCGCAGGCGAGCTCGCAACCTTTGCCACGGAAGAACGCCGTGCGAGAAACTATCCTGTTTACGACCACGACAAGCTGCATGACATCTTCAAGCCGGTGCTGGCGGACATCCAGGCGTTTCTGTCGGCGGGTTACGACCGACGGGCGATCCGGCTGCCGCTGGAACAGCTTGCCCCCAATGCTTTCAAGTCCACGGTGGTCGACCGCAATCTGTTCTCTCAGGCAAGCTTCGTAATCGAAGTCGCGGCACGGCGGCCGCTGACCGAAATCCAGAACGAGTTTCCCAAGCTGTTCAAGGTCGGTCCGTTCGGCCAGATGCGGCAGATCGTCTATTCAAACCTGCCGGGCATTCCGCTGATCCACATGCCGGTGCCGCCGGCGCAGATCCGCGCGCTGACCGACAGGGTTTATTTCCGGCTCGACAAGACGACGCCGCTCTGGCGCGAGTTCAGCCAGGATTCGGCGATCGGTCTTCAGTTTTCCGGCAACTGGCCGGATCTGCAGCTTGAATTCTACGCCATCAGGGAGGGCCGCTGATGTCGGACGAAGACGATCCCTTCGGCGTTTCCAAGCGCAAGGGCAAAACCATTGTCATGCCCAATCCGGGCGGACGCTGGAGCGAGGGCCAGTCGGCGGGGCCGACGGCTCCGGGCGGACAACCCCAGCCGCCGCCGCAACAGCCCGCGCCCGGTCAACCGCAGCCGCCGCCCGCACCACAGGGCGCGCCGGACCCCTGGCAAACCGGCGGGGGCAGGGGTGATCCCTATGCGCCGACCCCCGCGGGCTATGAATATGGCCAGCAACAGGCGCCTGATCTCAGAACGCCGCCGCCCGATCCGGCTGCCGCGGCGCCGCAGCCGCCACAAGCACCGGCGCAAGGCGCCGGCCAGCTGGCACATACGCCGGATATCAACCAGATACGGGTCGCCAATCGCAATCCGATTTCGCGCGCCGCCGCGCCTTTGCTTCTGCTCCTTGGCCGTTTGCACCTGACAATGACCGATGCGCAGTTCGATCAACTGATGCGCGACGTCTATAACGCCATCAAGACCTTCGAAAAGGATCTGCGCAGCGCCGGCATCACCGACGATCAGATCCGTTCCGCCGCCTATGCGCTCTGTGCCACATCCGATGACATCGTCCAGAACCTGCCGTCCGCCGGCCGTCATCAGTGGACGCAATATTCCATGCTGACGCAGTTTTTTGGCCAGGCCACCGGCGGTGTCGAATTCTTCCAGCTTCTGGATAAGGCCAAGCAGGATCCGGGCCGCAATTTCGGTGTACTGGAAGTCATGCATGCCTGCCTGTCGCTCGGCTTTTACGGCAAGTACCGGGCGATACAGGGCGGACAGCAAGGATTGGAGCGGGAGCGCCGCGACCTTCATGAGATCCTGCGCCGCGTCCGGCCGCGTCCGGGCGACGACCTGTCACCACATTGGCGCGGACTGGATCTTCTGCAAAGACGGACGGGGTTTTCCGTTCCGATCTGGTCGGTCGCCGCGGTCGCCGCATCCCTGCTTCTGGGCGGCTATGTGACCCTGATGCTGCTTCTGGCCAGCGGAAGCGAAGTGGTCGCGGGCCGCGCGGCGGCGCTTTACTCGACCGGTCCGATCGAACTCGCGCGCGAAGGCTATCAGCCCAAACCGCCACCGGCACCGCCACCGCCCGAAGACGCGCCGATCGACACGGTTTCCGCGGAGCTTTCCGGTCTCGACGGACTCGAGATCCAGCAGGCCGGACCGGGGATCATGCTGCGCATGCGCGCCCAGTTCGATGTGGCCGCCGCGACCTTGCGGCCCGAGTTCCAGCTGCTGGTCGAACAGGTCAGCCGGACACTGGACAAAGTCGATGGAGAGATTCTCGTGGTCGGCCACACGGACAGCGATCCGATCCGCAACAACCCGCGCTTTCCGACCAACTGGCACCTGTCTGTTGAACGGGCCACGTCGGTTGCGGAGGTGATGAAGTCGATCCTGCAGACGCCCGACCGGGTGCAGGTGGAGGGGCGCGGCGCGGATGAACCGATCGCCCCCAACACCACGCGGGACGGCAAGGCGCTGAACCGTCGTGTGGAAGTTTTCCTGAAGCCGCCGTCGGGCGGGTTGGTGATCAACAACTAGACCCGGAACAAGGCTGTATCGATGAAATTCTGGTTCGGTATTACGGCAATTCTCCTCGGCATTCTTGCCCTAGTTGCCCTGATCTGGTTTGGCGGCCCCTTCCTGGCGATTGCGGGTGTGCGCCCCTTCGAACCGCTCTGGGTGCGGCTGACGCTGGTGCTTTTGATTGTTCTTTTGATTGGCGGCTGGCAAGCTTGGCGCATCTACAAACGGATCAAGGCCAACCGGGCGCTCGAACAGGAGATCCTGCAGCCGAAGGCGAGCGAAGAAGACCTGCAGATCATGTCAGAGCGCATGAAGGACGCGCTCAAGACATTGAAATCGTCCAGCGGCAACGCGCGCACGTATCTCTACGATCTTCCCTGGTACCTGATGATCGGTCCGCCTGCCTCCGGCAAGACGACGGCGCTGATGCATTCCGGCCTGAAATTCGCAGGCTCCAGAAGCAAGGGCGAGGCGCAGAAACTGGAAGGGCTCGGCGGCACCCGCTATTGCGACTGGTGGTTCGCGGAAACTGCGGTTCTGATCGACACCGCCGGACGCTACACGACCCAGGATTCCGACGAGGAACATGATCGCGAGGCCTGGCTCGGGTTCCTGAACATTCTGCGCAAGGCCCGGCCGCGCCAGCCGATCAACGGTGTCATGGTGTCGATAAGTCTAGAGAACCTGATGACGCTGCCTGACGAGGAACTGAAACAGCATGCCGACGCGATCCGCGCGCGCCTGATCGAACTCTACAAGACGCTGAAGATCGATTTTCCGGTCTATGTCATCTTCACCAAGGCGGATACCATCGCCGGGTTCATGGAATTCTTCGGATCCTATCCGGAAAGCCGGCGCAGCCTGGTCTGGGGCGCGACGTTTCAGACCCGGGAAAAAACCAAGAACATGGTCGCCGAGACACCGGCGGAATTCGATCTTCTGGTCGAGCGGCTCAACGAAGAGATGGCCGACCGGCTACAGGAGGAGCCCGATCCACGCGCGCGGCTGATGCTCTACGGCTTTCCGACGCAGGTCGCCGCGCTGAAAGACCGGCTGACCGGTTTCCTGAACGCGATCTTCGAACCGAGCCGCTATTATCCGAACGCGGTTCTGCGCGGTTTCTACTTCACCTCCGGTACGCAGACGGGCACCGCAATCGACCGGGTCATCGGCTCGATGAGCCAGGCCTTTGGTACCGCATATCAGGCGGCAGCCCTGTCTGGTCAGGGAAAGAGCTACTTTCTGCGCGATCTGCTCAACAAGGTGATTATCGGCGAAGCCGGCTGGGTCAGTCACAATCGCGCTGCCGTACGCATGGCCACGGCCACACGCATCGCCGCCTATACAGCCATCGCGCTGGTCACCATCGGGCTCGGCACGCTCTGGACCACGAGCTATCTCAACAACAAGCAGCTGATCGACGAAACAGCGCTTGCCGTCGACAGCATTCGAACCTCGGGCGAGACCGTTCTGGGCGAACGGATCGTGCGCGACGACGATCTTCTCAGCACCGTGGATGTGCTCAACAAGCTGCGGGCCCTTCCGGCGGGCTACGACAGCCGTGACGACCCAACGCCCTTGATGGAGCAATTCGGCCTCAGCCAGCGTGCGCGCCTTGAAGCCTCCGGTGTGACCTCCTATCGAAGCGGGCTGGAGCGCCTGCTGAGACCGCGTCTTCTGCTTCGGATCGAGGAACAGATGGCCGACGTCCTGGACAATCGGACGGGACCAGGCGGCGAGGATATCGAGCGTCTCTACAATCTTGCAAAGCTTTACCGCATGGTCGCGCGGGATGCGCCGGAAATCGACGAAGACGAGATCAAGAACTCGTTCAAGGCCGATTTCGTTCAGAGTTTCCCTGGGCCTCAAGGCGAGATCTTCCGCCAGCCGTTGAACCTGCACGTCGCCGCGATGCTTGAGCTTGACTATGGCGGCCGGCCGCTGACCGATCAGCTCGACGGAGTACTGGTGGCGGAAGTTCAGCGGGAACTTGCCCGGGTCAGCCTGGCCGAGCGGGGTTATGCGCTTCTGAAATCCCGCGCCAACGGTCTGATCAGCGAAGACTGGGTCGCCGAACAACGCGGTGGCCCGGATATGGAAAATGTCTTTGAGACCGACAACGGCGACACGCTCGACACGGTGGTCGTTGACAAGTTCTACACCTATCCAGGCTTCCACCTGTCGGTTCTGCCGAACCTGGCCGGCATTCGCGAGGAGCTTGAGCGGGACAAGTGGGTGTTCGGCGAGGTCGGCGAAGTTGATGCCTTCGCGGACCAGTACCAGTCGCTTCCAGGAGAAATCCTGGCGCTCTACACCCAGGACTTCATTGATGCTTGGGAAACAGCGCTCGGCAACCTGAAATTCAAATCCATGAGCGAGGACAAGCCACTCTATACCACTTTGCAGGCGGTCTCCGCCCGGGCGTCTCCCGTCGTCCAGCTGCTGGAAAGCTTGCGTCGTGAAACCTTGTTGACCCAGGACGTTCCAAGGGAAGGCCTTTCTGGGGCCCTGGCCGGCGGCAATGCCGCGGATGCCGGGACGGAAGCGGCGGGAAAGATCTTCCAGCGCTACGTGCTTGATTCATCCGGTGGCCTGAAACGCATCGGCCTGGAAGCTGGGCTCAAGGCGCTTGCGCCGGAAGGCCTTTCGAGTGCCCTTGGTGGGTCTGAGGGCGGCGGTGGAGCGACCATTATTCCGGGCAAGGCGATCGAGGATCATTTCCGCCGCTACCACGAGCTGGTTGAGGGTGAAAACAACCGCAAGATCGATGCCCTGCTGCTCAACTTCAAGAACATCCTGGACAATCTTCTTGTGGTCGCAAACGATCCCCTGCGCAGCGAAACCGCCAATTCCAACGTCCAGATCCAGGCGCAGCTTCTGCGCAGCAACGCGACGCGCTTTCCCAAGCCTTTCGACAAGCTGATCCTGCAGGCGGCCAAGGAATTCGACGAGGAATTCAAGGAAACGTCCTTCACCCAGCTGAACGAGAAGCTGAAGTCGCAGGTCCACGGCCAGTGCCGCCAGATCGTCGGCCGGAACTTCCCGTTCGAAAACGGCCGGTCCGAAGTGCCGATGACGGAATTTGCCAAGCTGTTCTCGCCGGCCGGCATCATGCAGCGCTTCTTCGACGAAAACCTGAAGGGGCTTGTTGAAACGTCGACGCGGCCCTGGACCTGGAAACCGGAAGTGGCCCAGGCCGACCGGCTGTCCAACGCCACGTTGCGCCAATTCGAGCGGGCGGACCTGATCAAGGAGGCCTTTTTCCCGACCGGCAACGCCTTTCCGTCGGTGGGGCTCCAGGTCGTGCCCAGGGCGCTGTCGCAACAGGCGGACTCCGCCAGCCTGGAGGTCAATGGCAACGTGGTCTTCGTTACGCGCGGCCCTGGCTTCAATGCCGAGATTGAACCTGTGCCCGCCAATTTCGACTGGCCCAGCAACACCGCGACACCCCGTGTCATATTGGTGATGCAACCGGACGTGCCCGGATACCGCTCCAGGACGGAAATTCACGGCGATTGGGCCTTCTACCGTTTCATCAAGGCCAACCGGGTGAGCTCGGGACAGAACAAGTTCGTCGTACGAAAGACACTTGGCGGACGGCAGGTCTCTTTCACGATCAGCCTGCGGACGACGCCGAACCCGTTCTTCCTGTCGGCGATTTCCGATTTCAGCTGTCCGTCGAGTTTCTGAGATGGGCGGCGGCTATTTCGGCAAACTGCCGGCGCGAAAGGATTTTGTGCTCGGCAATTGTCCGAAGGGATTTTTGAAACTGTGGGAGCTCTTTCTGATCAAAGGGCTCGCGCAGTCCAGGCTGGACCTCGAGGAGGACTGGAAAGAGGCCTATATGACCATGCCTGTCTGGCGTTTCCTGTTGTCTCCGGTGGACCTGGCAGAAACCTCCGGACCGCTTGCGCGACCGATAGCCGGAGCGTTCATGCCAAGCGTGGATGGCGCCGGACGCGAATATCCGCTGACTGTGGTCGCGGAAGCCGGGGAAGGCGCTGCTGAGATTGCCGGAGGCTGGTTTGACCATGTTGAGGCGGTTCTGCTGAGCGCTTTGCAGGACGAGGCGACCCTGGACGGATTTCAGGCGGCGGTGGCGGATCTCGGGGTGCCCGAGGATGGGGGCGAGGAGCAGGCACGGGAAGAAAGCCTGCTCGCGCCTCTGGCGGAAACGGAAGGCAAGCTTACCGCCCGTTTCTGGTGCCGAGCCGGTCCGATGGTCTTTGCATTCAGATGCAACGGGCTCCCTGACGCGGAATCCTTCCGGTGGTTGATGCTGCCGGAGCATTATTCGTCACAGCAAGCAAAACAGTCTTCGGCAGGGGACATTCATGGGCGATATCATCCGGAGGATCATCGAACGTGACCGGAATTCAGGAGGAGACGCTGCGCGGATTTGCGGTCGGCATGACGCATGTCGGCCGTGTGCGGGCTGAAAACGAAGACACGTATTTTGTCGACGAGAAAAAGGGCGTTTTCGCCGTGATGGACGGGGCAGGCGGGCTGTGTGCCGGCGCCATGGCGTCGGGTCTGGTCCGAGATGCCCTGACCAGCATCACAGCGCCGCGCAGCGGCGAGGACCTGCTGGAGCAATTCGAGAGCCGTCTGATCGTGGCCAAGGACCGGATCGAACGGGCTTCCGCCAACGCCGATGGCGCGCCTATGGGGACCACCATTGCCGCCCTGCTGACGTTTCAGCGCAATTTCGCCTGTCTTTGGGCGGGGGACAGCCGCGTTTACAGGCTGCGCAACGGGCGGCTCGAACAGCTGACGACCGATCATACCGAAGCCCAGGAACTGGTTGATCAGAAGGTGCTGACACCGGAGGAGGCGCGGACCTTCGCCCGCAGGCACATCATCACGAGGGCAATTGGCTCGGGCATAGACCTGGAACTGGAACTTGTTTCCGGCAATCTGAGATCCGGGGACCGTTTCCTGATTTGCTCGGACGGACTGACCGGCCATCTGGAGGACAGTGTGATCGGCAATTTTTTGATGAATGGAGCCGCCCGTCTGGCGGCGCATGGCCTGATCAACGGAGCCCTGGATGGCGGCGGTTCGGACAATGTCACCGTCGTGATTGTGGACATCGACAGGATGGCCGCGGGTGAAGGAGCCAGCAACTGATGAGTCCAGCCGAGCAATCGCTGCCTGCCGGGACCCGGCTCAACAATCTTTATGAGATTGAGGAACATATCGCGGATGGCGGCATCGGAACGGTGTACCGGGCCCGGGACGTCGAAAGTGGTGACCCGGTCGCCGTCAAGGTTCTGTTGGCCAATTTCGCCAAGGATCCGATGATCCTGGACCTCTTCAAGCGCGAAGCCAAGATCCTGCGCAAACTGAAACATGATGCTCTGACGCAGTATTTTGTCTTCGCCAAGGAACCGACACTCGGCACCTATTATCTGGCGATGGAATTTGTCAGCGGTCCGTCGCTGAAATCACGACTGGAATCAGGACCGCTCGAACCCGAGGCCGTCTTCAGATTGCTGCAGCGGCTGGCGTCGGCCCTGCAGGCCGTGCATGACCGGGAGGTGATCCACCGGGATCTGTCGCCGGACAATATCATTCTTCAGAACGGCGATGTCGGTCAGGCCAAGATCATCGATTTCGGCATCTCCAGAGCCAATACGGGCGGTCCGACGATTATCGGCGACGGGTTTGCCGGCAAGGTCAATTATGTCTCACCGGAACAGGTCGGCATTTTCGACGGCAAGGTGACCGCGCGCAGCGATATTTATTCGCTGGGTCTGGTGATTGCCGAAGCCCTGCTTGGCAAACAGGTGGACATGAGCGGCACGCAAGTGCAGATCGTTGAAAAACGGCGCCAGATCCCGTCCCTGGAGGGCATCGACAACCGCTTCCGGCCTCTGCTGGAAGCCATGCTGCAGCCCAATCCCGCCGACCGGCCGGCGAACATGGCGGAAATTGCCGGCTGGACCCTGGGCGCGCCGATGCAGAGGCAGGTGGAAGACCGCACGATCATCAGGCCGTCCTCGACCCCGCCGGAACAGGCCGCGCTGGATTTGCCGCCGCCAGCCACCAGCTGGGCAAAGCGCGTTCTCATGGCTGCCTCCCTGCTCGGGATTGCCGGTGTCGGCGCAGCCGGGGTCTATTTCCTGGTCGGGCAGACGGTTCCCGAACCTGACCAGCGCCCGGTTCTGGTTGCAACGCCACGCGACGATGCGCCGGTCGCCCCGCGGCCGACCCTGCCGACCCCGCCGGTTGAAACGCCGCCGGACAATGGCGGCACGGAGCAGGTCGCGACACCGCCCGAGCCTCCGGTTGACACCACGAAGACACAACCTGTGCCGCCGGTCGACAAATCTCCGGTGGTCGTTTCCCTGCCGAAGGACAATCAGGTTGAGGACCCGCCGAAACAGCCGGTGAAACCGGAAGACCGTATCCGCAATTTCGTGAGCGGCTATCAAGGCGGCAATTGCATGTATCTGCAGCCCATAGAGATTGCCAGCCGGTCGGCCGAGATTGAGGGATTTGCCTCCAGAACACCGCCCTTTATCAGCTTTGACAGCGATTTCACCCAGAGCCAGGGCTTCGAGGCTAAAATTCAGGTGAATCTTGTCTCCGATGCCCAGTGCCCGGCGATCGCCTTCTTGCGGGCAACGCCCCAGGGCAATGCGAAGACGGAACTGCGCCTGGACATGCAGCGCACCGTCATTCCGGCCGGTGAAAACATGGCCGGGCGGATATCCGGTTACGATCCCAATACAGGTGGCCTCGGACTGTTGTTCATCAACAGCAAGGGCGAAGTGACCAATCTGACACCCTACCTGCAGACCGATGACGGCGGTGCGGGTTTCGTGGTGCCTCTGACCCTGAAGACCCCGACTGAAGAAACGGGACTGGTCATCTCCATGGTTGGCGAGGACATAGCCGGCAATCTGATCAAGCGGCGAGAAAAACAGGCGGACGCCTATTTCGACAAGCTTCTGCAGGACACACCGGTCTTGCGGGCGACCGCGACCACGGTCAAGATTGTGCCGTGATCGGATAAGGACAGTCCGCCGGGACCGGAACGGCCATGAAGCGCTATACGAAGCCCATACATCTGCAGGAACTGATCCCCCATCGCAAGGCGGACAGTTCCCTTGCCTTGATCAACGTGGTGTTTCTGTTGCTTCTGTTTCTGCTTGTCGCCGGAACGCTTCGGCCGCCCCTGCCTGAGGACTTTGCCTGGGCGGAGACCGTCAATCAGGACGGAACGTCCAATATTCAGGGCGGGTTGGTGCTCACCAGAGACGGTGCCGTTTGGGCGGATGGCCGGCAACTGGACGACAAGGACCTGGAAGCGCATTTGAAAACCGTTGCAGGTGCCAGCGACAGACTGACCGTTCAGGTCGACAAGCGCACCCGGATGGAAGCGGTTGCCGCACTGGCAGCCTTGGCGAGATCAAGCGGTCTTCAGGGCCTGTCCCTCGTGACCGTGGAAGCGGGCGGACCGTGACCGCCGCGGCCTACAATCTTGAGGGCCGCTGGGACATCCCGGCCTATGTCTGGCCGGGCGTGCTTGGCCTGTCGGCAGCCCTGCATTTCGCATTTCTGGTCTATGGTCTGCCGGAACTGCCCTGGTCCGCCGATGCCTCGGAAATTCTGCCGGAAACCGAAGTGATCCTGGAGGCCGGCGGACCGGTCTTCGAGGAAGTACTTGAGCAGACGCCGCAACCGTTGGACATCCAGGAGACCAGTAAGACGGAGTTCGTGGAACAGAGCCAGCCGGAGCTGATGCCCGTGCAGCCGGTGGAGACCAACGACCTGGAGGTGCTTCCAAGTGAGCCGGTCCAGGTCGAGCAGGTCCAGGCCGAACCGGTAGAGGTCGATCAGTTGACTGTCGATCCGATCTCGGGTGTTGAAGCCCCCATGCTGCCGCAGGCCGCGCCCGTGGCAGCCGAGATCATCGAGTCGGAGGAGGTCACGGCGCTCCAGCCGGAAACCGTCCTACAGGAAGCGGTGCCAAGCGTCGAAACCGTGCCGGTGGAAACGCTCGATGTGCCGCCGGTTGACAACATCCTTTTGCCGGAGACGGCCGCCTCCAGCCAGATAGCCACTGAGATTATTGAGCCTGCAATCGAAACCATCGTGCCGATCGTTGTCGCGGAGCCCGCCCTCCCGGCTGTCACGCCTCAGGACAGCCTTCAGCCTGCCTTGGTCGCGGAGGCTGCGTCGGAGCCCCTTGAGCCCCTGACACAGCAAAGTACGCTGGTAACGGATGTCAGTCCGTCTCAAGTACCATTGCAATCCGGGCAGCAGGCAGAGGATCTCAATACCGTTGTTTCCCCGGTTGTCGAAGTCACACCACTTGCGCCCGCCATCGAGCCGTCAGGGATCGATCTGCCGCAGAGCGCGTCCCAAGTGATCTTGGCGGAAGAAACCGCCGGTGACGTAGCGCAAAGCGAAACAGTCACACTCACGCCGGTCGAGGCTCCGGAAATCGCCACGATTGCGCCCGAAACCCAGCAACTCACCGATGTCGAACAGGTTGAAACCGAGGTGGCGGCCCTCACACCGGCGGACCCGGAGACCTCGGCAGTGCCATCGATTGACGAGCCGTCTCGCCCCGCCGAAATCGTGCCGCCGGTTGAAGTCGCGACCATCGATCCGCTGGCGAACATCACAAGCTACGTCAAGAATTACGATTTCGGCGATTGTGCCCATCTCTCCGTCCTGTCGGCCGGCGCCGACAGCGCGGAGGTCACGGCGTTTGGCACCGGGATCGGGGCCTTTGCTGTCTTCGACCAGAGGTTCAAGGCGGACCAGGGTTTCGAGGCCGCGATCCAGCTGCGGCTGGTCACTCAGCAGCAATGCGCCTTGCTGAATGCGCTCGGTGTGTCCCAGGGCATTGAGGCTGCGGGGCTTGTGGAACTCGACAAGACAGTCGTCAAAAGTGGAACCTTGACGACTGGGCTGATCCAGCGGGACCTGCCGCTGGCGCGGATCGCGGCGGCGGAAGAGGCCGGTCTGGATCTTGGCGGCAAGGGACCGCCGGAGCTTTACCTGATCGACGATGCCGGGCAGATCCACGACGGACGTGACTTCCTGCTGCCAGCTTCCAGCGCGACCACCGCAGGCGCCTGGCGCTTCAAGGTGCCGGTGGTGCTGAAGTCGGCGGAAGACCAGGAAACCGCGCTTGTGCTGGCCATCTGGAACCGGCCGGTGTCACGTCAGCCACCTCGCTTTGGAACGCTGCCGCCAAGCCGCGTCGCCACCGTACTCTCCGAGCCCGGCGTCTATTCTATCGCGGCGTTCAAGGTGTCCCGCTGACCGGAACGGAAGCTTCCGGCGCACCAGCGCCGGCGGTGAAGACACCTGTCAAAAGCACTTCGAGCGCGGCCCGTTCCTTTTCCAGGCGCGTTTCGAACCAGGTTACGGCCACCGAGACGGGGATGGCGACGGCAAGGCCGCAGGCGGTGGTCAAGAGCGCCACCCAGATGCCGCCTGCAAGCGCGGCCGGATTGGCCGAGGCTCCGGAATCCTGCAAGGTCTGAAAAGTTTCAATCATGCCGAGAACCGTGCCCAGGAGGCCGAGCAGGGGGGCGATCTGTGTCACGAGATCAAGCGCCTTCAGCCAGCTTGCAAGCCCAAACAGGCGGTCGGCCGCACGGGCGGAAATTTCCTCGCGCAGGCGTTCCTCGCGAATGTCGCGTTCCTGGCTGGCGAGCGGTTGCTGGTCGAGCATCTGAATGGCGTCCATGGCGCTGCGCACCAGCGCGGCGGACAGGGACCTGTCCTTCAGCAGGTTCTGGGCCGCCTTGGTCCGATTGCCGGAGCGCCATTGGGACACTGCCTGGCGGACCTGCGCGTGGCGTCCGACCCGGGCGGAGGAAAACTGGAACACCTTGGCGAGGATGACCGCCAGCGCGGCCACGGAGATGGCCAGCAGGATGAGGACGACCGGTCCCCCGAGTTCCAACAGTGATGTCGCGGTTTCCATCATGCGCGCAGTGATCCGTTCAAGGCTTCAAGAAACATCAGTCGCCGAACTGGATCGGAGTGCGGTTGCTCAGATCGAGCAGGTCGGGGCAATAGACATCGGTGATGCTGGGCGGAACGCAATTGGTGACGTTGTTGACATGCAGCCTGGAAAGGCTGTCGCAGGCCTTGCCGGCCAGGGCGAACTGGAGAATCTTGGTCTTTCCGGCTGAAATCCTGGAGAATTTCAGGCCCAGGAATTGATCGACCAGCCCGTTCTTGTCAAAGGCCACCATTTCCAGGGTCAGCTGGTCCATCGGACGATCCAGCCCGTTGGTGGCGATGATCGACATGCGGCATCCTCCGCCTTCGATCGGCTGCAGCTGATTGAGTTCCAGACTGATCTTGCCGGAAAGATCCTGTGCCTGGGCCGCGCCCGCAAGGCTGAAAATGATCGCGAAAACCCAACACATCAAAATCCGCATCGACATCCCCCAGATGCAAAACTCAGTCTTATCCTAACAGCGGCCGGCCAGACTCGGTACCGGGTCAATCATAGGACAATAGAACGGTCCAGTCCTCGGCCCCTTCGGTCTCGATCTGAAAGAAGTCGGCCTCGATCAGTCCCCGCTGCCAGCATTGATCGCCGTCATAGAGAACGAATTTTTCCTCGCGAATGCAAAGGGTAATGTCGCCGCCCAGCCGGCTTTCGCCGAAGCCGTCCGCCACGTGCAGATAGTAGCGCGCGTTTTTGAGCGGCTCCTGCAGGATCTGGCTGCAGGCATTGGAGGTGATGGTCCACCAGCCTTCGGTGCGCAGCCCGTCATCGGTTTCATAGCCGACGGCGACATTCACCAGGTCGACGGACCCGTTGCACACCCTGAGGCCGGCCTGGGCTTGCCCGGGCAGGCAAAGACAGGCGGCGATGAAAAACAGCACCACTCCCAGACCGGGACCCAAGTCCCGCCGTGCCGATCGTCTGGTGCCGGAGGCGAAATTCATATGCGGTGGTACCGATTGTTCCAATTGGTCATCACGCTAGGGAAATGCGGCGCCGCGGTCAATTTGACAAATGCGATTGAGGTCAACGCGGATATGGGGAACACTACCGGCATGACGACTGTCCGATGCAACATGCGGTAAGTTTGCCGATGATCCTGATACAGAGCCCGGTAGCCCGACGCAGGCGCATTCCCTTGACGCCGCTAATCGACGTGATCTTCATTCTGATCATGTTTTTTCTGTTGTCGTCGACCTTCGGCATCTGGCGGCCACTCGACGTCTCGCTCGGTCGATCAGCGCCAGGGCAAGGGACCGAGACCGCCAGCCCTTCCAAAACACCGGCTGTTCTGATCATCGTCCGAAGCGGGGATGGCACCGGACAGGCGCAACTGACCGTCAACGGCGTCGATCTTGGCTTGGAGCGCCTGTCAGAGGAACTGGACCGGTTAGCGGGGCTGGGCGCTGCCAACGCGTTGCTGATCCCGGACAGGGAGACGGACTTTCAGCAGGTCGTGCGCATTCTCGACGAAGCCAGATCGTCAAAACTGAAACGGGTCAGCCTGCATCTGAAGTGATGCGCGGGGACATTGACGTCCCGCACAAACAAATCGGCCCGGCAAAAGCCGGGCCGTCATTTTCATGTTGTTTGTTATCAGCGGCCGATAGCACCGCCGATGATACCGCCGACGACACCGCCGATAAAGGCAGCGCCGGCCGGGTTAACACCGCCGCCACCGGAGTTGTTGTTGGTGCGGCGGGTGGTCGTCGTCGTGTTGGTCCGGCGGGTCGTGGTGCTGCGGGACGCAGCCGCGGCCTGCTGCTTGCGGTTCACTTCAGCCTGGTAGGCCGAATACTGCGTCGCCGTCTGCGTGGTCAGGAGGGCGTATTGCGCGGCAGTGAAATAGCCGGTCGGAACGATGCCGTTGGCGGTCTGCCACGCGCTGACACCTGCGCGTGTCTTCGGGCCGAAGGCGCCATCCGGACGGCCAACGTCGTGACCGGCAAGGTTCAGGCGGGTTTGCACTTCGCGGCGCGAATTGCGGTTCCAGCCCATCGCAGCTTCGGTTGTTTCCGTGCCCGGAATGGCCTTCTGCGGATCCGGCAGGGTGGCGATAACCGGGTTGCCGGCCGCCGCGGCGGTGCCGGCAGGAGCGGTCGGGTTCACGGAAGCGACCTGGTTGGCACTGCTCAGACGCTTGATCGAGTTGCGTGCAAAGTCAGCAAACAGACCGCTCGGATACGCGTCCAGATAGGCCTGGTAATCCACCACTGTATTGCTGGATTTGGCGGTTTCCCAGATCAGCTTCTCGCGTTCCCAGGCAATGGCCGACTGGGTGGCGGTTGAGGTGGCTGCCGGGGCCGGCGGCGTCGACGTAGCCGTGTCGCCGAGCGAGGCAACCGTGGTCGACGGTGCCACCGAGCGCTTGTTCAGGAAGACTTCGCCGATCAGCGAGGCGTTCACCCAGGGGCGCTGCCGCTTTTCGGTTTCCTCATAAACGTCGCCGGTCACGCGGGTCATGACGGTCTGGATCGATGCGTTCGGCGTGTCGATATGCTTGATCAGCGCGGTTGTGAACGGAGAATTGGCACCATCGCCGTCAAGCGCGACATCGCCCGGGCTGGTCGCGAACGCGATCACGGAGCCTTCACCGCCGGTTTCCTCGATCTTGATTTCCGCCAGGCCGGCGCCGACGCTTCCGGAGCGGCTCGGGCCCATGCGGCGGGACAGAGTGCGTGCCAGCGGATTGTCGCGGCAGGCATCCAGGAACACCATCTGCACTTTTACGTCCTTGGACATCTGGCGCATGATGAAGTCAACCGTGATGGTCTCGAAATCGAGCGATGTTTCGTCCTCGATCGTTGCATCGATCGGCACGAGGTGGTTTTTTCCGGCAACCTGCAGGCCATGGCCGGCATAAAACAGGATCGCGATCTCGGCGCCATAAGCCTTCTTGGCAAAATTCATGACAGACCGGCGCATGTCGCTGTAGGTCTGGTCCTGGCCGGCAACAACTTCAAACCCGAGGGCGCGCAGCTTGGCGGCCATCTGTTCGGCGTCATTGGCCGGGTTGGGAAGGGGTACGGTGTGTTCGTAAGCGCCATTGCCGATCACAAGGGCAACGCGCTTCGCAAGGGCCGGTGCTGTTCCCGCAAGTACAATTGCCAGCACGGCGATCAATCGTTTGAACATGTCCTGTCCTCTCGTAGATCATTGTTGCCTGTCGGTTGGACCGATCTTGAAGCGAGGTCTGTGTCCTCTTGTCTAAAGAGCTACCTCGAATGGCATTACGGTTCTGTAATCCGCGTCACAGGAACTTGAAATAGGAAGTGCTGCCCCTGTGACGACGCGAGGCCACTCCGGCCCTGTCCGAAGTCGCCCTTGTCAAATCAGGATGCGATTATACGCAATCGTGTTTCGGAACACCACTTGTGAGCGCAATGTTCCTGCCATTTGCTGCAAGGGATTGAACGAAATGTGATGTCTTTTGCAATAGAATTGCGTTCACGTGCCGGGTTTTCGGTATGGGGCGAGCTGTTGACGACAAAATCGCTGGCCCAAATTGATTTCTGTGACCTGAATCACCCCCGGCAGTCAGCGCGTTTTGCTACCTTGGGGGCAGTGAACGGCCCGATGAACTGGCCGACGAATGAACCGGGTGCCACGACCGGCGGAGACATCCTGATGGCTGGAAAAGCGGATATTCTGAAACATATGCGGCCGGAGCATGTCGGCGTTTTCCTCGCTGCGGCGCGGCTCTACAACGTTGCCATTCTGGTCCGGCGCACCAACACGGCCTCGCTGCAGCATATCGGGGAGCCTTACGCCTCTCCCAAACGGCTCGACTGCAAGGCCAAGACCGCTGATTTCGATGTTGTTCCAAGAGGCTGCAGGGTGCCGGAAGCACAGCGCGGCTGCATTGCCGGTCTCGTGGTCGATCCCGGCATGGTCGGCGAGCGCGCCTATACGGACGGAAAATACGCCAAGGCGATGGAAGCCTGGCGGGCCTTTTCGAGCCAGCTGCGGCCGGAGATGTCGACCTACGAGAAGCAGAAACAGATGACGTATATTCCCGGCGGCGGTCTTTATTTCCTCGAGCGCAATCCGGACGATCCCTATTACGGGTGTGTCAAGTTTTCCTCATCTTCGCTGATCACCGCCGGCAAATGCATTCATGGCGATTTCGACCTGTACGGCATTGTCGACATGGCGGCGCCGGCCGATATCGTGCGGGTCAAGGAAGACCGTCTCGGGCAGACCCATGCCCGCTCGCCGAAGTTTTTCGACGTGCAGAACTTCGTCAATGGCCGCATTGGCGTGACCATGGTCCTGCACGGCTCCCAGGAGACCTATGCGTCCAGGCACGAGGATGACGACCTGGATGTCTTTTTCCCGAATGGCCGGGTCGACTATGCCGGTCCGTCGGCCGCAAAGATCACCGAATTCTATCAGAAGGAATTTCCGGGGCGGACGCTGTTCCGCAAGGATGATCCGGCGCAGCAGGTCAAGGGGAGATATGTTTCTCCCGGCGCGGCCTGAGCGGCAGCGCTGTATCAACTGACTTGTTTTGTGCCGGAAAAAACTGGCACGCCCAACGGGACTCGAACCCGTGTTTCCGCCGTGAAAGGGCGGCGTCCTAGACCGCTAGACGATGGGCGCGCGGTCGACGCGGCTGCGTCGTGGGGAGGCTTATAGGCGGGAATGGTTTGGCCCGCAAGAGCCTTTGCGACAATTTTTTAAGGGCCCGGAAATCCGGGCCCCAGTCTGTTGAAAACCTCGTCCTGTTACCACTCGCCGGTGTTCGGCATCGAGGCCCAGGGGTCTTTGATTTCAAGCGCTTCGCCCTTTTGGAGCAGCTCGAAGGAAATGTTGTCCGGCGAACGAACGAAGGCCATGCGGCCGTCGCGCGGCGGACGGTTGATGGTGACGCCTTTTTTCTGCAGGTTTTCGCAAAACTCGTAGATGTTATCGACCTCGTAGGCGAGGTGGCCGAAATTGCGGCCGCCGGAATATTCTTCCGGATCCCAGTTGTAGGTCAGCTCCAGAAGCGGCGCGGCGTTGGCCTTGCCGGCTTCGACATCCTCGGAACCGGCGAGAAAGATCAGGGTGAAGCGGCCCTTCTCGTTTTCGTAGCGGCGGACCTCGGTCATGCCCATCTTGTTGCAATAAAAATCGAGCGAGTCTTCAATGCTGGTCACGCGGACCATCGTGTGCAGATAACGCATGTCTTAATCCTTTTCCTCAGGCGAGGGAGATGGGTGTCAGGGCAGGGAACCGGTCGATGACAACGATAACCAGCCTGCCCGAAGCGCAGGACTTTGTGGCACAGTTCACGAACGGTTCCTACCAGCGGATCGTGGCCCTGACCGGGGCGGGGATTTCGACGGAATCCGGCGTTCCGGATTTCCGCTCACCCGGCGGGATATGGTCCCGGCGCCAGCCGATTCAATACCAGGACTTCGTTGCGGACGAAGCCAGCCGGCTGGAAGACTGGGACCGGCGCTTCGAGATGCGGGACTTTTTCGACAAGGCGGAGCCGAACGCCGCGCATCTTGCGCTTTCAGCCCTTGCCTCGTCGGGACACCTGACCTGCCTGATCACCCAGAATGTCGACGGGCTGCACCAAAGGGCGGGATTTCCGCAGAACCGGCTTATCGAAATTCACGGCAATTCCACATATGCCACCTGCCTGGACTGCGGTGCCCGCGCGGAACTTGAGGGCCAGCTGTCTTTTGTGGAGGCCGGTCAAAGTCCACGCTGCGGAGACTGCGGCGGTCTTTTGAAAGCGGCGGTGATCAGTTTCGGACAGCAGATGCCGGAGGAGGCGCTCTATCAGGCGGCCGAGGCGGCGCAGGACTGTGACCTGTTTCTGGTGCTCGGCTCTTCGCTGGTGGTGCATCCGGCGGCGCAATTGCCTGCGATCGCGGTTAAGGCCGGCGCGGAGCTGGTGATTCTCAATGCCGAAGAAACGCCGCTCGATTCGTTGGCGTCAACAGTCATTCGCACGCCTTTAGCTCAAACATTTGCGAAATTTCGGGAAGAACAGCCGGATATTCCGTAAATGGTCTGTGGTTAGTCCGTTTATTTCCCTTCTCGTCCATAAGCACAATGTTATCCTTTTGTTAGGAATCAGCTGACAGGCGAGTCGATTTTTGTCTTCAGCTGAATGATGCGGACCAAAAAACGGGACAAAAGGGCTATGGGGGTCAAAACCGCACGGGAACCCCGCGCACTCGAAGCACTGACGGAAGATGTTGCCGTTGACGTATTCGAGATTGCCGGAACGATTAAGTGGTTCGATGTCGGCAAAGGCTACGGCTTCATCGTGCCGGACAGCGGAGAGGGCGATATCCTCCTCCATGTCACCTGCCTCAGGCGGGACGGCTATCAGACGGCCTATGAAGGCGCGCGGGTCGTTTGCGAAGTCCTGGACCGGCCACGCGGTCTGCAGGCCTTCCGCATCCTGTCGATGGACGAGACCACCGCAACACATCCCTCGCAGCTGCCGCCGTCCCGGACCCATGTCCAGGTCGTCGCGGAAAGCGGTTTTGAGAAGGCTACCGTGAAATGGTTCAACCGGGTCAAGGGCTTCGGCTTCCTGACCCAGGGTGAGGGGTCGGAAGACATCTTCATTCACATGGAGACACTGCGCCGCTTCGGCATCACCGAGCTGCGGCCCGGCCAGGACGTTCTGGTCCGCTTCGGCGAAGGCCCCAAAGGCCGTATGGCCGCAGAAATCCGGCCGGTGGGAACGGGTACCCACATCCCGGCCTCCCATTGACCCCTTACTGACATTGCATTGCGCATTCCCTTGGGCCGGACTTGTTCCGGCCTTTTTTGTTGGCCTGGCCTTAAGGGTGCATCTTCCGGTCGCTGTTTTTAAGTAAAAGTACTCCAAGTTGTCGTGATTGGCGTTTGGTCCACTGTCGTTGTTGCTTGATCGCGAAGTCGGACCTGGATTCTGACGTTGGGTTATGTCTTATTTTACAAATCGGATCTGAAAATAGTCACGGTAAATGACCCGATAGGCGACAAGTGCCGTGACGAATTTTGTGAAGACAGGTTGCGACAACACCAGCCTGTTGAACTGTTTGATGGAAACGGTTCATCAGGGCCTTACGGTTGTCGACGAGAACCTCGATCTTCTTCTGGTCAACGAAGCCGCCCAGACGCTTCTCGACATTCCCTTCGATGTCCTGCTCCTCTGTCCAAACCTGGAGCAACTGTTCCGTTTCAATGCCGAGCGGGGTGATTATGGCCCAGGTGACCCGGACGAGCAGGTCCGCGTACGGGTGGAAAAAGCGCGCCTGTTCGAGCCGCATGATTTTGAGCGGGTTCGTCCCAACGGAACCGTGTTGCGGGTTCAGGGAACCCCCATCACCGGCGGCGGGTTCGTAACGCTCTACAGCGATGTGACCGAGGCGCGCCGCCAGGAGCGGGACCTGCTCACAGCCAGGCAGGAGCTGGCCCACCGGCTGGACCACAAGACCCAGCAGCTCATGGAGAACCGGGACCTTCTCCTGAACGCGATCAACGGCATACGCGACGGCATGACCATTGCGGACAGCACGGGACGGATCGTCCTTGCCAACGACAAGATGAAGACCATTCATCCGAACATCACCGGCTATGTCAGCACCGGGGCGACGGTCACCAACCTTATGTGTTGCCTTTTTCCAGACGATCCGGAAAGGAGCCTTGAGGACATCATGGATCCGGATGTTCCGTGGCTGGAACGGTGTTTTCCGAACGGCAAGTGGTACCGGATCTCCCATTCCTGGTCGACCGACGGCGGCATCATTTCCGTCTTTTCCGAGATCACCGAATACAAGAAGCAGCAAAACAACCTGCGCCAGCACACCGATGAGCTGGTCAAGTTGTTGCAGCAGGAAAAGCAGCTGACGGAAATGCAGCGCGAATTCGTCTCCATGGCCTCGCATGAATTCCGCACGCCGCTGGCGATCATCGACAGCAACGCGCAGAGGATTCTCCGCGGCAGGGACACAATGGCGCCGGAAAAACTGTACGGCCGGCTCGGCAAGATCCGCGAATCTGTCTCCCGCATGCAATATCTAATCAACCGTTTCCTGGATTTCTCGCTGGCGCAGACAAAGGGTCTGGAGCTGAACAGGCGGCGGCAGCCGTTCCGGGACACGGTTCAGCGGATCTGCGCTAATTTTACCGAAGCCTGCTCCACCCATGCGATCGAAATCGATGTCTCGGCGTTGCCCGACAGCTACGACTTCGACGAAAAGCTGGTTGAGCTGTGCATCGAGAACCTCCTGTCCAACGCCGTCAAATATTCACCCAACGCCGCCCGGGTCTCGATCACCGGCGCGGTCACCGGCGGTGTCATCGAAATTGCGGTTTCGGATCAGGGCGTCGGTATTCCCGAGCCTGAAATCGGCAAGGTGTTCGACAAGTATTTCCGGGCGTCCACCTCGAGCGGCATTCCGGGAACCGGCATCGGCCTCAACATGGCCGCGCGCGCCATCGAGCTGCACAACGGCGAGATTCACATCGACAGCAAGGTCGGCGAAGGCAGCCGGATCGTGATCCGGTTGCCTGAAAGGAGCGACTTTCCGGACGAACAGGTCCGGTCGGTTGCCTGATCAAAAAGAGAAGACAGATGCAACAAAAACTCAAAATACTGTGCGTGGAAGACGAGCCCAATCTCCTGGAAGACCTCACCGAGGAGCTGGAGGAGGCGGGATATCTGGCCGAAACGGCCATGAACGGCATTGAGGCCATCAAATGCCTTCAGGCCGGCAGGCCGGACCTGATCCTGTGCGACATGATGATGCCGGAACTGGACGGGCCGGGGCTGTTGCAGCATGTCCGGCGCGAATATCGCGAGCTGGACACCGTTCCCTTCATCTTTCTGACCGCCAAGGCGACGCGCGAGGACATCATCGCCGGCAAGCGCATGGGGGTCGACGATTACCTGACCAAGCCGATTGACTACGACCTGTTGCTGGCGACGGTGGAAAGCCGGCTGCGCGAGGTCAAGCGGATCGAGGACATGAACCGGGCCAGGCTGCAGGTGATCGAAAACCAGCTCCTGGGACTAAAGGTGAACCGGGGCGCGGTCAGGGTTGCGATGGTCTCCAACAACATTCAGCTGGTCGCACCGATCAACACCGCCTTGCTGGACCTTGGCTGCGAAGTGCGCACGGTGCGCGAGGACGCCCTGAAGGGCAACGGTTTTTCCCCCCAGCAGGATGAAATCGTCTTTCTGGTCTACAGCCAGCCGGTGCATTTTTACCTGGAAGACCTGAAGGAGCGACGGGCCGACGAGAAGGTCGCGAAATACGTGGTGCTGGCGGCGCCCAACATGCATGGCGGCATCCGCGAGGCGATCATGGATTGCGGCATCGACGAGATCATCGAATATCCTTACAAGCCCGTAGATATCTTCAAGCAGATCGTGCTGCACCTGCGCGGACCCCACGCCGACGTGAAGACCGCGCTGTTGATCTGAATACTGCCCGGACGGGAACCGGACTGCCCTGCTAAGCGGTTGCTTGCCGTTTCAAGTGCCGCCGCGCACGACCATGATGTCGCCTTGATGCGCGTTCAAGAAATCTATGCCTATATGAGGGCTTGGCGCATAACGAGATGACAGGCGGCGACGTATGCGGTTTCAGAATTTCAACTCCCATCTTCCGCGGCTTGCTGCCTTTGTCGGTCTGGTCCTGCTGCTGGCGGCCCCGGTCGCACCCGGTTTTGCCGACGAAAGCCAGAAGGGCCTTCCGGTCGAGACCCTGTTCGTCTTTTCCGGAGACACGGAGCATCGCTTCGAGGTTGAAATCGCCGCGACCGACCGGCAGCGCTCCATGGGGCTGATGTTTCGCGAGGAAATGCCCGCCGACCACGGCATGCTGTTCCTGTTCGAGGGCGAGGGCCAGCGCTATTTCTGGATGAAGAACACGCCCTTGCCGCTCGACATCATCTATATCGGCGCCAACGGCAAGATCGTCAGCATCGCCGCCGACACCGAACCCTTCTCCCTCGACGCCATCCCCTCTGACGGCCCGGCGCAATATGTGCTGGAGGTGAATGCGGGGATTGCGAAGAAGCTCGGGATTACCGCCGGGGACAGGGTGGAAAGCCCGTCGATGGGGGCGGAGTAGGGGGAGGGCGTAAATTGAACGTCTTCTGATCAGCCTATCCACAGCGATCTCGTCCGTTTGTCTTCTCCCTTGACGCCCCGGCCGAACGCGGATAAACCCGCGCAATCAGGCGTCGGGGTATAGCGCAGCCTGGTAGCGCATCTGGTTTGGGAGGTTTCTGGCCCAAACCCGCAAATCCCTGAAAATCTTCACGAAAATCAGCTCAAAGACGTGCCTGAAGAGGTGAGTTCGGGACTATTTCGGGACGTCGGGGGGCATTTGAAGATCCTGAACGCGTAATTCAGAAATCAGTTTCTATGCTTGTTACGCAGCTTTTTGGAATAATCATGGAGACGCTTCCCGTTTTGGTAATTAGGAAATGTGATCCCGTGGAGGACCTAAGTGTGCCAACAGCGATAGCTGCGATCTTCTTGTCGCCTCGGTAGGTCTCGCAAACAAAACGGAATTCTGAATCATCTCCAGAGCCTAAAAAGTAACCGGCCGCCATTGGGACAATTATGATTCCGCAGATCAAATAAGTAGCTGAGAACGCTGTAAGCTGTCTCCTGCGGGTGTCGGAATCAAGGTTTCGCCCCCAAAAATACCAAGCAATTTTGTCAAACCTACTTTTGGGGATGTAATCAGATTCATCGAAGTTGGATTTTAATCTGCTCCACATAATGCCGAAAGCGCCTAGCACTGCTATGCTGAGCGAATAAAAGAGGACAAGGGGTTTGTTCAACGCACCCAAAATGAAATCCGATGGAGCGGCAAAGTCTGCATAGGAAAAACCGTATCGGTAGAAGACAGCCCAATTGTAGAAGTATCCCACCAAATTTATGCAAATAGTGGCTAGCAACAGCGTAACAACGTTGTTTTTATTTGCAATATTCAATATGTCAAATACGGTGGAGATAATGTTATCAATCGGGTTTTGTTTTACTTTTACACGTAATTCGGTTTCGGGTTTTTCCATTCGGGTCTCCACTAAATGTCAACCGCCATTTCGTTTCGGTGAATTATGCCCGATCATCGGGCTGCCGCTTTCCAGTGCTTCCAGGCGGTCGGGACGTGTAGCTTCAGCGCATGCGCACCTCTGAACGTGGAGGAATTGTCGGCGTGTTTGGATTCCTATTGGTGTTGCAACGTATTGCAGCCCTAACCAGGAGTAGTTTGTGCGTCGATGGAGTTTTGCTTGTTGGGAAATTGGTCAGTTATGGTCGAAAGAAGCGTATGGATACCGCTGCTACCACCGCTGATAATTGCAACCGTCAACAGAATATCCACGAACTGTAACGCTGCCCACTGAACCTGTGCCAGTGCATCAAATTGAACTTCTAATAGTGGGCTGAGGGCACGCGTTCCTGCAAGCGCCAATAGAGTGGAAACAATAACGGAAAAAGTCATTGTTACGAGCCGGGTACCGGTCCGATAAGCGAGCAATGTCTTTTTTGCCTGTGCCAGATTTGCTTTTGATGCGTCGTCAAGAGGTTCCGCTTCAATGGCTGCGATTTCTAGCTCAGCTTGTTTTCGTACCAGCAGTCGCGTACTGGACACAAAAACCTCATTTGCACGTTCAACAAAAAGGGCAATGATAAATAAGACACCGAGAGTGCTGATGGCTGCTTGCACTGGATCTACGACAAATAACAGCGGCTCTAACGCTGATACACTATCGGTATCGGTGGAGGAAGGGGCGTTGCTATGCAGTGATATAATCACCACTAGTAAAGCTAGGCCTATGATGAGGCTGCATATCTGCCAATATTTCTTTAAGTGATAGTCCTTTGATATATCAAGATACATTTTGAACTCCATTAAATTATCGAGTTAGTTGTGTGGCACGCTCTTCAATTTTGTTCTCGATGTCATCTGGCAAAGTTGAAAACAAATCGATGCCTAGCATCTCTTCGAGAGTGTCTACACTGAACCGGTAGTTACGAAATTGTCCGGCTCCGCGCGGTATGTTCGGCATTATGAAAGCGCGTGCACTCCATTGACCGTCACTTTGAGAGAGAATCGCTTTGAACGTGTGCGACGGAACAGCGATTTTCCCGCGCATTTTGTTTGAAGGGCTGTCTGGTCGACCGCTGGTGTCGACTGTGAGGCAACGCAAAGGCGGCCGGTTCTTCTGACATCTGGGATCGATTGGTACAAAGAGGCTTCCGGTGACGATCCATAGATCTGCGCCTGACTTTGCCATTACGCGCACGGCCGCTTCCAACTTTGACCATGCGCCAGAATTGATGCTTCCAAACTGCGGTACGGCATTGGTGTAAATGTGGGTGCCATCGACAGCTGCTTGGGTGCGGACATAAGCCTGTGCTGGCGCGAGATGCCCTTTGTGAAAATCTGAGCCAGCATAGACGCGATCGTTTGCCTGACCTGACAGTGTAAGCCGATTGTCTGTTTCCCAAGACGAGCGGTGACGCTCTCCCGGACCATCTAACTCGTCACCTCTCATCAGATACGCCACCCAAACGGGGACACGCCATTCCACATCTTGGCAAATTGCAAACAGTGAATTGCTCAACAATCGCTTGTTTGATCCACTACAGTCAGCTTCGAGTAGACGCGAATAGTCGATCGACGGTGGTGAAGTTGGTTGAATCGCCGCGGAAGGCTTGGTGTATCGCGAAAGAACCCAAGCCTGAGCAGAATCTAGCTTCACTAAAAACCAGTTCCCGTCCTCATTCTTGTCGACAATTTCAGCGAATGTTCCTGGATCGGCATACCCAAATCGGCTTTGGCGGGCATCCCTATGTAGTGGCACGCCTCGAGCCGTCCCTCCAACAAGAACAACTGTCTCACCAGTTGTTGTGGTTTGCGCAGTTGCTTGATGATTACCGCAAAGCAGCAAAGCCACTAAAAAATACAAAAAATTGCATTTGTTCATGAATTCGCCTCAGTGAATGAATAAAACAAATAAATCTAAATAATCATATCATGTCGACTAAAAAATACAATTTTTGAGGGTGTAAATCTCAATTGACTAGGTATGCGGCCTCGCGGTGTTAGCGGAAAATGCAGTGCGCCGACGAAAAAGTTGAGCAATGAAATGAAGGTATTCCGTGTACTTTGAGGGTTTGTCAGTTTTTAGTTTCGTCGGAAGTTTTTCGATTTGTTTCCCGTCAACGGACGGATGTTTTCCAGCGCTTCCAACCCCTCCCGCACATCCTCATCCAACACATGCGCATATCGCACCGTCGAAGAAATATCCGCATGCTTGAGCGCCTTCTGGACCAGCGCCAGGTCGCGGGTCTTGCGCAAGAGCTTTGACGCGAAATCGTGGCGCAGGTCGTGGATGCGGAAGTCGGTGATGCCGGCAGCTTTGAGCGCCGTCTGGATGGTGCGCCTGAAGCCGTTATAGGTGATCGGCCGGCGTTTGCCCCGGTGCGGGTGGCGCTGCATCTCGTAGCTCCAGACCGCTTTGCCCGGCGCCTTCTTGGCCTCCTGGACGATGACGGCCATCTGTTCCTTGGTGACCGGCACCCAGACCCAGCCTTCGCCCTTGATCCAGATCTGGATCCTGTTGCGCGGCTCGTCCAGGCGGTCCTTCGACATGCCGGTGACTGCGTTGACGCGCAGGCCACGGGAGAGCAGGAACCAGACGAACGGGGCATAGTCCGCGCGCATCATGTCCCAGAACCGGTCGGCCTCGTCGCCGACGAATTCGCGCACACGCTCTTTCGGTTCCTTGAGCCGCATGCCGGCCCAATCATAGGCGTCGAGGTCGAGGCGAACATGCCAGACACGTTTGGCGCGCTTCAGAACCTTGCGCATGATCTCGATGATCTGGCGGTTGACGGTGGCCGGCGCGATCAAGGTCGGGTTTTTCTTGCCCTTGGTCTCGCCGGCGCGCTTCCTGACGGCGATCGCGATGTCGTCGGTGGTCAGGCTGGTCAGTCGGCGGTCGCTGCCGATCAGGCGGCAGCAATGCTTCATGGCGGCCAGCTCGTTGATCTCGTTGCTGGTGCCCTCGATGACCTCCTCGTGATAGCGCAGGCACGCTTCGCCGAGGGTCATGTTATCGTTTGGGCCTTCGTCCCTTACGCGCCGTTTTTCCTTGTCTTCGAATTTTTGCGCGCGGCTTTTTGTCGTTTCGCCAGTTGATCCATGAAATCGACGACGGTGCCCGTCGATCGTGAGGACGAAGTCGTAGTGGTAATAGGGCGACGTGAAGCCCCATTCGCCTGTGGTCTTGTCCCTCTTGCGCGCTCTGAAAACTGACATGTCGCGTCCCCTGTCATGGCCGCGGCAATATCTTCTTTGGCATAGGCGCGCCGCGTTCCGCGCAGTCTGTAGAAAATTTGGCCCTCATCGCCCCATCGTGTCAACGTTCGGACATGCACACCGATAAACCTGGCCGCCGCCGCATGGCTGACCAGCGGCCGCTCTACGAACAGGTCGTCCAGCTTGGTTTGAACGGATTGGGGGAGGGGTTGCATATCAGCCCCTGAAACGAATGCCGATGAAGGAAAGCCGCAGCTCCAGTTCGGCCCGGGACTTGTCCTCGCCCCATGCCTTGACCGGAACGGCGAAGGGTGCTGGCAGCTGCCAGTGGCCGGGAAGGGCGCACGGCGCCATCAGGTCGCGCTGTTCGGAGGCTGTCAGCATCTTGTCGAGCCGCCGGAGGTAGGCGATGCGATCCTGAAAGGCGTCAGTGTCGTCCTCTTCGCGAATACCGGCGGCGGCATAGATCGCGGCGGTCACTTCATCCCGGGCTAGCCTGAAGGCCTCGATGAAATCGGCAGCGCTTGGCGAAAGGTCGGCGGCCATGAAGATGAAGGAGCGGGAGATCTCGCCGAAAAACGCCGCATGGAAATCCGACAGGAGCGCTTGCGGCTTGTACTTGTCCTCGGCCCGGTCGTACATCAGGCAGCAATGTTGCGCCGTGGTGTAGGTGACATGCGGTGTCGCGCCGTTGAAGCGGGGCAGCTTGACCAGGCTTTCGACCAGGTCGGGCCAGTGAATGTCCGTTGCCCGAAGATTGGCAAGATCGACCACGCGGCCGGATGCCATCTGCATCGGCGCGGTCATCGGCATGGCGTCTTTCGGTGTGACGAGCTGGGTCATTGTCCGTCCTTTATGTCCTGGCTGGCCTGAACGGCTTTGCCGTGGAGGGTCATGGCTTTTTTCTTGAGGCTGTCGACCAGCCGCAGGATTTCCGGTTTGTCGTGGGGGCGGATCTCCAGAAGCGCCTGGAGATCCGTTTCGCGCTGGCCGATCTCCGCGATCAGATCGGCGGTTTCGAACAGAAAGCGCTCCGCCCGGTGCGCGGCCGGCGGGGCAAGCCTCCTGGCGTCCGCCTTTACTGCCTCGGAGACCAGGGCCATCAGCCGGCGTCCTCCAGTGCCGCGGGTCCGGCTCCCGGATCTCTGTCCGGGACAAGCATGCCGAGCGCATGCATGTAGAGATCGAGAACAGCCTCTTCCTCTTCGCGTTCGTGCGGCTGCTTCTTGCGCAGGGAAACGACCGTGCGCAGGATCTTGACGTCATAGCCGTTGCCCTTGGCCTCGGCGTAGACGTCCTTGATGTCATCGGCGATGACCTTCTTTTCCTCTTCGAGGCGCTCGATGCGCTCGACAAAGGCACGCAACTGGTCAGCAGCAACGCCGCCCGGATCGCTCATGATTCTTCCTTCCTAAGGTTGAGGTCGTAGCCGGCCTGACGCGCGAGACGCCGAAACACGGTGACGGTCTGATTGAGTTCGGAACGGAATTCCGCGCCGTCAGGGCCTGTGTCCCCACTGAACAAATCGATCTGGCCTTCCAGACGATCGAGGACTTCACAGAGATCCTTGTCCGGTTCCTTGAGGCCCATGAAACGCTCCAGTTCGGGAAAAGCCCTGCAAAACAGATTGGTCAAAATCTGTTTGGCGGGGCGGCGCTGTCATCCTTGATTTGTACGTAGGGGTTCCGTGCGCCGCCCCTTGGTTGGGCTATTTCACTGGACTGTCCTTTCTGCTGGAGGAAACGGTTTCCGATGCGCGATGGGGCGCGTGTGCCGGGTCTTTCGCCCGGTTTGTTCCGGAGATGAGGCCGGCCGGAGCGGGGCTGCCAACGCTCCGGCCGGAGCTGCCCTGGCGATCTGCGGGGGAGGACGCCGCGTCGGGGCAGGAGAGCCAATTGCCGAATTGGAGAGGGAGGGTCTGGCAACGCTGCATCCGCAGCGAGCACGCGAGCAAACATAACGCAACAAACGGGCAGAGAAGTTGCGCCATAACGAACGCTAATTGGCTAAGGGGTTGCGCGTCGGCTAGCATCATGAACACCACCTAACAGGGGTTGTGCTTGTTTGTTCGAGTTGAACGAGATTATGCGTAACGCATAAAATTTGTCAACATGGCTTTTGCCAATTGTTCGTATCGGGAAAATTCATAAGTCTCCGGGGGAGTTATCCTCAGGATACTATAAGCTGGCTATCGAGATTGAGAGAGATTCTGAATGCTGCCCATTGAACTGGATCAGGCCTGCGTGGACGCTGAGGCGCACCTCATCAGCCGTTTTTCGGCCTCCGGTCTGTCGCTCCAGGTCGGCAGTGACTTTCGGTCTTTCGAACTTTTTGCCTGCGCCTACGACCGGGAGCTGACGGAGCACTTTTCCGTTAAGTTCCAGGCGATCACGCCTCCGCGGGGCTTCTGGATGATGCTCGTCGCACCCGAAGGTGAGGTGGTCGCGACCGTGGCGGCCCGGCTCGATGACCTGGGCGAGTCGACCCTGGCTGATTATTGGAAGTTGATCCTGCCGATCGTGTACCGAGACGCGTATGGCGCGCCAGTTTCATTGCGCGAGCGTCAACCGTCCTTCGTTCAGGAAGCAACCGGCAGGGTGATTTACCTGGGGGAAATGTGGGTGCATCCGGACTGGCGAAAGACGGGCATCGGCTCAGATCTTGCCAAGCTTGTCCAGCTTCGGGCCTTCCGGCGGTTCTCGCCCGTCAATGCGCTCTATGTCTGGATGCGACCGAGGGAGATCAAGGGAGGTTTCGCCAGCAGTTGCGGCTTTCAGACGCTTATTGAAAACGCGATAAACTGGGACCGACCACCGGCTGAGCGGGATGCCAAATCTTCGGTTTCAGAACTATGGCTGGCGGGCAATAAGGCTTCGGCGCTTCATGATCTCGTTTACGATCTATCAGCTGGCACTCCAAGGGGATTGTTAAAAGCAGGAGATGCCGCCGTGCTGTCCGTCTCGTGCGATAGGGAAGAATAAGCCGCTCATACTGCAGGTCGAAGACGTCTCCGGTGATCGTCTCGTAAACGGCGCTGACGTAGGAAAAGTGCGGCGATCCCGTTTCGATCGCTTCCCGGTAGGCCTGTCCGGCAAACCGGCGATAATCCGTGCCGATCATGTCGTCCGCGTCACCGCGCGTACACGAGCAGGCTGAAAGAATGTGAGCGGTAAGCGTGTCCCTGCCGACGTTGAGGATGGGCGGAGCCGCTTCGTCGCCGATGTCGCCATCAAACCAGACCAGGACCGAAGAGAAATCCATCAGGGAACGATCCTCGACGCCCTGGTTCTCCTTCCAGTGTTCCAGTAGATGCCGCGCGGCTGTGCCGCTGTGGCCGCGCTCCACGTTTGGAAGGTAGGTTCCCAGTGACTTAATGGATCGTTCTTTCATCGGTGGCGCTAAATCTTCTGTTCGCGAGCGTAATGTTCTTCCGGCATTCTTTCAGTATTAAACGCATCTGTTGTTCGCTCAGTCTGTCGAGCGGTGTATCACCGACTATTTCTCGAATTTTGGAATAAATCTCAACTTCAATGTCGAGCCGTTCGATGTCCTGAAGAAACGTATCGAATGCCTCTCGCACAGGGATTGCGCCTTCGCGTCTCCCCATAAGAGTTACGAAATGCATAGGGTATGAGCCCTCTCACTTATTCCGACTTGGAGGACTTTGCCGCCAGTTCCTGTCTGTAATAGTGGAGAACCAGTTCATCGTAGGTATCCTGGTCCACCATGCCCCCGCCCGTCATCCGAAACTGCATCTTCTGTGCGCGTTCGTCCGCAGCGTAAAAAGCGTCCCAGTCGATTTTATCCGAGTCGGGCGTGATACCTTCGTGAAACCTAGAGTTCGCCTTGGGTCGGGCTGCCTGTTTGAGTTGTTCGCCGTGCATAAGCCAGACGAAATCAACGCCAAACCGCCGTGCATAGCGCCGGCCGGCATCATCCTTGAAATCCCGGTCGCCGCTCTCGTGATGTGAGTAGGTTGCAATCTTCACATCGAGGGCGCGAGCCGCATCAGAAGCGGTCGAGTAACCCGCATCTATACGGGCTTTTTTGAGGCGTTCGTTCTTTTCCATGCGCGTGGGCGTCGTCTCGCAAGAAATACTGACGCCCTGGATTATGCTCATTTTCTTTTCCCTCTTGGTATTGACGTTTTTATGCGATGCGCATTAAATGGAGAAAATTTGTTGATGGAGATTGTTCGTTTTGGACAAAATTGAACAACTTAGACGCGATCTCGTCCGTGTGAGGAATCAAAAGAGCATTTCCCAACAATGGCTGGCGGACAGTTTGGGCGTTGCGCAGTCCTCGATCTCCCGGTTCGAGATCGGCTCAAGCAAGGGAACCGGGGCGCTGCGCAAGGCACTGAAGGATTTCGTTGTTTCCAATTC
This sequence comes from Roseibium sediminicola, assembly GCF_023156505.1. GTDB lineage: Bacteria > Pseudomonadota > Alphaproteobacteria > Rhizobiales > Stappiaceae > Roseibium > Roseibium sediminicola. The sequence continues at coordinate 45,088 of NZ_JALNMJ010000004.1, read as the reverse complement.
CACTGCTCCGTCCAGTTCATCCAACCAGAAAACTATAGGAGAAGGCCAATGACCGTTTCCTGCGGAAACGACACGCAAATTCTGCGGAACCGTTCGCGGGAGTTGGGGGTCAACATGGACCGGCTTGCCGCTTTCTTCCGTTACAAACACCCGACAGCGACTGCCGCCAACGTGGCGGGCGACCTGAATGTGTCGCTCCGGACGGCGGAGGGCTGGCTCGGCTCCAATCCATCGGCGCCGCGCTCTGCCGTACTTCTTCGCGGCGTGCTCGTCTACGGCCCGGAGTTCCTGGCTGTGCTCTTGCCGGAGCCGCCCGCGTGGCTGTCCGAGGCCGCTCAGAACGAAGCCGAAGCGAGGCTTCGCGACCAGATCAAAGCTTTGAAAGCGCAGCTGCCGCGCTGACCGAATTCCAGGAGGCCGCAATGGTGGGGAAGAACAAACTGGGTACACGCGTCGCCAATGTCGCGTTCTATTATATTTTCGGCACCCTCGCATGGGTCTGCCGGGGGATCGCCCATGCGGGTGTTTATGCCGGCATGGGCTGGTCGGAAATCTGGTTCTGGCTCTCCCGCCGCTGCCGCGATCTCTCCAGGGCGTGAGGTGAGGGAGATGAGCTACAGCGAGCCCGAGCAAGCAGCCTCGATCGATAAGGATGCGACCATCGAAGCGCTACGCGACCAGGTTGCATATCTGGAAGCGCAGCTCATGGATCAGGACGTCCATTTTCCCGGAACATGGCGGTTGTCGCCAAACGAGAAACGCATTCTGCGCCACCTGATCAAGCGCCCGTTGGTGACCAGGGAGTCGGCCATGGCCGTGCTCTACCACGAACGTGGCGGTAATGAGCCTGACCTGAACATCCTGAGAGTTTACATCCGCAGCTTGCGCCGAGCGCTGAGCCCGATGGGGATCGAAATTTTGACCCATCATGGGGAGGGGTATTCGATCTGCGCTGAGACCCGGGAGAGCATTCTGAGGCTTTGCGCTGACATTTCGCCAAACGGCGAGGCGATGTCATGACCTCGGCACCGCGCATTCTCCCCGATCTCGTGAGCGGGCTTGAAGACTTCTCCCGCAAGCTGGACCAAATCCTCGAACCGACCGCGATGGCGTTCCTTTCAAAGAAACATCCGGACGGCGTTGAGGTTCGGCACATCGCCGAGCATCACCGCCTGGCATGGTCTGAGGCTGTCGAGATGGTGGAGATCGCCTGGGCGGCGTGGCGGCTCAATATCCGCCGTGGGCCAAACGGCACCATCCGCTATGTCTGGCCGGTCAATACGGTGCCGCCGCTCAATTCCGTCGAAAAGGGGCTTCTGCGCCAGGCGCGCCGTGATCTCGCTGACGGGCCGGACAAGATCTTTATCGACGGCGCGGCCATGGATCTCGGCGTGGGTCCGGGCTCAGTCCGCAATGCCCTCGATTTTCTCGTGACCGCAGGACTTTTGACGCGCGAGGGCAAGACCTTCGCGCTGACAGAGCTTGGCCGCACCGAAGGAGACTCGGAATGAAGCATCAAGTCCTTTCGCCGCTTGAAGATCATGACCCGGCTGTTGCGGCTTTTTGGGCAGCTTATCCGGATGGACCTCCTACGGATGTTTTTGAGCCGGGGGAGAGCGAAGGCAAGATCCTGGCGCGCACAGTCGCCCTTGAGGAGCTTGGCGACATCAAGGCCGTCCAGACCTTCCCGTATCTGTTTCCCTATTATTTGCAGGAGCAGCTGCTGTGATGCCGACCGCCTCCTTCCTCGACGGACAGATCCAGCTTTTTCTGGGTGACGCGCGTGAGATCGTGCCGGCGTTGAACCGGAAATTCCGTGTGGCCTGTTATGACGCCCCATATCTGCTGACCTCCGGTGGTTCGGCGCGATCCTCGGCAAAGCACAAGGTTATGTCTGGCGGTTGGATGGCTGGTTACGACAATTCCGGCATGCTGATGGAAACGGACATCACCTGGAAGGAGATCATGCAGCTGGCCGCCAGCTGTCTTGAGCCCGATGCCGATGTCTATGCCTTCACCAACGACAAGAACCAATACGAGGCGCAGCGTGAAGCCTTCGCCGCCGGACTGAAGTTTCACAATCTTCTGGTTTGGGACAAGAAAACCGCCACCGCCAACGGCTGGTACATGAAGAACTGCGAGTTCGTTCTCTACTTTTATCGCGGCCGGGCGCGCCGCATCGCCAATTGCGGTGACAAGCAACTGGTGACGTACCCGCATCGGGACGAAACCAACCACCCGACCGAAAAGCCCGTGCCGCTGGTCGAGAGCTACATCCGCAATTCCGCCCTGCCGGGCGAGTCCGTCATCGACATGTTCATGGGGTCGGGCACGACGGCCCTGGCGTGTCTGCGCACGGGCAATCCGTTTGTCGGCGTCGAGATCGACCCGGCTCATTTCGAGACCGCCACCAGGCGCGTCGAGCGCGCGCTTTCAGAGCATCAGATTGACCTCTCCGGTTTCCGGCGCGGCAACAGACGCTCGACCTTTCAGCAATGCGATCTCGAAGACTTTGTAGGAACAAAGGGAGTACAAGCATGCTGATTGAAACAACAGCCGGTGATTTGCGCCTGGCGCTGGACACGGTTCAGGCGGCGGTGCCGCGCAGGTCTACCATTCCGATCCTGTGCGCGGTTCTTTTGCAGGACGGAGCCGTGCGCGGAACCTGCCTCGATATGGAGATCTCGGTCAGGTTCGCCGCGAAGCGTTTCGACGGGGCAGCCGTCATTCCGTTCCGACAGCTGCATGAGCTGGTCAAAAGTCTCCCGGCAGACCTGGACCTGCGCATTCAGTCGAAAGGCGATGACTACGGTGTTCATCTCTTTTTCCGGGGCGGACGGTATAAGTTGCCGTCGTTCCCGGCAACGGATTTCCCGACCTGGACCGGCAATGGTGACCTGGCCGAAATGGCAAAGCCGGACGGTTTTCGCGCTGCGCTGGATGCTTGCACCGGGTTCATTTCGACCGAAGAGACCCGCTATCACCTCAACGGTGTTTGCTTTTCGAAAGACCCGGATGGCAAGTCTGTGCTTGTGGCGACGGACGGTCACCGGCTCATCGCCTACGACTTTGCGCATGAATGTGAGATCAACCTGATCCTGCCGCGTGCCACCGTCCTCGCCCTTTTGGGCATGGTCGAACCGGAAGAAGTTCTCTTCAGCGACAGCAATATGGAGTTCCGCTTTCCGGGCGGAAGTTACCTGCGCACCAAGTTGATCGACGGGACATTCCCGGACTGGACCCGCGTGGTGCCGGCCTACCCGGAAGACACGCGGCGCATCAGTTTCGCACCGCTGGAAATGAAGAAGGCGCTTGACCGGATGCGGAGGTTGACCGGCCAGCGCAACAGAGGCTTAAGCATCAGTGCAAGCGCGAATGGCGATCTTCTCGTCGTCACAATGAATGGCATGGATGGCGAAGAATGCGCCGAGCGGATCGAAAGCGGTAGTGCTGAACACTGGCAGGGCGCTCAGGCCTTTTACGGCTTCAACTCGTCTTACCTGTCCGAGCTGTGCCAGCTTCATCGACAGGCGGAACGGATTTCGATTGTCGCCCCTGATGCAGGCAGCCCGGCAAAAGTTGGCCCGGACGAAACGAAAGCCACGACCGTCCTTATGCCCATGCGGGTTGATGAAGGCACGTTGGTGCGCACGGCATTGCTCACATTTGCCGGCGGCGCGAACGACCAGGATGCCAAGGAGGCGGCGGCGTGACCGTCTACGTCCTCCATTTTAACCCGCCCTTCAAGCATGCCCGCCATTACATCGGCTATACGCCCGACGAAACGGCCGAGCGCCGTGTGCGCGAGCATGTCGAGGGACTGGCCGCGGGCAGTCCGCTGGTCAAGGCGGCGGTGGAGGCCGGATGCCAAGTCACATTGGCCCACGAGTTTCCCGGCGCCGGCCGCGATTTCGAGCGTTGGATCAAGGACAAGCGCAGCACTTCCAGATGGTGCGCCTGTTGCGGCAAGAGCCTGCGCCCCGTTCCTGACCCCGGCAACATCCCGGCTGCGTTTCGGAACAAAAAGCGAACCTTCTCCAGCGGTCACTTGAGGGCGAACCCTTGAAGAAAAAGAAAATGTTGGTCGCGGATCTGCTGTGCGGTGCGGGCGGGTCCTCGACGGGATGCCGGCATGCGCTGGATGCGCTCGGGCTGGAGATGGAGCTGGTCTGCGTCAATCACTGGCCAACCGCCATCGAAACCCACCAGATCAACCACCCGAACGCCCGGCATTTCGTCCAGGACATCGCAACCGTTCGCCCGCATCTGCTGGTGCCGGAGGGCTATCTCGATCTGCTGATGGCATCGCCCACCTGCACGCACCACAGTGTTGCCCGCGGTGGCAAGCCGACCAGCGATCAGCAACGGTCCGACCCCTGGCACATCATCACCTGGCTGACCGAGCTGCGCGTCAAGCGCATGATCATCGAGAATGTCTGGGAATTTATCAGCTGGGGACCGGTCAACGCCCAAACCGGCAAGCCGGTCAAATCCCGCCGGGGTGAATATTTCCATGCCTGGATACAGACGATCCGGGGTCTCGGTTTTGAGCCTGAGTGGCGCAAGCTGAACGCGGCCGACTTCGGCGATGCCACGTCCCGTCAGCGCTTTATCCTGATGGCGCGGTCCGATGGCAAAAAGGTCATCTGGCCGATGCCGACCAACCGGAAGATTTCCGAGCTGAAGGACGATCTCTTCGCGGTCGAAAAGCCATGGCGGCCGGCATGGGAGATCATCGACTGGAACCTCAAAGGCAAATCGATTTTCGGGCGCTCGAAACCGCTGGCACCGAAAACGCTTTTGCGGATCTACGCAGGCGCCGTCAAATTCGGCTGGCCGGAACCGTTCCTGCGCCTGCTGCTCGCCGAGATTGAGAATTCCCTCCGGTTTCATATCCGGTGGTTCTTCTCCGTTCGTAACCGGAAGCCGGAGAAAAAGGCCCGGGCAAAGCGGCGCGCCGTGGTGCGCAAGAACATCCAGCACCTCCGGGAGTTCCTGGCGTCTCCTGTCGGTTTCGCCAACGGCGGCAAGTCGACCGAACCGCTGATCATCACGCTCCGGCAGAACGCGTCCGGCACGCCCATCGATCAGCCAATCCCGACCCTTGCCGCCAACGGGCAGCATGTCGGCCTTGCAAGCCCGGTTGTCGTCAACATGAAGGGCAAATCAACCGCTGGCAGTGCGTTCGATCCTCTGCCGACCCAAACCGCACACGCGCCGCACCTGTTCACAGCCGAGCCGGTCATCATGAACGGCAGAAAGGGCAACCAAGCTAAGCCGGCATCGACAGATCCGCTGCCGACACTCGACACAAAAGGCGGTGTCTGGCTGGCGGAGCCGATGGTGATGTCCTACTACGGCAACACGGAATGGTGCCACAGCCCTGAAGACCCGCTTGCAACGATAACCGCGAAAGAGCGGCATGCGGTCGTTGAGCCATTCGTCCTCTCTCAGGCATCGGGCGGGGCACCGCGCTCCACCGAAGAGCCGATCCCGACCCAGACAACGGGCGGCAACGGCGCATCCCATGCACTGATCTCGCCCTATTACAGCTCCGGCTCCGGCGAAACGTGCCAGTCGGCCGATGACTCGCTGCCGACCGTCACGTCGAAAGGGCGGTTCGCCATGGCGGTTCCCGTGACAAATTCCAATGGCGGCGCGCAGGCGCGCGATGTCCGGACAGCTCCCTTGCCAACCATGACAACCGCCAAGGGTGGGGAATTCGCGCTCGTGGAGACGGGCCCGGAATACGACATCCTGTTCCGGATGCTCGAACCGCACGAGCTGGCCGCCGCCATGGGGCTGGAAGGCTACAAATTCGCCGGCACCAAGACTGATCAGATCAAGCAGATCGGCAACGCGGTGTCCCGCCGGAAGATTCAGGCCTGCGTGACCGCCATCATGTCGGACGCCGCTCCGGCCGGCCAGCTGATGGAGGCAGCGGAATGAGCTTAAAGAGGGTTGTTTTTGTCGTCCGGGAACTGGCGGATACCGATCGCTTCAGCGCTTGCCTTGCCCAGTTGATAGAGCCGATCTGCAGAATGATCACGGTTCGCGAATATCTCGGAGAGATCTGGATAGAGTCTCGTGAGAGCGCGCCGCATGAGGGCAAAGTCCATAAGAAGCAATTCAAGCCACTCCTCGTCATCTGGCACGTATGTGAATTCTGCTCCGTCGACGTTGTAGGTGGGTATCTCTTTTTCCGAAGCCACTCTACGCATAAGGCGCAATACTTTGGTTCCTTTGGCATGGGCCATCGGAAGAGCCAGTCGAAGATATTCCTCATATTCTTCTTTTCGAAGTTGCCGATCGATCCGGTTCAACTCGCTCTTGAGCGCTTTGACGTAGTTCTCAATAGACTGGCCGGCTTCGAGAAACGTTTTTGTATCCTCAGCGTGTTTCCAGATGCGATTGAAACGATGCAGGACTTCTATGGTTTCCTCTTTAAACAGTTGGTTGGCCTCAGTCGACCGCCGGTGAGCGATGGTTTCGCTTTTTCTAATTTGATGAAGCAAAACGAACACGGTCACAACCGCTGCGACGGCGGCTGCCCAACCGCTCGTCGCACTCAGCCAGTTTCTAATTCCAGCACTCGCATCAACGGTTGCAGTACCGAATACAAATCCGACAAACACCCCCATCAGGAGTGTGAAAAAAATAATTGCGTTTCGAAACATCTCACTGCTCATGAAACTGCAGATAACACGGTCCGGTTGCAGATGGGAGTCTTCCCATGAAACGCTACACCGAGGCCGAAAAGGAACGGGTGAAGGAAAAGCACCCGATATCGACCATCATTGGCCGGCATGTCACCTGGCACAAAGGCAAGACCAATGCCGGCAAGGGTGATTTTTGGGCCTGTTGCCCCTTTCATCAGGAAAGGACGCCGTCGTTTCACTGCTTGGACCGGGAGCACACGTACAAGTGCTTCGGCTGTGGCGCGACGGGTGACCAGTTCACGTTCCTGCAGGAGCATGAAGGCTTGTCGTTTGTCGAAGCGATGGAAGGGCTCGGCGGCGAAGCTGATACAGAGCCTTTGACGCCTGAGCAGGTTGCCGAAGAAGAAAAGCGCAAGGCTGAAAAGCGCCGGCAGCAGGAAGCCTTCGCCGAACAGAAACGCCAAGAGGAAATACGCAAGGCCAGTCGCTACTGGAATTGGGGTGGTCGTGTTGCCGGCACTGAGGGTGTTGGTTATTTGCGTGGGCGTGGCCTGATGCCTATGCCGGTGCCTTTGCCGCTGCGCTTTCACCCGCATTTCAAATACTGGCACCAGCGGCCGGTTGCCGGCGATGAGCGGAAGAAAGAATTCTACGTGCTCTTTTCCGGCCCTGTCATGATGGCCGCGATCACCGGGCCGGATGGCGCATTTCTGGGTCTTCACGTCACCTACTTCGACCCGGCCCGTCCGGGCAAGAAGATCGCGATAGAGGACCCGTATGCCGAGCCGGACGAGGACGGCAATTTGCCACTCGTTGTGCCGAAGAAGATCCGCGGCTCGAAACGCAACGCTTCGATCAAGCTTTGGCAGCCGCCGGAATTCAACAGATTGGTGGTCGGGGAAGGGTGGGAAACCACGGCCTCCGTGCTCCTGGCCGAACACGGCACCGAGCGCTTCGAGCGAACGGCCTATTGGACCTCGATCGACCTGCAATCCATGGGCGGCAAGGCTGTCGAGACAGTTGCGCATCCGACGCTCAAGAACAAGGCCGGCCGGCCGCTCAAGGTGCCGGGGCCGGATCCGGATATGAGCGATGAGAAGGCACTGACCATTCCAGACCATGTTGAGGAGGTGCTGCGCCTTGGTGACGGCGACAGCGACCGCTTTACGGCCGAACAGGTCATGGCGCGGGCAGACGCCCGTTGGGCGCGGCCAGGCCGGAGGCAGCACACTGCGTGGGCGCCGGAAGGCGAAGACTTCAACGATATTCTGATGGGGGCAGCGCTTGGCTAAGAAAAAGAAATCGGCCGATGACGCCAAGCCCGACGTTCACAAGAAGCTCTTGGAGGAACTGACCGGTGGAAAGACGACGGAAACCCAGGCCGAGGGAGATCAGGACCAAAGGGGTATATCGCCTTCCGAGGGTGCCGAAAAAGCCGGGAAAAAAGGGGTTGAGCAGATCCGGGAGATCATCGAGCACGCCAGCCAGCCCGGTGCGGTTGATTATCAGGACGATCACTTGTCCGAAGATGATAACGACACGGGGAACGACACGGGCTCAAGCGCGCCCGTGCCTCAGGAATGGGGGTATTCCCTCGAAAAACTGAACGCTGAATGGGCGTTGGTCCTGATCGGCTCCAAGGTTGCCATGGTGCGCGAGCAGCCGCACGCCAAGGAAGAGGATCGGGTGCGCGTCGTTCAGGTAGACTCCTTTCATCGGCTCTATAACAACCGGCCGACACAGGTGATGGGCGCGGACGGCAAGATCAAGACAATCTCCTGGTCCAAGCGCTGGGAAAGCGAACGCCATCGCCGGCAGTTTGATGGCATCGAGTTTTGGCCTAATCCGGAGGGCGGCAAGGGCACCCGTGGTTATCTGAACCTTTGGCAGGGATTTTCCTATCGGCCGGACCCGAATGCCGGCTCCTGGAACGTGCTGAAGGACCACATGCTCACCAATATCTGCAATGCCGATATGGACCTGTTCAATTGGGTTTTCGCCTGGTTCGCGCACATGTTCCAGCGCCCGCGCGAGCGCCCGGGCACGGCCATTGTGGTCCGCGGTCTGATGGGGGCAGGCAAGTCGCTTGTCGGCGAGATCATGGGCAGCCTGATCGCGCCGCATTTCTTCCAGGTGGACGATCCGCGCTACATCACCGGCCAGTTCAACGCCCATATGAGCGCCTGTTTGCTCCTGCAGGCGGAAGAGGCCGTTTGGGCCGGTGACAAGGTGGCGGAGGGCCGTCTCAAAGGTTTGATCACGTCAAAGACCCAGATGATCGAGTCCAAGGGTGTCGATCCGTACCGCCTCGACAACTTCGTGCGCATCATGATGACCTCGAACGAGGATTGGGTTGTCCCGGCCGGCAAGGACGAGCGGCGCTATTGCGTGCTCGATTGCGCCCCGAACGTGAAAGAAAATCACGAGTATTTCGGGGAGATGATGGCGGAACTGGATAAAGGCGGCCGCCAGGCGCTTCTGGCGGATCTGCTTTCGTTTGACCTCTCGACGGTCAACCTCAGGAAGATCCCGCGCACCGGTGCGTTGCTGCAACAAAAGCTGCGGTCCTTGGACAGCGTCGATCAATTCATCTTCGAGCGGCTTTATGAGGGGACTTTGCTGAGGGCAGACGACAACTGGCAGCCGTTCAATCAGATCGTCAAGCAGACGCTGTATGAGGAATACCTGACCTCGGCCGACAAGGTCGGCATCAAACGGCGTGCGGATCTCAACCAGTTCGGCAAGTCGCTTATGAAGCTCATTCCGACGATCAGGGAGGCCAGGCCACGGGCCTCAGATGGTCTGCGCCCACGCGTTTACATCTTCCCGGAGCTTGAAGACTGCCGTCGGAGCTTCGAGGAAGCTGTTGGCCAAGCCGTCGATTGGCCGACTGAGGAGGCCGAAACTTCATTTCATAGCGAACAATCCGCTTTCGGAGAGACAGGATGAGAGGGGTGAAACGGTATTCAGCGCGCGCCGGTCCATGCTCTGTGTGGACCACGCTCTATAGGGTGGACCGGAATTTGCCAATGAAAACAATGGGTGGTCCATGTGGTCCATGTGGTCCACACAAAACGGCGCCCCGCGCGCGCGTGAAGTGGGACAAGCGATATACCCCTTTGAGCCTGCTCTCTACAGGGCCGGTTTGCCCGGACCACCTGGACCTCGTTTCTAACCATCTGAAAAGCTTGGAAAAAGCCGGTCCACCTTATTGTTTTTTTGACTGGACCACCATGGACCACATGGACCATTTGATTATAGGCACGGAAACCGGGGCATTTGCATGAAAAAGCGCATCGATATCGAAAAGCTGTTGAAGTGGGCGTACTGCGAGGAACTGCCGAAAGGTGGAAGCGGCGGGGCCGGAATGAGGGCTGCGTCGGCATGGGCTTCGGTGGAGAGCTTTATGCAGCTGCTGACGAAGGTCGATGACAACGAATATGGCGTTGTGCCGACGCTGAGCCCTTTTGACGGTGAGCCCCATGAGGACGCACTCAAGGTGCATGCTGCCGTCAACGCGCTTGATCAACTCGAGCTTGACTTTCCAGAGAATTGGAACCCGATGCCGTGCATCGAGGAACATCCGGAAGAGTGCGCCAGCGTCATGAGCCAGGTGCGGTTCGGTCTCCGGCAGCGCAAGCGCTCCGCCTCAGACATTGTCCGCAGGCACGCCATCTTGGGTGGTTGCCCGGATTGGCATGGTGAAACTCCTGTTCTTGTCGCTCGCAAGAACCGCAATGGTCAGGATGCTTGGTTCCGGATGATCGTGCAGCAGGGCTCGGACCCGGAGGGGCACCCGGTCGAATACAGGCATGAGACCGAGGACGGCTGGTGCCGTGTTCAAAAAGCGCCGAAGCGTGGCGCATATCGCAAATTCCATTTCGATCCCGACCCTGTGCCATGCATGATCGCGCGAGGCGAGTACCAGATCTGGTGTTCATGCCTTGCCGAATTGGTAGAAAATCTAAGTGAAAACATGGAGTTGTGGCACTTGAACGAGTCGAATATGGAGCACTGCCCATGGGAGCCGGGTGCGGCCAGAGCGCCGCGCATCCTGATGCCGATTGAAGAAAGTTATTGACTTTACAGTTCGGCTTGACATAGAACAGCCGCACTGAAAAAGGTTCAAAACCCGCTGGCAACCCCGGCGGGTTTTTTCTTTGGGGTTTTAGGGACCGTACCAGCCAATCCACAAAACGGGGCGGCTTAGCGTTTGGGGTGGCCAGTCTGACCCTAAAATCGAAGCCTAAACTTGGGTAAAGTCCTAAAGAACCAGCTAAATACCTAAAGTAGAGGCCTAAGCCGGAGACGCGCCGTGACAACGCATGCGGATGAAAATGCCGTTGTCAGCAAAGGTGCGTTTGCCGACATCCTCGGTGTCAGCGCCGGACGGGTGTCGCAGTACATCTCTGAGGGCAAGATTTTTGGGCCTGCGCTGGTGGGGGAGGGCAGGCGGGCGCAGATTAACGTGCCTGTCGCCCGCGAACAGCTCCGACGCGCGCTCGATATTGGACAGATGCTTGGCAACGGCATCGATACCAGGCTGTCAGCCTCACCAGTTCCGGGCGGTTTGCCTTTCGACGTCGCGCCGGCTCCGGCACAGCCCGCGATGACTTCTCCAGCGCCGCCACAAGATCCTCGTAGCGATAGTGTCGAGGACCAGCTTAAGCGTCAGCGTCTGTTTCAGGAACAGATCCGCAGCCGCAAGGCGGCGGAAGAGGAAGAGGAGCGCAAGGGCCGGTTCACGATCACGCAGGAGGTCCAGTCAACCAACCGGCGCATCGCGGTCGAGATGATCCAGACCTTCGAAGGTTCGCTCCCGAACATGGCCGCCGCGGTCGCCTCGCACTTCGAAGTGCCCGTCCGCGACGTGCTGCATCTTCTTCGGGGCGAATTCACGCAGATGAGGTCTCGCGCAGCGGAAAAGGCGCGCGAGAAGGGCGCAGACCTGCCCGAGACCATCGAAACGGAAATCACAACCGACGACGAGGACGAAACAGATTGAACTGCATCGTCGTCAACACGGCCAATCCGGAACGCCTTGCCTATGACGCGATGGCGGATGTCTGGACGCCGCCTCCGCGTGTCGATTACCTGAAGTGGGCCGAAGACAACATCGTACTTTCCGAGCGCGAAAGCCCCTATCCCGGTCCCTATAACCGGGATCTCTTCGGATACTTCGACGAGGTCCTAAGGGCGTTTTCGCCGGAAGATCCGTGCCGCATAGTGACGCTGAAGAAAAGCGCGCAGCTCGGTGGTACGGTCCTGGCCAACATTTTCTGTTGCGGCTCGCTCGCCATGGTGCCAGGCGATTTCCTCTATGTGCACCCGACGGAGGGCAACGCGCAGCGCTGGTCCAAGCAGAAGCTTGCGCCGATGCTGAAGAACACGACGTCATTGCGCGCGCTCTTTTCTCAAAAAAGCCGGGATGGCGGCGACTCGATCCTCTACAAGGAGCGGATCGACGGGCGCGGCGCCATCCAGATCTCCGGAGCGAACTCTCCGGCGTCCCTGTCGATGGTGACCATGAAGAACCAGGTGCAGGATGACTTGGCGAAGTGGGAGACAAACTCGGCAGGCGATCCGGAAGCTCAGGCGGATAGCCGCAGCCAGGCGCACGAATTCGCGAAGATTGCTAAGATCTCGACGCCGTTGATCCTGCCGGGCTGCCGGATCTCGCGGAACTACGAGGATGGCAGTCAGGAACAGCCGTTTGTACCCTGTCCTCATTGCGGGCACATGCAGGTTCTCGAATGGGACAACATGCTTGCCAACCTGGACGAGGAACATCCGGAAAGGGCGCACTTCGTCTGCACCGATCCGGAGTGCGGCGGTGTCATCGAGGAACACCATCGGCCGGCCATGCTGAAAAAGCTGGAATGGCGGACGCAGAACGAAAAGGCGAAGCGGCAACACCGATCCTTCTGGATCTGGTCGGCCTATTCGGTCCTTCAGACCTTCGAACGCATTGCGCGGGCATGGCTGAAGGCCAAGGGAGACCCGGCCAGCGAACAGACCTTCATGAACGACGTTGTCGGCCAGGCCTACAATGCCGCCGGCGACGCGCCGCCCTGGGAGGAGCTGAGAGACCGGGCGGCCGAGTCGGATTATTCCAAGGGCCAGATCCCCGCCGGCGCGGTGCTGATCACACTCGGCATTGACTGCCAGGATGATCGTGTCGAATGGCATCTCGTCGGCTGGGACCGGGATCTGCGCCGTTATGTCATCGACTACGGTGTTATTGCTGGTCACATCAGTGAAAAATCGGCGCGCGGGATGCTGGATCTCCTGATCGTCAGCGAGTGGAAGAATGCCTACGGCCACAAACTGAAGCCCGATCTGACGGCCATCGATGGCAACTATTCGACGGCCGATGTCTGGGGATGGGCGAAGCGGCACCCGGCCTCGAAGGTCATCATGGTCCGCGGCGCCCGTTCCGAGACCGCGCCGCGCCTGCAGCGGGTCAAACAGGAGTACGACGACAAGACCGGGAAGGTGAAGAAATACTCCCGGCGCTTCTACAACTTCAACGGCTCGATCATGAAGTTCGGGCTCTACAAGAACATCCGCAAGACCGATCCTCTGGAGCCGGGTTATGTGGCGTTCGCGAGCGGACTGGACGACGAGTATTTCCGTGGTCTGACAGCCGAGCGCCGGGTGGTAGAGAAGAACCGGGACGGGTTTGACGTCTGGAAGTGGAAGAAAGACCCGACCCAGAACAACGAGCCGCTCGACACAATGAACCAGGCGGAGGCCGCGGCGACAAAATACGGTCTTCGCTCGATGCCGTCCGCGGTCTGGGACCGTCTTGAAGCGGAGCGATGGACGCCGGTCCCGGAAGCGCAACTCGACTTAGAAGATCTGCCGCTCGCTCCGGCCCCTGCGCCAACCACCAAAACTAGCAAGAAAACCACCACATTCGCAGGTCTTGCGAAAGCCTTGAACGGATAATCATGCCCCCTTCGGTTCCGACAATTCCGCGCCGCGACATACTGCCGGCCGGGCGCGAGCAATCGCAATATCTGCGCCCGGACCGCAGCGGCTTCCTGGCCGGCTGGCCGCGTCCTGCCTTGCGCGAGGCGAAGCATGACGTTCGACAGGCCTGGGCTGCGGTTGCCTCCCGCGCGGTGGAATCGATCCACAATTCCGGCTGGATGAAAGGTGCCGTCGACCAAGCTGTCGGCGACACGATCGGCAACGGGCTGAAACTCAACCCGATACCGGACTTTGCCGCCTGCGGTTTTTCCAGTCAGGACGAGGCTGACGAGTGGTCGCGCAACACCGCAAAGCGCTGGAAAACCTATTCCCGCAATCCTCAGGAATGCGATGCACGCGGCAAGATGACCGTTGCGGCGATGGCAAAATGGCAGCTGCGCAGCCACTACGGTTTTGGTGAAGGCGTGGCCCGGTCGTTGCTCCGCCGCCGCAGCGATTCCCTGACCGAGACGAAAATCCAGTTGCTTTCCCCGCTTCGGATCACACAGGAAACGAGAGACGAGGCCCGGCTTCACCAGGGCGTTTTTCTCGATGGTGACGGCATGGCGATTGGGTACCGCATGCGGGCGCGCCAGAACGGTCATGAACGCACGGTGGACGTGCCGGCTCGCGACAGACATGGCCGTCCGTTGATCATCCATACGTTTGACGGTGAAGCGGACCAAACGCGAGGTGTATCTCCCTTCGCCGCGGTGCTGAAGGTATTTCGCCAGGTCGATCAGTTGGCAGATGCCACCCTGGTGGCAGCTCTTCTGCAAACAATCTTCGCCGCGACCATCAAATCGGACTCGCTGTCCGAGGAAGTGTTCGATGGCCTGACGACCAAGGACGAGGACGGCAACGTATCAGTCAGTGGCGATCTTGCCGGATTTTTCGAAGCCAAACAGGAATGGGCCAAGGACGCGAAGCTCGATTTGGGCGCGCACGGCAAGGTCGCGCACCTGTTCTTTGGCGAAGAACTTCAGTTTCACAACACCAATCATCCGCACAACAACTATCTGCCTTTCATGCGGAACCTGTTGCGCGAGATCGCCCGCGCGATCGGCGTTTCCTACGAGGCGATGGCGTTCGACTATGAGGGGGCGACCTATTCGTCGGTTCGGATGGGCATTGCATCGCTTTGGCCGCAAGTGATCACGCGGCGTGAGGACCTGTCGGCTCCGTTCTACCAGGCAGTGTATGACGCCTGGCTCGAAGAACAGGTCTTCAAGGGCTGGATCTCGTTCCCGGGCGGGTATCGGAATTTCCTGCGAGTGCGCGGTGCAGCGACACAGGCGGAATGGCGCGGCCCTGCAAAGCCGACCGCCGATGATCTGAAATCCGCCAAATCGATGGGCGAGCGGCTGGAGCGCGGCGTTTCCAGTCTTTCGATCGAATGCGCGGAACTTGGCTACGATTGGGAAGAGGTTGCTGAGCAGCGCGCCCGGGAGTCCAAACGGTTTGAAAGGCTCGGTCAGGCCGATCCCCATGCTGCCAAAGGGTCACCCCTAGTCGATACCAGCGGTGCCCCGCCGACGGAAGACGACGAGGAAGATGACAACAAGGACGAAAACTGATGGCCAGCATTTTTGACGGGATCGACACGAGCAATCCGTGCCTCGTCTGGCCGCTTTTGCAGACAGCGCTCTACAAGCTTTCGGCAGGTGAGGTCGAGGTTCGGGTTCGTCACGAGGACTTCGACGTCACGCTGCAACCGGCAAATTCGAAAGACCTGGAGCGGATGATCACGAAACTCAAGGCCGACTGCAATCGCAAGCAAGGCGTTCGAAGCCGGTTTGCGATCCAAGGCGGCTACTAAGGGACCGACCATGCCAGACGTCAACGAACTGAGCTACCTACGAGCGGCAACGCAGGTTTTCGATACCCCGTTGCTGTTGGCCGAAAGCCAAGGTCTCCTGATCGGCGAATATGTTGCCAGCCGCATGCTTGGTGTCGTGCCCCCGGAACCGAAAGGTAATCGGTTCCGAGGCGAAGATGCCTTTGAACCGGGTGACAAGGGCCCCGAGTGGCAGGGATATGCGCGGATCGGCAGCGTTGCGCGCATCAGCCTCATGGGCGAGCTGGTCAACCGCGGTGCCTGGATGGGGAGCTATTCCGGCATGACTTCATACGAAGGTTTTGCCGAGCAACTAAACCGGGCCGGCGCCGATCAGGAAGTCAGTGCCATCGCGCTCGACGTAAACTCACCTGGCGGCCAGGCCGCTGGGATGGTCGAAGCAGCTCGACTGGTTCGCAAGATCAACCAAATCAAGCCGGTGATCGCGGTGGTCAACTCGACGGCGGCTTCCGCCGCCTTCGGGCTGATCAGCGGCGCCACCAAGATCGTCATGACGGAAAGCAGCGAAGTCGGTTCCATCGGCGTGTTGTGGCTTCACTTCGACCGAAGCAAGCAGTTGGAGGCACGAGGCGTCAAGGCGACGATCATTCATGCCGGTGCGCGCAAAGTCGATGGACACCCATTCGGTCCGCTGGAAGGGGACGCCAAGGCGCACATCGAGGCGCGTGTCAATGCGATCATGAGCCAGTTTGTAGGTCTCGTGTCCGAACACCGCGGCATTGAGGAACAGGCGGTTTTCGACCTTGAAGCTTCCATGCTTGGAGCTGGCGCCGCGATGGAAGCAGGTCTTGCCGACCAGATCGGCACGTTCGACGAGGTCCTCGAGGACCTTGCCAGCGCCCGCGTCGGGCGCACCATCTCGCAAAGGAAGGGACTTATCATGAGCGAGAATAACCAGGGGCCCGATGCAAGCGCCTCGGGCATCACGCAGGCGCAGCTCGACACGGCTGTTGCAACTGCCAGGAAAGAAGGCGCGGCCGAAGGTGCATCCGCCGAGCGCGGCCGCATCAAGGCCATTCTCGACAGCGAAGAGGCGGAAGGCCGCGAAGAGCTGGCCCGTCATTTCGCCTTCGATACCGACCAGGCACCGGAAGCTGCCAACGCCGCGCTTTCGAAGTCGGCGAAGGCCGCGGCGCCGAAGGACGAGGAAGGCGACGATTTCGCGTCTTTGAAAGGCCAGGCTGCTGCCGGTGCCGCCCTTGATTTCGGCGGTCCCGCCAACACCGAAAAGCCGAAGTCCGGCCTTTCCAAGGCCGTCGACCGCTACGCCAGCTAAGGCGCTTCCCAACATTCGAGACTTTTGACCTCGACCCAAGCCGGGCCGGGGAACGCAACAACTCGGCCGATTGAAGAGGACTTTCAACATGCTGCCGTACTATTCCATGACACAGGCGCAGGGTCTTTCTTCCCTGCTGAAATGGGAAGTGCATCCCGACTTCTCCCGCGAACCCGTGACGCTTCTTGCCGGGAGCGGTTCCGTTCGCAAGATTGTGCTCGGGACCATCCTTGCTCTGCTGGCGACGACCGCAGACGTGACTGCCGTTTCTGCCGCAGACGCAGGCAATACCGGGGACGGAACGCTCACGATCGCCAACCCTGCGGTGACCACCGCCGTCAAGGAAGGCGTCTATACCGTCGTTTGCACCGATCCCGCCGTCGATACCGGGACATTCGAGGTGTCCGATCCGGACGGAAAGTCGATCGGAACGGCCAAGGTCGGCGTCGCCTTCGGCAAGCAGATCCGGTTCACCATCGCAGATGGCGCGACCGATTTTGTCGCGGGCGACCGTTTCGAGGTGACCGTCACCAAGGGCGATATCAATCCAAATGCCGGCAAAGTCGTCGCCTGGGACCCCGCAGGGGCGGCCGGGTCTGAGATCCCGTGGGGCATTGCGGCGACAACGGCAGAAGCGCCAGACGGCACCGATCTCGATCTTGGCCTGATTGCCCTGCGCCGCCAGGTGCTTTGCTTTGAAAAGGGCATCGTCTGGCCGGACGGCGTTACCGCCGCACAGAAGGCCGAAGCGCTCGAAGCCCTGGAGGAACAGGGCATCGTGGTCCGCACCGCCTAACCCAAAACAGACAAACCAGAGGCCGGCACCGCCGGCCTTTTTCATTTGGATTTCCGGCAGGACCGGAAACGATCAGGAGTGAAAGGCTATGCCGGAAATTCTCTTTCCCTATACCAATGTGGAGCTGACCGAAGAGGTCAACCGCATCCCGAACTTGTTCGGTCTTCTCAACGCCCTCAATCTTGCTCCGGGCGAACCGATGGCGTCCCGTATGGTCCGCATCGATTACCGCGACGGTCAGCTCGTTGTTCTGGCCGCCGAGGAGCCGGGCGCACCGGGCCAGATGTCGGAACAGGACAATGTCGGCGGCACGATCCTCACCATCCCGCATTTCCCGCACCTGGAAACCATCAAGGCGGAGGACCTGGCAGGCGGTCTGGAAGTCATCAACGGCGTTCTGCAGGCCCGCAACCTCGACACGGAGACTGCCCAGCGCCTGTCGCGCATCCGGAACCACCATTCGGTCACGCTCGAATACATTCGAATGGGCATGCTGCGGGGCCTGATCAAGGACGGTAAAGGCCGCACGCTCTACAACCTCTTCACGGTTCTGAACCTCACCAAGAAGACGGTCGACTTCAAGCTCGGCACCCCCGCCACCAAGGTGATCGAAAAGTGTGAAGAGGTCATCGATCACGTCCTCAGCAATCTCAAGGGCGAGACTTCGACGCAGATCGAATGCATTGTGTCTTCTGCCTTCTTCAACAAGCTGGTGGCGCACGCGAATGTCGAGAAGTTCTGGATCCAGACCCAGAACGCACCGACGTTGCAGAACATGGAGCGGGATCGCCTGGGTGGAAACTGGGGCCGTGTCTTCGAGTTCGGCCAGATCCTATTCCGTGAATACAAGGGAACGTTCCCGGTGCGCGGTGTCAACGGGGCGATCACGTCTGAGGCGGCCGTCGAAAGCGGCAAGGGGCATGCCTATCCGTCAGGGACGCAGAACCTGTTCCGGACCTATCAGTCCCCGGCGCATCACATCGAGATGGTCAACATAGCGCCCAACGCGGACGATCCGATCTACATTTCGACAAAAGTGCTCGACCATGGCTCCGGCGTTGAAATGAAGTCGCAATCGAACCGCCTGGCCGTTTGCAAACAGCCTAACCTTCTGGTCGAAGTCTACAGCTCCGACTAATCCGGCCATGCGTTCCGATATCGCTCAGAAAGCCATCGACGCCGCGTTTTCAAAACTCGGCGTCGACGGTTTCTATCAGCCGGAGACCGGCGATCCCGTGCCTTGTAAGGTGCTGTTTTCCTCGGATGACGACGAACCGCTGGATTTTGGCGGCAAATCCCGTCCGGTTGGCCGGGAAAGTGTTCTCAAACTCCGTGCTGCCGAAGTGACGCCGTCGAAAGAGCGGGTGATCACTATCGCTGAGACTGGCGCCATTTACACGATTAAATCGCTCCCGATATTATCGGGCTGTGCGCGATTGGTCTGGAAGTTCAAGGCGGTAGCCAGCTGATGCCTGATTTGAGACTGGCGCTTGTCGGGGACCTGCAAAAGCATCTCGACGCGGAAGAAAAGGAAGTCTCGATTGCTCTGCGCCTCGGGACCGAAGACGTTGCCATTTTGGGCAAGAAGAGGTTCCGGCAGCAAACGACAGCAGCCGGACTTGGGCGGAAGGTTGCCAAAGCCTGGCGGCACAATGTTTATCCACGTCATGGTGTCGAAACGCTGGAACCTGCAGCGCTGATCTTCACCAAAGCGCCCGAGATCATTCAGTCCTTCGACGAAGGCCAGACAATCCGCCCGAGAAACAAGAGCTTTCTGGCCATTCCGACAGACTTTGCCCCGAAGAGCCGCGAACGGCTTTCACGCGGGCGCCGCATGAGCCTGAGGGAGTTCACGGAAACCTTCGGCAAGGATGCCCTTAGTTTCCGGGCGCGTTCTGGTTCACAAGGATCAATCGTCTACGCTTTTGCTGAAGACGGTTTTCGGCGCTCGCGCGGCAAACGGGGCGGGTCCCGTCGCATCAAGGCAGGTGGCCGGCAAAAGTCAGAACGGGTTCTTATGTTCGTGCTCGTCAAACAGGTTCGCCTTTCGAAGCGATTGGACGTGTCCTCGATCGAGACTGTTCTGCGCAGGCAGTATCCAACACTCCTCACGCGGCGTTTGACCGAAAGGCTGTCCCAATGAGTTCGGATGCAGTTCTAACCGCTTTGCACACGGTGCTGACCGATCTCTCCGCGGCAGAGGCCGACGTGCCGGCGATCGCGCGGAACCAGACGCTGGACGATGCCTTCGAAGCGCTTGCCGGTGGGTCGCTGTCCTATGGCAACATGGTCGACGGGGATCTTGAGCGTATCACCGAAGCGCTCGGGGTGCCGGACGGGCAATTTGAACTGCGTCAGTTTGCTCTTCTGGAACTGATCGTGAAAGCGGCCACGGACGAAGCGCGCCGGGCGGCACTTGGGACGATCCTGGCAAAGGTGCATGCGGCTCTCGAGGCTTCGACCGGCAACGTCGCAACGTGGGAAATCACCGGTCTCGACCGGCTCGGCCAGGCGACAGACGGCGATCCCGAGGCCTCCGGCTACACCGTCGAAATCACCTGCGAATTCGTTTCTGACGTGCCTTACTAAAAGGAAAATCCCCATGACACGCAAACGCGACACCGCGCCGGAAACGGCGGGGAAACCCTTCGTGCTGCTCGAAACCGTGCCGGACCTCGGCACGCGGGGCAGCATCAAGTCCCTCAATGATGAGCAGGTCGGCGAACTGGGCGCGAAGGTGCGCCCGGCAAGCTCCCGCGACCTAGAGATCGCCGGCAAGGCGTAACAGGAGACCTCTGACATGCCCACAAGTGCAACTCCGCGCGGCAAGACCGCCAATCTTCTGTTCGGCGATCAGGCCGACTTTTCGACGCCAGCACCCGTCGATTACATTTCGACGCCGTTCTATTCGGAAAACCTTGGCGAGTCAGAGCCGCTGGATACTGATCCGCTGCTCGGTACCGCGCGCACCAACAACCGGGACCAGACTGCGCCCGCACCTGGCCTGGTGACCATGGGCGGCGATATTGTTGTGCCGATGGATGTGAACCATTTGCCGTACTGGCTGACCATGCTCTTCGGGGCGCCGGTAACAACGGGCGCGGGTCCTTACGAGCACGTCTTCACCAGCGGTGGCGAGGTGCTACCCTACCGCACAATCGAAATCGAAAAACGGGCTGGGTCTGCGTTTTTCCAGAACATCGGCATGTTGGCGTCAGGCTTTTCCTTTGACAGCGCCCGCGCCGGGGGCTTCCGCCAGGCGACCGTCAACCTGGTCGGGCGCAGCCAAACGAAACTCGGGGCGAGTGCGGGCGGCAACCCGTCTGCGCAACTTGCGCTGAGTCAGATCCCGGCTTCCAAGGGGCTCATGCGCATTGACAGTGTCGACGCCGCACATTTCCTCGGCGGATCGTTCAACTACCAGAACAACCCCGCGCCGGATGAAAGCTTGAACGCCACCGAATATCTGTCCGGCTACCAGCTGGACGACGATGCAACGTGCAGCGGCTCAAATCGAGTTCGGTACGTCAATGACAGTTATTACGACATCATGACTGCGGGTGATCCGGTGGCCCTGGAGCTGGAGTTTTTGCTGTCGGCAAACGCCAAGATCTTGTTCGCGATGCCGGCGGTGACGTTCGAGCGCACCCCATTTGCGCCGATTTCCGGTCCTGGTGGTCTGGAGGCGGAATTCAACTGGCAGGCGCATCAGACAGCCGCCAGCGCGATGTTGACCGTGACTGTCACCAACCAGATCGCGACCTACTAAGATGGCGGTGCGTCTCGGTAAGACCAAACTGGTCCCGGCCGCGGTGGAGTTTCCTGACGGGATCTCGCTCACCATGCGCCGGGCCAATTCCGTCGACCTGGAAGAGGCGGAGGCGGAGGCCGGACGGCTCGTGGCTGGCCTTATCGAGGGGGCAGAGGCCTTTTCCGGGTTCGGGTTCGATGGAATCGACGGGGTCGGATTTTCCGATGTCGAGGAAGCGCTTGGCCTGTCTCAATTCCTCACCCTTGCACTGGTGTTTGAGCGGGTGGTTTCGGACTGGACCGGCTTGATCGGCGACGATGAAAATCCCGCCCCCTTATCGCGGCTCTATATCGGCCGGTTTCTGCTGGATCCGATTTATCGCGGGCAATTCCGCAGAGAAGCCTATGCCCGTCTCTATCTGGAGATCACGGAGGGAAACGGGTCCGCCGCCTCGCTGAATGGATAGGGCGGGGCGGCCTGGACTACTGCTCGAATTGCAAGAAGAGCGACGTGACATGCGGCAAGGCCTGCCCCGTCGAAAAGCACAAGCCGAATACGCGTGAGGGTAGGGCCGCCGTCAGAGTGGCGTCACAGCCCGGCGTTCAACGCATACATGCGTTTTCCGGCGAACCTGTCGGCATCGACATCACCGAGGCCAAGGCCCGGATTGTCGAAGACGCCGACCCGAAACTGCTCATGAAATGTCTGACCGAGTTCGAACGCGGCCTGTTGACAGGACGCGCGGCGGCTAAAGAGGGAGGCCCAGAACATGGCACCTAGAACACCGCAAGTCGGCGTCCGTCTTGCCGCCCTGGATGGCAAGGTAGTCCAGCGTGAATTTCGGAAGTTCGGCAAGGAAGGTGAAGCCGCGTTGCAGCGGATCCAGAAGGCTTCCGCTCCCACGTCGCGCAGCCTGAAGGCTGTCGATGCCTCGGTGAACGACATGAAATCGAGCGCTGCAGGGTTGTCTGCCCGGATCGGCCCGCTCGGCTCTGCTCTGTCAGCACTCGGACCCGTTGGCCTTGCCGCATCGGTGGGTATCGGTGCCTTGAGCTTGGGTTTGGCGGTGGCGACGGATAGAAGCCGGGATGCTGTCGCGGCCATTACCGAAGTAGCGAACTCCGCGCGCCGGGCGGGTCTCGATGTGCAGGACTTTCAGGAGCTTGGTTATGTAGCTGAGGTCAATCAGATTTCTATCGATGCGTTGACAGACGGCATCAAGGAACTGAACCTCCGGGCGGACGAATTCATCGTCACCGGCAAGGGCTCCGCCGCAGAAGCCTTCCAGCGTCTTGGTTTCAGCGCGGACGAACTCAGTGAACGACTTCGAAATCCTGCTGACCTGATGGTAGAAATCATCAAGCGCACCGAGGACCTGGACCGCGCCGCGCAAATCCGCATTGCGGATGAACTGTTCGGCGGTACCGGCGGCGAACGTTTTGTCGAGTTGATCGATCGAGGCTCTGCCTCGGTGCAGGATCTTGTCAGGGAATTCCGGGAACTGGGAATTGGCTTTGATCGGAACATGATCGACAAAGCCGAAGAAGCGGATCGGGAATTTCGAAAGCTCGGCATTCAGCTCGATAACGATTTCAAGAAAGTCCTTATCGATCTGGCGCCGGTAGCGCTGGCTGTAAGTGGTGCAATTGTGAAGATCACAGGCGCAGTCCGTGGCTTGATTGATGCCCTGAGTGACTTCGAAGACCGTTCCGCGCAAGGTCGAGCTAGGGCATTGGACCGCCTTCGCGAGGACCTTGCCCGCCAGGACGAAAAAATCCGACTAGAGCAGTCCAACCCGAATACTGTTGGGTTCGTCAAAACGGCAGAACTAAACCAGTTACAGGAGGAACGCTCCCGCATCCGTCGTGAATTGACGGCACTGGAGCAGGCCGAATTCCGCATCCACGACCGGGAAAGCACCCGTAGGCTCGGCACGGGCAGCACGATCAACGAACCGACCGAAGCCGACCGTGCTGCGGCCGAGGCCTGGCGCAAACGCATTTTGACAGCGGATGAAGAACGAAAAATTGCGCTTCAGGAAATCGATAAGCTCGAAAAGGGCGGGCTATTAACAGCCGAAGCGGCCGCTCTTTCGCGATTGGATGCGGAGAAAACCTACGCAGCGGCGATAAAGAAAACCGGCACTGCTGGCCGAAAGGAAGAAGCTAAGCTCCTGCGCGAGGTGCAATCGCTGCTGAAGACCAGCGCGACGCCAGCGCAGGAACTGGAAACCCGCCTGAAGCGGATCGCCGAGCTGCAGAAGGAAGGCGTTTTCGACAAGGCGACTGGTGGAAAGGGCGAGGCGGCTGCGAATGCCGCGCGCGTCACGGCCATGCGGGAGTATCTGGGGGCGGCTGAAGACACTGCCGGAGCGCTGGAGAAGTTGCGTCAGCTGGCGCAGGACGGTATCGGCGCGGATGCGCTGGCCGCACAGATCGCGCTTGCAGAGCGGGCCGGCAAGTCCTTTGGCGAAACCATGAAGGAAGTCGGCGGAACCGTTGCCGACAGCATCACCGATGCCATTTTCGATGCCGGCGAAGAGGCTAAGGATTTCGGAGACATCATGAAGTCGCTCGCTCGCCAGTTGGCACGCGATTTCCTCAATTCCAACCTGCGCAACCTGTTCGGGCAGATTACGGGCGGTCTGGGGGGCGGTTACGGGGGAGGTGGAAGCGGGATCTTATCGATCCTCACGGGCCTTCTCGGTGGTGGCCGGTCTTCGTCCTCTGCCGTTCTGGCGGCGACGGCCGGCATCTACCACGATGGCGGTAAAATCGGTCCTGGCGGAAGGACCCGTCAGGTACCTGCGTCGTTGTTTGCCAATGCCGAGCGGCGTCACTCCGGCGGCTTCATCGGTCCGCGTGAGCGGGCCATCATCGCGGAAGACGATGAGCGTGTCTTGACGCTCGCCATGCAGAAAAACACGGCGGACAGCTTTCGGTCGCTTGCGGCGCTGGCAAACCGTCCGGCTGCCGCCATGCCTTCGGCTTCTGCTGCGCCGATCGTCAATATTTATCCGCAAGCTGGGCAGGAGGTGACGACGCAACAGCGACAGGGCTCCAACGGCGCGGCAGAACTAGATGTTATCCTCGGGCCAATCGAGCGGGCGCTTGCAACCAAGGTTGCCGAAGGCGGGAAACTGTCAACGGCCATCGGCAAGCGGTTCGGTCTGAACCGTGCCAACGGACTGGCGGGGTAAACCATGCCGCTTCCTTCCTGGCCGGCCAGCGTGCCGGAGAGCCCGGTGCGCGGCAGCTACCGGGTGCCGCAGCCGTTCAACCAGAACGACATAACTGAGTTCGAGGCGGGGAACTCCCGCGACCGGCCGCGGGGTACGGTGCAGTACCGGATCGTCGAACAGTCGATCCGGATGACGCAGAGCGAATTTGAGACCTTTGACAACTTTGTCCGCAACGATCTCGCCAAAGGGTCGCTGCGCTTCACCATGAATGTCTGGAACGGCTACGCCATGGCCTCCGCCACCGTGAAACTCTCCGGTCCCGACAAGTTCACGGTGGCGCCGAAAGGACGTGTACTGCTGGTTTCCATGCGTCTTGAGGTGGAGCTATGAGCACAATCACTGAAGCTATCCGCGAAGCCTATGCTTCCTGCGAGGGCGATATCATCCTGGAAACCGTCGAGTTGCGGCACCCGGCGTTTCAGGAAGGCGGCAGCCCGATCGCGCTCCGGTTCGTCGCCGACGGCGTTGATCAGGACCTGTTGCTTGAGGCCGACGCGGCGATGAATCCGGGCGAGGTGGTCACCTTCATTTCCATGCCCTTCGGACTTGATCCGCCATCAGACGAAGAAGGCGCGGTACCGCAGGTCAAGTTCTGGATCGATAACGTTTCGTCCGAGGTGCACAAGCACCTGCAGCAGGCGGTCCTGATCCGCTCACCAGTTTTTGTGACTTGGCGTGAATATCTTGTGGGTCAGGCAGGGCCGCAACAGCGTGTCGACGGGATCGAACTGCGCAACGTAAAGGTCACATCCTTGCGAGCGACGGCGACGGCGCAGCCGGGCAATTGGTCCGACCGGCTATTCGGCAAAGTCTATGATCGGGACGGATTCCCGACGCTGTCAACATGAACACCTTGACGCCTGACCAGATCGGCCGGCTGTCCCGGTTGATCGGGGCGCCCTACGATCCGGAGAACCGTGCGCCGGGCTTTCACTGCTGGGGCGCCTTCTGTGCCGCTCAAGAGATCCTCGGCCATTCCGGCTTGCCGGATTTCGTACCCAAAAACGTCACCCTGGCCGCGCGTGCCAGGGCGCTTCGCGAACATCCGGAGCGCTCCAACTGGCGCAAGATCGACAACCCCGTCATGGGCTGCGCCGTCCTGATGGCCAAGCAAACCGTCGCCACTCATGTCGGCTGCTGGCTCGACCTGGATGGCGGCGGCGTTCTTCACGCTCTCCCGAATATCGGGGTTGCTTTCGAAACCCTTCAAAGACTGAGGCAAGCGTCCTGGCGATGCATCACGTTTCACCTATCGATTTGACCCCGAGCACAACGCCGTTACCCCCGTGCACGCCCGTACGGCTGCCTGTGGTCATGGGGGCGTCCCTCGCTGAAATCATCACGGCCCACGGCCCTGCCAGATCCGTTGCGTTCTATGTGACGGTCAACGGGGAGCCTGTGTTGCGCAAGGGCTGGGACATGGTCCCGGCACACTCCGATATCGTTGAAGCCGTTGTCCTTCCTCGGGGCGGAGAAGACAGCAAGTCCGTACTCGGCATCGTCGCTCTGATCGCGCTTTCCGCATTTGCTCCCTGGGCGGGTGGACTGATTGCCGGTGCGCTTGGCGCGAGTTCCACCGGCATCATCGCCGGTCTTGCCGGCGCCGCGATCCTTGCTGGCGGTGGTATTCTGATCAACACGCTGCTGGCACCGAAACCGGCCTCGACTGCAAGCACGGATCTGGCTGCATCGCCGACCTATACCGCCAACCCGTCCGGCAACCAGGCGCGGCTCTACCAGACGATCCCGGTGCAATACGGCGAACATCTGATGGTGCCGGACTATGTCTCAGATCCCTACCAGGAATTCGACGGCAACGATCAGTATCTGCACCTGTTGTTCGGCCGGGGGCTCGGGCGCGCTGCGCCGAAGGACGTGCGGATCGGCGAGACCGTCGTCTGGAACGATAGCGAGGGCTATACCGGTTCGATTGATGATATCGAGATTGAGTTTTATGAACCTGGAGAACAGGTCACCCTGTTTCCGGTGCAGGTCGAAACCTCTTCCGAGGTTGGCGGACAGCTTATGGAACAGGGCAACACGCTCGGTCCATATGCTGCTGTACCGGCAGGTGAGACCGCGCAAAAGCTCGCCGTCGACGTCGTGCTGCCCGAGGGCTGCTATCATATTGAGAACGACGGCGCGAAACAGTCGGCAACGGTCCAGTTTCATTTCCAGTATCGCGAGATAGATGATCTTGGTGCGCCGGTTGGGGCCTGGCAAACGCTGGCCAACGAGACCTTGACCCTTAGGACAACGACACCGCAGCGGTTTTCCTATGCTGCTGATGTGCCTGTCGGGCGCTATGAGGTCAAAGCCGACCGGATCAACGCCTGGTCTGATGGAGATCAGACCTTCGACCGGCTCGAATGGGCGGGCCTGCGCGCTTATCTCGATGGGCCGCAGAGCTTTGCTGATCTGTCCACCATGGCCGTCAAGGTCAAAGTGAACGGTCAACTGACGCAGCAATCCTCCCAGGACTTCCGACTTGTCCAATGCCGCATTCTGCCTGTCTGGAACGGCGTTGCATGGATTGAGCAGGAAACCAGGTCGATTGCTTGGGCGGCGGTAGATGTCGCCCGCAACGCGCTCTACGGGGCAGGGGAAGCCGACAGCAAGATCGATTTTGCGACCTTCATGGCCTATGACGCGCTCTGGGATGCGCGCGGAGATTACTTTGACGGGATCTTCGACACGCGGCAGACCCGGTTCGATGTGATCAATACGATCCTGGGGGCAGGCCGCGCGAGCGTGCGGTTCGCGGGTGACCAGATCTCCATGGTGCGCGATGAGCAGAGAACGCTTCCGTCTCAAGTCTTCTCCGACCGCAATATCGTGCGAGGGTCACTGGAGGTCACTTATGATTTGCACCAAACCGACAGCGCTGACGATGTGATCGTGGAATACATGGACGCCACTTCCTGGACGACGGAAGAGGTTCGCTGCACAATCGCACAATCCACCTCAGAAGCGCCGGCGCGCGTGCGTATGATCGGGCCGACGAACCGCGATCAGGCATGGCGCGAGGGCATTCACCTTGCGGCCGACAACTATTTTCGCCGGGAAAAGGCAACCTTCCGCACGGAGCTGGAAGGCCGTTTGGTGGCTCGTGGCGACCTGATCCGCATTCAGTCCGATATGCCGCAGACGTGGGGCAAGTCCGGCACTGTCAAAGCCTATTCAGGACTGACCGTGACCCTTGACCGGGAACCGGAAACCGATCCTGCCAACACCTATATTCGGTTTCGTCAGAAGAATGGCGAAGAGTGGGGGCCATGCAAGATCACCTGGACGCCAGGCGCCAAGGTCGTTTCACTGGACAGTGATGACTATGACGCGGCAGAGGCCGTCTTCGGCGAGCTTTGGTCTCATCTTGACGACAATGGCGGGGATGCGCCTGTTTACCTGCTTGGGGAAGGTTTCGACTTCACCTTCAACGGCATTGTGCTCGGCATGGTGCCTGAGGGCAAACGGGTCCGGCTGGAAGTGGTTCGGGAAAATGCCGCCGTTTACCTCGCCGACGATGGCCTGACGGTCCCGGATTATCCGAGCGGCACGTTGCTTCCGCCTTCTTCTGGCGCGCCGGTAATTCAGAGCATGACCGTTGCCCGGGAACTGAGCGTAACGGAAAGTTTCCTGAGTGTATCTGCGCTGCCCGGTCCTGGGGCTAAGACGTTCAAAATTGAAATTTCATACGACGAAGAGACATGGGCTCCGGTCTATGAAGGTTCGTTGCCTGTCGCTTCCGTCGCCGTTCTCCGCGACGCACTATGGGTGCGCATGCAGGCAATCGGAGACCGTCCAGGTCCTTACAAGTTTGCAGCAGTCGCAGCAGCGCCGGCAGAAATCAGGTTGCCGGATGGTGTCGTTGTGCAATCCGCCGCCAATATTTACGACGACATTCGCGGGACGGTGCCGGCCGGAGAACTGTTGAGCGATCTTGAAGCCGCCGAGCTGATGGCTCGGGAGCTTCGGGATAGTCTTTCGCAGGAAGGCGCCCCGGTGCCGAAGGCAATCAACTCGGTTGCCTGGCAATTGAATGAAGCTGCGCAGGGCCTGCTTCAGAACCTGCTCGATACGCAGGACCTGAAAACGACCCTGAAAGAGGCTGGCATAGACGTTGTCGGCAACAAAGTCCGGATTTTCGGCCTGGACCAATATGTCAGCGAGAACGATGCGCGGGTGTCGTCGGTCGAGATTTCGCTTGATGCCGCCAATTCGCAGATCGCGCTTAAGGCCTCGCTTTCGGAAGTCACAGAGCTGATCGCGACGACTGTCAGTTATACTCCTGCCCGCAGATGGGAATGGAACGGAACGGTTGAAAGCTGGACGGGCGTCAATGCAACTCTTTCGGCCGGCACTTCCACTGTAACGGTTACAGGGACGGGAGCGGGCAGCGGTCTGACGATCTCCGGCCTCGACATCGATGCGGCGGAAGCAACGTTCATTCGCTTCCGCGTTCGGCGTGTCTCTGGGTCTAATTGGTCCGGAAAGGTCGAATGGGATACCGGTGGCGGCTTCCTGTTCGAGCAGGCCATTACCGAGCCGGACACGCCGTCGGTGATGACAGAAATCACCGTTTCACTCGCCGCCAATCCGGAGTGGAACGGCACAGTTCAAGGCCTTCGGCTGACGTTGGGCGACGGTTCGACAGTGTACGAGCTGGATTATCTGGAGGTCGCCGCCAACGCACTTTATGACCTGCTTACAGCAGGGATCGATGCTCGTGTTTCGGAGGTTGAGGCCGATCTTGATGCGGTCGAATCGGCTCTTACCCTGAAGGCAACTGTTGCCGACCTGGGGGTGGCGGAAGGCCGGATAACGACGGCAGAGACCCGGCTTGATGGCCTGGACGCTACGATTGCGTTGAAGGCCTCCCAGGCAAGTCTCGATGCTGTTGAGGGGCGTATAGACACGGCAGAGGTCGAAATCGACGCGCTGCAGGGGCAAATCCAGCAGTCCATTGTTTCGATCAGTGTCGACAATAACAACCAAAACGATTTGAACGGCCAGACGCTGCTAGACCGGATCTTTGGCGATCTCGATTTCCGAAACGATTTTGAGGGTCGGTTCGCTTCGGCGGTCACTTCTCTGGTTGCGCGCACGGATGCCGGCGACGGTGCCCTTGCACAGTCCATTCTCAATCTGACGGCGATCGTCAATCAGAATGCGGCCTCGATCGTCTCGGAAAGCTTGGTCAGGGCAAGTACCGATGGAGCGCTTGCCAGTTCTATCAACTCGGTGTCGACAACCGTTAATGGGCACACGTCCTCGATCTCGACACTGCAGTCATCGGTAGACGGGCTTGAGGCGCAATATGTGCTCTCGGTGTCTGCTGGAGGCGCGGTTGGCGGGTTCACGATTACCGGTATCGAGAAAGGTGACGGGTCGGGCAGCATTGATTTCGGCATTGCGGCAGATCGGTTTTTTATCGTCGACCCGAACAACACCGGTACGGCGGTTGCTCCACTCGTTTTCCAGGGCGGCACGCTGTACCTGAACGATCTGGTTGCGGTGTCGATCACGGCCGACACGCTGAGTGCCGTTTCCGTTGACCTCGGCATTGTGAGGCTTGGCAAAATTCAAAACATCACCGCAACAACTACGTTTTTGATCGATGCGACAAACGGCATTATTCACATGGAGAACACGGCATGACCGTCTTCCGGGCTGATCTTCAGAAAAACATTGTCGCGATCTATACCGGGAGCCGGGATGAGGGTGTCGAGGACAATCCGCTTGCCAACATGGACCGTGTGATCTTTCACTCGGACCTTCCCTATGTCGAGGCGGTCGACAAAGTCAGCGGGGAGGTTTTGATACCTGCGCCCAGCAACACGACCTGGGGCTATTATTCGCAGGTCAATCTTTTTGCGCACGGCCTCAGCTATACGCCGCTGATTATCCCGCTTGCCCATAATGTCTATGACATCAATGGAACGCTTTGGAGCGTCATTCCGGCGAACCTGTCGTTCCCGAACTGGCGTGCGAACCCGCGTGACTACTTCAATCCGCCGGCGCAGGGTGCCAATGGGCAGGTTGGTTACACAAATATCTGCGCCACCGACACACATGTTGTCGCGACGACGATGTGGAACAACGCAATTGGCAGCGTGCTTCGTTTCAATCTGAAATTCACTGTCTACGTTACCAATGTCGCCCTGTCCGGCACGGTCAATCCACCGCTGTCGTCGGAGCTGATCCGGCTCGACGCGGATGAGTTGAAGATTGCCGGCAAGTTTTCTTCGCTGGACACGCATTTTTCAGAAAGCGGACCGGGCGACCCGGTCCATTTCCCGATGGGCGGGGGCACGCTCGTCAACGAAAACATCGGCCTGCGGTCCATGGCTATCACGTTCAACGGTTCGAAGTTCCGTGGAAGCCCCTACGGGACAAAGGCGCCCATTCAGTACAGCAATGTGAGCAGTGAGACGAACAGCGTCTCGACCGGATCGATCACCGCAAAGGCGGACGGCTGATGCCGACCCTGATTGACCTCGCCAACAACATCTACCGTTTTGGGGGCTTCGACCCGGATAACGGCATGATGCTGCCGTTCGCGGCTTACACGGGAAGTCTGTCATTTCCGTCTCGCTCCACCGGATCGAGCACGGCGGCATGGGATCTTGCGACGACGGTGGCGACCGGACTCGACCCGCGCGCCACCTTCGCCAGCGGCATGGGACAGCTAACTGCGCCCGGTTATTTCACCAGCACCTGGTATTCATTCGGCGGGTCAACGCTGATCGTCTGGCAGGAGAATGGCCCCGGCGGATTTTCCGCCAAATATCAGGTCTTCAGCGCGATCAGCGGTGGCAACCTGATTGTTGGTGGGCGTCAATACATTTCGAACCATTCAACAGTGCAAAGCGCCACTTTCAATTTCCGCATTCTGCTGCTCGGCTTTGCAAGCGCAACCTAACCACATCTGAGGTGCAAACATGACCAGTTACAGAACCGGGCTCGTCACGGTGACCAACGGCTCGACGGCGCTTGCCGGTTCCTCCACCGCATGGGAGAGCGCTATTGTTCCGGGTGACCTGTTCGCCCTGACGTTGGCCGGGCCGTTCTATGAAGTGACGGCAGTCATTTCCGACACATCCATCGTACTGGACCGGGCCTATGCGGGGTCAACACAGTCTGGCCAGTCATACGTGATACTGCGTCTTTCCCTGTCCCGGCAGTCGACGGCCTATCTGGCGAACCGTGTCCAGGGACTTCTTGATGCCTATGACGGTGTGTTGTCCGTTTCCGGCAACGACCAGTTCCTGACACTGGACAAAGCAGTAGCTGCAAACAGTGCCGTGACCCGGATCAGGACGGCCGGTGCGGAGCGATGGAAAATCGGGGCGGATGGCACTGATGACTATTCCTTTAAAAGATCAGCTGATGGCGCCACCTTCAGTACAGCGCTTTCAATCGCACGCTCGACGGGTACCGTTTCGATCACGTCGCTCGACGCGACGGTGCTGCACCTTATTCGGAGCGGCACCAATGCAGCGATCCGCGTTCAGTCTTCCGGTGGTTCGATTTATTACGGAGCGGATTCGGCCGGTGGATTTGCCGTAGCCACGAGCGCGAACCTGAGTTCCAGTCCGTTGTTCGCGGTCGATACCAGCGGCAACGCGGCGCTGGCCGGGGATCTGGCCGGATCTGGTGGCGCGTCCTTCGCCGCAAAGCTAAGCCTGGCCAGTGCCACCTATCAGGACCACCTGGAACTGGCGCGCGGCACCACGATCTGGCAGCTTTCGCCAAGCACGGACGGTTCCATCGATTTCACGCAAACCGGAACGTCTGGGAGTGCTGAAGACGGTCTGGTCCAATTGCCGGGGCTGAAGGTGGAAGGCAATATTCTTCCGGCCACCGATAACAACAGCAACCTGGGCAACGGGTCGAAGCGTATGGCCGTTATCTATGCGGTCACCGGCACAATCAACACCTCTGATGTCCGCGAAAAGAATTGGCTTGGCAGTCTTGGCGCAAAGGAAGTTGCGGTCGCCGGTCGCGTTGCCGAGAACATTGGTTCTTTCCAGTGGCTTCAATCCATCGAAGAGAAGGGTGTTGAGGGCGCGCGAAGGCATTTCGGTCTGACGGCCCAGGCCGTGGAGCAGGCGTTCATTGACGAGGGCCTTGATCCTGCAAATTACGCAGTCTGGTGCCGTGACCCGATCATGACCGTCGAGCGGTGGACCGAAACTGAGACCCAAGATGTCGATGGGGAGGCTGTCACCGTTACGGTCGAGAAAAGCCGCAGGGTTCAAGAGCTGGATGAGGACGACAACCCGGTGTTCCGCGACGGACTGCGACACGATCAGGTGATGATGATGCTGTCGGCGGCAGCATTGGCGCGACTGGACAATCATGCCGCCCGCCTGGATGCCCTGGAAGCGGCCTAATTCTCAAGATCCAATCCACCAAACGGCCCGCTTTGTGCGGGCCTTTTTCATGAGGAAAGCAAGATGCGTTACATCGAACTGAAAACCCTGGGGATCGACCCGCAGGACCTGAACGACCGACTGCAGTCCGGTGCGATCACAGGCGAACAGGCAAAAGCAGAGATGGATGCAAAGGGAGCGCAGCTGGATTATGCGGCCATTATCCGCGACCTGGTCAAAGCGCCTCAGCAGGGTGGTATCGATCTTGATGCCATGCGCCGCCACATGCGCATTCTCGACGCGCTGGACACCGCTAACAGTCTTCTCGCGCTTGAAGACGCCGATCATGCGCTGCTGGCAAAGCTGGTCAAGGGGCACAAATGGGCTATGGCTGACCGGAACATCCTGACGTTTTGTGAGGACATCGCCGCGGCGCCTTGCACAGATCCGCGCCTGATTGCAGAGGCGGCCGAATAGAGCGCGGCGTAAACTCTGCTCGTCAAGTGACCCGCCCTTCAAGGCGGGTTTTTTCATGTCCAAACAACAGGAGCCTGCGATGTTCCATTTTGCCAAACCCGCCCGAACCGTGCACACGACCTGGCTGCATTGTTCCGCATCCGACAATCCGAAACATGACGACGTGTCCGTGATGGACGCCTGGCACAAGGCGCGGGGCTGGTCCGGTGTCGGCTATCACTTCTTTATCAAAAGGGACGGCACGGTGCAGACTGGTCGGCCGATCAACCGGATCGGCGCGCATGTGGCGGGCCACAACACCGGCTCTATCGGGATCTGCCTGCACGGCCTGAAAGAAGACCGTTTCACCAAGGCGCAGTTTGAAAGTTTGCGCAAGCTTTGCCGCCAGATCAACGCTGCCTACGGGCTTCAGATGCGGTTCCGTGGTCACCGCGAAGTTGCGGCGAAAGCCTGTCCGGTGTTCGACTACCGCAAGGTGTTGGGTCTCGACAGCAAGGGGTATGTCATTGAACCGGTCGGAACTCGTGAACCGGTGCGCCTGAATGCGATTCCGGACACCGACAGCGCCGCCACGGTCAATTATCCCGAACTCGATATCGGTGACCGGGGCGATGCCGTGAAACGCTTGCAGGAGCTATTGAATTCCGCCGGTGCCTTCATGGGCATAGATCTCAAGGTCGACGGCATCTTCGGAGGCCAGACGGCTCAAGCCGTGATTGATTTGAAGCAGGAATATGACCTCTATCCGACTCCTGTCGTGGTCGCCCATGTCTGGCGCACGCTGATCGCGGCCGAAAAGGCGCAGGCGGCCTAACCGCCATAGGTCCGGCCCGGCGGCCCGGTCGTTCTGAAAGCCGTCGCACATCACCCCGACAATTGGAGATTTCTATCATGATCCGCATCGCATGCGCGGCGCTGATGGCGCTCGTTCTTTTTCCCGTGTCCGCCATGGCGGCCGACACGTCCGTTGATCTGTCTGGCCTGGTTGAGCCGGCCGCGCAGATCGTGGTGGCTGTTCTGGGTGCCTTTGCGCTCTGGCTGGCCCGCAAGGCGGTCGACGCCTTCCAGGAGCGTACCGGCCTTGAGCTGGACGGCCAGCTGAAACAACGGGTCGATGACGCCCTGTTCAACGCCGTCCAGTTCGGCAAGGCCAAGGTGCTGACAAAGGTCAAGGGTCGGCAGGTGACCTTTGATGTCCGCAGCGAAGTTCTGCGCCACGCGATCAGCTATGCGCAAGGCGCCGTTCCTGACGCCCTGGACTATTTCGACATCGATCAGTCGCGGCTTTACGACCTGCTCGAAGCCCGTCTCGGCATCGATCTGGACCTTGACGGCGACATTGCCGGCCAGCCGGCATGACGGCGCTCCTGGCGGCCCTCAAGGCCGTCTTCACGGATTGGCTCGTCGGCGTTGCCGGCGAGCTGTTCCGCCAGTGGCGCCATGACCGGACCACCCGGCAAAACGCCCTCCTGAAAGCTCAGCTGAAATCCAGAAAGGCAATCGACCGTGCGCAAGCTACATCTTCTCGCCGCGATGATCGCGCTATCCGTGAGCGCCTGCGTCGGCACGCAGGGCGGCGGTAACAGCCCGGCGGCCGGTCTGGTGGCCGGTGCCGCGAAAGCCGTAACACCGGATGCCGCCGGCGAAGTCGGCGACGTCTGCAAGGCGCTTTCACGGATCAAATGGACCGAGGCAGACGCGGACCATGTGTCCGGCACCCTGGCCGGGTCTTTGGATGAGGTCCTGGAAATGGAACGGGAGCACGGGTGCAAATGAAACAGATCATTGAATGGTTCTGGCAACTGCCCCTGACCAAGATCACCGTTATCGCCGCTTTTGCCGCCATTGGCGCGGCCCTGCCGAAAGACTTGTCCGTGCGTGATCGCTGGATGACATTCTTTATCGGCTTCGTTGCGGCCCTGGTGTTTGGT
Source organism: Roseibium sediminicola (assembly GCF_023156505.1). GTDB lineage: Bacteria > Pseudomonadota > Alphaproteobacteria > Rhizobiales > Stappiaceae > Roseibium > Roseibium sediminicola. The sequence continues at coordinate 9,749 of NZ_JALNMJ010000004.1, read as the reverse complement.
GAGCCGATGCGCTCTGTCCTGGGCCTTGAGGAAACGTGGGCGTACGGTATGGCAGGCGTGCTGGCGATGACGGGGCGGAACATCGCCGTCTGCATTATTCGCGCCAGCCGCGACCCCAAGGCTTTTGCCAAGGATCTGATGGAGATATGGCGGGGGTCGCGAAGCGGGTAGGGTGGCCATAAGTCAAAAAAACGCCCCACGGAAGGTTTTGCGGGTTCCCGTGGGGCGTGTGCAAATAACGGTGGGCTAATAAATTATCTGCAACCTTTGCATTTAAGCACGGTTGTATCTTGAGGTAAATGCCATTGTTAATTATTCACTAACGTGTCTTCGTTGCGGCACTGAGGGGACACATGGAACAGCCTGGCTCGGGGCAAAAGTTCATTCTGTATTTTGCGCTAGGCGTCCTGGCTGCGGGTGTCGTGCTGCTGGCATGGTCGGAAATTCCGATCAGGGTGCAGTGGTAAGGTCGGCCGTGCTTTCATTTGCTGTTGTCTTCTGAGCTTGTCAGTTCGTGCGACTTCCGGGTCGCTACCGATTTTCCACCAAAACGAGTACAACTGAGGAGGCTGCGTGTCGACAACATGTACGCAGCACGTGAGACGCGCATTTATGTTTCGGTGATTTGATCCGTGCTTCTTAAGCACATCGATTAAACGGATGCAGATTCACCATTTCTTAAGGTTGAGTGTTGATCAAAAATTGAAATTGATTTAAATAAATTCGCGATCCGTATTTGAGAATGTTGGAATTCGCCATAAGTAAGTGATTTTTTCTTACTTAAAATGTAAAAATCATATATTAATATTTCGGGAGTTTTTTCTCGTGTCAACAGTAAGTGCTATCATACATACTGGGTTAGGTAATAGCTATTATGCGTATATCCCAGAATTTGATTATGGTTTTCAAATAAATTCTATAGATTATTACTCAGCTGGTCCAACCTATGGCGGGGTGCCCAGTTCCGTTGCAGGCGGTTTTGTGTTCCAAGGCAAACTGGGACACAATGATGCTCTTTATTTCAGCGATGGAAAAAACACAACGGTGATCGAGTACGCTGAGGATGGTTCTGCAATTGGTGAGCCTCATGCGTTTTTAGAATTTGCTGGTGAATCCGTATTTCTCGACTATTACGAGGACCCACTTTACATCACGAACGGCAGCGCGCCACCCACAGAGCTGATTTCGACTGACGTGGTTGATTACAAAATCGTGGGCGATAGCCTCTATGTTTGGACCAATGGGGATATCGTACGGGTCAACCAGGATCGAACCACGCAAGTTGTTTATGACAACGATGCAGCCGGGGCACTGAGCGGACTCCACATTCGTGGCATGTTTGAGTTTAATGGCGAGCTTTGGGTTCGTGCCAGTTCCGGTAATGATAACGATTTTTACAGGTATGACCCAGGCTCGGGTGTTTTCAGTGAGATGAACGTGGCTGAAAACAGCGGAGGCGATAGCCTTTACTATCGCGATAGCTATGTGACCGACGGTTTGATGTTTAGTTGGTTTTATCACCGCGATTATGGGCGAGAGTTGTACGTCAGCGACGGCACTTCGGGCAGTTTTAGCCGCGTCTTGGATATCAATGTTGGTACCGGCAGTTCCTATGTTAGTAGTAGTAAACCATCTGCTGCACTTGGGAATTCACTGATTTTCATAGCCGATGACGGCAGCACGGACGATGAAGAGTTGTGGGTTTCTGATGGTACAGCCGGTGGGACTTTTGCGCTTACAGGCACGGGAACAACATTTGGTGCTTACGGTTCCTATCGTGCTCAGATGCAAGCTACAGATGAATTGGTATTCTTCACCGGGTATTCGAGCACAGGGCCCGAACTTTATGTGACGGATGGTACCTTGGAAGGCACTCAAACGGTGCTCGACCTGCCGCTGTCCAACGCTGGAAACATCAGGTTTTTGGGTGGCTGGAACAATGGGCTTCTATTTTCTTCTTCCGATATGGATGGTAGCGCGCTTTGGTACTCAGACGGCACTGCAGCAGGTACCTTCGTATTACACAACCCTTCGCCGGACACTAATCAGTTCAACGTAGAAATCACTTTCGCCGGATTTGCGGAGCTTGATGTTGAGAATTTGGCGCCGCGGAGAATAGATGGAACTGCCGGGGCAGACCGACTTGTGGGCTCTCTTTTAAAGGAAGAAGTCTATGGACTGGCCGGCAATGACACGATCATAGGTGGCGCGGGCGCAGACATCATTGACGGTGGAGAAGGCAGCGATACGGCCGACTATTCGGCATCCTCCGGTGGGGTTGCCGTTAATCTGGCCGCGGGCTACGCCAACGGCGGTGATGCGACCGGTGACACGCTTACGTCCATCGAGAACCTGACCGGAACCAACTTTAACGACACATTGCGTGGCGATGATGGCGGCAACATCATTTCTGGTGGCCAGGGTCGGGATATTTTGGACGGTCAGGGTGGTCTGGACACGGTGGACTATTCGACATCCTCCGCGGGCGTTGCCGTCAACCTTGGGGTCAACTACGCCGGCGGCGGAGACGCCACTGGTGACAGGATTTCCAATTTCGAACGCATCAGGGGGTCAGAGCATGATGACCGGTTGGTCGGGTCGGATGCTGGAAACCGCCTCTTCGGAGGGGCCGGGAATGACTTTCTCGATGGCGGCGGTTCAGGCGATTTACTGTATGGCGAAGGCGGCAATGACATCCTTGTCGGAGGCGCTGGCGCGGACTTTGTTGATGGAGGGGTCGGTAAAGATACAGCCGACTATTCTAGCTCCAGCGCGGGCGTCGCTATCAACTTGAAAGTCGGCTACGCCAACGGCGGTGATGCGACCGGTGACACGCTTACGTCCATCGAAAACCTGATCGGATCTAACTATAACGATACGCTGCGCGGGGATGAGGGCAATAATGTCTTGGCCGGTGGTCTAGGCAGAGACCTTCTTGATGGCCAGGGCGGTCTGGACACGGCGGACTATTCCACCTCTTCTGCTGGTGTCGCTATCAACTTGGCCGCGGGCTACGCCAGCGGCGGCGAGGCGACCGGTGACACGCTTACGTCCATCGAGAACCTGACCGGAACCAACTTTAACGACACATTGCGTGGCGATGATAGCGGCAACATCATTTCTGGTGGCCAGGGTCGGGATATTTTGGACGGTCAGGGTGGTCTGGACACGGTGGACTATTCGACATCCTCCGCGGGCGTTGCCGTCAACCTTGGGGTCAACTACGCCGGCGGCGGAGACGCCACTGGTGACAGGATTTCCAATTTCGAACGCATCAGGGGGTCAGAGCATGATGACCGGTTGGTCGGGTCGGATGCTGGAAACCGCCTCTTCGGAGGGGCCGGGAATGACTTTCTCGATGGCGGCGGTTCAGGCGATTTACTGTATGGCGAAGGCGGCAATGACATCCTTGTCGGAGGCGCTGGCGCGGACTTTGTTGATGGAGGGGTCGGTAAAGATACAGCCGACTATTCTAGCTCCAGCGCGGGCGTCGCTATCAACTTGAAAGTCGGCTACGCCAACGGCGGTGATGCGACCGGTGACACGCTTACGTCCATCGAAAACCTGATCGGATCTAACTATAACGATACGCTGCGCGGGGATGAGGGCAATAATGTCTTGGCCGGTGGTCTAGGCAGAGACCTTCTTGATGGCCAGGGCGGTCTGGACACGGCGGACTATTCCACCTCTTCTGCTGGTGTCGCTATCAACTTGGCCGCGGGCTACGCCAGCGGCGGCGATGCGACCGGTGACACGCTTGCATCCATCGAAAATATCACCGGGTCCGGTAACGGTGACGTCTTGCGCGGAGACGAAGGCGAAAACACGATCGAGGGCGGTCAGGGCAACGACATTCTTACCGGCAACGGCAGCAGCGATACGTTTGTTTTCAAGGATAATGACGGTCACGATCGGATAACGGACTTTGACACGGCGGCGGACCTAGTTGAGCTGTCTGGAATTGCCGGCTTCGGTAGTTTCACGGATGTCCAAGCCGCATTGACCCAGGACGGCTCCGACACAGTGCTGGACTTTGGTGACGGTCAGACGATCCGGTTTGACGACACGTTTGTAAACTCTCTGACTTCCGATGATTTCAGTTTCTTGTAGGAACTGTTGCTTCTAGTAGCAGTGGAACCATCACTAGGCACAAGTCGTATTACCCACCCACTCGCGTCAAAAGGGCGTAGCCCGGGTCCAGGCCGTACCATCTACGCAGGCCATCCTTCATTATGTAGTTCGGCCGCGTTCCCACCCATGACCCGCCGCACCGACTGCACCTGAAACGCCGGTGCCTCGCCAGATCGGCGACGACATCGCTTTCCGAAAATCGATTGAGGCTAACAATCGTCATCTGGGCGCAGCGCATGCAATGCACCTCTGGACGCCGTCGCAACGTAAGCGTCCGGTGAATTACCCAATTATCTTCATCGAAAGAGAGTCAAAATGATCGACGCACGTTCGTTCATTTCGCTCCGAAGGTAAACCCGGTCTCGAGAGCCACGCACCGGGGCATCATTCCATTGATCATTGTACCAATGGTTGGAGAGGACATCTTCCAACTCCGCTTGCAAGTTGCTGCTCCGATCCGTAGTGATCCTGTCTTTCAATTGCTCAGGAAGGCTTGCAAACATCCTTTTCAATTCATGCCGTGTTTCTAGACCGCGTTCAGTCGAATAGCCCCAACAAATAAGACCCAGTGTCGGCTTGGCTTTCGTGGTCCACCGGTATCGAGCGTTTGTCTTGGAAAGGTATCCGGCTTCGGCAAATGCGTCTCCCAGAGATACCAGTTCCGCCGGCAGTTCAAAAGGTTCGTAGGAAAACAGTGGATGGTCCCATCCATCAGGGTGCCATTCTGCCGTTGTGTTCAGGAAACATTCAAAGGCCCACAGGAGGTCCACGCAAAATCTAGCGCCGTTGGCTAGATGCGCGGGAAGAGCATCATCTGTAAGTTTGAAGTGAAGCTGATGATCGATAATCTCGGCGCATTCGAGCATCACATAGATCTGCTGATCACAACTCATGTCGGACTGCCCCCCTACGAAGTCACCTATGGCAAAGCGCGCTGCTTGTGCCGGCGATCTACGCCCACGGTCAAGTCTGAGAGCGGTAATGGTTTGAACAACAAGTTCGGAAAAAAGGCCTTCTTCGGCCGCTGAAAATGCCAAAGGGCAATTAGCTGACGTCATACCAAACCAGTCTGCGGGGTTGCTACCTCGGCAAATGCCCAAGGCAGAAGCTCATCGATTCTATTGATGGGATGATCAGCGATGCGGGTCAGTACGTTCCGCCAACGCGCTCCGGCCCAAACTTTGCCGTTGTAGGAGACATGGGCGACGACTGCGTCGCCGTCTAGGATCTCACAACGCGGTGTCTGGCTCCCGCCAAGTCCGAGCCGGTCGATAGTTTCACGGTAGACCTTGGAGGTTTCTTCGATGCCGTAGAAGGGAAGGCGCTGGCCGCCGACCAGAACCGCCGTCGCGCTGATGGGAAAGGTCTGGGTCATGTCTGCTGTCCTCATGTGGTGGGCGGTAGCGCCCCGTTGCTGACATTCTCAATGTAGTACTAAAAGTACTATTTTGCAATAGGGCAAGGCGAGATTTTTGACTATGCGCGAAGTTCTCGCTTTGCTCAGTTGTGTTTGATGCCGCCGCCCTTGCGCTCGGAGCGGATGTCGGAGCGCTTCACATTGCGCCAAGATCCGTTTCCGATCCTGTTGAGCGCCTCGTTTTCGTCCTTGCGGTCAAGGGCGCCGTGGAGCACGGCATAGGCAAGCGCGCGCCGACCTGGTCCGGAAAGGCCTTGCTTGGCCGACATGATCCGGCGGACCGGGCTGCCGTCGCCTTGCGGGTCGGCAAGGCCGATAAGGGCGGTCAATTCGCGTGACGAGATCCCGAAGTGATCTCGCGCGTCCTTGACCAGCTTGGCGTCCTGTTCCATCTGGACGCGCTTCTGAAACGCCTTAGCTTCCTCGACGTCGGCGAACCAGCCGGACGGGGCAGGCAGCGTGTCGATCCATGTCTTAAGGCTGTCAGGATCGCTTTTGGCGTCGGCCGGAACAATCTTCAGTTCACATAAGGCATCGAACAGCGACGTGTCGTCATCAGCGGCATGGATGCTCGGGATCGCATTTGGCGAAATGATTACGGCGACAGGCATGACTGTCTCCTCTCTTGAATTTGCTTTTTGAGGGGGAGGGGCCGCAGCCCCTCCGGTTGGGTCATTCGATGATTTCGACATCACCGCCCGCGTGGGAGACGAAAACCGCCTCCTGATCGGTGTCGGCGAGGATGCCGCGTGCAAGCTCGCGAAGGGCTTCGCGATGGCCCTCCTGCTTGGTCATGGCGGACTGGATCACCATGACGTCGTCCTTGAAGAGACGGCCATGGTCGTTGACCCAGAAGCCCTTGGCTTCCCAAGCGGTTGCGCCGCCATGGGTTTCGCAGAGCGTCTGGATAGTGCGCTCGATAATCGGGGAGTTGTCGGACCCGTCGTTGTCCTTCATCGGGATGATGATGGAAGCGGAGGTCAAAGCGTCGAGCATGAGATTTCCTTTCTGAAAAATGAGCGGTAGCGCTCCGTTGCTGACAATTAGAAGGTAGTACTTTTAGTACTGGAGTGCAAGCGGTTTTTTGCGTGGCGGCAAAGTTTATTTGATCACGGTTTGTTCCTTGCTCAAGTTGGAACGGGGAAGAGGTGGCGTTCCGCTTGCACCGTGAACAAGAGTAGAACGAATTCTGGGACTATTCTGGGACTCTTTTGTCCGCCTTTGTCCACAACGGACATATTTTCATGCTTTGTTCTAGCTTGACCTTGGCTCCGAACGTCTATAAATCCCCAGAAATCAACGGCCCGGGGTATAGCGCAGCCTGGTAGCGCATCTGGTTTGGGACCAGAGGGTCGCAAGTTCGAATCTTGCTGCCCCGACCATTTTCTTCCCTAAAATCGTCTTGTCGTTCCGGGTGGATCGCCCGGTTTTGGCTATTGCTGTGTCGGGCTTGCTGTCGGCGAGTGCTTTTCTCTTTATGTGCTGCCGGCACATGTCCGGATGCCCGGTTTTCCATTGTAACCTGATCTGCATTTGCAGTTATTTCGGCACGCTTGCCTAGACGTGTGATTTCGACGCGCTCATGTCGTGGGGCTGTCCCGCCTAGCGCAACAAGATCGTGCAAAGGCCGGGATAACTTCGGGGAAGGCGCAAGGCCGCTCTTGTGCAACCTTGCCCGGACAAACACACTGTTCTCTCAGGCGTTTAAACAGGGTCTTCTGGCAACGCCGGCCGCGTGAGGGCGCGGAGAACGGGGCGGGATGATGGTACCGGACCAGGACGAACAGGCCACGCTGGAGGTGACGGCCGCGATCGCCGCGATCACGGCCAAGGTCGAGCAGGGCGGGCTTTCCTTAAAAGAGAGCGCGGATTTCGGCCAGTTCGAGGACATCGTCCGGGCGACGGAAGATAAGTACCTGATGGAGGACTTCTCGCCGCGCTTCTTTGACCTGCACGGTGCTACGGCCTTCTGGGTCGGGGCCTATAACGGCCATGGTAATCTGGTTTCGGTTCAGGCCGCCAAGGTCGAGGATCTGAAGGACCGCAGCCTGGCGGAACACTGGCAGCAGCAGCAGCGGCGCATGTTCGTCGATCCCAATCCCCAGGCCCGCTTCGGCACCGAGCACGCCTATGATGCCTACTTCATGCGCGGTCGGATCGTCTATCACGGCAATCTGTGGCTGCGCCGGGACATTCGTGGCCAAGGGCTTGCCGAGCCGCTGACGCAGCTGGGGTTTCTGCTGTCGCTGCTCAAATGGTCGCCGGATTATCTTTATGGCCTCATGGCCGCCAGAAGCGCGGAGAAGGGGTTTGGCATCCGGGTCGGTTACCGCCGGTTCGTGCCGCGCGGAACCCATTGGGAGCGCGCTCCGGGGCATATCAGGCCCGACGACTGGCTGGTCTATGCCACGCGCAGTGATCTGCACGGCCTGGCGAAGCTGATTGTCAGGACGTCCGGCGCAGATCCTGAATGACACCGAAATAGGCGCAAAACCTGACGGAGGACTGCAGGGCCGGCCGGACGGCGACGATCAGCCGCTCAAAGGCGACCTCGAAGGTTTCGCCGTTCACATGCACCTCGGTGCGGGCGTAGCCGTAATAGGGCGTGCCGTCGAGCGCCTTGCCATAGCCCTCTGCAGAGGCTCGTTCCAGGTCCGGGTCCGGCGTGCGCAGACCTGAAGCCGGGCTGGTGGGCGTTGCCCAGTCTTCGCCGAACAGGGTCCGCTGGCCGCTCTCCCGGCCGACATAGAAGATGGGTGGCGGCGCGCCGTCTTTCATCTTGTCGGAGCACAGGCTGAGATAGGGCAAGTAGGGCTTGAGGCCTTGCTGCACCTCGCCCCTTGGCGCGGTCATGACGGTTTCGAAAAAGGCAGACAGGACCGGATCCGCCAGGCCTCTTTCGATGGCCTGCGTTCCGATTTCCGAAAAGAGGGCGTTCGGGCGCGTCAGCACGGGTCCAGTCTCGCCTTTGTCCTTGGCCGTTCCCGGCCCTTGGTTACTTGTCGAAAGCCTGCAACAACAGGGACATGACATTCAAGAATTCGTCGCGTTTTTCCGGAGACAATTGCTCCGGATCGGAAACGCCATAATCCAGCGTCAGGATCATGTCCCACATCTCTGTCAGGTTGGCCGCATCAATGGCCGCCTTCAGATCGAGGCGTTCCGTCGCGGCCGGCCGCACATGTTCCGGGACATAGGTCTCCAGACGCTTCAGATACTCATAGTGCATGTCCAAGCCTTGTTGTTCTTGCGCACCGCGCACAAACCATAAGGGCCGGCCAACCTGGATGGTCGGTTGCCGGTTGGGGTCATTTTGTGCTCGGCCGGATGGTCACAGCCTAATTCACGTAACGGTAGTTAATATCACGCGATACATACCTTTGTCATGTTACAGAAGTGTCATGCTTCAACCATCGGGAAACGCCGTTAATGCAATCTTTCCGCAGGTTGCAAGGTCCGGAGCGGCGGCAAGATTGGGTGCGGATCCAAGATCGAGGTTGACTTCGCGGGCAAAGGCGGGAAAAAGCTCATGGGAGGAGACATTCCATCTCGTGAATTGATTTGAGGGCACAGTCACATGGTTGCGCGCATCTACCGTCCGGCAAAAACCGCCATGCAATCTGGCAAGGCGAAGACCCAGCGCTGGGTGCTGGATTATGAGCCGGAAGTGGCCAAATCCGTGGAGCCGCTGATGGGCTACACGTCCTCATCCGACATGCAGCAGCAGGTCCGCCTCTATTTCGAAACCCAGGAAGAAGCGGTTGCCTATGCCAAGCGGCACGGGATCGCGCACCGGGTGGAAAAGGCCCAGGAGCGCAGGGTGCGCGGCGCGGCCTATGCGGACAATTTCAAGTTCAACAGGGTCGCGCCCTGGACACATTGACGGCTTTCGCCGCGACCGGGATTGCCTGTTGAAAGCGGCGATTGCGGATCGACAAGACTGCCCGTTTCAGGGAAGAGAGGGAGCGGCCGCGTTGCCGCCACCTCACATAAGGCCCCGTAGCTCAGCTGGATAGAGCACTCGCCTTCTAAGCGAATGGTCGCAGGTTCGAATCCTGCCGGGGTCGCCATTTTCCACAATGTCCGATCCGGAGACATAGGTAACAGTTTGTACCGGAGACATGGGTTACAACCTCGTGCCGAACGGGTTGTCGATTGTCTGTAGGGTTCTCTGCTCCAGGTCGATATATCCCAGATCATA
>NZ_JALNMJ010000039.1 GCF_023156505.1 Roseibium sediminicola | reverse complement strand
GGCGCTCCACCGACGTGATCACCTCAATATGCTGCTTGGTCATATGACTACTCCTAGTGCTACCACTAGGACTGACAGTCTTCAGCCTTCGCCAGCAAGACGGCCTTCACCGGAGGGGTACGATCCAGTCCGGTTTGATGCCGAAGCGTTTTTCCGTGCGGCCCAGCAGGGTCTTTGAGGCGCCCACTTCCGCTTGGCGAATGGCCCGGGTGGCCTCGACATCCATGATGACCGAGTTCTGCGTGTCGATCAGGTAATTGGTGGCGTAGGCAAAGTAGAGCCTGCTTTCCTCCGCCCGTGTCCATTGGGCAGCCGGGTCCGACCTGGCAACGAACTTCGGTTGAGAAGGCGACGCCGCGCCAAAGGCCGCATCGTCAAGCGCGTCGAGATATTCGCGCGCCGCGCGCGATCCGGCCTTGCGGGCAACATCGGCATTCCACTCCGACGCCGGCAGGGACCGTGTCTTGTTCGCATCCGCCGGGATCAGGCTGGCGTCCACGGCAAAGCCTTCCCCAGAAACAAGGTTTTCCTTCAGGCACCGTTCGACCGTCGCTTCGAAGACGTGACGAAGCAGATCGCTCTCGCGGAATTTGCCATAGCGGTACTTCGAGAAGGTTGAATGGTTTGGGACCTTGCCGTCGAGACCCAGGCGGCAAAACCATCGATAGGCAAGGTTCAGATGAACTTCGTCACACAGCCGCCGTTCGGATCTGATGCCCATGACATATCCGATCAACAGCATTCGCACGATCAGTTCGGGATCAATCGAGGGCCTGCCCAAATGACTGTAGAAGGGCTACACTTTCGCGCGCATTCCATCGATGTCGAGGAAACGGTCAATCTCACGAAGCATGTGATTGGCAGGAACGTGGTCCTCAAGATCGAAGTCATAAAACAGCTGAGCAGGTGCCGATTGAGTTCCCATCATGGCCAAATCCCCCAATTCCCTCATACCTGAGTGAATCAAGGAACTTCCCGCTCCGCAACAAAGACTTTTTCAACAGTATCGGCGGGGAGCGGACTTTCGTCGCTGCGGGCACTAAGGTCCGCTCAGCGTCCCCAAAACGGTCGTTTAAAGATTCGCGTTCTGACGACAAAAGCCGTCATTCGCTGCTAAGAGAAAATGAATGAAGGGCGCGAGCCTTCCCACAGTCGTCTGTTCTCATCAAACAACATTTTTCGCAAAAATCTTGAAGTCTTATGCCTTCGAGGAACTTCCCTCCCCGACACCTACGCTAACTGCGAGGGTGACCCTCGTCCAAAGACACTCATCTACCCTCGCCTGGATCAACGAGATCCGTCGCTCCTGGAAGCGTCTGGCCACTCGGCGCCTTGCCTGACAAATTCAAATACTCGATATTCCTGTGACATCGATTCGCGAGAACGTAGGGACGCAATATGGCGTTAGGCCGGCTGAACGATCTCCTTGACCGCGTTCCAGATTCCTGCGTTCGTGGGTATCATTTTCTTGAGGACGGCCGCGACGTATCTGCAAGGCTGGAATACCGATCGCTGGCAAGACACGCCCGCGCCGTGGGGCGAAGGATTGCAGATGCCGTCCGGCCCAACTCCCGTGCTCTTCTGTTGTATCCGCCCGGCCCAGGTTTTCTCCCAGCCTTTTTCGGGTGTTTGTATGCGGGAGTTATCGCCGTGCCGGCGCCGACGCCAGGGGGCGTCGGGCTCAAGCATGCGCTGCCGCGCCTGCGGGCCATCATTACCGACGCCGAGCCGGAGATTGTCCTGACGACGGCAGCGATGCTGCCTGATTTGAAAGATCTTCTGGGAAAAAGTCTGCCGCAAATCACCTGGTTGTCGACGGACGGAATTCAACAGAGTGAAGGAAACGGCTGGACAGCGACGCCGACCACACCAGCCGACATTGCGTATCTGCAATATACGTCCGGCTCAACGACAACACCCCGTGGTGTCGCAATCAGCCACGTCAATGTGCTGCGAAACCTGAGCCTGTTGAAGGCAGCCTTCAGTTGTAATGACGATAGCGTCTACGTCACGTGGATGCCTCATTTTCACGATTACGGGCTTGTTGAGGGATTACTTCAGCCGCTTTTCAGTATGGTTGACTGCTACGTGTTGTCACCTGTGACCTTGCTGAAACGGCCACTCCGGTGGCTTGAGACCCTCTCCAGAACCGGTGCCACCCACACCCACGCGCCCAATTTCGCTTACGAGCTTTGCCTGCAAAGGATTGGACCGGACGCGCGACAGGGGCTCGATCTGTCGCGTTGGCGCTGCGCGGGCAACGGGGCCGAGCCGGTCCGCTTCGATACGCTTCGCCGCTTCCATGACGCTTTCGGCCCGAACGGCTTCCGCTGGGAAGCGTTCTACCCGGCCTATGGCCTTGCTGAATCAACGCTGTTCGTCACGGCGCGGGCCGCTTCCAGGGAGCCTGTCAGCCTCCAAATCAACGCCGCGGCGCTCGGGCACGATCGCGCGGTTCCGCTCGCGCGCAACGACAAGACCGCCGGCTACGAAGTGGTTAGTTGCGGCGTACCGCAACCGGGGACCGACCTGCGCATTGTTGATCCGACCAGCGGCCGGGAATGCACACGCGGCCATGTCGGCGAAATCTGGGTGTCCGATGGAAGCGTGGCGCTCGGCTATTGGCGGCACGAAGAAGAAACGCGCGCAACCTTTCAGGCACGCATCGATGGTCAACCCGAGGCGGGGCCATACCTGCGCACCGGAGACCTCGGCTTCCTCCACCACGGAGAGCTCTATGTAACCGGCCGGTTGAAAGATGTAATCATCGTGGCGGGGGTCAACCATTATCCCCAGGACATCGAATGGACGGCCCTGTCCGCCTGTCCCGAGCTGCGCCGGGACCATTGCGCCGCCGTTTCCATTGAAAAGTCCGGCGAGGAGACGCTGGTCGTCCTGGCAGAGTATGAACGGCCGGAAATCGACTGGAAACCCGTCTTCCAGCGGCTCCAGGAGGCCGTCGCCGCCCAACATGGCCTGGCGGTGCAACAAATTGCGGTTCTGAAGCGTGGGTCATTGCAGAAAACGTCCAGTGGCAAGATTCAACGCCGCGCCAACCGTCAGGCTTTCCTGGATGGGGATTTGGACGTGGTGCAATCGTGGACCGCCGAAGCCCCTTTCCAAGGCGATCAAAACGCACCGGCACCACCGGAGCTTGGCGACCTGCAAGAGTGGCTGTGCCGTGAACTCGCGGCCCTTCTGGAAGTGCCGCTGGAACGGATCGACATTCATGCACCCTTCGCTGAACTCGGCCTGGAATCTCGAGCCGCGATATCGTTGATCACCTGGCTTCAAAATCGCTTCGGTTTTGGTTCTCTCGCGCCGACGCTCCTGTGGCAGTTTCCGACCATCGCCGCTCTCAGCGATCATTTGGCCGGCTCACGGAACGTGAAAGCGGCAAGGGTTGAACCGCGAATGGACGAGCGGAAATCAGATCGACCAGCCGATGGCAGGGAGGAACCGATTGCCGTCATTGGTGCCGCATGTCGTTTCCCAGGTGCACGCAATATTGCAGAGTTCTGGTCGCTGCTGCGCAACGCGGAATGCACAATTCGTCCCGACGACCGTTTGCCCGGTGTCGAGGCCGGGTTCCTCGACGGCATCGACGAGTTCGATCCCGAGTTCTTCGACCTTGGCGACGCCGAGACGCGCGCCATGGACCCTCAGCAACGGCTGCTCCTCGAGATCGCCTGGACGGCACTGGAAGATGCCGGTTTCGCGCCGCATCATTACCGGGGAACGCGCTGCGGCGTGTTCGTCGGAATAGCGGCCGGCGATTTCGGCTACGGCCAGTTCAGCCGCGGCGACGCCGAGCAGTTGATCAACGCTTACAGCGGCACGGGCATCGCCTTCAGCGTGGCGGCCAATCGCCTCTCGTATATGCTCGACCTTCGAGGGCCGAGCCTGGCCATCGACACGGCCTGCTCATCGTCGCTGGTCGCTGTGCATCAGGCCTGCCGCAGCTTGAGGACACACGAGTGCGATTCCGCCCTGGCGGGAGGTGTGAGCCTGATCTTGTCACCACATGTGCACCTCGCCCTCGAACGCGCGGGCGTTCTGTCACCGCGTCAGCGCTGCCGGACATTCGATGCCGGGGCGGATGGCTATGTTCGAGGCGAGGGGTGTGGCATCGTCGTTCTGAAACGCCTCAGCGACGCACGCCGGGACGGCGACCGTGTGCTCGCGGTCATCCGCGGCTCCGCGGTCAATCAGGACGGCCGCAGCAACGGACTGACCGCTCCGAATGCGCTGGCCCAGCAGGCCGTCATCCGCGAGGCCCTGGCAGATGCGGACCTGCCGCCAGCGAGGATCGGATACGTCGAGACCCACGGCACGGGGACCAGGCTGGGCGATCCGATCGAGGTCGAGGCGCTTCAGGCCGTTCTGAAGGAGGGGCGGACATCAGACGACACCTGCGCGCTCGGAGCGGTCAAGACCAATATCGGGCACCTGGAAGCCGCTTCAGGGATCGCAGGGTTCATCAAGACCGTTCTTTGCCTCCGGCACCGGGAGTTCCCGCCGAGCCTGCATCTGCAGTCGGTCAATCCACTCATTAGACTTGAAACGACCGGTTTTACAATTCCGAACAACCGGCAGCCCTGGCCTGCCCATCCGGACAGTGGCGAAGCAAATCGATGCGCCGGCATAAGCTCCTTCGGTTTTGGCGGAACCAATGCCCACGTCGTTCTGGAAGAAGCGTCCCGGGAGCCGGCAAGCGATCCGGAGGTTTCGCCCCGATCCCACCATCTCCTGCCTCTGTCCGCCAACACCCCGGAAGCGTTGCAGGCGCTGGCCGGGCGCTATGCCAAGCTCTGCGAGACGCGGCCCGACACAAGGCTGGCCGATCTGTGTTTCAGTGCCGGGTCACGCCGGGCCCATCATCGACACAGGGCCGCCGCTGTCGCAACGTCTCTGAAACAGGTTGCCGGGCTTTTGCGCGCTGATGGAGCTGCAGATTCAGGCTCGTTGATCCGCGGAGAAGCACCGGCACGGGCACCGGGCGTCGTGTTCCTGTTCAGCGGTCAGGGATCCCAGCACATCGGCATGGCCCGGACGCTCTACGAGACGGAGCCCGTGTTCCGGGCACAGCTGGACGTATGCGAACGGACGCTGGAGCCGATCCTGAAGCGTTCAATTCTTTCGGTGATGTTTGGCGACGATCCGAACCTGTTGGCCCAGACGGCCTTTACCCAGCCGGCCCTGTTCACACTCGAATATGCGCTTGCCAAACTATGGCGTGACTGGGGCATTGAACCGGCGGCCATGATCGGGCACAGCGTCGGCGAATACCCGGCAGCCTGCATCGCCGGCGCGTTCGAACTGGAGACCGGACTTCGATTGATGGCGGAGCGGGGCCGTCTGATCCAGGAACTTCCGCCGACAGGCGCGATGCTCGCCGTACATGCCGAAGAGGCGGACGTGAGCGACATGGTCGCAGCGCTGCAGGGCAAGGTGGCCATTGCGGCTGTCAACGCACCGCGCAGCATCGTTCTCTCGGGTCTGCGCGAGACTCTGGAAGATGTTCGCAATACTTTGGACGCGCAAGGCAAGAAGAGCCAGTTTCTACCCGTCTCCGCCGCATTTCACTCGCCGCTCCTGGAACCGATCGTCGACCGTTTCCATGAATTGGCCGCCAGCTTCGACTACAACACACCGAACATACCGATAATAAGCAATCTCGACGGGCAAGTTCTGACTGGCGCGCCGGACGCCGCCTATTGGACCCGCCATTTGCGCGAACCAGTAAGGTTCGCAGACGGGCTCAGGACCGCAGCAGAACACCACCGATTGTTTGTTGAAATCGGGCCGCAGCCCCTGCTATCGAGCCTTGGAGCACACACCGTGCGCGACACCGATGCACAGTGGCTGCCAAGCCTGAGACCGGGGCGCGAGGATTGGCGTGTTCTGCTCGACAGCCTCGCCCGGCTTTATGTCGCCGGCGTCGACCCGGACTGGGCGAACGTCTATCGTGACGGCAGCGCGGAGCGCGTCTTCGACCTTCCCGATTATCCGTTCCAGCGGCGTCTCGTGACGCTGCCGCCGCGCCCCGAGGACAACGATGCGGCTGCGCCTGTGACGGCGGCGGTAGCGCGGCTCCGTGCGCAGGAGGCGCCACTCGAGCCGGGCAGTTCCGCGCATGTCTCGCCGGTTCCCGTGGAAGAATGGGGATTCGTGCCACAATGGGTCGCTTCTCCGCCTCAGGACGATCCTGAGACGTCGGATTGGCTGATCCTTGCCGACCGTGCCGGCACGGCAAGAGCGTTCGACGCCCGCTTACGAGCTGAAGGCGCCAAATGCACTCTGCTTGAAGGCGAACTGCAACCCGATCTGTTGACTGGTGACGGCACACTGACAGTGGTTTGTTGCTGCTTTCTCGATTGGTCCGAGACAGCAAGCTTAAAGCCGGAAACGCTCAGCCATGAGATAAACCTGTTTGGCCAACGCCTGCTCGAACTTGTGCGCTCACTGGCGCGAGAGAGCGAACGGCCGTTGCGCTTGTGGCTGGTGACGCGCGGTGCGGGTTCAGGCGGCGATGGCGGGGAAATATTGCAGAGCCTTCTTTGGGGGTTCGGGCGCAGCCTCCGCCAGGAGCACGCAGACTGGTCGGTGCGCCTGGTCGACGTCGCGGGCCGACCTGAGGAAGCAGCCGCTCAGCTCGTGACCGAGGCCCGAACCGGCAGCGGAGGCGACGACATCGCGCTGCGCGACGGTGAGCGCCTGACTTTGACACTAGAGCCACACACGCTTCCGGCGGTGGCAGACGATCTGGAGTTGGGGGATACCTGGCTGATTACCGGTGGTCTGGGCCGGATCGGATTGACATGCGCCAGCTGGCTGGCGTCACGCGGCGTCCGGCACCTGCACCTGATCGGCCGCCGGCCACCGGGCCATGCTGCCGAAAAGGTCATTGCGTCGCTGACCGCCAAAGGCGTTACCACACACATTCATACACTGGACGTTGCAGATCGGGACGCCCTTGAGACGGTTCTTGAAAACGTATTTTCCGAAAGGCCGGGTCTCGACGGTGTGATCCATGCCGCAGGTGTTCTGGATGACGGAATCTTGCTCCAGCAAACGCCGGAGCGAATGGCAGCAGTCCTTTCGCCCAAAGTCTCAGGCGCCTGGAACCTCCACACGCTGACCACTGCTCGGCCTCTCAAGTATTTCGTGCTGATGTCATCCGCTGCCGGGCTTCTCGGCAATGCCGGCCAATCGGCCTACGCGGCAGGCAGCAGTTTTCTCGACGCACTGGCCCGACACCGGCGTGCCTGCGGACTGGTCGGCCAAAGTCTGAGCTGGAGTGCCTGGGCGGACGCAGCCGACGATCTCAAGGTGGCGGAACGCCTGGACCGGCAAGGCCTGGCGCCCATCGAACCGGGGCAAGGCCTGATCGCCCTGGAGCGGGCGCTGTCGGACGGTGCGGCCCAGATCGCGATCCTGCCGCGCAAACAGGGGGCGACCCTGACGCATGTGCTGTTCGGCGGGCCACAGAAGGCAATCCCACGGAACACACCGAGTTCGGCAATGATTGCGACACTGCAGAAGATGCCGGTGTCGGAAAGGGGTGACCATCTCGTAGAGCGAATCCTCGACATGGCCGCCGCAATTCGTGGAGCCGACAGGGCCGGATTTACCGCAACCGACGGATTTACGGAGCAGGGTCTGGATTCCATGAATGCGGTCGAGCTCCGCAATCGGCTGCAGGAGGAGCTGGGCCGGCAACTGCCCTCAACGTTGGCCTTCGATTATCCGACGGCCGAACGGCTGGCACATCAACTCTTGTCGTTGCTGGACCTCGGCGAAGAAGTCGCATCGCCTGCGTCGGTGGTTCCGCCTTCGGTGCGCGACAGCGACGCTTCTGACGCCATAGCCGTCATTGGCATGGGATGCAGGTTGCCAGGCGGCATTGCCGATCCACGTGCCTATTGGGCGTTTCTGCGCGCCGGCGGTGATGCGATCGGCCAGGTTCCGGCCAGCAGGTGGGATGCCGATCAGGTCTGCGCCCTGGGAGAACCCGGGGAAATCCAGGCCCGCCTCGGCGGTTTCGTCGAAGATGCAGAATATTTCGATCCGGTCTTTTTCGGCATATCGCCGCGCGAGGCGGAACATCTCGATCCACAGCAGCGGCTGATACTGGAGGTGGCCTGGGAAAGCCTGGAGAACGCCGGCATCCCGCCAAGCCTGCTCGAAGGCAGCGAAACCGGTGTCTTCATCGGCATCAGTCTGAACGACTATCTTCAGCGCCTGAACCGCGATCCAGGCCAGATCGATCCTTATGTCGGCACCGGCAATGCGCTCAGCATGGCGGCCAACCGTCTGTCCTATTGTCTTGGCCTCGAGGGGCCGAGCGTGGCTGTCGATACGGCGTGCTCTTCTTCCCTGGTGGCAATTCATCAGGCGTGCCGCAGCTTGCGTGACGGGGAATGCGACCTTGCCTTTGGCGGAGGCGTCAACCTGTTGCTGGATCCGACGGTCAGCATCAACCATTCCCGTGCCCGGATGCTGTCGCCGGACGGACGCTGCAAAGCCTTTTCTGCCGAGGCCAACGGAATTGGCCGCTCTGAAGGATGCGCTGTCGTTGTCCTCAAGCGGCTCGACGATGCGCGGCGGGACGGCGACCGCGTGCTGGCGCTGATCCGGGGGTCGGCAGTCAACCAGGACGGGCGCACAAGCGGCCTGACCGTTCCCAACGGGCCAGCGCAGCAGCGGGTCATTCGCAAGGCATTGCACCGGGCCGGTCTCGACGCATCCGACATCGACTATGTCGAGGCGCATGGAACGGGTACGCCGCTCGGCGACCCGATCGAATTGGGAGCCCTCGACACGGTTTTCCAGCCTGCGTCCGGGACAACTCGACGACCATTGGTGGTCGGGTCGGTCAAGACAAACCTGGGTCATCTGGAAGCCGCGGCTGGTGTGGCCGGCCTGCAAAAGGTGGTGCTCGCCCTTCAGGGCGGCACGATCCCGAAACATCTGCATGCACGGAACGCCAGTCGCGAGATCAATTGGGATGCATCAATCGTGCACCTGCCGAAAGAGGAGGAACCCTGGCGTTCTTCGGGTCCGCCCCGCCGTGCAGGTGTCAGTTCCTTCGGATTTGGCGGTACGAATGCCCACGTCGTGATTGAGGAAGCGCCGATGCTGCCGCGGCGCAGCGTTCCGGCATTCCAATCCTATGTGTTGCCGCTGTCGGCGAAAACCGCGCGTTCCCTGCGCAGTCTTGCGGAGCGCATGTTGGTCTACCTCGGCGAGACCGAGGACCCGGCCGCGGATATCTGCTTCACCGCAGCCTGCGGCCGGGATCATTTCACACACCGGTTGGCGGTCCTTGGCACTGACGTTGCGGCTCTCCGCCAGGGCTTGAAAGACTGGATCGACAAAAAACCCAACGCGTCAGTCTGGCTCAGTTCCGCCGAAGTGACCAAAATCCCTGAAAAGCCCCGCGTCTTTTCGGCCGAGCACGCAGACGAGAATGACTGGCGCAGCGCCACCGCGGCCTATGCTGGCGGCGGGTCCGTGGATTGGCGCACCTGGTATGGTGACTTGCCCTTGCAGCGGGTGGTCTTGCCCGGCCACCCCTTCGAGCGGCAGCGCTACTGGATCGATCCGCCGTCGGCTCCGGTAGCCACTCCGGATGCGCTGCAGTTGGATTGGGTGGCGATGCCATCACAACCGGCAACTGATGCCGACATGTCGGGACGCTGGCTGATCCTGGCGGATCGCGGCGGATTTTCCGCGATTTTGGCTGCCCGCCTCGAGACGCTCGGGGCCAATTGCACCTTTGTCCATGCCGCGCCGTTCGATGGCCCGGGTCCAGTGCTTGATCCCCAGGACAAGCAGGGACTGCGGGACCTTGTCGAACGCCAGGGTCCGCTGCGGGGCGTTGTTCACGGCTGGGCACTCGATCACAACGATCCGCCGGGGTCCCTGGACGCCGGGCAAGCGATGACCATTCAGGACAAGACAGTCGCCAGTCTCCTGTCCCTTGTCCAGTGCTTCCACGATCGCGACCCGTCACCCAAAGTGTGGGCATTGACCCGCGGTGCCGTCGCGGCCACGCCGGACGACCGGCTGGAGGGGGTGATGCAGACGCCCGTCTGGGGATTCGGCCGCAGCGTCGCGCTGGAATTCCCGCACATGTGGGGCGGCTTGATCGACTTGTCCGTCAATGGCGACCCGGCAGATGCCGTTGAACCTGTCGCAAATGCCATCGCGGGCGCCAACGCGGCGAGTGAAGTCGCGGTGCGCGCGGGTCAGCTGCTGGTTCCGGAATTGGTTCCATGGAAGCCCGCCCCCCGCCAGGCTTGCGCGATAAGACCCGACGCCAGCTACCTCGTCACGGGCGGTTTCGGAAGCCTGGGCCGTGCCTTCGGCAACTGGCTTGCGGACCAGGGGGCACGGTCTCTATGGCTGATCGGTCGCACCGGTGCCGGCACCGACGTGGCTCAGCGGCATCTGGAGGCCCTGAGAGCACGGGGCGTAACCGTGCAATATTCGGCCCTGGACGTCACCGACGCGGCGGCCCTGGCAGAGCGGATTGCCGCTTGGCGCCTACAGGGCGAACCTTTGCGCGGTGTCATCCATGCAGCCGGTTCGACGGGTCTTGCAGATACAAACGCGGTCACCTGGCCGGAATGCGTCAAGTTACTTGCTGCCAAGATCCAGGGTGGCTGGGCATTGCACAAGGCCACCCTCACGCTCCCACCGGCCGAACCTCTGGATTTCTTCCTCGGCTGTTCTTCAATCGCGTCGCTCTGGGGCGGGCAGCGCCAAGTGGCATACGCGGCGGCCAATGCGTTTCTGGACGGCCTTGCCGCTTTCCGCCGCGGGCAGGGCCTGGCCGGAACGAGCGTCAATTTCGGGCCGGTGGCCGACAGTGGCATGATATCCGGCGACATCAGTGCCGAACTGCAAAGGCTGGGTCTGCCCCCCATGGCCCCTGCGCAAGTGACGGCTTCCCTTGCAACTATGCTGGACGATGCTTCCCCCCAGTTGACCCGTGTCGCTGCGGACTGGCCCCGGTTCGTCTCGCTCTACCGCAGCCGACGCCAGACGACCCTGTTCGAACGCCTCGCGCCGGATACGACGAAGAGCCAATCACTGGAGCCTGTTCCGACCGGTTCGCCTGCCCGGAACGCAGAGGGAGAAGGTTCGATTTCCCGGCATGAGCTGCTTGGCTGGCTTGGTACATGTCTCTCCAATGCGCTGCGCATGGCACCGGACCAGTTGAAAACGGATGTGTCTCTGACACGGCTCGGTCTCGATTCACTTCTGGCCGTCGAAGTGCGCAACAGTATTGAAACGGAGTTCGGGATCGCTCTTGCTCCCCACGTTCTGCTCGGCGAAGTCACGCTCGACGGTTTGACCGAGCGATTGGCAGTGGCGCTCTCGTCGCCGACCCCGGCTGCAAAAGCACCGGACACAGGCGAGACCGAGTGGGTCGAAGGCGAACTATGAGCATCGCGAAGTTCCTCCAACGCCTGACCGCACGTCAAATCGAACTTTCGGTTGATGGCGACCGCTTGCGCTATCACGGCCCACGCGAGGCGCTCGACGAAGCCACGCTTGCCGAACTTCGCGCGCGCAAGCCTGACATTGTCAAATACCTGCGGCGAACCGCCGGCGCGAAGAAAGAGGTCGCACCACCCGGCGCTCATGCTCTGTCATTCGGTCAAGAGGCGCTTTGGTTTGTTCACCAGCTGGACAGGGACAGTCTTGCGTATAACACCATGGTCGCGGCACGTCTTGACCGCAGTACCGATCTCGTTTTGCTCCAGGACGCCTTGCACCGGCTGCACGACCGTCATCCCGTTTTGTCCAGTCGCTTCATGGCTGTCGACGGCCGCCCCTGGCAACGGTTCGAAACGGACGCGGGCGCAACCCTGAAGACGACCAGCGCCGCGGGCCTGCCGCCATCAGCGGTGGAGGCCCGTATCGCAGCCCTCAGCGATCAACCCTTCGATCTCGAAACGGGACCACTGGTGCGCTGGCACCTTCTCACCGACGCAGCAATCACACAGGAGTGCGAACCGGGACCGGTCCTGTTGTTTGTCGCGCATCACAGCGTGATCGATTTCCGCTCGCTCGAGATTGTGTTGCGCGATCTGTCGTCCCTCTACCGGTCCGAACGGGACTCGGTGCCGGCGGCGCTTCCCACATTGCCGTGGACCTACGGCACATATGTCGATTGGTCGAGAGCATGGGTCGCCTCGCCGGAGGGGACGAAAGCCCGGGACTACTGGCTTGGCGTCCTGGGGGGGGAGTTGCCTGTTCTCGACATTCCAACGGACTCTCCCCGCCCGAGCCGTCAGAGTTTTGCCGGATCGACGCTGACCCGGGCGCTTGATCCAGATCTTTCCCGGAGTCTGGTATCCGCCGCCCGCATGCTCGGCATCACGCCTTTTGTCCTCTTGCTTGGAGCCTACGGCCTGCTGCTGCACCGCCACAGTGGCCAGGAAGAGCTTGTGATCGGCGCACCGATGCTCGGTCGCAATCGGAGCGAGTTGACCGATCTCGTCGGCTACCTCGTCAATCCGGTCGCGCTGCGCCTCCGCTTTTCTGACGGATTGCTCGGCCGCTTGTTCCTGGCGCAGCTTCATCGGACGGTTCTGGAGGCGCTGGAGCACCAGGATTATCCCTTTCCGCTACTGGTCGAGGATCTGCAACCCGAGCGGGATCCGCGCCGGTCTCCCATCTTCCAGGCCGCTTTTGTCTATGAGCGCAGGCGCGAAACACCAAACAGCGAATTTGACCCGATCGGCGAGGTCATCGCCGGAGGGCAGCGCGGCGCGGTGTTCGACGTCACTTTGACCGTGCTCGAGCAGGACGGCCAAATCCGTATGACCTGGGACTACGCCAAAGCGCTGTTTGAAGATACGACCATCGACCGAATGGCAATCCATCTCGAACGGCTGCTGGTATCCCTCATCGACGGGCTTGAGCAACCTGTCGCCTCGCTGCCCCTACTGTCATCACCGGAGCTGCGCCAGCTCCAGGACTGGAATCAGACCGGTACAGAGCAATCGGTGGATCAAACCGTCGATGACTTGATCGCCAAACAGTGTTCTTTGACACCGGACTCCATCGCCGTCGAAGACGGGACGTGTCGGCTGAGCTATGCCACGCTGGATGCGGTTGCCGGTCGGCTGGCGCGTCGGCTCAAGACCGCCGGCATTGGCCCCAACAAGGTGGTTGCCCTGTTCTTGAGGCGGCCGATGGATCAGGTGATTGCGGTATTGGCCGTCTTGCGCGCAGGCGGTGCTTGCATGCCGCTGGAAAAGTCCGATCCGGTTGAAAGGCGGGCGCATCTCTTGTCCGACAGCGCCGCCGCCGCCGTCCTGACTGATCCCGACTGGTTGCCGCTCCTGCCCGAAACTACCGCGAAGATCATCACTCTGGAACCTGAGGAGCTGACACGCGAGGATGAAGCCTTTCCCCCTGTTGTGGGCGACGATGTGCCCTCCAGGGCCAAGCCTGACGATCTCGCCTATGTTCTTTTCACCTCCGGCTCCACGGGGCGTCCCAAGGGCGTTGCCATGCCTCACCGGGCGCTCGTCAACCTGGCGGTCTGGCAGGCCGGTCAGCCTGGTCTCGGCGGCCCCGCACGCACCTTGCAGTTCACCCGGCTCACCTTCGATGTCGCGTTCCAGGAAATTGTCACCACCTGGAACACCGGCGGCACCCTGGTCCTGATAGACGAGGCGCTCCGCCGGGACAGCCGCGCCCTGCTGGACTGGATCGACGCGCAGCGAGTCGAGCGGTTGTTCGTCCCGTTTGTGGCACTCCAGCACCTCGCCGAGGCGACCCGCGGCACCGGGTTCCCGGCAAGTCTCAAAGAGATCGTTACGGCAGGCGAGCAGCTGCGCTGCACGCCGCCAATCAAAGAAGCTTTTGCCGCTTGCGATTGCCGGCTTCACAATCACTACGGGCCGACCGAGACCCACGTGGTCACCACCTTTCGGATGCCGCGACCGGTTTCGGAGTGGGAAGACCTGCCACCGATCGGCAGGCCGATCGCCAATACTGCGGTCCATGTGCTCGACCGGTCGGGCGAGCTCGTCCCGGTCGGCGTAACCGGCGAACTGTGCATTGCGGGGACATGCCTTGCGCACGGCTATCTCAATCGTCCGGATTTAACGGCCCAGTCCTTTGTCGACCACAAGGCGTTGGGCCGCATCTATCGCACGGGCGACATCGTGCGCCGGCGCCCCGATGGGACGCTTGCCTATGTCGGCCGTCGCGACCGTCAAGTGAAGATCCGGGGGATCCGGGTCGAAATCGACGAAATTGAATCTGTCCTCAATGCGCACCCGGCTGTCGGCGAAGCTGCCGTCGTATTCCAGGGAAATTCGGAAACCGGGTCGGAGCCTCGGCTGGCGGCCTATGTCAGTCCGGCATCCGATGCGGACGGTTCCGACGAAACCCTTCGCCCGACCCTATTGGGCTATTTGCGCGACCGTTTGCCAGGCGCCATGGTTCCCTCCAGTCTGACCGTGCTCGACAGTCTGCCTCAGACAACGAGCGGAAAAGTCGACCGGCGTGCCTTGCCGGAGCCGCGTCTGGCTGCAGAGAGTGACCCGTCGCTCCAAAGCAGCAATGAAGCGCTGCTCGCCTCCATCTGGGGGGACCTGCTTGGCGTGCCCGACGTCGGCATCAATGCGAACTTCTTCGAGCTGGGCGGACATTCCCTTCTGGCCATGCGTCTCGTGGCGCGCATCCGCGATACTTTCGGGATTGATGTGCCGGTTCAGACCGTCTTCGACCAGCCGACGGTTTCCGGACTTGCCAAACGGGTCGACAGTCAACTCGGCGCTGCTCCCTTGCCACCGATCAAGCCCCTGTCACAAGCGGAAACACCTCCACTGTCCTTCACCCAGCAACGTCTGTGGTTCATGGAGCAGCTCAATGGCCCGGGTCCAACCTACAGCATGCCGGCTACATTCGCTGTGAACGGACCGATCGATGTCGAGGCTTTTCGACGTGCTGCGACGTTCATCGTACGTCGGCACGACAGCATGCGCGCCAGCTTCCCGGAAGTGCAAGGGGCGCCAAGCCTGCGCCTGATCGATGCCTACGATCCGCTCAACGTCACCGATCTCGGCCAGCTCGACCCTGCAGAGCGAGAGGCAGAGGCAGAGCGCCTCAGCCAAAGCCATGCGCTGCATCCGTTTGACCTCGCAGAGGGGCCACTGTTCCGGCTTCACCTGTTGCGTTTCGACGAGCAGACCCACTGGTTGCTGTTCAATATGCATCACATCATCAGTGACGGCTGGTCGCTGGGGGTTCTGGTGCGTGAACTGTCTTCGCTTTATCGAACCTTCAGCAACCATGCGGCCGCTGACTTGCCACCGCTTCAGGTGCAGTATCAGGATTTTGCCGCCTGGCAGCGAAACTGGTTCCAGGGCCCGACCCTTGAACGGCAGCTCGCACACTGGCGCCAGCGGCTGGCCGGGGCGCTGACCGTCCTGGAGCTGCCGGGGGACCGGTCGCGCCCGCCAAAGCCAAGCTTTCGGGGGGGCTTCGTCGAGCATCGACTGGACGCGTCGCTCACCTCGGATCTCGGCCGCTTCGCCCGAGCCGAAGGTTGCACCGACTTTATGGTTCTGCTCGCGGCCTTCGGACTGCTTCTGGCGCGCTACAGCGGTCAGCGCGATCTCCTCATCGGAACCCCCGTCGCAAACAGGCGACACAGCGATTGCGAGGACCTCATCGGTTACTTCGCGAATACGCTGGCGATGCGATGCCGGATCGATGCGAGTGACGATTTCGCCACGTTGATCAAGGCCGTTCGCCGCGACTGCATTGATGCCTACGCCAATCAGGATATTCCGTTCGAGCTTCTCGTGCGGGACCTGCACGTTGAACGAAACTTGACCCACACGCCGCTGATCCAGGTCATGCTGGTAATGCAGGACAACATTGTGGAGGAGATGGTTCTCGACGGCGCGGAGGTAACGCTGCTTGCATCGCCGGTCACCGCAGCGAAATTCGATCTCACCGTCTATCTGGAGGCGAGCGGGACCGAGCTGATCAGCCGCTGGGAATACAATGCCGATATTTTCAACGCCGAGCGGATTGCTCACATGGCGGAACACTTTGAACAGGTTCTGCGCGGTGCCCTAACCGCCCCAAGGCAACCGCTTGCATCCCTGGACATGACCACGGCGGATGAGCGTGACCTGATCTCCCAATTAGGCACCGGCCCGCACCACCCCTTGCCATGGCACCACCTCCTAGACGGCTTTGCAGCTCAGGTCGCCCGCACGCCAACTGCCCCCGCGGTCGTGGCCGGCAACACCCACCTGACCTATGATCAGCTGAACGCCGAGGCCAACCGGCTTGCACGCGTGCTCATTCGCCGGGGCATCAAAACCGGCGACCGCGTCGCGCTGTGCTTCGACCAGGATCCGGATCTTGTCGTGGCGCTTCTGGCCATCGTCAAGACCGGGGCCACTTACATTCCTCTAGCTTCCAGCTATCCGATCAATCGTCTCGCCTTCATGCTGAACGATGCCGAGGTGACACTGGTTCTCACCAAAACTGCGCTCACGCATCGCCTGCCGGCCGGACCGTTTCCTCTGTTCCTGCTTGACGCAGAAGCAGAGGCCATCGCCGCGGAAGACCCGACGGATCCCGAGGTGAGAAGCAGCCCCGACGACGCGCTCTATGTCATCTACACCTCCGGTTCGACCGGACGGCCGAAAGGGGCGCTGGTTGGCCATCGCGGGTTTGCCAATCTGCTCCACTGGTATTGCCGGACACTCGCCCTGACTGAGACCGACCGCTGCCTCCTCGTCAGCGCGATAGGCTTCGATCTGACGCAGAAAAACATATTCGCGCCCCTGATGACCGGTGCCGCGCTTCATCTGATCGACAACGAAATCTATGATCCTGGTGTCCTTCGATCAGCGATCGATCAGCGGGAAATCACCTGGATCAATTGCACACCAAGTGCCTTCTATCCCCTACTCGGAGATGGCAGCGCCGACGACTTGGCGGCACTGTCCTCGCTCCGCTGGGTTGTGCTCGGGGGCGAGCCGATACAGGTCGACCGGCTGAAGCACTGGTTGTCGGCTCCATCCTGCAATGCTCGAGTGATCAACAGCTACGGTCCAACGGAATGCACAGATGTTTCTGTCGCCGGTCTGCTCGATCCCGAGGCCGAGGATCAGGACGTACCGTTGGGCACGCCAATCGACAATGTTCGTCTCCAGGTGCTCGACGACAATAATCTGCCGACCCCGGTCGGTCAGCAGGGCGAGCTGTTCATTGGCGGGATCTGCGTCGGCAAGGGATATGTCGGACGCCCGGACCTGACGGATGAGCGCTATGTCGAACGGGTCGTGGAAGGCCGTAACCAGCGGTTTTATGCGACCGGTGACCTCGTTTATTGGCGAAGTGATGGCGCTCTGGGCTATCTCGGCCGAAAAGATGCACAGGTCAAGCTCCGAGGTCATCGCATCGAGCTGGAGGAGATCGAAGCCGCCATCCGCACCTTGCCGGACATCACCGAAGCGGCGGTGGCTGCCGTGGACGACGGTGGTGAAGAACGCCTGTCGGCCTATTTTGTGTCAAGCAAGGAACTGGACGCCGTTTCGCTGCGCACTTCACTGGAAGCATCTCTTCCACGGTACATGGTCCCCGACACGTTCGTTCGACTTGAACGCCTCCCCCTGTCGCCCAACGGCAAGCTGAACAGAGACGCACTTCCAAAGGTCGTCAGACATGGCTCTCATGTGGCAAACCCGCCTCAGGGACCAACGGAGAAATTGCTGGCTTCGCTGTGGCTGGGGCTACTCAAGTTGGACATGATCGACCGCAATGCCAACTTCTTCGAGGTGGGCGGGCATTCCCTTCTGGCAGTCGCTTTGACAGCCCGGATCAAGGAGGCGTTTTCAGTCGAATTACCGCTTGAGTCTCTGTTCCGGCAACCGACAATCATCGGCCTGGCCAGATTGATCGAAGAAAGGCGTGGCAGCGAACTCACGCCATTGGTCGCGCTGCCGCAGACTTCGGAGCCGGAGCTTTCCCTGGCGCAGCAGCGGCTTCTCTTTGGCCTTGAGCGGAACCAGGAACGCGCAAGCGCGCATGTTGCATGGGCAAGACTGGTGCTTCGGGGAGAGCTCGACAAAACCGCGTTGCGCCAGGCGCTCAGAGGTCTGGTCGAGCGGCATGACAGCCTCCGCCTTCACTTCCGCGACGCCGACGGTGTCCTTCAACCCCATTGGGCCTCTCCCTTCGATCCTCTGACTGAAGTGAACCTCAGCGGCTTGCCGGAATCCGAAGCCGCGTCGGAAGCTCAGCGCTTGTGCAAAATGAAGGTTGAAAGCCTTTCTGATCTCGTTTCAGGGCCCCTGTTCAGGTTGACGCTTCTCACGCTGGGACCGACCAGTTTTGAGCTTCTCTTCGCAATGCATCACATTGTCGGTGACGGGCAATCCATTGACGTGCTCATCGCCGATCTGGAGTCTCTCTACGAGGCCGCCTGCCATGGCGCAAAGTGCAATTTGCCGAAAATTGCGATGCAGTATGCAGACTTTGCTGCATGGCAGTGGGATCGGTTCAACCGAGGCTCTCTGGGGCCGCAACTCGACTTCTGGCGCACCCAACTGGAGGGAGCACCGGAATTGCTGGCACTGCCGCTCGACAGGGTCAGGCCGGCAGTTCAAGCGCATGACAGGCGTTCGGTGCCGGTACAGATTGACGCCGAATTGAGCGAGGCGCTGCGCGCGCTGGCACGGCGCCACGAATGCGGGGTTTTTGTCGTGCTGCTGGCCGCCTACCAGCTCCTTCTTTCCAGATATAGCGGCGAGCGCGACCTTTCTGTCGGTGTGCCTGTGGCACATCGCAACGATTGTCAGCTGCAGACGATGGTGGGACTGTTCATGAACACGCTTGTCATGCGCAGCCAGATACCGGAGACGGAAAGTTTTGCCGGTTTCCTGTCAGGGCTTCGGCAGCGAGTCCTTTCAGCATTTGCCAATCAGGACATACCCTACGACTATCTCGTAGAGGAACTCCGCCCGGTTCCTAGCCGCAGCTACAATCCCCTGTTTCAGGTGATGATGAACTTGAACGGACCGCACCAGTCAAGTCTCAAGTTGGAAGGTGTCGATGTCGAAGTCCTTTCGCGTGGGAGCGACTTTCTTCAAGCTTATGATCTCAACCTGAACCTGACGGATTGGCCGGACGGGAGGCTCGGTGGCGAGCTTCACTATGACGCCACCTTGTTCGAAAAGGGGACCGCCGATTTCCTGGCGCACGGCTTCACTGCCATATTGCGCGAGGTCGTGACCAATCCCGACGCCCCCATGTCGGAGCTGCCACTTGCCGGCACGCCCAAGCCGAGCGTCGATCCGCCGCCGTTGCGTCCGGCGTCGTCAAACGCCCCCGTTCGCTTTGGCGCAATCGAACGGTCCATCGCTGACCGGTTCGCCGAACAGGTGATCCGCAGCCCCGATGCGATTGCCGTATGCACTCCGGATGAAGCCTTGAGCTATCGGGAGCTGGACGTTGCAGCGCGCCGTGTCGCCGCGGCAATTCTGGATCGGCCAGGGTCACCCCGCGTGGGTCTGCTTCTTCCTCACGATCCGCGGATGGCGGTCGGCATGTGTGGCACTCTGCAGGCCGGGCGCATTTACGTGCCCCTGGATCCGGGCCTTTCCGATGAGAAGCTCCAAAGCATTCTCGAGGAGGGAGGCGTAAGCCTCATCTTGTGCACCAGCGTTCTGGAGGACCGCGCCCGGGCGGTCGCCGGCACCGACGAGGACATAATCAATCTGGATCGTCTGGATCAACCGCCGAGGCCGGTTGAAGAACTGCCCTCGATCTCACCCGACCACCTCGCCTGTCTTCACTTTCCTTCAGGTGATGACGGGCGATCAAGGACGGTCATGCAAAACCATCGAAGCGTTCTGCATTTTGTTCGTGTCCTCACCGAGCGGCTGCAATTAAGCCCTGCAGACCGGCTCATCAATCTTGTTCCCTGTGCAGTCGATGCCGGGGTTATGGATATTCTGGCTGCGCTCCTCAACGGAGCAACCGCATGCATGTACGATCTCCAATCGAGGACGGTCGCAAACTGCGCCGCCTGGCTCGACAAGGCCGCGATCACTGTCTGGCACTCCACGCCGAGCATTTATCGCGGGATGCTCGCCGATCTCGACAAGAGCCTGCCGGATGTGCGCCTGGTATTCCTAAGTGGAGAACGCGTTGTGGAAGCCGACTTTGCGGCCTACAGGCGTGCATTTGAAACGCATTGCCGCTTTGCCAACGGCTACGGCGTGCCGGAAGCTCCTGTCGCCACGCTCTTTATTGCGGATCACCTGGAAAAACTGCCCGGGAGCGCTGTCCCGATCGGTTTTCCGGCGGATGGGATCGAGATCGATCTCTTGGACGAGATCGGTTCTGTCAATGAATTTTGGGGCGAAATTGTCATCAAGAGCGCATCGCTTGCTCAAAGCCACAGGGAGTATGCTTCCACCGGACTGACCGACGATCCTGAACGCCTGGGGCGCAGTCGATTTCCAACCGGAGACTTGGCGCGCCGGCTTCCCGATGGCAGCCTGGTGCTGATTGGACGTTGCGACAGCCAGATCAGGCGCAACGGCGCAAGGATAGACGTCGCGGATATCGAGCAGACCCTCCTGACCCACCCGGGTGTGCATCAGGTTGCCGTGATATGTTGTCAGTCTCGAGACCCGCAGGAAGGGCCCGAAAACAACACGTCCGGGTTGATCGCCTATGTCTATGGTGAAGCAAGCACCGAGGACATCCAGAAGCACTGTGTGAAGAACCTTGCTGAGTATCTGGTGCCACAACGGATCATCGCCGCGACAGCGGCAACTTTCACACCATCTGGCAAACTGAAACTGCTATTGACGCGAGAGAGCGCTTAGATACCGCCAAAACCTGTCGTAATAACTGTGAGTAGCCCGGACACCGCAGTTCGAGCACTGATTAAAAACAGAAGTAAGATCTGCCAGGCTGAATTGTTGAATGAACCGCTTGTGAGAAGCGACTTGCAAAACGCCAGAGTTACCGTTCTTGAAACGAATTGCTGCAGCACCACCGAAATTGGCACTGCATTGAACATCCTTTCAAATGAAGAGCTTGAGCGTTTTCAGAAGTTCCGTTTTGACCGAGATCGCAGGGACTACGCCCTTGCACATGCCTTGCTGCGACGAACCTTGAGTGAATTGGAGCCTGAAACCTGTCCGGTTACATGGCGGTTTTCATCCCTACGCTCGGGAAAACCCGAGGTCGTGGATCGGCCAGACCTCAATTTCAGCCTGACGCATACAAGAGGTCTGGTTGCCTGTGCCGTCACGCGTGTCGGCCAGATTGGCATAGACGCCGAAACCGACCATCGATCTGTCGATGTGGACCTGCTAATGCGCGACGTCAGCTCCCCCGGTGAGTTGCGAGCACTTGCAGCATTAACCGGCCGTGACCGGAATTCCAGGTTCCTAGACTTCTGGACACTGAAAGAAGCCTTTCTGAAAGCATGCGGACTGGGTATCAGCGCCGAACTACCCGCAGTTGGTTTCTCCATTTTCAGTGATACTAACATCGAGATAGAGGTCTCGCGAGACCTGTTCCGGGCAGACGGAACCTTCCGGATCTGGAGGAAGCAAGGTGCTTGGCGCGTCGCCCTTGCTGTCCTCGGAGATCTCGATGCGAAAGAGATCCAGGCGGTCAGAGTTGCTAACTGGAATGCTTGATCGGTCCAACTCCAAAGTTGCTTCTGTTGCCAACTTTAGTTTCGGGCGAATATCGGGATTGTTGGTCCCTTGAAGACCGCGATGGGCGGATCAGCTAGTGCTGGACCGTAAAGGTCAGCACTGTTTAGCTGGTAAGTGAAGGATAGTAGCGACCAGTATTGGCTGATCGGCGCACGCGCTGACCCAGTGTTCAGCCTTGAATTTGCCACCGCAAAGCGAGTTGATTGGTTCAATCGGCGGCGCCCGTTGAAATTCATAAGTATCATCGCTCCCGCTGAAGCTGAAAAACGATACTGAGCCGCGCGTTCTCAAATGTCCTAGTCCGTGTTACTTAAACCAAACAGTTTCCGACAAACCCTGAGCGGATCAAATTTCCGCTTAATCCGTTCAGAAATCGACAGCGGAATGTCTGCTGTCGGCCCCATTGGGTCGTAGCGCGGATGTCAGCTACTTAAGAAATTTCGTGAATTCGAACGTTCGGAATGATCTCCATCGCAATCTCGCACAGGTGCCGATGGTGTGTGAGGTAGATCACCTGGCCGACTTGAGCCATTTGTCCGAATAGCCGAAATACCTCTTCCGAACGTGGCTCGTCGAACGTCTCCATGATGTCATCAGCAATGAACGGCACAGACGGCCTGGCCGCTGCGAATTCCTCATATCCAGCCAATCGAAGCGCCAGATACAGCTGAAACTGCGTGCCCTTGGACATTTCGACTGCGAGCTTGGAAGCGCCAAGCTGAGACAGTCCGATCAAGGCCTCGCGGTCCTTGTCGGGTCGCGTGGCAAGTCCGGTATATTCATCACGCGTGATCAGCCGGAACGCTTCGGATGCCCGATTCATCATCGCGCTGCGGTGTTTTTCCCGATAGGCACGAATGCCGTGTTCAGCGACCATGCTACCGGTTTTCAGGCGCAGATATCGCAGCGCCAAGTCTTCGATTTCCAGAAGCAATGTCCGTCGGCTGGCTTCAAGGCGGGCGACAGCGTCATCGCCTCCGATAGCGTTTAGGGCATCACTTGCTCGTGCCCTGTCGGCGAACAGATCCTTCGCCCGACCGTCAAGGTCAGCAAGGCGCGTTGCGAGTTCGGCTTGCTCGTGCTGCAAGTCACCGAGGTCGATCTCGGCGAGGCCGGCCATTGCGTCTTCGAGCGATTGCTGTTGCATCTCGCCAACGATTTGCCGTTTAAGCTTGCCCTGGTGCACGATCAACTCGTCTCTCTTCCTGCAGCGCTCCAGCGCTTGCCGGACATCGGCGAGCTCGTCGACATGGAAGAATTCTGTCATCTGCCTTTTGCGTGAGGAGTGGACCGCGATCTCGCCATCCAGTTGCTCGCGTTCCTCTTCAAGGTCGGCAAGGGCCTGATCCCGTTCCTGCCGCTTCGCGTCTGTCTGCCTGGCTTCATCGTGCCGTCGGATCAAAGCCTTGGCCGCGGCGAGCGGATTGTTGCCGTCAAACATCTCGTCGAGAGCGGCATGCAGCTGCCCGACGGCGTCGGAGAAAGTCGCCTGATCGGATTCCATAGACGCGATGCGATGCTGCAGATCTTCCTGCTTGCGTAATGCTTCGGGGAGATCGGCTATGGCGTCGAGGAGTTCTCGCACCGCGCCGACGCTGTTTCCCCGGTCGGAAAACCAGGTGTTGGAGAGTGTGCCGACCCAGGTACGCTGCCATTCCTCGAACGAAGCCACAGCTTCATCCAATGCCGTCTTTCGCTGCGCGGCCGCGGCTTCTAGATCCCCAAGGCGTTTGTCGGCCTCCGTCCGCTTGGCCTGGAGCGCGGCGTGGTCTGCGAGAATGTTGTCGGCTGCCTGCGCCAAAGCAGGCAGATCCAGTCCCTCGACGTCGATCCCGATGGAGGTCAAGGAAGTGGTGAGTGAACCTTGCTCTGATGCTATCGCTGCCTTCACCTCGTCGAGGTCACTCAGAGCACTACGGAGGTCATCATATGCAGCCAGCGCTGAGGTGTGGCCCGCCGCCCATTTTCGGACCATTGCCAGCCATGCATCCGTGGGTGCTTCAGCAGGCAGTTCGATTTCGGCTGGCGTTTCTGACCTGATTTCGCCACGCAAGGTTTCCAGCTCGTTTCCGGCCTCTTGCATCAATCGGTCTTGCTGATCGAGGTTGGCTTTTGTGACCGATAGTGCCGTCGAAAGAGACCGCAATTCCTCGAGCTCCTTGACACCGTTGAGACGCGCTTTAACGATCGCGTCGGTCTTTCGCATTTCTTTTTCGAAACGATCAGCTGTTTCTCGAACCAGGCTGGATAAATGGCGAGCCCAAGCTTGGTCGCGTTCGAGCAGGGCAGCCTTTGCCTCCTCATCATTCATGATGGTGGACGCTTCGCGCAGGGCAGAGATCCTGGCGGTATCTTCATTGTTCTTTGCCGAGAGTTCCTGCTTCCGCTCGACGATCTGCGAACGGCGTTTCTCGATCCCGTCGAGGGCCGATTTCCACGCGTTCAGACGATCGGGATGGGGCAGCGACAATTGACGCAAGTCCGCAGCGTCGCCTGTCCACGGGTGGAGTTCGTCGATAGCATCCTCAAGGGCGCGCCTCTTACCTGGAATAGCCCGCTCGGCAAGCCGGAGTTCAGCCGCAAGGTTTCCGTCGCGCAGGCGTTTCACCACCGATTGAAGCAGTGCGACCTTGCCGGCGTCGACCGCAGTGCCTTGAACTTCGAGCGCCTGCCGGGCGCGTTGTTCATTTTCCAAAGCCTGCTGGGCAGCTTCCTGTTCCCGCTCTGCAGTTTGTCGCGCGACATCGATACCGGACTTTTGAGCGATCAGATCACGAAGCGTTCCGATCGTGGCTGCCGGGACCTGCAGCGTCTTCGGATTGTCGATATCTGACTGACCCAAGGTTGCGAGGATCAGATCGATCTTTCGGGCCCAATCCGAAAGTGCACCCTTTCTTTTCGGCAAATCCTCTTCGGCGGTCGTGTAGCGTGCGGCCGCGTCTCCAAGCCGCTCGAGATCGTCGGCCATCTCGAGCAAACGTTCCTCGACTACAAACCCTTCGAGTTCGTCGCGGATCTTCTGTTCGCGCTGATTGAGGCCGGCAACCCGTGTTTGAAGCCGCGTCTCTTCGACGATGAGGTCTGGAAGAGCTGCCGCCCACTCGTCCGGAGGACGCGGCATGTCCTTGTATCCCGCCAGATCTTCCTGCCCTTGACGGTATTCTGATGCCAGGGGGTAGGCACGCAGGACGCGGGCAATCTCTTTATGGCGCACTTTGGCTGTCGCAATCTCCTTCATGGCGGCATCATAGGCTGTCTTGGCCTGTGCGAGCGTTGCCGTCAGCGTCTTGTATGTGGACGCCTGTACATCGAGTTCGTCGCGCTGAGATTTCAGGTCTGCGATCTGTCGCTTCAGACCTGCGATCTTGGTCGAGCTTGCGCGCTTGCGGAAAATACCATCGGCTTCCGCGGCAGCAGTTTCGAGAATGGAATTGACGCCGGCCAGGCCTGCACTTGCCGAAAATAGCAGTTCGCCCAGATCGCCCTTGCTCTCGAGGATGGCGTTGCCCCCATCCTCCAGTGTCTGATCATCAAGTGAAAACATCATGCGATACGCGTCGCGTGACAGTCCGGCGAGCGGGAGGCTCAGGATCGCCTCGTTGACCAGCTGCCCATGCTCGTTCAACAGGGAATTGCTGCGCTGCTTGACGCGCCTGAACTCATGCGCTGATCCCTCAAATTCGAGGCAGGCACCGAGCTCCATGGCCTTGCCTTGATGAAGAAAGCTGTAGCGCGTGCGCTCCTCGATGCCGAACAAGAGATCGAGATAACCTGAAAGCGCCGTCGATTTACCTGCTTCGTTCAAGCCGTAAACGATATGCAAATCCGGTTTGCCGTTCTCATGCTCCCCGAAGTCGATCGAATAATCTGTGAACTTGCCGTAGCGGGTGAGATCGAGCCGGCGTAGACGCATCAGTCGACCTCCGGTGCTTTGAGTTTGAGCCGAGCCAGCATGTCCTCGCTTCCTTCGGAAAGGAGTTGGTCGACCAGTGCTTCGAACGCGGCTTCGTCATCTCCGCTGAAACCACGGGCTTCTGGCGGCAAGTCATCGCGCAGTTCCTTGACGAGATCCTGCACAGCTTGCCGTACGCCGTGTTGGCGAATGATGTCGCCGCGTATCAGCTCGCCGAGTTCAAGGACTGGATCGGCGGTGGCACTGCCAACCGGTGTGCTTTCCGGTGCGTTTGTGTCGATCTCGATCTTTTCGATCCAGGTGTTTCCGAAGCTCTCCGCGCGCTGCTCGGCTTCCGCCAGCAGCAAATCGCGATCACGTCTCAGCTGCCACGACAATCGTGTACTACCCGTCAACCGAAGGCGCGCGACAAGGTGTTGCGATCGTGTCCGGTCTCGTGCTCCAGCTATTTCTTGTTCAATGAGGTCGGCTGCCTCCCGCCAGGTCTCGGCCGAGGACATATCGATCGAAACGCGTTCGAACTGGGCAATGCTGGACGGGCGTTCTTCGACGGTGAGGCTGCGATCGTCATTGACCGTAACGAGAGTGACGGTCTTCTCTCCCGCTTCGTTGATGTCCCGCCCTTGGGGCATGCCTGGCATGATCACTATTCGATCGCCGGCATGTTGGGTGCGGGTATGAACGTGTCCCAGAGCCCAATAGTCGAACCCCCAGCCATGAAGATCCGACACCTTGCAGGGCGCATAGAGGTTATGCCCGGGTGCCCCGGCGAGGCTTGTATGCATGATGCCGATATTGACCGCATCGGGAGTAGGGTGATGATACTTCTCGAGAAGGCTCTCCGGCGCGTGAGGCTTGGCGAAACTCAGGCCGTGTATAGAAAGTGCGAGGTCTCCCTTGGTGAAATCGACGGAATGGGAGCGACCGCCGAATACAGTGACCGAAGGCGGCAGGATGAGTTCCTGGGTGATGCGCGAAAGGGCATCGTGATTGCCTCGTATGATGAAGGTCGCAATGCCGGCTTCGTGCAGGCGCTGCGTCTGGCTGGCAAGAAACCGGGCTGTCTTCATAGAAGTCTGGTCGCCGTCATAGTGAACCGCCCCGGGTTTACCGGAGAGTAAAACTCTCACAGGATGGCCCTTATGGATCAGAAGATAGTTCCACCCAAATATACGGCTGAGTTTCGCGAACGCGGTGTTCGGCTCTTTCAAG
>NZ_JALNMJ010000038.1 GCF_023156505.1 Roseibium sediminicola | reverse complement strand
TCAAAGGCTGGTGTGGTCTCGTCGAGACAGCATTTATCGAACCGGGCACAGGGATGAGCCCAGGCGCTCCGGAGGTCATTCGGAGTGTCCTTTTTTATTTCAGATCAATGATTTACGGCTACAGCAATCAGTGGTTGATTACCTTGCGAGAGGGCGCAACCCAACACCGAATGGGGTCTCATCGCAAGGTTGATAAAAATGTTTTCCACACCTAAGGCGGGATGTTTGACTTGTTAAATTTATCGATAAAGCAATGCTGAATGGTGCGTTGATTTCAGGCCGTAAGGACACTTCGCCGGACGAGCTCTACATCGAAGTGGGGCGGTGCATTGTGAGCGATTGGGACGAACCTTCCCTTGACGCGAAAGACTTGCTCGACGAGACCTGAGCGCGCCAAGTCTGTTGGATTGCCGTCGAAAACAAGCTTGCCTTGTTCAAGAAGCGATATCCGGTCACAGACCGCCATGGCCTGATTGAGATCGTGGATCGCCATGACGACGGCTACGGCTCTTTCGCGGCTGAGCCGATGTACGAGGTCGATGACCTCAACCTGATACCCGATGTCAAGAAATGTTGTCGGCTCATCCAAGAGCAAAATGCCCGCTTCTTGAGCGAGGGCAGCTGCGATCCAGGCGCGCTGGCGCTCACCGCCAGAAAGCTCCCTGAGCGGGCGGTTGGCGAAATCGGAAAGTCCGGTATTCACGAGCGCCCATTGAATGGCGTCTTCATCGCGCTGATCGTACCGGCCAAACAGTCCAACATGGGCAAAGCGTCCCTGTCGGATCAATTGGGCCACGGTCATCTCGTCAGGCGCTGACGGTTGCTGCGGCAGGAACGCCAGTTCTTTTGCGATCTGGCGCCGCGACATTGCAGTGATGCTATTCCCATTGATCGTAATCTGTCCTCCAATGGGGCGAATAAGGCCAGCCATTGCTTGCAACGCCGTGCTTTTGCCTGATCCGTTTGGCCCGATCAGAGCGCGAACTTCACCAGGCCGCATCGAGAGATGAAAATCCTCGAGTGCCGTGCGGCGGCCGTAAGAAACGGTGAGGGAAGTGCAGGATAGCATTGCGGGAACTCACGAAATTCTGCGCAAGAGCGCAATGAGGACGGGAACGCCGCAGATTGCGGTGACGACGCCGATCGGTATCTCCTCCACCTGCCCTACCAGCCGCCCGGCAAGATCACCGAGGGTAATGACGATGGCACCTAGCGTGAGGGTCAACGGCAGGACCAGCGCGGTGTGCCGGCTGCAGAAATAGCGGGCAAGATGAGGAACAATCAGGCCAACGAAAACGATCGGTCCGACAACGCCGACAGCGCTGGCAGCTAGCACGCACGACAGAAACAACCCGATGGAGAATTGCCGCTGGTATGACAATCCGAAGGACTGTGCTACCGGCGCGTCGAAGCGCAGGAGTTCCAGGGGCCTCTGGAACACCGGCAAAGCCAAGAGGCCCACAAACGTGAATGGGCTCAGGAACAGGGCATGTTTCCAAGTACGCGCATAAAGGCTGCCGGAAAGCCATTCGAGCAGGACTTCGATACGGGCCGATCCCCAGCCTGCGATCAGGCCGATTGCCAGCGCATGCAGCACCGCGCCGACCGCGATACCGCACAACGTGATGCGCATGGGCCCGAGATCCCGGCGAAATGCCAGAGCGTAGATTGTCCCGCCTGCAATCACACCACCTGCCATGCCTACCAAGGGCAACCATTCCAGGGGAAGGGCGAACAACGTGTTCGATCCAGGTTCTTGAAGATAGACGGTAAACAGCAGAAAGAGTGTAACCGAAAGCGTAGCGCCCTGGGAAATTCCCATGATCGATGGATCTGCGAGCGGATTGCGCGTGATCGTCTGGAGCAAAAGTCCGGCAATCGCGAAGTGGATGCCAGCTAGAATGCCAGTGACAATGCGTGGCAGGCGGATGTCCACGATGATCGAATGTGCTTGCGCCGTTCCTCTTCCTGATAGAGCCTCGATAACATCTGCAGGCGGGATATCGGCAACGCCGAGGAATACCGACAGCAGCACCGACAGAAAGCAGAAAAAAATGCTGCCTAGCCAAAACCAGAGGGGAACAGTCGGACGGCGTGCCAGGACGGTGTTCATGTTCCTATCCCCCTGTTGAAAGCAAGACCAGGACGCTGGACAAGATAGATGAACACCGGGCCACCAACCAAAGCCGTGACCATTCCCACGGGCAATTCCTGCGGTGCTGCCACGCTGCGGGCAATGATGTCTGCACTCGCCGTCATCAGCCCCCCAAGTGCAGCCGAGAGTGCGATGGTCCAGCCCGGGCCCTCCGGTTTCAGAAGCCGGGCGATATGAGGTGCTACCAAGCCAACAAAGGCAACCGGTCCCGCTACGGGGGCAACCCCGGCCACAGGCAGGACGGCAGCAAACAACAGCAACGGCTTCCAGAACGTCAGCCGCAGGCCCATTCCAGCGGCGACCTCGTCACTGAGCGAGAGCAGGCCGACGGCTCGTTGACAGAAAAGTGCACCTCCCAGTCCTGCAATGACCCAGGGAACCATAAAGGCCAGTTGTATCCATGAGCGCCCCTGGAAACCACCGGCAAGCCAGAATGTGAGCGTTGCGGCCTGCGGTCCGCTGGCTAGGAGAATTGCTGTCGTCAGTGCCCCGAGAAAGAGCGAGACGCTGATACCGCCGAGCGCAAGGTGGAGTGGCCGACCCGTACCACCACGAGCAATCCAGAAGGTGACGAGCGCCGCAGTTAAGCCCCCCAGCATGCCGACGATCGGATAGAATTGAGGCGACATCCAGGGCAAAAAGACCGAGCAATAAACGATTGGCGCTACGGCTCCGGCAGTGACGCCGGTTGTCCCCGGCCCCGCAAGAGGGTTGCGGGTGAGGCTTTGCAACAGATAGCCCGACACACCGAGACCCGCTCCAGCACAGTAAGCAACCAGGCTACGCGGTAATCGCAGCACCCACACAATGATGGAATCGATTTTTTCGTCAGGTGCAAGCAATGCCGCAAGGAGGGCGTCAGGTGCGATCGGCCGTGCACCGGCGAGCAGTCCGGTAGCGACAATCATCAAGGCGCTGACGACAACGGCCGTGGTCATCGTCAGCGATCTTGCGCTATTTCCAGATAGGGATCCCGCACCTGCGAGCATTACATCTGCAGCTCGGTGGGAATGATCTTGGCAGCTTCCGCCTTGACATCAACTTCCGGGAACACGTCCGGATACAGGTAATGGGCGGCCTCTCGTAGAACGATCTCGCGACCGATCGGACCGTTGGCTTCGACCCACTGATCACCGACATAGTGAACACGGCCGTTCTTGACCGCGGAAAGCTGGCTCCAGATCGGGTTGCTTTCATGCGGACGGTCCGGACCATAATCATAGACGAAAATGACTTCCGGGTCCTTTTCCAGCATGGTCTCAAGGCTGAGTTCCATGCCGAATTTACCGTCTGTCTGCATGGGGCCTGCTATATTGTTGCCACCGATCGCAGAAACGATGGAAGCCGTGGTGTTCTCCGTGTGGAAGGCAAAGGGAACCTCTCCACCCCACATCATCACAAAGCGTGGTTGTTCGTCTTTCGGCGCTTTTTCTGTCACCTGCGCCACATGTGCTTTAAAGGCGTCGTTGAGCTCCGCCCCCCGCTCGGGCTTGCCCAGAATAGTTGCGAGCTCGGCGACATCCTCATAGCTCTTGTCCAGAAGCTCCATGTTGTAGGCGACGTAGGGCGCAATACCCTCGAGCTGGGCAGCGTTGCCTTCGGTATAGCGGCGCATTGCAACGATGAGATCCGGATGGGCTTCGGACAAAAGCTCCAGATTGGGCTTCGCGCGCTGACCAAGCTGCTTCATTTCGGTGGTTAGGCCCAACAGAAAGTCGGGATGGCGGTCCGCCACCATATAGGTGGTCGCGACTGGCTTGATGCCAAGTGCCAGTGCAACGTCAACCGCAAAATAGGATATGCTCGCAATGCGCTCCGGGGTACCTGGAATCTCTACCGCGACACCGCGGTCATCCGTGATTGAAACTGACTCTTGAGACAGTGCCGGTATCGAAGTCAGAATGGACACGCCCCCTGCGAGGGCGCAGATGAGGAAGCTGCGGCGTTTCATGTCGCGTTTCTCCAGTTTAAAATAGTCAATCACAGACGTGTCGCTCTCGAACTCCTCCGTCGCTCGTTGGGCCGGAACGGCGACGAGAAACCGGTGTCAGATGCAACAGGGCCGTTTCGATATCGCGAGTTGTAAATTTAAAACATGAGTATTGCAATCATGTTTTAGAGTCGAACGCACTTGTGGCATTGGGAATTGCACTGCTGCGCGCGCATAATCGTCGCCCGACCGAGGTCGTAGCGCCAAGCTTCAAGCACAAGTGTATTTTGTGGGAAACCCGCTAAAGACAGAAGGAAACCCGTGGCCGCCTCTGTCCGGAAGGCGGATGCACCGTGGCTTCGACACCAAAAACACGTGCGATCATGTCGGGTGTAATCACGGTCTCGGGCGTGCCTTCCGCGATCAGTCGCCCATCGGTGATCACCGCGATCCGGTCACAAAAAGCCGCGGCATGATCGAGATCGTGCAGGGCGACAATCGTACCGCATTCGAGATTGCGCAGCAGGTGCAGCAAGTCGATCTGGTGGCGGATATCGAGATGGTTGGTCGGCTCATCCAACAACAGAAGCTCCGGCTTCTGTGCCAGTGCGCGCGCAATCTGGACGCGCTGGCGCTCTCCACCTGAAAGCGTCGACCAGGCCTGGGCCGCCTTGTGTTCCATTTTCACCTGCCTCAATGCGGAGGATATCGCGTCGTCGTCGGTCTTGGACCATGCGGCCCAGGCACTGCGGTGGGGCGTGCGTCCCAGCATCACTACCTCGTGCGCGCTCAGCTCGGTCCCCGTGTCCGCATGCTGAGCAACGAATGCGAGGCTTCGTGCCACCTGCCTGCGGCGCATCCTCGAAAGCAGCTGCCCGTCAAGCAGCACCGCCCCACCATGAGCGGGGCGCAATCCGGCCAGCACGCGCAACAGGCTGGATTTTCCCGAACCGTTCGGTCCAACCAGCCCGATGACACCGCGTTTGGGGATCGAAAGGCTAACGCCGTCAACAATCGGCCGGCCATCTGCACGCCACACGACATTTCGGCATTCCAGCGTCATACCCGTCGCCTCGTTCGCCAGAGAATGATGGCAAAGGCCGGTGCCCCGACCATGGCCGTCACTACGCCAATGGGCAGCACCTGCCCGCTGATCATGGTGCGTGACAAGATGTCCGCAACGATCAGAAACACCGCCCCGGCCAGCACCGAGGCCGGGATCAGGCGTTCGTGGCGAGGACCGACCAGAAACCTGGTCGCGTGGGGCACTACCAAGCCAACAAAGCCCACCGCGCCAACAATGCTCACCACGGCGGCGGTTAATAGGGCGGTGACCGCGAACAGGCCGGTGCGCAGCGAAGAAACCTCTATCCCCAGGGACGCAGCAGCTTCATCGCCAAAGGCAAAGGCATCGAGTGCCCGCGCCTTGGACAGGCAGTAGGCGAGACCCAGAGCAAGCACCGGCACCGCAACCCAGGTATCGGGCCAGCGCACGCCGCCAAGGCTGCCCAGCAACCAGAACATGACGCCACGCGTCTGTTCGGCATCCGCGGACGTGGTGACGATGAAAGAAGTGGCCGCGTTGAACAGTTGCGCTCCTGCGATACCCGCCAGGATGACCCGGTCAACACCGCTGCCTGCCCCGCGTGCCAAGATTGCGACAAATCCGAAAGCCGATGCCGCCCCCAGGAACGCACCGCCGGACAAGCCCAGCCCACCGATGCTGAAACCGAGGATAATGACGAGTACCGCGCCGGTCGACGCGCCGGCCGAAAT
The DNA here is from genome assembly GCF_023156505.1 of Roseibium sediminicola. Classification (GTDB taxonomy): domain Bacteria; phylum Pseudomonadota; class Alphaproteobacteria; order Rhizobiales; family Stappiaceae; genus Roseibium; species Roseibium sediminicola. The sequence goes on along the minus strand of NZ_JALNMJ010000038.1, from coordinate 21,116 downwards.
TCCGAGCAGATAGGGTTCGGCGAGCGGGTTGCGCAGCAGTGCCTGCAATACCACCCCACAGAGAGCAAGGCCGCCGCCTGCACACGCAGCGACCACTGCACGGCTGAGCCGGTAGTGCCAAACCACTCCATCGCTGATGGGGTCGATCGTATAGGCCGCACCAAACAATCGGTTTGCGAGAATCCGGACGACATCGCCGGAAGATGCCTCGACATCACCGATGGTCATTGCCGCCCAGGCGGCCAGCAGCAAAGCGATGCTGCTGGCCACGAGGAACAAACCTACCCCTTGGGGCTGGATGGCGAGGGAGCTTTGTGTCATTGCCCGCATGAATTTACTCGGTCAGGCCGTGGGCGCGCAGCCCCTGTGCCAGCACCTCAACTCCGTCGACAGACCGCAGAGTGGGGTTCATCGACTGGGCGTCCATCTCGATCAGATTGCCCTCGCGCACCGCAGTCAGCTGGTTGGCGACGGGATCCGTCATCAGGAAGTGCCGCCGCACTTCCACATCGTCAGCGGGCTGCCGGCGCCGCTCCATCGTGGCCAGTACGATTACCGTCGGATCCAGTTGGACGATCGTCTCCCATCCGACAAGTGGCCATTCCTCGTTGCTTTCGATGACGTTGCGCACACCGACGACACTGGAAATCCATCCCGGGGCTCCGAGCTGGCCGGCCACATAGGCTTCACCTTCGACATCGGCTGGTGATGAGAACCAATAAAGGACCGAAACGTCTTTGGCCTTGAGCTCTGCCGCGTTGGCCGCGGCCGCCTCGATTCGCGCCCGGTTGTCGGCGATCAATTTGTCACCTGCCTCCTGCACGTCGAATATTTGCGCCAGCTCGAAAATCGAACGTTCCAGCAGGTCTACGGACCATGCCTTGTCGCGTGCCCCGTCGCCATCTCCCTCTGTGGGAGTGCTTTTGGCGCACTCGGAGGGGGAGGTGTAGGTTGCAATTCCGAAATCCGGGAACTGCTCGAAACTGCCCACACGGCCGCCGTTCTCGTTGATATCGTCGCTCCATTCATTGAGAACGATCTGCGGCCTGACCTTCAGGACGGCCTCGAACGCCGGCGAATTATCGGCCAGCCTCGGAAGGTTGCCGCCTTGCTCTTTGAGGTCTTCCGGGAGCGGCACCAGCCAGAGCGATGTCCCGGCGATATGATCTTTCAAGCCCAACCGCAGCATGATTTCGGTCAGGCCTTGCCCGACCGTGACCGCCTTCTCGGGCGGTCCGGCGATTTGAAGCGTGCGCCCGCAGTTCTCGATCTCAAGGGGATAGTTGGTTTCCTGGGCAAGGAGATTGTCCGCCGCGGTGGCGAACACGAGGGCCAGGCTGCACGCAGACAAGGCTCGGGTGATTGATTTGCTCATGGGGTGACATCCATCAAGGCAGGTATCAACGGTGGAACCGCGTCGGAGCGACACCGTTCAATTGAATACAAACGGGAGAAATCCGGGAATTCCGCGGCAGCACGCCCGCAAAGTAATGCGTCCATGCTCCGGTCATCCTCGAAGGATCAGGTCAGGTGGGTCATCGTCAACATCCTTTCAGAGCTTCCCCGCTCGTAAATTCGGATTTCGTGTTGACGGCAGGTCTCCTGGCTCGCGGATCAGCGCCTCTACGTCTGCCTTCCCGTATGGCTCTGTTGAGCCGCTACAGTGACATGCTGCGAAAAACGCAGCACAAGGACGAAAGACTTCCGCTTACAGTTGCGGGGGCAGCCACGGTTTTGGCCCCTTTTGGGTCGTCCGCACCGTGTTCCCTATTAATCTCGCCGACATCTGTCTTTGAGAACCGTCAACGGATTTCTAAGATGCGTGTATTCGTGGCGTCAAGTACGCGAGAGGCGATATTGCCAAGGGCCAAACACAATCGCGATCGGCGGGCTTGGGCAGCCAGCCGATCAATGAATATGCGGCGGAAGGCGGTTATGCTCTTGCTCGTTCCATACTTGGCGCCTCAGGGGCGCTGACGTGCAACTGTGTTTGTCCTGCCCGTAAATCCACAATGAACCGCCGCCACAGCAGCAGGCTCGTCACGCCGAACCCCAGGCAAAGGCCGAACCAAACCCCATAGGCTTCCCATCCGGCCCAATAGGCGCAAAGGGCCATCGCGGGAATGCCGACCAGCCAATAGCCAATCAAGGTGTTCGTGAGGCCTGCTTTCGTGTTGCCGAGCCCGCGCAGCAGGCCGACGCAGATATTCTGCGATCCCTTGAAATACTGATGTGCAATGGCAAACCACAACAATACCGATGCTACAGTCAAGACAGCCGGGTTATCGTCCAACCCGAGGAATGGACGCAAAACGGTCTGCGGGAAAAGAACGTAGACGAGGCCGATCACGCTCATAATGGAAAAGCTGATGGCGAGCGCGCGCGTCGCAATACCGCCTGCCTCATCGAGATGGTGTTTGCTGACCGCCCGGCTGACCAGGATCGACGAGCTCTGCGACAGCCCGATGTTGAGCTGGTATACAATATAGGCAAGCTGATTGACGATATTGGAAGCGGCCAGTGCAACCGGTCCGAATGTGCCCATGAAAACCGTTGCGATGGAGGTGATCGCGGCCTCCGATCCATATGTCAGCGCAATTGGGGTTCCCATTCGCGCAATCTGTTTCATGACGGCAGGGTCTGCCCGCCAGAGATCCAGAGCAATCAGTGGCGCAAGTGTTTCGTCGCGCCGCACGGTGCGTAAATAGGTCAGGAACGTCCATGTCTGCACGAGCGTGGTCGCAAGGCCGATTCCGCTCAAACCCAGCTTGGGTAGTCCAAACCAGCCGTAGATGAAAGCGGCATCAAGCGCTGCATTTACCGCGATGGAAATAACCGTCACCCGAAACAGAGAGCCCGCCCGCCTGAGCCCCACAGCAAACTGTCTCAAGACGTTTAGCCACAGCATTGGCAACAACCCCGGAGCGATGGTAAGCAAAATGGGCTGTGCGAGCCTGACGACTTCGCCACTTTGTCCTAGAAAGGGGAATACCTGTCCCAGAGCCGCTAGCAGTATACCGGCGGCAATGGCGGTCAGAGCTGCCACGGCCAAGCCCGATCGCAAAAGAGTCCGGACCTCTTCGTGAGCAATTTCGTCCGGAAGATCAGTGCCCGTCCGCTTTTCGCCGCGCGCGATTGCCCCGGCGATCTGATTGCCCAGGCCCGTCACCATGCCGACGCACATGGTGCGAAGCTGATTGTAGAGGAGCAAGGCCAACCCGCCTGCTGCAATGGCCTCGACGCCGATCAGGCCCATCATGAGAAGGTCCGTGCTTGTCAGTGCGACTTGAGCGAACTGGATCCCGGCTATCGGGGCCGCAAGAGCCAGGATATCCCGATATGGAGCGAATTTCGAGTTCATCGTCGATCACGCTCCGATTGCGATCAATGGCTCAGACGACAGTCTGATGGAATCCTGATAGGCATCAATAAGCCGACTCAGGCGCTGATGTGCCGTCTCGTCCAGGAGATGCCGCTCCATAAGCCAATCGTCGTTGAAAACGCTGTCAAGATATTTTTCGCCAGCGTCGCAAACCAGAACAACTATGATGCTGTGCGGTTCGACAAGAGCCAGACGCGTCAGGGCTGCATGGATGGCAGCCCCGGCCGTACCGCCGACGAGGAGCCCAGTGCGGCGTGCAACGACGCGGGCCATCGAGAAGGCGTCCAGGTCATTGACCTTCAAAGCCTCATCGATCAAATCGTACTCAACATTGGGACCGACGGTAAAGCCGCCCGGTGCTCCGGACCCGGACTGCCAATACTTGCCTGCAGGGCCGCCAAAAATGATAGATCCAAGCGGTTCGACTCCAATACTGGTCACCTTGGACCCAAGCTTGCGCAGTTCTTTGACGGTCCCACACAATGTACCGCCAGTGCCAACGGCGCCGACGATGTAGTTCAGGTCCACACCAAGGTCGCGAACCAGTTCTATTGCAAGGTCGGTGTAGCCCTTGTTGTTGTTCGGATTGTAATGCTGATCGGGCCAGAACGCGCCGGTCATTTCCGCAATCTCTGCTGCTATTCGCCGTCGCTCCACGGTACTGGGGCCCTCCCCCTTGCTTTGCGCAAAGACAAGATTGACCCCCATCGCCTGCATCGCGCGAAGCTTGTCCCGGGCCGCGTGATGGTCGACAACAGCGGTAAATTTGTAGCCGCGTTCAATGGCGACCAGGGCAAGGCCCGTGCCCGTGTTTCCCGATGTCGGTTCGACGATGTGACCCCCAGGCTTCAGCTTGCCATCCTGTTCGGCCGCCAGGATCATTTCCCGGGCCATGCGAACCTTGCATGAGCCAGTCGGATTGAACTGCTCCAGCTTCAGCAGCAACCGGCTGCCCGATCCTGTCCGGGCCAGCTCGAACAGTGGGGTATTTCCGATGAGTTCCGAGCTTTTTGTCTTGATCTGCTCAAGAGGATAATTGGTGAGCACGTTCATTGGTCCATCCTCCAGGTGAAATGGTCTTCCTGCTTGCCGACAACGATTTTTGGAGGCAGGGCGAGTTGATGGAATTCGCTCTCGTTCTTGTCCATCTGATATCCGGCGGTGTTGGGATAGATGATCAGGTCGCCGTACCGCGGAGCGGCGGGAAACATGATCTTCCGCCAGGTCAAGACGTCATATTCCATGCAGCTCGAGCCCCCGATTGCTGCGCGCACCGGGGTTTGTTGCCTGGCCGGCCCACGCTGAATCAGCATGGGTGTGGGAAGAAACTCGCTGTTTTTCCATTGCTCCGACAGGCTCATGCTGAGGCCGGCCACAGTGACAATGCCGTGGTCTGTGTTGCGCTTGAAACCTTGCACCGGGAAGACGCTCATGCCTGCGCCGTCAAGCAGTGCCCGGCCAGGCTCGATATAGAGGGCAATTCCCGTGCTGAGTAGGCGCGAGGCCAGAGTGCCCTCAGCGGACGGCCGTTCAAGGATAGCGTCCAGCATGTCCGCCCCGGTTGGGGTCTGAAAATAAGGGTAAAAATGCGAGAAACTCTTTCCCGCATGGAAAAGCGAGGGATCAAGGCCTCCCTTGAAAGCGTTCCAATCGTCTTCGGAGACATAACTGCAGGCAAATCCACCTCCAATTGAAATTGCCGAGCAGGGGAAACCGTTCTGGCGGGCTTCCAGGCATCGATCGATCAGGGTGAAGGCAAACTCCGTGCGCGGTTCCACAGCATATCCGTCCAGATGGAAGGAAAACCCATCCAGGACAACATGGTCTCTGACTTCTGCGCACCGTTGAAGAGCGGATTGCAGATCAGTCTCGTTGAAACCGAACCTGCTGTCGGGCGCGGTTGGCGGCAACAAGCGCAGCAGAACCCTCAGAGGCGTTGTTTGTTTTGCGATAGTAATCGCTCTTTCGAGTTCATCGAGTGCATCTATAGCGACCGCCGCTCCATGGCGGGCCGCGAGCCAAAGCAAATCGTTGTTTTTCGCAGCTCCGGTTACACCGATGCGTTCACCGCGTATTCCGTTCGCAAGGGCATGCACGAATTCCGGAATGCTGGCGACATCCACCGACCCTTCCAGCTTGGCAATTTCCGGCAGCCATGCGCTGGCCTTATTCGCCTTTTTGCCGAAAAAAACGTGCCCGGCGACGTTCTTATCGCGGAGAACCTTTTGGAAGGCAGCCAAATTCTCCGCGAAACTACCAGGATGAATGAGGTGGAACGGTCCACCAATGGAGCCGCTGATCTGGTCGAGAAGTCCGTTCTCCTGTCGTACGGCCGGCGCCCAGGATCTCTCCTGGGCACGCAATGCATTGATCGCTATTTCCACAACTCAACCCTCCGGCCACGGCCTGCTGCAATTCCGCGGGTGGCGAGAGCATGGGCCACCGGTATGTCCGTTATGATCATGCCGCTGCTGAAGGCGAAGACCCTGTCTTCCGGCGATCTGCGGCCCGGCATCTTGCCTGCGACGATGTCAGGGAGTTCGGCGTCAATACCGGCAAACCCATCATGGCCTGCAAGCCTTTTCCCGGTGACACCCATCTGGCCTTCATTTGTTGCGACTGTGTAATCCGCCTCGCTCAATGCGCCGGTTTCCACGCCCTTGCTCGCGACTGAAATCAGCAGACCGCCAGGTTGAAGCCACTTGGTCTGAATCTTCGGATGCGCAGCCCGGCCGGATGCGGCTACCACGATATCGGACATCGCCGCGGCGGCGGGCACATCCTCCACCAGTTCGACTTTCCGATCGGGGAAATGGCGAGAAAAGGCCGCCATGCTGGCCGCGATCCCATCGGGATGAGTTCCGAATAGACGGAAAGTTTCCAGAGAAGGGAGCGCGGTGGCAAGATAGGGTAGTGTGTTGATACCTTGCGCCCCGGTACCGATCATCAGCACCGACTTCGCGGCTTCCTTCGCGCAATGCTTGGCGATGATGGCGCTGGTCGCCGGCGTGCGGGAAGCGCCGACACGTTGGCAATCCATGAACGCAAAGGGAAGGCCCGTCGTGTCGTCATATAGGCTAATCGTCGTGTAGTATTTTTCGGCACTTTCGCTGCCCTGGCGGTAGGACGTCTTGAAGCCGAGTTGCTGGAGTGCGCCGTCATAGCCAAGCATGGAATAGGACACCGCATCACGCTGCGCTTCCGGTAAAGGCATCATAAGTTTGGTCGGGCAACGCGAAGCACCGTTCGCGTGATACAGATAGGCGTCCTCGACCATGCGGATTACATCCGCCGGTGGGATTTCGATATCGGCCAGGTCCGTTCGCGAGAGAATGTGCATCGCGGGGGTGCGCAGGTAGGACTGCGTCATGTTCGTTTCCTTTCATCGTTAGGCATAGAAAAACCGGCGACTGAATCCGAGAAACAGCCGTTGAAATCGTTCCGGTCGGTGGGAGGTTGCTTAGGCGCTCATGGCGCCGTGTTGGAGGGGAGCCGCTTGAGGACGATGCCGGAGTACTGGCTGCGCATGGCGCAGCGCATCCAATGGAATGTCGCAACCAGGCAGAGGTGTGTGGAAGACATGCCGGGTTGTCTTGCTGGGAAATTTCCCACCACTGCGGTACATGGACCAGATGTGCTCAGCTGTTACCGTCTCGGCCGGACGCCAGGCTTCCACATGAACATGAGTGTAATCCAGAAGAACAACCGGGATAACTTCAAGCTGGAGGCGTCTTGAGACTTCAAGCCGATGATGTCCGTCCATGATGAACAGGGCATCTTTCTGGGCGGCAACCGGGCACCGCCAACGTCCCGATTTCAGGAGTTCGCACTCGACTTCTTCGAGCCGGTCAATGTCAGTTTCCTCGGTCGGAACAAGCAGTCTCGGGTCGATCAAGTAATAAAAACCGATGCAAGCCGTCATGAACATATCCTCATATTACGACCATCCAGCGAAGGGATCACCAGTTACGAACGCGCGATCACAATCGACGGTTGCTATATGGCGCACACACAATGTCAAAAATATGACTAAATGACTCAACTTTAATTGGCAAGCCCTCAAGACGCAATTTGAATGGGCCTGATCACAGATTACAACACGGCCTGCGGCTTCGCTGATCGGATACGTTTAACGATTTCAACAACACGGCCGCGACTGGCCTTTCCGGCAATTTTTCCGTGAATTTGCCGCACACTGAACCCGGTCGAGGCTACGAGTGTTTCGATTTCGGCGATTAGCCGAGGTGCAAGCGGAGGACGGCCGAGATGCTTGCCGCGCGCTGCGGCCGCTTTCATGCCGGCGATGACACTCTCAGTGATCAGTGACGACTCTAATTCAGCCATTGCGCCGATGAGGATCAACATCACGCGACACATTTAGGTTGCGATGTCGATTTGATCCTGGACGCTGAACAAGCGCACTCCGAGACAACCGAATTCTTTCAGTTCGACTGATAAAGAAACCGAAAATACCTCTTTGCGAATTCACGAGTGCAATTTCAGATCTTGAATCGCAGAATCTGCGGCTTGCGGTTAGTTGCGCATACCGCTGCCGTTCGACACATTTTCCGCCCAGGCTCGTGCCGGGCCGGCTAGGGGTAGATTTGCCAGTGCATCTGGCAGCCGCGTTTTTTCGGTGCGGAGCACGCCGCGCGCCGAAGCAAACAATTGAAAAGCAGTGCTCATGACCAAGAGGTGGACGTCAAGAAGCGAACACCTGGGTTGAGTGAATGGTCCGACCGAAAGTGATCCACTCAAGGGCTGTAATCTTCGCCATTGAAATTTCTCGTAGAATTGGCCACACTGCCCCCGCTTCGCGTCAGTCCGCGAAGTGAGGCGTGGAAACCTCTCGAACGCTCGGCCCTATGGCCGGGTGACGTCCGCTATGTCCAGGACCCCGGTCTAAAAGCGGCGTGCCTATGCGTTCGTAGGTTTCCAACATCCGGCCACCAGGGTGTTGCCTCTGAATGAATTTGTTCAAGAGGCTCCGCCCGGTGACGCATCCCAATAAGAACATTCGCGATGAAGATGCACGGCGCATTAATTGGGCGTTGTTCAATGGCGAGTTCGAAGTTGCGCTCCGTTTGATCGCCACCCTTATGTCGGAAGCCGGCCAACAGGTTTCTGAGGAAACCGTGGCGGATGTTTTGTCTCTCGTTCCTCAGGCAGACCTGGAAGGCGGACCTCTGCCGGGGCGTCGTAGCCAGCTTAACTGAGGAAAGGGCAGACCGGTTCCCACATGACATTGCGTCAATTGGGTGAATCAGTTTACTCAACCATACCTAGCAGAAATGACAGGGTCTCATCTGTGGTCGTTTAGCTCGATCCGCACTGGCTTTGACCAAAGTCCAGCGAACCCGATCAAGCCATTCATTTTCAAAAGCAATCAAGTAGGAAAAAAGAGTCCCAGAACGACAAAACCCGTCATCGGAACAAACCGACAATGGGAGATGTACTGAAGAATTTTAGCACATTTTTTGTAGTACATCCCCCACATCGCTGTCAATCCTGACCACTGTTTCGGTGAACGGATTTTTGTTGCCTGGTCTCATTTAAGTACATGGACCAAGACCAACCGTTTTCACCGCGCGAGAGCGCGAACCCTTCCGCTCGTCAACACATTGCCTGTTTCCGGAAACTGTCGGACGGGATCCTCGCCAGCGCTGCACTGGCGGCCCACGACGACCGGCCGGAAGTCGCCAAGGCCGAGCTGGCCCGCACGCTCAAACGCGCGGCTCCTGCCCTCGGCATCCGGCGTTCGGCCTATCAGATCCTCGACATCCTGCTCGGCCTGGTCCGGCCGGAAGACTTTGCTGCCGGCAAGCGGCCCATCGTGGCGATCTCAAACGACCGCCTGATGCAATATACCGGTGCTTCCATCAAGACCGTTTCGCGGTGCCTCAAATCCCTGGTCGAAGTCGGAATCCTTGCCTATCGCGATAGTCCGACCGGCCGGCGCTATGTCTACCGCAAGCACGACGGCACGCCGGACGAGGCTTACGGGCTGGATTTCACGCCCGCCTGTTTCAATCTCGATGCCTTTGCCGTCCTAGCCGATGAATACCGGGATGCTCTTAACCGGGAGCGTAACGCTAGGCGCGCCGTCACCCGGTTGTCCCGTGCCGTCATAGATCTGGTGGAAGCGGCCGGGCCGGACTTTTCTGACTATGCCACGCATGCCGAGAAGCTGTTGGCCGAGCTGCGGCACGATCCGGAAGCGTGTGCCGAGTGGCTTCAGGCCCTCTATGACGATGTTCTGGGTGTTGTGGAAAACCGGCGTCAGGAGAAAGCTCAAGACGCCTCAAAAGAGGCTGAAATGTCGCCTGCGGGCGGTCAAAATGTCCCCCACATATATAATACAAACCCACCACCTTCTGTATTTTCTCGTAACAAGCGGACTTGCTCTAACGAGCAAGAAGCCAACCTTAAGGCTGACAACGGCTTCGCCGTTGAAATGGCTCTTGAAAAAGAGCCTTGCGGAGCGGGAAGCGAAACACAACATCCGAATGAACAAGCGGAAACGGTGGAAGCCGGCCATGCCGGGGCAAGCGTGGGTGATCGGCTCACTCAATCGGATGTCGGCAATCTCGAAGGCGTCTCCATCGGGCTGATCCAGTCCGCCTGTTCTCTGGCGCAAACCGAAACCAACGCCCGGTTCAAATCCTGGGCCGATCTTTGCGCCGCGGTCGAGGACCTGCGGCTCCTCGTCGGGCTCAGCGAAGCCGGATATACCCAGGCCGTGTTGCGCCATGGAAAACACCTGCCGGCAGCCTGCCTTGCCGTCGTCGCTGAAAAGGCCCTGCGCGATTCTCGGATGATCGCCTCTCCCGGCGGATATTTCCGCGCCATGATCGACAGGGCGTCGGATCACAAGCTAAACCTGAAGAGATCCCTCTTCGGACTCGCACATTCCTGAATTTCAAAGGCAAGACATGATCAACCCGGATGAAAGCAACGAGCATGCGGCCGCCCTGCCCGCCAAGGTGCAATCGAGTGTCAATTCGGCGAAGAAGACCTTGAGGCTCTTTGGATCGGGGCCGGCAAAATCTGATCCTGCTGCGGCCGAACCAGAAACCGAAAGCTCCAGCACGCCGGAAACGGCGATGCTCTCCGGAGGCAACGAACCGCAAGATGCGACTCCAACTCGCAGGAAGAAAATACGGGACCGGCGAGTTCTCAAACCCGGGTTCAAAACCAAGGTTCTTAATCAGCTGACCGAGGCCCTCGGGATCAGCAAGACAGTGGACTTGCCGAAAATTTTTCTCGCCGAAAGGGTGAGCCCCATGAAAATCGGGATAGCCGACGATCTCCTCGCCCGCTATCCAAATGCTCGGGACCGTAAGGTCGTCAAAAAGGCCCTGGGTGTCCTGGTGAGGTCCCTCACCTATTCAAACGCTGTCATCGAAGAAGACCGGCGGTATGATCTCGATCTGAACCCGGTCTACGATGCAACCGGGGAGATCACTGAAAAAAGCCGCGCCGATGCTCAAAACAACATTAAGAGCGCCCTGGCCAAAATCCGGAAAAGCAAGACACAGGATTCTTAATTGGCCCAGGAGGCTGGGTGCGCACATTTGGGCGTATTGCGAAAATATGGGCTCTAAATTCAGCCGGCGCCCTGCTTTGAAAACACTAAGGATTTGCTCATGAACGCATTCGATCCCGCAAGCTCAACACTCTCGGAGGAGCTGCCGGATGTGGCCGCCGCCAAGGCGATCCTCACTGCCCTCAATCAGATTCTCGGCGAAGACGGCCAGAAACACGTTACAAGCCAGCAGGTTGTCAACGAACTCCTGCCAGGCGCTGCCTCTTTACGAAACTGGTTTCTCTATCTCACTGAGGATGCGATCGGCAGAGGTGAGCTGGATACGGCGGACACTATCCAGACCGTGCTCGGTTTCCAACTCGACCATTTCGAACGAGGCTGCAATATCGCCCTCTCCATCATAGCCTAGGATCCATCACATCCGGGTCTCTATCGTTTCAAATGTCTTGGATAGAACCTCGGTCACGTCCTGGGGCAAAGAACCGGCAAAATCTCCCGAAAGCAGCCGCTCAACGTCCTGCTTCCACTCATAGAGCAAATTGATGCGCTGTTCTGTCGAGCCATTTCCGGCTTGCAGTTCGCTGGCGAGACGCAGCAACCGCTCAGCTTCACTCCGGAACGGCTCTTTGAGTTCGCCCAGGTGCTGAAAAGGATGGGGGCCGCTCCCACGCATCTGTTGATCTTGCATCGAAAAATCCTCCATGAGAGCGGCAAACCGGTGAATGCCTGGATAGGCCAAACACAATTCACGCAACTCCCGATCGCTGACTCGGCCCCACAGATCCTGGAGATCGGGCAGATGTGGAACCATCACCTCCACCAGGTGACCGCCGGACAGCCACTGACGTTCGAAGTCCGTAACCGCTTTGTGGATCCGAGCTGCGATTGTGTGATCGTGCTTCATTCGGATCCCCCTCAAGTCTTCTGAGCTGAAAGTGGCGGAAAGGTCTGCCTGGAAAAGGGCATTAATACGACCCTCCCCTCAGCAGACAAAAAGGCCGGAGCGCGTGCAGAGAAACACAGGCTCCGGCGTCGAGTTTGATCTACGAGAGGCGTAGGACAACAATGGGGCCAAGCACTCACACTGCTACTTATAAGGGTAGATATAGAGAATGCAAGCAAGATGTGGGGCGTGTTTACGCTTCCCGGCTTCGGACAAAAAGGCCGGAGCCAGGTGAAGTGAAAACGCTGACCCCGGCATTCAGTTTGCTCTTCGAGACGCGAACATTAGGGGAGAACGCACTCTCGGTGCTACGTATAGGTGACGCAACGGAGTCTGCAAGTTCTTACAATGGAGTTTCTCGCAGTCTCCACCTGTTCAGAACCTTTGTAGATGCGGTTTAAGGTCAGCCAGGATGATGGTGTTCGTTTCCCCGGCATTGGGCATATCCATACTAGCGGTTGGTGGCGCGACATGTGGTTTCAAGTCAACCCATTGGAATCCATCCGAATACCAACTGCCTTCACTGCTGACCGGCAGATCGATCACGGGTTTCAAAGCAATTGATCCATTCAGGTAGCCGCCGAGATGGGGCTTGAGGTGAGCCGCCTGCAAGGAGCCATAGTTGGCATCAGATGCAGGGGCAACGAGCTGCGACCAGACACCAGGTCGCGCCTTAGGAGCGGTAGCGTAATCGTTTTTGAGGGGGCCGGTCACATCGACTATCTGCCATTGCTCTGCGGATGCCATGCCCGGGACAAGTGTCAAACCGATTGTTGACATTGCGAGGGCAAGCGAAACAGTTTTCAGCCGGTTGATCATATCAGGCTACCTTCTTTCTGTTGCTGCGATACCAGCGCCGGAAGTCGTCAAAATCTGTGTCAAAATCGGGATCCTCCAGGGTTTCGAGGTTCCGGTAGCGCCCATCTGCTTTCACCAGGCGTTCGTAAAGGTCCTGATACCTATCCTGGTTTCCAAAACGTGATGCGATGGCAAGCGCGTTGAACGGTGCAACGGGATCCTTCGGAATGATTTCGTTGAAGCCGATCAGGTGATCGCTGTAACCGCTGGTCTCGATGAGTTCGCGCATTTCAGCGTTTGCCCTCTTCTCGTGAGGCGTCCGTTTCCAGACCAGAATGATCCGGTTCCCGGCGACTTTGAAACGCAGGACCTTCGCCCAATCCTCGTTGGATTTTCCAAGAAGCTTTAGCATCAAGCCGGCGGCTTCCTCCCACCCCTCACGATGCTGGACATGGGCGGTCAGGGAAGAGAGCTGCATTCCGAGCTTGAAGGCATAAGCGACAAGGGCGTGGCCCCAGTCATCCTCCGAGACCGGACCTTCCGAATCGATCTGCATTGCGAGGTTAAAGGAACTTTCTCCGCTGAAGGCGTAGGACTTGTGAAAATCGTTCCAGCGAGCAGTGCGGATCAACCCGAGCATCCGCCGAACTTGATCATGGGCCAATTGGGACCAAGGATATGAGACGAACTCGCTCACCATGATTTCCAGCCCGTCTTCGTAGGCACTGGACTTGCGGCCCAGACCCTTCTTGATGTTCCGGATCGTCTTGTCATGGCTTCCGACACGAACGGCGATGTCAACGTCTTTCTGACCGGCTGCTTTGAGCAACCATACCAGCTCCATCTCAGTAAAAGGCATGGCAGCGTCCCTCTCCTGGTTATCGTTGCTGCCATTCTAGAATGGATTGCGGCCAGAAACCGGCAAACTGGCCGGTCATCTTTCCGGTCGGATAGCAAGGGCGGATGCCGGCACGCCTCCCCCGAGCTCTGCGATGGTGCGCATGTCGAGAGCAGCTCCTCTCGCACTATCGCAACCAGCACGGTCCTGGTCGGGCCGCCGAAATCAGAAGGAGGGTTCATTATGAACCTCAATCAGACCCTGAAGGCAACCAACCTTCGTTTCAACCGCACTCAGACACAGGCTCGCGCGTTCGAGCTGGAGGCCCTGGAGCAGATCTGGACCCACCCGCTTGTCGGCGGTTACTACCCGCTCGAGGCAAAGGAGGCCTTCAACCTCCAGGCTATGGTGCTCCAGTCGGACGGCCGCGATGTCGCCGAGGAGACGGTGTCCGTCATCTTCGTTCTGAACGATGGCGAGTCCTACTTCCTGGAAATCGCGGTCCAGACTGCGCCGGGCGAATTCGCTTACGCCGGCTACATTCCGGCACTTGAAGGCGTCCAGTCGCTCAAGGCCCGCGTTGACACTGCGTCAATGAACGGTCTGTTCCTGCTTTCCACGGCCGGCTACGAGAGCCGCGTGAACTACGGCTTCGATCCGTTTTCCGGCTTCTATCAGGAACTGGTTCTGCCGAGCCTGGCGGTTGCCGCAATGCGCGCGCGCCGCGCGGGGTAAACGGTCGCGACAAAGAGGAAAGGCTGCGGCACGCCGCAGCCTTTCTGGCGTTTAACTGAACGAATTACACCTAGTTGGGGGCAGACCAAGATCTGCTCGGAATCCTGCGTTAAGCTCGAACGGAATGAGAATATCGCGCCGCCCGGAGGAGCCGTCCCGTGCGTCCAATAGCAACATGCAAGAATTGGCTGTTGACCCACCCTAGGTTGCCTTTTACTTATTTCATCATGAGCGTTGATTTGGTTTCTTTCGTAGTAGGAAGGCGCATGGGCAGGGTGGCGTAGCCACCCGGCGGAAAGCACCCATGCGCGGTAAGCAAGGCCCCTCTACCGGGCCTTTTTTTGTGCCCGGACCTCTCTCTGCAAAAATACTATTGCCAGCCAATATGCCAAAATCTTCATCCGCTCCGCACCTGTCTACGCTGATCCTGCTGTCAGCGCTTGGCATTCTTCCAGTCAACATATTTCTGCCGTCGCTGAGCGACATGGCAGTGGAATTCGCCGTGGAATATGGTGTCATCGGCCTCGCATTGGCCGTTTACGCAACTGTCTCGGCAGGTCTCCAAATCATTATGGGGCCGATGTCAGACAGGTTCGGTCGCCGTCCCGTAATCCTGTGGGGTTTGGGAATCTTCGTGGTTGCCACGCTGGGATGTGCCACTGCTCCTGACATTTGGACTTTTCTCGCTTGTAGAATGGTCCAGGCTGTTATCGTGCCAACATATGCGGTGGCTCTTGCCATCGTTCGGGATACGACCAGCAAGGAGCAAGCCGCCAGCAAGATCGGCTATATTGCAATGGCGTGGGCCATAGCGCCCATGCTTGGCCCGAGTTTCGGTGGAATACTTGATGAGGCATTCGGGTGGCGCGCAAGCTTCTGGTTTCTCGTCTTGTCCGGCGCAGTAGTATTAGCGCTGTGCTGGGTCGATCTTGGTGAGACCAACCGGGAACCGTCAAACACGATTACCGAACAACTCCAGGTGTATCCCGAACTGTTTAAGTCACGTCGTTTTTGGGCCTATGCCTTGTGCATGGCGTTTTCGATTGGTGCGTTCTACGCTTTTTTGACTGGCGCCCCTCTAGCTGCTGGATCTGCATCGGAGCTGTCTCCAGGCGTGCTCGGCATCTACATGGGATCGATCACTGGGGGCTTCATGATAGGAAGCTATCTAGCTGGGCGTTTCTCAGGCAGGTTTCCGTTGACGACCACATTAATAGCTGGCCGGACAATTGCCTGCATGGGCCTGCTACTGGGTCTGTTCCTATATTTCTTCGGTGTCGATCATGTGATGGCGCTGTTCGGTCCATGCATGTTTGTCGGTGTCTCTAACGGTCTTACCATGCCGAGTGCGAATGCGGGCGCGATGTCGGTTCGGCCGAAGCTCACGGGTAGTGCCGCAGGTTTGGCAAGCGCTATCGCGGTTCTGGGTGGGGCCATTATGTCAACGATGACGGGTGCCGTTCTAGCGGCTGAAAACGCCCGCTTGGGGCTCCTTCTCGTCATGCTAAGTTCTGCCACGATAGCACTTACCGCTGCTCTTTGTGCCCGTCATTTCGAACGCACTCATGAGCATGGTCATTAGCCACCAGGGCTGTCCCCCTTCGGCTATTGCATGCCATAGATGCGTTGTACTCTTATCGTTTGCCCTCAGCACAGGATTTCGATCAGATCTTGTTCTGCCCCTAGATAGGTTTCAGAAGCACTCAATTCCGATCCGGAGCAGGCGCTGCATGTCCTTGTTCGAACGGATCTCGATGCATGTTGCCGTTGCCCTCCCATTTTGAAGGGCTAGAATGTCTTTTGTTCCGAACAGCCTGTCGTATCGAAGCGTCCAACGAAGCAGTTCTGTCCGCAGGCCATCTCGACGGAGTACACGGTAGAGCCGCCGCCATATCGGTGGAGCCAGCCGAATGATTGTGTCGGCTCGTTGAACACGGTCCCCATAAGTCCGGCTATTTCCACCCTCGATGATCCACCTATCTTGGGCCGCCAGTCGGCGTAACCGCGCATCAATATCCTCCGGTGCTCGCAAGGCCCCATTCCGATCCCAAACTTCGTCGTCGACTGCATGGATGGGCAGTTCGTACCGGAGACCAAGGTGCTGGGCGAGCCACGTCTTACCTGACCCTGGACCGCCGACAATCATGATCCTATTAATAGCCATGCACTTCTCTGGCACGCTGCCTCGTAGCCGGTTCCCAGTTCCAGGGCAGCAGTCCCTCGACCTGGGACAAGGGCGTTTCGGCGATGCGGACCGGCCCTGACAGGCGGTCTGATCCTTGGCGTAGGGGCGTTGCCTCTGCGGGGAGCGGCCCAGATTCTCCGACGAACCAGCTCGATTGCGTTCCTGCTCCGTACTTGACCCACTTCTTAGCCTGCCACGCGTCTAATCACCAAACAATGTGCGAGCATGAGCAAGCCGGGTAAGAACGCCGCCTCCCCGAATCTCTGTGCAGCAGATTCGCTGTGACTCGTAGAGTCGGATGCGGAATTAAACTCTAGCTCTTGGATTATGCTTCAAAGCCAGCACTTCTCGGCTCCAGGCAATACGCATGTGTTTGGTATCGAGTGGCAGCTATTCAATCTGAAACGTCGTTGAAATCTTTGTGTTTTTTTGCCTATTGTACGGCTGACAAATGTAGATGCCCGGGTATCGTCATTTCTGCATATGATACACGCGCAAAGTGTTAATATCGATTAACCAAATAATGCTTGCGTTGAGCTCCCAGTTTGGCATATTCCCGTTATATGGCTTTTTTTTGCAGAAAAGCGTTACTAAGGTGGATGGCTGAGCATGGACGTTATTGCCGAGTCCGGTAGTACTTTTGATGAGATGATTCTTGCACAGGGCGAGTTGATTTCGGACAAGCTCAACATACTGCGAATGGAGCAGTTTCCGCCCAATGCCAAAAAAGGCCTACGAACCTTTTCACTCTCGGAAACAGCTTACTTTTTGGGTGTCACACAATCCAATGTCAAGAAATTGCATCTCGCCGGGGAGGGACCAACGCCCACAACGTCCTTGTCAGGAAGGCGCTCTTATACAGCTGATCAGATTTTGGAACTTCGGAAGCTGCTTGCAGAACGAGCGAAACGAGGCCCCAAAAAGTACGATCCGCGCCGCGATAAAGATGAAGAATTGCAGGTTATTTCCGTCGTCAACTTTAAAGGCGGAAGTGGAAAAACGACAACTGCATCACACTTAGCGCAGTTTCTCGCATTAACTGGTCACCGGGTTTTGGCGATTGACCTGGATCCGCAAGCTTCTCTTTCTGCGTTGCACGGTATTCAGCCTGAACTGGATGGCACGCAATCACTCTATGAAACCTTGCGCTACGACGACGAACGAAAGAGCATCAAGACAGTCATTCAGCCGACCAATTTTCCGAATCTACACATCGTGCCGGCCAGTTTGGATCTTCAAGAGTATGAGTATGACACCCCAGTTGAAGCTGGAAAGCGTGACAACTCGGAAGGGCAGTTGTTTTTTGTTCGCATTTCGAACGCGTTGAAAGAGGTTGATGACGACTACGACGTTGTCGTTATCGATTGTCCCCCACAACTCGGCTACCTGACACTCACTGCTCTCACCGCGTCCACTTCGGTTCTAGTGACAGTACATCCGCAGATGCTCGACATCCTTTCTATGAGCCAGTTTCTATTGATGCTAGGTAGCATCCTGGGCAGCATCAAGGACGCCGGCGCGGACTTGAACCTCAGTTGGTTCCGATATCTCGTAACTCGATTTGAGCCGCAAGATGGGCCACAAATGCAGATGGTGGGCTTTCTTCGGGCACTGTTTCCGAAGTTGGTGCTGTCTAACGAAATGGTAAAATCCACCGCAATTTCTGATGCGGGTATCACCAAGCAAACAGTCTATGAAGTTGAAAAAGCCCAATTCAACCGAGGAACCTACGAGCGCGCGATAACGTCGCTAAATAGCGTCAACGAAGAAATAAGAGATCTCGTGCACCGGGCGTGGGGGCGAACATGAGATTGAATTGTCAGCCGTACAAGAGCCGAAAAACATTTTTTATTTCAATGTCGGGAGAGAGTAGATGAGCCGCAAGCATGCTCTTTCGGAGCTTGTTGGTTTGGATGGCGCGGACCAGGATCAACCAGCGCAAGAAAATAAATCACGGGCAGACTATGTGCGACGGGGCGCATCCAGAGCGATGCAGAAGTCATTGGGTGACATCGCTGAGAATGCTAAGTTGGTCGCGGCCGGGGACGTAATCGTTTCCTTGGAACCAGACACAATTGACCCATCGTTTTTCGTTGATCGCCTCGAGGAGGATGATCTGGAGTTTACCGAGCTCCTAAACGCCATTAAACGAGATGGCTATAACTCCACTCCGATCTTGGTGCGTCCTCATCCGGAAACAGAAAACCGTTACATGATTGTTTACGGTCACCGGCGTTGGAAAGTTGCTCAAAAACTCGGCGTCAAGGTTCGTGCCGTCATCAAGACAATTGAAGACATTGGACATGTGATCGCTCAGGGACAGGAGAATAGTGCTCGCTCCAATTTATCGTTCATCGAAAAATCGATGGCTGCTGCAAAATTGGATAGCATGGGGCAATCGCGTGAGACAATTAAGACAGCCTTGTCAGTCGACGATGCACTTCTGTCTCGGATGCTATCCGTAGCCACTACAATTGACAGTCGAATTATTTTCGCGATTGGAGCTGCTAAGAAGATCGGCCGCGATCGTTGGGAAGAAATGAAGCGATTGATCGCTAATCCTCAACTCTCAAGAATTGCCTTAGATGCAATCCGGGCACCGGAATTTGACGAACTAAGTTCGAACGAGCGTTTTGAGCTGATGCTTAAGACGTTAAAGCAGACCGGTCGTTCCGCAAAAAGCCGTGGCCGAACAAGTGTAAAAAAATCTATTTGGACAGCGTCGGACCAAAGCATGGCTGCGAGCATCCAACGTTCGCAAACTGCGTTTCAGCTAAAAATCAATTCTGAAACCGCGGGGGAGTTTGGTGACTACATCGAGCAGAACCTCGATCGGCTTTTGGCAGAGTATAAGGCAGGAAAGGAAACGGATGGCTAGTTCATAAACAAAGAACCCGCCACCAGGGCGGGTCCTTAGTTGAGATAAGCACGAGTGCCTAAAATCTCAGTGTCGCAACTCCGATTCTAGAATCACTCGCATCGCAACGCAAGTTCTGTCTTCGAGCAGAGCACGATTTCTTGCGTCTTCCAGCTTGTCTCGCATTTAAAAATTCAGTGCCTGGTCGCGTTTATGCGCTTCCGGCAAAGGAGGACTTATGTCTTCGTCTCAGCAGATTGCGAGTTTTCGCAAGGTGTCTGCCGGGATCCTTGCGAGCGCGCATCTGGCGTCCCAGGAGGATCGGCCGAAGGTCACCAAAAAGGAAATCTCCCTGGTTCTGAAACGCGTCGCCCCGGCGCTTGGTATCGATGGCACGGCCTACCATGTTCTGGATATTCTCCTGGGTCTTGTGCAGCCCGACGACTTCCAGGCAGGGAAACGGCCGGTGGTGGCGATCTCCAACCAACGGCTTGCCGAATATACACGGCGCACCACACGCACTGTCACGCGCTGCCTGAAGAAGCTCGTCGAAGTCGGGGTTCTCGCCTATCGGGACAGCCCGACCGGGCGGCGCTATGTTTACCGTGGCAGGGCAGGGGAAGCCGAACAAGCCTATGGCCTGGACTTCACTCCAGCTTGTTTCAATCTGGAAGCCTTCAAGGCCCAGGCGGATGCGTTCCAGCGCCGTATCAAGGCTGAGCAGGAAGCCAGGCGGGCTGTCACGCGGTTTTCACGGGCGATCGCCGACATGGCTGAGCTTGAGCCTGCGGAGTTTCACGAGTTTGCTGCCCGAGCACAGTCGGTTGTGATCCGGGACGAGTTGAATGTGGTGGAGAAGGCGGCACTTCTGGAATCGCTCTATGCGCGGGTCCTGACTCTCCATGAAGCACATTCGTTGAAATCAAAAGATAAAATGTCATGCGCGGGTGACATTGATGTCAGCCCTTTATCTATTACAACCCAAACCGACTCCCTTGAAAGTAATCCTCAACGGACTTGCTCTAACGAGCAAGACACTGAATTTGCCTCTGACAACGGCTTCGCCGTTGAAATGGCTCTTGAAAAAGAGCCTTGCGGCGGGCGCACGGAAACACAACGGCCGAAATCACAAGCGGGAAGAGCAGAGGCAGGCAAATTTCCAGAAACCAGCCTGGATGGCGTCTCCATAGGGCTCATTCAGTCGGCATGTTCGTCAGTGCAGGCTGAAACCGGGACCAATTTGAACAGTTGGCCGGCCCTGTGTGGAGCTGCAGAGCAGTTGCGCCTGCTGATCGGACTCAGTCCGGCCGGTTATCAGCTCGCTGTCGAGCGGCAAGGCAGATATCTGGCCGCGGCCTGCCTTGCGGTTGTTGCCGAAAAGGCCCTGCGGGATCCGGAGCACATTGCATCGCCCGGCGGGTATTTCCGCGCCATGATCGACAGGGCAGGGGAGGGCAAACTCCGCCTCCACAAATCCCTGCATGGACTGGTGTGAGGCCATGGTGAGGCCTGACCGGAGATCAGTGCCGGCGCCAGTTTTCCGACCGGTTGAAATCAAACGCACGGAGACTTCGTCCGCAGGGTCTGGGCGGGCAATTTGCGCCGGAGTTCCGATCTGGGACTCAAACTGCTTCGAGCAAACCGGTCCGCTTTGCCCGGTCAATTAGGTTCTTGACGGAAGAAGGCGACCATTTTGTTCCGCCGCGTGGCGTACGCTCGTGCAGGCGTTCGAGCTGACCGGCGATTTCGCGCAAGGTTAGCTCCGGATTGGACGAATGGATGCCGGCGACCAGCGTCATCAACCGGTCTTCCGGCGGGCGTGGAGGCGATTT
>NZ_JALNMJ010000037.1 GCF_023156505.1 Roseibium sediminicola | reverse complement strand
GGTAAGAAACAGGCGATCATCGCCTGCACCAGGAAGCTCCTGACCATTCTCAACGCCATGGTCAGAGACGACAAGGAATGGCAGCCTATGATCACATAACAAACACGGTTGCTTCGAGACGCGCGCAAGCGCGCTCCTCAGGATGACGCTGAGAATAGAAAAAGGCGGCCCCGGGGGACCGCCTTTCGCTTTTCGTTTTGGCCGGACGCTTAGCGCGTCAGCGGCTTGTACTTGATCCGGCGCGGGTCGGCGGCATGGGCACCGAGGCGGCGGACCTTGTCCTTTTCGTAGTCTTCGAAGTTGCCTGCGAACCATTCCACGTGGCTGTCGCCCTCAAAGGCAAGCATGTGGGTGGCCATACGGTCGAGGAACATACGATCGTGGCTGATGATGACCGCGCAGCCAGCGTAGTTTTCCAGCGCGTCCTCAAGGGCGGCCAGGGTCTCGGTGTCGAGATCGTTGGTCGGCTCATCGAGCAGCAGGACATTGGCGCCCTGCTTCAGCACCTTGGCGAGGTGCACCCGGTTGCGCTGACCGCCGGAGAGATCGCCAACCTTGGCCTGCTGGGCCGGGCCCTTGAAGTTGAAGGACGAGCAATAGGCGCGGGAGTTGATTTCCTTGCCGTCGAGATAGATCACCTCGGCGCCGCCGGAAATCTCTTCCCAGACCGTGTTGTTCGGGTTGAGGGCATCGCGCGACTGGTCGACATAACCCAGATGCACGCTGTCTCCGACGGTGATGGAGCCCGAATCCGGCTTTTCCTGGCCAGTGATCATCTTGAAGAGGGTCGACTTGCCAGCACCGTTCGGACCGATCACGCCGACGATACCGCCGCGCGGCAGCTTGAAGGTCAGGTTGTCGATCAGGAGCCGGTCCTCGAAGCCCTTGGAAACGCCTTCCAGGTCGATGACATTGGCGCCGAGGCGCTCGCCGACCGGAATGAGGATCTGCTCGATGGAGGGCATGCGCTCTTCCTGGGCGGCAACCAGATCCTGATAGGCATTGATACGGGCCTTGGACTTGGTCTGGCGGCCTTTCGGGCTCATGCCCATCCACTCGCGCTCGCGGGAAATCGCCTTGGAACGGGCCATGTTCTCGCGGCCTTCCTGCTCCATGCGCTTGGTCTTCTTCTCCAGATAGACCGAGTAGTTGCCCTCGTAGGGGATGCCCTGACCGCGGTCGAGTTCCAGGATCCAGCCGGTGACGTTGTCCAGGAAGTAGCGGTCGTGGGTGATGATCAGGACAGAGCCCTTGAACTCGCGCAGGTGCCGTTCCAGCCAGTGGACGGTTTCAGCATCCAGGTGGTTGGTCGGTTCGTCCAGCAGCAGGAGATCCGGCTCGGACAGGAGCAGCTTGCAGAGTGCGACGCGGCGGCGCTCACCACCCGACAGGTTGTCGACGGCGGCGTCGGACGGCGGGCAGCGCAGGGCTTCCATCGCCATTTCCACCTGGCTTTCCAGGTTCCACAGGTCCTGGGCGTCGATCTCGTCCTGGAGCGCGGCGGCCTCGTCGGCCGTCTCGTCCGAGTAATCCATCATCAGTTCGTTGTAGCGGTCGATCTTCGCCTGCTTGTGGGCGACACCTTCCATGACGTTTTCCATCACGGTCTTGGTGTTGTCGAGCTGCGGCTCCTGCGGCAGGTAGCCGACCTTGGCGCCTTCGGCGGCCCAGGCCTCACCGGTATATTCCTTGTCGATACCGGCCATGATTTTCAAAAGCGTCGACTTACCGGCCCCGTTCGGACCCAGGATGCCGATCTTGGCGTCCGGGTAGAAGGAGAGATGGATGTTGTCGAGGACTTTCTTGTCGTTATAGGCCTTGGAGAGGCCATGCATATGATAGATGAACTGGCGCGCCATGGGGCTCCGCTTCTCCGCTTAAAAGCTGACGGGATCTTTAAGGATTCTGCGGGGTCTTTTAGGGGAGTTTTGGCCGTGGGGCAATGGGGGGAATGGTTGGTTACTGTTCCACGAAGCTTCGCACCCGTTCCCTCATCTCCAAGTCACTTGCGGATCGGGTGATTAAGCCATATCGCGTTTCCAGGTTCCGGATAGCGCTTGTAACCAGTCAGGCTCATGTTTCGGCTTTGCGTCGCTGTTGACATTGACCGTCAGGCCCGTGCGGAACTTCAAAGTTTCGGGCGTTTCAACCTGCCATGCAAGACCAAGCCTTTCCAGCCCTTTCACCAGCCACCAGCCTGGATCGGTTTGCCCGGGAAGAAAGCCGAGCCTTGCCGACTTCGGGAAGGCGTGGTGGTTTTCATGGAAGGCTTCGCCGAAGGTGACCAGGCCGAGCCGCGGCAGATTGTAGCCCTGGACGCAGGCGCCTTTGACATAAAGAAGGTGGTCTTTCGGCTGATGGGCGTAGTAGCCGACCAGCCAGTGGCCGATCAATGAAACCGAGACCCTGCAGCAAATGCCCCAGACCACGAAGGGCAGACCGCCGATCAGGTAAAGCGGCACGGCAAGGACCAGCTGCTGAGCCATCCAGGTTTTCTCGACACCCTTGTAAAACCAATCCTGCGCGACCTCTTCTTCAATGCGAAAATCAGGCTCTTTCGTCAGGGTGATGCCGCAGCAAAGCTGCCAGAAAGCGTCTTTCCAGAAACCGGACCGGTGGGCGAAGAAGTCGTGACAATCGGACTGACGCTGTCCCCAGTCCCGGAAATCGTGCAGGCGGATCATACCAAAGGGACCGGCCATACCGACCAGCACGCCAAGATAGACCAGAACCCGTTCGATGGCCCGATGCGTCCTGAAGGAGCGGTGAATGAGCAGCCTATGCATGCCGACGGAATGACCGCCGCATATGGTAATGGCGGTCAGCACCACAAAAACGGCGAAGGCTCCCGGTGAGAAAGTCAGCGGCCCGGCGATCAGCGCTACAAGCGTCATGCTTGCGATCCAGGCCGTTTTGCCTGGTTTAAAGATCACCTCTCCCTCAACCGGACTGGCACCGTTTTTGGAAAGAACGCGTTCGGTTGAAACGGACTGGATATTGGCTTCGGTGTTGAAGGCCATCTGCGATTTCCTTTCCTGTGTGCGGGCAAACGTTCCCGTTTCCCGGCAGGACCAGCCGGAAGCACAAACGGTGTGTTGACGAAAGAGCCGCTGTGACGGGCGGGCACTTGCCTTTGGAAAGGACGTCCATTATTTAGGCTGTAAGCTAATTACCATCCATTAGACAATTAGGCAATCACCTAATTGATTTGCAGGTCATGCTATAGTCCGAGGAGCTTCCCGCCGCCATGCCAGATCAGACCGATGCGGCCGCCGCAGCCGAAACCGGCGGCATTCAAAAGGTCTTCGAGGCACTCTCTTCGGCGGCACGGCGAAAGATCCTGGCTTATCTCGCGCACAGTTCGCTGACGGCGGGTGAGATTGCAGACCGTTTCGACATGTCGAAACCTTCGATTTCGCAGCATCTCGGCGTCCTGGAAAGCGCTGGACTGGTGCGCAAGGAGAAGCGCGGTCAGTACGTGCACTATTCCATCGTCCAGGAAAGCCTAGCCAACACGTTGAACAGTTATGTTCAGGAAGTCTGCCCGGTTTCCCGGCCGCTGAAGAAAGAGAGCGCTGCGCTGAAGGACCGAAGCGACGCGGACGAAAGCTGATACGGCAGACCTGGTTTCCCTAATCCAAGATGCGCGATCAATGACCGGCGATCGAACCCTACACCGCCAATTCGGCCTTTTCACACGCATACCTTGGCCGTAAAGTCCCACGCAACTTGCCATCGTTTCCCCACTCGGACCCCACCCATGACCATCGACATCCTGATGCCTTATCCAATGCTGCCCATCGTTCAGGAGCAGCTGGATGCGAAATACACCGTGCACCGGCTCTATCAGGCGGATGACCCCGACAAGATGCTGACGGAAGTCGGCGACAGGATCCGCGGTGTTGCGGTCGCCTTCGGTCCGGTCGATGCCAACATGCTCGGCCACCTCCCGAATGCGGAGATCGTATCCAGCTTCGGTGTCGGCTATGACCACATCAACACCGACGATTGCCTGGCGGCCAAGGTGATGGTCACGCATACGCCGGACGTCCTGACCGAAGAAGTTGCCGATACGGCGCTCGGGCTGATGCTGATGACGGTGCGCGAGTTCGGCCAGGCGGAGCAATGGCTGCGCCAGGGCAACTGGCAGGCCAAGGGTCCCTACTCGTTGACGCAGGCAACGCTGCAGGGCCGCAAGCTCGGCATCTTCGGGCTCGGGCGCATCGGCAAGGCGATTGCAAAGCGGGCCGAGGCCTTCGGTATGGACATCCATTACCATGGCCGCAGCCAACAGGCCGATGTCGCCTATCCCTATCATGCGTCCCTGGCCGAGCTGGCGGCAGCCTGCGACACGCTGATGGTGGTCGCCCCTGGCGGCGCCGCGACCCATCACGCGGTCAATGCGGAGGTTCTGAAAGCGCTCGGGCCGGAGGGCATCGTCATCAATGTCGGCCGCGGTACGGTGATCGACGAGGCGGCGCTGATCGCCGCGCTGGAGAACGGCACCATTTACGGCGCCGGCCTGGACGTGTTCGAGAACGAACCGAAGGTTCCGGAGAAGCTGCTGGCGCTGCCCCGCGTCACGGTGCTGCCCCATGTCGGTTCCGCCTCGCAGGCAACCCGCAATGCCATGGGCCAGCTGGTCGTCGACAACATTGTGAGCTGGTTTGAGACAGGCAAGCCGGTCACGCCGGTTCCCGAAATGGGCTAGGCCCGGCACCCGCCCCCTCCGACTTGCTGTCGCTTTTCCGGGACCAGATGGATCCAAACCACGCTCTGGTGCGTTTACGTGTTACATCCTGCGCCCAAACGGGATGAGACAGGATATTTCCGGTGGTCTTAGCGCCGCCGAAAATCTCTGCGCACTTGCCGATGTAACCTCCGGCAACACGCGGGGCATCGGGTCCCAAACACCCGCTTCCTGTCTTGAAAACGCCTCCGCGTGCCCCGCGGAGGCGTTTTTATGTATCGGCCGTGCAAAAATTTCCGTATGGTAACCCCTGAATTCGATCCCATATTATCAAATTGAAACGTCGTGGGCCACTGACTCGAACTGGATTCAATAAGATGGCCGAAGTCGACGATGACGCCCTGCCCACCAATGTTAAATTGATCGACTGCCTTCCAGACATCGATTACATGCTAAACGTTTCTATTTCCCGAGCAAAATGGGATGGGATCACTGGAGAAGACCTTGTCGAACACATTTTCGGCCTCTTCGGTGATGCAGCCCACATCGACGCTCCCATTGAAACCTGGATAAAAAACCACTTGCCAAGGGCTTCGCCCGGCATACCGGGAAAGCAATTTCAGACCAATCCGGCAAAAACAAAGTACAGTTCGGGTCTCAGGGCCGGCTCCAGCAGCCTGGCACCGATTATCAGATGCAACAATATTCTGATGGGCGGTGACAAGGTCGGACATTTTTTTCAGTTGGGTTACCGGATTTATCATCGCCAGAACGGCCGCAATCCGACATTCGCGCGCGAAGTTGTCGAAGATCAGTTGATCAATTCCAAGAAGGCCTTCATGAACTATGAGTTCGGAAAAATCGGAAACGCCTTTTCAAAGGGAGGCGCCGATATCCTTGGCCGCAAACTGGGTTACACCAGCCCACCAAAATTCGTGCAGGCACAATGGAACCATCAGAAGGAAATGCAATCCTTCGGGATTCGGGCAACAGGCGTTTATTCACCAGCCGATATTGCCGCGAACAATGCGGGGGCCAAGTTCTATGCGGCGCTGGCCAAGCTCAGCAACACGAAGATCTCGATTGCGCCCTATATCGACCGGAGCTGGAATGAATCGGTCAACTGCAACAAGTATTCCGCATCCGTTGGCCCGACCATCTGGCAGAACCTGCTTGTCAGCCGCAACTGGGTCTTCCAGATGGACACAAAATCCCTTGAGCGGAAGATCAATGCGGATTGCAAGATCGTCAAAAAAGCCAATTCCTACGATGTTGCCCTGAGCATTCTCGGCAAGACGCCGTTCGGCTCCCTCTCCCTGACCCCGACGTTCCGGAAGGACAAGAATGGCCTGATCGAGGGCTTGGACCTGAGCGGCACATGGACCCACAAGGGCGAAAGCGGCCGGCTGAAGATCAGTTCGTCCCGGGAATGCTGGATCAAGGGCACCTGGGGCACCGGTCAGTCGGACACGAATGGCGGCTCCTGCCTCCTGTTCATGTGACACCGCCAAGTGTCCCTGGGGTTGCGACTTCGCGTTGCCCCGCCTGGAACACAGGGGAGCGCCCTCTCCAAGGTCGTAAAAAAATTCATGCAAGCTGCATCCAGATCCGGACCTGCCGTGTACCCGTTGCAAGGCGCGGGATAACCCATCGGTCAACAGAAGCCGCGCCGGGACACCAACCGGAGGATTACGGTCCATGACGAAGACACTTGCCCTGACTGCCCTTTTCGCGGCCAGCCTTGCCGCCGGCACTGCCCTCGCCAATCCGGATGTCGGCGGCGCGCCGATGTATGAAACCAAGAACATTGTCGAAAATGCGGTCAACTCGAAGGACCACACGACTCTGGTCGCTGCGGTGAAGGCCGCGGGGCTTGTCGATACGTTGCAGACACCTGGCCCTTTCACCGTCTTCGCTCCGACCAATGCCGCCTTTGCCAAACTGCCGGACGGCACGGTCAACACTCTGCTCAAGCCGGAAAACAAGGACCAGCTGACCAAGGTGCTGACCGCCCATGTGGTGTCTGGAAACATTTCCGGTTCGGACCTGATGGCGTGGGCCAAATCCAAAGGCGGCCGCTACAACATGCAGACCGTCTCCGGCGATGCTCTCACAGCTGTGGTCAAGGGCTCCAGTCTCTACATCTTCGATGAAGCGGGCGGTACCGCCAAAGTTACGATCTTGGACGTCAATCAGTCCAACGGTGTGATCCACGTGGTCAATGACGTGTTGCTGCCGAAATAACGCGCCATGAACACCGGGCCGGCTTCTGCCAAGCCGCCCCTGTGCGGAAACGCCTTTGCGATGCCCCTCGCCGGGGCGTTTCCTCCTTCCGGCCTGCCCCCAAGGCTCAGCCGAGAACCTCGCCGATCAGCATTTGCGGCTTGGTGTTTGTGTAGTTCGGAATGTCCTCAAGAACCGGCCCGGCCGCCTGCATCGCCAGCGACAGCTTTTCCTGGCTTTCGAACACCATGGTGGCGATGGCGTAGTAGTCCGGCGGCGCATCGGGTCCGCCCGCCAGGCCTTTGGAAGCCTGCACCATCAACAGGAACGGACCCATATGTTCGTTGACCAGCGGCATGTGAGTGGATTTGTAGTAGTCGTGATCGAAACGTGTGTCCGGCAATACCGGATAAAGAACCTGCAATGAAACGGCCATGATCGCCTCCTGTTGGCACCGGGTCCGGTCTGGCCCCGGCACCAACCATTCGAGCGAGTAGCCGCTCGTTCGTCAACTCCCGGCAGTCCCACTCATGGCGTGAGACCTTCCGCCAGAGCCTGTCCAATCTCTGCGATCGCCGCATTGCGGGCGTCGAAGGAGGCCGCCGTCTGGGTGATGTAGATGGCGATCACCACCGGCTTGCGGCCGTCGGGCCAGATCACGGCAATGTTGTTGCGCGAGCCGTTGGCACCGGCACCGGTCTTGTCGGCAATGCGCCAGCCCTCGGGCAGTCCGGCACGCAAGGTTGCCTTGCCGACTTTGTTGCCGATCAGCCAGTCCGTGAGCAGTTTGCGCTCGGTGTCCGGTAAGGTTTTTTCCAGGACCAGTTTCTTAAGGGTCTCGGCCGCGGCCTCCGGGCTGGTCGTGTCCCGCTCGTCGCCGGGAATGCCGGAATTGGACTCCGGTTCCCAGCGATCCGCGCGGGTGACATCATCGCCGATTGCGCGCAGGTAGGCGGTCAGGGCGTCGGGTCCGCCGATTTCCTTCATCACCAGGTTGGCGGCGGCATTGTCGCTGATGGTGACGGTGATCTCGCACAATTCGCGCAGGCTGAGCGGATCGCCGCCGACATGTTTTTCCGTCACTGGCGAATAGGAGACCAGATCGCTGTCCCGAACCGTCACCTTGCGGTCCGGATCCACCTGGCCCTTGGCGCCCGCATCCAGCAGCGCCGCGCATAAAAAGGCCTTGAACGTGCTGTTGGTCGGGAAGCGTTCCGCTCCCCTGTGCTGCCACGCCTCGCCGGTTTCCGTGTCAATCACGGCAACACCGATGTGGGCGGACAACCGCGCTTCGGCATCAAGGACAACGCGTTCCAAGGGAGCGAATTGCAAACTGCCGGCCCATGCGGGCTGCGCGGTTGCCGGGACGGCCACCAGGGCGGCAACGACAGCACTTGTGCGGGCAAATCTACGGATCGATCGGATCATTTCTTCAGGTCTCCAAAGGGGTCCAATCTGCCGCGGCCGTTTGCCCCCCGGACCGTCAGCAGAAAACTTGGGTAACCTGCCGATGCCACAGATATTACGCAAATGATGATTAGTGAGGTTAGGCATGAGAAAAACTTGGCCAAGGAGACCTCGATGGACATCTCTCAATTGCCGCTCAATGCCCTCAGGGCGTTTGAAGCATCGGCCAGACTGAACAGCTTCACGCGCGCCGGCCTCGAACTGCGTGTTTCGCAGACAGCGATCAGCCATCAAGTCAAAGCCCTCGAAGAGCTGCTCGACCTCACCTTGTTCGAACGTCTGCCGCGCGGTGTTGCCCTGACCGACGAGGGGCTGGCGCTTCTGCCTGTGCTGACAGACGCGTTTCAGCGTATCAGCGCCGCGCTGAGTCGCTTCGAGGATGGAAACTTCCGGGACGTTTTGAGCGTGGGCGTCGTCGGGACCTTCGCCACAGGCTGGCTGCTGCCCCACCTCGGAGCCTTTGCCAACCGGTACTCCCACATCGATCTACGGCTGAAAACCAACAACAATCGAGCGGACATTCTGGCGGACGGGCTCGACTGTTTCATCCGCTTTGGCGACGGCGCCTGGCACGGGACCAGCGCCGTTCACCTGATGGACGCCCCCCTTGCGCCCGCCTGTTCGCCCGAGATCGCCCAAAGACTGACTGCGCCCGAGGATCTGCTCCGGGAACCCCTGCTGCGGTCTTATCGGATGGATGAATGGGCCACATGGTTCCAGAGCCTATCAGTGACGCCTCCCCGGGCCCGGGGATGGATGTTCGACAGCTCGGTGACCATGGCCGAGGCTGCTGCCCAGGGCGCCGGCGTCGCGTTGCTGCCGATCTCCATGTTCGGTCAGGACCTGCGTTCCGGCCGCCTGGTCCAGCCTTTTGCGCAGTCGGTGCTGACCGGCAGCTATTGGCTGACCTGGCTCAAATCGCGCGAGGAAAATGCGGCGATGGAAAAATTCAGGCATTGGCTTGAGGAAACCATCGCCGGCTCAAGGGAGTGAACTCCACTCGCCACTCTGGGGGCCGCACCTCAGGCCTTGCGGCCAACAACCATTTCACGTTTGCCCGCAAACCCGGGAACCTTTTCGATCTCGAACCCGGCGGCCTGAAGATTGCGCCGCACCCAGCCAGCGGAGGTATAGGTGGCAAGTGTGCCATCGGCGGCTGTCAGTTCCGCCGCAGCCCGGAGCAACTCAGGTGCCCAAAGTTCCGGATTTTTCGACGGACTGAAACCGTCAAGATACCAGGCGTCGACCGGCGGGATCGACACGTCCCGGATCAACTCCCAGGCATCGCCAATGCCGAGACGAAGCTCGGCTCCAGCGACGCGTATCCGGTTCCAGCCCGGCTCCGGCGCCCAGGCCTTCAAAAGCTCGTTGGCAAGCCCCTCCAGTTCGGGAAAGGCCCCAAGCGCCCGGCTGAGCTGATCTGTTGTCATCGGGTAAAGCTCGAAAGAGACAAAGGTCAGCGCCGCAGGGTCTCTCACCTCCTCCAGAGCCTTTAGCGTCGTCAGGAAATTGAGCCCGGTGCCAAAGCCGAATTCGGCGATGGTGAATGCCTTCCGGCCGGCAAAACGCTGCGGCAGGCGATTGCCCGCCAGAAACACATGGCGGGTCTCGGCCAGGCCGCCCGCCCTTGAAAAATAGGTGTCGTCAAAACCTTCGGCCCGCGGCACATCGCCGTCGAGCCATTCCAGATCCGGCGCTTTGGTGGACATGGTCTTGTGTTCTGCCTTAGAAGATGCCGCTCCGGTCAGGTTCGCAATCGAGCCAGACCTCAACGTTCTCATACGAGAGCCTTTCGCATCAATCAATCACCAGGACAGTGCCTGACATGGCCACAGCCGAAACCGCCTCCTACGATCTCGCCATCTCCGGTGCCGGCATCTTCGGCCTGTCCGTCGCTTATGCCGCGATCAAGGCGGGCCTCTCCGTTGTGGTCCTGGAAAAAGCCCATGTGGGGGCCGGGTCAAGCGGCGGCGTGCTCGGTGCCCTGATGCCGCACATGCCGGCGCGCTGGAACCCGAAGAAGGAGTTCCAGTTCCAGGCGCTCGCCTGTCTCGAAGACCGGGTCCGGCGTCTGGAAGCGGAAACCGGACACGATTGCGGCTATGCCCGCTGTGGCCGAATCCTTCCGCTGACGACGACCGACAAGCTCGAACATCACCTGGAACGGGCGCAAGAAAGCAAACTGCGCTGGCATCCGGAGAAGACCGGATTTTCCTATGTGGTCGAACCGGTCGGCAGCCGCTCCGACTGGCTGTCGGCAAACGCCGCTCCGCATGGCATCGTCTACGAAAGCCTGGCCGCGCGGATTTCTCCTCGTGCCTATCTTGCGGCGCTGGCAGGATATTTCCGCGGTCACGGCACGCTGGTGGAAGGCGCCGAGGTCACCGGGTTTGACGCCGACACGTCCAGCGTGATCCTCGGAAACGGAAGATCACCTATAAAGGCAAAGGGCCTGGTTGTTTCTGGAGGCTTCGCTGCGTTCGACCTGATCGAGCACCTGACCGGCGAACGGATCGGCCGGGGCGAAAAGGGACAGGCGCTTCTGCTTGAGGGCACCGGGCTGGAAGACCACCCGGCCATCTATTGCGACGGGCTCTATGTCGTGCCGCATGCAAACGGAACCGTGGCGATCGGCAGCACCTCGGACAGGGATTTTGAAGACGACACGCCCTCCCCGGAACGGTCCGGCGAACTGATGGCACGGGCAATGAACTTCTGCCCCCAGCTCAAGGGTCGCAAGGTTCTGTCGGACTGGGCCGGGATCCGGCCCCGCTGCAACAAGCGCGATCCGCTGATCGGGCGCCTGCCGGGCCATGAAGCCGTCTTTGCCGCGACAGGCGGCTTCAAGATTTCCTTTGGCATTGCCCATCTTGTCGCTGATGCGCTGATTGCCGAGATCCTGGGCCGGGACGCGGATCACCCGCTGCCCGAAACCTTCCGGCCGGATCATCATTTCGGCAGAAACCGGCTCGACGCGGACACGTGAGCGCTGTTCCCGCCTTGGACGGGCCGGCTATTCGCATTTTAAGAAGTGTGGTCGATTGGGGTCACGGGCACCCACAAAACGTCAGGACAGAACGTCAATTGGCCGCGCCTATAACATTTCGAGAAAAGTCTGAGCCGACTTTAGCTGCCTCTCGGCTCTGCCTCGAACGCAAAAGTCGGCAATGCTTGTTTCAAACAATTCTCGAAATGCTTTAAAGCGCCGCGACCACTGCGTAGAGCCCATAAAGGGTGAGCGAAACAGATCCCCAGAACAGGAGATTTTTCGCCACCATATGTGGCATGTTCATTGTCCCACCCCGGTTTGCCTCCCGGTCAGTCAGTTCGTCGTCCTCCTGCCCAGGAGGACAAACTTCCGTCGCGGCTGTCATGGCCCTTGCCATTGAGGCATTCCTTAAAAGACACAAACCACGGAAACCAAAAGTCGAAACTTTTACTCCGCCACTGTACCGTTTAAGCTCCTAATGGTTAAAATCCGTTTAAGATCATAATGAATGCATTGTTAAAGTAGAGCAGGATGCATCTGCGGATATGCACAAATAATTGGCATCCTTGCCAGTTCAAACCGATCGAATCTATTGATCCGGTTCAAACAAGCACCCCATTTCACGAAAGAAAGTCAGAATGAGCCTTGAGAGCGTCCGTGACCACCTTGCCGCCGCTGCCCCCGATCTGGAGCTCATCGTGACCGAGGAAAGCAGCGCGACCGTCGAGCTCGCGGCGAAAGCGCACGGCGTTGTACCGGGGCAGATCGCCAAGACCCTGTCGTTCCAGCTCAAGGATCAGGTTTTCCTTGTTGTCGCCCGCGGCGATGCGCGCATGGACAACAAAAAGGCCAAAGCCGCCTTTGGTGGCAAGGTGAAGATGGTCGGCCTGGACAAGGTGGAAAACTTGACCGGTCATCCCGTCGGCGGCGTCTGTCCGTTTGGACTGGCACAGCCGCTGCCGGTCTATTGCGATGTCTCGCTGAAGGACTTCGACATTGTCATTCCCGCGGCCGGTGCGACCAATGCCGCGGTCAGGATTGCGCCGGACCGCATAGCGGAGATCACGTCGGCGGAATGGGTGGATGTCTGTCAGCCGCCTCAGACCGAATAATAGTCCCGGTACCATTCGACAAATTTGGCAACGCCCTCCCGGACATTCGTTTTCGGCCGGTGACCTGTCAGTTTCTGAAGCAGATCGGCATTGGCCCAGGTGGCTGGCACGTCACCTGCCTGCATCGGCATCAGGTTCCGCTCGGCCTTTTTGCCGATAGCCGTCTCGATAGCCTCAATGAAGTCCGTCAGCTGTACGGAAGTGGAATTGCCGATATTGACCACCCGCCACGGCGCCACCGGGGACAGGCTGTCGCCTTCGGGGACAGGTTCGCCCTCTTCCGGGCGAACCGGGACGGCATCCATCAACAGGCGGATGCCCTCGACCAGGTCTTCCACATAAGTGAAATCACGCTTCATGTCGCCGTGGTTGTAAACGTCGATCGGACGGCCTTCGAGAATGGCCTTGGTGAATTTGAACAAGGCCATGTCCGGACGGCCCCAGGGACCGTAAACGGTGAAAAAACGGAACATGGTCACCGGCAGGTGGTAAAGATGAGCGTAGGAATGCGCCATCGATTCCGTTGCCTTTTTGGTGGCCGCATAGAACGACATCTGATGGTCGGCCTTGTCGGTCTCCGTATAGGGCATCTGGGTGTTTGCGCCATAAGCGGAAGACGTCGAAGCCAGCAGCATATGCTCAGGCGCATGGGCCCGGGCGGCTTCCAGAAGCTCGAAAGTTCCCACCAAGTTGCTCTCCAGATAAGAGCGCGGGTTTTCGATCGAATAGCGTACGCCCGCCTGGGCGGCCAGGTGAACGACGAAATCCGGGCTTTCGGTCCGAAACAGCGACATCAGCAGGTCCGGCGCCTCGACCCGGTCATTGACCGCCTTGAAATGCTCGTGCTGCAACAGCATTTGCTGGCGCCGTTCCTTCAGCTTGACGTCGTAATAGTCGGTCATCGCGTCGAGACCGATGACGCGGAAGCCGTCCTTCAGAAGGCGCGTGCACAGGTAAAAGCCGATAAATCCTGCGGAGCCGGTCACCAGAACGGTTTTCATGTTACGTGCGAGGCCTTTCAGACGAAAAACGAGTCAAGCTGCTTCGATCAATCAATGGCGTGGTCATAAAAGGCTTCGTTGAAGCGGGCAAGAGAAAGTCCGCCACCGCGTCGATCCGGTTTGGTCGTTTTCCGCGGAATCGCGTATCACTGAGACACCTGACAGGGAGGGTGGCCGTTTCCATGACCGTTCTGATCACCGGCGGCGCCGGCTATATCGGCAGCCACGCTGCCCTGGCATTTCTGGATGCCGGGGAGACGCCGGTGGTGGTCGACAATCTCAGCACAGGCTTCGACTGGCTGCTGCCCGAAGGCGTGCCCCTGTACCAGCAGGACATCGCCGACAGGGAGGAGATGGAAACCGTGCTGCGCCGGCACGATATCGAGACGATCGTGCATTTCGCCGGATCGATCATTTTGCCGGAGTCGATCGAAAACCCGCTGAAATATTATCGCAACAACACCGTAAACTCGCTCGGACTGATGGAGGCGGCCGTCGCCTGCGGGGTCAGGCATTTCGTGTTCTCCTCGACTGCCGCGGTTTATGGTCTGCCGGACAGTGTGCCGGTGCCGGAAAGCGCCCCGCTTCGGCCCCAGGCGCCTTACGGCGCATCGAAACTGATGACCGAGCAGATGCTCATGGATGTCGCCAAAGCTCACGACCTGACGGTCACGGCGCTGCGTTATTTCAACGTCGCCGGTGCCGACCCGCGCGGACGTTCGGGCCAGGCGACCCGGGAGGCTACCAATCTCATCAAGGTGGCCTGCGAAGCTGCAACGGGCAAACGGCCGTCCATGACCGTTTTCGGCCAGGATTACGATACGCCCGACGGCACCGCGATCCGCGACTATATACATGTGACGGACCTGGCCCTGGCCCATCGGCTCGCGGTCGAGCGCATGCGCTCGGGCGGCGGCAACCTGATCGCCAATTGCGGCTATGGCCGTGGTTTTTCCGTTCTGGAAGTGGTCCGTGCCGTCAAGGCTGCCTCCAGGTCGGATTTTACCGTTGAGATGGGCGCGCGGCGGCCTGGCGATTGCCCGGAAGTTGTGGCTGACAGCCGTCTGGCTCGGGCCGAACTCAATTGGCAGCCCGAGCTGGACGATATCAACCAGATTGTCGCCGACGCCTACCGCTGGGAAGAAGCCCTGGCGAAGCGCAATCGGGTTTAGATCCCTTCGCCATTCTCGCCAAAGCTGCTCAAATACCCGTTTTCACGCAGGTAGGTGACGATTTCCTCGGCAACCTCTTCCGGCTCTCGGCCGACATTCCGGATGTGGATTTCCGGATTTTCCGGTGCTTCATACGGGCTGTCGATACCTGTGAAATTCTTGATTTCACCGCGATCGGCCTTGGCATAAAGACCTTTCGGATCGCGCTTGCGGCATTCCTCGATGGGCGTATCGACAAAGACCTCGATGAACTCGCCCTCGCCCAGGAGATCGCGTGCCAGGCGGCGCTCGGACTGGAATGGCGAAATGAACGACACCAGCGTAATCAGTCCAGCATCGGCGAACAGCTTGGCAACCTCGCCAACGCGACGGATGTTTTCCACCCGGTCGGCATCGGTGAAGCCCAGATCCTTGTTGAGGCCGTGGCGGACATTGTCGCCGTCGAGCGTGTAGGTGTGCTTGCCGTCGATATGGAGCTTCTTCTCCACGATCGAGGCGATGGTCGACTTGCCCGATCCGGAAAGCCCCGTGAACCACAGCACCGCCGGTTTCTGGCCGAGCTTTTCAGACCTGGCCGACTTGTCGACATCAAGCGCCTGCCAATGAATGTTGCTGGCCCGGCGCAGCGCGAACCAGATCATGCCGGCGCCAACCGTCGCGTTCGACATGCGGTCGATCAGAATGAAGGAACCGGTTGTGTGGTTTGCTTCATAGGGGTCGAACGGCACGGCGGAGGACAGGGCGAAATTGCAGAAGGCGATCTCGTTGAGTTCCAGCGTCTTGCCGGCCACATGCTCGAATGTGTTGACGTTGATCTTGTGCTTGATCTCCGAAACCGTCGCCGTGACTGTGCGCGTTCCGATCTTCAAAAGATACGGCCGTCCCGGCAGCAGCGGCTCATCTGACATCCAGATGACATGGGCCGCAAACTGGTCGGCGACTTCCGGACGGTGCGCCGTCGAAGACAGCAGATCACCACGGGAAATATCGATCTCGTCTTCCAGAGTGATGGTGACGGCCTCGCCGGCACGCGCCGCGGAAGTTTCGCCGTCCGCGCCGATGATCGTCTTAACCTTGGAGATCTTGGCGGGACCGGCGACGACGAGTTCGTCGCCGACAGCCACGCTGCCGCTCGCCACCGTGCCGGAATAGCCGCGGAAGTCGAGGTTCGGCCGGTTGACCCACTGGACCGGAAACCGGAACGGGGCTCCGAGAACGTGTTCGCCGACCTCGATGGTTTCCAGATGTTCCAGAAGGGTCGGCCCGGAATACCAGCCCATCTTGTCGCTTTTGATCGTGACGTTGTCACCATAGCGCGCGGACATCGGGATCGCCTGCAGGCTTTCAAAATCGAAGCCATTGGCAAACGTCTCGAATTCCTTTCGGATTTCCTCGAATTTCTCCTGGGAATAGCCGACCAGGTCAATCTTGTTGATTGCCAGCACCACGTGACGGATTCCCAGCAACGAGGCGATGAAGGCATGGCGCCGTGTCTGCACCATCAGGCCGTTGCGGGCGTCGACCAGAAGGACGGCGAGATCGGCGGTCGAGGCGCCTGTCGCCATGTTGCGGGTATATTGCTCATGTCCCGGGGTGTCGGCGACGATGAACTTGCGCTTTTCCGTGGCGAAGAAGCGGTAGGCCACATCGATGGTGATGCCCTGTTCGCGCTCGGCCT
Organism: Roseibium sediminicola; assembly: GCF_023156505.1. Classification (GTDB taxonomy): domain Bacteria; phylum Pseudomonadota; class Alphaproteobacteria; order Rhizobiales; family Stappiaceae; genus Roseibium; species Roseibium sediminicola. The sequence continues at coordinate 11,963 of NZ_JALNMJ010000037.1, read as the reverse complement.
CAAGGCCGTCGACCAGAAGGGCCAGATCGATTTCCTCGCCGACCGTGCCGTGTTTCTTGGAGTCGCGCTCAAGCGCGGCCAGCTGATCCTCGAAGATCAGCTTGGTGTCGTAAAGCAAGCGGCCGATCAGGGTGGACTTGCCGTCGTCAACGGAACCGCAGGTCAGAAAGCGCAGCTGATCCTTGCTTTCCTGGGCGAGGATATAGTCGGTGACGGCCGTCTCGCCGGCGTTTTCGATATCGGTGATCGTCATCTTAGAAATATCCTTCGCGCTTCTTCTTTTCCATCGAGGCGCTTTCGTCCTTGTCGATCAGGCGCCCCTGACGCTCAGACGTGCGGGCAATCAGCATTTCGCGGACAATGGCGGGCAGCGTATCGGCATCCGATTCAATGGCGCCGGTCAGCGGGTAACAGCCGAGCGTGCGGAAACGGACCATCTTTTCCTCGATCGTCTCACCGGGCTGAAGCTTCATGCGGTCGTCATCGACCATGATCAGCATGCCGTCGCGATTCACCACTGGACGCTTGGCGGCGAAATAGAGCGGCACCATCGGGATGTTTTCCGTCAGAATGTATTGCCAGATATCGAGCTCGGTCCAATTGGACAGCGGAAAGGCGCGGATGCTCTCGCCCTTGGCAACGCGGGCGTTGTAGAGGCTCCAAAGCTCCGGACGCTGGTTCTTCGGGTCCCAGCCGTGACTGGAGTTGCGGAACGAGAACACGCGTTCCTTGGCGCGGGACTTTTCCTCGTCGCGGCGGGCACCACCGAAGGCGGCATCGAAACCGTATTTGTCGAGCGCTTGCTTCAGCGCTTCGGTCTTCATGATGTGGGTATGTACCGAAGAGCCGTGAGAGAACGGGCCGATGTTCTTTTCCAGGCCTTCCGGGTTGGTATGGACGATCAGGTCCATGCCGAGACGCGCGGCGGTTTCGTCACGGAAGGTGATCATGTCCCGGAATTTCCAGGTCGTGTCCACATGCAGCAGCGGGAATGGCGGCTTGGAAGGGTAAAACGCCTTCATCGCCAAATGCAGCATGACGCCTGAATCCTTGCCGATGGAATAGAGCATCACCGGATTGGAAAACTCGGCGGCGACTTCCCGGATGATGTGGATGCTTTCCGCTTCCAGCCGCTTCAGATTGCTGAGGCGCTCGGGCGTGATCCCCTGAGATTGCATGTTCATATTCGCTTTTCCGTTGGGCCGGCGGACCGGCCGTCGTCATTTGGTCCAGGTCGTGCGTCAGGCGGCGGGCGCCAAGCCCTGCAGCAGTGTTTTGTCGCTCACGGCAAGAAAGTGCGGATTGCGCAGGTCATCCTTGGTGGCGTTTTCCGGCACATGGTAGCCGAAATCCGCGCCGCTTTCGGCATAGACCACGGAACCGCCGGCGGCCCGCACGATGGCGTCCCCGGCCGCGATGTCCCATTGCATGGTCGGCGCGAGGCGCGGGTAGAGGTCGGCGCGGCCGGCGGCCACCCAGCACAATTTCAGGGACGAGCCGACGGAGAGCTGTTCCGCCACCTTGAACTGACCAATGAAAGCCGCGGTTTCGTCCGACATATGCGAGCGGCTGGCCAGGATGCTGAGACCATTCGCCGGAGGCGTCCGGACCGCGACCTGTTCGACATTTGTGACCGAACCTGCTTCGATCGTGCCTTTGAACGCCACCTGTTGCGCCGAACCGTCTGTCTCCAGACGCCCACCCCAATAAATTTCGCCCAGTGCCGGGGCCGACACCACGCCGAATACCGGACAGCCGTCTTCGATCAGGGCAATGTTGACCGTGAACTCGCCGTTTTTCTTGAGGAATTCCTTGGTGCCGTCCAGAGGATCAACCAGGAAATACCGGCCATCGACGGCAGGCAGGTTACCGGCTTCGACGCTTTCCTCGGCGACAACGGGAATGTCGGCGAACCGTTCGGCGAGGCCGGCCAGAATGATTTTTTCCGCGGCCGCGTCGGCCTTGGTCACCGGAGACCCGTCGGTCTTGTTCTCAACCTCGAAGGGTTCAGCATAGATTTTCAGAATTTCCTCTCCGGCGCGAATGGCCAGCTGGGTCAAAAAGGATGTCTGATCTTCCGTCATCAATGCCTCATTCTGCGGAAAACCTTAAGGTTCCGCTTCGCTTTCTCGTGTCGCTTGCCCGTAAATAAAGAAAGAACCTGTATCAATTCAAGGAATGGTGTTCCACGAATGCCCGCGAAATGAAAACGCTCAGGTTTCTCTGCGCCCGGCATAGGGCCTTTTGTTGCCAATCGCAAGCGAACCGGCCCTCCGCAAAAACCGCAGTGTCAGGGATTCACGGATTGGCAAGAGCTTTCTTGTTAAACTCTTCGCAAGCATGAGGTGCTTCGCATCTCAAGTGTCACTGTAAATGCGAGTTGACCATGTCGGACGCCAAACCCATTCCGCATCAGGTTGCGGATGAAAGTGCCAGCGATCAGTTCCCGCGCGAGCGGCGGGCCCGCGTGTTCAAGAAGGGCAAAATGGTCTTTCAGCACGGACTGAGATCCATCCCCTGCACCGTGCGCAATATTTCCGAAGGCGGCGCCATGCTCCAGTTCGAGCAGGCCTACATGCTGCCCAAGGAATTCGATCTGCATATCGATCTGGAAGACTATGAAGTCACCTGCGAGCGCCGCTGGGAAGAAGGCCTGCGCTGCGGGGTCCAGTTCATCAGCGAGAAGCGCCGGGTGTCGGCGCAGCGCGCCCAGGTTCTGAGGACTTCCGAGGAAGCGCTGAAGAGCGAGCTCGACGACCGCCGCGACAGTCCGGACAATTTCTTCCAGCGGAAGCATTTCGACGATCCGCAGGGTGTGCCCAAGGGGCCGGCCCGCCGTGCCCGCCCCGACAGCGGCGGCGGCAAACCCACATTCGGCAAGCGGCGCTGATCGCCGGAGAGATATCCCAAAATAAAAAATCCAGGCCTCTTCGGCTTGCGCTGAAGAGGCCTTTTGCTTGTCACGACATCTTTGCCGATCAGGCTGCGGCTTTCTCCCGCTCAACCGTGCGCTTGACCGCCGGCCGGTCTGCGCAGCGTGCCACCCAGTCGCGGATCGCCTTGTTATCCGGCATCAGATCGGGCGCCCACAGGAACGGACTGCTGCACAGCAGATCTGCTGCTGAATAATTCTCTCCGAGTAGATAGGGCTGGGTTTCCAGTGTCTCGGCCAGCCGGGCCGTCATGGTGCCATGATCCCGCAGACTTGCCGTCAGCACCGGATGGCTCAGGCCGGCAAACTGCAACAGGATCACCGGCTCCATGATGCCCTGGTAATAGAACAGCCAGGACAGGTAGTCGCCGCGGCCAGGCTGTCCCTCGATGGGTCCAAGCCCGGCTTCGGGAAACTTGTCTGTCAGGTAGAGAACAATGGCACCGCGCTCGCGGATTTTTTCTTCGCCATCGACAAGGTAAGGCACCTTCTTTTCCGGATGCGGATTGCGCGGATCCGGACCACCACTGCCGTCCTGGCGGGTGACCGTCACCTCCTGGATCTCGACATCGGCGCCGAGTTCCTCGATCAGGGTGACGATGGACGAGGACCGGCTGTTGGGGGCGTGGTAAAGCGTTGGCATGGAATTGCTCCTTTCGGTTTGGGTGAAGAAGCTATAGCGTCCCCCTGCTGACACTTTCCGGCAGGAGCAAAATCTCATGGCCCGCACAGACCGGCTGATGCGCTTGATGGACACGCTGCGGCGCCTGCCGCAGCCGGTGACCGCCGCGCGGCTGGCCGAGGAGAGCGGCGTGTCGCTGCGCCAGCTCTACCGCGATATCGCCACCCTGCGCGCCGGCGGCGCCCTGATCGACGGCGCCGCCGGTGTCGGCTACACGCTGACCGAAGACAAGGCGCTGCCACCGCAGAGTTTTTCTCGGCTGGAAATCGAGGCGCTGATGCTGGCCCAGAGCGGCCTGGAACAGATCGGCGATGCCACTTTGATCGAGGCCGGGCGCAACGCCATGGCACGGATCGTCGCCACGCTGCCCGACGGCCAGGCCCGCCAGGCGATGCACACGGTTCTGCGCAGCTGGCGCCAGAAAGATGTCAGGCCCCCGGTCCGTGTCGATCTGGATCTGCTGCGCGAAGCCTGCTGGCAGGAATTCAGCCTGTCGATCACCTATAGGGATCTGCAGGACCGCGTGAGCACCCGGGAGATCTGGCCACTCGGCATGTCCTATGCCGAGGATACGCTGCTGCTGCTCGCCCATTGCCGGCTGCGCATGGATTACCGCCACTTCCATGTCAGCCGCATTGAGGCAATGACGCGCGGCCCGGAGAGCTTCCGCCCCAAGCGTGTCAGCCTGCTGCGGGAATATGTTGCCGGGCGCAGGCAAAGCCGGCCGGGGAGCAGCTCCGGCAGCTGAACCGTTTCACCCCCTCCCGTCCAGGAACGACTGCGCCGCCTCTCGTGTCTCGTAGATATGCGCCGCCCCTTTCAGGGTCTCTCCGAGTTTGAGGCGCAGGAAGGCGGAGCCGGAATAACGGGTAACCGTGCCGTAAAAGCGGCTTTCCAGATCGGCGACCATTTCGGCATAGGCATTGGCGACATCGTCATCCAGATGGAAGCCGTCATAGTTGACGATGACATCGACGCGACTGCCGAGCGGGCCGCAAACCCGCTCCACCTGGTCGCGCACCTGGGCGACTTCCTCCCTCGTGCGGATGCGCATCTTCTCGAAATTGATGAAGAGGCGCCTGCTCTGCGCGTCGAGGGCGATGCGTTCTGGCAGGTCGAGATGCAGGAGTTCTCTGCGAAGGTCCATCGGACCGTCGCGGAACAGGCGGGCGTCCATTTCCGTGACCTCGCCGATGATTGGCCGGAACGCCATTTGCGCCAGTATGTCCCGCTCCAGATCGATGCCCGGCGCGATTTCCTTGAGCATCAGGCCGTTTTCGCCGAGTTCAAACACGCAGCGCTCGGTGACATAAAGCACCGGCTGGCCGAGGCGGGCCGCCCGGCGCCCAGAAAACGTCACCTGTTCAACCTCGGCCAGGAATTTCCGCGACGTGCCTTCTTCCTGGATCGCCATGCGGCCATCGTTCAGGTGAATATGCAGCCCCTTGGCGGTGAAGGTGCCGGCGAAGACCAGGGCCTTGGCGTTCTGGCTGATATTGATGAAGCCCCCGGCACCTGCGAGACGCGGGCCGAAGCGCGAGACATTGACGTTGCCGACCGCATCGGCCTGAGCAAGGCCGAGACAGGCCATGTCGAGCCCGCCGCCATCGTAGAAGTCGAACTGCGAGTTCTGCGGAATGACCGCGTCAACATCGACCGCCGCGCCGAAATCCAGCCCCGAGGCCGGCTGACCGCCGACCACGCCCGGCTCTGCCGTCAGTGTAACATGGTCCAGCAACCCCTCTTCGGCCGCAACCGCGGCAACGCCCTCCGGCATGCCGATGCCCAGATTGATGACGCCGTTGACGGGCAGCTCGAAGGCGCAGCGCCGCGCGATGATCTTGCGCGGCCCGAGCTCCATTGCCGGGATCTCGCCTTCCGGCGGGCGGATCCGGTTGGTGAAGGCGTGCGAGAACGACGTCTTGTAGGTCTGCATGTGGTTCTGAGGGCTTGCCACAACCACGGCGTCGACCAGGATGCCGGGAATATGGACCTCGCGCGCAGGCAGACTGCGGCCGCGCGCCAGCCGTTCCACCTGGACGATAACCACGCCGCCGGCATTCTTCACCGCCATCGCCTGCGCGAGATTGTCGATCAGCAGCGCCTCGCGCTCCATGGTGACATTGCCGGCCTCGTCCGCCGTCGTGCCGCGCAGCAGAGCAACGGTCAGTTTCGGTGCCGGGTAAAAGAGCACCTCCTCGCCGCCGATCTCCATCAGCTCGACCTGGGATTCGGTCGACAGCTCGTTGACAGCACCGCCGCCCTGCCGCGGGTCGACAAAGGTTTCAAGCCCGACCTTGGACAGCATGCCGGGCTTGCCGGCGGCCGCGTCGCGGTAGAGCTGGCTGATGCAGCCCTGCGGCAGGTTCCAGCCCTTGATCTTGCCCTCGACCGCAAGCCTGGCGACTTTCGGGATCAGGCCCCAGTGACCGCCGATGACCAGCTTCAACAAGCCGTCATGGCCGAGCCGGTTGAGGCCGCGATCCTTGCCGTCTCCCTGGCCGGCGGCGAAGACCAGCGACAGGTCGCGGGGCGACCCTCGTGCCAGAAACCGTGCTTCGATCGCCGCCAGAAGCTCGTCCGGCACACCGATGCCGACAAATCCGGATGTGGTGATGGTGTCGCCGTCCTTGACCAGCGCGGCCGCGTCCGCCGCCGAAACAACCTTCCGACGCATGAAGTCCTCCCGATTTTTGAAGTCAGTTTGGACTGGAAGCGGCGAAGCCGTCCAGAGGTCCAAACGGCTAGAACACGGGCGCGCGAATTGGCCTCGTAAAAACTACCTAAGATTGTATAATTTTGACTGTCGCACCTATACTCGAAGCGGGGTTGTAACCGGGACATGTCCAACGGGTGCCAGATGCCAGGCATCCGGCGCCGGATCTCCCTGCCGATTGCCAGCCCCTAGACGCCTCTTTGAGCCAAAGGAGTTTCCCAATGCATCTCCGCTTCGCTTCCGCCGTCACCGCTGCCCTGCTTGTGTCAGGGGTCGGTGCAAAGGCCCAGGACCAAGACTGTCCCGATCCCGGCCGCCAGCCGGCCACAGAGGCGCTGATCGCGCTGGTGGAAAGCGATCCGGCGCTGCAGGAGCAGCTGACCAAGTCGATCGCGCTCGGCCAGATCATCAATTCCGATCCGCAGACCAATCCGGTTGCGAGCCTCGACGATTACTACGGTTTCGTCGATGCACTGGTGACCTACCCGCCGCAGAACATCAACACCGGTATCATCGATGACGGCATCCGGGTCAGCATGGACGGCAAGAACTATTGCAACTGGAACATTCTCGACCTTCTGTCCTACAGCTATTTTCTGGTCGACCGGCAGCTGACCACGGATCCGCGCGGCCAGATCCAGTTCGAGAACGACGCCTTCTCCAACTGGATGCGCGACGTCGCCGTCGAATGGGGCAAGTATCTGGAGACGCCGGCGTCGGCGGTTCATATTCCCGATTTCACCAGCGATCCGAATTTCGGCGATTGGTACTGCCCGCCGGAAGGCGGCTACAAGACCTTCCAGGACTTTTTCGTGCGCGAGCTTTGCGCCGCAACGTTCCCGACCGGCTCACGCCCGGTGGAAGGTTACAACGACCCGGCAACCGTCGTCGCCATCGGCGACAGCACCTCGGCCGGCTGGTGGCCGATCAGTAGCACCGGCAAGCTGGTGACAACCTATGACGGCGTCTCCCAGGCTGGCGAAATGATCAAGGGCCAGCTCTACAGCAACGTCTATGAGTTCATTGATGGCAAGGACGGCGAGAAAGTGCTGGAAACCTTCGGCTCGATCGACCCGACCCTGTTCAAGAACGGCACCTGGACGCACCAGTTTCTGAACGTGAACAACTATCACCGGCTGCATGTGCCGGTGGCGGGCAAGATCGTCTATTTCAAGCACCTGCAGGCGGGCGTCCGAATGAAGTCCGGCTGGGCGGAAGCGCGCGAAACCGGAGAAATCAGCCATTACGACCCGCAGGACACTGCCGACTGGCAATTCGGTCAGACCCGCATGGTGATCGGCATAGAAACCGCGGATCACGGTTTGGTGGTGATCTCACCGATGGGCATGGCCCAGGTGTCGTCGATCGTGAAACGGGACTGGGTCAAGGAAGGCGCCATGGCCGACAAGGGCTGGGAATTCGCCAATTTCGCCTTTGGCGGTTCCGATTTCGTGGTGATCTTCGAGGAACAGGCCAATTTCACGCTGACGGTTGACACGCTTGCCGAGCCCGCGCCCGGCGCCGGCGTGAACTACGCCTCGTCGCAGCAGGGCCAGAAATACGGCTGCTTCGGCGGCGTCACCACCTGCGACGCCACCCCGGAGACCCCGCCAGCCCCACCCGCTGACTGACCCAAGCGCTGGCGGCGGTCCGACTGGCCGCCGCCAGCCTCAAATACCAAGGGTCAGGACCCACTAATTTGAGTGAAATGGTAGGGATGAATTTGTTCGGATACGAGGCGCAAAACTGCAGGAAACCGTCCGGTTTCCAAAGATTTGCAACGACGTTGCCTGGCAAATTCACCCTATCCCCGAGGGACGCAAAAACGGCTTTGATTTGCTGCGTCAAACCGCTCAACCGGGCAGGAAGCCCGCTTTTCGCGCTTTTCCTTGCAGCTCCTTGCCGTTTGTTGCGCCATTTCGATCAAATTAATGGGTCCTGACCCTAGTCACCCGAATCTGAAGTTCGTCTTATTTCCCGGCACACTCGGAACGAGCTTCAGATTCCAAAGGGTGACTAGCAAGCATATGTTTCTAGTGTGGTTTTCGAATTTGAAATTCGCTTCGATGGTCGCTGCAACAATGAGGCGAATTTCAAATTCACCACACTAGGCATGACCCCTCACTTGATCCGCAGCACTCTCCGCAGCATCCTTGCAAGCCAATGAGAAACCGTCTTCTCCACCATGGAGAGACGCGCTCGCGAGGCTGCCGTCATGCTTGTCCGGATCCTGTTCACTGCCGGATGTCTCGTCCTCGTTTCGATCGGATCCGCTACCGCACAGGATCCCACTGGGCACTGGACCGGTACCGTCGACCAGCCGGGCTGGGGTTCCTACGGCGTCATCATGGATCTGGATTCCTCCAGCAGCGGCACCACCGACTATCCGGGCATCCCCTGCTCCGGTCGGCTCAGCGGAGGCGGCAGCGGCGGGGTCTACACCTTCACCGAAACCATCACGGCCTACCGGGAAAACTGTGTCGACAACGGCCAGATCCGGTTTGTTGTCCAGGGTGACAATGCCTATTGGGAATGGACCGGCAGCCAGGATGGCGTGTCTTACTTCGCGTCAGGAACCCTGCACCGCGCGGCCAGCAGCACCGGCCGCGCCTCCTGCCAGGAATGCGGCGTTGCGCTGTTGAACGATCTGGCGGCAGGCCTCGGACAATCGGCGCAGCTGCGCAGCTATGTCGATCAGGCGCTGGCGAAATACGACAATTGTGTCCGCAGCCACGGGGATGCCTGCACCAACCAATGCGGCTACCAGGCCAGCGTCAATGTTCCCGCCTGCAGCAAATGGGACGAACCGGCGGGCTATCGGGCCTGTGTCGAAACCAGCTACAACGGCGCGGCTCTCGAGTGTCAGCGCTGACCCCGCTCTTCAGGAGGCAATGCCGCGCGTACGCTAAAAAAACAAAAGGGTGCCGGTTTTCACCAGCACCCTCCTGTTTGGAGCGGAATACTTGTTTTGGTGACACGCCCTTTCAGGCAGGCAACCAAAGCGATTCCGATCTCCGGTGGCCTCAACCTCCCCTCCGGGAAACTTCAGCCCGTGGCACCGACATCCCGAAGGACACCGCTCCCACGCCGGCCACGCGGATAACCCGCCGCTACCGGATCACCGGGGCGCGATCCGCGGTGCGCAACCGCCGAAAGCGCGTCCCATGCGGTCTCCCGAGAACCGGCCGATCACACTCCCCCGAAAGAAAGCCTGAAGGAACAGCCCGGGCATGGGCTACCGAGAACCCCAAATCCTCGATCCGATTACCAAGTCGGAACCGATCTGGCTCAGTAGTTATTAAGATAATGCTTGGTTAACTACTTATTGTCTACTGAGATCGTTTCTTTTCAACATTTACGGAAAGCGCCCTGTTGACAACCTGTGCAAACTCTTTATTAAAACGAATTTATTTCATAAATTACAGATACTTACGAGAAAACAACTCCAAAATACGGGATTGTCCGACAACCCCAGTTCTGTTGAACAACTCCCATCGCGGTCCGGGCATTGCCCCCTCCGTGCCGCCCGTCGGCTAATTACTGCGGCAGCGCCATGCCCTCGAGCGAGGAGAAACGCGGCATCGTCCCAGAAATTTCCCCTTGACCCTGACACTAGCGGCAAGCGGCTAGGCCTTGCCTGAACACTGCAGTTCAACACCCTCAAAAACCAAGGTGAGACATGACAGAAGACAATGTGTGGCAGGACAAGGTGGCAATTGTGACCGGCGGCAGCTCCGGCATCGGCAAGGCCACCGCGCTGGCGCTGGCGACACGCGGAGCAAAGGTAATCGTCACCGGCCGCAACCCGGCAAAGCTTGAGGAAGTGGCGGCGGGGGCCGGCAACATCGAAGCCGTTGCGGCCGACAGCGCGGACCGTGGCCACGCCTGGACCGTGATCGCGGCGGCGCGCGAGCGCTGGGGCCGGCTGGATCTTCTGGTCAACAATGCGGGCGCCGGCGGGCTCGCCCCGATCGAGGCCTATGACGGTGCGGCCATCGCCGAACTCTGCGCGGTCAACATCGTGGCCCCCTCGCTGCTGGTGAAGGAAGCCCTGCCGGACTTGCGCACCTCCAGGGGCGCCATCGTCAATATCGGCACGGCCGTCAGCCACAATGCCGCCCCGGCGCTGGCTCATTACGCCGCCACCAAGGCCGCGCTCGAACATCTGACCCGCTCCTGGGCGATCGAACTCGCCGGTGACGGCATCCGTGTGAACGCGGTTTCTCCCGGCCCGGTCAAGACCGGCGCCCTGACAGGCATGATGGGGCTCTCGCTGGAGATGGCGCGGACCGTCGAGGATACCGAGGCGGCACAGGTGCCGCTCGGACGGCGCGGGGTTACCCGCGACATCGTCCCCTGGATCCTGCGCCTCGGCAGCCCGGACAACGACTGGCTGACCGGTCAGATCCTGACCGTAGACGGCGGCTGGTCGCAGCGCGGCTGACGCCCGACACGCGCAAGTCCCTTTCCATTCCTCTTGAAGTCCGGCCTTGACCTTCCCACTAGTGTCAAGGTGCGAGACTGGCCATCGGGCGAAGCGGAAAGGGACCGGAATGCAGATCAAGGAAGCGGCCGAGCGGCTCGGCATCTCCGAGCGCATGTTGCGCCATTACGAGACGGCGGGCCTGATGGAGGCCAGCCGCTCGGACAACGGATACCGCCGGTACTCCGAAGCAGACATTCGCCGCGCCGGCCGCATCCGCGACCTGATCGCCACAGGCTTTTCCACCCGCGAAGTCCGCAGCATGGCCGCGTGCCTGTCCGACGACGGCGACGGGCCTTGCGAAGACGGCATCCCGATGATGCTGAAGAAACTGGAGCATATCGACCGGCTGCGCGCCGACCTCGACGCACGGCGCGAAGCGGTTCTGGAAAGGATAGCGGTGCTGCGGGCGGCGGCAGCAAATGGGCAAGATGTTACCCGCCTGCGCAGAGCAGCTGGCTGAAACCCGTATTTCAAAATCCATCGGAAAAACTGGCTGGGGTGGAAGGATTCGAACCTTCGCATGGCGGTACCAAAAACCGCTGCCTTACCGCTTGGCTACACCCCAAGGCCGTGGAGACGCTGTATAGCGAGACAGTGTGGCAAGCGCAAGAGCCTCCCGGGGCAATCTTTTGACCTGTCGGACAGGTTTTCCCCAGAAGGGTTCGCACCCGGTTTTCGATCAAGACACAGGCGGAGCGTTTCACCATCCAGCAAACCGGAAAACCTTCTCGCCGCGGCTCCACCTGAAGGCGGCAGGCTTTGAAATCCTTTGATGTTTCAGCGTATCGCCCTGATGTTGTTCACAGTTTTAAAAAAATGTCCTTCGGCCTTGCAAAGTCCTTGCGGGAACAGGTCAGCTTTGCTAAATGACCCTCCACGCAGCGCGGGCTTGCCCCGCTGTTCCCGATGGACTTGCTCTTAGCGATCCAAAAATTACGTCGGAGTGTAGCGCAGCCTGGTAGCGCACCTCGTTCGGGACGAGGGGGTCGGAGGTTCGAATCCTCTCACTCCGACCATTTTTCTTCTGTCCGATCCGGAGACATAGGTAACAGTTTGTACCGGAGACATGGGTTACAACCTCGTGCCGAACGGGTTGTCGATTGTCTGTAGGGTTCTCTGCTCCAGGTCGATATATCCCAGATCATAG
>NZ_JALNMJ010000036.1 GCF_023156505.1 Roseibium sediminicola | reverse complement strand
TGTTCGCAGATACAGTGTGTTGGCATCGGACCCCGCATCAGAACCTGATAACTCTCTGTTGCAAAAGAATGTTCTCAGATTCTTGGGGCCGATGCACCTAATGCTTTGAGAAATGCGGGCTAACGCGGCTCCTCAGGATGACGTTTGTGGGTGAAGCACGGCCATCTTCCGGACAAAGCTGGCCACCGCCTTGTTAACCGCACCCTGCCAGTGCTTTCAAAATCGCCCTGACCTGGCGGCGCGCCGGGTGCATTCCAAGACCCGTATCCACCAGGAAATGCGCGCGACGGCGTTTTTCGGCATCCGGCATCTGCTTGACCAGGATCGCCTCGAACCGGTCTTCACTCATGCCTGGCCGGTCCAGCACTCGTTTGCGCTGTATTGCGGCGTCCGCGGTAACCACGACAACCGCATCGACGCGGTCGCTGCCGCCGGTCTCGAACAGCAAAGGAATGTCCAGCATGACAAAGCGCCGGCGCTCACCGCGCGCTTTATCCAAAAACGCCTGCTCTTCCTCGCGCACCAGCGGATGTACGATGCCTTCGAGCTGCTTCATCGCTTCCGGCTTGCCGAGCACCTTGGGGGACAGCAGCGTGCGGTCGACCTTGCCGTCAACAACCGTCCCCGGAAAGGCCGCCTCGATCAGCGGCGCTGCCCGGCCGGCATAAAGCGCATGCACCGTGGCATCGGCATCATGCACGGGCACGCCTTCGGCCGCGAACATCTTTGCCGTTGTCGACTTGCCCATGCCGATGGAGCCGGTGAGGCCGATCCGGATCACGCTGTCACTCCCAGGTCTTCCAGAACAAGACTGCGCAATGCGTCATCCACTTCGGGTCGCACACCAAACCAGCGCTCAAAGCCGGGCACGGCCTGGTGCAGCAGCATGCCAAGCCCGTCCACGGTCTGATGGCCCCGATTGGCCGCCTGTTTCAGAAGGTCCGTCTCGAGGGGCGCATAAACAATATCGGTTACCAGGGCGGTGTCCGGCAGCGGTGCCAGGTCGATTTCAAGCGGTGCCTTGCCGGTCATGCCAAGCGCGGTCGTATTGACCAGAAGTTGGGCTTCTCCAAGCACTGTCCCCAGCTTGTCCCAAGAGTGAGCCTTTGTTCCGGAGCCAAATTCTTCAACCAAAGCTGCGGCTTTTTCAAAGGTCCGGTTGACGATATGCACTGTTGTGAATTTGCGGGACAAAAGAGCCCATACGACCGCACGCGCCGCGCCACCGGCACCCAACACCACGGCCGATTCACGTGAAACGTCCCAGCCGGGCGCCAATTGGTCGAGGTTGCCGAGAAAGCCGAGCCCGTCGGTGTTGGCCCCGCACAGGCGGCCGGTCTCGTCCAGCCACAGCGTGTTGACCGCGACCATGGCGCGCGCCGCCTCGTCGAGCCACTCGCAAGCCGCGGCGGCGACTTCCTTGTGTGGCACAGTGACATTGGCGCCATTGAGGCCGTAACGCGCGAAATTCCGGTAGAAGTCTTCCGCGCCCTCTGGCGGCACGTCAACTCTACCGTAACTACCTGAAATATTATGTTTCTTCAGCCAATAGCCATGCACGAGCGGCGAACGCGAATGGGCCACCGGATGGCCGGTGATTGCCGCCTTTCGGACCGTTTCGCTCATGTCTCGATCACCTTCAGCGCGCGCAGTTCCGCCAGCAGCGGCAACAGCGGCAGGCCGAGAATGGTGAAATAATCGCCGTCAATCTTCTCAAACAGCTGCACGCCAAGGCTTTCCAGCTGGTAGGCGCCAACGCTGGAAAGAACCGCGTCGCCGGCATTGGCGAGATAATGGCCGATGAATTCAGGTGACAGCACCCGCATGGTCAGACGCGCGGTGGTTACCTGCCGCCAGATGGCTTCGCCGTCTTTCGAGATCACCACGGCGGAATGCAGTTCGTGGGTCTTGCCGGAAAAGGCCAGGAGTTGCCGGCGGGCGGCCTCCATATCTTCCGGCTTGGTCCGGCGTTCGCCCTCAAACGCAAGGATCTGGTCGGCGCCGATGACCAGATCGCCACGCCGGCGGTTACTGACATCGTTGGCCTTGGCCTCCGCCAGAACCGCCGCAATGTCTTCGGGCAGGAAATTCGCTTCCAGAAGCGGCGTTTCTACAGCCCGTTCATCCACATCCGCCGGGTCGACCTCGATCGTCAATCCGGCATTTTTCAGGAGTTCTGCGCGGATCCTGCTGCCGCTTGCCAAGACAAGTGCCATGTCCATCCCTCGGTTTTGCCGCACTTCGCGGCTTATCGGTTTTCCGGGTTGTCTTCCTGCCCGGTTTTGTAGTCCTTGAAAAGGGTCAGGATCTCCGCGGCGGTCTCCTCGACGGAGCGGCGGGTCACGTCGATCAGCGACCATCCCTGTTCCGAGCACAAGCGCCGGGTCATGTTGATCTCCTGGGAAATCTCCTTCCGGTCGATATACGTGTCGTTATAACCTTCCGAATTCAGGGACAGCACGCGGTTGCGCCGGATCTGTTGAATGCGTTCGGCCGAGGCGATCAAGCCGACAATCATCGGTTTTTTCAGCTTCTTGACATGGTCGGGCAAGGGGATACCCGGCACCAGCGGCACATTCGCGGCCTTGATGCCGCGGTTGGCCAGATAGATGCAGGTCGGGGTTTTCGACGTGCGTGATATGCCGAGCAACACGATATCGGCGGATTCCAGATCGTCCCAGATCTGGCCGTCGTCATGCATCATGGTGTAGTTGAGCGCTTCCATGCGCTGGAAATATTCCGCGTCGAGCTCGTGCTGACCGCCGATCCGGTGGGTCTGGGTGACGTTCAGATAGGACTGGAACACCGCGAAAACCGGATCGAGGATGTTCACGAACGGCACGCCGAGTTCCCGGCATTTGAGTTCCAGCCGCTTTGAGATCTCCTCGTCCACGAGGGTGTAGAGGACAATGCCCGGCGCCTTGCTGATTTCGCTGATCACCCGGTCGAGCTGTTTCTGCGAGCGCACCAGCGGATAGACATGCTCGATTTCCTGGACATTTTCGTATTGGACCGTCGCGGCGCGGGCCACGGTCATCAGCGTTTCGCCGGTGGAGTCGGACACCAGGTGCAGATGGAAGTAGTGTCTCGACTTGTTCACGATGTCATCCCCAGGCCTGTTGATGAATTGGGCAAATTGGTTCCAGTCCAGTGCCTAGCACGAAGTTTATGCCCGCTCAGCTGGAATTGTTAACAATACTTAAACGCGCGCAAACCGATGCCGAAACGGTTGTGCATGGATGTGGATTCACAAGAGTGCTGTGACATATCGACAGACTATCCACCAGCGCCCAATTCCTTAACGAAACGTAAACAAACCAACAAGCGATTGTAACATAGATGTTTTTCCTGTTATCGACTCCTGGGGAGGAATTCCACTTAACAAGGTGGCGGATTTTTCCCGGCGAGAAATTCGGCGGCATGGATTGTGGACAGAAAATGATCCCGGTAATCCACGCTCTAATAAAAAAAACAGATTCAAAATAAGAATCTTTATTGATTTGAAATGTGGGAAAGGCGACCTCATGAAATCCAAAGACAGGGCCGTGATGCGGGTTCTCTCAGGAGAGAAGCTCTGGCCACCACCCGTCTGGATGATGCGTCAGGCAGGGCGCTATCTCCCCGAATACAGAGAGACCCGGAAGAAAGCGGCAAACTTCCTGGAGTTCTGCTATACGCCCGATCTCGCAACCGAGGTCACTCTCCAGCCGATCCGCCGGTATGGCTTTGATGCAAGCATTCTGTTTTCCGACATCTTCGTCGTACCGGACGCCATCGGGTACCCGGTTCGTTTTGAAGAAGGACGTGGTCCGGTTCTCGAACCTCTGTCTTCCGATCTCCTGGACCGTCTGGAACAGGATCGGGCCGAGGATCATCTCAAACCGGTCATAGAGACGGTTTCGCGTCTTCGGGCGGAGCTTCCCGCTGAAACCACCCTGCTGGGCTTCTGTGGCGCTCCCTGGACCGTCGCTTGCTATTCTGTCGCCGGTCATACCACCCAGGATCAGGTTGCCGCGCGTGTCGGCGCCTACCGGGATCCGGATCTGATGCAGCGCTTCATCGATCAGCTGGTCACTGCCTCGATCCGCTATTTGATCCGTCAGCTCGATGCCGGCGCGGATGCGGTTCAGATCTTCGATACCTGGGCCGGTGTCCTGGATGGAGCAGGCTTCAAACGCTGGTCGATCGAGCCGACCCGACGGATTGTCGAAGGTGTGAAGGCTGTGCGGCCAAACGCCAAGATCATCGGTTTCCCCAAGGCATCCTCCGCTCGGATGAAAGCTTTTATCGAAGGCACCGGCGTGGATGCGGTCGGTTTCGATTGGACGGCTCCGGACGAAGTCGCTCTGGAGATCCAGAAGAAAGTGCCGATCCAGGGTAATCTCGATCCGATGCGGCTGGTCGCGGGAGGCCAGGCGCTGGAGGAAGGCGTCGAGCATATTCTGAGAACCTTCGACAAGGGACCGCTGGTGTTCAATCTCGGCCATGGCGTGACGCCGGACGCGGATCCGGACAATGTGGCGCGCATGATCGACCTGGTCAGGAAGGGCTAGGCGATGGATCTGTTTTTATGGATCAAGGCGCTGCATGTGATTTCAGTGATCGCCTGGATGGCGGGCATGCTCTACCTGCCGCGGCTGTTCGTCTATCACGTCGATGCGGAACCGGGTTCGGTCCAGTCCGAAACCTTCAAGGTGATGGAGCGACGGCTTCTGAAAGCCATCATCAATCCGGCCATGATCGCGGCCTGGGTGTTCGGCCTGTGGATGGCCTGGGAGCTGCAGGCCTGGCATGACGGCTGGTTTCACGCCAAGTTCGCCCTGGTGCTTGTGATGTCCAGTGTGCATGGGCATCTGAGCCGCTGCGTGAAGACCTTCGCCAAGGATGAGAACAAAAAAACGGCGCGCTATTACCGGATCCTCAACGAGGTGCCGACTGTGTTGATGATCGGGATTGTCATCTTCGTGATCGTCAAGCCGTTCTGACCGGACCGTACAGGTGCAGTACCAAGGCAGCTGCCGCAGGGTGGCTGCCTTTTTCATGGCTGGATTGATCTGTCCTGACCCTAAAAAGTGGCAGATTTCGCGGCTTGCGCTTTCACATAAAACAACGTATCTTCCGCCCATCTTCAAACGGCGCAGCGTTCGTTTTCAATCGCTCCGCAGACGCCGTGCAATCTGGACACGTCTAAAAGTCTCTCAGATATCTTCTGGCCGACCCATCTCTCCTGGCTCAGAACGACCTTCCGAACATCATCCATAACAACATCAAGAACCCAAACTCGATGCGGGAAATGAAACTTAAAGATCTAAAAGCAAAAACACCGACAGAGCTGCTCCAAGTTGCCGAGGAGCTCGAAGTCGAAAACGCCAGCACCATGCGCAAGCAGGAGCTGATGTTCGCCATCCTGAAAAACCTCGCGGCTCAGGATGTGGAAATTATCGGCGAAGGCGTCGTCGAGGTGCTGCAGGACGGCTTCGGCTTCCTCCGCTCTCCCGACGCGAATTACCTGCCGGGCCCTGACGACATCTATGTCTCGCCCTCGCAGATCCGCCGCTTTTCCCTGCGGACAGGGGACACCGTCGAAGGGCAGATTCGCAGCCCGAAAGAAGGCGAGCGCTACTTCGCCCTTCTGAAAGTGAACACCATCAATTTCGAAGATCCGGAAAAAGCCCGGCATAAGGTTCACTTCGACAATCTGACACCGCTTTATCCGGACGAACGCTTCCGGATGGAGATCGAAGATCCGACCATCAAGGATCTCTCCTCCCGGGTCATCGACCTGGTTGCGCCGCTCGGCAAGGGCCAGCGCGCCCTGATCACCGCGCCGCCGCGCACGGGTAAGACCGTCTTCCTGCAGAACATCGCCAAGTCGATCACCACCAATCATCCGGAATGCTACCTGATCGTTCTCCTGATCGATGAGCGTCCGGAAGAAGTGACCGACATGCAGCGTACCGTGAACGGTGAAGTGGTCTCGTCAACCTTCGACGAACCGGCCTCCCGCCACGTGCAGGTTGCCGAGATGGTGATCGAGAAGGCCAAGCGCCTGACCGAGCATGGCCGCGACGTTGTTATCCTGCTGGATTCCATTACCCGTCTCGGCCGTGCCTACAACACTGTCGTGCCGTCTTCCGGTAAGGTTCTGACCGGTGGTGTCGACGCCAACGCCCTGCAGCGGCCGAAGCGTTTCTTCGGCGCCGCGCGTAACATCGAAGAGGGCGGTTCGCTGACCATCATCGCGACCGCGCTGATCGACACCGGCAGCCGTATGGACGAAGTCATCTTCGAAGAGTTCAAGGGCACGGGTAACTCCGAAATTATCCTGGACCGCAAGATTTCCGACAAGCGTGTCTATCCGGCGATCGACATCCAGCGCTCCGGCACCCGCAAGGAAGAGCTTCTGGTTCCGCACGAGCGTCTCAAGAAGACCTTCGTTCTGCGCCGGATCCTCAACCCGATGGGCACCGTCGACGCGGTCGAGTTCCTGCTCGACAAGCTGAAGCAGACCAAGTCCAACGACGATTTCTTCGACAGCATGAACACTTGATCCGAACCGGATCCGACACTATCCAAAGGCGCGGCCCGGGCAGGGTTCGCGCCTTTACTTTTTGTTAAGGTTCGCTGTTTCACGTGAATCCTCATTTTCCTTTTGATTCGGATGCGTTTCATGACCAAGACTTTTCTGCTCGAGACCGAGCGCCTGATCCTGCGTTCCTGGAAAGACGAAGATCTCGATCCCTTTGCCGAGATGTGCGCCGACCCAGAAGTCATGCGTTACTTTCCGGATCTCTGGCCGCGGGACCGGTCAGCGCTGCTGATTTCCAAGAGCATGGACAAATTGGACGCAGAAGGATTTTGCCTGCTACCGGTCGAGATCAGGGAGACAGGTGAGTTCATCGGCTTTGTCGGGCTCAACAGTTCCAATCCCGACATGCCGGCGCCATTCGACCCGAGCGTTGAAATCGGCTGGCGCCTGAAACAATCCGCTTGGGGGAAGGGTTATGCGAGCGAGGCTGCCCGGGCGTGGCTTCGATTCGGATTTGAAACGGTGGGACTTGAGGAGATCGTCTCGTTCACGATTCCTGACAATCTACCATCGCAGAAGGTCATGAAGCGGATCGGCATGGCACGGGACCTTGCCGGTGACTTTAGACACCCGGCGATCCCGGAAGATCATCCATGCTCCATGCATGTTCTTTACCGGTTGTCCAAGGCGGACTGGAAGAAGCAGACCGGCTAGGGAACGTTATCGTTGCGCGCGGGATTCACGTGAAACACCGACGGACAATGCTTGCTGAGGCCATGGTTCTGTTTCACGTGAATCCGTGTTTTTGAATCGGCTCCGATACGGGTTGATCCCAATTCCCTTATGGGACTCCGTACAAAAAAGCGTCATCCTGAGGAAGCGCGAATGCGCTGTCTCAAAGGATGGGCTTCTTGCTCCGAGGAGTTCCTGGCCCATCCTTCGAGACGGTCCCCACGAACCTCTTCAGGATGTCGACAGGGGGAGTAGTGAGGCAGGTCGAGAAATACGATGTGCCATTCTCACAGGAGCCGCGATTTGAATCGGTTCCGATTTGGGTAATTCAACTGTTTGGCAACGTCTCTCAATCAAGCAAGAGCGTCATCCTGAGGAAGCGCGCAGCGCTGTCTCGAAGGATCGTTTATATGTTCTGACGGAGTTCTTGGCCCATCCTTCGAGACGGTCCTGGCGGACCTCCTCAGGATGACGGAAGTGGGGTTGTTAGGCAGGTTAGGTCTCAGACCGCGTGATTTGATTCACGTGAAACATCTCTTCCCGGAGCAATCGGAAACCGGCCTCAACTTCGATTCGCCCGCGGAACGGGCTGCGGATGATCTTCCGGTCGGCGGCCAGACTTGATAATGAAGCGGTCCAATCTTTGAGGCCGGTTGAAAGAGAACACATGGCAGACACGATCTTTGCGCTTTCCAGCGGAGCGGTGCCGTCCGGTGTGGCGGTGATCCGTGTGTCCGGACCCAGGACCCGGGAGATCGTCGAATGCCTGGCCGGCCGCCTGCCGGACCCGCGCAAGGCCATGCTGGCCAGGCTGGTGCATCCCCAAACGGGTGAAGTGCTGGATGAAGCGGTTGTTCTCTATTTCGAGGGGCCGGCCAGCTTTACCGGCGAGGACGTGGCGGAGTTCCAGTGTCATGGTGGCCGGGCGGTGGTCAGTGGACTGCTGGCGGTGCTCGGCGGGTTTGAAGATTGCCGGCCGGCGGAGGCAGGGGAGTTCACCCGAAGGGCCTTTGACCGGGGGCGCATGGACCTGACCGAGGTTGAGGGACTGGCGGACCTGATTGCCGCGGAAACGGAAAGCCAGCGGCGGCAGGCGCTGCGGCAGATGGGCGGGGCGCTTGGTGCGCTCTACGAGGACTGGCGCAAACGGCTGATCCATATGCGGGCAATGATCGAGGCTGACTTCGATTTTGCCGATGAAGAGGACATACCCGGCAGCGTCGCCGACGAGGTCTGGGGCGAGGCAAGCGAACTGCATGACGAGATCGAGGATCACCTGGTCCGCTCGAAGAGTGGCGAACGGCTGCGCTCCGGCCTGCAGGTGGTGCTGATGGGTGCTCCCAATGCCGGCAAGTCGAGCTTGCTGAATGCCATTGCCGGCCGGGATGTTGCTATCGTCACGGAGGAAGCGGGCACGACCCGGGATGTGATCGAAGTGCATCTGGATCTTGGCGGCTATCCGGTGACCCTGGTCGACACGGCCGGTCTGCGTCAGACCGAGGGCGTTGTTGAAAAGGAAGGGATCAGACGGGCCGAGGAAAAGGGGCGGGCGGCGGACCTGATCCTATGGGCTGTGGAACCGTGCGGCGTGGCGCAAGACGATCCCTCGGCTGGGCTGCCGGAGGATATGCGGGCCAATGTGCCGGTCTGGACTGTGCGGACAAAGAGCGATCTTGAGACTCTTCCGAAACAAGACTCTTCCGGAACGATCGTTGAGATTGCTTGTTCCAGCAAGAGTGCGGAGGGCATGACACTGCTGTTTAACCGCCTGACTCGTTTTGCAGAGGAAACCATTTCCTTAGGCGAGGCACCTCTGGCGACACGAGAGCGGCACCGGCATTACCTGAAGGAGTGCCTGTCGGGCCTGCGGACGGCGGTCGACTCTCACCATTTGCCGACCGAACTCCGGGCGGAGGATCTGCGCCGGGCCGCGGATGCGCTCGGGCGGATCACCGGGCGGATCGATGTGGAAGATTTGCTCGATGTCATCTTCCGGGATTTCTGTATCGGCAAGTGACCTGTTTCACGTGAATCATCACAAGGGTTCCGGGGATCGATTCAGAACCGGAACATGTTTCACGTGAATCATGTGCCGATCCCCAGGTGGAGGCAGATCCGCTTCCGGTGGCGGTCTGATATGCGGTGCGGAATTCCGCTTTGACCCCAAGGGTAACCCGGCCTATAAGATCCCCCGAATATGTGCCGGTTCAGCCGGCCTGTGCTAGTCTGGCGATGTGCCGGACATTGATCCTTAAAAACCGATCCGGACAATGCCGGGCCCTGGTTGTTGAACCATCGGGTTCCGCGAACGGTAGAGACTATGATCGACCAGGAACTGACATTCGATGTGGTGGTGATCGGCGGCGGCCATGCGGGCTGCGAGGCTGCGAGTGCTGCCGCGCGCGCCGGTGCCGAAACGGCGCTCGTGACCCATCGCTTCGAGACCATCGGGGTGATGTCCTGCAATCCCGCCATCGGCGGTCTGGGCAAGGGGCATCTGGTTCGTGAGATCGATGCGCTGGATGGTCTGATGGGCCGGGTCGCAGATCAGGGCGGGATCCAGTTCCGCATGCTCAACCGGCGCAAGGGGCCGGCCGTGCGCGGGCCGCGCGCCCAGGCCGACCGTAAGCTCTACCGGGAAGCGATGCAGCGGGAGATCTCTGCCATCGAGGGTCTCGCCGTCGTGGAAGGCGAAGCCCACAAGATCCGCTTCGATGGAGAGGGTGCTAGCCGCCGCGTGGCGGGTCTCGACCTTGCCGACGGCCGTGTCGTTCATTGCAAGGCAATTGTGCTGACCAGCGGCACCTTCCTGCGTGGACTGATCCATATCGGCGATCAGAAGATTCCGGCTGGCCGCTCTGGCGAAGCGCCGGCCCTGGGTCTCTCGGTCTCCCTGGAAGAGATCGGTTTTGAACTCGGGCGGCTGAAGACCGGGACGCCGGCGCGCCTTGATGGCCGAACGATCCACTGGGACCGACTGGAAGAACAGCCCGGTGACGAAGACCCGATCCCGTTCTCCACATTGACGGAGAAGATCGAGACGCCTCAGATCCCGTGCCACATCACTCGGACGACACCGGAAACCCACAAGATCATTCGGGACAACCTGTCCCGGTCCGCCATGTATTCCGGCGAGATCAAGGGGCGTGGACCGCGCTACTGCCCGTCCATCGAGGACAAGATCGTGCGTTTTGGCGACCGGGACGGCCACCAGATCTTCCTGGAACCGGAAGGGCTGGACGACCATACTGTCTATCCGAACGGTATTTCCACCTCGCTGCCGGAAGACGCGCAGATCGCTTTCCTCAGAACCATTCCGGGTCTGGAGGAGGTCGAGGTGTTGCAGCCGGGTTATGCCATTGAATACGACCATGTCGATCCGCGCGAGCTCAGGCCGACCCTGGAAGCCAAGCGCTGTCCGGGGCTGTATCTGGCCGGGCAGATCAACGGCACCACGGGTTATGAAGAGGCGGGGGCACAGGGTCTTGTGGCCGGCCTCAACGCCGCACTGAAGGCGGCCGGCAAGGAGCCTTTTGTGGTCGACCGCTCCGAGGGTTATATCGGCGTGATGATCGACGACCTGATCACAAGGGGCATCACCGAGCCTTATCGCATGTTTACCTCGCGCGCCGAGTATCGCCTTTCGCTCCGGGCGGACAATGCGGACCAGCGTCTGACGCCGCTTGGGATTGCCGCCGGCTTTGTTTCGGAGACACGTCGTCAGGCGTTTGACGACAAGATGGCAAAGATCGGGGCGGCCCGGGATCTGCTCAAGCAGCTGACCGTGACACCGTCGGAAGCCCAGAAAAAAGGCCTGCCTGTCAACCAGGACGGTGTCCGCCGCTCGGCCTTCGATCTTCTGTCCTATCCGAATGTGACCTATGAGGGGCTGACGGCGGTCTGGCCGGAACTGGGTGAGATCGATCCGGCAATTGCGGAGCAGGTGGCAACCGATGCCCTTTACGCCGTTTACCTGGATCGTCAAGCGGCCGATATCGAAGCGCTCAAGCGCGACGAAGCCTTGAATATCCCCGATGGTTTCGACTACGAAGCGATCACCGGCCTGTCCAATGAGGTCAAGCAGAAGCTCACGGATATCCGGCCGGCGACCCTTGGCCAGGCCTCGCGCATGGATGGCATGACCCCGGCGGCACTGACCCTGATCCTGTCGCATCTGAAACGCCAGAGCCAGCGGGGCGCTGCCTGATGGGGCGTCCGGTTGTGTTGAACAGCTCTGGACAGGCTGTGTATAAGTTTGGGGATGTTTCACGTGAAACGTTGGAACGTCTGCAGGTCTATGTCGACCTGGTTTTGAAGTGGCAACCCGCACAAAACCTCATTGCGCCGTCGACCATTCCCGACATCTGGACCCGGCATGTGGCCGACAGTCTGCAAACCCAGTGGAGTTATCCAGAGGCGAAGACCTGGGTGGATATCGGCAGCGGCGGGGGCTTTCCCGGTGTGATCACCGCGATCCTTCTGGCCGATGTCCCGGATGCGCATGTGCATATGATCGAGAGCAATCAGCGCAAGGCGGCCTTCCTCAGAACAGCGCTGCGCGAGACTGGGTCGACGGGAACCGTCCATCCGGGCCGGATCGAATCGGTTGCGAAAACATGGGCGCACGGACCGGTCGATGCGGTGTCGGCCCGGGCCCTGGCCTCGCTGGACCTGCTTTTTCAGCTCGCCGAGCCGTTCACCGCGCAAGGCGCGAAGGCCGTTTTCCACAAAGGTCAGGATTTTCAGAGAGAAGTTAACGAAGCCACTGCCCGATGGGACTTCGACATGGTAGAAAAGACCAGTCTTGTTGATCCAATGAGCCGGATGCTTCTTTTCTCCAATATTTCAGCCCGGCCGGAGTAGCCTTGGAAGGTATTGTTGCAATGAGCATGCTTCCCGATGCGCCGCGCGTTCTCGCGCTGGCGAACCAGAAAGGCGGGGTGGGGAAAACCACGACCGCCATCAATCTCGGCACGGCGCTGGCGGCCATTGGCGAAAAGGTGCTGGTGATCGATCTCGATCCCCAGGGCAACGCCTCGACCGGTCTCGGCATCGAACATCGTGACCGGGGCCTGTCGACTTACGAAATCCTCAGTGGCGATTGCTCGCTGGCCGAAGCTGTCCGTGAAACAGCCGTACAGCGGCTCTGGGTCGCGCCGTCGACCATGGACCTTCTGGGACTGGAACTCGAGATTGCATCGACCAGCGACCGGGCGTTCCGGCTGCGCAAGGCCATCGAGGGCCTGACCCGCTCGCGCCTGTTCCAGGAAATCGGCTTTACCTACGTTCTGGTCGACTGCCCGCCGTCTCTGAACCTTCTGACCATCAATGCACTGTCCGCATCGCATTCGATCCTGGTGCCGCTGCAATGCGAGTTCTTTGCACTGGAAGGTCTCAGCCAGCTGCTCAGCACGGTCGAGCAGGTCAAACAGGCGCTCAATGCCGAGCTCAGCATTCATGGCATCGTCCTGACCATGTATGACAGCCGCAACAACCTCTCCAGCCAGGTCGTCGCCGATGTGCGCGAGACCATGGGCGATGCGGTCTACGAAACCATCATTCCGCGCAATGTGCGCATTTCGGAAGCGCCGTCCTATGGCAAGCCGGCGCTGCTTTACGATCTGAAATGCGCCGGCAGCCAGGCCTATCTGCGGCTGGCGTCGGAGATCATCCAGCGCGAGCGCGAGTTGCGCAAGGTTGCAGCCTGATCAGAGGCTTTGGATTCGGATCCGAACTGAACACTTTGTAACCGCGACGGCCGGGCCACTCTCTGTCGCGGGGTAACTTGTTGAAATATAAAAAGAAGAAGGTGCGGCATGGCGGAAAAAGATATCAAGAACAAGCGTTTGGGCCGGGGTCTCGCGGCTCTGATCGGGGACTCGGCCCCAGAGGCGGCCGCACCGCCGGAAAAGATTGTCCGGGACAGTCGCAAGGTGCCGATCGAGCATCTGGTGCCGAACCCGCGCAACCCACGCAAGACCTTTACCGAGAAGGATCTGGCAGATCTGGCTGAGTCCCTCAAGGCCAAGGGCATCGTGCAGCCGATCCTGGTCCGGCCGGCGGCCGGCAAATCCGACCGATTTGAAATCATCGCCGGCGAACGGCGCTGGCGCGCGGCGCAGCGTGCCGGGCTTCACGAAGCGCCAATCATCATCCGCGACGTCACCGACCAGGAAGCGCTAGAGCTTGCCATTATCGAAAACGTCCAGCGTGCCGATCTCAATCCGATCGAAGAGGCAATGGGTTACGAGCAGCTGACGGCGGAATTCAGCTACAGCCAGGGTGAGCTCGCCAAGGTGATCGGCAAGAGCCGCAGCCATGTCGCCAACACCATGCGGTTGTTGAAGCTGCCGAACTCGGTAAAAGACTACCTTGCCGAAGGCCTTTTGACCGCCGGTCATGCCCGCGCCCTGATCACCGTCGATGATCCGGCTGCACTGGCCGAACTAATCGTCGAAAAGGGCCTGACGGTGCGCGACGCGGAGAAGATCTCCCAGGATCCGGATGCGCTTGCCAAGCTCAAGGGCGAAAAGGCGCCGAGCGCAAAGCCTGAGAAAGACGCAGACACCAAGTCCCTGGAAAAGCGCCTGACGGATACGCTTGGCCTCAAGGTGACCGTCGGCCACAAGCCGGGCAAGGAATCGGGCGACCTGAAGATCAAATACACCTCGCTGGAGCAGCTTGACGAAATCTGCAAGAAGCTTGGTGTGGATACGCGCTAAGTCACTGATATTATTCTAGTAACACGAGCCGGAGCCGCCATGCGGTCTCCGGCCTTTTTTGTTGTAGGCCTTCCAGACGTCTCTTCACCCACCAGCGTCATCCTGAGGAGGCGCTTAGCGCCGTCTCGAAGGATCTGCCGCTTGTACCTGAGTGTGCAGCCGATCCTTCGAGACGCGTGTTAACACGCTCCTCAGGATGACGCTGGTGGGTGTGGATAGTGCAATGGTAATAAGAGGAAAAAATCCCTCTACAGCCCGCTATCGCCGCTGACTGCGCGCCCTTGCCGCCCGGCCGAGGGTGAGCAGGGCTTCCGACAGGACCGGCACGCCGAGGGCGTCGTTGAGGCGCGAGACGCGCGTGGCCTCGCTGAGAATGCCCATGGCCCGTTCCAGGTCCTTCAGGGCCCAGATCCGGAGCTGCTGGGAGAATTTCGGCTTGCGGGAGAAGAAGATCGGCGGGCGTTGGCCGTCGATGACGGACTGGGCCGGTTTGCCCTGGTCGATATCGATTCGCATCCGGTGCAAATGCTGGAAATGTTTCAGCGTCTGGTTGGCGATCACGGAGGCCTTGGAACCGGCATCGGCAAGGCGCTCCAGGCCGTGATCGAGCATTGCCAAATCGCCGGTGGCGGCGGCGTCGATCAGCTCCGACATTTCAAACGCCGAAGCATCGCCGATGATGGCTTCGATATCCTCGCTCTCGATGCGGCCCTTGTGGAGCGCGTAGAGGCAGAGTTTCTTCAGCTCGCCACGGCTGGCCATGCGGTCGCCGCCAAGAAGGCTGTGCAGCGTGGCACGGGCCTCGCGGGTGATCGACAGGCCGGCTTCCCGTGTTTCCTCGTCGATCAGCTGGTCAATGCCGCGGTCATTGTCCGCATAACAGGGCAGGGCCACGGCGCGTCTGTGGCTCTCGATCAGCTTGCGCAGACCGGCGCCCTTCTTGATGTCGCCGGCCTCGAGCACGACCAGGGTCTGCCAGTCGTCGAGTTTCAGCACAGGCTCCACGGCCGGGTTGAGGTTCTTGCCGGAGGCATCCTTGACCCAGACGATCCGCCGGCCGCCGAAGAGAGGCACTGTCAGCACCTCGTCAATCAAACGAGTCGGATCCGAACTGATTTCCGAGGCGTCGATCTTGATGAGGTTGAACGGGTCGCTGTCGCCTTCGGAGGCTTTCGCAACCAGCCGGGTGGCCCGCTCCGAAACAAGGCCTGTATCCGGCCCGAAGACAAGCACAACGCCGCCGGCTTCCGGCGGGTTGGCGATGAAGCGGTCGATCTCCGAGGCATTAAGGGCGGTCACGGCCGGTCGGCTCCCCGGTCCTCGTCAGGAACTGCTGGCAAAATAGCCGGCGATACGGGCCGCGATGTCATCCGCGACGGCTTTGGCGACACGTTCCTGGGCGTCCCGATAGGCGCGTTTGTTGGCGAAGCGCTGGTTGGAAAAGTCATAGGAGGCGGATTTGAAGGCCCGACCCGTCATCAGCGTTTCGTCAGTGGCGAGGTCGCTCAGGACGAAGGTGGAGTTCATGGTGGTGGTGTAGGCGGAAGGCACGTCCGCGAACCGTTCGACACCCACTGCGGAGCTGCCGACATCCATCAGCACCTTCAGCCGGTATTTTTTCGGGGCACCGCCCGCGCCACGCTCAAAGCGGTAGGTGAGCTCATTGTAAAGCACCCGCGCCGCATCATCATTGGCAAACTGGCTGTTGATCGATTCGAGATCGATCGCGGCGAGTTCCGAAGCGACCGGCGATCCGATCGTGGCGAAATCACCGGACCCGGTGCCATAAAGCGGCCGGACCTGGCAACCGCTCAGAACAAGGGCGGCCGCGAAGCCGACGCAAAGGCCAAGACGGCGCGTTGCGCCGCCAGTGCGGGAAAGAGTGTCAAACAACGACATTCACGATCCTTTGCGGTACCACGATGATCTTCTTCGGCGGTTTTCCCTCGAGCGCCTTCTTGACGGCGTCGAGTGCCAACGTAGCCGCTTCGACCTCCTCTTTGGAAGCCTCTTTTGCAATGGAAAGCTCGGCGCGCTTCTTGCCGTTGATCTGGATCGGATAGGTGACGCTGTCATCGACCAGCAGGGCTTCATCGGCTGCAGGCCAGGGGGCTTCCGATATCAGATTGTCATGGCTGAGCGCTGACCAGCATTCTTCCGCCAGATGCGGCATCATCGGCGCCATCATATGAACCAGGAAATCGGCGGCTTCGCGCACGGCATATTCGCTGCCGGCATCGCTGGCGCTGTCATTGACGGTCTTGCTGATCGTGTTGACCAATTCATAGAGCCGGGCAACGGCGCGGTTGAAACCGAGCGCCTCCAGATCTGCGGTTACCGCGTGCAATGTCTTGTGGCTGGCACGGCGCAGGTCCAGCGCCTTGCCGGAAACTTCCGGCGCCCGGCCGCTGCGCGGTTCGGTCTTCTCGGAAATGTCGCCGATCAGGCGCCAGACGCGCTGAACGAAGCGCCATGCGCCCTGGACGCCGTCCTCGGTCCAGATGACATCGCGTTCCGGCGGGCTGTCGGACAGCATGAACCAGCGGGCGGTGTCGGCACCGTAGGTGTCGATGATGTCGGTCGGATCGACGGTGTTCTTTTTCGACTTCGACATTTTTTCAATCGAGCCGATGGCGACGTCCTCGCCCGTTTCCACCAGAACCGCGCGGCGGCTTCCGTCAACCTCCTCGATGCGGATGTCGCTTGGCGCAACCCAACGGCCGTTGGCACCTTCGCCGGCACGGTAGGTCTCGTGGGTGACCATGCCTTGTGTGAACAGGCCCTTGAACGGTTCCTTCAGGTCGAGCGCGCCGACTTTCTGCATCGCGCGGGTGAAGAAACGGGAATAAAGCAGGTGCAGGATCGCATGTTCGATGCCGCCGATATACTGATCGACCGGCAGCCAGCCGTTTGCGGCATCCGGATCGGTCGGTTGGTCGCAATCTGGCGCGGTGAAGCGGGCGAAATACCAGGAACTGTCGACAAACGTGTCCATGGTGTCTGTTTCACGCTTCGCCGGCTTGCCGCAGCTCGGGCATGTGGTCTCGCGCCAGGTTGGATGGCGGTCGAGAGGATTGCCCGGCTTGTCGAAATTGATGTCGTCCGGCAGCTGTACCGGCAGGTTTTCGTCCTTTTCCGGAACCACGCCGCAATCGTCGCAGTGAATGACCGGGATCGGACAGCCCCAGTAGCGCTGGCGCGAAATACCCCAGTCGCGCAGGCGGTAGTTCACCTGGCGCTCGCCCTGCGGCGCGCCGTCTACGGTGACGGCTTCCAGCTTCTTCGCGATGGCTTCCTTGGCATCCGGAATGGACATGCCGTCCATGAAATCGGAATTGAAGATGGTGCCGTCATCCGTAAAGGCCTCGGTGCCGACCTCGAAGGTCGCGGGATCCGCATCTTTCGGCAACACCACCGGCTTGACCGGCAGGCCGTATTTGCGGGCGAAATCCAGGTCGCGCTGGTCGTGGGCCGGACAGGCGAAGATCGCGCCGGTGCCGTAATCCATCAGAATGAAGTTGGCGACATAGACCGGCAATTCCAGCGAGGTATCCAGCGGATGTTTGACGCGCAGGCCAGTGTCGATACCCTTTTTCTCCGCCTTTTCAATGGCTTCTTCGGAAGTGCCGACCCGGCGGCATTCCTCGATAAAAGCTTTCAGCTCCGGATTGCCTTCTGCCAGCTTCGCCGAGATCGGGTGGTCCGGAGACAGGCCCATGAAGGACGCGCCGAACAGCGTGTCCGGGCGGGTGGTGAAGATTTCGAGCGTCTTGTCGCCGGTCG
Organism: Roseibium sediminicola; assembly: GCF_023156505.1. Lineage (GTDB taxonomy): Bacteria > Pseudomonadota > Alphaproteobacteria > Rhizobiales > Stappiaceae > Roseibium > Roseibium sediminicola. The sequence continues at coordinate 15,114 of NZ_JALNMJ010000036.1, read as the reverse complement.
GGGCGGTTTCGGTAAACTCGAACCGCACCCGCAGGCCTTCGGAACGGCCGATCCAGTTTTTCTGCATCAACCGGACTTTGTCCGGCCAGCGGTCGAGCGTGTCGATTGCGTCCAGCAGGTCTTCCGAATAATCGGAGATCTTGAAGAACCACTGGGTCAGTTCACGCTGTTCCACCAGCGCTCCGGAACGCCAGCCGCGGCCGTCGATCACCTGCTCGTTGGCGAGAACGGTCATGTCGACCGGGTCCCAGTTGACCTTTGCGTTCTTGCGGTAGACCAGGCCAGCTTCCAGGAATTTCAGGAACAGGCGCTGCTGCTGGGTGTAATAGCCGACGTCGCAGGTGGCGAATTCCCGGCTCCAGTCGAGGGACAGGCCCATGATCTTGAGCTGGTCGCGCATGGTGGCGATGTTTTCATAGGTCCAGTCCTTGGGATGGACCTTGTTCTGCATGGCCGCGTTTTCCGCCGGCATGCCGAACGCGTCCCAGCCCATCGGATGCAGAACATTGAAGCCCTTGGCCCGTTTGAAACGGGCAACCACGTCGCCCATGGCGTAGTTGCGCACATGGCCCATGTGGATACGGCCGGACGGGTAGGGAAACATTTCAAGGACGTAGTACTTGTCACGGGGATCGTCGTTATGCGTGACGAAAACGTCCTTGTCGTTCCAGATCTTTTGCCAGCGCGCTTCCACTTCGCGCGCATTGTACCGTTCCGTTGCCATCAAATGTGCCGTTTGTTCTTGCCGCCGGATCCGGCGGATTTGCTGAGTGAATGACTGCCGGACTGTCACCAGAAATCGGGTCCGGGGTCAACATGCGGTTGGAAGTTTGATCTTGCGGGAACCTGTTTATTTCGCAATGCCGCATTCGTAAAGCTATCGAATGGCCGGTTCCCGCGTTTCTTTGTTGTCCAAAGCGGTTTCCTGCTCCCAGATGTCCTTCATCCTTTTGCCGTCCCGATGGCAGGACGAGTTTAATTCAGCGCCGCGTAGGCCTCCCAGAGTTTTAGCAGTTTCCGACCGTCCGGATGCGCCTTGCTGAACAGGATGAACATCGGGATCTCGCGAAAGGGACCCGTGTGAGCAATGTTGTCCGCGTCGTCTCCTAGGAATTCGCGTTTCTGGATTTCCCCGACCTGAAGGCTCTCGATATAGATGTCGGCCCGCTTGTGGAACAGCATGGACCAGGCCTGTTCTTCCGTGACCACGAAGTGGACATTAACGCCTGCCTTGGTGAGCGGTTTGTCGTACCAGTAGTTTTTCACCGCCACCACCGACAGGCCCTGGTGCCGGAGCATGCCGAAATTGAGCGGTCCCAAACCATCCGGAAAGCGGTCCTTGCGGTAGAAATGCACGTATCTGATCTTGTCGATGGACAGGGTCGAATAATAGAAATCTTCCGCTCTTTCCTTGGTAAAGGACCAGGAGAAGGTCGCGGGAAACGTACCGTTTTTCGTCATTTCCATGGAGCGCTGCCAAGGCAGGAACTCAAACTCCAGATCTATGCCGGCATTGTCGAAAATCCGTTTGACGGTTTGTGTGTGACTGCCAAGGCCGGGGCTCTGCGAGGTAATGTAAGGCGGCCACTCTCCCACCGCGAACGTGAAGGTTTCACTACGTATCGGTGTGGTTCTCAGGAATATTAGAACTGCCCAACAGCAGAAAAATGAACCGATGCGGTTCATTTTTTCCCCCTTGTCACAAATGAGGACGAGTAAAGAAGCTTACCAGAAAACACTAGGAAATGATGAATTCTATCGAATACATGTGGCTTAAAACGGCGTTTGCGATGGAAGCGAGCGCTCAGGTTCAAAAGGCAAAGGGCTCTTGAGATTGATGCGCCAACAGGCATAAGAGAGGGACACACCCGACCAATCGAGGATTTCCCAATGACAACAGCCGCAGACCGCCTTGCCTCCGTCCAGGCTGATATCCGCGACGCGGAAGCCGAAAATGGCCGGGAGACCGGGTCTGTGACCCTGATTGCGGTTTCCAAGACTTTCGAAGCGGAGGAGATCCGGCCTGTTCTGGAGGCCGGCCAGCTTGTGTTCGGCGAAAACCGGGTGCAGGAAGCCATGCACAAGTGGCCTGGCCTGCGCGAGGATTTTGCCGGCATCGAGCTGCATCTGATCGGGCCGTTGCAATCGAACAAGGCCAAGGAGGCGGTGGCGACCTTCGACGTCATTCACACGGTGGATCGGCCGAAGATCGCCAAGGCGCTCAAGGCCGAGATGGACAAGCAGGACCGGCAGTTGCCCTGTTTCATCCAGGTCAATACCGGCGAGGAACCGCAAAAGGCGGGTATTCCACCGAAGGAGGTGGACGCCTTTGTTGCTTATTGCCGGGAAGAGGTGGGTCTTCCCATTATCGGCCTGATGTGCATTCCGCCGGTGGAAGAAGCGCCGGGTGAGCATTTTGCGCTTCTGGAAAAGATCGCCAGGCGCAACGGGCTTGAGCAGCTGTCCATGGGCATGTCCGCCGATTACGCGGTTGCCGTCGGTTTTGGTGCGACCCATGTGCGGGTCGGCTCGGCGATTTTCGGCTCGCGCGACTATGCCTGAAGGATGGCGGGCTGCCATTGTAATCCACACCAAAACAGGCCCGATTTCAGAAAGATAAATATTTTCAATATCTTATTAAATTACTGAATGTTTTGCCCGGTCGCAGAACGGCCCGAAACTGTCAAAAGTGACGAGATTCTGACAGGCCTGGGGCTGATCGTAATAGTCAGACACAACAATGCCCCGAAGGTTTCAAAGCGCCGCCTTCTGCCGGTCGCGATCTCTCAGCAGAGTTTGTCCCGTTCCGGTTCGGCGGGTCGCAGGGGCCCGGCGAACAGACGGAACAGCGGGACCGTCTGGTGTTGCCTGTCGGCAGCCAAGTGGGGACGGCCCGAAACGACCCAAACAGTTGGAGGTCATATCATGTCCAAACGTCTTACGGCTGCTCTTCTCATCGGTGCCATGACCGCGTCTTCCGCGGCACTTGCCCAGGGCATGTCCTTTCAGGCGGTCGACAGCGACCAGGACGGTTACGTGAGCTTTGAAGAGATCACCGCCGCCGTCCCGACCATGTCGGAAGACCTTTTCAATGCAGCCGATGCCAACCAGGACAGCCTGTTGGATCCGGAAGAGTTCGCGACCGTTCAGCCGTAACAACGGCATCGGGCGGTTACCCCCCAAAGGTTGGTTCAACAACCGGACCGCCTGATGTGAACGGAAGCACGAGAACCACCGCCGGAGGTCACGCCGGCGGTGGTTTTCTCATTTGAGGCAGCCTGGGTCAGTCGCGCCAGAAATCGGGTGTCAGCAAAAGAATGCCGCCGAGAATTTCCAGTCTTCCGAGGATCATCTCGAAGGCCAGGAACCACTTTGCGATTTCCGGAAGGGACTGGAACGTGCCGGACGGACCGATCGTGTCGCCGACGCCGGGGCCGACATTGGCGAGCGCCGTGATTGAAGCGCTGAGAGCTGTCTGCAGGTCGAGGCCAAGGGCCATATACACCAGTGAAAACGCGGCGAAAGCGCCCGCATAAACAACAGCAAAAACAAAAACACCTTCCAGAACCGAGTTGGAGACCCTGCGGCCCTGGTATTTTGTCTCGACCACCCGGTGCGGGCGCACCATGCGTTGCAGGAGGCCGCGGAAGTGGCTGAGCAGGATGGCGATGCGGAACATCTTGAATCCGCCCGAGGTCGAGCCGGCGCAGCCGCCGAAAAACGTCAGCACGAAGAAGATCGCGATCACCGCAGGCCCGAACTGAAGATAGTCGTTGGCGGCGTAGCCGGTGGTCGACAGGACCGAGACCACATTGAAAACCGCGAGCGTGAACATGTGGAACGGCGTGTCATGGACGATGTAGCGCTCGAAATAGAAGACACCGAAAGCGGCCACCGTAATGATGGTCAGAAGCAGGACGATCTGGACGTCATACGCCGCCTTGCGCCGCTCGATGCTTCGGATGAGATAGAGAAACGGTACGCTGGAGGCGAGCATGAACAGCGTCGCCACCCAATAGACGGTAATGCCCTGGAATTGACCGAAGGACTGGTCCGACGTCGAAAACCCGCCGGTCGACACGGTGGTCATGGCATGGACGATCGCTTCGAACAGCGTCATGCCGCACAGAACATAAAGTGTCACGCATGCCAGGCTGAGACCGGCATAGAGCCCGAGCAGCCTGAAAATGAACGGACCGACATGGCCATAAGGTTTGTTGGCGGTCTCAGAGGTTTCCATGGCGAACAGCTGGCTGCCGCCAACCCTGAGGCTCGGCAACAACCAGATCCCGATCGCAACCACGCCGATGCCGCCAATCCATTGAAGCAGCGCGCGCCACAACAGGATGCCCGGTGGCATGTTATCGAGGCCGGTCAGGACGGTGGATCCGGTCGTCGTCAGCCCGGAGGCGGTTTCGAAAAAGGCGTCGGTGAAACTGATATTGAGTTCGCTGCCGTAAAGCGGGATTGCCCCGGCCAGGGAAAAGACGAACCAGGCGGCATTCACGAAAATGATGGCTTCGCGGAAGTTGCTTGGGGGGCGCTGCCCCTGAAAGGCGATGGTTGTCAGCGCACCGGCAGTGAGCAAAACCAGCGCGGAGACCAGAAAAACCTGCCAGTCCGCGTTTTTGGCAAAAACATCGGCAATGGCCGGCAGGATCATCAGCAGGGAAATCAGGATGAGCAGTCGTCCGATCGGCAACGCAATGGCGCGGAAATTCATAGACGGGTCATCCGGAACGGTCTGCGATCGACTTGGCAGTCGTGTGTCTCAAAAGCCCTCTGTTATCTGCCTGTGCGCTGCAAAATGCAAGGTTCCGGCCTGCCGCGTCCATCGTACGGATATTGCTGTTGCCGCGTCGGGCCCCTGGCGCCTGGACAGGAGTTGAGCAAAAGTCAGCTTTCCCTGACTTTGCCTAGCTGTGATCTATGTTGACCCTGGGATTGCGCTTTGCCAGACTGACTTCATAAATTGGGAGGACATCATGAAAGCATTTTCCTGGGCCATGGGCGCTGCCCTGGCGCTTGGCCTTGCGGCCGGGACTGCCGAGGCTGCCGACACCACCTTGCGCATTTCGCTGCAATTGCCGCTGACGAGCCATCTCGGCCAGAACCTGCAGCTGTTCAAGGATGAGGTGGAGAAAAACTCAAACGGTGACATTGCCGTCGAAATCTATGATTCCGCGCAGCTCTACAAGGACAAGGAAGTCCCGGCAGCGGTCGGCTCCGGCGCCATCGAAATGGGCGTGGCCTCGCTGACCCGCTATGTCGGCGATGTGCCGGCGGTGGATATTTTCTATCAGCCGTTCCTGTTCGACACGGAAGACAAGGTGCGGGCCGCCGTGGCTCCCGGGTCGCCAGTGCGTGGACCGCTGGACGACGCCATCAAGGAGACCGGTTCGACCGTGCTGTGGTGGCAGGCATATGGCGGCGCGATCATGCTGTCCAACGGTGCTCCGGTGAAAACACCCGACGACATGAAGGGCAAGAAGGTGCGTGTCTTCGGCAAGACGCTGGGCGATTTCGTTACGGCTGCCGGCGGCGCACCGACCCTGATTTCCGGGTCCGAGCAGTATCTCGCTTACCAGCGCGGTACGGTCGATATCGGCATGACCGGGGTTTCGGGCGTGAAATCGCGCAAGCTCTGGGACGTGATGGACACGATCACAGTCACCAACAATGCCGATATCGAGTTCATTGTCGTGGTGAACACCGATTTCTGGAACGGGCTTCCGGATGCACACAAGGAGATCATCCAGGCAGCGGCGCTGAAAGCGGAGGCCGATGTGCGCGATCGCATGTCTCAGATCGAGGCGGATGCCTACGCGGCGGCGGAAGAAAACGGCATGACCGTCTATACGCCGACGGCGGACGAAATGGCCGCCTGGAAGGCCGTCAGCCAGCCGGTCTATGAGGCTTACATCGAAAAGACGGGCGATCTCGGCAAGTCTATCATGGACGCCGCGAAAAACCTCTGACCCCAGAGGGTTCAAATTGAGCGAAGCGGCCGGCAGCAGCTGGCCGTTTCCCGTCCGACTCTCCTTTTTCTCCAGATAGTTGCCGCAAAAGTCTGGCGCCGGATGATCTCATGAAAGCCTTGTCGTTTCCGCTCTTGGCGCTGGCCTGGATCGCGGCGCTGCTGTTTCTCCTTGCCGGGGGGATGCTCACCTATGAGGTGGCGGCACGCTATCTGTTTGTCGCGCCGACCATCTGGGCGGCGGAACTCTCTCAGCTCTGCCTGATCTGGGGCACGCTGATCGCCATGCCCTGGCTGCTGGCGGCGAACCGGCACATCGCGGTGGATGTGCTGACCGAGCGGCTGAACCGGACCGGCCGCCGTCTGTGCCAAGGGCTTGCCATGGCTGCCATCACGGCCTTTAGCGCGGTTGTTGCCTGGAAGGGCGGTGGCATCTTCTACGATTCCTTCGAGCGGGGCCGAACCACGGGATCCATGCTGGATCTGCCGACCTGGATTTCCGAACTGGCGGTTCCGGTCGGATTTGCGCTTTTGTTCCTGCAGGCGCTGGTCGAACTCGGCAAGGTACTGCGGGGCATCGAGCCGGGCGATACCGGGAAGCACGGTGGTGTTGAAACATGACCGTGATCTTGATCCTCGCAGCGCTGTTCGCGCTTCTGCTCATCCGTGTGCCCGTGGCCTTTGCGCTCGGTGGGCTTGGCCTTGCCATGTTGATGCTGGGCGGGTTTTCACCGCTGATGGCGCCGCAGGCGATCCTGTCGACGCTGGACGGGTTCATCCTGCTGGCCGTGCCGCTGTTCCTCTTGATGTCGAACATTCTCCTGAAAGGTGGCGTCGGACGGGATCTCTTTGCCGCGGTGCATGCCTGGGTCGGGCACTGGCCGGGCGGTCTGGCGGTGGCGACGATCCTCTCCTGCGGCATCTTCGCCGCGATTTCCGGATCGTCGGTAGCGACCGCCGCCACGATCGGCACGGTCGCCATTCCGGAAATGATCGGCCGGGGCTACCAGAAACGCTTCGTCTACGGCCTGCTTGCGGCGGGTGGAACCCTCGGGATTCTCATCCCGCCGTCCATTCCGATGATCGTCTATGCCTTTGTCACCGAACAGTCGGTGCTGGACCTGTTCCTGGCCGGGATCGGTCCGGGTCTGCTGCTGGTGGCGCTGTTCATCGTTTATTCGATGATCTACGCGCGCTGGTTCGGTGGCTTCAAGCCGGAACCGGCCGCGGGTTGGGACGAACGGTTGCTGGCGACGCTCCGCGCATTGCCGTCCATGCTGCTTGCGGCCTATGTCATCGGCGTCATCTATACCGGGGCGGCGACACCGACCGAGGCGGCGGCGCTGGGCCTCGCCGGCGCCCTGGTGATCACGCTTGCCATGGGGCGGCTCACCTTCAAGACCTTTCGGGAAGCGATCTTCGACAGCATGGTCACCACCGTCGCGATCCTGCTGATCGTTGCCGGGGCCAAGGTGTTCGGCAAGGCAATCACACTTTACCGGATCCCGCAGGATATCTCGGTTCTGATCAGCCAGACCATCGACACGCCTCTGGCCTTCATCCTGGTGGTGTCGATTGTGCTCCTTGTGATGGGGCTGGTGTTCGAGGCGCTGTCCATGGTGCTGATCATGACACCGGTGCTGCTGCCGGCGGCCTTGGCGCTGGGCATCGACCCGGTTTGGTTCGGCGTCTATATGGTCGTCATGGTCGAATGCGCGCTGATCACGCCGCCGGTCGGTCTCAATCTCTATGTCATCCAGTCGGTCGCCAAGGCGGGCCTGACCGAAGTCTCCCGCGGCGTGCTGCCGTTCCTGGTGATCATGTTGCTCTCGGTCGTGATCCTTTATATCTGGACCGACCTGGCACTTTATATTCCGTTCAAGCTCTGAGGTTTTCGAATAAATGCCGTCTCCGGCCGAAACGCTCCGCGCGCTGCTGGCGCAAGACATGCTGCATGTCATGCCCTGCTGCTATGACGCCCTGTCCGCCAGATTGATCGAACAGGCCGGCTTCGATCTGACCTTCATGTCAGGTTTTGCCACTTCCGCCTCCAGGATCGGCCAGCCGGATCTCGGGCTGATGTCCTATTCGGAAGTGCTCGACCAGGCGCGCAACATCACGGAAAGCCTCGCCATTCCGCTGATCGCCGATGGCGACACCGGGTACGGCAATGCCATGAATGTCCGGCGCACCGTTGCCGGTTTTGCCCGCGCCGGCGCTGCGGCGGTGATGATCGAGGACCAGGTCGCGCCGAAACGCTGCGGCCATACGCCGGGCAAGGCGGTGGTCGGCCGCGAGGAGGCCTTCGACCGGATCCGGGCGGCGGTCGACGCACGGCAGGAGGGCGCCGACATTCTGATCCTGGCGCGCACCGATGCCCGCCACGAACACGGGCTCTCCGAGGCCATCGACCGGGCTCGAAAATTCAAGGAGCTCGGCGCGGACATTCTGTTCGTCGAAGCGCCGAAGACAGTCGCCGAAATGCAGGAGATCTGCCGGGAGCTGCCGGGAGCGAAAATGGCCAACATCGTCGAAGGTGGCGAAACGCCGGATCTCTCCCACAAGGACCTTCAAGAGATCGGCTATGCCATTGCCGCTTATCCCCTGACCCTGATGGCAAGTGCCATGAAAGCCATGGTGAAAACCCTGGAACAGCTCAAGACTGATAACGACCGGACGCCGGACCTGATGGATTTCAAGGAGCTGCGGCAGCGGATCGGGTTCGAGGACTATTACGATGTCTCGGCACGGTACGAGACGTCGAAGCGGAGCTGACGGCACTTCCGGCAACTCCGCGTTGGCAATCTTGCAAATGGAATGATAGACCCGGCGCGACACAGAGGCTGTAACGGAAAACGTGAATGCAGGGCGAGAGACGCCGAAGACCTTCGCTGTCGCTGCCGATCCTGCGAAGATCGCGCGACCAGCACCGGGACGGGACACTGACGCTCGGTAATTTGCTGTCCGCGCTGGGCGAGACCTCGTTCGGCTGGGCGATTGTGCTGTTTTCCCTGCTGACGCTGCTGCCATTGCCGCCCGGCTCCTCGCTCATCACCGGACTGCCCGTGCTGGTGACCACGCTTCAGATGGTGCTCGGTTTTCCGCATGTGAAACTGCCCGGACCGCTGGCGCGCCTCAAGCTGGACCACACCAAGCTGAGGCGAACGATGGCGCGCCTGCGTCCGATCACCCGCCGCCTGGAGCGCATGCTGGTCCGGCGTTACGAAGGCATGCTCGCTCCCAAACATGAACGCACGCTCGGGCTCGCGCTGTTCGTGATCGCGTTCGCGCTGTTTCTGCCGGTGCCGCTCAGCGGCTGGTTTCCGGCAACGGCGCTGTTCATTGCCGGCGTCGGCATTGTCGAACGCGACGGGCTGGTGGTGATCCTGGGGCTGCTGCTGGGTCTGGCCTCGGTATTGCTCACCGCGGCCATCCTGACGTCGATCGCAATCAGCACAAACGCGATGATGGCGTGAGGTGGGGGCCGGTTATGGGAATAATTGCTTTACGCTCGGTGTCACCCCGGACGACCGAAGGGAGATCCGGGCCCCACTCATTTCCAGAGCAATCAAATAATGCAATGACGTCTTGAGAAAAGGCCCAGAGCTTCGGCAAGCTGAATTGCGAGTAGGCCCCGGATCTGCGCTACGCTTGTCCGGGGTGACAGCTCTGGAAGCGCCGCAAGGATTGCTGAGATGGCGAATCACTGAAATCCGCCATCTTCCTTGACTCTCACCCCTCTTTCAGGCATATCCCCGCGAACTCCATATGAGTGACTGACAATCTGATCCGCCGACCGGGACCCGCACAGGTATAAAGAGCGCCCGGAGGTCACCACCCGACAGCGCGATGCGCCCTCGGGTGTCAAACTGCTTTGCGCAAGGCAATCCGGTTGGATTTGAGCGGCTGCTGCCCATATGGTTCGGGAGATTTCCCGAAACGAAGAATGCTCAAGGACCCCTGATGTTTGAAAGCCTGTCAGATCGACTAAGCGGTATTTTCGACAAGCTCACCGGCCGCGGTGCGCTGTCGGAAAACGACGTCAACGAGGCGCTGCGCGAAATCCGCCGCGCGCTGATCGAAGCTGACGTCGCGCTGCCGATCGTGCGCTCCTTCACCGACAAGGTCCGCAACCGCGCCGTTGGCGCGGAGGTCGTCAAATCGGTGACGCCGGGCCAGATGGTCGTCAAGATCGTTCATGACCAGCTGGTGGAAATGCTGGGCGAGGAAGCCCAGCCGATCGACCTGAACGCGCCGGCGCCGGTGGCGATCATGATGGTCGGTCTGCAGGGCTCCGGTAAGACGACCACCACGGCCAAGATTGCCCGCCGCCTGACCCAGCGCGACAAGCGCAAGGTGCTGATGGCCTCGCTCGACACCCGCCGTCCGGCGGCGCAGGAGCAGCTGAAAGTGCTCGGCGAGCAGAACGACGTCGATACGCTGCCGATCATCGAGGGCCAGGGCCCGGTCGAGATCGCCAAGCGGGCGATGTCCGCCGCGAAGCTGGGCGGTTATGACGTGGTCATGCTCGATACGGCCGGCCGCATTCATATCGACGAACCGCTGATGGTGGAGATGGCCGAGGTCAAGGCCGCTTCCCAGCCGCATGAAATCCTGCTGGTCGCCGACTCGCTCACCGGTCAGGACGCCGTCAATCTGGCGCAGAGCTTCGACGAACGCGTCGGCATCACCGGCATCGCGCTGACCCGTATGGACGGTGACGGCCGCGGCGGTGCGGCGCTCTCGATGCAGGCGGTCACCGGCAAACCGGTCAAGCTGATCGGTACCGGCGAAAAATCCGACGCGCTGGAGGACTTCCATCCCAAGCGGATCGCCGACCGCATCCTCGGCATGGGCGACATCGTCTCGCTGGTGGAAAAGGCGGCGGAAGCCATCGACGCGGAACAGGCCGCCAGGATGGCGAAGAAGATGCAGAAGGGTCACTTCGACCTGGATGATCTCGCCGAGCAGCTGAAACAGATGGAAAAGCTGGGCGGCATGTCCGGAATGATGGGCATGCTGCCGGGTGTCGGCAAGATGAAGAAGCAGATCGAGGCTGCCAACATCGACGACAAGATGTTCAAGCGCCAGGTCGCCATCATCCAGTCGATGACGCCGACCGAGCGCAAGAAGCCGGATCTTTTGAAGGCCAGCCGGAAGAAGCGCATTGCCGCCGGTTCCGGCGTGCAGGTGGCCGAGGTCAACAAGCTTCTGAAGATGCACCGCCAGATGGCGGACATGATGAAGAAGATGGGCAAGGGCAAAGGCATGCTCGGCAAGCTGATGGGCGGCATGGGCGGCGGTATGCCGGATGTCGACCCCAAGCAGCTTGAGGAAATGGCCAAGTCCGGCCAGCTGCCCGGCGGCATGGAGATGCCCAAAGGCTTGCCCGGCGGTCTCGGCGGCGCCGGACTGCCTCCGGGCATGGGGCTGCCGGGTCTTCCGGGCCTTGGCGGTCCGAAACTTCCGGGTCTCCCGGGCATGGGCAAGGGCAAGAAACGATGAGCGAAGCGGAAACCCGGCTGGGTGACAGCGAGGCCCTCAACGAACTGAAAGCTCTGCGCTCATCCATCGACAATATCGACGCGGCATTGGTTCACATGCTCGCCGAACGGTTCAAGTGCACCCAGAAAGTGGGCGTTCTGAAAGCCACCAACGACCTGCCGCCGGCCGACCCGGCGCGGGAGAAAATTCAGATCGAACGGCTGCGTCAGCTTGCCAGCGACGCCCATCTCGATCCTGACTTTGCCGAAAAGTTCCTGAACTTCATCGTTCGGGAAGTGATCCGGCACCACGAAGCCATTGCCGCTGAAGCCGGCAACTGAACAAACTGGAGAAACAAAATGGCTACGAAAATTCGCCTGGCACGCGGCGGTTCCAAGAAGCGCCCGTATTACCGCATCGTCGTTGCAGACATCCGCTCCCCGCGCGATGGCCGCTTCATCGAAAAGGTCGGTTCCTATGACCCGATGCTGCCGAAGGATTCCGAAAACCGCGTGCAGCTGAATGTCGAGCGCATTCAGTACTGGCTCGAAACCGGTGCCAAGCCGACCGACCGCGTGCACCGTTTCCTGGACGCCGCCGGCCTGTTGAAGCGCGATCCGCGCAACAACCCGAAGAAAGCCGAACTGGGCGCCAAGGCAAAGGAACGCCTGGAAGCCAAGCGTCAGGCTGAAGAAGAAGCCGCAGCTGCTGCCGCTGAAGCTGCCGCCGCACCGGCCGAAGAAGCCGCTTCCGAAGAAGCTGCTGCTGAATAAGCCGATGAGACTGGGCGCACCGGCTACTTCAGCGGAGACCTTGTGACATGTCGACAGACGATCAGAAGGTGCTGATGGCGAAAATCGGTGCCGCCCACGGCATTCGCGGGGAAGTGCGGGTCAAGCCGTTTGGCGATGATCCGCTTTCCTTTGCCGATTACGGCATCCTGACCACGCGGGACGGCAAAAGATCCTTCGAGGTGGACAAGGCGCGGGTGCAGAAGACGGTGGTGGTGACCAAGTTCAAGGGCATCAATGACCGCAACCAGGCCGAAGAACTGAACGGGATCGAGCTTTTCATCTCCCGCGACCAGCTGCCCGAGCCTGACGAAGACGAATTCTACTATTCCGACCTGACCGGGCTCGACGTTCTTGACCAGAGCGGCGAGACGCTCGGCAAGATCGTGGCCGTGCAGGATTTCGGCGCCGGGGATCTCCTGGAGATCCGGCCGAAACGCGGCCGCACGTTCTATATCCCGTTCACGAAGGATTTCGTGCCTGAGATCAGTCTGGACGAAGGATTGGTGCGCGTGGACCTGCCGGAGGATTATTTCTCCGAAGGGGATCCGGAGCCTTCCGAGGACGCGCCCGACAGATAGCGTGTGCGCACGGGCTCAAGGCCCATCTGACGGAGATTGAGCTCTTCTTCCTCTGGCGCCTCGTCCCGAACCGCCTGGCGGGTTTCGGACCGGATCAGCGCGATCAGGGCGACAATCAGGGCAACGCCGATGCCGTTGGCGACCGCGTCCTGCAGGGACATCTCGTGATGGGGAATAAATCCCTGTGCCACTTCGCCGGCGAGACCCATGCCAAAGGCGACGACGGCGGAGATGCGCAGCCGGCAGCAGAACAGCGCGTGGATCGACAGGGTCAGCAACGCGAAAAAGCCGATATGAATGACCTTGTCATAGGGATGGCCGACGCCGGTGTTGAACACCAGGCCGACCAGAACGCCGAAGGTCATCAAGGCAAGCAGCGGCAGGACACGGCTCAGCGAAATGTCGAGATAATGCCGGTCGACATAGGTCTGGATGAACCCCGGAAGGGTCAGACGAAAGACTGGAAACTTGGCCACGATGAAAGACCCGATTGAAACGCACTTGCCACACTAGGGAGGGAGCCTTAATCAGAACTTTCCGTTTGAAAATTACCTTGTGAATTTCACAGGAATTCAGTGAACGGGGTTAACGGACCTTTAACCAAAAGGCCGTTTTGAAACGTAATCAGGACTTTAGCGAGACATTGGCTGGCCCCATGGCTTTCAAGGCGACCATTCTGACGCTCTATCCGGACATGTTTCCGGGGCCACTCGGCCAAAGCCTCTCCGGCCGGGCGCTGGACAAGGGCCTGTGGCAGCTGGAGACCAGCCAGATCCGCGATTTTGCGACCGACAAGCACCGCTCCGTCGACGACACGCCGGCAGGCGGCGGCGCCGGCATGGTGCTGCGTGCCGATATCCTTGCCAAGGCCATCGATGCCGCGGCGCCGGCGGACGATCCGCGGCCAAGGCTCCTGATGAGCCCGCGCGGGCTGCCTTTCACCCAGAAACGGGCCCATGAATTGGCCGAGGGCCCGGGTGCCATCATTGTCTGCGGCCGCTTCGAGGGCATCGACCAGCGTGTGATCGATGCACGCAATCTCGAGGAAGTCTCCATCGGCGACTATATCCTTTCGGGCGGCGAGATCGGCGCGATCACGCTGCTCGACGCCATCATCCGGCTGATCCCGGGTGTCATGGGCAACATGGAAAGCGCGGACACGGAAAGCTTCGAGACCGGCCTCTTGGAACATCCGCATTACACACGACCTGCGGAGTTCGAGGGCCTGACGATCCCCGAAGTGCTGACCTCGGGCAATCACAAGAAAATCCACGAATGGCGCATGTCGGAATCCGAAAAACTGACCCGCGACCGCCGCCCGGACCTCTGGCACGCCTATATGGCGGATGAGGATGATGTGGATTGAAGGTGCTGAAGTCGGCCGTTCAAGATGAAATTAGAACTCCGATGGGCGATCGAAATCGAGATCGGACAATGGAAGTATCCGCTCTTTTGAGGACAAACCTTCCGGATCTTCGTTTTAGATCTAGCTAAATGAAAAAGCTGAGCATTTCCAATGCGAGCGAAAAGCAAAATGTAAGATGAGCTGACAGCGATGCAGGTCGCTGCCTGAATTGAATAAAGGCTCAGTAGGAGCTCCCAATGCTCAATAAAATGACGATTATGATTTGTTTTTTGTTGTTATCGACGTCGCAGTTGAGAGCAGATATTCTGAGTCCATTCGAACTAGACATGAGTTCGGAAGAGGACCTGCAGCAAATTATTGGAAATAAGCTCACGATTTGTTCAGCTGGCGGTATCGTGAGAGTGGAATTCAAGCATGATCATCGAGTGATTTACACAAAACATCCGCGCTATGATCTAGGAAAATTTGAATTAAGTGCAAAAAACGCAACCCGAGTGGAAACCGAATGGTTCGTCGACGGTAAGAACATTTGTGAAAAGGAAATCGGTGTCCAAAACGAAAAGATAATCAACTGCAGGAAAATAAGTCGGGCAAATCGCAATGGCTATTTTTTTGTTGAACATGATGAGCAGGGAAGTGCAAATCATTACACTATGCAGGAGTGCTCATCCTTGCGATTTGATTGCTTTTGTGTGTCCTACAATACATTTTGAGCACTGTTTTAGACAGAACATTCGTGAACTGAGGTAATATCTCAGCCTGAAGGTTTACGATCACTATCACATGGATAGATTGTAAGCGTTGGCAGCCCCCCACGTTGCCCGTCTTGATCCGGGTTGCGACTTGATACGCATCTCAATGTTGGGAGTGCGTTTCGCAATGTGTGCTACAAATTCGTTTCTCAAATCCCTTGGT
>NZ_JALNMJ010000035.1 GCF_023156505.1 Roseibium sediminicola | reverse complement strand
AGCGCCATCGAATACAAAACTCCCACAGAAGCCGAGGAGGCCTTCTTTGAAAACTTGAACCGACTTGATAAAGCCGCATAATCTTTGAAACAAAATCTCTTCGGTAAACCCGGGGCGGTTCAGTCTGGAGTCATCTGGGACCTGTCCTGTTGGAACTATCCCGTAATATCTGCCGTTTTTGAGACGTTGGTCGGTATCTGCAGGCACTGGCGCGGATCAATCTCGGAAGCGCTCTGACATCAGCAGGATTCGACCGTTTACGATCGCGATTTCACCGCGTTCCTTCAGACGGCCAAGTGCTCGGGTAACTGTCACACGGGTGTTGCCGGTCATGGCGGCGATTTGCTCGTGGGTCAGTTTGGGTACGATCAGCTTACCGTCACATCGGGTTTCGGCGAAAATCCGGGCGAGGCGTGCGAACATTTCCATGATGCGTGTTTCAGGCTCACGCGACGAAAGTTGTTCCAGCCGCACTGCCAGAACTCGCTGTTTTAGAGCGGTGATTTGCAACAGGGCGACCACGAATTCGGGGCTGTGTGCTGCCAGTTGGGGCAGCTGGCTTGCGTCGAATTCCAGAAGTTCAGTTTCCTCAAGTGCAGTGGCACCGGAGAATCGGGGAAGCCCGTCGATGGCAGCGCCTTCGCCGCAGACCGTTTGCGGGCCCATCAATTCGAGGATCACCTCAGTGCCGTCCTCACGAATCATGGCGATTTGAACAAGTCCAGATACCACCACGTAGAATTTCGACGAGACCGACTCCTGCACGTATATTTCTTCGTCCTTGCGAAAATGTCGGCGTACGAACAGGCTGTCGTCCCTGACCATCGAACTCATCAGCGTGTCGGATATCAACCAGGTGCCGCTTTGATAGAGTTCCATTCTCCGCTCCGAAAAATTTTGGGTGTATCCCACGATACCGCATGCGCGTCTGAATGGCTGTAGCTTCAGGCACAGACAGAGTTCGGAGGTGAAAAGAGTATGTCAAACCTGAATGTGGCGGCGGGGCGCCAAGTGGCGGCCGAACCGGTTTTGACTGCGCGCGACTTGCAGCCCTGGTTAAGTCAGCAGGCAGGCCGAATTGAGGCCGCCAACCGTATTCTGGAAGATGTCGCCGCGCGGCTGGTCGAGGCAGGATTGTTCCGCATGTCGGTGCCGCGTCGTTTCGGGGGGCTGGAATTGTGCCCGTCAGAAATAAGTCGCGCGGTGTTCGAGGTGGCGCGGGGCTGTGCGTCCTCGGCGTGGATCGTGGGGTTGGTTGCAGCAAACCTCATGATGGTGGGAAAGTTTTCCGACCTGGCGCAGGAAGAGGTATTTGGCGGTGACCGTGCGGCCATCGTGCCAATGCTGACCGGCGGCGTCGGATATGACATCAATGTCAGGCAAGCCGAGGGCGGTATTTTGCTTTCGGGGAAATGGCGCTACGCCTCGGGGATCGACATTGCGTCGTGGGTCGGGTTGTTGATCACTTTACCAGATGACGGTGAGCAATCCGGTCGAACGGTGCTGGTTCTGGTGCCGAAGAAATCCTTCGATATCGATCATGAATCCTGGCGTGTGCTGGGAATGCGGGGGACCGGCAGCAAAAATGTGGTCTTGCCGGAGGTTTTCGTGCCGGAGCACCGCATGATGGATTGGGCGACGCTGCAAAACGGCGGGCATCACCCGGAGTGTTCTAATGACGGTGCGATATTCCGTTATCCGCTGAACTCAGCATTTGCCCTGTCTGTGGCGGCGCCGACATTGGGCGTAGCTGGGGCGGTAGTGGAAACCTATCGCAACACGGTAAGGACGCGTGTGGCCTCGGGGACGGGGCAGGCACAGGCGCAGGATCGAATTGCACAGATTTCAGTTGCCGGTGGCAGCGCGGTGATCGACTTGCTGGAAGAAGGTCTAGTGAACGGTGCCCGAAATTTGACTGAGCGGGTTGATCGTGGCGAGGAGATTGAATTGACGGACAGGGCAATGTTCCGGATGCGGATCGCCACCTCGACAACGATCGCGCTGCGCGAGGCACAGAAAATCTTTCGGTCGGTGGGTGGCAGCCTGCTTCCAGAGGGGACAGCCCTGGAGCGGTCGTTCCGTGACCTCCATGCCATGAGTTCGCATTTCCTTTTACAGGAAGAACCCATCGGCGAGTTATTCGGGCGGATCCTCCTAGATCTGGAACTGCCGACCAACGCACGTATCTGACACAAAGAAGGAAAAGACATGCCCAAAAAAACGACCAACCCCGATGATCCGCGCTTCAAGGCAGCCGATGGCAGCAGCATTTTCGACAAGTTCCAGTATTCCGCTGCCGTGCGCGCCGGGGATTTCATTTACGCGGCGGGGCAGATCGGTTTGAACCCTGACGGCACGATCCCCGATACGGACCCGGAACAGATCCGCAATGCGTTCGAACGGCTGCAAATCGTGCTGGAAGCGGCGGGTTCTTCGCTGGACGATGTGGTTGAGTTGATCACCTATCATGTCGGGATCAAGAATAACCTGGCTGATTGCGTTGCGATCAAATCGGACTTTATCAACGCACCCTATCCGGCCTGGACGATCCTTGAAGTAGCAGGATTGGCACGGCCCGAACTGAAGATTGAAATCAAGGCGGTTGCCTACAGCCCCCAATGAGTGAAAAGGCCGTCATGATCTGCGATGCGTATTCATGAAGCTCATTGCAGAGAAGGCAGCCGTTAAGGGTCCATTCCGTGTCGACAAACCAAAATGCTACTGGTTCCTTTAGTCGTGCAGTCCACAAAACTCACGAGGGAGCCAGTAGTCGGTGGGGTAACAGACATCCAGTTGGTTGGAACTTCTGCGCCAGTAAGGCAGCGGATCTCGCTGAAAACCGGGCCAACTAAAAACGTCCAAGGTCAACCTCTCATGTTCGAAAACTTAGCTCCTCTTTCGGGAGATCCACTTCTCACACTCATCGGGCTGTACCGTGACGACCGGCGCTCGAATAAGATTGACCTCGGCGTCGGGGTGTACCGCGATGAACACGGTCGCACGCCTGTGATGCGAGCAGTCAAGGCAGCCGAGCAGCGACTGGTTGAAGACCAGCAAAGCAAGAGCTATGTCGGACCGGAAGGCGACGGAGCCTTTGTTGAAGGGTTCGCCGATCTCATTCTGGGATCCAGGCGTCTGTATGCAGGCATACAGACGCCTGGAGGCACCGCTGCGCTTTACTTGGCGGCGAGGTTGCTGGCGACCAATTGCAACAGACGAATCTGGGTTGGCACACCAACTTGGCCGAACCACCTCGCGGTTTTCGCTGATGTGGGTTTGGAGGTTAGAACCTACGAGTATTTTGACCCTTCCGCGCAAAGCCTGTGCTTCGACAAGCTGGTCGAAGCTCTCAAGGCGGCCGAAACGGGCGACGCGGTGTTGTTGCACGGCTGTTGTCACAATCCCTCAGGTGCCGACCTTTCCCTTGAGCAATGGCGTGAGGTTGCTGAACTACTTGCCAATCGCGGTTTAATTCCCCTCATCGATGTGGCCTATTTGGGCTTTGGAAACAGCCTGAAGGAAGACGGAACGGGGTTCAGAACAGTGCTTGATGCTGTCCCGGCGCTGGTCGCAGCCAGTTGCTCGAAGTCCTTCGGCTTGTACCGAGACCGTACTGGAGCTCTTTTTGTCACTTGTAATGCCGAAACCAATTCGACCGTCCTGTCACACTTCGTCACCTATGCGCGAAGTATATACTCTATGCCGCCAGCGCATGGAGCAGAAGTCGTGAGCACCATTCTGAACGACGTCGGATTGCGTGCGGACTGGCAGGCTGAACTGGCGGAAGCGTCCGCACGGGTACGCTCATTGCGAGCTTTGCTGGCCGAGGGGTTCAAAGCGTGGAAGCGCTCGTCGGCCTTAACCGAACAAAAGGGCATGTTCTCTCTTCTTCCATTGACACGGCAAGAAGTTTTGGCACTGCGTTGCCAGGCCGCGATCTATCTTCCCGAAAACGGCCGCATCAACATTGCCGGCCTCTCGATGGACAAGGTCGATGCGGTGATTGAGGCGATTAATCCTCTATTCGGGTGGTATCTCTGAGACGATCAAAAGTTGGCATCAGTCGATACACTCTGCGATGACGCGGCCTTAATATTTTCTCCAATATTTCGGCACGATCAATATCCCCGTGCCAGGCAAAGCGCGATCGAGGCAACAACCGGCACGGATTCATCACCGCTGGCAACACCAGCATTCACTCGTCCGCGAACCAGAGTTCCTCGCGCTTAATATCATGACGCCGCATGTAGATCTGCCGGCGGTCACTTGGTGACGCCACGCAACCTGGTTGACTGTTGCGCAAGCAGCTCCGATCGAAGCTTGTCCACGTCGTCCGACGCTAACGCTGGGGCCGATTGGGGGTCTGCTCCGGAAGGGGGCAGGATAGTACGTTAAGCTGATGGTTCATCGTTTTGGCCACCTATACTCGCCTGTCAAAAGAATATGCGCCCATCCGAGCGGCGATATATGGGACAGAAGCTCCGGCGGGCAATCTCGATCATCATCCCTTCTTGTTTGAGGGGCGGCAGGCTTGTCCGTAAGAGGATCGCTCAGCGGACAATTTCTCGCCGCGACATCCCGTCAACAAAATTGGCCCAAAGAACGTCTCGTATAGATAGTACGATAAAAATTGCAATGAAGGGGCCTTATTCGTACAGTTCGGCCATGAACACCACACTTATCGGATACGCCCGCTGCTCCACCGACAGCCAGGACCTCACTGCGCAGAAACAAGCGTTGGAAAATCTCGGCGTGGCCCCGGATCGCATCTACACAGATCATGGCTTGACCGGCACCAATCGCGCTCGCCCCGGTCTGGATCAGGCCATTGCAGCCGTGCGGGAAGGTGACACGCTTGTCGTGTCCAAACTCGACCGCTTGGCCCGATCTGTTCCCGATGTCCGCGCCATTGCCTTCCAGCTACAGGAGAAAGGTGTGAAACTTGCCCTCGGCGTATCCGTCTATGATCCGGCCGATCCAATGGGCAAGATGTTCTTCAACATCCTCGCCACCTTTGCCGAGTTCGAGGCTGATCTGATCCGCATGCGGACCCGTGAAGGCATGGCTATTGCGCGCGCCAAGGGTAAACTGCGTGGCAAACAACCCAAGCTGTCTGAGAAGCAGCAGCGCGAACTCTGCCGCATGCACGCCACCGGGGATTACTCCATCAGCGATCTGGCTGAAGTATTCTCTGTGTCACGGCCTACCGTCTACCGCACCCTGAAACGGAGCCAGACCTGACCTTCGCTGCACGACAATCGAACTGGTGTGATGCCGGACTTTTCAGGCCTTCGTCGAATCTGAACCGATGACCGCTCCGAACTGTTCAAACATCGTTTGAAGCGCAGCAATTGGTTATCTTAGCTTTGAAAGCAGATTGGTCAGCAGCTCAAAAAAACCGTCAGCATCCGCACTCAAGGCCACATCCGTATGGCACCCTTTTTCAGCAATGTTCCAGATATCATGTACCGTTCGCCCAAAGCTCAACCCGCTATTGGTTTCGACGTCGACCCTCATCTTACGAGTTTCAAACAAGTCCGGTCGCAATAGCCAAGCAACAGTGCACGGATCGTGAAGGGCTGACCCGTCGAAATCATAGCGTTCCCGGTACACTTTTTCGAAGAACACCGACATGTCAGCAAACACGCGTCCTGCATCATTGCCAAGATCACGCATTGCCTGAACACGCTGCGGCGTGGCGATGACCTGATGCGTTACGTTCAAACCAAACATAGTTTTAGGCACATCGGCATCAAAAACGATCTGCGCTGCGTGCGGGTCGCACAGCATGTTAAACTCTGCGGCAGGACTATCGTTGCCGTAGTCGGTTGATCCGCCCATGAAAACGATGCGTTCGATCTTTGAAACCACATCAGGCGCAAGACGCAGCATCACGGCCAAGTTTGTTAGCGGTCCCGACGCGACGATTGTCACTTTGCTGGAGGACGAGCGTAGCGTGTCGATCAGAAACGACACGGCGTCTTTTTCTCGTGGGGTGCTTGTCGGCTGCCCGATTTCTGGTGCTTCAAGTCCAGTAGCCCCATGATACTCAGACGCATCGACAAGCGTCCCAAGCAACGCTCGATCAATACCTTGATAGACGGGGATGTTTGAACCCAGCCAGTCAAGAATTCTGAGGGTGTTGTTGGTGGTATGATCGAGACCGACATTCCCGTAAGTCGTGGTGACGCCAAAAATATCAAGCTCGTCAGACGCAACGGCCATAGCAATTGAAAAGGCGTCGTCGGTGCCAGGATCGCAGTCCATAATGATCTTCGTACTCAAAGTATTTCCTTTCAACGACTTCGATTTCTTTAGTTGGAGATGTTCATTTCGTCAGGTCCACGTATTGCAGGAGCGGACATCAATGCAACGTGCAGCATCAGTGATTTTGGGCTCATTTAGGTCTTTCGCTGCGCGTTATATGAAGGTCCGGTTCGCTTAACGTACTATCCTGCCCCTACCGGAGCAGACCCCGATTGGTTCCAATAATCTCCCCACCTGACCCTTCCGCACGCAAGACATATGTTCTGCGACGTCGCAATGTAGGATTCTTCTGTCGTGTGGTCTGCCTCTGGCAAGCGGTGTCAACCTGAACGCTGCAAAACATCGACAAGATGGAGTACGAAACGCTCCAAGCCTGATATTCGAAAACAGAAGCCGCTCGGCAACGCCTCAGAACTTGCTCTATGTCGCCGAGAAAGCTGGCGGTATACGTCGATGCACGCGTGTGGTTGTTGTCAATGTTGTAGAATCTGGCCGAGGAAGATCTTGAGACGCTCGTTTTTCGGGCTGGCGAAGAATCTCTCCGGCTCGGCCTGTTCGATGATCTGTCCTGCGTCCATAAATACCACGCGGTCAGCGACCGCCTTGGCAAAGCCCATTTCATGGGTGACGCAAACCATAGTCATCCCATCTCTGGCGAGTTCGGTCATTGTGTCGAGCACTTCGCTCACCATTTCCGGATCCAGCGCCGATGTCGGTTCATCGAACAACATCACCTTGGGCTGCATGCAAAGTGCTCGCGCTATTGCGACCCGCTGCTGCTGCCCGCCTGACAGCTGGCCGGGATATTTTCCCTTGTGTTCCGGGATATGCACTTTTTCTAGATAATGCATCGCGGTGTTCCGCGCGTCCTTTTCGGACGCGCCACGAACCCACATCGGGCCTGCCATCAGGTTCTGCAGCACTGTCATATGAGGAAACAGGTTAAAGTGCTGGAACACCATACCTACATCCATACGTACGAGATCGACATCCTTCATCTTTTCGTGCAATTCGATGCCATCGACAACGATTGTGCCCTCCTGGTGGGCTTCGAGCCGGTTGAGAGTTCGGATCATCGTCGACTTTCCTGACCCGGATGGACCGCAGACGACAATTCTCTCGCCTGGCTCGACGGAGAAGTTGATGTTCCTCAGAGCGTGGTAGGAACCATACCATTTGTTAACACTGGTCATCGTGATGATCGGGTTGGGCATTTGAGCTGCTCCTAATGGCTTTGAGTGCGGTAGTGGCGCTCAATGCGGCTCTGGATCAATTCCAGAATAATCGACAAGGCCCAGTAGATCAGCGCTGCGGTAATCAGCATTTCCATGTGACGGAAATCTTTGGAACCCGCTGTTCTTGCGAGAAACATCAACTCCCATACACCGATGACCGAGACGAGCGAGCTGTCCTTGAGCATCGCAATGAACTGGTTTCCCGTGGAGGGGATGATCAGCGGGATCGCCTGCGGAAGGATGATGCGCCGCATCGTCAGACCAAACTTGAAACCGAGTGCTCGCGAGGCTTCCCACTGCCCCTTGCTCACAGACTGGATGCCGCCACGAAAAATCTCGGTCATGTAGGCGCCATAACATAGAACCAGCGCAAGAATTCCGGCAGGAACAGCGTCAATGACATATCCGAGTTGGGGAAGCCCAAGGTAAATCAGGTAAACCTGCATCAGCAGCGGCACCCCGCGAAACAGCGACGTGTAGAAGCTGGCGATCGCATAGGCAAACCCGTTCGATGACAGCTTGGCCACCGCCCCGAACAGGGCAACGATCGATGCAAGAACGATCGAAACCATTGATACATAAAGTGTAGTGAATACGCCCTGGGTGACAAGGAACCAGAACTTGGTACGGATGAAATCGAAGTCCAGTTCAAATCCATAGAAGAAGAACAGAAACAACAGTAGGAGTTCAGACCAGACGATCAGCAACTGCAATTTAAACTGCAGGAAGCCAATCACTACGATATTCAGCATGAAAAGGATCGACAGGATGAAGGCAATGGACAAGCGCCCGAACCAGCCGGCCTGATCGGGGGCGCCGATGATCGGCCTGAGAATTTCGGCGAATACAGTATCGTTCAGGTTGAAAGTCAGCAGCGCAAGGCTAACAACAACCACCATTGCAACGATGAACCGTGGCCTGTGCACCAGTCTTTCTGCGACCACGGTGTCCACATAAAGCATGAGATCTCCTCCGGATGGGTCGGAGCCCGGAGCAGTCCGGGCCCCTGCACGTCAAGGCCTACTTGGCTGCGGAGTAGTCAATGCCGTACCACTGCTCGGAGATTGTGGTCAGGGTCCCGTCTGCTCGCATGTCCGCAACGATCCGGGCCAATTCGTCGTTGAACTCCTGATCGCCTCGATCGATTGCAATGGCCAAGGGTTCATAGAAAACTGGATCGCCAACGATGCGCAGTGGGTAGGAATTTTCAATGGCGGCGAGAATTGCAGGCATTGCGTCGATAAGTGCGTCCAGTCGTACTCCATCTCCAAGCCTGAGGTCGTCGTAGACCGCACTGGAGGTTGGATACGAACGAATTTCACCCGGGTTGATCTGATAGTCGAACGGCAACGCGCCTTTCGCATCGATTGTCAGATCGTGCTGCAGATAAAGTTCGAACGTGCTGGCGGCGACGGCACCAATGCGCTGGTCGTTCAACTCGGCGATCTCCTGAACTGTACTGTCCGCGTGAACCACGGCGACCGCTGGCGTGAAGCAGTAGACGGCCGGAAAGTTCAGAACTTTCGCCCGTTGTTCAGTTGGTGTCATTGAACCGACCGAGATATCCCATCGATTGTTCCAGTTGCCGGCGGTGATAACTTCCCATGCAGGGGTAACGAACGCCACTTCAACGCCTAGGCGCCGCGCGATCTCACGCGCCACGTCGACGTTGAACCCGGCCATTTCATTGTTGTCGTCAAGGAAGCTCTGCGGCACCCAGTCGGCTTCGGTGGCGACGCGAAGAACACCTTCCTCCATCACTCGGTCGAGATCCTCCCCGGCCAAAGCGGCACTGGTCGCCAGCGACATAGTCGCGAGTCCCAGTAATAAGCAGTTTTTGATCTTCATGGTTTCCTCCTCAGATATTTGAAATAATTCTGTTCATTCTTGCTTTTGTGGTCAGCCGGCACATTTCGATGATGGCGGTTCGGTAACCGTCCGTTGTCGACTTGTTCGCAGTTGCCAGAAAGGCGGGTGCATAATCAAAATTGCCATGCGCCGCGCGGTTCGGCCTGCGCGAGGAAACAACGGCACGTCTTGCTACGACGACGGTTGCGTCGCCAATGAAGCCGCCAGGACAACCTGGAGGAAATCCAAGGATTAGCGTTTGCCAGTCGTTCGGAAAAACCGGGTGCCTCCGACGGCAACTTCTGTGCGGTGACAGCACCCTGAACTAATCCACCGGCATTCTTGTCCAGATACCCAAAGTACATCGCCGACAAAGCATGTTCACCAACCTGGCGGTTGTCTGGAGTTTGGAATGGCTGGCTTTCCTCATCGACAAAGGTGAAAGGCACGCTGAGAGCCAAGGCGTTACTGGTCGAATATCCGCAGAAGGTCATCTCGGGCCTATCGTTAGGGAGCAAACCGAGGAATATGTGATAAACGAGTGCTCGTAAGTATCTGCGTATACCGGCGGGCCAGCAGTTGTTGCTTATTTACGCTTTGCCAAGTCTGGGATGTCTGTAGTGAACAGATGCTTTGGTCTTTGAAAAATGTCTTATGGGTTACAATAACGAGGGGCAGAGTTCACCGGTCTCGACGCTATGCCACCAATGTTAAATTTACTGCGGCGGCTTTGCCGCGCCGCAGCGCCCGTCGAAGCGAATGCTGCCTGCCTGCTGTTGAAGACTCGACATTCGATGCGGGTACCATTGGTTTCGAGCTGCCGACGTAACCTCTCAAGTGTCCTTTAAGTCCGGGTGGAAAATCAATGCGACCAACCGGCTGTTGCGTGATGACAGTGATCAGGTGTCGGAGGATTTAGCGCATCCGCTACATGTCACAGTTTCGTGCGCAGTTAGTTCCATGCACCTAAAATATCATTTCGCCAAATCCACGCCAATCGTGTGGATTGAAGGCTCTTGCTGCGTGCGCGGTGTCTTAGTTATCGGGTCCAACTGGTGATCGTTTCTGCCCGTAGGTCATTCCTTCGAGAGGGCATCCAGGATTCGGGCCCAGGAGCGGATACCCTTGTGAAAACTCTTCATATTGTATTTTTCGTTCGGCGAGTGCACCGCGTCATCATCCAGTCCGAAGCCGATCAGCATAGAGTCCATTCCGAGCATGGTCTTGAAGTCACCGACGATCGGGATCGAGCCACCGCAGCCGATGAGCACTGCCGTCTTACCCCACTCATCCGAAAGTGCATTTTTGCCCTTGGTCAGCGCCGGATTGTCGAAATCGAGACGAAGAGCAGGGCTTCCGCCATGTGCCTTGAAATCCACGGAACAGTCAGCCGGGATCTTGGAATGCACATAGGATCGGAAGGCATCGCGCACTTTCACTGGATCCTGATTGCCGACCAGGCGGAAAGAGATTTTCAATGATGCTTCCGCCGGAATAACTGTCTTGAACCCTGCACCTGCATAGCCGCCAATAATACCATTGACCTCGGCAGTCGGCCGCGTCCAGATTTGTTCTAGCAGCGACCGATCCGTCTCGCCGGCGGGAATTTCCAGGTCGACGCAATTGAGGAAAGCTTTGGCATCGAAACCGATTTCCTCCCAAAGATGTTTTACGTCCAATGGCATTTCGACAACACCGTCGTAAAAGCCCTCGAGCGTGACCTTACCGTTGTGGTCATGTAAGTTCGCAACAATGTCTGCAATTACGTGGATCGGGTTACGCGCAGCCCCACCGTACATGCCCGAATGCAGGTCCCGGCCAGCGGCCTTGACTGACACTTCCTCACTTACAAGTCCACGCAGCATGACAGTTACTGCCGGTGTCTCCGCGTCCCACATGTCGGAATCACAAACAAGTGCCAAGTCGCAGGTGAGTTCATCCTTGTTCGCGATGAGGAACGGATGCAGTGACGGCGAACCGGTCTCTTCCTCCCCTTCCAAGAGAATTGAGACGTCGATAGGCAGATCGCCAGTCTCGGCCACATAAGCCCGGGCTGCTTCCACGAAGGTCATGAGTTGACCCTTGTCATCCGCTGCACCGCGCGCGACGATCATCTCGGTGCCGTCTTCTCGTATGACGATTTTCGGATCGAAAGGATCCGAATGCCAGAGTTCCGGCGGGTCGACCGGTTGCACGTCATAGTGGCCGTAGAAAAGTACGTGGGGGCCCGACTTTCCGGTCTTTTTATGTCCGACTACCATCGGATGACCATCAGTGTCGCGGACGTTCGCATCGATGCCGAAGTCCGTCAACTCCCTGGACAACCATTCGGCTGCGGCGCGGCAGTCAGTTTTGAAGACCGGATCAGTGGAAATACTTTTGATCTTCAGAAGCTCAAACAGGCGCACCAAACTCTTGTCGAGATCGGCATCGATGCGCGCGAGAACCTTTTCGATAGTACTCATCGGTAATTCTCTATTGTGTTAGGACTGAAATAAGTCGCGTCAGTTCTGTTGCTTTGCTTTTTCTAGTTGAATTGTGTGCTCACTGAGTGCCATTCGGACACGACTAGGTTCCATGCGGACAAATACATTGACAGTACGGTTGGCCCTGTATGGGACGATGAAGCATCGCAATGCAGTGAAGATTGTAGGATTGCCTTCCATTTTCCAACTACGTGTTTGATCCTAGATTTTGATGGTGCATTGCAGGGTTAAGCAACCAGGCTGGTGCTGTGCTCTTTAATCTTTGCTGTGTTGGCAAATTTTGCTTTGAGGGTTGGAATTTCTGTTTCGACACGCCTTACCGCCTCGTCCTTGACGGGGCCATAACCTCGTATCTCGTCCGGATAGGACGCCAGCGCCACGGCAGCATCGATGCAATCTGCATGGAGGCTTGGCAACATGCTTTCAACTATCGTGAAGTACTCGTCTCGCAGTCGCCGTTCGGTCCGGCGTTCCTCCGTGTAGCCGAAGAGATCAAACGCGGTTCCCCGCAACCTCTTGCCTCGGGCGAGCCACCGCATAGCCGGGAGCATGAGTCGTGCCGGGAACCTTCGTTTGCGCGGCCTGCCTGTTGCCCCTTCCCGCCCGAACAGAAATGGCGGCGCCAGATGAAACATGGGAGAACCGCCTTCGAACTGATCGTTCACCGACTGCCAGAACGTCGCATCGGAGAGCAGGCGAGCGACTTCGTATTCGTCCTTGTAGGCCATCAGCTTGAAAGCATATTCCGCGACCGCCTCCGTTAGCCGCGTCGAGCCGGGAAGTGCGGCGGACTCGGCCTTGCGAACGCGTTCGACGAGCGTGCGATAGACCGATGCATAGGCTTCATTCTGATATGAGTTCAGCATATTGGCACGGAGGTTGATCCGGGCATCCAGGTCGGAGAGTGGTGCCGGAACGAGGTCCGCGTCACCCGATCTCGGGTTCAGAATGGAATCTATTGCCTGGGTATCATTGGCAAACACTCGCCCAAGACGGAATGCTTGGAGCGAGGCGTCCACACCGGCGCCGTTTAAACGGATCGCCTGCTCCAGAGCAGCGGTGGAAAGCGGAAGCCGCCCCGACTGGACAGCGGCTCCGATCAGGATGAGATTGGCCAATACAGGTTCGCCGAATGCGCGTTGTGCAAGAGACGTGGCGGGAATTCGGATGATGCCGTGAGCGGCCCTGCTCTCGATCAAGCTCAGCAGTCGGGCTGCGCCGAGATCAATATCCGGCGTGTCATGGAACGTTTGATTGGCGGGCACATATGGGTCGGCGAGGATTTGCGTGCGCGCGCCGATCGCTTTCATTGGCTCCGTCTGCGTAGCAGCGATCAGGTCCGAGGCAATGAGCAAATCCGCATCTTCAAGCCCGAGCCTGAAAGGCGCATAATCGCCCGGTTCCGGAAAGATCCTTAGATGGCTGTAGACCGCGCCGCCTTTCTGTGAAAGCCCGGTCATGTCGTAGATGCCGACGCCGCGTCTTTCCAGATGTGCGGCCATACCGACGATTGCCGAAGCGGTCACGACGCCGGTGCCGCCGATCCCGGCCAGTAACATACCGAAAGGCCGGTCGCATGGCGGCGCTTTCGGGAGCGGCAGTTTGGCCACGAGATGGTCGATGTTCGGAAGAGACGGCTTCCTCGGTTTGCCTCCCTCGATCGACACGAAGGACGGACAGAAGCCTTCCAAGCAAGACATGTCGACATTGCAACTTGCCTGATCGATCCGCCGCTTTCGGCCGAATTCAGTTTCGAGGGGCTGCACGGACATACAGTTCGACGCCTTTGAGCAATCTCCGCAGCCTTCGCACACAGCGGGGTTGATTACGACGCGAGTAGCGGGCTGTGGCGCTTTCCCCTGCTTGCGTCTTTTACGTTTCTCAGTTGCACAAACCTGCACATAAACGATGACCGTGGTGCCTACGACGTCGCGCAGTTCGCTTTGAACACTCTCCATTTTCGTCCGATGCAAAACTTGCACCTCTGGCGGAATCGATTGCGTGGAGCGAACGGATTCGGGGTCTTCGGCAACTACGACAACGCGTTTGGCTCCATCTGTCATTACCTGTCTGACCATATCTCCGACCGAGAGCCCGCTTTCGATCGTCTGGCCGCCGGTCATGGCAACGATGTCATTGGCCAATATCTTGAACGTCACATTGGCGCTGGAACTGGCCGCGGCGCGGATAGCTAGGGATCCGGAATGCGAAAACGTACCATCGCCGAGATTGACAAAGAGGTGTTTTGTCTCGGTGAAGTGGTGCAGGCCGACCCAATTCACACCTTCGGCCCCCATATGCGTACAGGGAAGGGGATCGCGATCCATGAACTGCACAAGACCGTGGCAACCGATGCCGGCGACCCCGAACGACCCCTTTGGAATTTTAGTAGATCGATTATGCGGACAGCCGGAACAAAACACCGGGCGGCGTGCAAGGGGGCTTGTTCCCACCGCGTTCCACGTCTTGATCCTGTCGGTCAAGGCGCGACTTGCGTTGGATAGCGAGGCCACTTCATTTGTGTCCTCGGGTACGTAGTTCAGCAAGCGCTGGCTTATTGCCTGCGCAACTGTCGCAGCATCCAGTGGTTCATCTGAAGGAAGCAGATGGTCGCCACCCGGCGTTCGCTTTCCCGAGATGGCCGGATGGTTGTGCAGATGATAGAGAGCATTTGCAGCCTGCAATTCCATATGGGGCCGCTTTTCTTCGACGAAAAGAAGCTCTTTGGCGCTTGCACCGAATGCCGTTAGGGGTTCAGGGTCGAGAGGCCAGATCAGCCCGATCTTGAGCACTCCGACGCCGAGCCTTTTGGCCACTTCCTCGTCGATCCCCAGTAGCCTTAACCCGTCGATGACGTCCTGGAACGCCTTGCCCGAAGTAACGATTCCAAGGTTCGTTGGCTGACGTTCGCCGAATGCAACCTTATCGATACCGTTCCGCCAGGTGAACTCGTGCACTTGCGGAAGCTTTTCTCTGACCATGCGGCGATCCTGCGCCGTGACCGCCAGCATTTCCGCGCGGATGCTGACATCTGCCGACGTCTTTCCTTCCACCAACTTGGGAGTGACCGCGTCCAACGAGAATTGCGGTGCTGTCACATTGTTTTTTCGTCAAGGATGTCGGGGTAATTGAGTGGCATGAGCAGTGCCGCCCCGACCTATAAGAACCATCGTTACCCGATCGAGATTGTCGCACGCGCAATCTGGCTGTACTTCCGGTTCAATCTGAGCCTACGCGAAGTGGAGGAAATGCTGCTGGAACGCGGTATTGTTGTCTCCTACGAGACCATCCGCCGCTGGTGCCGCAAGCACGGCTCGGATTATGCTCGCCGCTTACGCCGCAAGGTGCCGACGAAGAACGACGTTTGGCATCTCGACGAGGTCGTGGTCCGCATCAATGGCCGGAAATGCTGGCTGTGGCGTGCTGTTGACCAGGATGGTTATGTTCTTGACGAGCTCGTCCAGAGCCGCCGCAACACCAAGGCGGCCAAACGATTGCTCACGCGCCTCCTGAAGAAGCAAGGCCTGGCGCCGAAGCGAATGATCACCGACAAGCTGAGGTCCTATGGTGCTGCACGGCGCCAACTCATGCCCAACGTCGAGCACCGATCACACAAGGGATTGAACAACCGCGCGGAGAATTCTCACCTGCCGTTCCGAAAACGGGAGCGTACGCGACATGGCTTCCGATCAATCGGATCTCTGCAGCAATTCGTGTCGACATTCTCGACAATCCGAAACCATTTCGTTCTGCCTAAATCCAACCGCTCTGCAACTCAAATTCGATCAGATCGCCGCAAGGCCATGGTTGAGTGGAAGTTTGCGGCCGAACAAATTGTGTGAAAACAGGCACAGGCCGCCGCGCGTCCAAACTCCAAACAATGTGACAGCACCGCGGATTCCGCCATCTTTGGCGCCTACCGCAACCAGGGTCAGGTCAGCATGTCGACGGAGCGTCTCATCGTCGATGACGCGGTTGCCGACAGCCTGATCGAACGGATAGAGAAGCGCCGCGCCGCCCTCAGGCTTGGCGACCCCGTCAGGGACGGGACGGATGTCGGCCCGGTGGTGAGCAAGGCCGCCGCCGAACGGCTTTCCGGCATGATCAGCGATGCCGTTTCGAAAGGCGCCAGGCTCGTCGGTGGCGGCCATGTGCGCGATGCCTTCGTTGAACCAACCCTGCTCGACGGCGTCGAGCGCGGCATGCGGCTTTACCAGGAGGAGGTCTTCGGCCCGGTCCTTTCGGTCACCCGTGTCGCCGGCGTCGCCGAGGCGCTGACGGTGGTCAATGACAGCGAGTACGGTCTCGCGGTTTCCGTCTTTTGTGCAGACACGGCGCGCGCCAGGGCATTGGTCCACCAGGTCCACAGCGGGATCTGCCACATCAACCGGGCAACGATCGACGACAACCCTCACGCTCCCTTCGGCGGCGTGAAATCCAGCGGCTACGGCCGGTTCGGCGGCCGGTGGGCAATCAACGAATTCACCGAACTGCGCTGGGTCTCCAGGACAATTTCAAGCGACTGACGAATGCAATCAAGGGACAGGGAGGAAACAATGACCTTTGATATCTCTCGCCGCGGCCTTCTGGTCGGAACCGGCGCAACGATTGGAAGTTTCGCACTCGGACGCAGCCGGGCGCTCGCCCAGGCATCCACACCGCTCAAGATCGGGTTCATCAGCCCGATTTCCGGCCCCCTTGGCGGTTTCGGGCAGACCGACGGTTATGTTCTTGAGAAGGTCCGGGCCGCAATGGCTGCAGGTGTAACAATCAACGGTCGGGGATATGCCGTCGAGATCGTCGACCGCGACACCCAGTCGGATCCGGCGCGCGCCGGACAACTCGCCCGCGATCTCATCAACAACGATGCCGTCGATATCATGATCGCCGTCTCCACGCCGGAAACGATCAACCCGGTCTCCGATGCCTGCGAAGCCGCCGGTATCCCCTGCATTTCGACCGTCATGCCCTGGGAGGCCTGGTATTTCGGCCGTGGCGCGAAACCCGGCGAGCCCTCGCCGTTCAAATACGGCTACCATTTCGGGTTCGGCGTCGAGGAATTCTTCCGCGCCTATGTCTCGCAATGGGATCTCATTCCGACCAACAAGAAGGTCGGCGTGATGTATCCCAACGATGCCGACGGCAATGCGATCCGCGCCGCCCTGGCGCCGAAACTGGCCGAAGCCGGCTACGACATTGTCGATCCGGGCGCTTATGAAACCGGAACTTCCGACTACTCGCAGCAGATCCGCCTCTTCCGTGAGGCAGGGGTGGAGATCTTCAACAGTTTCCCGATCCCGCCCGATTTTGCCGCGTTCTGGCGCCAGGCCGCCCAGCAGGGCCTTCATCGCCAGGTCCAGATTGCGCAGATCGCCAAGACCGGGTTGTTCCCGTCCGATTTCGCTGCGCTCGGAGGCCTTGGAAACAATCTTGCCAGCGCGGCCTACTGGCATCGCGACTTTCCCTATTCGTCGCCCGCAACCGGCTTGAACGGCAAGGAGCTTTGCGACGGTTACGAGGCGGCAACGGGACGTCAATGGACCCAGCAGCTCGGCGCAACGCTGTCCGCCTTCGACGTCGTCATGGCAGCGCTCGCCGCTGCCGACGATCCGAAAGACAAGGAAGCGGTTGCGGCGGTCATGCCTTCCCTCAAGGCCGATACGATCGGTGGTGTGGTCGACTTCACCTCGGGCCCGGTGAAAAACGTGGCCTCCGGCCCGATCATCGGCACCCAGTGGCAGAAGTCGGAGAGCGGTCCGTTCGAGTTCGACTATGTCATCACCGAAAACGCGACCGATCCGAACGTTCCCGTCACCGGCACCCTGCGCCCCTACAACGGATGAAGGTGAAATGACGTCTTCTTCCACGGTTCTGCGCGCCGGAGGGCTCTCGATGTCCTTCGGCGGCTTTCAGGTACTTCGCGATATCACGCTCGACGTGGGATCCGGCGAAATCGTCGGCATCCTCGGACCCAACGGTGCGGGAAAAACGACGTTCATGAACCTGCTCACCGGTGCACTCAAACCCACCGGAGGACACGTGGAACTCCTGGGAGAAGACGTCACCCGCCTTCCGACCGCGGAGCGGTGCCATCGCGGCCTTGCGCGTACGCACCAGGTTCCGAAGCCGTTTTCGGAAATGACAGTCTTTGAAAACGTGCTGGTTGCGGTCAATCACGGCCGCACCCGGCACAGCGACGATCCCATCACCGAGGCCTGGACGGTTCTGGAGGAAACGGGACTGGCGCGCGTTGCCAACCGGCCTGCGGAGACGCTCGGATTGCTCGACCGCAAGCGTCTGGAACTCAGCCGCGCACTCGGGACCGATCCGAAGGTGCTCCTGCTCGACGAAATCGGCGGCGGCCTCACCGACAGGGAGGGTGACGAGCTTGTCGAACTGATCCGCAGGATCCACGGACGAGGCGTCACGATCATCTGGATCGAACACATCATGCGCCTGCTGCTCGAAGCCTGCACGCGCCTCGTCTGCATGGCCGAAGGCAAGGTTCTCGCCGACGGCGATCCCCACGTCGTCGTCAATGCACAGGAAGTGCAGGTCGCCTATTTCGGAACTGCCGCATGAGCACGCTCGACGTCAACCATATCGATGCCGCGCACGGTCAGCTCAAGGCCGTCCACGGAGTTTCGCTCAATGTCGCGCCGGGGGAAATGCTGTTCCTGCTGGGAGCCAACGGCGCCGGCAAGACGACCCTTCTTCGCTCGATCGCCGGAGACCATCGTGCCTACAGCGGAGACGTCAGCCTGGCGGGGGCCGACATATCGGCTCTCCCGGCCCATCTTCGCGCCCGCGCGGGCCTGGCGCTCGTCCCGGAAGGCCGGCGGCTTTTTCCACAGATGAGCGTGCGCGAAAACCTCACGCTCGGCGCAGCCACCGCGCGGGACGGCCCCTGGAGCGTCGACGCGGTCTACGATGCCTTTCCAAATCTCGCCAGGCTCGACCGGTCGCCGGCCGGCAAGCTCTCGGGCGGCGAACAGCAGGCGGTCGCCATCGGCCGGGCCCTGATGGGCAATCCGAAAGCGATCCTGCTCGACGAGGTCTCTCTGGGTCTGTCCCCGGCGGCTGTCGATCTTGCCTACGCCGCGCTCGCCAAACTTCGCGAAATGGGCCTGGCTCTACTCGTGGTGGAACAGGATCTCTCCAGGGCGCTGCGCACCGCCGACGCGCTCATTGTCATGTGCGAGGGTCATGTGACCCTGCGCGCGAAACCGGCAGAGACCAGCCTTGACGCTCTCGCTGCCGCCTCGTTCGGCCATATCGAGGGAGAAGCCGCATGACGTCCCAAATCATCAACGCGATCCTGCTCGGCGGCTACTACGCCCTGCTCGCGACCGGTCTCGCCTTCATGTATTCGGTAATGCGCATCATCAATCTTGCGCACGGCACGCTGATCGTGCTCGCGGCCTATGCGCTCTGGGTGCTGGGGGAGCGGCTGAGCATTCCGCTGCCCGCGGGAATCGTTGTCGTCGCCGCAGCAATGTTCGCTCTCGGCATGGCCCTCCACCACGCGGTGCTGGCGCGCGCTTCCAGGGGCGGCGAATTGCTGCCCATTCTCGCAACCTTCGGCGTTGCCATCATCCTCGACAATCTGATTTTCCAGGTCTTCGGTGCCGACAGCATTTCGCTGGCACCGCTCGTCGGAGACCTGACATGGGCTTCCTTCGAGCTGCCCGGCTCCCTCTTCGTCGGCAAGATCAGCGTCTACATCCTCCTCGCCTCCGTGGTGCAGATAGGCCTGCTTGAATGGATGCTCCGCCACACCGGGCTCGGACACCGCATCCAGGCGACGTCGCAAGACCGTGCCACCGCGGCGCTGCTCGGCATCGATACCGCCCGCACCGCCGCGATTGCGACCGGCGTAATCGCCGCCACCGCGATGGGCCTGCGTGCGGCCTGGGGTCCCTACAGCGGGTCGGTGCAGCTGCTTTTTGCCTTCGAAGCCGTGGTGATCGGCGGTGCGGGCTCGCTCTGGCGCGTTTTGACCGGTGCCCTAGTACTGGCTTTCGCCCAGTCCCTCGCTGCCTCGATCCATCCGCAGGGTTTCCTCATCGGCGGTCACCTTGCCTTTCTGGCTGCCGTTTTCCTCAGGCTGCGAGGCGCAGGCTGGAGCTTCACCGCTCTCCTGAAAAGCGGAGTTCGTGCATGACCCCCCGTTTCCAACTCACTGTCACCCGCTCAAGTGCGACCTCACGGACAACCAACGGCCTGATGCTCTGCCTTGCGGTCCTGCTGGCTCTCTCGCCGTGGCTCTTCGGCGTCGGCGGGTCGGCACGCGCCGTGGCGCTGCTGGTCTACGTGCTGCTCGCTGTCATGTGGAACGCCCTTGCGGGCTTCGCCGGGCTTGTCTCGATCGGTCAGACGCTGTTCTTCGGAACGGCTGCCTATTTCACCGTGCGCCTCGCCGATGCCGGTCTCGATCCCTATCTCGCAATCCTCGCCTCGATTGTGCTCGGCGCTGTGCTGGGTTGGGTGACGTCCCTCTTCATGCTGTCTCTGAAGGAGGGAGAATTTGCCATCGGCATGTGGGTCCTGTCGTCACTCGCGCATCTGTGCGTGAACCTCGACCCGCTCATTCAGGGCGAAACAGGCACCTCGCTCATTTCGCTCAATGCCTACGCGAACGCCAGCCGCACATCCTTCACGCTCTGGCTCGCCCTGGCTGTCACCATCGCTTTCTTCGTCCTGCTGGTGGTCTTGCTGCGCTCGCGTACGGGCGCGGCGATCACCGCGATCCGAGACGACGAGGCCGGGGCGCGCTCGATCGGTGTCGACGTCATGCGTACCAAACGGACGGTCTTTGTTCTGGCGGCAGCCGGAACCGCCGCCGCCGGGGCCCTCTGGCTTGCCTCCAACACCAACTTCCAGCCACGCGCCTATTTTGGCGTGCACTGGACGGCCTACATGCTCTTCATGGTCCTGGTCGGCGGTCTCGGCCGGATCGAGGGCGCGATCATCGGCGCGGTGCTTTTCTTCGTCATCGAGACCTGGTTCGGCAGCTACGGCGCCTGGTACCTTGTCGGGCTCGGCGCCATCGCGGTGCTGTTCGCCCTGTTCCTGCCGAAAGGTCTCTGGGGCTGGATCGGCCCGCGGCTTCCGGGCGAAGCCATCCCCACCGGTTATATCGTCGAAAAGAAATCCCGTTGACTGCACAGGGAGGAACATCCGTGCTTCACGACAAGACCATCATCGTCACCGGCGCTGCGTCGGGCATCGGCGCGGAGACGGCGCGTCAGCTCAAGGCGGCCGGTGCCAGGGTCATCGCGGTGGACCGCAACGAGCCCGCCGCCGAGGTTGACGCGTTCGACAAGATCGACCTGACCGACGAGGCCGCGCTCGATGCGGTGATCGAAGACCTCAGGAAGGTGAAAGCCGACGGGCTCGCCAACATCGCCGGTGTGCCGCCGACATTGCCGCCGGAGGTCGTCGTCACCGTCAATCTGGTCGCACTGAAGCGGCTCACCCTGGGTCTGGTCGACAGCCTTGCCGACAACGCCTCCATCGTGAACCTCGCTTCGCTTGCCGGCATCGGCTGGGAAGGCGAAGTGGCAAAGATCAAGGCCGCCGACAGCCTTACCCATGCCGGCGTCGCCGACTTCTGCGCCCGGAACGGGGTGACCGCGGAGAACAGCTACTTCTTCACCAAGCAGGCGGTCGTCGCCTGGACCCTCGAAAACCGCTGGACCTGGCGCGGCCGCGGCATCCGCATGAACGCGGTCAGCCCCGGTCCCGTCGAGACGCCCATTCTCAAGGACTTTCTTGAAACCCTCGGCGAGCGGGCCGAGGAAGACATGAAGGTCATGGACCGCCCCGGAACCCCTGCCGATATCGCGCCTGTCGTGGTCTTCCTGCTGTCGCGGGGATCGGGCTGGCTGCGCGGGGTCAACATCGCTGCCGATGGCGGCATGCGGTCCCATATCGACGCAACTTCAAACGGACTTGTCTAACCGGAACTCAGGGAATTTTTCATGAATATCAGGATGTTGATCGGTGGCAACGATGTTGCCGCCGCGGATGACCGCACGTTTGTGCGCCATGATCCGGTAACCGGCGCGGTCACAACTATTGCCCCGGCGGCCCGTGCCAAAGATGCCGCCGAGGCGGCAGCGGCGGCAGGCAGGGCCTTCCCGGCCTGGGCCAAAACTCCGCCATCCGAGCGGCGGCGCTTGCTGCTGAAGGCGGCCGACGAGCTGGAGGCAATGGCACCAGACATCATCGCCACGGCCATAGGTGAGACCGGTGCCACGGCGCCCTGGATCGGCTTCAACTGCATGCTGGCGGCGGGCATGCTGCGGGAAGCGGCATCGATGACGACGCAGATCACCGGCGAAGTGATCCCCGCCAACAAGCCCGGAACGCTTGCCATGGCACAGCGCAAGCCCCTCGGCGTCTGCCTGGGTATTGCACCGTGGAACGCACCGGTGATCCTCGGCACCCGTGCCGTCGCCATGGCGATCGCCTGCGGCAACACTGCTATCCTCAAGGCCTCGGAGATGTGCCCCGCGACGCATCTTGCCATCGGTGAAGCTTTTCGCCGTGCAGGCTTCCCCCACGGGGTCATGAACGTGGTCACTAACGCGCCGGAGGACGCTGCCGAGGTTGTCGGAGCCCTGATCGCTGCGCCGGACGTTCGGCACGTGAACTTCACCGGATCCACGGCTGTCGGACGGATCATTGCCAAAACCGCAGCCGAGCATCTGAAACCTGTGCTTCTGGAACTTGGCGGCAAGGCACCGCTCATCGTGCTCGACGATGCCGATGTGGACACCGCCGTGAACGGTGCCGCCTTCGGCGCTTTCATGAACCAGGGCCAGATCTGCATGTCGACCGAACGGATCATTGTGCACGAAGGCATTGCCGACGCCTTCATCGCGGCGCTCGCCGCCAAGACGGCCAAACTCCCTGCGGGCAATCCGCGGGAGCAGGTCGTGCTCGGATCACTGGTCACTCCGGAAGCGGCGAAGAAGATGGACGCAATCATCGCTGACGCCACTGCCAAGGGCGGCAAGGTCATTGCCGGCGGGGGCCGAACGGGCTCGGTCGTCGAGGCCACTCTGATCGACCACGCCGGTCCGGGCATGACGATTTACGAGGAAGAGAGTTTCGGCCCGGTCAAGCCGATCATCCGGGTCAGGGACGACGAAGAGGCGATCCGCGTTGCCAACGACACCGCCTATGGCCTCTCCGCAGCGGTCTACAGCTCCAACATCCAGCGTGCGCTCGCCGTCGCCGACCGGATCGAGAGCGGCATCTGTCATATCAACGGACCGACAGTGGCCGACGAGGCGCAAATGCCTTTCGGAGGCGTCAAGGACTCCGGTTACGGCCGGTTCGGCGGAAAGGCTGCGATCGATGCCTTCACCACGATCCGTTGGGTGACGATCGAGGACCCGCACCAGCACTTCCCGTTCTGAGTTGGGAGATCGCTAGCGTTGCCTGCGCACGGAAGGCCGTCTCGGCTGGAGGCGATCGCTGATGGTGGATCATTCACGCTGACTAGCGGTATTCTTGATCGCGACCCTATCCGCACGGGCACGAATGCGGCCGCAGCCAAGACGAGATTTCAGGCATGTGAGGTCTTCATCCATTCCAGCGCTTCTCCGTCAATCCCCCTATCCGGCGATAGACGGCGGCCGCATCCTGGTGATAAATCCCGACAAAGAGGAGCGATTGCCGTGCCAAACTGCACCCTTGCCGAGGACGCCACAGGGGCGTGGAAGCTTGTTTTCCTACCCGACGAACTGCATCTCTATGTGGGCTTCGCGCGACCAGGCAAAGAAGCCGATCCGATCGACGGAATGACTATCGAAGATTTCCTAGTGCGCCTTCCGAGCGGCACATTGCATAGAAGTGCGCATCGAAAGCTCATCGGGCTGCTCGGCAAGATCGGCACCTTCGAAGCCGTGGCTAGCCGGTAAGGTCAACCACCATCAACACCAAGGTTCCCGCCTCCCGGCCCAGGGCCGGGCAAGCCCCTCAGCGACGAGCTGCTGGCCGACGTCGCTGCCGTTCACCAGCACATGCGCCAACGTTCTTCCATATTTGTCCTGTCCGCTTCTCAGGACTTGAACCTTCTGATTGGCGACGATCGCGGCGAACCTCTTCTTGGCGCTGACCGCCATGCGACGCTCTGCAGAACATTTGCCGTCGATTTCTGGCGTATCGATGTTCTCTACGCGCACCTTTTCGGAGCCGCTTTGAAGGCCGATAAGGAAGGAATCTCCGTCCCAGATACGCAAGGTTTCGGGTTGGCAGACAGAGGTGCATAGAAGCACGGCAACGGCGATATGAGCGGCCAATGAATTAGACCTTAGCCAAATTTTCTCTTTGAATATCATTGATCAGGCTGAGCAGACTGTTTTGTTCGCTCAGCAGCTCGTCCGCTTGCTGTTCGGACAAATTTTGAACCGATTGCGGAGGAGACTTGAGACGCTTTGCCTTGGTCCTGGACGCATCTCCCGGGCTCGAACCATTAGCCGCATCGGACCGGCTTTTCAAAACCTCTGCTTTGGGTTTAGACGCCGCAATCACCACTGGCGGCTCCGGTAAGGGGCCGGTCTGTCCTTCGAAGACCTTCTTCAGCTCCCGGTCCTTATAATAGATGACCTTTTTGGCTCGGACCGCGTCATGTCCTTGAATCAACAAGACCACTTCGTCGTCGCTGAGACGGCGCAAATCCTCGGGACGTAAAAGACGTGTGCCTTCCTGCCGTTCGGAAATGTTGGTGCCGTCGAACTTGTTCATTTGCCACGATTTTGAACGGCTCTTGCGCGTGAAATCGCCAATCGACTTCGAGACATATTCAGGCGTCTCCGCATCGGCCGGAGCCATGAACAACTGCAAGCGGCAGTTCGCTAGAAAGTTTTGCGCGCCATCGTTGCCATAGGCGGCTTTCAGGTTGGAAATCGACTGGGCGACGATCATCATGCGGCCGCCATAGGAACGCAGCGTCGTGATCCCCTGGCTCAAGGAATCCATTTTGCCAAGCGCCGGAAACTCGTCCATCAGCAGCAGGACAGGATAGGGTTCGTCTTTTCCTGGCTCGGATCTCTGCAATATCGAAACCGTCTGCTGGAACATCATCCGGATCAACGGCGACAGCACTTGCAAGTCGTTGGGACCGACAACAATGAAGATGCTGGCCGGCCGGCGCCGCAGCTCGCCAATAGAAAAATCGCTGGCCTCGGTCGCGCGTCTCACATGGTATTCCGCCCACTGTCCCAGACCGCCATCGAACAGGACGGACATATAGGCGGAAACCGTCTTGTAGTCGGTTCCGGCCATCCGGTTATAAATCGCCT
The DNA here is from genome assembly GCF_023156505.1 of Roseibium sediminicola. Classification (GTDB taxonomy): domain Bacteria; phylum Pseudomonadota; class Alphaproteobacteria; order Rhizobiales; family Stappiaceae; genus Roseibium; species Roseibium sediminicola. The sequence continues at coordinate 9,795 of NZ_JALNMJ010000035.1, read as the reverse complement.
TGGCCTCCTCGATGGCAGTTTCACTGGCGAGCTGCTTGAACAATGCGGCGAAATCGGCTTCGCCCTCTCCGTCGCTGCGCTTGCCCTGAGACAACAGGTCATAAACCGTGCCGAGATTTGCCGAGTTGCGCTCGATCGCGACGAGGATGGTCGCGACCAGGATCTGTTTGGCGGACGGCATGAAGCCTTGAGCGTTGTTACCAGGAAGGAATAGGAGCGATTCCGCAATCCGCTGCGCCTCTGCGTACCGGCGTCTCTCCGGCAGCGCCGCGACATCCTCCAGCGGATTGTACCGGTGTGTCCGGTCTTCTTCGTCAAACGGCGCAAACTTATAGATCAGATCGCCGAGCTCCTTGCGATGGCGGCTCGTTTTCTCGAAATTCTCGCCCTTCACATCGAGACAAATCACGCTGCCTGGATAGGTAAGCAACGTGGGAATGACAACACCCACGCCCTTACCGGAGCCGGTCGGCGCAGCGATAAACGAATGCGGAATGTCCTGGCTGGAAATAAACTTGCCGCGGCCTCTCGGCAGAGAGGTCTTCGCATAAATCGGCCCGCTCACGGATTTAACGGTGGCCAGAAGCTTATTCCGCTGCAGGTCCTGGACGCTGGCCCATCTTGCGGAACCGTGGCTGTTCATCGACGGCCGCACACCCAATGCGATCGCGCCAATGCCTCCAAGCAGCGCCGCGGCACCACACACATAAAGGGCATGTGTCCAATACGTCGGATGAGGGAAACCACCCCACGGGCTGACCTTGAGCGCATCGAGCAATTCAAACTGGCTGAGCGGAGTGCCAAGCCGCCAGTCCACATAAGCCCCTGCCAAAAGAAAGCCGATCACCCCGCCCAGGACCAGGCCGAACAGCGCGAAGAAGACTCCGTCTTTGACCGTCCTGCTCACAACCCGTGATCCTCGTCCCTGCGCGGCCGGCGTTCTGCGTTTTCAGCCCTCTTCGCCTGCTCGTTCTCCAGGTCGCGGTCCAATTTGCCCAGGGCGAGTTCAATCTTGCCTTTGCGCGCACCTTCGGCATCCGCCAATTCGGTTTCCAGGTATCTTCGCGCCAGCATGAATTGCTGATCCGGATCCTGGGTCAAACTTGACAGGGCTTGCCTGTCACCATTTTCGAGCTCGCGGATCCTCGAACTCGTCAACGTCTCTTTCACCGTCTGTGCAAACCGGTCATTCACGTCGTCATCCGTGCCGAGACTGGAAACGAGCCTGGCCTTTCGGCCCTCATAGGCTTCTATGTCCCGACGCGCCGCGCTGTAGATGTCGCGGATCTCGGCATGCACCGTCTCAAGCGTTGATCCTGCCTTGGCCTGGCTGGCATCGGCATCCAACCCCTCTTTCTGCTGATAGTAGGTCGAGAGCTGCCGTAACTCGGCTTGTTTCCAGCCTTCAGCAACGGCCCGGGCAACAGGCTCGTCTCCTCCGTAACGCTCAACGATGATTTCAGGCTGCAGACCCGCCTTGCGCGACAGATCCATGACCAGGCCCTTTGCCTTCCCGGCGACCTCATCCGTGAAGTCGTCATAGGAGGTCACTCCCTGATAGGCTTTGTCCGCGGCCGGACGCCTGAAGCCCTGCAGCTCCGCAACGTCCGCCATGAACTGAGCCGCCTTTGTCTTGGTTCTGGCCGTGAGCCGTTCGGCCCTCGTCTTGTCCGGACCTTCCGGAAGCGAGGAAAGCTCGGAATCGATTTTCTCAAAATTGCTCAAGATCGCGGCCCGCCGCGCGTCAATGGCTGCATTCATTTCGCGGATCTCCTTGATCGTCACTATATTGGCCGGCACAAGCTCACCGTAGAATTTGTGACCGCTGTCAAAAGTTCGTTTCAACCCCGCCTGATGAGCGGGGCCGGCCGCCTTAAGCTGCCGTCCTTCCTCAATCAACTGAGCCGACTCGCGCAAAAGCAGGCTGTATTTCGGATGCTCGCCTTCGATGAAGCTCGCTTCGCCTCGGACCTGACGGACGAACAAGTTCTTCGCCAGCGTGACCTTCAAACGAGATACGGCATCGTGAGCACGGGTCTGCGGTGATCGCTCTTCACGACGGGCGCGCTGCACCTCACAATCGGTATAGGGTCTATCCTCAACGCCTCGAGCAAATCGCGGCGTTGCCTCAAGTTCAATTCCGTGATCGGCCGCAACTCGAACCTGGACGAACCGCATTTCGTCATAGTCGAAATGTCCACGCGGCGAGACTTTCAGCCACGACCCTTCCTCAAGCCCGCGCCGGTTTACGACGATATGCATGTGAGGATGCGCCCGGTCCGTATGAAACGCTGTGAAATAATCAAAGTGATCGCCGTATTTGCCGCTGGCGAACATCTCCTCGGCCCAGGCCCGGCCGGTGCGGTAAGCCGCACTATGGTCGGTGCCTTCCGGAAAGCTGACCATGAAATGACTGGTCCGGTCGGCCCTGCCGTCGCCGGCGTCTGCGAGCTGCCACGAGGTCATCATTTCAGCCTCGGCTGCCTGGTCGACGACAAGGCCGAAATACCGGTCTGAGCGCTCAAGCTCAACCGTACCTTCTTTGCGGAGGTAATCCATTTGATCGCGAATGCCGCGCAAATCCGACGTGCCGCCCGTTCGAATGAGCTTCGCCATGGCCTGGGGCTTCTGAGCCAGAAAGGCCGTCGTCATCCGATCGGTCCAGCTACTGGATCCCGATCCTCCGCCACCACCGCCAGCGATCTTCTTTTGAAGTTCGAGGACATACTGCAGCATCGGCCCGCGCATCGAGGCCGGAATTTTCAGGATGCCCCAGTCTTCGCCCATGACCGCTTCGAGCGGATCGACAACCTCACTGACCATTGCCGAGCGCCTTTTCTAAAATCGCCTTCGCAGCGGCCTTTCGCTTTCTCACGTTCAGGAGAATTTGTACCTGCGTCTCGACCTTCGAGAAGAGCGCGCCAAGCCCTTTGCGGTCTTCCATGAAGGCGATGAAGTCAGGCTCGCTGGTTTTGTTCGCCTGCTTTGCGAGCTGATTTATGTTCGTCGCCATCCCGGAAATCTGCCTCGTGAGATTGCGCAACACGTCCGTGGTCTCTTTGTCGTAGTCCAGGAAGCCATTCGCTTTCAGGACCAGCGTGCGCAAAACCCGGTTTCTTTTCACACCCAGCTCGGCGCAAAGCGCGTCCAGCTCGGCAACCTCAGACGCTCTCATGCGGACGCTGAACACAGTCCAGACATCGTCTTGAGAGGCCGAACCCGTCTCGTCTGCCGTCTGATTTCCTTCTTGGTTTTGGCTCTTCATCAGGACTTGGATCTGCTCGCCCTCGGGCGCTGGTGGGGGTACGTGGCGGGGGTGTTGGGCACCGCAAGCGCAAATGTGTTACATTTGCAATATCCTGCCACGAACCCTACGCTAAGTCCCTAATGCAGAGCAACCACTTTCAGTTGCTCTCTTCCGATTCAACAGCACCATTCGTCCGAATGCGCTGAAGCTTTGAAATGCGGGAAATCGGACACGCGGAAATTTGTGTCCGCGTGTTCTATTAATTTTTGAAATTCGCACCCTTGTGAATGCGGGTTTTCATGCCTTCTGGGATTCGGATGTTTTGGTATTTGTGAATAGTGGATTCCTGACATTTGCGAATTTTGGAATTTTGGAATTCTGAAGTTGGGAAACGCGGAATGTCTGAAATGCGTGACTGCGGATTGACTGAGATTCGGGAATGCGGGAATAAGGGTGCACCGCAAAATTCTGCAACCCTTCCCCATCAAACCGACGACAGGTTTCAATCCGTGAAAATCATTTCCTTCGTTTCTTTTAAAGGCGGTGCTGGCAAGACAACCGCCCTCATGGCCGTCACGACGTGCCTCATCGAACGCGGTAAAAAGGTCGCGCTCTTCGAAGCCGACAACAACAAACCGATTTCTGAGTGGCGCGAGAATGCGGTCAGCAAAAACACGTGGCATGACAACTGCCTCGTGTTCCTCGCCAACAACGAGGCGGACTTCGAAACCGCATATGAAGAAGCTTCGGACGCTGGCTGCGATTTCGCGTTGATCGACACCCAGGGAGGTGGATCGGAACTCAACAATATGGTGCTGGTCAATTCTGACGCGATCATTCTGCCAACGGCCCTGACAGTCCTGGACACGGACGAAACGCTGCAGACGTTTAGCTACGCGGTCAAAGTCGCGATGGCAGCAGAAATCAAGGTCCCGACATTCGTTCTGAAAACCAGAATTCCAACGGCGAAGCTTACCCAGGCGCAGAAGCGAACGGGTGATCTGCTTGCAGGCCTGCCCTGCCTGGCAACGGGCCTGCACAGCCGCAACGCTTTCGAGGACATGAAATTCAAAGGCCTGCTCCATCAGGCCATGCGCCAAATGGAAGAGAATCCAAACGACAGGCTCATTGCCCGCAACTATCAGTCCGCGATCGAAGAAGCGGACGCTCTGACGAGCGACATTCTTTCTCTGGTTAAGGACAAGGCGGATGCCGCTTAGAAAATCGCCCGTCTCCTATCAGGAGTTTGTTGAAACAGGGGAAGTCCGCAAAAAGGAAAGCGCCACTCCCCCTGTCGAACAAGCTGCAGAGTCTTCGGCCGAGGATCCAAAACCAAACCTCGGGGACCTGGCAACGGCGAAGTCTGCGGTCGCTGACACGGCACCGGAGAAACAAAAGCGCCGCGCGACAATACCGACGAAGCCGGATCGCGACAAAAAGCCGGGGATCCTCGTCACGGTCGATGTCCCGCTGCCGGCGACAGGCGTTTCAGCCACATTCGACACTTTGTGCCGATCTTACTCCGCGAAGAAGGCTCTTGCCCTCATTTTGCGGAAAGCCATGCCGGAATTTGAGCGACGGCTATTGGATGGGAAAGCCAAGTCCGCGCCACGAGACTATCCCGTCCAACCCGGCGATTTGAAAACAACGCGGACAATGCCGGAGGATGCCTACCAGCTCGCAAAGAGCCAGTTCGATCCCCTCGACATGCTGCCGAACAGACGGTTCGGCCGCATCGTCGCTCTGGCCGCCTTGGCGGCCTTCTTCAAAAATGAGAAAATCGGATAGGCCAGCGCAAGCGGCCCGCCTTTCCCACAATCCTACGGCTTCTCTTCGGCGCTTGATGGGGAGCGCGTTCAGCCTCCGGTCCGCTCCGACACCTTTCCCTTGAAAGATGGCTCCGGCCCTGAAGGGCTGGAAAAGGCTTTTTAGGAACCGAGCTTTGGGGCGCGCATTTATTCGGCGCTCGAATTGCAAACACCCCGGATTCTCGCTCGAATTATTAGCGTCTATCCGGGGTGACAAACTCAGTTTAGTTGCGACGGGATCGAAACCATCTGCCCCGGATCACATTAGATGCGAACGGTGACAGTGCTGACCTTGCGGTCATTGAGCGCGTATTTCCGGTTTCGGTTTGATCCACTTCGCTTGTCAGCCAAACGTTCTTGCGAAGTAGACTACGGAGAGCAGGACGCCGAATCCTGTGACGAGTCCTCGCAGAACCTTTTGATTCACCTTTTTCGCGAAGCGACCGCCATAGTATCCACCAATAGTACTACCCACCATCATCGTGAAGGCTTCCGGCCACGAGATCAAACCGCCGACACCAAAGACCAGAATGCTCAGGATCGTGAAGCTGGTCGCCAGCAGGTTTTTGATGCTGTTGCCTACATGAAAGTCCGTGAAGCCCATGATCTGCGCGATGGCCAGAAGAATGATCCCAAGCCCAGCCCCGAAGTAGCCGCCATAGATCGACGACACGAAAAGCGCCGCATAGATCAAACCGCTTCCTCGGGTTTCACCGACAATCGCAAGTACCCGCTTCCGCAACGCATCGCCAAAGGCGAAAAGAAGCGTCGCGAGCAAAATGAGAAACGGGATCAGGACCACGAAGAGGTCCGGGTCGGAAACCAGAAGCAGAAGCGAGCCGGTGACTGCACCAAGGCCGGAGACCACCAGAAGGGGCATTAGCTTGGAACCAAGACCGCGCAACTCGTCTCGATAGGCCGGAAGTACAGCTGCATTCGATGGCAGGAGAGCGAGATAGTTGGTCGCATTGGCGGCGACCGGCGGCAATCCGGCCGCCATCAGGGCGGGGAAGGTGAACAGCGTCGCACCGCCCGCGATTGCATTCCAGGCACCGCCAATGAGCCCGATGCCCATCAGTATCGCGATCTGCACTGCGTCCATGGCCCATCCCTTTCGTCAATCCGGATGGAGCCTATGCGCCCCGTTGCATCATTGAAAACGAATAAATACGATAGACGTCATGAATGATATCGAACGTTCACCTATAGACAGCGATCTGCTGAGGACCTTTCTGGCAATCGCCAATTGTGGAAACCTGACGGTGGCTGCGGGCCGGCTCAACCGCACCCAATCGGCCATCAGTGTTCAACTGCGCAAGCTTGAGACCGGGCTCGGGGTCACCTTGTTCAATCGAACGCCCAAGGGGATGGCACTGACAGTTGAAGGTGAAAAGCTGCTGCCAAAGGCTAGTTCGATCCTGGCCGAGATCAGGCAGGCAAGCGCGCTTTTCACCAACCCGTTGAGCGGCTCAATTCGTGTCGGGTTCCCGGACGATTTCGACGAAACCGTGCTTGAGCGGGTGCTCGCAGGCTTTGCCCGGGCGCATCCCGGTGTGGATGTTCGGGCGACCTCAGGCTGCACATCAGGGTATCCTGCCGCGATCGCCGACGGGACATTGGACATCGCTGTTTGCTCCGGCCCGGACAACCGGCAAGGAGAGACGCTTGGCATCGAAGATACGGTTTGGGCAAGTCGGAAAGACGCTCAGATTTTAGGCGCAGAGCCCGTGCCCCTGGCTATTCTGGACCGAAGCTGTTGGTGGCGGGATTTACCCACAAAATCATTGGAGAGCATCGGTCGAGAGTATTCGCTCGCCTTTCGCAGCAGCAGTTTCGCGAGTCTCAGGGCCGCGATCCGCGCAGGCTTCGCAATTGGCATTCTTCCGGCCTCCTGCGTCGACGAGGACACCGCGATCTTGTCGGGCCCAGAGGGTTTTCCCGATCTACCAAAATCCCGCCGTTCGTTCCTGATAGCCGACGATGCGCCGGAGGATCTGACAAGTGCAATGGCCAAGGCGATCAGACAATCTCGAAATGAGCAAATCGCCGAAGCAACGCAGACCTCCGCCACTGTCGGGTGAACGGGGAATTAGGGCTTTAAACGGCCTTCCGGCGGTGCAGCGTATCGATCCTGATCTTGGCTGGTGCCTAGTTCGACACAAACGGCCCACTGCCGACATTTACCCGCCGAAATGATACCGCGATGTAATCAAATGAAGCCGCCATTCATTGCATCTGCGAAGAGCTGCCGTCAGATGCCGGTAATGCGGACGGAGTGGTCATTGCTGCATGGCCGGCAGCATGCTCATAATTCTGCATGAACGATAGAATCAACTTTGTGGATCAGGGGCAGGTCATCGATTTCATGGCCTCTTTAATGCGTCGGCCTGATGTCTGTGTGGTTGGAGTTAGCGGTTTTGCCGGTGCAGGGAAAACCACGCTCTGTGAAACGACCGTTTCCGCGTACCCGGAGCAGGTCGTTCGATTGAATTGCGACCTGTTCTCGGCCTTCAGCATACAGGAACGCCGAGAGCGAATTGACAATGCGTTTGCGTCTGGCAATCCCGAAGTAATCGAAGCGGAAATGAACCCGCGGAATTGGTATGACTGGAAGGGTATTCATCACGCCATCGACGGTCTTAGACAGCGGCGCGCTTTTGAGACGAACAAGGCATGGAACCATACAACCGGTCTGCTCGATGCGCACTACTCCAAGGCGCTTCCCCCTGCCGGGCCGGTGGTTGTCTTGTGCGATTGCATATTTCTGTTGCACGAGCCTGTGCGAACATGGCTCGAACATTCTTTGCTCGTTCAGTCATCGCATGATGCCATCGCCGTTCGGCGCAGCAACAGGGCGAAGGACAAAGAGGCGGAGCGGCAGGCACGCGAACGGCAGGAGAGGTTTGAAGTCCCCTATTTCGAACGCCACTCGGAATATGCCGACATTGTTTTTCAGGATTCGTCTCTGGTTTGTCCTGATGCCGGCAAAAGAGCTTCAAGCGACCTTGCTGCAGTGCGGCACTCCTATGCTGGCTCTGGATAGCGCCAGGTCGCCATAAACGGCCCTGACCGGTCATTCTCTTGCTGATACGCTGCTGCGGTGCAGACCGCCAAAGCCGCCATTCACTGCGACTGCGTTGTCTGCACCCTTGCCAAGGCTCAATGTACGGACGGAACGGACATTCCTTTCAGGCCGCGAGCGTATTGAGATATGCAAACTCGTCAGGATGCGATTTCATCATTGTTTCGCGCCAGATGGTCTGCTCGGCATTGATTATCTCTAGTTCCCACACGCACGCGACAGCCGGGCGTCTGATCGTATCCAAAGGAACATCATCATACTGGTGACGATAGATACGTTGGCAAAGGACCGATCCCTGCGACCACCATTGCGCGGCGATTGTCACGCCAAGATCACCTGGATGGATGATGACGAAGCCCAAGCCGTTGTTATCATCCATTTTCCCCACATCGCGGACGACCTCTTCTCGCAGGAAGCTGTCAGCGGTTTCGAGCATCTCACCAGTAACAGTCTTTCCTTGAGCAAGCAGATCGTAGACCTTAAATTTGATGACACCAATTTCCCAGATCGCACGGAATGCGGCGTCACGCGGGCGATAGATTTCTACAGGTCCGTTATTCACGTGATGACTCCGATCAGGTTCGCCGACACGCTACACCCGCTCCCGCGGAGGTCAATTCCGTATCTGCAACATCAGGCAATTTGGCTCGAAGCCGGCCTGGGAGCGTTCAAGAACCGGTTGTTTCGCAGGCGCTGTCCGGGGCTCACAGCCCACATGGTTTCAGCTTGACGGCGTGAAGTTTGCAATCCGAGCCGCAGATAAATGCAATTCGCGACTGGTATGGCAGGCGCAGCGTGCATGCAGGGCGAAGCCCGGACATCAGCGCCGCCCTCCATCGGCCCGAAGGCCGGGGGATTAACCCCGGCGATCGCTGTTGAGAAAGTCATTCGGGATGACGGCCTGGAGCGTGTCGTCGTCCTGATCTGGATAGCGGCCGAGGTTCGCGTAGAACTTCGAATGACCGGTGTTGACGGTCAGCGAAAAGTACGGATCGCCGTTGGCGTTGGTGCGCTCCCAGATGCCCCCGATATCGATGCGCCGGCCTGCAGGGCTCTTGGCAAAGAGACGGAACTTCGGGGCTTTGTCGTTTTCGCTTCGCAAGGCTTCGCCGGTCACGTCGACGTCGAAGGCCAGAGTTGCAATGTTGCCCGTGAGCTTGTCGCCGGCGAACTGGATGTAGTTGGTGAGGGTGTCGGTCATCTTCCGGTTCCTTTGTTCGAATTGCCGATGGACAAAAAGAACGGCCGCCAAGAGCGCAGGCCGCATCCCGAAGGGACCGCAACGCCAGTGCAGGACCGCGGGGCGCGAAGAATTTGCTTCGCGAGGAGCCGGCGATCACCCCGCCTGGCCTGCCAGGTGGGGTGATCGCGGCGGGGAAATTCTTTGCGCGCAAGGTTGCGGACAAGCTCAAGGCCGTATTGTCCAATCGTCGGCATATTCGGATCTATTCAAAGGACCCGGAAGTTGACCGGCCCACTGCCATCGCTGCCATTTGTTTCGCCTGACAGGCTGCAACGGCTTGCATTCATCCTTGGTTCATAGCCCATACCCGTCGTCCGAACGCCTGGGAGCCGCCCGCTCGCGCTCCGGAGCCTGGAGGCCTTCAAGCTTCTGTTTGTAAGCTTCCGCGCGTTCGGCAATCGCTTTATGCGCGTCC
>NZ_JALNMJ010000034.1 GCF_023156505.1 Roseibium sediminicola | reverse complement strand
ACGAAACGAAGACGTTCCTCCATTTTGGACACCTCTTGCCACGGCATCTACACCTCCCGAAAAACGGAAAGTGTTACCCATGTGTCCGGAACGTTCTGTCACCTATGTCTCAGGTCGGGCACAAGATCCGACCGAACCGTGGGCGACCGTTCCTCAATCCGTCCTGCCGAAAACAGAACGAGCGCCAAAGGTCCGCGTGTACTGCGGCCCCGTGGCGCTCGGTCATCTGTCGTCTTCGCGCGCTTTGCCACGCGGCCGGGATTAGCCCATGACCGGCCTGGAGGCGAAGCGCAACGGACTGGTTTTCAGGCCGATTCCGCCTTGGCGGCGTCCGCCGGTTTCTGGCCCACCATGAGCGGCGTGATCTTGGTCTTCAGGATCATGTCGACATCTTCAGAGCCGTCTTCCAGGGACTGAAGGGCCATGTCGAGGAAATAGGAGCAGAACGTGCGGCCGTCCTTGTCCGATTCCTTCTTGGTATAGCGGATCATACGCTTGATCGCTTCGATCGCCGGTTCCTGCTCGTTAGCAGCTTGGTCCGGTTTGGCTGACTTAGACATTATACTACCCACCAGTATTTAATTTACCGATTGCAGCTGGGCTGCTGTGACCATCCAAAAAAAGCATGCTGTTGCAGCGTGATATGAGCGTGATAAGGTGACGTTGTATTTCAGGTTGCGCGATATTCGCAGTTGCGCGATAGCGCGTAGAAACTGTGTAAGTCAAATACGGGGAATTGATGGCAATCGCGTCATGCTTTGCATGCCTTGGCCGGCCCTTGCTCCTGAATGACAGTCAAGAACCTGTCGCGGTGAAAACCCGCAAGGCCTTGGCAATCATGGGGTATCTGAGCCGGAAAAGTGGCCTGGCGTCGCCGCGCGAGGCACTGGCGGACCTTTTGTGGAGCGGTACGGACCGGCACAAGGCGATGCAGTCGCTGCGCCAGGCACTGCGCCAGCTGAAAACCGCGGAGGAAGCCGCCGGCATCGATGTCGTGCGGTCCTCGCCCGGGCATGTCCAGCTTGATCAGGGGCTGTTCTTTTCCGATCTGACCCGGGTCCAGGAACTTGTCGACCGCGGCAACGCGGCCGATTTCCAGGAAGCGGAAGAGCTTTGGCGCGGTGATTTCCTGAGTGGATACGAAGACATCGATCCGGAATTTTCCGAATGGCTCATGGTGGAGCGTGAACGGGTGCGCTCTGAAATCACCGGCGCGGCCTTCCGTCACCTGAACCAGATCTCGACCGAGGACAGCGGTCTCAAATGCGAGGCCGGCGCCCGGTTCCTCTTGAAAATCGATCCGGCCAACGAGTCTGCGCACCGTGTCCTGATCCGGCTTTACCTGAAACTCGGTCAACGCGAGCGGGCGGAGCAGCAACTGAAGGCCTGCGAGCGCGAACTGCGCCTGCATCTGGATGTCGAGCCGGAAGACGAGACGCGTGATTTGCTGACGGAAGAACAGTCCGGAGACTGGGCTTCGAATGCGTTTCTGCGACCGGCTGAGACGGGAACGCTGAGAGGAGGGGTGCCCAACACCGAGGAGACCGTCAGGCTTCCTGAAATCTCGATCGTCTCCTCCTCGATGTTGAGAAAGGGTGTGAATGACGCGATGCACCTGAGGGAAGAAATTGTCTCGGGCCTGTCTTCCTTCCGATCTTTCGACTTATATGAATCTGAGTATTTCGGTGAAGAAAATTTCCCCAGGGCGACCCTTGTCACGGGCAACGAGCTAGGCAGCTACCTGTTGCGATTCCGGCATGACGAGAGGTCGGGCAAGATCGTTGTCCAATTTGAGGATCGGAACAACGGCCAGATCGTGTTCAATGAGATCATAGATCTGCAGCTCTGGAACGGTATTTCGCCGGTCGCCAGCCAGATTGTCAGCCGCATCCACATGCATTCCACCGGAAAGCTTCGCAATCCCGCAAATACGGCTGTATTTGCCCGATGGTGCCAAGCGGATGCGCTGTTATGGGACTTCACGCCGCAATCGGATGAAAAAGCGCTCGGAATTCTGGATGAAATCGAGCGGATGAACAGTTCGTTCTCCATGATCTATTCGGGGCGCGCTTCGATTATCATGAAACGCGCTCTGCATTTTCCGCTGCTTGATGGCCAAATGTCCGAAGGCATGAATAATCTACTCAGCCTGGCGGAGCGGTCGATCATGCTTGATCCGTGGCAGGCCGTGAACCAGCGCATTTATGGTTGGTCTCTCATATTGTCCAATATGCCGCAGGAGGCGAGGCGCGCCTTTCAAAATGCGGGGCGCATGAGCGCGGCAGATCCAGCCAACCTGATGTCGGTTGCCGAAGGGTTGGCGTTTTCCGGCGATGTAAAAGAGGCGGTTGCCACGGCAGAAAGGGCTTTTTCACTCGCAGCCTTTGTGCCACGCGTGTTCTACGAATATCTGGCGAACATCTTTTTCGCCGCTGAAGACTACGAAAAGGCCATCTCGCACATTGAGAGGGGATCCGGCGTCGGGGTCAGCGGTCTCACAACGCGGGTCGCAGCGCTGCTGTGCTCGGGACGCGAGCAGGAGGCGCTCCAAACGCTTCAGACTTACAGCGAACATCGACAATCGCTTTTGAAGAGCGCACCCGCTCTTGCCAACGATCCGGAAAACTGGCGGAAGAAGATCAACTTCTTTCAGGACGGAAAGGCGCGGCAGGACTTCGACAAAGGCGCCGAGATGGTTCAGAAATTCCTGTTCGACGGATCCGGTTCGGTCTAGCGGGCACGGATCAGTTCACACTCAGCAGTTTCGAAAGGCCGGAAAGGTATTCCGCGTTCCGGTTGTCCAGCTTGGACTGGTTCAATCGGTAGGGCAGCGCGACCGCATTGTGATGCTGTTTGCCATCGACAACCTGGAATTCAATGAGCTCGGTCGTCTGCCTGGGAAGCCCGATGCCCGAGAGTTCCGAAGCCGGGTTTTCGTGAAGGGTTGTCCGATAGCTCTCATCAAGAGCGGCTTTTGCGATCAGCTTGCCGAGTTCGACAACGTTTCGCTGATGGTAGGGGAATCTGGCCATGCGATCACCTTTACGAAAATTGCCCGAGCCCGATGGCGGGCTCGGGCATATGCCTTGGGTCTCCAGGATTACTCCGGCAGGTCTTCGTAGTAGCAATTGCCCAGGGCGGCCTTGCCAAGCTCTTCGAAATAGCTTTCGTCATTGGCAGCAACGCGGGCGGCGTCGACGTTGGCCGGGATGATCAGATGCACCGTGTCGGCGGTGTCCGCAAGAATTGTCAGGTCGTTCCTGGCGCCAACTTCGGCCAATACTTCAGTCGGGTTCTCGATCAAACGGGTCCGAGCGGCGCTGTCCTGAATGATCGCGCCAAGTTTCGCGCCGAGAATTAGTTCGCTATTTGTAGTTGATTTGACGTGCATAGTGAGCCTCCTGAAGTTAAAGTTTTGCAATAACTTGCCTGGTGGTTGGATGGTCACCGGGCTTTTCTGAATTAAGTCAAACTTTAGTAAAAATCAGCTCATCTGATATAATTACTACTGCCTGACTGCTTTCGATGTGAATGTAGAATGAAGTCGGCGCTACCAGCAATAGTAGTTCCGATAATCTACGAGGTGTGCAATTGCAGGGTGAGGTAAAGTACTTCCTCGATACTTTTGTTGGGAGCTGCGTGGAAATGGGGAGCGGGCATGAGCGGGTCACATTGCCTGACGAGCTGTCGGGGTTGGAGAGCGCTGTCGTTTCGGACCTTGCCAGGGTTGGTCTGTTGTCGTTGGATCTGAGCGATAATGTGCCTAAAATGCGGATGGCCGATGAAAACCTGAAACTGTTTGCGCCCATGCTGGCGCAGTATCGGGTGAAACTGGTTCCCATGACGCGGCAAGGGGCACCCGTCGCGTTCTGCACAGCCCTGCTGAAGGAGTGCCGCTCTCAGGTGCCGGCGCCCCTGGAATTGACGGCGCCGATCCCGGCGGGCGGGCAGGGCAACCGTATGGAGAATGCAGCTATAAGTTGTCTTGGGGAGTTGGCGGAGCGGCTAAGTCTTTGTAGTCTCGGAGCGCAGGATCCGCGCGTGCTTCCGTTTGAGAAGGAGCAACTGGAGGTAGATTTTTCAGGCCTCCTCGGGTTGAGTTTGACCCAATGCCGGCATGCGGCGGCGGCCTTGAGGAAGAGTGGCGTGCCGATTCCAGCCGATGTGCCTGAATGGTCGACGCTTTCCGGCAGGCGGGTCGCGCTGACAAATCTGGCGACAGGCCGGATGGCACAATTTCCGAGTTTCGGGGTTTTGTTAAGGGAGGCCGCGTGGGCTGGAGCGGAGGCCTTGTCGTTTGCATCAAGCGTCGGATGCGCGGTCTGGGCGACCCGGCACGGCGCGCGCGAACGCGCTTTGCTAGAGCTTGTCGAGCGCGATGCGGTGGCTCAAGTCTGGTACAACCGCCTGGGGATAACTTTTCTTGAGCCCGGATTGCTGCGTGAAATTCTGACGGGAACGCTGATCGATTACCTGGATGCACAGCCGCGCCTATGGGGTGTCTACCACCTTGAGTCCGACCTTCCGGTGCAGGTTGCAATCGCGGTATCCCACGAGGCGGATGGGCGGGGCTGCGCTTTTGGCGCGTCCGCGGGTTGGGACGTGGCGTCGGCCTGCGAAGGTGCGATTGAGGAAATGCTGCAATCGGAAAATTCGCTGGAACTGATGACGAAAGCCTATCCGTCCGGGCAGGGTCAAGGCCGGATGCCGCGCCAGTTGGCCTATGCCCGCGCCGGATCCATTCTGGAAGACTTGCCGCTTCGGGAGGCGCTCCCTGCGGATGAGCGACTGACGGCACGCGTTTATGGTCTTCCCGAGCTGAGGCAGGCCCTGGAGGATCAGGATATCACTGTCTGGGAATTCGATGCCACACGCCCGGACTTGAACATTCCCTGCGTCAAGCTGCTCTCGCCGCAGCTTTGCACCTGGGAACCGCGTTTTGGGAAAAGAAGGTTGTTTCAGGGTGTCGTGGACAGGGGATTGAGACAACATCCGGCCACGGAAGCCGAATTCGCCGCGCGGCCCTTTCCGTTTTAGAACCTGGGGTGTTTGACAACCGGCTCCTTGGACGATAACAAAACATGACTCTTGTATTCAGGTTTTTGCTGGCAAGTGTCCGGATGGCGACTGGGTCATCCAAACTCTGGAAGAAACTTGATGGCGGGGAGATCCCCGCCTTTTTTCACCTTACGCTCGGCCGTCCGTCCGCGTAGGGGCGGGCGAGGGTCATCACCCAGAAATTCCGCCATTTCCCGGTGTTCCTGTTGGTCCTGGCGATACCGACACGGGTGACATAGGGATTGAGCAGATTCTTGTTGTGACCTTCGGATCCTTGCCAGCCCCGGAAGGCCGCGTCGAGATCGGCATACCCTGCGCCAAGGTTTTCCGCGGCCGCGTAATTGGCATAACCAGCCTTGTCCAGGCGCTGCGACAGGCCGAAGGCGCTGTGGGCCCAGGTCTGCATGCTGTCGCGTTCGGCAATATGGCGCGCCATTTTCTGCGACACCTGATCCAGTTCCGGATCGAGCCGCAGGGCAGGAAGTCCGTGCTGTTGCCGGTAGGCGTTGAGTTTAGTCAGCATCCGGGTCTGGTCGACCGGCTGATTGGCCAGCACCGTCTTGTCCTCAAGGTCGCCGGCACCCGGTAGGGCGCCGCAGGCGGCAAGCAACAAGGTCGACATGACAACCAGCAGCGTGGCGGCGAACGGTCTGAGGCTGTTCAACTGGTGCATCAGGTTTCGTCTCCCGGCCAGACAACGCCGTCATCGGCATAGAAGCTAAAGGGGCCAGGGAAATTTTCCACATAAGCCATATGGGAGACGACCCCTGTCTCAACCGAGTGATAGTGCAGGAAATAGGCAGGCGGCTCGAAATTGAACTGCGCCGGGCTTTCTTCCGTCAGATCAAGCACGACCTGGTGGCCGGTGCTGGGTGCAAGCGTCATGACCTTGCCGGCAAAACTGGCGATGATGGGCCTGTGCAGATGCCCGCACAAAATCCGTTCGACATGGGCATGCGGCGACAGGACCTCCGCGAGCGCGGCGGCATCCGTTAGGCCGATGGCATCCATGTGGCGGATCCCGCTGAGCGCAGGCGGATGATGCAGGGCGATCAGGGTGGGCCGGCGATCCTCATGCAATCTGGCGTTGAGCCACGCAAGCTGTTCCCGGCCCAGTTCACCACAGGGACTGCCGGCAAGATGGGTGTCGAGCACAACCAGGCGGCAGGCGCCGATATCGGCGGTGTAGCAGATCTTGCCATCGCCCGTTTCCGACAGGCCCGGATAGCCGGCCATTTCACGCCGCATGCCGTCCGTGCTGTCATGATTGCCCGGAAGCAGGTAAATGGGCATTTGCAGCCGGGACAGAAGCTGTCTTGCGACAGCATATTCCCTAGGATCGCTCCGGTCGGTCAGGTCGCCGGTGATGACCAGCGCGTCCGGACGCGTGTCCAGAGCTTGCAAAGCCCTGATGGCGCGTTCCGCCAGCATGTTGGTGTCCGAAACGCGGTAACAGGCAAGACCTCTCGGGCGCAAATGCAGATCGGTCATATGGGCAATCAGGGTCATCGGAAACCTTGGAGAATCTTCGACGTTTCAGCTTGCCGGACGATAGCTCAGCAGGGCTGGAGGGCAAGCACTTGTTTCCCTTTTTGAAAAGCTGATGTAGGAGAAACCGGCAAGACGGGGCAAAGGTTCCCGGGCAAGGACTGGATAGTTGAATTGATGGCGGACAAGAACGACACCGACATGCAAGGCGCAGAAACGCAGACAGGCGAGCCAAAGGCCGAAGCGGGCAAGGACGCGCATGCCGCGACAGCAGAACCGCCCAAGCCGCCACGCAAGCCGGTCTGGCTGCATGTGTTCGGTCACGACATCACAGCACCGTTCCTGCTGCTTCTCCTGTCGCTTGTCCTGTTCGTGCCGGGGCAGTGGACCGTGCCGCCTCTGGACCGGGACGAACCACGTTTCACCCAGGCGACCAAACAGATGCTGGAAACGGAAGACTATGTCGATATCCGCTTTCAGGAGGAGGCCCGGCACAAGAAACCTGTCGGTATCTACTGGCTTCAGGCTGCATCGGCCAAGCTCTCGGGCAAGGGCGCCGAGGCGCCGCTCTGGGTGTACCGGGTGCCGTCACTCGTCGGCGCGACCTTGAGCGTGCTGGCGGCCTTCTGGCTGGCCCGTGCCTTCATGGGGCCCGCCGGTGCCCTTCTGGTTGGCGGGTTTGTCGCCCTGGCGATTATCGTCGGGGTCGAGGCCCGTCTCGCCAAGACCGACGCCGTGCTGCTGGCCACGATCATCATCGCACAGGGCGCTCTGGCGCGGATTTGGCTGAAGAACCCGGGCAGGCGGCTGTGGAGCCTCAGTTTTGTGTTCTGGACCGCGCTCGCCGCCAGCGTGCTGATCAAGGGGCCGGTTGGGCCGATGGTGATCGGTCTGACGGTGGTCGGTCTGTTTGCGCTCACGCGCAAGTTCGCCTGGTTCAAGGCGGCGTCGCCACTGGTCGGCCTGCTCTGGTTTGTGCTTCTGGTGTCGCCGTGGTTCGTTGCGATCTGGATCGCGACCGATGGCACGTTCTTCACCGAGGCCATCGGCAAGGATCTGCTCGGCAAGGTCGGGCAGGGGCAGGAGGGGCATGGTGCACCGCCGCTCACCCATCTGGCGGCAATGTTCGGCGTTTTCTGGCCGCTGCCGGCCTTCTTCCTGATTGCCCTGCCGCTTATCTGGCAGGAGCGCAAAAGCCCGCTTGTGATCTTCGCCGTCGCCTGGTTTGTCCCGAGCTGGGTCATTTTCGAACTCGTGGCGACCAAGCTGCCGCATTACACCATGCCGCTTCTGCCGGCCCTGGCGTTGCCGGTTGCCGCCGCCATGATCGAAGGCGCCGGAACCGCAACGCGGAGCTGGGTCAGGTGGATCGCGGCGGTGCTGACCGCCTTGCCCGCGCTCGGCCTTGCCGTTGCCGCTTTTGCCGGTCCGGTCCTGCTCGGCGTCTGGCCATCGCCGCCGGGGGCGGTCATTGTTGCACTCGGAGCTGTTTTCGGATTTGCCGCCGCCGCCCGGCTGCTGCGCGGCCCGTCGCTTTACGCTATGCCGGCCGTGACCTTGACCGCTATCTGCGTAGCCGTGGGTGTCTGGGGCTTTGTCGGTCCGGCACTGACACCGATCTGGGTCAGTCCGCGCCTTGTCGCGGCGCTGGACGAGATCCCCGGATGTGCGGACAAAGCCACCCGTGAAGTGGTCACCTCAGGCTTCCATGAGCCCAGTTTCATCTTTCTGGAAGGCACTGCGACCCGGATCTTGTCGCCCAGGCAGGCTGCCGAATTCCTGGCCGATCCGGCTTCGGCTGTGCCTGGCAGCTGCCGGATTGCAGCCATAGAAAGCCGGGAACAAGCCGCTTTTGACGAGGCAGCATCCGAGTTTGGACTTGTGCCCAAGGCGGGAAAAGAGGTAGACGGCCTCAACATTAATGGCGGCAAAGACGTCAGGATCACTCTTTACCAGAACGCCAAGTCGGTCACGGACACAGAAAACGGCAATGCAGAGCAGCAGTAAATATGTCTGGCATATTCTGGCGCGCATGCGCGGGAATATGCGGCGCGCTGCGATCCTGTTCTCGGGCCGCAAGGAGCGCGCCTATCAGAACCGCGATCCGCTGCCGCCCGGGCAACGCCCCCAGGACATTCTGGCGGTGCTGCTGCTGACGGTCGGCATCGCCGTCGTGGCGTTTGATGTGCCGACCTATCCCTGGCTGCGTTCGCTTCCGGGCGAATACAGGTCCGCGTTTCGGACCTTCACCGACATTGGCAAGGCGGACTGGATCCTGGTCTCTACCGGCATCACCTGCCTGGCGCTGCTCGCCCTGGAAGCGGGACGCTACAGTTTTCGCCTGCGCATGGCGATCGGCTCCCTTTTCACCTATGCCGCTTTCATTTTTTATACAGTCGCAGCAACCGGCCTTCTGGCGATCGCCTTCAAATGGTCGCTCGGCCGCGCCCGTCCGAAACTCTATGAAGAGGTTGGCCCGGTGCGGTTCGATTTCCTGGCCTTTGACGGCACCTTTACGAGTTTCCCGTCGGGACACTCGACCACCGTTGCCGCCCTCGCTACGGCGCTGGCCTTTATCTTCCCGGCTTACCGTTGGCTGATCATTGTCGCTGCCTTCTGGCTGGCCTTCAGCCGCGTTATGGTCGGGGCGCATTACCCGAGCGATGTCATTGCCGGCACGTTGCTCGGCATGACTTTCACCTTTTTCACGGTGCGCGCGATGGCGCGGCGGCGGATCGGGTTTCATCTGACATCCGCGGGCAAGATCGAACCCAACATGTCCTGGCGCTCCGCAAAAGCGTGTCTGCGGGCAAGCTGGCAGGTCCTGCGCGGTCAGCGCGGCGGCGATCGCGTTGCGATTGAGACGGGCAGTACCGAAGACACGGAACGGAAAGACGCATGACACAAAGCTTTCAGGATATCCTCGCGGCCGGCAAGGGTGCGCTTGAAGTGACGGTTGTGGTGCCCGCCAAGGATGAAGCCGAGAACCTTCCTATCCTTCTGGATGAGATCGAGGCGGCGCTGACGGGGCGGCGCTTTGAAGTGATCGTCATCGATGACGGCTCCTCGGACGGGACCGATATCGTGCTGCAGGACTATGCCGCCACCCATGACTGGCTGCGGCCGATCCGGCACGAGACATCCTGCGGTCAGAGCTGCGCGGTGCGCACCGGCGTGCAGCATGCCCGCGGCGATGTGGTCGCGACCATCGACGGCGACGGCGAAAACAATCCGGCCTATATTCCGGAGCTGCTCGATGCGCTGGAGGCCGCCGGTCCGGCGGTTGCGCTTGCCGCCGGCCAGAGGCTTGGCCGCAAGGCGAGCCTTGCCAAGCGCTATGCCTCGCGGTTTGCAAACAAGCTGCGCGGCGCGATCCTTCGTGACAATACCCGCGACAGCGGCTGTGGCCTGAAAGCCCTGCGCCGCGAGATCTTTTTGCAGCTGCCCTATTTCGACAGCTGGCACCGGTTTCTGCCTGCCCTGGTGATCCGCGAAGGCTATGGCGTTACCCATATCGACGTGCAGGACCGCCAACGCCGGCATGGAACGTCCAAATATGGCATTTTCGATCGCGCCCTGATCGGCGTCCTGGATCTCTTCGGTGTGTGGTGGCTGCGCCGCCGGCGCAAAAAAATCCCGCAAGTGCGGCCACTCACCTGATTTCCGCCACAGAAAACAACAAGACACGGGGGCCATCACCCCGAAACTGACCGGACCTTCCCATGGACGCTCTTCTCAACTGGCTACACGCCGTCTTTGTCCAGCAATTCGATTTCTGGATCATCCTGGGTTTTGTCGCCCAGTTCATGTTCATGATGCGCTTCGTCATTCAGTGGATCGCGTCCGAGCGCGTCGGCCGCTCCATCGTGCCGGTGGCGTTCTGGTTCTTTTCCATTGCCGGCGGGTCTTTGCTGCTGGTCTATGCCATCCAGCGCCAGGATCCGGTCTTTATCGCGGGGCAGGGGCTCGGGCTTCTGATCTATTTCCGCAACATCTGGTTGATCATCAAGGAAAAGCGGGACGACCCGGCGATCTGACCGGGCCGTCCGTCATCTGGCTCAGCCGAACGCTTTCATCAGGGCCTGGTCCAGGTCGTTGATCAGGTCTTCCGGATCTTCCAGGCCGATATGCAGGCGCACGGACTGGAACTGCGGATCGACATCCGCCACCGAGCGCATGCCCTTGAGGCGGACCGGAATGGCGAGGCTTTCAAAACCGCCCCAGGAATATCCGAGGCCGAACAGGGTCAGTGCGTCGAGGAACGCAAACGTCTGTTCCTGGGTCGCCCCGGCTGCGAAATCGAAGGCACATAGACCGGAAGCGCCGGAAAAGTCGCGTTTCCAGATGGCATGCCCGGGATCTGTTTCCAGCCCCGGATAACGGATCCGGGCGACAGGTGCCTGGTTGCCGAGCCAGTCCAGGACAGTGCGGGTGTTGCGCTGGTGGCGCTCCAGCCTTACCGACAGGGTGCGCAGGCCGCGCAGGCCGAGAAAGATGTCGTCCGGCGCCACATGGCAGCCCATGGCGCCATAAAGCGTGTCGAGCCCTTTCCAGGCCTTTTCGCTGGCAGCGATCGTGCCGAGCGTGGCGTCGGAGTGGCCGACGATATATTTCGTTCCGGCCTGGATCGACAGATCGACCCCCAGGGTCAGTGGCTGGCAGTAGAGCGGGGAAGCCCAGGTGTTGTCCATCAGGACGGTGGCTCCGATCTCATGCGCCGCTGCCGCGATCGTCGGTACGTCCTGCATCTCGAAGGTCAGCGACCCCGGAGCTTCGGTAAAGACGGCTGTGGTTTCCGGGCGGAACAGGGACTTGATGCCTGCGCCCAGCTGGGGATCGTAGTACTCCACCGAAACCTTCATACCCGGCAGAACCGTGTCGGCGAAATGCCGGGTCGGTCCGTAGGCCGTGTCCGCGATCAGGATATGATCGCCGGATTTGACGCAGGACAGGATCGCGAGCGCGATGGCATTCAATCCGGAATTGGCGATTTTGACGCCTGCCGCGCCCTCAATGTCTTTCAGCGCGCCTTCCAGGGAATCGGTCGTCGGATTGCCCCGGCGGGCATAGGAATAGGTCTGGCCGCCGGTCACCATGGTGGCGGTGTCCGGGTAAAGGACGGTCGAGGCATGGACCACGGGCGGATTGACAAATCCGTGAAAGGCGCTGGGATCGCGGCCGGCATGGGCAAGTCTGGTGTCGGCCTTGTGCTGCGGTTTGCTATCGGTACTGGACATGAATTCTCGCGTGAGGGCGTGTGGGACTACTGCTTGGGGAAGGGCGGGCCGGAACGGTCCGTCTCAGGGCGCACACTTTAGTCATCTTCGGAAAGGCTGCAACAGGTGCAACATTGTGGTGTGCTCCTGGTCAAAACTGCCATGATTTTTACGGGCGGCGTTAACCATGACGCGCGGATGCCTAAATGGATTGAAGCCTTTTTAGGCATTGAATGAATTCGATTTAGCCATGTTCGCTGTTTGTGCATCAAACCGGGTCAGAAATGGCGGAGGGCTCCAGAAATTTGACGAGATACTTGCAGCAAGTACTTGACCCGAACGGCTAAATGCCATCGTATGGGGCCGTTGGGTTGGGACGAAAGACATCTGGAGGAAACAGCTGTCAAAGCTGGGAACCGTCCGAAACGCGAGACGGGGAAGATGTCTTTCCGAAGGCCCGACGTAAAAAAAGTATGGGTAACAAATAAAGGCTGCATATCCATGTCGAAAAAAATCCTTCCGCTCGTAATCGGCGCTGCTATGGGAGTCGCCGCGACGACGGCTGCTGGTGCAACGACGCTGGAAGACGTCAAGGCTAAGGGCTTCATTCAGTGTGGCGTGAGCCAGGGCCTGCCGGGCTTTTCGAATCCGGATTCTCAGGGGAACTGGACCGGTCTCGACGTTGACCTCTGCCGCGCGATGGCGTCTGCCGTGTTCGGCGATGCCACCGCTGTGAAATACACCCCGCTGTCTGCTAAGGAGCGCTTCACCGCTCTGCAGTCCGGCGAAGTCGACGTTCTGTCCCGTAACACCACCTGGACCATGTCCCGTGACACCCAGCTGGGTCTGAACTTTGCTGGCGTGAACTACTATGACGGTCAGGGCTTCATGGTTCGCAAGGACCTGGGCGTGACGTCCGCTCTGGAACTGTCCGGCGCATCCGTTTGCACCAACACCGGTACCACGACCGAGCTGAACGTCGCCGACTACTTCCGTGCGAACAACATGCCGTACGAAATCGTCGCTTTCGAAAAAGCCGACGAAGTTGTTGCTGCATATGACGCCGGCCGTTGCGACGTCTACACCACGGATGCTTCCGGCCTCTACGCTCAGCGCCTGAAGCTGACCAACCCGGGCGATCACATGGTTCTGCCGGAAATCATTTCCAAAGAGCCGCTTGGTCCGGTTGTGCGTCAGGGTGACGATGAGTGGTTCAACATCGCAAAATGGACCCTCAACGCCATGCTCAACGCTGAAGAACTCGGCGTGACCTCTGAAAACGTTGACGAAATGAAGTCTTCCGACAACCCGTCCGTCAAGCGCCTGCTGGGCGTTGAAGGCGCGTTCGGCGAAGCCATCGGCCTCAGCAACGACTGGGCCTACAACATCGTCAAGAACGTCGGTAACTACGAAGAGTCCTTCAACGCAAACGTTGGTCCGGACACTCCGCTCGGCATCTCCCGCGGCGTGAACGCGCTGTGGAACGACGGCGGCTTCATGTACGCACCGCCGGTCCGCTAATCCTGATCTTTTGATCGAGGATTGAAGGGGTTCCGGCGGTCATCTGCCGGAACCCTCAATAAATTCCACGCATCAAAAACGGGCGTTCAGTCCGAAACCGCGTGGGGGAACAGACTGCTTCCATCGATAGGGGCGTGCCGCCAAGGCGCGAATAGGAAGCAGGACAGGCACGGATAGAGGAGAGGCTTCGGGCCGGGCTCTTCCGTGAAACTTGGGCGAGGTTCTATGTCAGTAATGGAGCAGGATTCGGCGGGGGCGCCGGCGCGTGCTTCGCTGTTGAACGATCCCAAAGTCCGCGGCATCTTTTACCAGCTGGTATTGATTGTCGCGCTGGTGGCCTTTGGATACTTCATCGTTACGAACACGATCCACAATCTGGAGCAGCAAAACATTGCCTCCGGTTGGGGTTTTCTAGAAAATACGGCAGGGTTTGGGACCAACCAGTCGCTGGTCGAATACTCCGAAACGTCAAGTTACGGCAGGGCGATTTATGTCGGGTTCCTGAACACTCTTCTGGTGGCCGGCGTTGGCATCTTTTTTGCGACTTTGATCGGCTTCATCGTCGGTATCGCTCGCCTCTCCAACAACTGGGTGATCAACCGTATCGCCTATTGTTACGTGGAACTGGTTCGCAACATTCCGCTGCTTCTGCAGATCTTCTTCTGGTACTTTGCGGTACTGAGGTCCATTCCCGGAAAACGCGAAAAGTGGTCGATCTTCGACACCTTTCACCTGAACATCGGTGGATTGCGGCTGCCGAAGCCGATCTGGGAACCCGGTTCTTTCATGATCGGCATAGCACTTGTCATTGCGATTGCCGCTTCGATCGTGGTGTCCCGCTGGGCTCGTAAGCGCCAGGAAGCGACCGGACAGCAATTTCCTATGTTTTGGACAGCAGTTGGTCTCATCATAGGCTTGCCGGTAATCACCTATCTTGTCACCGGCATGCCGATGCACCTGGAGCATCCGAATTTCGTCGAAACGGGACCGATCCTGCGTCAGGGTTTTGAACTCAATGTCGGTATCAACGTGATTCCCGAGTTCTTGGCGCTCACGGCCGCTCTGTCGATCTATACTGCCTCGTTCATCGCAGAAATCGTTCGAGCAGGTATTCAGGCGGTCAGCCACGGTCAGACGGAAGCCGCGCATGCTCTCGGTCTTCGCAACGGTCCGACGCTGCGTCTGGTGGTCATTCCGCAGGCCATGCGCGTGATCATTCCGCCACTGACCAGTCAGTACCTGAACCTGACCAAGAACTCTTCGCTTGCCGTGGCCATTGCTTATCCGGATCTCGTGTCCATGGGTGGCACGGTTCTCAACCAGACCGGCCAGGCAATCGAAATTATTGGCATCTGGATGGCTGTCTATCTGTCGCTCAGTTTGCTCACTTCGGCATTCATGAACTGGTACAACCAGCGCATGGCGCTCGTGGAACGGTAAGGAGCGCACATAATGTCAGACACACAAATGTTCCAGATCAGAACCGAGGAAGCGCCGCGTTTGCCGGCGCCGATCTCGACCACCGGCGTGATCGGCTGGATGCGGCAGAACCTGTTTTCCTCCATCGGAAACACCGTCCTGACCGTGATCGGTATCCTGATTGCCTATTCGCTGATTGCGCCCTTCATCCAGTTCGCGTTCATCGACGCGGTCTGGACCGGGGACAACCGTGAGGCATGCCTTGCGCAGGACGGCGGTCATTCAGGCGCTTGCTGGGCCTATGTGGAAGCCTATTTCCCGCAATTCATCTATGGCCGCTATCCGACGGAAGAAATCTGGCGGGTGAACATCGTCTACGCGCTGTTCTTGCTGCTGCTCGTCCCTCTGGCCATTCCAAGCGCGCCATTCAAGAAAGCGAACGCCATTCTGTTCCTTGTGGTGTTCCCGATTGTTGCCTACTTCCTGCTGACCGGTCTGGTCATCGGTGACACGGTCGTCCTGCCGATCGTGGAAACCGCTGTCTGGGGCGGGCTGCTGGTGACGCTGGTCATTGCTGTGACCGGCATCGTGGCGTCCCTGCCACTCGGGATCGCACTGGCGCTCGGACGGCGTTCGAAAATGCCGATCATCAAGCTCGTCTCGATCATCTTCATCGAGTTCTGGCGCGGTGTGCCGCTGATCACCGTTTTGTTCATGTCATCGGTGATGCTGCCGCTGTTCCTGCCTGAGGGCGTGACCTTCGACAAGCTTCTTCGGGTTCTGATCGGTGTGACGCTGTTCTCGGCGGCCTATATGGCCGAAGTGGTGCGCGGCGGTCTTCAGGCTATTCCCAAGGGCCAGTATGAAGGAGCCATGGCGCTCGGATTGCGGTTCTGGCCGATGATGTATCTCATCATCCTGCCGCAGGCTCTGAAGCTGGTGATCCCCGGCATCGTCAACACCTTCATCGGTCTGTTCAAGGATACGACCCTTGTCCTGATCGTCGGCATGTTCGACCTGCTCGGCCAGATCCAGTCGTCCTTTACAGATCCGACCTGGTCGACGCCAAGCACTGGCCACACCGGCTATCTCTTCGCGGCGATGGTGTTCTTCTGCTTCTGCTTCGGCATGTCGCGCTATTCCATCTTCATGGAGAAGAAGCTGCACACGGGACACAAACGCTAGCATCACGCTCCGGGGCGCGCGACACGCCGCTGCGCCCCGGCCCACGATATTTCTGGAGTTAGAAAATGAGCGAAAACGTAGCACGCGAAGACGATATCGCAGCCGACCGCACGAAGATGACCATCTCCGATACGGATGTGGCGATCGAAATCAAGAACATGAACAAGTGGTATGGTGACTTCCACGTTCTGCGCGATATCAACCTCAAGGTCATGCGCGGCGAGCGAATCGTCATCTGCGGACCGTCGGGTTCCGGCAAGTCCACCATGATCCGGTGCATCAACCGCCTGGAGGAACACCAGGCCGGCCAGATCCTGGTCGATGGCATCGAACTGACGGACGATCTGAAAAAGATCGACGAGATCCGCCGGGAAGTCGGCATGTGCTTCCAGCACTTCAACCTGTTTCCGCATCTGACCATTCTGGAAAATTGCACCCTGGCTCCGATCTGGGTTCGCAAGATGCCGAAGAAGGAAGCCGAAGAAATCGCGATGCACTATCTGGAGCGCGTCAAGATCCCGGAGCAGGCCCTGAAATATCCCGGTCAGCTCTCCGGTGGACAGCAGCAGCGCGTGGCGATTGCCCGTTCGCTGTGCATGAGCCCGAAGATCATGCTGTTCGATGAGCCGACATCCGCTCTCGATCCGGAAATGATCAAGGAGGTTCTGGACGTGATGGTCGGTCTCGCCGAAGAAGGCATGACCATGCTTTGCGTGACCCACGAAATGGGCTTTGCCCGTAAGGTCGCGAACCGGGTGATCTTCATGGATGCCGGGCAGATTGTGGAACAGAACGAACCTGAAGAGTTCTTCACCAATCCGCAGCACGAGCGTACCAAGCTGTTCCTCAGCCAGATCCTGCATCACTGAGGATGGATCGAAGAGGATGGCGGTGTTCTTGCGCCGGAGCCTTCTTGGTCTTCTCGCTATCACCTTCGGTTGCATCTTTGCATTGGGCCTCGGAATGATCATTCCGAGGCCTTTTCCGTTCTCGGACAAGGTGGCCGCAGGGCAGGGCGACCCCGGCGAAATCCGCCGTATTCTGATCCTGTCCAATGCCATCCACACCGATATCGCGCTACCGGCCGACGAAGACGTTCTGGCGGCATTCGACTTTGTGTCTGAAGGCGGTCTGGAACTCGACTATCCGGGTGTCGTCTGGATCGTGTTCGGCTGGGGTGGGCGCTCCTTCTATCTCGAAACACCGACATGGGCGGAGTTGAAGCCCGGGCCCGTATTCGACGCGCTCACCTGGGACGCCTCCGTCATGCATGTCCGCCGAACGGGCACCATTCCTCTGTCTCTTGACGAAGTGCAGAGCCTCGATTTGAGTGGCGAGAGCTTTGACGCTCTGGTCAATGACATCCTGTCAATCGGCATTGAATGTTGACCCCTTATCGGCTTCCAAAACTGACCCCTTGTTTGTGAGGAGCTGGCCCGATGCTGCGTAGTCTCCATTTAACGCAGCAGTGTCGGGCCAGCGGTGATTTGGTTTTCAGACCCTGTTCTTGAATCGCCAGCTTTCGTTTCCGGTCTCGACGATTTCACAGTGATGGGTAAGCCGGTCGAGAAGAGCGGTCGTCATCTTCGCGTCACCGAAGACGCTCGGCCATTCGCCGAATGCCAGGTTGGTGGTGACGATGATCGATGTGCGTTCGTAGAGTTTGCTGATCAGATGGAACAGGAGCTGCCCGCCTGTCTGGGCGAATGGCAGGTAGCCCAGTTCGTCGAGGATCAGGAAATCGAGACGGGAGATCAAATCGGCGGTCCGGCCCTGCCGGTCGGCGCGCGCCTCGGCGTCAAGCTTGTTGACCAGATCGACGACGTTGAAGAACCGTCCCCTGGCTCCGTTGCGGATACAGGCCCTGACGATGCTGACAGCCAGATGGGTTTTGCCGGTGCCGGTTCCGCCGATCAGGACCAGATTGCGCTGATGATCCAGGAAGTCTCCGCCGGCCAGATCCCGGACGAGGGTTTCGTTGATGGGCGTAGGTTCGAAGTCGAACTCGTCCAGTTCCTTGGCCAGCGGCAGCTTGGCGATCGTCATCTGGTATTTGATTGAACGGGCCTGCTTCTCGCTGATCTCGGCATTCAGCAGGTCGCCGATGACCTGCTGAGGGTCGTGCTGACGCTTGACCGCTGTGGCCATGACCTCATCATAGGCCGCCTTCATCCCGTAGAGCTTCAGCTGTCCCATTGCGTCCAGCACATGAGATCGTTCCATTCGCCTGTCTCCTCAAGCTGTCGTACCGGTCGCAATTTGCGGCTGGCTCGCAATTGAGCCGCAGAGCGTCCGGTGTCGTGATAGTCACAGGGGCTTCAGGTTCCCGGCGCCGGGCCAGGATGTTCAAGACGACGCCGGCGGAGTGGACACCGTTCGACAGCGCCTCGGCACAGGCCGCGTCCACGGCATCCAAACCGTCTGTCAGAACGGCACCAAGAATATCGACCATCTGGCGATCACCGCCGGCTTGTCGTTCCAATTTGCGCTGAACGCGCCGCAAGGCCGGAGGCAACTCCCATTCCTTGAACGGCGCCCCATTGCGCAAAGCTCCGGGCTTGCGTGCCAAAACAGGGATGTAATGCAGGGGATCGTAGACCGTATTGTCGCGCCCGAATGCACGCACATGTTTGCCGACAATGCTTCCGTCCTGCCAGCATTCCAGCCGGTCGGCATAGGCCCGGATCTCGACGGGCCGCCCGACGGCGCGGGCCTCTACCGAGTAACGGTTCTTGTCGAACCGGACGAGACATGTCTTTGACACCGATGCCGGCACGGCATGGAACCCGTCAAAGGGACCTGCATAGGGAACAAGGCTGGGGCGTTCCGTCTCGAAGACCTCCCAGACCGTCTTGTCCCGGATCTCCGGGTGCGGATGGGCATTGGCCCAGGCGATGCAGCGATCCAGGAGCCAAGCGTTGAGTTCGGTGTAGCTCTTGAACTTCGGCCGGGGAACGAAGAAGCGCCGGCGGAGCACGCCCACCTGGTTCTCCACTTGCCCTTTCTCCCAGCCCGATGCCGGCGTACAGGCCACGGGATCGACCAGATAATGTCCGCACATCTGAAGGAAGCGGCGATTGTAACCACGGTCCTTTCCCACGAAGACCGCATCCACCGCTGTCTTCATATTGTCGTAGATGCCCCGCGCACAGGCGCCGCCGAAAAAGGCGAAGGCCTTGTCATGGGCGTCGAACACCATCTCCTGCGTCTCGCGGGGATACGCCTGGATGAACGGCATCCGGCTGTGACACAGGCGAACGTGGGCCACCTTGATCGTCGTCGTGATCCCGTCGATGAACGCAATTTCGTGGCTCCAGTCGAACTGGTACGCTTCACCGGGATCGAAGCTGAGCGGCACATAGGCATCCGCGGAAGCTTCCCGCATCGACTTGGACCAGCGCGCGGAATACCGGCGGACGGCATCATATCCACCGTCATAGCCGCGCCCGCGCAATTCCTCATAAATCCGCACGAGTGTCAGACGTTCCCGCTTGGGACGGTTTGCGTTCTCGCCGAGCATGTCATCGAGATCGGATTGCCAGGGGCCGATCTTCGGGCGTGGCTGCACGGACCGGTCATAGCTGAATTCTGTCGACCCGGATCGGATGACCTTCCTCACCGTGTTCCGGGAGACCCGAAGATCGCGGCAAATCTGTTTGATCGGCTTGCCTTCTTTAAAATATGCCCGCCGGATCTTCGCAATCGTCTCCACAACCAACATCCTTAAAATGCTCCCTGAAAAATCAGGGACGCATAAAAACAAATTTGGCAGGGGTCAGTTTTGGACGCCGATAACCCCTAAAACAGGGTCAATATTGCAGGCCGTTTCACAGTGTAGGTCTTCAATATCTGTTCTCGCCAGCATCCGTTCCCATGCCATCCGCAAGGCATTGGCAGTAAGGGGAAAGACCCTTTCGGATCTCAGGTTCTCGCCTTCTGCCTCTCCCTTCATTGAGTGCAAGAGTGCAAATGCTCCGGGTGTCAGGGGAATGGTTCGTGAATAGCCGTTCTTTGACTCTAGGATGGTCACTGAGCGCCTTTTCAGGTCCACTTGGCTCCAGCATAGCCCTAGGATCTCGCCCCTTCGCATACCCGTTTCTATGGCGAATATGACGACGTTCTCAATCAAGGGGTTTTGTCGTGTTCGGGCTGCTTCAAGGAGCTTTTCCTGTTCTCCGTCCTTGAGCCTGCGTTCCCGTCTGTTGTCCCTTGCCTTCAATGTCAGCTTTTCGACCGGATTATCCCTGATCGGAATTCCCCACTCTGTTCTAGCAATCTCGAAGGCATGGCTGATGGGGGCCAGTTGCCGTTTCAGACTGATAGGAGCGATGGTCTTCAACCGTTCATCACGGTAGGCAGCAAAATCAGCGATGGTCAGTAGATCGAGACGTTTGGAGCAGACTGGGTGCCTC
The DNA here is from genome assembly GCF_023156505.1 of Roseibium sediminicola. Classification (GTDB taxonomy): domain Bacteria; phylum Pseudomonadota; class Alphaproteobacteria; order Rhizobiales; family Stappiaceae; genus Roseibium; species Roseibium sediminicola. Next base: position 16,849 of record NZ_JALNMJ010000034.1, on the reverse strand, counting down.
AGAAACGCATTCAGGGTAATGGTCTCAACTGACTGCTTCTTAAGAGGAACGACCTCATTCAGGTAGCGGGTAATGATGTCACTCAACGTGTACTTTTTGAGGTCCGCCTTGGTGCTCTCCAGTTCGCCTCTGTCCGCTTCAAGCTCTTTCTGCCGAGCCCATTCCTTGGCGTCCTTGAGCTGGGAAAAGCTTTTTGTCTGCGTTGGGAAACCCTGTCGCCTGACCTGAACGTGATATTTGCCAGAGCGCTTTCTGATCGAAGCCATGACTGAACCTGCTGTGCCAAGAGTGTGCCAAGCAGCTTTGTCCAATCAAGACGCCATGATGCAGGAAGAGTAAAATAGACAATTAAATCAATCGTCTAGTATGGTCGGGCAGGCCGGATTTGAACCGACGACCCCTTCACCCCCAGTGAAGTGCGCTACCAGGCTGCGCTACTGCCCGAACGGACCCTACCTAGCTTGTTCGCTATCGGAGCGCAAGCGGGTTGTTGAGCGGTGGGCGCGGGTTTTCCAGACTTCTTATCCGCGCCGTCTCATCTCCAGGGCGGCTTCGGTCGTAAGGGTGTTTCCGGCATAGCCCCAGGACCCGCTTTGGATCTCGTGGATGCGGACCGACGTGCCGGCCTTGATCGTCTGGCCGGCAACACTTGCAAAGGCATCCGTAACGTGCTCGATGATCTCGCTCTTCTCCGCGTCTGAGAAGACACCTTCCAGAACCTGGATATCGATGGATGGCATGTGGCACTCCTGCCTGCTCGAAATGGGAACTGAACCAAGACTGCTGGAACCTGTTGTGTCCGGCAAGGGGCCACCAGTTCAGCTTCGGGCTGAACCAACCCCGAAGGGGATGCCTTTCGACCGGCCCTTGCCCAGCTTCTCCGCGGCGATCAGGCCCCAGGCGAGGCCGTAGAGCATGTACATGTGCCGCCAGTGGTCCGTGTCGATGATCACCGACAGGATCAGATGGGCGGTGAAGACGGCAAAGACACAGTGGGTGAAGGCCGTCCAGGGGCGGGATTTGAAGAGAAGCGGCACCAGCGAGCAGAGCGTCCACAGGGCCATGAAGATATAGACCGTGCCGCCCAGCCAGCCATAGGTGGTGTACCCCTTCAGATAGACGTTGTGCTCGTCTTCCGGGAAATACTTGTTGAACTCCAGCGGGCCGAGGCCGAGGGGATGTTCCATCACCAGCTGGAAGCCGAGCGAATAGCGGGCGAACCGGCCGAGCCGGGCACCGTCATATTCCTGCACCAGCTTGGCGCGTTCGGCGAACATGTCGGAGACCGTCTCGATGGAAAGCGCCGCACCGATCAGGGCGGCAAAGGCGAGCACGCCCAGGACGCCCAGAAACACCAGCCGCGCCCGGCGCCGCGGGCTTTGCTCGGTTACCAGCGCCAGGAAATAGACCAGCAGCACCGACGCAAGCAACACACCCCATGCGCCGCGGGAAAAACTCAGGAAGACGGCAAGCAGGAGGATCGCCAGCGGCACCAGCAGCAGCAGGTTGCGCAGCACCGACTCGCGCAACAGCTTATGGATCAGCAGCACGGTCGGCAGCACCAGGAACGGACCGAACACGTTCGGATCCTGAAAGGTGCCGCGGGCGCGCTCATAAAGGGTGAAATACTCCGCGCCCGGAAACAGCTTGAAATAGCCGGCGATGCCGATGGTGGCGACAAGGACCGCGCTGATCGTGTAGCCGTTCTGGATGACCTTGTAGCGGCCCGGGTCGTCCGCCAGGATGGCGGCATAGAAGATCGCGGTAATCGCCAGGAAGCCGGAGACGGCGATATACATGATCGCGTCGCCCATCTCCTTGGCCATCGGGATTGAAGCGACACCGCCGGCGACATAGAGCATCAGGCAGATGATCAGCGGTCCGAACTCGCGCCTGAGCTTCAGCCCGCAGGCGAGCCAGACCACCGACAGAAGCGCCATATAGAGTTCGTAGGGCGCCGGTTCCTCGATGACGAAACCGGACAGGAACGCGGCGAGCCACAGGGCGCCGTTGCCCAGGCCTCTGGCCGTGAGACCGACTGGCGTGCGCACCATCGGGGCGCCGCCATAATGTCCGGCCGCAAGGCTCAATAGGCATTCTCCGTATTCAAAAGCCGGAACGGCGTCAGGAACAGGATCTTCAGGTCGAACAGGATCGACCAGTTCTCGATGTAATAGACGTCGCATTCGACGCGTTTCTGGATCTTTTCCGGCGTGTCGACTTCACCGCGCCAGCCGTTGATCTGGGCCCAGCCCGTGACGCCCGGCTTGACCTTGTGGCGGGCGAAATAGCCGTCGACGACATCGTCCCAGGTCTTGTTGTCGGTATGGGCGTTGACCGCATGCGGGCGCGGACCGACCAGCGACAGCGAGCCGGCGAGCACGTTGAAAAGCTGCGGCAGTTCGTCGATCGAGGTCTTGCGGATGAACCGTCCGACCCGTGTCACACGCGGGTCGCCTTTGGTCACCACCTTTTTCGCGTCCGGATCGGCCATTTCCGTGTACATGGAGCGGAACTTCAGGATCTCAATGATCTCGTTGTTGAAGCCGTAGCGCTTTTGCCTGAACAGGACCGGACCCTTGCTGTCGAGCTTGATGGCAAGGGCCGCGGCGATCATCACCGGGAAGAGGGCGATGATGGCGCCGATGGCAAAGACCAGGTCGAAGATCCGCTTGGCGACCATGTCCCAGTCGGCGATCGGCTTGGCGACCACGTCGACGAACGGCACGGTGCCGATGAAGCTGGCGTTGCGGTTGCGGAATCGGACCTTGTCGGTATGGGCCGACAGGCGGATATCCACCGGCAGGATCCAGAGCTTCTTCAAAAGCTCCAACACGCGCTGTTCGGCGCGCAGGGGAATGCAGACGATCAGCATGTCGATGCGGGCGAGGCGGGCGAATTCCACCAGCGCGCTGATATTGCCGAGCTTCGGATAGCCGGCGACCACCGGCGGCGAGCGGTCGTTGGAGCGGTCGTCGAAAATGCCGCAGATGCGGATGTCATTGTCGGCCTGCGCTTCCAGGTCGTGGATCAGTTCCTGGGCGGCGGTGCCACCGCCGACGATGATGGCGCGCCGTTCCAGGCGGCCGGAATTCATCCAGTGGCGTACGAGCCGGTAGACGACGACGCGCGACAGGCACAGACCCGTCAGGCTGAGGCCGTACCAGGCGCCGATCCAGGCGTCGGAAACACCGGCGCCGATGCCGGTAGTGGAACGCAGCACGGCGAACATTGCAAAGACCAGCGTCCAGCCGGCGGCAACGCGTCCAAGCTGGGACAGGCCCTGACGCATGACCGAAACCTGGTAGACGTCGGCCGCCTGAAAGAAGGCAAGGGCGAACAGCACCGCTGCGCCGGCGACGAAGAGATTTACCAGGCCAAGGCCGGCGGCTTCCGGACTGGTGAAGGCGGCAGCCATCGCGGTGCCGGCAATCAGCAGGATATCGGTCAAGCGCAGGAGACCGGTGAGAACCGGAACGGAGACGCCTTTTCCGCCAAGCCCTTGCGCAATTTCAATGGCTTCGGAGGTCAGGCTGGAATTGGCGGCCGACAGCATCTCCACATTTGTCGGAGACACCGCGCCGTGAACGGTATGTCTGAAATGTTTTTCCAACCGGTGCCCAAGGGGTGATCCGCCGGAAATCGGCTCCGGACCAACCGGGTCAGTGGGTTTGAAAGCGGGGGTGTTCATTATCGGTTGCTCGACCTTGCGTAAATCGTCTGGGCTCGTGACACCGCGGAGGAATTGTCCGCGGCGACCGGTGTCGAGCTTTCGGCCGGGGCGATGCCCTTGAGATCCTGATACAGCGTCGTGATGCGATCGCTCATCAGGTCGACCGAGAAGGTTTCGGCAAGACAGCCGCGCAGTTCCTTGGCCTGTTCGGCCATCTTGGCCGGATCCGCGAGCGCGTCTTCCATGGCCGTTGTCAGCTTGCCGATGTGGCCGGGTTCCACCAGCCGGTGAGAATAGCGGCCGAAAATTTCAGCGATGCCGCCGACACGCGTGGCGATCAGCGGCCGCTCGGCGGCAACCGTTTCCAGCACGATGTAGGGCATGGCCTCGGCGCGCGACGGGATCACCACGTTGCGGGCCAGTTGGAAGGCTTCGCGGGCGGGCAGGGCACCGTGGAAGGTCACCGCACGCTCCAGGCCGAGCTTGGCGACCATGTTGCGGTAGCGGTCCTCGTCAGGGCCTTCGCCGACAATATGCGCCCTCGGGGCCTCGCCAGTTTTCAGGCGTATATTGTACAGCGCCTCGATGAAGAGGTCGGGCCCTTTCAGGTCGCGCAGCATGCCGATATAGAGAAAATCGCCTGCGTCCGGACTGGCTTCGACCGGCTGGAATTCTTCCGGGGTCAGCCCGTTGTAAACGATCCGTGACTTCGCCTTCGGATGACCGACCTTGCTTTCATAGGCTGCGGCCTCGTAGTCGGAGACAAAGACAAGACCGTCGGTGAACTGGCCGAGGCCGCGCTCGATGGCGTGGTAGACCCGCCCTTCGAAACGGTTGGGATCATAGTGGAGGCTGCCGCCATGCGGGCAATAGACCCGCTTGACGTTCTGGCCGCGCAGCTTGAGGAAGGTGCCGATGAGCCGGACATAGGCACCACCCTTGGCACCGTGCCCGTGCAGGATGTCCGCGTTCAGATCCCGGATGTGCCGGTAGAGCGCATGCGTTGCCGAGAGATCCTGAAGGGTCAGCTGGCGCTGCATGGGAAAGCGTGCCAGACCGAGCGCGAGTTTCGGCCGCAATTGCTCCAGCAGCTGATTGTCGAATGCGCTGCCCGTGCTGCTGTCGCAAACGAGGCCGACATCGTGGCCCGCTTCGGCCTGGCAGGTCGCCAGGTCGCGAATATGGCGGAAGATTCCGCCGATCGGCGAGCGAACACAATGCACGATCCGCATGGGAGTCGTTGTCATGGTGCAGTATCCCTGTTCCCGCCCCCAGGTTTCTTATTGAACCTGTGGGGTCCTGAAACTGCACCCTAACAAAGGGAGATGAGTCCACGGTTAACTTGGACTGGCCCTAAAAATAGCGCTCGCGGACGTAAATTGTGTCTCCCGGACGCACAGGGTCCGAAATGGGCACACGCCCGTTTAGAATTTCACCGTTGATCTGGCGGGTCACATCGACGTCGTTCTGCAGCGCCCGCGAACTGAAACCGCCGGCCGTGGCAATGGCGTTCTGAACGGTCATGCCGGCGACGTAATTGTACTGGCCTGCATTTTGCACTTCGCCCATCACGAAGATCGGGCGATAGGTATCGACTTCCACGGACACATCCGGATCGCGGATATACCCCTGGCGCAGCTTGGTAGCGATAATGGCGGCCAGACCTTGCTGCGTCTTACCGCGCGCGGCGACGCTGCCAATCAGGGGGAAGGAAATATATCCAGCCTGATCAACGACATAGGTGTTTGACAGGTCGTCCTGGCCAAACACAATGATGCGCAGCCTGTCGCTTGAATCCAAGACGTAAGGCTGTGTCAGTGTCTCATGAAAGGCTGTCGGCGGCTGTCTGTACCCACTGCATGCAGCGAGGCCCAGGCACAAGGCCAGGACAACAAGCGCTCTCGTTCGCATCAACGACTCTCCTACAATTCGGAGACAGCATCGCGTGTTATGGTTAATTGAGGGTGAAGAGGATTTGGAACCTGTCGGGAGCCCTGTCAGAATTGCGCATGCATTAATTAACAGGTGGTCCGATGCGTCTGAAACGACCTTAACTGATCGCTTACCATAATTCGACATAGTTTGCCGGTATTTTGGAGTTTCAAGCAATGAACGCTGAGCGGCAGACACATTCCGAAGACGATATGGCGCTGGATCTGGGTGGTCTGTTGCGGGCGATCGGCCGTGCCCTGGGGTGGTTGCTGCCCCTGACGCTGTTTGTCGCCGCCGCCGTGTTCATGGGGCTGCAGCTCGTTGCGCCCAAATACAAGGCCGAAGCGCGTCTCATCATCGAAAGCACCGACAATCTTCCCGGCGCGTCCCGCGGCCAGGAGGAGGAGCGGGCGCTGCTCGACAGCGAAGGTGTCGTCAGTCAGGTCCAGCTGCTGAAATCAGCGGATCTGGCAAGGCGGGTGGCCAGCAAGCTCAATCTCGCCGCGATTCCGGAATTCGACGCCCAGGGGGCGAGCAATCCGTTTGACTTGCTGTTTTCGATGATCGGCCTCTTGCCCCAGTCGGAAGGCAACAGCGAAGAAGAGCGCGTCCTCAAGCACTATTACGAGAACCTGGAGATCTACCGGCTGGAAGGCTCCCGGGTGATCGCGGTCGACTATACGTCCGAAAGCCCGGTGCTGGCCGCCAAGGTGGCCAACACGATTGTCGACGAATATCTGGCCGTCCAGTCCAGCGCAAAACGGGAAACCACCGAACTCGCCTCGGCCGCGCTCGAGCCGCAAATCCTTGAATTGCGCAAGGAAGTGCAGGCCGCCCGTCAGGCCGTTTCGGATTTCAGGGCGCGTGCGGATCTGTTGATCGGTGCGGACAACATTCCACTGAACCAGCAACGGCTCGCCGAGACCAGCACCGCCTATTCGGAAGCCCAGGCGGCCAAGGCCGAAGCCCGGGCCAAGGCGGACCTGATCCGGGAACTCCTGAATTCCGGCGGGTCGCTGGAAACCGCAAGCGACGTCTTGAGTTCCCAGCTGATCCAGCGGCTCAGGGAACGGCAGGTCGAGATCCAGTCGAACATCGCCGAACTCTCCATCACCCTTCTGCCGGGCCATCCGCAGCTCAAGGCGCTTCAGTCGCAGCTTGGCGATTATGACCGGCAGATCCGCTCTGAAGCCCGCAAGATCCTGCAGGGACTGGAAAACGATGCCAAGGTGGCCGATCAGCGAGCCAAGGCCCTTTCGGCCCAGCTGGATGAGCTCAAGACCGCCGCCGCCAAATCCAACGCCGATCAGGCGCGTCTAGCCGAGCTGGAGCGCGAAGCCAATGCCAAGGCCGCGCAGCTCGATCAGTTGCTGCTGAGCTATCAGGAAGCCGATTCCCGGCTGCGTGCCCAGGTGCTGCCGGCGGATGCCCGCATCATCTCGCGGGCCAGCGTGCCGGTTGAACCGGATTCGCCGAAAATCATCGCCAGCACGATCATTGCCACCCTGGTCACGCTTATTCTGGGATGCGCCCTGGTGTTGATGCGCGAATTCCTGAGCGGCAACGCGCTTTACCGGATGCAGGAAGCTTCTTCGGCACGGCCGCAGACGGGGCGAGATGACCGGAGCGAACCGCCGGGCCGCTCCACGGGGGGCGCTCCGGGTGAGCCATATGGCTGGGGACGCGACTACGGCCAGACCGTCGCCAGTTACCGGATCGAGCCGGGGCAATGGGATCGCGCTCCCGCGCAGGCGGAAGGCGCACTGGACGAGGCGGAACTTGCCGAAGGGCCGGCCGCACAGGACCTGGACCATGAAGAGGTGCCCGCCGCCATGGAGGAAAAACCTGCGCGGCGGTCCGGGCGGCGGCCCCGGTCGACATCTCGTTACGATCACGATGTTGCGCCCGATTGGGTCGGCGATCTGAGAAGCGCGCGGCAAATGGACGACGAAATCGAGCGTCCGGCTGCGCCTGCGGCAAAGCTGCAGCCGACCCATGCCGGTGACGTCGATCCCAGAGGCCGGATAGTCGTTCTGAGCGTGGATGACGAGGGCCTGTCCCATGATCTGGCCTTCGATCTGGTGCGCCGGGCCGCAAAGGGCGGCCGGTCGGCATTGATCATGGAGGTCTTTCCGGAACAGGCCAACGCCAAGGCGGCGGAAGGTTTTTCAGATATCGTTGCCGGCAACGCGCCTTTTGCCAAAGTGGTCTATCGGGATGCGGGCTCCAAGGCCCATATCATCGAGGCCGGCCGGGTCAAGATCAGCGACGACATGGTCGACACCGATCGGTTCAGACTGGCGCTCGAAGCCATCAAATCCACTTATGAGGCCGTGGTGGTCGATCTGGGGGCGATTGACGGAACGCTGGCGAGTGCCCGCATGCTCAGCTTTGCCGACCGGGTGCTGATTGCGGCGAGCGCGCCGGACAACGGGCACGAGCTGCAAAGTGCGGCCAATCTGCTGGCCCACAACACCGGAGCGACTGTGGAAGTCGTGATTGCCGGGGATAGCGGTCCGGGGCCGCGCCGCAACGATGACGGGCACGCGGCCTGACGCCGGAAACAAGTCTTTTCCTAGGTCTTTTGATCGGGCGCCTTTGACAGCCCGGCTTTCCATTTGCGCAAACGGCGCACCAGCGGCCAGAGCACGGGCGAATTGCGAACAGTGGCCTTCGCCCTGAGCCGCGCCTTTTCAACGGCAAGTTTGACGGAACCTTTCCAGGTGACAGCCTTCAGGCTGTCGCAGAGCGGAACAGGATCCGCCCAGCCGGTTTTGTAGCGCTCCTCACCCAGGCCGAGATCGATCGTGTCCAGATCCGGGTCGGAGCATGCCTGATCGATGATGTCCTTGATCAGGACAAGTCCGGGACTGTTGGGCAGCATGTTGTCATGGGCGATGCTGTTGCTATAGGCAAAGCGGGTGCCGCCCTGATCCACGCAAAGGTACGTGGCGCGGATAGCGCCGCCGGTCTCCAGATACCAGAGCTCCATCAGCCTGGGCTGATGCTCCGGGACTTCCCCGGCAATGCCCAGGAGACGAGCGAGAAACGCCTGCGCGGCGGGCGTGTCAAAGACATTCGGGATTCCGCTCTCGCCGGCCCTGACGGCGCGCTGCTCCAGAAAGGCGTCAAGGCCTCTTTTGATCTCCACCGGCGTCTCCGCTTTGCGGATCCGATACTCACCTGCCGCCTGCAGGTGGCGTTCCTTGCGCAAAAGGTTCTTGCGCGAAGACTTGCTGTGACCTTGTTGAAAGAGCTGCTCGAAGTCGCCGCCAAGCGTGCGTCTGAAAACCGGGCTTGGACTGGCGGTTGCGTCGGCAAGCACCAGCGGGTGAGGGCGCCCGTGCCAGGTGTGCGGAACGTTTTCCAGTTTCAGAAGGTCCGCGCCGGTCTGGTCGCAAATCCCGGTCAGGAATGCCGTGATCTGGTCCGACGTCACCTCATGGTACATGTCCTTGTCCCAGAGACCCGTGTTCTGGTTGCCGTGCTGATGACCGAGAAACGACAGCGTGCCGATGCTGGCGGAACGTTCAAGGCCAAGCGGCAACACCACGACGATCCTGTTTTCAACAGTACCAACCGCAATATACGGCGTAATCTTCAAGTGCTGTCCCACCGTGCCGAGCCAGGTCTCCAGCCAGTCCGGCGAATGGTAAGGAAGATCACCATGTGCATCTTTTAGTTGTTGCCAGCCGGGTCGCGCTTCGCTAAGCCTCGTAAATATGGACAATTGCAGTTCAGGTACGGGACGGCTCATGGCGTTGCCTTGCGAGGGGCCGCTGGCAGTCTGAAACGGCTTCTGGAAATCGGATAAACCATTTTGAGCGAACATGAAGGACAGACTGGAAGACGCGCTGGCAGAACGAACTAACTCTCGATAGATTTAGCAATAATTATTAAAGAAAGCGTGCCTTACTGGCACCATCATTCAAGGCGGGCATCACAGCCAAATGGCAATGCGGCAAAAGGCAGTCACACGTGCATTCAGCGTTCTGAAAGGAACGGGGCTGGGACGGATGCTGGCACCGTTTACGCAAGGGTGCGGCGCCGTTTTCATGATGCACCATGTGCGCCCGGCGCGCACGGATCCATTCCAGCCGAACAAACATCTGGAAATCTCGCCAGAGTTCCTGCGCGCCGCCATTGAGCGCATCAGGGCGAACGGCTATGAGATCATTTCGATGGACGAGGCGGTGGATCTGCTCAAGTCCGGCTATGGCCATCATCGCTATGCCGTTTTGACCTTCGACGACGGTTACCGGGACAATCTGGAAGTCGCCTATCCGATCCTGAAGGAAATGGACGCCCCGTTCACAGTGTTCGTTACTTCGGGTCTGGTCGACCGCACGAGCGAGTTGTGGTGGGTCGCGCTGGAGCGGATCATCGCGGACAACGACGAAGTCGTGTTCACGCAGGCCGGCGGGGCGGGCGGGCTTTCCTGCCGCACGGCGGCAGAGAAGAACATCTGCTTTGAAAAGATCGTCGATCACCTGACTTTGGAAGTCGGCGAGCAGGACCAGCGCCTGATCGTACGCTCCCTGGCTGAGCGTTATGGCATCGATCTGAAGGCGCTGTCGGATACGCTGGTCATGACCTGGGACGAGCTGAGAACGCTTGCGGCCGACCCGCTGGTGACAATCGGTGCCCACACTCACGACCATTTTGCCATGGCGCGCCTGGAGCCGCAGGACGCCCGCGCCGACGTCGAAAAAGGTCTGCAGCGGCTGGAGGCGGAATTGGGACGGCGGCCGAAGCATTTCGCCTATCCCTATGGCAAATCCTACGCGGTCGGACCGCGTGACGCGGATATCGTGCGCGAGATCGGCTTTGCCTCGTCGGTCACGACCCTGCCGGGCGTGCTGCAGTCGGTCAATGCGCGTGATCCGATGATGTTGCCGCGTGTCTCCCTGAACGGACGGTTCCAGGATCCGGCCGTGGTCGATCAGTATCTGACGGGCGCGCCGTTCGCGCTCTACCGCATGGCTCGCTGGGCGGCGACCGGCTTTGGCGTCAGGTCCGGGGTTTCCCGCTTTTTCCCATCCACGAGATGATCGCGCCGGCCGGGATCACCCAGACGAGACCGGCAATGGCGAAATAGGTCAGGCGCACCAGGGTGGACGCATCCTGCAGCGTCAGGTCGCCGATCACCATTGCGATCAGGGCATAGGTGATGACATAGACGACCAGCACGACCATGCCGATGAAGCTGCGAAACGAAGGAACCATGTCGGGACTTGTCCGTTGACTGAAGTAAAACGCGCGGCTGCGAGGGACCTTTTGACGCAAAGTGCCCGTGACCGCTTGCCGACCTGCCCCTGCACCTATATCTCCGCTCGCAAAAGGTCAAATCCATCGACACATACCGGGGTCGGTTCATGATTGTGAATGCTGACAGTGCAACATCCGGCCAGGGCTTCGTTTCGCCCGCCAGACTGCAGAAGATTTCGCGCGATCGGGCGATGATCCGCTGGTGGCTCTATTTCGTCTGTGCGCTGATCCTGGCGATGGTGGTTGTCGGCGGGGCAACGCGCCTGACCGAATCCGGCCTGTCGATTACCGAATGGAAGCCGATCCACGGGATCATTCCGCCGCTGAGCGTGGCTGAATGGGAAGAGGAACTGGAAAAATACCGCCAGATCCCGGAATACCAGCTCATCAACAAGGGCATGAGCCTGGAAGAATTCAAGTTCATCTTCTGGTGGGAATGGAGCCACCGGCAGCTCGGACGTTTCATCGGCATCGCGTTTTTCGTGCCGATGGTGTTCTTTTGGGCGACGCGCAGGGTCGAACCCTGGCTGAAACCTCGGCTACTGGCCGGGCTCGTGCTTGGCGGATTGCAGGGTTTTGTCGGCTGGTGGATGGTGGCGTCGGGTCTTGTCGACCGGGTCGATGTCAGCCAGTACCGGCTTGCCACCCACCTGACGCTGGCACTGATCATCTTCGCCTATCTGTTCTGGCTGGCGCGCAGACTGGCGCCCTTGCCGGAACCGGATCCCTTTGAACGCGACCGCTTGAGCGGGATCGGCAAAATCACGCTCGCGCTGGTTTTTGTGCAGATCTTTCTGGGCGGCTTGGTCGCGGGCTTGAATGCCGGGCTCACCTTCAACACCTGGCCGCTCATGGACGGGCAAATCGTTCCGAAGGGGCTTCTGGCCATGCAGCCGGCCTGGCTGAACTTTTTCGAGAACGTGATGACGGTGCAGTTCCAGCACCGCATGACCGCCTATCTTCTCATCGCCGTTGCGCTCATCCTGACCGTCGGTACGCTCCGGGTCAGCCAGCGCAAGGAGCTGCGCAGGGCCGGAGCCCATGTTGGCGGGTTTGTGTTGCTTCAGGCCGTCTTCGGCATTCTGACCCTGATCCTGCACGTACCGCTGTCCGTCGCGCTTATCCACCAGGGCTTTGCCGTGATCGTGCTGGCGGCGAGCGTGGATTATCTGGCGGTGCTGCGCGGCAGTTTTCCGATTAATCGATGAAACCTGGCCCATTCCGCGCTCACGTCCACTGGCGTGAGCGCCGTTTCGGCGGGTTGACGTTGCAAATTGCGTATTGCTAAAAGTGGGTCAAAGAGGAGCGCTCCGACGATGAACAAGTAAAACCGATCGAAAATGGCCTTAGGCCTCATTGGATTTTACTTGCGGAGCACATCATGCAACCCATCATTTATGACGTGGCTGTCTCTATCGACGGCTACATATCCGGTCCAGGCGGCGACATTTCAAAATTCGCGCATGAGGGACCTGTTGTTGACGACTATTTTGAGCGAATGAGGCACTACGCCGTCGCGATCATGGGCCGTCATACCTATGAATTTGGTTACAGATTCGGTCTGGAACCGGGCGCAAACCCCTACAAACACATGCGGACCTATGTTTTTTCGAAGGGGCTCAAATTGCCTGAGGGCAGCGATGTCACTGTTGTTGATGCCATCGACTGCACAGAGCTCCAATCTTTGAGACGGTCTGCCTCTGGGCCGATCTATCTGTGCGGAGGCGGCTCATTTGCCGGAACCTTGCTGTCGGCCGGGCTCATCGACCGGGTCCGCCTGAAACGCGCACCCATTCTGTTGGGCGGCGGAACCTGTCTCTTCGATGGAGCGACGAAGCCACCCGCTTTCGCCATCTTGCAAACGCGCTCCTACGACAATGGCTACGTGTTTCAGGAATACGAAGTGAAACGCTAAGGGGGCGCCCCAAACCCCAGGATGGGGTTTGGGGCCTTTTGTGTCTTACCCCGACAGGGCCTGATCCAGATCGGCGATGATGTCGTCGACATCCTCCAGCCCCACGGAAATGCGAACAACGTCCGGGCCCGCGCCGGCCGCCGTCTTCTGCTCGTCGGTGAGCTGGCGGTGGGTGGTGGAGGCCGGGTGGATGATCAGGCTGCGCGTATCGCCGATATTGGCGAGATGCGAAAACAGCTCGACCTTGCTCACCAGCGCCACGCCCGTGTCGTAGCCGCCTTCGACACCGAAGGTGAACACCGCGCCCGCGCCCTTGGGCATGTATTTCTGCTGGAGCGAATGATGCTTGTCCTCGGGCAGGGCGGCATAGGATACCCATTTGACCTTGTCATGGCCGCTCAGATGCAGCGCGACTTTCTTGGCATTGTCGGAATGGCGCTGCATGCGCAGCGGCAGGGTCTCGATGCCGGTCAGGATCATGAAGGCGTTGAACGGCGAGATCGCCGGGCCGAGATCGCGCAGGCCGAGCACCCGGCAGGCAATGGCGAAGGCGAAATTGCCGAAGGTCTCGTGCAGCACGATGCCCTGGTATTCCGGACGCGGCTCGGACAGCAGCGGATAATTGCCGCTGGCCGACCAGTCGAAACTGCCGCCGTCGACAATGATGCCACCCATGGAATTGCCGTGACCGCCCATGAACTTGGTCAGGGAGTGCAGCACGATATCGGCGCCATGCTCGATCGGCCGGCAGAGATAGGGCGTGGCCATGGTGTTGTCGACGACCAGCGGAACGCCCTTGGCCTTGGCGAGTGCCGCGATGGCTTCGATGTCGACAACGATGCCGCCCGGATTGGCGAGGCTTTCGATGAAGATCGCGCGGGTCTTGTCGTCGATCGCGGCTTCGAAACTGCTGATGTCAGCCGGATCGGCCCATTTGACACCCCAGCCGAAGCTTTTGAAGGAATGATTGAGCTGATTGATCGAGCCGCCATAGAGCTTGTTGGCGGCAACAATGTTGTCGCCCGGCTGCATCAGTGTGTGGAAGCACAGGAGCTGGGCGGAATGGCCGGAGGCCGTCGCCAGCGCCGCCGTGCCGCCTTCCAGGGCCGCGACGCGCTCTTCCAGGACAGCGGTGGTCGGATTGGTGATGCGGGTATAGATGTTGCCGAAGGCCTGCAGGCCGAACAGGGAAGCAGCGTGATCGACATCGTCGAAAACGAAGGACGTGGTCTGATAGATCGGGGTCGCCCGCGCGCCGGTCGACGGATCAGGCGCCGCGCCGGCATGAATGGCAAGTGTTGAAAAACCTGGAATATTTTCGCTCATGAAAGGACCTCCCTGTTGGATTGGCGGCCAGTTTGACCGAAGGGGTAGGGCAGGTCAAAGAACGTTTTTCTGTTTCAGAGGGTCTCGTCAAAAATGCCGAGCTTTTTCCACGCGGCAAGGCAGAAAACAGCGGTTCAGCGATCGGACAAGTCGTTGCGTGTGCTTGCCTTGACCGAGAAATAGACACTGAACAGCAGCACGACCGCGACAAGCGGCAGGCTCCAGGCCAAAAGGGCGGTGTCACCTAATGCAGATAGCATGATGGCCTCCAACCGTGTCCGTTGAGGAATGACGTTGTTAAAAGTTAACGGAAGCTTATGGAGAAACTGGAAACAGAACTGGGCGCATTCGCCGCGAATTCAACGCAAGGTCGTTTCAATAGAAAATAAAATTTTCGGTTTTGTTCGGTTGTGCCGGATCGATGCGCCCGTCTATTGCTGCTGCCGCAAGCGAATGAGGAAGATGAGGCAGACGATAAAGGCCAGGCTGGCAATGCCGAAGATCATTTCCGAGCTCCCCCGAGGCGAGCGACAGGACGGATGCTTGACCTACTGCCTTCGCGTCAAACGATGGGGATTGGTAAGCCAGTCAAGAGGGGCACGCAAGAGTTGAATTGAGAGAAAGCTTTTCTTTTTCAGCATGTGTCCCGCGTGGTCATCGCTCGTCGACTTCCTGGCTGGAAAACGGCCCGGGATCGCGCGGCCAGTTTTCATCGCGCGCCGCGAAGGGGGAACCGCCTTCCGGCTTGTGCGCCAGGGCGAACAGCACCAGCGACACCAGGCCGGCCATCGCCAGAAGGACCCATTCTATCGCTGTAAACAGGGTGGGATCGGGGGGCATTGCAAATCCCTTCGCGCCTTTCGTCCGGTCAGTCTTGAAACACATCAAAACTGCCGGGTGAGGATTGCGCGAAGCTGGCGGCCCCGAACCATTCCGACTTGGTGTTAGCTCGATTTGTTACCGGAAAGGCCGCGGTGCTGAAAGCCGGATTTGAGTGTCGGACGTTTCGACGACAGTGTCCTGGAATTGACCCCCGCCCAGCCGATTTCTCCGGAAAGGCGGCCATATTCAATCTTCGGACAACGGTTCATCACCATCTTGATCCCGGCCGCTTCCGCCCGCACGGCGGCCTCGTCATGGCGTACCGTCAGCTGCATCCAGATCACCTTCGGCAATTGGCCGCTGGCAAGCACCTGGTCGACAATCTCGCCCGCGGCTGCCGAATTGCGGAAGATGTCGATCATGTCCGGCACGCCCGGCAGCTCTTCGAGAGAGGCATAGACCTTCTGGCCGAGGATCTCCTTGCCGGCCTGACCCGGATTGATCGGCCAGACCTCGTAGCCCTTCGACAGCAGATATTTCAGCACAAAATAGGAGGGGCGGACATTGTTGGCACTGGCGCCGATCATTGCCACCGTTTTGACCTCGTCCAGAATACCGCTGATATAGGCGTCGGAATAGGCGTCTTGATTCATGAAAGAGGGTCCTTAGCGTTACGGCGCTATCCAATGCCAATTCGATGCCGTTCGCAAGGGGAGGCATACGACATTGGGCGGCGGCAAATGCGCACGGACGGTCAGGTAAGGCCGCACCGGGATTGCTAGGGAAAGACGGCCAGGCGCAGCATTGGTGCGCCGAATACGGGAGATCAAGAATGGCTGGCTGGAACCACCGGATCGCCAAAGCGATTGACGAGATTGACCGGACCCTGGACGGGCCGCTCGATGTCGACGCGCTTTCCGGAACCGCTGCCTGTTCGCGTTTCCATTTTCAACGGCTGTTTTCCGCAATCGTCGGGATCAGCGTCGGCGAATACCGGCGGCTGATGCTTCTGAGGCGGGCCGGACAGCAACTTGCCTTCCGCGGCAATGTTTCCGTCACCGAGATCGGCTTCGACGCCGGTTACGAGAATGCGGAAAGCTTTTCGCGCGCCTTCCGGCGGGCGTTTGGGCAAAGCCCGTCAGGCTTTCGCACCGCGCCCGACTGGGCCGCCTGGCATCGCACCTACGACCCTCTCCTGGAGAAGAAAGGACGTCTCATGCCAGACACAGGTCTTGATTTTGACAGCGTTCGGATTGCCGACTTCCCGGAAACGAAGGTGGCTGTCCTGAAACACAGGGGACCTGCCTCCGAAGTGCCCGCCTCCGTGCAGCGCTTCATCGCCTGGCGCAAGGCCCATGGCACACCGCCTCCCAGAAGCGCGACCTACAACATCCTTTATGACGACCCCAAAACCACGCCGGCGGCAGACTTCCGCATGGATATCTGCTGTGCGGAGACTGGAGCAATCGCGGAAAATGGCGCGGGCGTTGTCGCCCGGACAATCCCCGCCGGGCGTTGCGCCGTTCTGCGCCACAAGGGACCGCTGGAATTCGCCGAAGCGGCGATCCGGTCGCTCTATCGTGACTGGTTGCCGCAAAGCGCTGAGGAACCGCGCGACTTCCCGCTGTTCATCCAGCGCCTCAGTTTCTTTCCGGATGTCGCGGAGCACGAAGCGGAAACGGATATTTTCCTGCCGTTGGTGTGAGGCGGCCCATTTCACCGATGTCATCTCCGTGCAAGCGGAGACCCGGGACTCTTCATAGTTTGAATATGCAAACCAACACCCGCCCGGGAGTCCTGTTGGGGTGGACGGCCCCTACGGCATCGATGTGCCAGAATGAGGTTGTTGATGATCTCAAACGATGGAGCCGTCCATGAAGAATATTAGCCGTGTTGGAATGGATACGTCCAAG
>NZ_JALNMJ010000033.1 GCF_023156505.1 Roseibium sediminicola | reverse complement strand
AAGCCCGGCCCTTCCGACCAATTTTCTGGAATTAAGGTCACAAAACCCTGTCGCCAGCGACGTTGCCGCCGTCGATGAAGCGGGTTATACGCACACCACCCACACTCGTCAACAGACGTTTTGCATTTTTTTGATGAAAATTTCTCCACCCACAGGAGCGGTGGATATTAACCATTCATCAACCCGCCGCGCCCGGCCGGAAAGCCTAGCCGATTGGCGAGTTTCCAAAGCCCATCAGTCTTTGGCCGGCATCCACCACCAGCGTGTGCCCGGTCACTTGCGGCGCGTCGATGAGATAGGTCACGGCTTTCACAATGTCTTCCGGCCCCAGGCCCGGCCCCATGGGCGTCAGCTTCTGGCGGCTGTCGAAGTTTTCCTGGGTCTGGTCGCTCGGCAGGATCAGGCCCGGCGCGATCGCATTCACCCGGATGCCCTTCGGCCCGAGATCGAAGGCTGCCAGCCGCGTTGCCCCTTCCAGGGCAAACTTGCCGCAGAAATAGCTGAACCGTTCCGGCGCCGCCGACAGCATCTGGGTGTCCAGCATGTTGATGATCGCCCCGCCCTCCGGCAAGGGATCCTGATTGGCAAAGGCCTGCATCAGGAAGACGGGCGCCGCCGCATTGACATTCATCAGGAACTGCCAGGTATCGATGGTGAGATCGGCAAGACTGTCCGTGTTGAAGGCCGACGCGGAATTGACCAGGACGGAGACCGGTCCGCCAAGCGCTGCGGCCGCCTCGCCGATCAGCTCTCCCGCCGCTTCCGGTTTGCTCAGGTCCTTCTGCAGCAGCTTGGCCCTGCCGCCCGCTGCCACGATCTCGTCACGGAGTTCCTGCGCGCCGCCGACGGAAGAATTGAAATGGAGCCCCATGGCAAAGCCCTTGTCGGCCAGCCCCCTGGCAATCGCCTTGCCGAGACGTTTGCCCGCCCCGGTCACCAGCGCGATCTTCCAGTCTGCCATGTTGCTTCTCCCTTAGATCCGGCTTTTGTCAGTCTTCAGGCAAAGTCCTGCAGGTTCAAGACCGGCTGCACCCGCGGCACCTCATGGCTACGCACCAGATTGGCCTTCGACATCACCGCTATCGTGGCCGCGCTGGTCTGCGCGACCCGGACCTCGTCGCGGAAGAGATAAACCGCTCCGGTCAGCTGGACCGTGACGGGCCAGCCGAGTTCACGCAGGCGGAAGGATTGCAGGATGCTGTCGGTCTGGTAGCGGATCCGGTCCGGCCCGTCCGGAAGATGCAGGGCAAAACCGAACCCGGGATCGACCCAGAGCCGCTCGACACCGGCAGCGGTCGCCAGCGCAACGCGCTCTTTGAAGAAAGTCAGCTGGTGATCGAAAATGTCTTCGGCCGGCGGCAGATAGTCCTCGGAACGGGCATTCTCACCCGGCGTGTAGCAGAGCACCACGCCGGCCTTGTGAAAGGCAACCGCTTCATAAAAGGCCGGATCGTCCACCCGGCCGGTCAGGTTGACCACCCCGGCGCCGGCCTCCAGAAGCGCCACGCCGACTTCCGGATGGTAGGTCTCCACCGAACAGAGAATGTTCTCCTCCGCCAGCGCCCGAACCACCGGCCGCATGCGGTCGATCTGCTTTTCGATGGAGACGAGATCCGCGGTCTCGCCGGTCGATTCCGCGCCGATATCGACCATGGCCGCGCCTTCCAGCGTCATTCGCCGGCCGCGATAGAGCGCCGCCTCGAACGTGTGGCAAACGGTTTCGCGATAGGTGCTGTCCGGCGACAGGTTCAAGACCCCCATCTGATAGGTGCGGTCCTCGAAGGTCCGGCCAAATTTTTCAAAAGAGAATGTGCGGATCGGCGTTTCGAGCGCGTCGCGGTATTTGAGCCAGAGGGGCAACAGGCGGTCTGCGGAAATCATTTTAGGCAAGGCTCCCAGGAACTCAGGAAGGGCGGCATAACGGTTTGGTGGCAAATAGGCGGACCTTGCCGGCCGGCAAGCCGGGTCAGCCCCGCCTGCGGACGATGCGGATGCCGACACCGGCCGCGTCCTCGAAAATGTCCGGCTTGGTCACCTTGACCGTGACCTTGTCGGCCAGCGGATTTTCCAGAACGAATTCGGCGACCGCTTCGGCCCATTCCTCGACCAGTTCGACATGGCCGCCCGAGGCGGCCTTCTCCTGAATGAAGAGGACCGTGTCGGCATAGGAGACATATTGACCGGTGTCGCGCACGAGCTTGCGGTAGTCCGGCACGGTCTCGATCTCGACATCGAAGCGCACCGATTGCCGGCGGCCCTTCTCGCTGTCCAGCACACCGATCTCCGCCGGCAACAAAAGGCCCTCGATCAGGATCGTGTCCCGGCCCTCTTCCTGAAGAGCGTTTTCCAGGGCGATTGCCGAAGTGGAGGGCGAGGCTTGCGATGATGACGACATGAGCGTTCCGGTGCAGTGAAAGACACGTGAGGCCCAAAGGCATGTCATTCCGGCGCCATATCCGTCAAGCGAAACAGGGGCCGTCAGCCGCCTTTGATTACCCGGCCGCCTCGCCGTCCAGCGCATCCACCGCGCGGGTTACGCCGCGCAGTTCCGCGAGCCCCCGCAACCGGCCGATGGCCGGATAGCCCGGCGTGGACGTTCCTGCAAGGTCGTTCAAGATGCGGTGACCATGATCCGGACGCATCGGTAGGGTCTTGCCGGTCCGCCGCTCGAGCCGGCGCAGAGCGCGGATGATCGCGACCATGTCGATGTCGCCCTCCAGATGGGCGTCCTCATGGAAACTGCGCGGGTCGTCCTCCCGCCGGGTCGCGCGCAAATGCACGAAATGGATGCGTTCGCCGATGGCTTCGATGATCGCCGGGATGTCATTGTCCGGATGCACGCCGAGCGAGCCGGTGCACAGTGTGAAGCCGTTCGCCGGTGAGGAATGCATGGCGGCGATCCGCTCAAGATCGGCTTGTGTGCCGGCAATGCGCGGCAGACCGAACAGGGAGCGCGGCGGATCGTCCGGATGCAGCGCTAGGACCGCACCGGCCGCCTCGACCTCCGGCACCACGATCTCCAGGAAGTTCGAAAGGTTCCGGAACAGCTCCTCCCGGCCGATGCCCTTATAGGCAGAAAGCCGCTGGCGGAACGTTTCCAGCGTGTAACTTTCCTCCGATCCCGGCAGGCCGGCAATGATGTTGGCGGTCAGCCGGTCCCTTTCCGCCTCGGACATGACAGCAAAGCGCGCCTCGGCCACCGCAATATCGGCCTCGCTGTAATCGGCCTCGGCACCATCGCGCCGCAGGATGAACAGATCGAAGGCGGCATAGGCGACAAATTCAAAGCGCAGTGCCGTCGCACCGTCGGAAAGTTCAAAATCGAGATCGGTCCGGGTCCAGTCCAGCACCGGCATGAAATTGTAGCAGATCGTCTTGACGCCCTGGTGAGCCAGCGCCCGGGCGGTCTCCACCCAGTTCCGCGCCCAACGTTCCCAGCCGGGCGCGCCTGTCTTGATATCCTCGTGAACGGGAATGCTCTCGGTCACCTGCCAGCTCAGCCCGGCCGCCTCGATCATCTGCCGGCGGGCGGCAATGTCTTCTTCCGGCCAGTAGGTGCCGTTCGGGATCTCGTGCAGCGCGGTCACGATCCCGCTTGCCCCGGTCTGGCGGATGTCTTTCAGGGAGATGGGATCCTGAGGTCCGAACCAGCGCCAGCTTTCAATCATGGCCTATCTTCTTTCTTGTTGTTATGGCGCCGCCCGGGCAGGCGTATAGAGGTAACCGTCGAAATCCGGATCGCCGACATCGGAGAGTTCCAGAAGTGTCAGGCGGACATTTTCAAGATGCTGCCACATGGCCTGGCGCGCCTTGTCGGCATTCCGGTGCCGCAAAGCCTCCAGGATTTCGGCATGATCGTCGAGCCATTTCGCGCGGTAGCTGAGGTCGAAGATGCGGTCGTGCAGCCGCGCCCACATGGAGCTGGTCTCCCGCTTGTCCCAGAGGTCCTCGACCTGGTCGACCAGCACACTGTTCTGGGTGGCTTCGGCGATCAGGAGGTGAAACTGCCGGTCGGCGGCATAATCCTCTTCGCCTTTTTCAATCGCCCTGCGCTCCAGCTCCAGCGTCTCGCGCAGTTGCACAATGTCGCTCTTGGTGATGGTCGAGGCGGCAAAGCCGGCAATGCTGCTTTCCAGCAGCTGGCGCGCCTGCAGCAGTTCGAACGGACCGAAATCGGCCTTGGGCACATTCAACGAGATCTTTTCGCCGGTGGCCACATAGCTCCCCGAGCCCTTGCGCACATCGAGGTAACCCTCGATCTCCAGCATGATGAAGGCTTCGCGCACCAGAGAGCGGCTGATGCCGAGTTCCACGGAGATCTGCCGCTCGGTCGGGAACTTGTCGCCGGGCTTGTAGCCGCCCTCGGCAATCCGCCGCGCCAGCAACTCGGCGATTTCCTGATAGCGGCGCTTTTGGGCATCGCTGCTCATGAAGCCTTCCTTGCATCCACATCCCCGCCCGCGATCTCGCGATAATAATCGGCCAGGATATGAAATGCCTTTTTCTTGGTTTTCTTGTCGGCCGCAATCAGCCCTTTGTGGTTATAGCCGTTCTGAAAGATGTTTTGGCGCCGTTCAACACGAAAATCATAAAGTATCCACGGCGACATGCCCTTGATGTAGCCGAGACGACGCAGGGTTGCGATCTGCTTGCGGTAGACCTCTGCCATATAATCTTCGCTGAAGAGACCCCGCTTCGGGCCTTTCTCGCCGATGACGCCGTCGGCACCGGTCTCGGAAATCACCACGGGACGGTCCGGGTTCGAATTCTCGCCGAGCGTGACCAGATCCTCGAAATTCTCCTCGTACCAGCCGTAATATTCGTTCAGCCCGATGATATCGATGTGATTTGCCAGCCGGTCCTCAATCCGGTTTCGCGCATGGTTGACCAGACAGGCCGCCGAGACCAGGCGGGTTGGATCGAGGGTCCTGCAGGTCTTCGCCAGCCCTTTCATGAAAGAAAGCCTTGCGTCGGTGTCCGGGTTTTCGTTGCCCACCGACCAGATGATGACGCTCGCCCGGTTGCGGTCGCGCTTGATCAGTTCTCTCAGCTGGTTGTCCGCATCCCGGTAGGTTGCCGGATTTTCGAAATCGATCGCCCAATAGACCGGGATTTCTTCCCAGAGCAGAAACCCGAGTTCATCGGCCATCTGCGCCGCGCGTTCGTGATGTGGATAATGGGCCAGGCGCAGATAGTTGCAGCCAAGTTCGCGGGCATGGTCGAAGCGGCGGCGCAGGTCCTCTTCGTTTGTCACCTTGCCGAGCACAGCATCGTCCTCGTGCACGGAGATGCCGCGCAGGAACAGCGGCACGCCGTTGAGCAGGATCTCCGTACCGCGCCGCTCGATCTGGCGGAAACCGACCCGGTCGATGACGCGGTCCGTGCCGTGCGTAACGCTGACATCATAGAGCACCGGTTTTTCAGGGCTCCACAGTTCCGGCCGGACAGAAATGTCCGCCCGCCCCCTGCCCTGGCCATCGACGGCGATTTCCGCCTCCACGCAGAGGCCTGGAATGGAGACGGTCACCGGACCGGTGTTCGGACCATCGACAGTCACTTCGGCGCGCAGCGTCCCGTAGCTTCCATCCGGCACCAGATAGAGAAAAAAGTCCTTGATCAGGGTCTTCGGCGTCTCGAAGAACGAAACCTCCCGGTAGAGACCGCCATAGTTGAACCAGTCGGTGTTGCGCATCGGCACCCGGTCGCGGGTGCGGGCATTGTTGACACAGGCCATGATCCAGTTCCGGCCCGACTTCAGTTTACCCGTCAGCTCGACGCAGAACGGCGTCGAGGCGCCGTAGTGATTGCCGAGGAATTCGCCGTTCAGGAAGATCTTGCTGTCATAGGCCGCCGCGCCGAAGCGCAGGAACTGCCGTTTGCTGTCATCGACCGCGTCGATGTCGAGGGGCCGCGTGTACCAGGCACTGCCTTCGAAAAAATACCATTTCTCCTTCAGCATCGCCCAGTTGGAAGGCACCGGCACGGTCTCGCCCATGTAAGGGTCGTAGTCCCAGGGCTCGGTGCGGTTCTCAGGGGCCTCCGGCAGCATGGAAAACCATTTCTGCCGAAGGCCGGTGTCAAGAAGATCGACGCAGAAGGTCCAGTCTCCATCGAGGCTCGTCACGTCGCGCCCGCCCATGAAGACCAGGCCGTCATGATTGAGAGACTGCGTGTTGAAGGGCACGTCATAGTCCTCGTCATGCAGTGCCTGCAGGGCATTGTCGGCGAGATGGGAACGTTCGAGCATCTGTCTTTTGTCTCCGGACCGGACCTGTTTGCGGATCGCGCCCTATTCGGCGGCAGCCTTGATGCGCTTGATCAGGTCGGCGACGACCGGTGATTTTTGCGCGGCTTCCTCGTGCATCGGCAGCACAGCCTCGATGAACGGACCCTTTTCGACCTCGATGAATTCCACACCGAGTTCGGACTTGGCGGTCTCGACGGCGGCCGCGCTCATGGCATCCCACTGCTCGCGGTGGAAATCCATGGATTCCCTGGCCGCCGTGCGCAGAGCTTCCTTGTGCGCGTCGGACAGTTCGCCCCAGGTCTTGCTGGAGATCATGACCACTGACGGGATCATGGTGTGACCGTCATCGGAATAGAACTTGGAAACCTCGCCGTGACGGGCCGAGGTCAGCGCCATCGGATTGTTTTCCGCGCCGTCGACCACCCCCTGCTGCAGGGCACTGTAGAGTTCGCCCCAGGCGATCGGGGTTGGGTTGGCGCCGAGCAGCTCGACCATGCGGATCGCCGACGGGCTCGGCTGCACACGGATCTTCATGCCGGCAAGGTCGGCGGGTGAATGGATCGGCTTGTTGGCATAGAAGGAACGCGCGCCTTCGATGTAATAGGCAACACCGATGAAGCCCTTGTCCTCGGAGGCGGCCAGGATGTCGGCACCGATGTCGCCGCTCAGGACGTCGTAATAGTGATCGGCATTGACGAAGATGTAAGGCAGGTTAAGCGCGCCGTAGGATTCCTCGAAGGCTTCCAGTTCGGAGGCGTTGGAGCGGGCCATGTCCAGGGCACCGTTCTGCATCAGCTCCATGGATTCGCGCTGCGTGCCCAGCTGGGCATTGGCGTAGATCCGGATCTTCAGATCGCCGCCCGTCAGGTCCTCCACGCGCTCGGCCATGAATTCCATGGACTTGTGCAGCGGATGGTCTTCCGGGTTGTTGTGGTTGAGACGCAGGGTCTTGGCGCTGGCGGCGGAGCCCAGCGCGACCACGCCTGCGGCCAGCACGGCCGCGAGCTTGACGTATTTCGACATGATTTCCTCCCAAATGCGGTCATGGCCGCAGGATATGCGTCCCTCCCAGCTCCTCCGGTTGAACGCGTGTCTCGCAGCGCGTCTTGGCTGCGGATGGCAAATTGTTCGTCCAATTTTCAAAATCAGTCAACCTTTTTCGCAAAATTGGTTGACCAATTTTATTTCCTGGCGCATGTCTAGTCCTGCCGGACACCGATTGCGCGCCCGCATTTGCAAGGCGCGCGCTCCGGCATGGGAGGAACATCGTGGCACTCATCACAAGAGGCGTGGACCTGATCCTGCGCCTTGTCATCACCATCGCCTTTACCGTTCTGGTCGCTTGCGTCGTCTGGCAGGTCGTCTCGCGCTACGTGCTGCAGAGCCCGAGCACCGTCACCGACGAAATGGCACGGTTCCTGTTTATCTGGGTCGCGCTTCTGGGTGGAGCCTATACCCTCGGCCAGCGCCGCCATCTGGCGATCGACCTGCTGCCGGTGATCACCACCGGCGCCCTGCGCCGGCTGGTCAATTGCGCCATCATCGCCGCCATCGCCTTCTTCGCCGGTGTCGTGATGATCTATGGCGGCCTGGACCTGGTGAGCCGCACCCTGGAGACCCAGCAGGTCTCCCCAGCGCTGCGCCTGCCCATGGGACTGATCTACATCGCCATCCCGTTCTCCGGGATCTGCATGCTCTACTACTGTCTGACCTTCCTGGTCGACCTCTTCCGCGAGGGCCGCGGCCCAAATGATCAACAGACCACCACGGTCGGCGGCCCGCTGGACTGACTAGGAACAAGAGACTTTCATGGATATTCAATCGGTCCTCGTCCTCTTCGGGACATTCGCGCTTTTAATGATCCTGGGCGTTCCGATCGCCTATGCGATCGGGCTCGCGGCTTTCGCCACCTTCCTGCTGTTCATGTCCTTCGACCAGTCGGTCTATATCGTCGCCCAGCAGGTGGCCTCGGGCCTCGACAGTTTCACCCTGCTGGCGATCCCGTTTTTCATTCTGGCCGGCAACATCATGAACCGCGGCGGCATTGCCATGCGCCTGATCGAGTTCGCCAAGGTGCTTGGCGGCCGCCTGCCGGGCGCGCTGGCCCATTGCAACGTGCTCGCCAACATGATGTTCGGCTCGATCTCCGGCTCCGCCGTCGCCTCGGCCGCTGCTGTCGGCGGCGTCATGGCACCGCTGCAGCGCAAGGAGGGCTACAACCCGGCCTTCAGCGCCGCCGTCAACATCGCCTCCTGCCCGACCGGGCTGCTGATCCCGCCCAGCGCCACCTTCATTGTCTATTCGCTGATCACCAACGGCACCTCCGTTGCGGCCCTCTTCGTCGCCGGTTATGTGCCCGGCATCCTGATGGGGCTCAGTCTGATGGTGGTTGCCGGCATCATCGCCAAGCGCCGCGGCTATCCGGTCGCCGACCGTCCGAGCTTTCAGGAAGTGATCGACAAGACGCTCGCGGCCATGTTGCCGCTCGGCCTGATTGTCATCGTCATGGGCGGCATTATCGGCGGGGTCTTCACCGCGACGGAAGCCTCGGCCATTGCCGTGGTCTATACTTTGTTCCTGGCCCTGATCGTCTATCGCGAAGTCACCTGGCGGGACCTGCCCTCCATCATTCTGGAAAGCGCGGTGACCACCTCGATCGTGTTGCTCATGATCGGCTGCTCAATCGCCATGTCGAAAGCCATGGCCTTTGCCGATATTCCCTATTCCATTTCCGATCTCCTGCTAGGTCTTTCGGAAAATCCGCTGGTGCTGCTCCTGATCATCAATCTGGCCCTGCTGGTGGTTGGCACCTTCATGGACATGACGCCGGCGCTCTTGATCTTCACGCCGATCTTCCTGCCCGTGGTCAAGGATCTCGGCATGGACCCGGTGCATTTCGGCGTGGTCATGACCTTTAACCTCTGCATCGGCATCTGCACGCCGCCGGTCGGCTCGGCGCTCTTTGTCGGCTGCTCCGTCGGCGGGGTAAAGATCGGCGAGGTGCTGCGGCCGATGCTCGGTTTCTATGCCGTTCTCGTCGCGCTGCTGCTGGTGGTGACCTATGTGCCCGAACTCAGCCTGTTCCTGCCGCGCCTGCTGCTGGGCTACGGAGGCTGAACCCCATGAAAGCCCTGCGCACCTGGACCTATGCCGGCAGCACCGGCAACGGCTTTGCCCTGACAGTCGAAGAGCACCACAATCTGGTGGTCAAGGTCCTGGAACACGACCTCATCCGCGTCAGCCTCCTGAAGGACGGCGCCTTCCGCCTGGACCGGACCTGGGCCATTGCCCCGGCCGGGGACGTACCCTGGGAAGGCCGCCGGCGGGAAGAACTCAGCGGCTTTTCCTGCCCGGACTTTTCGATCACCACGCAGAAGGAAACGATTGTCCTTGAGACCGATCTCTTGCGCCTGACCGTCGAAACGCCGCTGGCTCTGATCTGGGAAGCACGATCCTCGCAGGATGATCCGTTCCGAGAAATTGCCCGCGACCGGCCGCAGGACGCCTATTTGGTCGGCCGCAAGGATCATCGCAAGCAGCATTACATGCGCCGCTTTGCGGACGAACGCCACTACGGCCTCGGCGAAAAAGCCGGCGGAATGGAGCGTTCCGGCCGGCGCTATGAGATGCGCAACCTCGATGCCATGGGCTACGACGCGCGCTCGACCGACCCGCTTTACAAACATGTGCCCTTCACGATCACGGACCGGGGCCCGCTCGGTGCCTACGGTCTCTATTACGACACCATGGCGCCCTGCTGGTTCGACCTTGGCAACGAGAAGGACAATTACCATCCGCCCTTCCGGGCTTTCCGCGCAGAGGACGGCGATCTCGACTATTATTTCAGCTGGGCGCCGACGGTGCTTGAGATCACCAAGCGCCAACACTGGCTGACCGGCGGCACCGCCTTCATGCCGCGCTGGGGTCTCGGCTATTCCGGTTCGACCATGGCTTATACCGATTCCGAAAACGCCCAGGAACGGCTGCTGGAATTCCTGGACAAATTGTCGGAAGAAGACATGCCCTGCGACAGTTTCCAGATGTCGTCGGGCTATACCGCCATCAAGGGCAAGCGCTATGTCTTCCACTGGAACACGGACCGCTTTCCGGATGCCAAGGCGATGAGCCAGGCCTATGCCGACGCGCGCATCCATCTCATCGCCAATATCAAGCCGGTGCTGCTCGACGACCACCCCATGCGAGGCGAAGCGGAAAAGGCCGGGCTCTTCATCCGCGACAGCGAAACCGGGGAAGCGGAACAATCGCCGTTCTGGGACGGTTACGGCTCGCATCTCGATTTCACCAATCCGGCGACCGTTTCCTGGTGGCAGCGGAACCTCAAGGACCAGCTCTTTGCCAAGGGCATCGACAGCACCTGGAACGACAACAACGAATATGAGGTCTGGGACGACGAGGCGGTCTGTGCCGGGTTCGGCGATCCGATCCCGGTCAATTTGATCCGCCCCTTGCACAGCCAGCTGATGACCCGGGCCTCCTATGACGCCCAATGGGAAAATCAGCCGCAAAAGCGCCCGTATCTCATCTCCCGGTGCGCGTCGCCCGGCACCCAGCGCTACGCCCAGACCTGGACGGGCGACAACTACACCAGCTGGGACACCCTGCGCTGGAACATCCCGATGGGATTGGGCCTCAGCCTTTCGGGCTTTTACAATATCGGCCATGACGTTGGCGGTTTCGCCGGGCCGCGGCCCGGCCCGGAACTGTTCCTGCGCTGGGTGCAGAACGGCATCTTCCATCCGCGTTTCACCATCCATTCGTGGAACGACGACGGCACCGCAAACGAAGCCTGGATGTATCCGGAAATGACACCGCTTGTCCGGGACGCCTTGAACCTGCGTGCTCAGCTGATCCCCTATCTCTACAGCCTGCTCTTCCAGGCCGTGACTGAAGGCGAACCGATGCTGCGGCCGCTGTTCCTGGA
The DNA here is from genome assembly GCF_023156505.1 of Roseibium sediminicola. GTDB lineage: Bacteria > Pseudomonadota > Alphaproteobacteria > Rhizobiales > Stappiaceae > Roseibium > Roseibium sediminicola. The sequence goes on along the minus strand of NZ_JALNMJ010000033.1, from coordinate 39,314 downwards.
TCACCCGGACGATCCGGCTTGCCGGGAGGTGGAAACCGACTTTCTGCTGGGCCGAAATCTGCTGGTCGCCACCGTGATCGAGGAAGGCGCCACCCACCGCAAAGTGACCCTGCCGGCCAACGGCGAAGGCTGGTGGACCTTTGACGGCAGCCAGTGGCATCCGGGCGGCCAGGTGATCGAGGTTCCCGTAACCCTGGAGACGATCCCCCTGTTTGTGCGCGGCGGCACCGTGCTGCCGATGGCCGCCGCCAATCAGCGCTCGGAGCCGGGGCTCGACACCAGCCGGACCTGGCGCATCTACCCGCAGCCGGGCGGCGCTCCCGCAAGCCAATCGCTGGCCTATGACGACGATGGCGACACGGCGGACGCCCTGGCAGGCAGCCATTGCCTGACGCGGTTCCGTCTGGCGAGGACAGATCGGACCGTGCATCTGGACTGGCGACGGACCGGTTCGTGGCACCCCGCCTTTGACAGGGTGTCCCTCTGGCTGGCAGGATCGGACCAGCTGGTCGTCAACGGCGTGGAGAACACACGCGGGCAGCCGGTTGTTTTCACACAATCATAACCCGTTGATGGCCCCATGCCCGAACTCTTGAGACCGAGTTATCACCGCACACGGTTGCGGCCACGCATGTTTCACATCGGCCTCGGGGCCTTTGCCAAGGCACATGTGCTGGTCTTCCACGATGACATGCTGCGGCGGACCGAGTCCGATTGGGGCGTCGTTGCCGCCCGCCTTCATTCCGGCGTGGCCGAGCTCGATCTGCTTGACGAGGCCGACGGGATCTACACGGTCGGCGAAATGTCGGGCGACGACATTGCCCTCCGCCAGGTGGGCGCGATCGTCAAGACCCTGCACCCGGCGCGAGACGGGATCGAAGCCCTGATCGCACAGGTCGCCGATCCGGACCTTTGCCTGATAACGCTCACGATCACGGAGAAAGGCTATTGCCTCAAGGATGGCCGTCTCGACCGCTATCATCCGGCGATTGAAAAGGACCTTGCCTCTCCCGACCGGCCCGAAAGCGCCATCGGCCTGATCACGGAGGGACTTAGGCGGCGCTGGCGCGCAGGTCTGCCACCGCTGACGATCCTGTCCTGTGACAACCTGCCATCGAATGGCGAACTCTGCTACGCGGCCATCAGGGACTTCGCGGACCACCTTGACGCTGGTTTCGGCAATTGGGTTCGGGAGGCCTGCCGCTTTCCCTCTTCCATGGTCGACCGCATCACACCGGCGATGACGCAAGCCTCTCACAAGCAGCTTGCCGAAGTTCTCGGCCGACCGGATGCCAACGGCATCCTGTGCGAACCGTTCCGCCAATGGGTGATCGAGGACGACTTTGCCGGTGAACGGCCCGCGTGGGACCTGGTCGGCGCGGAACTGGTCGACGATGTTGCACCCTTTGAGAAAATGAAGCTGCGCCTTCTGAACGGTAGCCATTCCTTCCTTGCCTATGCCGGCGCGCTCGCGGGCCTCGAGACGATTTCAGACTGCATGCTGGAACCCGATCTGTTGCGCGCCTGCCGTCAGTTGATGCTGGAGGAACAGGCGCCGACGCTCGACATGCCCTATGGCGTTGATATCGCGCTTTACGCCGACACCCTCATCGACCGGTTTTCCAACAGCGCCCTCCATCACAAGACCGTCCAGATCGCGACCGACGGCAGCCAGAAACTGCCGCAGCGGCTGCTTGCCCCGGTTCGGGACCATCTGAAGACCGGCCGCGCCTGGCCCCTCACCGCCCTCGCGATAGCCGGCTGGATGCACTACTGCCGGGGACGCTCGGAACAGGGGGGAAATCTTCCCCTGAACGATCCGTTAAGTGCCCGGATAAAAACCATCGCTTCAGAAACGGACGGCGCAAAATATGTTGAGGAACTGCTGACACTGTCAGAAATCTTCAGCACCGACCTGCCGGCATCCGTGATCTTCAGCACCAGGATCCAGACCGCCTATGACCAGCTGCGCTCAGAGGGTGTTCTGAAGAGCGTTGCAGCTGCCTTGTCGCCTGCTTGAAGGTCAGTCCCTGACGACCCGCAGCCGCCGAGTGACCGGAGGTCGCGGCAACCCGGAAAGCTCACCGCAGCGGATCGCAGCTGCTTCGACCGTGCGTTTGACGAGGTCCTGGATCCCGTTTTCATCGGCCATGAATTCCAGCATGCCGGCTTCGGTCGTGCCGCCCTTGGACGTCACGGCAACGCGGAAGCCCGTGGCGTCGGCATCCGGTTGCGCCAGCATGCGCCCGGCGCCGGCGACCGTCTTGATCGCCAGTTCATGCGCCAGATCCTCCGGCAGGCCGAGCTCCAGCCCCGCGGCGGCAAAAGCCTCCGCCATGGCAAAGACATAGGCGGGGCCGGCGCCGGAAAGCGCCGTGACGATCGGCAGCAGATCTTCCGCCGGCATTTCAACCAGGGAACCGACGCAGGACATCAGCCGGATGAACAGCGCCTTCTGCTCCTCGCGCGGATGCTGGTTGGCGACATAAGCGGTAATCGCGGCGCCGACGGTCGCCGGCAGGTTGGGCATGGCCCGGATGATCGGCGTGCCGTCCGTGAAGTTTTCCTCGAACAGGGAGATCGGCTTGCTGGCGGCGATCGACAGGATCAGCGTCCCTCCGCCGCCGTGAGCCTTCAGCGGCGGCAGAACCTCTTCCACATCCTGCGGACGGGTCGCGATCACGATCACGCTGGGATATGCCGGGAACGGGTCATTGATATGAACCCCGGATTGACCGGTCAGCCACTCGGATGGCCTCGGGTCGCGGACGAAAACGGTATCGGCGGCAATGCCGTCGGCCAGCCAGCTCCGCAGCAGGGCCTGTCCCATAAAGCCGCAGCCAATCAGGCAAATGCCGCGATCCAACAGCTGTTTCATGTCTTCCATTGGCTCAAAATCTATCAATGTGCCCTCACGGAACGAGACAGAACTCAAATAGTTTTGAGATTACCGCAGTTCGTTCCGATACCGGCTCAAATGCAAGGCGGCAACCCGCCGTTTCATAGCAACCAATAGAGGAAATTTTCACTTCGCCGACAATACGTAACTTTCGGAACTTGGTAATTTTTCCTTTCGATTTGTGTCATGTTTCGAAGGGCTTCCATAAATATTCGTTTTCTTCTAACTGCTGAAACCTCACCGATTGATCGATGCGCATACCTTACGCGCCCCAAGTGTCGCTGAGCCGGTAACCCGTCGGCCAGGGATCGCTCGGGTCCAGCATGTGCTGGTGAATGCCGGTGACCCAGCCGCGCCCGGATATCTCCGGAATGATGCCTGGAAGACCGCCGACGGTCTGCTCGGCAACGATCCGGCCGGTGAAGGTCGAGCCGATGATCGAGACCGCTTCGAACGTATCGCCAACCTTCATCTGCCCCTTTGCCGCCATCAGCGCCATGCGGGCGGAAACGGCTGTGCCTGTCGGCGAGCGGTCGACCTTGCCGGGCTGAATCGCGACTGCTGACTTTCCGGTCAGGCCCGTCTCCGTTTTCGACAGGGGACCGCAGAAGGCACAGAAGGAAATGTGATCCCAGTCCGGGTTGTCCGGATGGGTAAAGCCGAGTTGTTCGTTTGCGGCGTTGGTGATCTTCACGCCAAGCCGGGCAATGTCCTTGGCTTCGTCCTCGGCGATCGCAAAGCCAAGCGCCGCGGCATCGGTCACGACAAAACTGTCGCCGCCATAGGCCGTGTCGACGCTCAAGGTACCAAGGCCTTCGACTTCCAGCGGCGCAGAAAGTTTGCCGGCAAAACTTGCCACATTCTGCACAAAAATCCGCTCCGCCTTGCCGTCCCGGCAGTCGGCCCGGACCCGTACCAGACCGCCCGGCGCTTCCAGCACCATTTCAGTGACCGGTTCACTCATCGGCACGATGCCGCCATCGAGCAGCACCGTGGACACGCAGATGGAATTGGAGCCGGACATGGGCGGCGTGTCCTCCGGTTCCATGATGATGAAGGCGGCGTCCGCCTCCGGGTGTTTTGGCGGCACCAGCAGGTTGACATGTCGGAACACCCCGCCGCGCGGTTCATTCAGCACGAAATTCCGAAGTGTCTCGTCCCTGGCAATGAAACTGCGCTGCTCCCAGAGCGTTTCGCCCGGCGGCGGGGTCACGCCGCCGACAATGACATCGCCGACCTCACCTTCGGCATGGCAGGAAATCACATGGATCGTCTTGCTGCTGCGCATGGCCGGGCCTCTCAGGAGTAGCGGGCGACCGGCTCGCCCAATGCGTCGAAGATCGGCGTGATGCCGAGACCCGGCCGGTCCGCCGCGGTCATCCGGCCATTGACGCGTTTCGGCGCACCTTCGGCAATATCCACCGTGCCATAACTGTTGAAGTCGGTCGCCGAGAAGGTGAAGTCCGAGGGCGTCGAGCGCGCCAGATGGGCAATCGCCGCCGTGGCGATGTCACCGCCCCAGGTGTCTTCAATTGTCATTGGGAGGCCGTGGACAACACAGAGATCGCGCATCAGCTTGGCCTTGGTCAGCCCGCCGACCTTGGAGATCTTCAGGTTGATGCAGTCCATGGCGTCTTCGGCAATGCCGCGCACCAGCATGTTCGGCCCGTCGATCACCTCGTCCAGAATGAAGGGCAACCCGGTGCGCCGGCGGATGGAAACGCTCTCCTCATAGGTGAGGCAGGGCTGCTCGATATAGACATCGAGGGACGAAACGGCACCGACCACACGGGCCGCCTCGTGCCGGGTCCAGCCGGTATTGGCATCGGCGACCAGCAGGTCGGAGGATTTCAGGACCGCTCGGGTGGCGTGGATCCGCTCGATGTCGTCATTGGCGTCGCCGCCCACCTTCAGCTGAAACTTGGTGTAGCCCTCGGCAGCATAGCCTTCGATCTTCTTCGCCATGATTTGCGGGTCTTCCTGGCTGATCGCCCGGTAAAGCACCACGTCGTCCTGGGCCGCGCCTCCCAAAAGCGTATAGACCGGCTGGCCCGTCGCCTTGCCCAGAAGATCCCAGCAGGCAATGTCGATCGGTGCCTTGGCATAAGGGTGACCGCGCAAGGCCGCGTCCATCACCCGGTTGATCTCGCCGATATTGAGCGGGTCCTGGCCAATCAGGTGCGGCGCCAGTTCCTGCAGGCCCGCGCGCACACCCAGTGCATAGCTCGGCAGATAGGCGGAACCGAGCGGGCAGCATTCGGCGTAGCCCTTCAGGCCCTCGTCGGTTTCGACCTCCACCACCGTGCTGTCGAAGACATCGACAAAGTTTCCATTGGACCAGCTGTAGCGCCCTTCCTTGAGAGGAAGGTCGACCTGGTAGACATTGATGGCCGAGATTTTCATGAATGATCCTCCTGAAAGGGCGTTAGAAACGGCGCGCGGAAAAGGCGCTTGTGTCGATGGAAGCGGATGTTTCTGCGGCAAGACTTGCCACAAGTTCCGCTGTGCCGGCGGATTGGGTCAGGCCCAGATGGCCGTGGCCGAAGGCGTAGACAATCCGGCGGTCGCTCGGTGACCGGTCGATCACCGGCAGGCTGTCCGGCATGGACGGACGGAAGCCCATCCACTTCGTGCCGCCGTCCGTTTTCAAGGCGGGCAGGAACTGCTTGGCCTTGCCAAGCAGAATGTCGGCACGTTTGTAATTCGGCGGCAGTTTCAAGCCGCCAAGTTCGACGGCACCGCCAACCCGGACACCGCCATTGATCTTGGTGACCACGAAGCCGTGGCCGGAGAAGGTGAGATGGGTCCTGAGGTCGAATGCCCCTTCGGGCAGGGTCGTGTTGTAGCCACGTTCGGTTTCCAGCGGGATCCTGTCGCCGAGACCGCGCGCCAGGTGATGCGACCAGGCACCGGCGGCCACCACCACCCGTTTACCGAAGAAACTGCCGGAACCGGTCTCGAGTTCGACACTGCCCTCACCCGGCACAATGCGCACCACGTCAGCGCTTTCTGTCCGGCCATTCCGCGCCTCGAAAACGGATGTCAGATGCGCCAGCCAGCGTGCAGGATCCACCGTGTTGATCCAGTCAGGCGTATAGGCGGCATGCGTGAACCGGGGATCCAGACCCGGCTGAATATCGGCAATCGCATCCGGGCTTTCCAGAAGCTTGAAGCGGATGCCGTGTTTGCGGCGCAGCTCCCAGCCCGGCAGGCTGGCCTGGTATTCGCGCAAGCCTTCATAAAGCTGCAGCTGACCTTCGCGCTGGAACAGGTTGGCGCTGCCGAGATCGGCGCTCTGGCGTTCAAGCGCGGCCTGCGACAATTGCATCAGCGACGCTTGCGAGGTGAGCGAAGCCTGATAGCGGTCCGGCCAGCTGGCGCGCCAGAAGCGCAGCATCCACGGCGCGATCTTGAACGCATAGGCGGGCGGGACGGACAATGGGCCCAGCGGATCGAGCAGCCATTTCGGTGCCCTGCGCATGATGCCGGGCGTTGCCAGCGGAACGATGTCAGTGAAAGCGAACGCCCCGGCATTCATTTCCGATGCCTTGCGCGTCGCCGACGGCCGGTCCAGCACCAGCACCTTGTACCCTGCCTTTTGCAAGGCAAGCGCCGAGCTGAGGCCGATGACCCCGCCGCCGATGACGATGATGTCGTGGACGTTTGTGTCCGTCATGAATGCGACCTTGAAAAAAGCGCTTGCGGAGCGACCCGCTCCGCAAGCAAGGCTGCCTTAAGGAAGGGTGTAGGCCGTCTTGACGGTGGTGTAGAACTCGGCCGCGTAACGGCCCTGCTCGCGCGAGCCGAAGCTGGAGCCCTTGGTGCCGCCGAACGGCACGTGATAGTCGACACCCGCTGTCGGCAGGTTGACCATCACCATGCCCGCCTGGGCGTTCGCCTTGAAGTGGCTGGCATGTTTCAGGCTGGTGGTGCAGATGCCCGCGCTCAGGCCGAACTCGGTGTCATTGGCAACTTGAAGCGCCTCATCATAGTCCTTGACCCGGATCACGGACGCGACCGGACCGAACACTTCTTCCTTGTTGATGCGCATGGCATTGTTGGTCTCGGTGACAAGGGCCGGCGCCATGTAGAAGCCTTCGGTCTCCTTGTTGAGCCGTTCGCCGCCCTGAACCTTACCGCCTTCTTTCGCCGCAATGTCGACATAGGACAGGTTCTGCTGCAGCTGGCGATCGTCGACCACCGGTCCCATCTGGATGCCGGCTTCTAGCGCATTGCCCACCTTCATCGCCTTCATGGCATCTGCGAGTGCAGCGACGAACTTGTCGTGAATGCCCTCGGTGACCACGAGACGGGAGCTTGCCGTGCAGCGCTGGCCCGTGGAGAAGAAAGCACCGTTGAGACAGGCGGCCACCGCCAGATCCAGATCGGCATCGTCCAGAACCACCATCGGGTTTTTGCCGCCCATTTCCAGCTGGACCTTTTTCAGGTGCTGGCCGCAGGCCGCCGCAATACCGCGCCCGGTCGGCACGGAGCCGGTAAAGGAAATGGCGTTGACCTTGGCGTGTTCCACGAGACGCGGACCGATTTCGGAACCACGGCCCATCACCAGGTTGACGACGCCCTCAGGCAGGCCGGAGCGGGATAGGATCTCGACCAGCGCATGGGCGCAGCCCGGCACCAGCTCGGCCGGCTTCAGCACAACGGCGTTGCCGTAACAAAGCGCCGGCGCGACTTTCCAGGCAGGGATCGCAATCGGGAAGTTCCAGGGCGTGATCATGCCGATGACGCCGACTGGTGAGCGGGTCACGTCCACCTCGACGCCGGGCCTGACGGAGGCAAGCCGGTCGCCGGTCTGACGCAAGGCTTCGCCGGCAAAGAACTTGAAGATCTGTCCGGCGCGCGCGGCTTCGCCGACACCTTCGATCAGCGTCTTGCCTTCCTCGCGCGACAGCAGCCGGCCGATCTCTTCCTTGCGTGCCAGGATCTCGGTGCCGACAAAATCCAAAACATCGAAGCGCTGCTGCGGCGTGGAGGCCACCCAGCCGCGGGCCGCCTGATACGCGGCGTCAATCGCCTGATCGAGCTGCGCCGCATCGCCCTTGGCGGCATGGCCGACAATGTCGCTGATGTCGGACGGGTTGATATTGGCAACGCTATCGCTTGTCTCGACCCAATGGCCGCCGACGAAATTCTTGTAATCCATGACAAATATCCAGTGTTACAGGCGGATCCCGGAGCGGTAGGGATCCGCGGGATTGAAAATCAGGTTGGCGTCGGAGGTCACAAACGCCTGGCCGGTGACGGTCGGAATGACCCCGCCGTGTTCGCCCGGCTGGTAGCTGATCTGGTAGGTGCTGCCGATCACGCTTTCCTGCAGATAACTCTCGCCCGGCGCCAGCAGGCCGTCCGCCGCAAGGCACGCAAGCTTCGCCGAACACCCGGTGCCGCACGGTGAGCGGTCATAGGCGCCGCCCGGGCAAAGCACGAAATTGCGGCTGTTGGCCTCCGCGCTTTCCGGCGGACCGAAAAGCTCGATGTGATCGATCCAGGCACCGTCCCTGCCGGTGACCCCGGCCGTTTCCAGCGCGGCGCGGATCTTCAGCGTCAGATCGGTCAGCGGGCGGATGTTGGCACCCGTCAGCGCAATCGGACTGTCCTTGACCAGAAAGAACCAGTTGCCGCCCCAGGCGACATCACCCGTAACCTTGCCGACACCTTCAACCTCGACGGTGACGTCCTTTGCATGCCGATAGCTCTCGACATTGACCACGGCGACCGTGTTGGCATCGATGAGATCGATGCCGACCTGGCCGACCGGCGTGTCCAACCTGTGCGAGCCGGGTCCGATCTGCCCCAGATGCGCCAGCGTGACGCCGAGGCCGATGGTGGCGTGACCGCACATGCCGAGATTCTGCAGGTTGTTGAAGTAGATCACGCCGGCCGCGCAGGCGGGATCGTCCGGTGGCACCAGCAGCGCGCCGATGATGGCGTCGTGGCCGCGCGGCTCCAGCACCACGGAGGCGCAGAAGTCGAGATGCTCCGCCTCCAGCCGAGCCGCACGAGCCGCGAGGCTGCCCGATCCGAGATCGGGCCCGCCTTCCAGCACGACGCGGGTCGGTTCACCCGCCGTATGGCTGTCGATTACGCGCATTCGGCGATCACGCCTCCCTGCGTGCACCAGTCCGCATACCAGCTCTTGAACAGCGCGTATTGCGCTTCAACATAGTTGCGCTGCGCGTCGGTCAGTGCGTCGGTCTCATTGAAGTGCAGCCGGTATTCTGCGTCACCGTTCAGCACCATCAGATGCTTGTAATAGAGCACCAGGTCCGGGCCCTCGTCGAAGCTGGACAGAACACCAAGCGCCTCTTCCAGTTCCTGGGCCCGTTTGCGCGCTTCCGCATGGCCTTCGGCGGCTTTCTTGCAAAGGTTCACAAGGTGCAGGACCTGCTTCGGGATGGCGTTGCCGATGCCGGTAATCGCACCGGTGGCACCGCAATTGATAAAGCCGTGATAAACTGCGGTGTCGACACCCACCATCAGCGTGACCTGATCGTCCTGCGAGGTGATGTTCTCCGCCGCATAGCGCAGATCGTCGAGCCCGCCGAATTCCTTGAAGCCAATGAGGTTCGGGAATTCGCTGCGCAAATCGAAGAACAGGTCGGCACGGGTGGCAAAGCCGTAATAGGGACTGTTGTAGATCACCGCCGGCAGGTTCGGCGCCGCCTTCAGGATTGCGCTGAAATGGTGCCGCTGAGCGGTCACCGAGCTGCCGCGCGACAGAACCCGAGGGATCACCATCAGGCCATGCGCGCCGACCTTTTCCGCATGCGCCGCATGCGCAACGGCGGATTTGGTGTTGACTGCGCCGGTGCCGACCACGACCGGCACGCCGGCCTTCACCAAGCGCTCCACGCCTTCCATGCGCTCGGCATCCGTCAGCAGCGGCCAGTCGCCCATGGAGCCGCAATAGACCACGGCGGACATGCCTGCGGCGATCAGCTCCTGGCCCTTCTTAACCAGCGCATCGTAATCCGGCGTGCGGTCGGCCTTGCACGGGGTCATCAGGGCCGGCATCGTGCCGGAAAAGATATTGGACGTCATCGTTTACTCCTTGAAGGTCAGGCCTGCCGCAAGTGGTTCCCACGCACCGGGCACGGACCCTTGAGGCCTGACAACTGGTATTGGCGCCGGGTCAGCGCACGTTAGCAAGAAATTTTCGGGTGTTCTCGGATTCCGCCTGGCCGAAGATCTGCGCGGGCGGACCGATCTCTTCCATCACCCCCTTATGGAAGAAGGCAACCCGGTCGGACACGTCCCGGGCAAAGCCCATTTCATGGGTGACGCAGATCATGGTCATGCCTTCCTCGGCCAGGAGCCGCATGGTGTCGAGGACCTCGCCGACCAGCTCCGGATCGAGCGCGGAGGTCGCCTCGTCGAACAGCATGTAGGTCGGCTCCATGGCAAGTGCCCGGGCGATCGCCAAGCGCTGCTGCTGACCGCCCGACAGGGCATTCGGAAAGACATTCAGCTTGTCTTCCAGGCCGACATGTTTCAGCTGCTTCTCGGCGATCTCCTTGGCTTCTGCCTTCGACTTGCCTTTGACGATGCGGGGCGCCAGCGCGACATTTTCAAGCGCGGTCAGATGCGGAAAGCTGTTCCACTGCTGGAACACCATGCCCAGCTTCTGGCGCAGCTTGTTGATGTCCGTGCCCTTGGCATGCACATCCGTACCGTCGACGACGACCGAGCCCTTCTGGATCGGTTCCAGGCCGTTGATGCAATAGAGCAAGGTTGACTTGCCGGAGCCGGACGCGCCGATGACGGAGAGCACCTCGCCTTTTTGAACGTTGAGGTCGATGCCTTTGAGCACCTGCAAGGCGCCGAAGTATTTTTCAAGGCCGCTGATCTCGATCATTGAGCCCACCTTTTTTCCAGTTGTGCGGCATAGCGCGAGATCGGGAAGGACAGCGCGAAATAGAACGCGCCGGCGATTGAGAGGATCAGGAAGGGTTCCTGCGTCCTTGTGATCAGGATCTGGCTGGCCTTGAGAAGCTCCACGTAACCGAGCACGGAGACCAGGGCAGAGTCCTTCATGACGCCGAGCGCCACGCCGACCCAGGCCGGGAACACCGCCCGCCCGCCGATCGGCAGCACGACATAACGCATGTCCTGCCAGTAGCTCATGCCGAGGGATCGGGCCGCCCGGCGCATCGGCTTGCCGACCGCCTCGATGCCGCCGCGGGCGACGTTGGCGACCAGGGCCGCGGTATAGATCGTCAGGATCACGGTGCCCGAACCGAACGGGTCGAGATCGAGCCCGACAATCGGCGCGAAGTTATAAAACAGCACCAGCTGGATGATCAGCGGCACGGAACGGAAGATGTCGAGCACGGGCGCCAGGGTCAGCGTCGCCCAGAGCCGGCCTTCGTAGAGCATCCAGCCGAAGAAACCGCCGAGCACCGTACCGATTGTGACCGACAGAGCCGAGATCCAGAGCGTGCGCAGCGCGGCTTCGCCCAGGAACCAGAAATCGTTGACGTTGAAGCCGGAGAAGAAACTGATGGTTTGGTTCATGTCACGCTTCCCTCAGTACCGGAACAGACGCATGGCGAGCAGCCGCGAGGCAACGAGGATGATCTTGACGATCACGTAGTAGATGATCGCGGTCACCGCGAAATACTCGAAGATGCGGAAGGTGCGGCTGGCGAAGAACTGGGTCTCGCCGGACAGCTCGCGGAAACCCACCAGCATGCCGAGCGAGGACATCAGCACCGCCCAGACCATCTGGTTGGTCACCGGGTGATAGACGATCTTGAACACCTGCGGGATGATGATGCGGGTATAGGCCTGCCAGGAGGTCATGCCGAGCGAACGCGCCGCCCGGAGCTGTGTGTCCGGCACCGCTTGAAAGCCACCGCGGAAATTCTCCGCAAGGTATCCCGCGCAGTTGAAGCTGAGGCCTGCCAGCACGATCAGGAACGGTGACAAATGCACGCCGAAGGCGCCGAGGCCGAAGCCGAAGAAGAACAGCTGGAACAGCGCCGGCGTGTTGCGCGCCAGCTCGACCCAGCCGGTCGCCAGCCAGTAGAGCGGGCCTTTCAGCTTCAGCCGGATCAGCGCCAGCGCCAGGCCGATGACAATGCCGATGATCATCGACAGCGCCGCCACCTGAAGCGTCAGCAGTCCCGCTTCCAGCAGGTCCGGCAAGCTCTTCAAAACCGGCCGCCAATGGAAATTATAGTCGAACATTTTCTAGCTTTTGCTCCGGCGACCCAGCCAGTTAAGGCAAGGATTCACAAGGTATTCTGGGTGTCACCCCGGACAAGCGAAGCGCCGATCCGGGGCCTAGGCGCAGTGCAGCTTGCAGAAGCCGGGGTTCTTTCCGAGGGCACTCGGTGTTTCATCCGACCGCCCTGGAAGTGAGTGGGCCCCGGGTCTCCCTCCGGTCGCCCGGGGTGACACTCGTGTTTGCAGCGGACAATGGGTTCGCCCGCCGAAAACTATGCCTCAGTACATCACGCCCGGAATACGCAGTTCCGGAGCTTCGCCGCCGACATATTTGCCCCAGAGCTCGGCATAGCGGCCGGAGCGGACCTGGTGGGTGACGAACAGGTTGAGGTAGTTCAGCCAGGTCACGTCTTCGCGCTTGCCGACGACGGAGGTGTAGTCCGTGGTCCAGGGCATGCGCGGGCCGGCCTCGACGGTTTCATACTGTTCGGTGATCGGCTTGACCGCCGTGTTGGTGGTGATGCCGATATCGGCCTTGCCCTGGGACACGGCCAGGAACACCTCGTTCTCCGACTGGTAGCCCTGGTAGAGATGCTCTTCGCCCCATTCGGCGGCGATCTTCAGCCACTCCTGCTCCGGCACGGTGCCGATGGCGGCGGCGACGCGCTTGCCGCGAATGTCTTCAAACGTCTTGATGCCGCTTTCCGCATTGACCACGCCCTGGGCGTAATAGATCGCGTAGGGAATGGTGAAACCGACCGTGCGCGCACGGGCCAGGCTGTCGGAGGTCGCGCCGAAAACAACATCGGCACGGCCGGTGACGATCATCGGCAGGCGCTCGGCCCAGGTCACCGGATAGATGATCGGCTCGACCTCGAGCGCGGCGGCCAGGTCGTTGCAATATTCAACGTCAAAGCCGGCCGGTTCGTTGTTTTCGTCCCGGTAGCCGATCGGCGGGAAGTCGAGCACCACGCCGCATTTGAGCTGACCGCGGTCGACGACGTCGTCGAGCGTGTCGGCCTGTGCCGGCAGGGCGGCGGCGAGCGACAGGGCGGTGGCAGCCACGAATTTCTTGAACATGATTTCCCCTCTTCTTTCTTGAAGATTTTGACCCGGAGCTTCCCGTGCCCCGGGCCTTCATTCGCTGGTCCGGTCTTGAGGCCGTGTTCCCGCCGTCGTCGGACCGCGCCTGGCGCCGGGGCGTCCTCTACCCCGGAAATTCGTCTGGCCGGAGATTGATAAACCAGATTGGATCCAATATTCAATATAAAATATTCAAAATGATTTTCCCTTCACCGCGGCGGACGCATCCCGTAAAAGGTCGCTTCGAGGAGAACTGGCTTCATGAAACTGAAATCGATGGACATTTCCGCAACCGCATCGGCGTCGACGATCGTCTTCAACGCCCTACGGAAAGCCATAATCGAAGGCCAGCTCGAAGAAGGCGAACCGCTGCGCCAGGACGAGATCGCCCGGCTCTTCAACACCAGCCGCATCCCGGTGCGAGAGGCGATCTCCCGGCTGCAGGAACAGGGCCTGGTCAGGACCCAGCGTTACAAGGGTGCCGTCGTGGCTGGCCTGTCGCCGAAGGAAACCGCCGAGATTTTCGATTTGCGGGCTCTGGTCGAGCCGGAAATCATCCGAGATGCCGTGCCGCGCATGTCGAAGGAGCTGCTGGCCGAGGCGCGCGAGAAATGCGCCGCCTTTTCCTCCGCCACCGACCCGATGGCCTATGGCGATCTCAACCGTGACTTCCACGAAACCCTCTACAGCGCCAGCGAGCTGAAATTCTTCCAGGAGATCGCCGACAACGCCATCGACCGGGTCGAACGCCAGATCCGCGCCCAGCTGGTCATGTCCAACGGCATGGAACGCGCAGGGCGCGAGCATTTCGGCATTCTGGAAGCCTGCGAAAACGGCGATGCAGACCTGGCGTCAAAGCTGACCCGCGATCATATTCAGGGCGCCAAGGCTTCGTTACTGAAGCATTTGAAGCAGGACTGAATAGCCCACTTGGCTGAACAGGCGCCCCTCAACATCGATGATCAGGCCCAGCACAACCAATAGTATTTATATTGAAAATATCGCCAAAAAGTCGAGCAAATCTTCACAATTAAACAACTTGACTTAGCGTAAGGAGACATCGCCAAATACGGACAGAGTATTGAACATCTGACCCGGCATTTGGAGATCTATGACATGGTGCGCGCCCTGCTGGTCCTGCCGCCGCTGCCGCAGCCCATGAACGCGCCTTACCTTGGCCAGCAATATATTGCTGCCGCCTTGCTCGCGGCCGGTCATACGGTTCACTGCCTCGACCTTGCAAACCTGTCGGAGACCCAGGCGGCGGCGCGTCTTGACGACCAGGTGCGTGCCTTCCGGCCAGATTTGGTCGGCATGACCCTGTTCACTTACAACGCTCTTGCCGGCTACCGGCTCACGGAAACTCTGGCGGCAACAGGCGCCCTCCTCATCGCAGGCGGCCCCCATCCGACGATCCTGCCCGATGAACCCCTGGCCCACGGTTTTGACCTTTCCTTGAGCGGCGAAGGCGAGCACGCCATTACCGCGGTCGCGGACACTCTTGAAAAGGGCGGTGACTTCACGGCCATTCCCGGGCTGCACAGCCGGGCCGGCCGCGGCCCGCCCAATGCCGCCATCGAGGACCTCGATGCCCTGCCCTTTCCGCATCTGGCGGCCGCGACCGTCAGGCTCGACGCCGTGGCGGGCGGCATCCTCACCAGCCGGGGCTGTCCGGCAAGGTGCACCTTCTGCGCCAATTACGTGACCGGCCGCGCCTACCGCTGGCGCAGCCCGGAGAACGTCGTCGCCGAAATGCGGACCCTCCGGCGGGACTTCGGCCTCAGTCATTTTCCTTTCTGGGATGACGCTTTCACAGCGCGGCGCCCCCGGCTTGAAGCCCTGTGCGACGCGATCCTGGACGAACCGGAACTGGCGGGCGTGACATGGACCTGCATCACCCCGGGCAACATGGTGCTGCCTCGCGACCTGGAACGCATGCGGAAAGCCGGCTGCGTGGCGATCAATTTCGGCATCGAGAGCGGCGACGCCACCATTTTGCGCGCCATCCAGAAAGGACAGACACCCGAAAAGATCCTTGCCGCGGTTCAGGCCGCCAAGGCCGCCGACATGACCACAATCGTCAATTTCATGTTCGGCTTTCCGGGCGAAGGCCCGGAAGAACTCGCCAACACCCATGCGCTGATGCGGCGGCTGGCGCCGATCACCGACTTCTTCAACAATTTCGGTGTGCTGGTGCCGTTTCCCGGCACGGCCATCTACGACCGCTACCACGCCGAATACGGCTTTTCGGGCTGGTGGCTCGATCCGGACCGGATCCCGTCGGCCCCAGCCGCCGATCTCGGCCGCGATCCTGCGCTTGAAAAGAATTTCTTCTCCTACGACCCGCATGTGAGGGACAGGATCGCCGATCTGGTCCGGTGGAAAGCGGATCACAACGCGGCCTGGGCAAACCGGCAGGCGGCCGCGAACGAAACCATACACGTTACAAGGAGGATTGCATGATGAGACCCGGTTTGCGTCCGACCAGGATTTCCAAACACGCAGCGGAATTCGCCGGCAAGACGGCGAAGTCGATGGCCAGGAAAGCTGCCCAGCAAACCGGAGGCGCCGCCTCCAGGGCACAGATGATTGCCAAGGAAACCGCGAAGGCGCTTGAAAAGGCCCCCACCGAGGCCAAGAAGGCGGGCCACACCGCCTCGAAGGGGGCTCCGACCTGGAACGGGGACATCAGCAAGTTTACCGGCAATGCGGGCAACGGCGGCACATCGGGAGCACATGGCGGCACGAGCCAGGCGGAGACCTGGATGGCGGTCGAGCAGATGGTGTTCATTTCGACCGGCTCCTCCGGCAGCGGCCAGAGCGGGCAGAGCGGTCAGGGCTCCTCCGCGCCGGCCTTCACGACAGCCGATCAGGCCGCGGTGATCGAGGCCATCAAGGCCGCCGTCAAGTTCGCCGTCGACATGTGGAAGATGAGCGCCCATTTTTCGGACCTCAAGATCATGGCGATCAGCGCCATCGGCACCCCAGGCTGTCTCGATGGGCCGCAGCTTGAATCGCATATCCGCAGCCATGCCAAGATCCAGAGCCTCAGCGGCGCGGCGCGCGACATGGCCAACGGCATCGCCGAGGCGTTTTCCGACAGTTTCTTCCTCTGGCAGGACGCAGTCACGGTGCCGGGCCTGCCCTGGTACCCGGCTTTCGCCGCCTATCCGGGACCGGCCGCTCCCCCCATGCCGAACATACCCATGCCCTTGGCCAGCTGCGTCTCAAGCCGGGCAACCAAGCTGACGCTTGCCTCGGAACTGTCCGACGCCATCACGCAGGCCCTGCCGGCACCACTGAGCAGCGAAACGGATTTCATCAATCGGGTTGCGGCAGGTCTCGCCCTGGCAGCGTCCACCTGGTTGCCCTCCGCCCAGGTCATGAATGTCCTCGGTTTTGGGCCGGTCCCCACCTTCGCACCGCCTTATGTGCCGGTCGGTCCGGTGATGAACGGCACCAATATTGCGGCTCCCGGCCATCTGGCGACAGCCCCGCAGTTCAACCCGATGATTTTCTGAACGGACGCGAGCCCATGATGAGGGCCCAGCTCTCCCACCGCCAGGAGGCCGGATCGAGGTCGCGCGCTACCTCGGCCACGACCGCAGGCCGCTCTTCGGGGTCAAGCTTGCCGAGCAGGATGTCATTGACCGGCGGCAGGGTCATCCAGTCGCAATAGGCTTCCTGGGTCAGGTGATGCACGACACTGGTCCGGGACATGGACAGCCCCTGATCCTGAAAGGTCTTACCGAGCCTGTCTTCGGTCAGGGGAGGTGGCGCTTCGGGCGGCGGCTTGCCGAGGTTCAGCCGGCTCAAGGCTTCGGCAATTGCCGTCAGCCACGGGTCCGTCCCCCCGCCTGGCGCATCGGCTTCCCCCAGATAGGCAGCCGGCAGGGACACCGCCAGAAGGCCTCCGGGCGCGACGAATGCCGCCAGCTCTTCGATGACCGCTTCGGCTGGTCCCATGGCCCAGAGCGCCGCGCCGCAGGTCACCCGGTCGAAGACCTGCCCGGCGGGCGCTGCGGCCAGCCAGTCGATCGGCAAGCCTCTTGTCCGGGCTTCACCCACGCTCCGCATGGCATCGGCCATCTCGACGGCGGTCACCACGTCCTTGGCTCCGAGTTGTTCCAGACAGGCCAGCGACGTGCAGCCGATCCCCGCCGCGACATCGAGCACCTTGTGGCCGGGAGCGATCCCCGCCGCATTGACCAGCGCTTCGGCCGCGAAGCGGTAGCGGTCATGGCGCTCCGTAAAGATCCGGTAGCGCTCCGCGGTCACAGGCTGGTTCCAAAGTGAAAGGCTCATGGCGCCTCCAGGGCGAAGCGCAGATCAAGCGACAGCCGGGGCCGGTCCGCGCTGCGGTTGGGCAGGCTCCGATGCGGCGTCAGTCCGGAAAACAGGAGCACGTCTCCCGGAACGCAGTTCATGGTCCGCCAGCCCCTGTCCGGAACGTCGATCAAGCCTGTCGCGTCATGATCGGCAAGTTCCGGTTTGGGCGCGGCAACCTCCAGCGCCCCAAGCTCCCTGCTGCAGTCAACAAGTGGAATCCAGGCGATCCAGAGGCCGGGCGCCTTGCAGTACCACCCGTCCTGATGTGCCGGTGTGCCGTGAGCTTCCCCCGGGAAGGTGATCCGGCAGACATCGGCGCCAATCGGGGCCATTCCCGGTCCGCACACCGCCGTGACGGCTTCCAGGAGCTGTGGATCCCCGCGCAGGGCCTCGACCTCCGGACTGCCCAGAACCTCGGCCAGAAAACCTACATATTCAGGAGCGCCGTCCCCAAACCGCATGCCGCGCATCGGGTCCGTGGCCCGTCCGCCCCGGTCAATCCAACCTCGTTTGCAAGCCGCCTCAAGGACCAGTTCAGCCACCGCAGCCACCAGATGCCGTTCAAGCGCCTGCTGCAACAGGCATGGGCCTGCCGCAGGGAAACGAGAACTCTCCCAGAGCCTTGGCACCGTCTTCCTCCGGGGTCAGCATAGACATCGGCCAACAGCATGCCCCCGATCGGGCCATGATGTCGAGTTGCAGATGCCATGCCGGTATAACTCCCAATGCTGCATGGCCTCGCACCCACGACGGTCAACATCGGTACAATTACAAAGTGTCAAACCCGGGATTCCACCTATCAATCCTAGTCAATTCTGACAAAATCTCACCAGAGTCGCAGTCTTTCGGTGACACTTGCCTAAAAATAAGGCTGCTCGGATCCGAAGCACCAATCTGTGACTTGAACCGGCTACGCTGTTCGGTCATCACAAGATCATGATCGATCTCAAGACGATGCTGCTCCTGGAATTTGCCACTGCGACCTTCATGGCAATCGCCTGGATGCTCGTCTGGATTTTCTGCCGGCAAATCTATGAGCTGAAGGTGATTGCCGCCGGTTTCGTCGCCGTTGCCGTGGGTCTGTTTCTCTATCTGCAACGGGGACCCGACCCGTCGCTTCTGCGCATCGTCACCGACAACATGGTCATCAAGTTCGGCCTGGTCCTGTGGGCCGACGGCCTTGCGCGCTTCCTCGGCCAGAGGCGGGTTTTTTGGATCGGCGTGGCCTGCCTCGCCGCCCAGGGTCTCTCCTGGAGTGCCGCGGTGATCTACATTCCGGAGGATCTCGCGTTTCGCATTCACGCCTCGACCGCCTTCACCACGGTCATGATGGCGCTGATGATCCGTACACTGGCAGTGGACCGAAGTCAGCCGCGGTTTCTGCGCTGGATCACCATTGCCCTCCTCGCCGAATATGTCGGAGCGAGCCTGCTTCAGAGCGCCCTGGTTTATCTCCATCCAGCAACTGTCGCGAACAGCCGGGTGCTGTCCGACATCAATACCTGGTACTTCTTCCAGGGACACATGTTCATCGTCGGCTTTTTCATCTGCCTGGTCTTCATGGTCGGCATGCGCCTGTCGATGGATCTGCGCGACCGCAACACCGCGCTCGGCCGGGAAGTGTCGATCCGGCGGCGTCTGGAACAGGAACTTTCGGCCAGTCTGGAAGGCGAAAAGACCGCCCGCAAGGAACAGCGTCAGCTGATGCGCATGGTCAGCCACGAGTTTCGCACGCCCCTGGCGGCCATCCGCTATGCCAGCGACATGCTGTCCGTGATGCTGCCCAATCCGGAGGAAGCCGTCTCCAGGCGGATCCGCGGCATTGACGAGGCGGTCTCACGCATGACCATGCTGATCGACCGGTTCCTGTCGGGCGAACGCCAGGAGGAAGGTGTCCTGAAAATAGAGACGGTCGATATTCCCGTGCTTGTGCGGGAAATCCAGCAGCATTTCGATCACGCCGGGCTCGGGAGCCGTCTGTCCTTCACCGGCGTCGCCCGGCCGCCCGGTTTCCGGGCCGATGTCGAGATGCTGAAAACCGTCATCGTCAACCTGATCGACAACGCTCTGAAATATTCCGGCGAGACGGACCCCGTCGGTATCGACATCGCGGTCCGGGACGATCTTCTGGTCATCGAAGTCACGGATCAGGGCATCGGCATCCCGGAAGAAGAGATCGACCGGATCGGCCTTCGTTTCTATCGCGCCTCCAACACCAGCGGCACCGGCGGCAGCGGCCTGGGGATCCACACCTGCAAGCAATTGGTCGGCTATCATGCCGGCAGCCTCGAGCTGCGGCGGCGCAAGGGCGGCGGCACGCTCGCCCGCGTGCACCTGCCTGGCGCGGAGGCCGACTTGAAGCGACCCGCGAAACAACCGATGGCGGAAACGGTATGAGCAGACTTCTGATCGTCGAAGACGAAACCGTCCTGCGCACGGATCTGGTGGACTATATGTGCCTGAACGGGTTCGAGGCGGTTGGCGTCGGCACGGCTGCGGACATGCATGTTGAGCTCGCGGGCGCCGAACCGCCCGATGTCATCATTCTCGACATCTCCCTTCCCGACGGCAACGGTTTCGAATTGGCCAAGGACATCCGTGCAGGCCTGAATTGCGGCATCATCATGCTGACGGCCCATGGCGATCCGGAAAGCCGGGTCCAGGGGTTCGACAGCGGCGCCGACATCTATCTGGTCAAGCACACCTCCTTGCGGGAAATCTCCGCGGCCGTGCAAAGCCTGTTGCGGCGGCTGGCGCCAGAGACGGAAGAAGCGGCTCCGCTACCTCAATGGCATCTCGACGCCACCGCGTGGAAGCTGCTGGCGCCGGACGGCAAGGTCATCCGGCTGACGGCAACGGAAAACACCTTTGTCAGCACATTGATCGAACATTCCGGCGAGACCTGCACAAGGGATGAGCTCTCGCAGATCCTGTCTCCCAGGCAGACCCAGTTCGACAACCGGCACCTGGACGCGGTGGTCAGCCGCCTGCGGCGCAAGATCATCGGCAACACCTCGGTCGAGCAACCGATCAAATCGGTCTATGGCGTCGGCTATTCCTTCGGCGCTCCGGCGAAAATAAATCACAAACAACCGGCCTGATGGGGTCCAGCGGTAGCATTTGCTGAAGGTCGTTTCTCCAGAGGCCTGACAGAAACGCTCGGATCGATAGGCAAAAGCCACCCACACCATCTGGAAAAGGCCTGCTGAAGCGCCCTCATCACGGGGTTGTGAATGGCCCACCATATTTTTGCACTGCAACATAACCTATTCGATGCGGCAGCCGGCCCGGAGATCCGTTCCGGCGGGTTTCCCTTCCGGACAGGATTGCGTCCGGCAAAACCAAAAGAAACCAGGGACATTCGGAGGAAACGTTTCAAGGCGGGCCTGTTGGCGGCCTGCCGGTCGGCATTGCTTTTTGGAAAGGAAGCGGATCTTGAAACGAGACAAATCCACCCCTGAGGCCCTTCGCCTCAATCTTGCGCTGCAGGGCGGCGGGGCCCATGGAGCCTTTACCTGGGGCGTTCTGGATCGCCTACTCGAAGAAGACAGATTTGCGGTCAATGCGGTCTCCGGCACCTCGGCCGGAGCCATGAATGCCGCGGCCCTGGTCAGCGGGCTGATGCGGGGCGGCCGGGAAGAGGCGCGCCGGTCGCTTGAGAGTTTCTGGCGCAAGGTGTCGAGCCGCAGCCGCTTCAATCCCTTCAACATGTCGACGGCACAGGCCGTCCTCAGCAGTCTCGGCATTGACCGGGACACTCTGCCGGCGCTGTTCAGCTCCGGCACGCCCCTGTTTTCACCCTATGACCTCAATCCCGCAGGCTTCAATCCGCTGCGCGAAATCATCCAGGACACCGTTGATCTGGAGGCGATCGCCCGCGCACCGATCGGCCTTTACGTGACCGCGACCCATGTCGCCAGCGGCGAGGCCCGCATCTTTTCCAACGATGCGATCAGTGCCGACGTGCTGCTGGCGTCGGCCTGCCTGCCCGCCCTCTTTCACGCGGTCGAGATCGATGGTGCGTTCTACTGGGACGGCGGCTATACCGGCAATCCGAGCCTGATGCCCCTGGTGCCGGACACCGGTGCCTCGGACTTGCTTCTGGTCCAGACCAGCCCGACCTGGCGCGCCGACGTGCCCCAGGACGCCCGGCAGATCGCCCTGCGTGAAAAGGAGATTTCCTTCAATGCGCCCTTGATCAAGGACCTGCGCCTCCTGGCCGAACTGCAACGCCAGGCATGCCGCAAACCGCCCGTGAAAAGGGTCGGTTTCCTGTCCGGACGCGGCAAAGGCAAAGGCAAAACGGTGGAACACTTGACGGCCCATAGCGCCATCGCCGATCTCAGGCTGCACCGCATCACCGGCGCCGGGATGAACGGACGCAGCGGCCAGTCGAAGCTCAATTCCGCCTGGGCCTTCCTGAAGGAGTTACGCGACGAGGGCCGTCATGCGGCGGGCGAGTTCCTGACCATCCATGGCCGCGACCTCGGCCACCGCTCCAGCCTCGACCTGACCGGTTTCCTGCAATCGGGGGCCGAGACGACCGAGACAAAGGCCAAAGCCTCCTAATTCCACACAGACCCAGGGCCTTATCCGATCTTTGTGTGAACCACACCGTGTTCTGCGCGTTTGCCTTCAAGGAAACCCTTTAAGGAGGATGCCATGCCTTATGTGCTGAACTTTGGAACCAGCCTCCGCCTTGGAAAACTCATTCTGGCGGCGGCTCTGCTTATGGCTGCCGCGGTTCCCGCGACAACAGCGGAGACGGTCGAACCCAGTGTTGTTTCCCCCGGAGAGGAGACGGCGCGCACCGAACAGCAGGACCCGTCCACCAGCGTCACGACCAGATGCAACGGTATCTTGAAACCCGCGCCTGTCGGTGATCGCGACCTCGTCGAACCGGCCCCTGAAAAAGGCAGGATGCCGGTGCTCGACCCGGAAGACATTCCGGCCCAGCCTGCGCCAGACCAGAATTAGGGTCTGTTCCCAAGAACTCAGGAACGCAGCAGCCGCTTGGTCGATCCGACCGCGGTCGCGATCTGGGAATAGTGGACCTTGCGCTTTTCCGAATTTCCGGCGGATCTCAGCAGCTTGGTGACGGTCTCATCGATGGCTGCAGCGGCTTCCCGGTTGGCCTGCGCCTGATTGGCCTTGGAGACCGCGCGGTAGCTTGTCCTGCCCTTGGTCGCGCGCGGAGCGCCGCGATCCTGGTACTTGTTCACAATCCCTTCCAGCTTGCGCGACAGGCTTCTGAGATCCCGGGCCGCCTGCCGGTAATTGGGCCGGTTGTCGATGGTCGACGCGGCGCGGGAAAGCGCAATCCTGAGGCAATCGATTCGGTATTCCGGCCGCAGAGTGTCCTTGCATTCGCTGGCGCCATTGCTGATCAGCCAGGCAACACCCCGCGTAACCCGGTCGCTGAGGCCATAGGACTCGCTCAAGCGGGGATCCCGCTCGTCTCCAATCCCATCCGAAGTGGAACTGTGCGACGGCTCCGACGTGGTTTCGTTGTACTGGATCCGGTAAAGACGTTGTGAAAGGTCGGTCTGCGGCAAGCCGGACAGGACCGACAAGCCGGTCGGCAGAACGGCGGCCTGGACCGGCCAGACCGTGGCAAGGGCAAACCCCGCCGCGACGACAGCCGACACCGATCTGCGAACAATCCGCTTCTTCAACATGACACCCCCTATCAGCTTGGACGCGTCGCTGGCACTGCCGTTAAACTCAATCTTTGGCAAACAACGTTGACATTCGCCGACACCGACCAACGCGCATAAAAACAGTCAAAAAACACAAGTGCTTCGACTTGAGAAGTCGCCCGCATTTCCGTTCGTCAACTCAGCCTTCCAGTCCATCCTAAGAGCTCAAAACGAAAGAACAACCCGGCAATTCACGCAAGGTCACTTTTCCATTCACAGGAACCCGCGCTCACTCGGACAGGCCATAGGCCTTTCGAAGCCCGCGTTGGGTCTGGGGACCGAACTGCCCGTCGATGCTGCCCGAATAAAAGGCCCGCTCGGCCAGCTTGCGCTGCAGTGACCGTCGTGTTTCGGCCTTGAACATCTTGGGGTTCTCGGAGAGCTGGCCCAGGACTTCCTCGTTGCCGGACCGGAGCGCCCGGTAAAGATATTCGGCTGCGTCATCGGCGCTTTTGCCGTCGACAACCCCGTCGTCGATCAGGGCGGCATAATTGAACATGGCTTCCGGGTGCCGCTGGTCCGCCGCCTGGCCGAACAGCTCGATCGCCTTTTTCGGGTCGCGCACGATCCCGAGACCGCCCTGGAAATGCAGGAAGCCAAGGTCGTTGATGGCATCGGCAAAACCTTCCGCGGCCGATTTCCGGAAGAGATCCAGCGCCTTGTCGACATCCTGGTCGACACCGATGCCGCGCTCATACATGCGGGCAAGCTCGAACATCGCCTCCGGATCGCCTGCGTCGGCCGCCTTTTCCAGAAATGCGGCCGCTTTCGCAGGATCGTAGCGGTCTTCGTCCGGATTGAGACGCATATAGGCAAGGCCCTTCAGAGCCCGGCTGTCGCCTTCCCTCGCCGCCACCTGCAACTGTTCCTCCTGGTCAACCTCCAGCCGTCCCCAGGCATTCCGGCGCGCGGTCGCCGCAAGCCCGTTTACCTCCTGGCTGGAACCGGCCAGGAAATAGGGCTTGCCGGAGAGCGAGCCGTAGGTGTGCGGTTCCTGGGCGTTTGCGGTGGCCTTCAAGACCGTGTCCCGGACCTGACGGAAAGCCAGGCCGATCTCGAGGTCTCGTGTCCTCAGCGTCTGCGCCAGCGCCATCGCGAAGGGGCTGTTGTCGCCCGCCCCGTCCAGCGCCACCGCGCCGGCCTCGGCCGCATAGGCGACCAGCGTGCCCCGCTCCGGAGACGCCGGTGCCAGCCCGCGCCCCGCCGTGCGGCTGTCCACCGTCAGGGTCTCCCGTGCGCCGTCGTCGGCGAAGGGATCGTTGCGGCAGGAATCCAGGATCACGATCCTGAGCTGGCGGGCCTTGTCGACCGCCGCCAGGATGTCGTCGAGAGACACGGAAGTGTCGGCGACCTGCTGACGGCTGCCGGCCTTGGCATCGGCCGGAACCAGGAAATTGCGCCCGCCGACCTCGATCCCGTGACCTGCGAAATAGACCAGCGCAACATCCGCCGTTTCGGCATCGAAGGCGAACTGCTTGAGCAAATTCCGGAACTCTTCCAGCCCGATATCGAAATGCTCGGAGACCCGGAAATTCAACGCGTTCAACGTATCGGAGATCAGCTTGCCGTCATTGGTGGTGTTCGCCAGATCCGGAGCATTGTCGTAGCCGGCGATGCCGACAACCAGGGCAAGGCGTTTTTCGGCAAAGGGATCCGTCCCTGTCGAGGCCTGGACCGCGCCGCCTGAGACGAGGAACAGAACCAGGACCAGACAAAGAAACAGGGAGCGAGGGTCCGAACGATGCGCGGAAACCCACGTCCGCGCGGTAGCGGGACGCAAGAGCATGAGGTTTCTCCGCAGCTGACTGAAGGTCGGCAACATGCCTGACATCATTGGCGCAAAGGCGCGCCAAGACAAGTCTCTTTTCGTCACGGAACCTTCAAGGCTTCGTGGCGCCCGGCACGCCCGTCACTGGGCGCCGACGCCGATGCTCAGCCGGCCTGCCGCCACCCGGCGGGTTTCGCAGCCAGAGGTGCACAAGAACTCTGCAGCCACCGCTGTGCCTCGTCCGAGCAACGCGCCGCGATCCGCTCCTCCACCTCGGCGTGATAATCGTTCAGCCAGGAAAGCTCGGCCTCGCTCAGGCGGTCGGTGAGCAGCGCGTCCGTCTGGATCGGGATCCAGGTGAGATTGTCGAAGGCAAGATAACCGCTGTCCGTCTCGACAATCTCGAACAGGTTCTCCAGACGGATGCCGTAGCTGCCGGCCTTGTAGTGGCCGGGTTCGATGGACATCACCATGCCCGGCGCCAGGTCGACCGGATTGTGCGGCTTGCCGATGCGCTGCGGCTGCTCATGCACCGACAACCGGTGGCCGATGCCGTGACCGGTGCCGTGGTCGTAGTCGAGCCCGAGATCCCAGAGCGGCCGGCGGCAGATGGCGTCGATATGATGGCCTTGCGTGCCTTTCGGGAACTTCAGCGTCGCCAGGGCAACCAGCGCCTTGAAGACGGCGGTGTAAGCTTCCGCATAGCCTTCCGGCAATGTGCCGAACGTAAAGGAACGGGTCGCGTCGGTGGTGCCGGTCTCATACTGGCCGCCGCTGTCCATCAGGTAGCAGGCCGACGGCAGGATCGAGGCCGAAGCCCGCGGATCGGCCGCGTAATGGCACATGGCCGCATTGCCGCCGGCGCAGGAGATCGTGCGGAAGCTTTCCGACAGGAAGCCGGACCGTGCCTGACGGCAGGCCAGGATCTTTTCCTCCGCCTCGTATTCGGTCACGGGTGCGCCATCCGCCGCCCGGGCAGGAACCGCGCTCGCCAGCCAGGCGCCGAATTCGGCCCAGGCGACGGCGTCCTCAATGTGGCAGGCCCGAATGCCTTCCAGCTCAGTCGCATTCTTGCGCGCCTTGCTGAGGGTCACCGGGCTGCGCCCGGCGACCGGCTCGGCCTGCGCTGCCCGGACCAGCTGGGTAACGGCCGCCGGTGAAAGATCAGGATCGATCAGCACTTTCGCGCCGGCATCGAGTTTTTCGGAGAGCAGGCTCAGGAACGCGGGCTTCGGATGAATGGACAGCCAGTCCGGCAGGACATCGCTCAGCCCGTCCTCAAATTTGCCTGCCTCCACAAACCAGTGCGCCGCGCCGTTCTTTTCCAGGATCAGGAAGGATTGCGGCATCGGATTGTAGGCAACATCGTCGCCGCGCACATTCAAAAGCCAGGCAATGTTGTCGGGCTGGGTTTCGACCAGAAGATCCGCTTCCCTGACCGACATGTCGACGAGCAGATCCCGGCGCTTGTCATGGGCGGACTCGCCCGCGAACTGCAGCGGAAACGCGCTGATGCGCCCGAAGGGCTCGTCGGGCTGGTCGTGCCAGACCGCATCGACCGGATTGCCGGACAGAGGCACCAGCCGGGCTTCCGTTCCAGCCAGAGCCTGTTCGAATCGCTCCACCCAGCGCGGCGGCAGCAGCATCGCGTCATACCCGATTGACCAACCGGCCTCGGCAGCTCCGCTCAGCCAGGTTTCCGGCGGATGGTCGAACAGGTGGTCCCGCTCGATCAGCTCCGCCGGGCACTGGTTCTGCGCCTGCACCGTGTAGCGTCCGTCCACGAAAAGGCGCACGCGATCCGCGGTCACGATCGCAACGCCCGCCGAGCCGGTAAAGCCGGTGATGAAGCCAAGGCGTTCATCGTGCGGGGCGATATATTCGCCCTGATGCGCGTCGAAGCGCGGCACGATCAGGGCGTCAAGACCTCGCGGCGTCAGCTCCTCGCGCAGGGCAATCAGACGGTTCGCGAGGGTGGCGCTTTTGTTGTTGTTCATTCTCAAATCTTTTCGGCATGATGGCAGGCCACCGCGCCGCGCCCTTCCAGAGGGCGCAGGACAGGCAGCTCGGCGGTGCATTTCGGGGTCTTGTGGCGGCAGCGCACATGGAACGGGCAGCCGGGGGGAATGTCCATAGGCGACGGCAGCTCGCCTTCCAGATGGATCTTGCTGCCCTTGTCGTCCGGATCGAGCGACGGCGCGGCGCTGAGCAGCGCCTGGGAATAAGGATGCGAGGGACTGGCAAACAGAGTCTCACTGTCGCCGATCTCGACAATACGGCCTAGGTAAATCACGGCCACCCGATTGGAGACATGGCGCACCAGGCGCAGGTCATGGGCGACAAACAGGATGGTGAGGCCGAGCCGCTCCTGCAGCTCCAGGAGCAGGTTGACGATCTGCGCCTGCACCGAGACATCCAGCGCGGAAACCAGTTCGTCCGCGATCAGCACTTCGGGTTCGACCGCCAGCGCCCGGGCGATGGCGATGCGCTGACGCTGCCCGCCGGAAAACTCGTGCGG
Source organism: Roseibium sediminicola (assembly GCF_023156505.1). Classification (GTDB taxonomy): domain Bacteria; phylum Pseudomonadota; class Alphaproteobacteria; order Rhizobiales; family Stappiaceae; genus Roseibium; species Roseibium sediminicola. The sequence continues at coordinate 11,829 of NZ_JALNMJ010000033.1, read as the reverse complement.
GTACTTTTCCAGCGCGTCCCGGGGCAGCTGGACCAGGTCCATCAGCTTTTCAAGTCGCTCGGGCACGTCGGCCTCGCCGCACATGCCATGCACCAGCAAAGCCTCTTTCAGGATCTGGCTTGTCGTCATGCGCGGATTGAGCGAGGAATAGGGGTCCTGGAACATCATCTGGACGCGGCGATTGTAACTTCGGTCGCGTCGCTGGTCCGGCGCAAACACATCGCTCCCATGAAACAGGATCTCGCCCCCATTCGGCTCATGCAGGCGCACGATGCAGCGGGCCAGGGTCGATTTTCCGCACCCCGATTCCCCGACAACACCCAGGGTCTCGCCGCGTTTCAAATCCAGGGTCACGCCGTTCAGCGCATTGACGTCGCGCGGGGGCCTTCCGGCCACAACATCAAGCACACCGCGTTTGCCCCGGAACGTCAGGCTGACATCGCGGATTTCCAGAACCGTCTCGCTCATGCCGCGGCCCCCTCTCCGGCCCGAACCTTGTTGAAACATGCAAGCGCCCGTCCGCCGCCGGTGTCGAGCAATTCCGGCCGGGACTGGTCGCAGGCAGACGACCTGTTCGGACAGCGCGGCGCGAAGGCACAACCTTGCGGCAGGTTCAGAAGGCTCGGCGGTGTGCCGGGGATCGAATAGAGCGGCGTTCTTGGCGGCACGTTCTGCGGTACGGAGCGCATCAGACCGACCGTATAGGGATGCTGCGGCGATTTCAGAACGGCGCGCACAGCGCCTTCTTCCACGATCCGTCCGGCATACATCACCGCCACCTGGTCGCAGGTCTGCGCGACGACCCCGAGGTCGTGGGTGACCAGAATGACACCCATGTCGAAATCCTTGGCGAGCGACAGGATCAGATCGAGGATCTGTGCCTGGATGGTGACGTCGAGCGCGGTGGTCGGCTCGTCGGCCAGAAGCAGTTTCGGCCGGGCAGCGAGCGCGATCGCGATCATCACCCGCTGGCGCATGCCACCCGAAAACTGGTGTGGATATTCGCCGAGCCGGGAACGCGCCGCCGGGATGCCGACCAGATCCAGCATCTCGATGGCGCGCTTCTTCCGCTCCGACGCTGTCATCCGGGTGTGGGCCTTCAGGGTCTCGTCAATCTGAACGCCGACGGTGAGGAGCGGATTGAGCGAGGTCATCGGCTCCTGGAAGATCATCGCGATCTCGCCGCCGCGAATTGGGCGCAAGCTGCTTTCCGGCATCGCCACAAGATTATCGCCGCGCCAGAGCACCTCTCCAGTGGTCTCGCCGTAGCGGCGCGACAGGCCGAGGATCGATCGCAAGGTGACGCTCTTGCCCGATCCGCTTTCGCCGACAAGGCCGAGCACCTCGCCCCTGTTGAGCGTGAAGCCGACATTGCGGACCGCCGGAATGGAGGCACCGCCGGCGGTGAAGGTGGTGCAGAGGTTCGCAACCTCCAGCAAGGGTGTTTGAACTTGTGTCAGGGTCATCCGCGCGGCCTCAACAGATCTGCCAGCCCGTCGCCGATCAGCGAGAAACCGAGGCCGGTCAGGACAATGGCGATGCCCGGCATCAGGCTCAGCCACCAGGCGGTGGTAATGAAATTGCGCCCTTCGGCGATCAGAACGCCCCACTCGGCCTGGGGCGGCTGCGCGCCAAGTCCCAGATAGCCGAGCGACGAGCCGAGCAGGATGGCCAGCGCCATGTCGGTCATCCAGTAGACGATGATCGGGGTGATTGCGTTGGGCAGGAGATGGCGAAAGATGATCCGCCGGTCGGAATAGCCCATGACGATACCGGCGGACGCATAATCGTTGGCCTTTTGCGAGATCACTTCCGCGCGCATCAGCCTGGCGTAATAGACCCAGCCCACCAGAGTGATCGCGATATACATGTTGATCAATCCCGGACCGAGCACCGCGACCACCGCGATCACCAGCACCAGAAAGGGAAAGGTGATGATCGCATCGACCACCCGGCCGAAGACCAAGTCGGCAATGCCGCGGTAATAGCCGACCAGCGCGCCGACCACGACGCCGATCAGGAGCGCGAAGACGGTGGCCAGGAAGGCCATTTGCATGTTGACGGAATAGGCCCAGATCACGCGCGAAAACGTGTCCCGGCCCAGCAGATCCGTACCGAAGGGATGCAGCCAGCTCGGCGGCTGGCGCACAGCCATGTAGTCGATGAAATTCGGGTCATGGGGAGCGAACAGCCCCGGAAACAGGGCCAGCACCACCGACGCGCCGATAATGGCAATACCGGTCATGAAGCCGGGCTTGGCAAGGGCCAGCCGCAAACGACCCGGTTTCCTCACAACAGCCTGCGTCGAAGAGACAGTCGCATCACTCATGTCAGGCGCATCCTCGGGTCAAGCCAGCTCTGGAACAGGTCCGTCATCAGAAAGACCAGCGACACCAGCACGGCGAAGGTCAGCGTCAGTCCCTGGATCAGCGGATAGTCGCGCGCGAAGATTGCCTCCAGCATCGATCGGCCGAGGCCCGGCACGGCGAAGACTGTCTCGGTGACCAGCGTGCCGCTCATCAGCTGGCCGATGGACAAGCCCAGCAGGGTGACGGTCGAGATCAGCGCGTTCTTGAGAACGTGGCGCCCGAGGATCAGCCGGTTGGGCAGGCCCTTGGCGCGCGCGAATTGCACATATTCTGCGTCGATCACCTCGATGATCGCGGAACGCAGGTTCCGCATCAGGATCGCGGACGTATAGAGCGCCACGGTCACGGCGGGCAGGAACAAATGATAGAGCCGGTCCACGAAACTCTCGCCATACCCGCCGACCGGGAACAGTCCGAGATGCGCAGCCAGGAACGTCAGCAGCAGCAAGCCGATATAGAAAACCGGCATGGACAGCCCGACCTGGAACACGGCCCGGATCAGATTGTCCTGCCATTTGCCGCGATTGACCGCCGCCAGAAACGCGAGCGGCCCGGCAATCAGCACCGACAATGTGACGGCATAGATCGTCAGGAACAGTGTGGTCGGCAGCCGCGCCAGAACGACATCCAGCACAGGCGCCCGCGCCAGGATCGAGCGGCCGAGATCGCCTTGCAGCGTGTTGGTCAGGAACAGCCAGAACTGGGTCCAGAGCGGCGCGGACAGCCCGAGCTTGTCGCGGATCGCGGCAATATCGGCATCGGAGGCCTTGTCGCCAGCCATTGCGATTGCCGGATCGCCCGGCAACAGCCGGACCAGAAGAAAGATGATGATCATAACCAGGAAGAAGGTCGGGATCATCAGAACCAGGCGGTTCAGGGTGTATTGCACACCAGCCATGTCGGTCGCCGTTGAGTTCGTAACAGGACCGGGAGGTCAGGCACCCAGGGGGCCGGGTGCCTGAACCTCCCGCTCGTGGGAGGAGAGCTTGATCAGCGCTCCAGCGAGACGTTTTCGAAGATGTTGTTGCCGAGCGGGGTCTGAATGTAGCCATCCACCTTGCCCGAAACGGCCACCGCGAACGGGGTCTCGTACATGAACAGGAGCGGCGCCGCCTCGGCGTAGATCTCCTGCATCTGCCGGTATTGATCAGCGCGCTTTTCCGGATCCATTTCCGTGGAGGAGGCCTCGTAAAGCGCGTTGAACTCGGCATTGTTCCAGCCGGTGCCGACCGCCTTGCGGGTCGGGTAATAGCCCAGCCAGCCGGTCACCTGGCTCGGATCGTTGACATCGTCGACCCAGCCATAGGTGTGGATGTCGAATTCACCGGACCGGTTCTTCGCGCCGCGGGTCGCGCCGTCCACCTGTTCGGCGACGAGATTGATGCCGAGCGGCTGCCACATCTGCTGCAGGGCCGCGAAAATCGTGGCATCGTCCGCCGAGCCGGCCAGCGTGGTCAACGTGATTTCCGTACCCGGTTCCAGTCCGGCCTCTTCGATCAGAGCTTTGGCCTTTTCGAGATCGAAGCCGTAAAGCGGGCTCATGTCGACGGCGAGCCGGGTCGCGGACGACATCACCGGCGAGGACATCGGCTTGCCGGCGCCCTGCAGGATCAGCTGGATCAGCGCGTCCTTGTGGGTCGCGTAGTTGAGCGCCTGGCGCACACGCTTGTCGGCGAGCGGGTTCGGCGATCCGTCCGCGCGGGTTTCACGTGTGTTGATCGGCGAATAGATGATCCGGGTCGACGGGAAAAGGTACATGTTGATCGCCGGATCGGCGTCGAGTTCCTTGACCCGCGAGAACGGGATGAATTCCGCAATGTCCACTTCGCCGGCGGAGAGCTTCAGAACGCGCGTCGCGTCATCCGGGATGACTTCGAAATTCACGCCATCGATATAGGGAAGCGGCTTGCCGTCCTCGCCTTCCTTCCAGTAGTGCGGATTGGCGCTGAAGGCCATGGTCGAACCCTGCTCAAATCCGCTCAGGAAGAACGGGCCGGAGCCGACGCCCGGGCTGCCCGCGGCAAAGATGGCCGCTGATTTTTCCTGATCCGTCTCGCCGGACGCTGCGTCGAAAGCCGCCTTGGAGACGATCGCGGTGTTGAAGGTCGCCAGCATGGACAGGAGTGCCGGATCGGGATTGTCCAGGGTGATGGTGATGGCGCGTCCATCGGCCGTCACATCTGAAATTGCCGACAGCAGGCCCGACCAGGGACCGAGATCCGGATTGCGCGCACGGCCCAGCGAGAACACGACATCCTCGCCCGTGAGCGCGCTGCCGTCTGAAAATTTCAGGCCGTCGCGCAGCTGAAGCGTGATGGTCTTGCCGTCCGCGGCGACCTCGTAGCTCTCGGCAAGGCCGCCGACCAGCTCGCCACTGTCCGGGTCGGTTTCCAGAAGCGTCGAAAACAGGCTGCCGACCATCCAGATATCCGGATTGCGGTCGGCATAGATCGGATCGACCAGCTTCGATCCGTCATAGCGGGCGAAATTCAACGTGCCGCCGCGCTCGACGGCTTCGGCGGATTGATAGGGAAATGCGGTCAGTGACGTGCTCAATGCCAGCACGGCGGCTAGGGCTGCAGCCTTCATGGTGTGTCCTCCCAGATGCACCTTTCAAGAGGCCTCGGAGCTTATCGAAAGCCACTTCAGTCGCAACACATTTTTTTAGTCTGACTTTTATTTTGAGGTATTTTTTAGAAATAACTAAAATTCCTAAATCGAGTTATGTCATTGTTTTTCTGTACTCATATCCAAATTCATCGCGCAAAAACTTCACTAAAAAAATTTTTAGTATTGATAAATTTAGCCGTCTGACAGACGCTGGCCTTCTTCGACCTTGACCGTTATAAGAAGACGCCGGAACGGAGGAGCGAATGACATTGAGCGGGCCGACAGAGACCAGCCAGGCGGAGCAGGACACGCCCAATTACGGGGCGGTTATCCGCCAGCGGCGCAAGGCGCTTGGCATGACGCTGGACGATGTCGCCAAGGCGACCAATCTGACCATCGGCTTTCTGTCCCAGGTGGAACGCGGCATTTCCTCGCCGTCCCTGTCCTCGTTCCAGCGGATCGCCGGTGCGCTTCAGACCAGCCTGGAACAGCTGATCAAGGTGCCCGAACCCTATTCGGAATTTGTCTCCAGGGACAACCGCCAGACCTATGTGCTCGGCAAGGCGAAGCGGCTTTACGAAAAGCTCGGCCCCGGCTTTCCAGGCGCCCTCACCTACCCCTGCATCATCCACCGCCCGCCGGGCCATGTCTCCGAACACATGCAGCACGAGGGCGAAGTGTTCTGCTACCTGCTCGAAGGCTCGCTGGAATATCACCTCGGCGACAAGGTCTTCATCATGACCCCGGGCGACAGCATCCACCACGACACCGCCAAGCCGCATTACTCCAAGGTGCTCGGCGACGAGACCACCGCGGAGCTCTGGGTCAGCTCGACGCCGATCAATTACGGCAAGGGTTGAGAACCGGGGCCGCTGGAACAAGGGTCCGATCCTTCGAGACACCGCTTGCTCGCTGTAGCAAGTTCCACTCCAAAAAGAAGCCGGTTCGAAACAGCGAACCGGCTCAAGTTGGGCATTGCCTGAAGGCCACTTCAGGCAATGCGGGGCGAACGGCCAGGGGCTGCCGGTTTCGACGGAGCCCGCGGGAGCGGTGGCGGAACGGTCTTCTGGCGGAGCTATTCTTCGCGGAACGCGCGAGACATGCTGTCGGCAATCGGCTTGGTCAGATACTGCATGAAGGTGCGTTCATGCGTCTGGATCATGATTTCCGCAGGCATGCCCGGCGTCGGTACGAAGTCCTTCACACGCCGAAGTTCTCCCGGTGCAATATCGATCCGCGTAACATAGACCTCCCGCACGATGCCGGTCGTGTTGTCGGTGATCGCGTCCGCGGACACATATTGAACCTTGCCGTTCAGGACCGGGGTCGTTCGCTGATTGAGCGCCGACAGGCGAACCGTGGCCGGTTGGCCGACATGCACACTGTCGATATCGGTTCGTGCGACCAGCGCCTCGATGATCAAGGGGGCGTCCGTCGGCAGGATCTCGACAATCGTTTTGCCGCTTTCGATCACCCCGCCAGCGGTGTGGTAGTGCATCCTCACGATGGTTCCGGAAACCGGGGCCTGAATCACCGCCCGCTCCAGGACGTTGCGCGCCTTGCGCGACTGCTCCCGGGCAGAATCCAGCTCCGCCTCGATGGTCTGCAAATCGTCGAGCACCTTCTCGTGATACGCCGCCTGGGTCTGCCGGACCTGCTCCTTGTGCTGTGAAATCTGGGAATCCGCCTCACGCATCAGCGCACTCAGGCGACCGATCTGCCCCTCGGCTTCCGCGATCGCGCGTTCCATGGCATTCAAGGTTGGCTTCAGCACAAGCCCCTTCTCAAAAAGGTGCTTCTTGCCTTCATGCTCCTCTCTCAACAGTTCAAGCTGCTTGACCATGGAGCTTCGTTGTTCGGCATAGCTTTCGCGGCGGTGCTTGATCCCCTGGATCGATCCCTCGAGAATGCTGATGTCGCTCATCAGTTTGGTGCGCGATCCAAGGAAGTTGAGTTTCTGCCCTGCCAGGATCGTCGCGATCTCCTCGTCGCCCGCGTGGTTTTTCAGAATTTCCGGAAAGACGACTTCATCCAGTTTCAGATATTCCGCGCGAAGCCGTGCGTTGATTGCCTCAAGTCGCGCCAGCTTGAGCCACAACTGACGTTCGTTAGCCGACGCAACGGTCTCGTCAAGCTGGACGATCGGCTCCCCCGCATGAACCCGTGCCCCTTCCTGCACCAGGATCGCCTTGATGATGCCGCCTTCGTAATGCTGGACCTTCTTGTTCTGCCCGGTCGCGACGAAGGTGCCGCTGGCAATCACGGCAGCTGCCAGGGGCGCTGAAAACGCCCAGGCTGCAAATCCGCCAACACAGAACACCAGCAGAAAAACTCCGATCAGCGTGTGCGTGAAAATGGAACGGGGAACGGTTGCGAACCAGTCGTCCTGTTCAGCGTGTGCAATACTGCTCATGATTTTTCCTCACCCATTCTGCGGAATGTTTTTCTGCTTGCGCCGCTCGGCGAGCGCCTCCAGCACCTCATTGCGGGCGCCGTACATGCTGATGCCCCCATCCGCCAGAAGCAGGACCCGGTCGACACATTTCAGGAGAGACGGCTTCTGGGTAACGGCGACCACCGTGATCCCCTGCTCCTTGGCGTGCGCCATGGCGCGCGCCAGTGCTTCGTCTCCGTTGGTATCCAGATTGGAGTTGGGCTCGTCCAGGACCACGAAACGCGGACTGCCGAAGAAGGCCCGCGCGAGTGCGATCCTCTGTTTCTGACCACCGGACAACGGCGCGCCATCCGAAGCGACAAAGGTCTCGTAGCCATGGGGCAATTCGGAAATCATGCTGTGCACATCCGCCAGACAGGCCGCCTCGTAGATCTGCTCGTCCGTGGCGTCTTCCCGCATGCGGGCAATGTTCTGCTTGATTGTGCCGGGAAACAGCTGAACGTCCTGGGGCAGATAGCCGATATTCTCGCCAAGCTGCCTCTGGTTCCAGTTGCGCAGGTCCATCAGGTCGAGCCGCACCGCCCCGGAGGTCGGCAGGATAGAGCCGACCAGCATCTTGCCGAGCGTCGTCTTGCCCGCCCCGGAATTGCCGATGATCGCAAGCGAGTCGCCCGCCTTCAGGGAGAACGTGACGCTGTTGAGGACGACCCGTTTCGTTCCTTGCGGAACATAAAGCAGGCGCTCGACGTCAAGGCGCCCTTGCGGCTTGGGCAGAACCAGCCGCTCTGTGTTCAGGGGCGACGATTTGAGCAGGCTCGAAATCCGGCCATAGGCGCTGCGGGACAGCAAGAACTGGTTCCAGCCCTCGATCGCCCCTTCGATCGGCGCAAGCGCCCGTCCGCCGATGATCGAGGCGGCGATCACCATGCCACCTGTCAGCTCGCCCTGGAGCGCCAGGAACGTACCCCAGCCGAGCATGGCAACCTGGGTCAAAAGGCGGACCGCCTTAGTCAGGGACGCAAACACGATGTTCCGGTCCTGCGCATGCACCTGCGCCTTGAGCGAGGCGGCCGTGTCGCGCCCCCACAGATGCACGGCCTCCGGGATCATCGCCAGCGCGTTGATGATCTGGGAGTTACGAGACATCGCATCGAGATGCAGGTTGGCCTTGCTGAGGTTTTGGTTCGCGTCGCCGAAAAGACCCGATGTTGCCTTCTGGTTGATCAGAGCGATCACCAGCAGCACCGCACAGGTCCCGGCAACGATCATGCCGAGATGCGGGTGGATCAGGTAGATCGCCACCAGGAACAGCGGTGCGAACGGACCGTCCAGGAAGGACATCAGCGTGCCGGAAACCAGGAAACCGCGCAGCTGCTGGAGATCGTTCAGCGTCTGGAATTCCTTGCCGTTGCTGTTCAGCGAGGCTCGCGCCGCGGCCGCCAGGATCGGCGACCCGAGCTGGGAAGCGAGTTCCACCGCCGTGCGCATCAGGATGAAGCGCCGGATGGCGTCAAAGGCGGCCTGCAGCACCACAGCGCCGACAATGACGCTAGTCAGCATGACGAGCGTGTCCATGGATCGGCTGCTCATCACACGGTCTGAAATCTGAAACAGATACACCGGGATCGCCAGCACGAGCACGTTGATGACACAGGAAAACACCATCACGATCATCATGTTGCGCCGTACGGCCGCGAGCCCCTTGTCCAGAGCTTTTGAAAAATCGACCGGACCGGATCGTTTGTGGAATTTCGGCGGCGCTCCCCCGCCGCCTCCGATGTTGTTGTTCGCCGGCGGGCGATCCTGGCGCGACCGGTCGAACACCCGCCCCTCGGCAGAGGCGCGGCCTTCAGGCTTCGCTACGGTGTCACGCGTATCCGGAGAAACCACCTTCGCCTCGGCCGGCTTGTCACGTGCCCCCCAGCCGTGGCCTTCATATGCATTCTCCATCTTTCGCCCCCTATGCGACCAGCGTTGCCATCGGATCCACGCAAACCTCGTCGGGGACCTGATTAAGACTGACCTGTTCTGTTTCTTGTTGGCCGAACGGGAGCATCCCATCGGCAAGAAAGACGACGGCTTCGGACGCCAGCCCGCCGGACCCGGCATCGGCATAATCGACGTCACCGCAAATAATTTCGGCCTGATAGAGCACCGCTTCGGAATAGGTCTCGCCCGCCACCCTGATGGTGGTGTCGACACCGACCTCCTGAATGACCGCTGCGTTGTAGAGAATGTTGCCGTCGTCGCTGATGGTCACCGAGTCGTCGCCGATATCGACACCGAAGGTGGCGACGCTGTCATTGTCGGCAAGAAGGTTGGTCTGTTCCACATAGGTAACGTCGAAAACGTTGCCGCTGACGTACAGCACGTTGACCTGGTCATAGAGTGTTGTTGATGCGCCGTAGACGGTTTCGAGAAGACCTCCGTCAAGGTCGCCGTCTCCGCGCCCAGAAAGGCCGTTCGCGGTTGCTTCGTCCAGTCCGGTGACCGTCGCCTGGTAGTTGGAAACGATATAGGCATCGTTCCAGAGCAGATTGTCGACCTGATCCGCCGCGCCGGGCGTCTCGGCTGGCAGCGGGCTCCCCTCCGCAAATAGCCGGTCAAGATCCATCAGCACATTGGCCTGGGTGATGATGTTCGCGCTGTAATAGTTGCCATCGATGACGATCAGGTCATAGAAATCGCTGACCTGCGAAAGGCTCAGCGTGTTGGAGAGGATATTGCCGCCGGACAGGACCGCCGTACCGGATCCGTCCTCCTGGTAGATGACCGTGTCGTTGTCGGTCAGGATGTTGGTCTGGACAATCCAGTTCAGGAAGGTCAAGTCACCGTCGTGATAGGTAATGTCCCAGTTGATGGGGTTGCCGCCGGCCGGATTGTCCATACGCAGCGCCGTATCACCTGCCTCCATCGAGGCAAGATTGAAGCTATGCACCGGTCCGGCTGTTTCCATGGCCGGCGGCTGCCCTGCTCCGGCGGACGCCGCTCCGGAGCCGCCGATGCGCACATTCGTCTGGCTGATGAGATCGATGTCGTAATAGTCGCCAAGAACCGTGATGACACCGGCCTTGCCCCAGACGTCCACGAGCACGGCTGCGTTGTTGAGCGTGTTGCCACCGGTCTCGATTTCAAGAAATCCATCTACCTCAAAGCCCGACTGTTCGGCGCTGGCGCCGGAAGCCTTTTTGGGTTCGTTCATGCCCGCGTCGCCGGTCTCGTCGCTTTCAGGGGCGTCATATCCCTTCACCGTCTTTCGGACTTCCGCGAAGTCCGGACGCTCCTCGACCTGCTCGCCGTTTACGAAGGTGTTTTGTGTTTCGACGCCCGTTGCAAGAACCTGCTGACCCTCCATCGGTTCCGACAGTTGAAGGGTCTCGGCTTTGGCGGTCCAGGTCTCGACAATGTCGGACAGCGCCGATTCTGTCGCCGGACCATCGGGTGTTCCGAAAGCATGAAGTGCGCCCGAGTCAAGCAACGTGGCGTGGACCGAAGCGAGTCCCGGTCCCAACGACGCGAAATCGAACGCGAGGCCGGAGTTTGAAAAATAATCGTTGTCGCTGAGAACGTTCGAGAAATTGATGACAACGCCGACAGCGTTCGGCAGAACCGGCGCGTTTTGGAAAACGACACTGAAAGCAAAGCTCTTCGGCAATGACAGGAAGAGAGGGCCGAAATCGGGCTCTGCGTGATACAGGGCCGCGCGCATCGGCAGATCGAATTCCGGGAATGGCTTGAGCGCCGCCGGAATATCCGCCTTCAGCGTCGGGTGGGAGAATTCGTGAAAGACATCCGCCTGCACGTCCAGCAGGTCGTATCCAGCCTTGAGATGCACCTCGTTCGCCGAAATCGCGTTTGCGATCTGCATCTCCGCCGCTTCCGCGGCCCGAAACTCCAGATATTCAATTCGGGCCCGGGCATCTTCAACGGACAAATATAAACAGCCGACAAAATGCGCGACGGCTTCTCTTGAAAGATCGTCATAATTAAACATTGAGACCTCGATAAAAACCCAAGCACAGAGAACGGCTCTGACCTTCTTAATTATCTGGCCGAGCCGCGATAGAGGCCGCCTCGGGCTGCGCAGGTTTTCGCCCGCGCAGCCCGTGTTCTTTGTCAGGTTGCTTAACCGATGCTGCCCAGGTCTTCGCCGGTCGAGATGGTCTCCATGGAACCGCCGACGACCGTCAGGTCGATGGAGTTGTTAAGGATATTCTCGCCCTGGACCAGGGTGTTGGTGAACGCCGCGGTGTCATTGCTGGCATTGGCTTCGGCAGCGGAAACGCCTTCGACAATCGCATCGTCACCGGCACGGGTGTTGAAGTTGCCGTCGCCTAGCCCGCATTTCTCAAAGCATTAGGTGCATCGGCCCCAAGAATCTGAGAACATTCTTTTGCAACAGAGAGTTATCAGGTTCTGATGCGGGGTCCGATGCCAACACACTGTATCTGCGAA
>NZ_JALNMJ010000032.1 GCF_023156505.1 Roseibium sediminicola | reverse complement strand
TTGCTTCGAACGGACTGCCACGTACCGCGGATCGTACGGTCTCCGGCCCACTTGGGAGGGCAGCAACCGGCCCTCCCAAAACCAATCTACAAAAATTCAAACAGATAAGGATCGGCCACTTGTTCAGAAGATGCCGCCCATCCTTCGAGACAGCGCTCGCGCGCTTCCTCAGGAAGACGATGAATGTTGAGGACTGCCCTACAGGACCGGTTTTAAGAGCCCTCAATCCCGACGCAGCAGGCGCTCCACCTGACCGAGGCAATCGCCCGCCATCTCGCGCGACAATCCGGCCCGGCCAAGAACGCGCAGGCCGAAATAGGCGGACAGCAGGCCTCTAGCGCTGGCTCTCGCATCGGCTTCTTCGAACCCATCGTCGACAAGGGCCTGGCGGAACCCGCCTTCCAGGCGGCGGGTCATCACCTGCAGTTTCTTCTCGGCCTCGCCGCCCCCGGCCGCCCTGTCGATCATCGCGTTGCAGAGGAAACAGCCCAGCCGGTCACCATTCGCCCGCACCTCATCGGCAACCTTCTTGAACAGGCCGAGAATGCGCTCCCGGCCCGCCCCCGCCGACGGATCGCCGAGAAAGGCCACCGTGCCGCTGATGACGCGATCGTTGTATCGGTCAAGTGCCAAGAGATAGACCGACTGCTTGTCCCGGAACGCCTTGTAGAAGGAGCCCTTGGTGATCTCCATGGCGCTGAGCAGCTCGGCCAGGGACGCCTCCTCGTAACCGACATCCCAGAACAGCACCATGGCCTTTTCCATGGCAACGTCCGGATCAAACTCCCGCGGTCTGGCCATTTGGTCCCTTTCCCGACAAGCTCACGAAATCCTCACCCCGCTCTCACGCGCATGTGTTTTGTACCAATTGGTTCCTAACTCTATATCCAGATCACCGGAAGGAACGGACCGACTTTTGCCAAGTTAGGAACCAAATGGTACCGAAAAAAGGCAGACGCTTCAATCCGCACCACCGGCCAGCATCAATCCTCAGGGAGAATTCACACATGTTTGCAAACCTGATCCGCGGGTCCCTTGCCGCACTTGTTGTCGTCACCGGACTTGTGTCCAATGCCTTCGCAGCGGGCTTTGACGTCAATGCCACGGTCACCGGTCTGGCCCTGCGCGGCGTCGACCCGGTCTCCTACTTCACCGCTGGCGAGCCGCAGGACGGCGACTTCACAATCACCGCGGTACACAACGGGGCCACCTATCGTTTCGTTTCGGAAAAAAACCGCGATCTCTTCAAGGAAAATCCGGACAAATACCTGCCGCAATATGGCGGTTTCTGCGCCTTCGGCACCGCCATGGGCGTCAAGGTGGATGGCGACCCGGATCTCTGGAAGATCGTTGACGGCAAACTCTACCTGAACCTCTCCAAGAGCATTCAGGAACGTTGGAACGGCGACATCCCGGGCTTCGTTTCCACCGCCGACGAAAAATGGGGCGACCTGAGGGACGCCGATCCGTCCAAGCTGTGATTGCGTGAACGCCTGAAACTGAAAAGCCGGCCGGGATCTTCCCGGCCGGTTTTCCTTTATGCGTCCAACCGGCACGGCCCTTGCGAAGTTCAGACCAGCAACCGAACCCGATCCCGATCCGGGACGCTTCTGAGCAATTGGCTGGGCCGATGACACGTTTTTCGCCGAAACTGAACCGCCGCACGTTTCTTGCCGGGACAGCTCTGTGCCTTTCCGGGACAGCCGCATCGGCTCAAATGAAGATCGCCGACCTGCGCGGGTCGATCGATTCAGAAGATCTCGGCCTTCTGCCAAACGCGGCCAATGACCAGACCGCCCAGTTCCAGAACGCCGTCAACCGCGCTGTGGAACGCGGCCGCGCCCTGTTCCTGCCTGCAGGCACCTACCCGGTCGCCAACCTGCGCCTGCCGTCGGGCACCCTGATTGTCGGCGTGCCGGGACGAACCCGGCTGGTCTATCAGGGCGGCGGCGGCCAGCTGATCCGCGCCGAAGGCGTTTCCGATGTCGGTCTGACTGGCGTCACCTTTGACGGCGCCAACCGCTCCATCGGCGATTTCACCGAAGGTCTTCTGCATTTCATCGGCTGCAAGGACGTCACCCTCGACAATTGCGAGATTACCGGCTCCTCCAAGATGGGCCTCCTGATGGACCGCTGCTCCGGCCGGGTGGAGAACTGCACCATTTCAGGCGCCGCCGAAGCGGGCCTGCGTTCCAATGAGGCCACCGGCCTTGCCATCGTCGGCAACACGGTCACCGACTGCGCCAATGGCGGCATCTGGGTGCATCGCTGGCGCGAGGGCGAGGACGGCACCATCGTCTCCGGCAACCGGGTCGAACGCATCGGCGCCCGCTTTGGCGGCACCGGCCAGTTCGGCAACGGCATCAATGTCTTCCGCGCCCATGGCGTCATGGTCTCGAACAACCGGGTCGCCGACTGCGCCTTTTCCGCGATCCGCTCCAATGCCGGTTCAAATGTCCAGATCATCGGCAATTCGTGCCTCAGATCCGGCGAGACCGCGATCTATTCCGAATTCGGCTTCCAGGGCGCGGTGATCTCGAACAACATCGTCGACGGCGGCACCATCGGTATTTCCATCGCCAATTTCATGGATGGCGGCCGGATGGCGGTCTGTTCCGGCAATCTGATCCGCAACATCACCAAGGACGGCCCCTACCCGCCGGAAGTCGCTGGCTTCGGCATCGGCATTGCCGTTGAGGCCGACACGACGCTCACCGGCAACGTGGTCGAGGGCGCACCGAAATTCGGCATAATGCTCGGCTGGGGTCCGTACATGCGCAACGTCGCCGCTGCGCAAAACGTCATCCGCGACTGCGGCACCGGCATTGCCGTCACCGTGGTCGATGGCGCAGGGTCGGCGGTGATCACCGGAAACATCGTCCAGGGCTCAAGAAACGGCGGCATCAACGGCTACAGGTGGCTGGAGAAAGCCACCGGTGAACTCAACAACGTCTCCGAGTTCTCCAACCTGACGGTGCACGGCAACCAGGTGGCCGGCTGAGGCGCCGTTGAAGCGCCTCGTCACACGATACCCGCCGCAATTTCCGTCGTCATCCTAAGGAGGACCGGAAGGTCCGTCTCGAAGGACCCGTTGCACACTGGAGCAAGTGGCCCATCCTTCGAGACAGCGCTTTCGCGCTTCCTCAGGATGACGTTGTCTTTTAAGTTTTACGCCTCATTGAGCGCAAACCGCAGGGACAGGCAGGACAGGCCGCCGTCGACCTTGCGTGCCTCATGGGTTGGCAGGACCACCGTCTTGAACCCGGCCGCCTCGATCGCGGCCAGCGTCTTCGGATAGCCTTCCGGAACCAGCACCACGTCGTTCACGCGGATGACATTCGCCGCATAATCCTCGCCCTCGGCCACCTGGACGATCTTGCGGTCGCCGAAAAAGCCGCTGTCGGCCATCACCTTGGTGGCCAGGATGACATTGTCGCCAAGGGTCGAACAGGCGGTCTTGAAATGCAGCACTCCCTCCGGCGTCTCGCAGACCTCGGCCTTGTAGCCCCACTCGCCCAGGATCTTGGCAAAGGCTTCCGCGCCCTCCCGGTCGGTGCGCGCCGACAGGCCGATCAGGATGACATCGTCGAGCATCAGCACATCGCCGCCGTCGACATGGCCCGTTCCCGGTAATTCGACGACCTGCGGAAAGCGCGCGTCGAGCGCGGCGCGGATCTCGCGACCTTCGCCTTCGCGGCTCGCTGTTCCAGGACGCAGCTGAATTGCGCCTTCCGGCAAACAGAAGGCCGGGTCCTCGACAAAGCAGCTGTCCGGAAAGGCTTCCAGCGCCGGCAACACGTCGACGGTGAGGCCGGCCTCTTGCAGGGCGGTCACGTAAAGCCCATGTTCTGCTCTGAATTTTTCACCGCTCGGGTCGCCGGCATCTACCGCCCGGATCCCGTTGGCGACACTGTCGGCGGGAATGCGGGTGATCGCATGGGTGAAACGGAAGGACAGACCGGGGCGATGCGCCATGAGACAACTCCAATGACAAGAACAAGCGCCCAACCAGCCATCCGCAAGGCGAATTTGCAAGACGTGAACAGGCTCAAAACCTGTATCGACCGCGCCTATCAACCGGTAAAATCGCGCCTGCCGGACTTGCCCGACGTCTCCGCCGGTCTTGCCGAGGACATTCGCGATCATCATGTGTTTGTGGCCGAACTCGACGGCGAACTTGCCGGTTGCGCAATCCTGTCTCTCAGCGGCACCTCGGCTCATCTGATGAACATCGCCGTCGATCCGGATGCCAAGGGCATGGGTCTTGGCAGGCTTCTGATCGAACATCTCGAACGATACGCGCGCGCCGGCGGCGCCACCGAGCTGCATCTGGCAACCCATGTGGGCATGCCCGACAACGTCGCGCTTTACAGCCATCTCGGCTGGAGTGAAACATCAAGAAACGGTAACAAGGTCTTGATGAAGAAAGATCTTTAACCCAAACCAATTCACACCCAATGTCGTCATCCTGAGGAGCCGCGACAGCGGCGTCTCGAAGGATGGGCAACAGATTCTGAACAAGCAGCCGATCCTTCGAGACGGACCTTCGGTCCTCCTCAGGATGACGTTGTTGGGTGGAGCACTTATTAAATAGCCCTAGGGCAGCGCGGCCTTGAGTGCGGCGAGGAAATCCTGACGCGGGCGGATGTGGCCGGCCTGGATGCCGCGCCGGGTCAGGACCGGCGGGTTGACCAGGCCGTCCAGCAGAGCCGCCTCGTCTTCATTCAGCTCCAGCAGTGCTTCCAGAACGGTTGCCATCATCACCTCGGCCGCGCGTGTCGCGCCGTCGTCGCATTTGAGCGCAATGCCGAAACCGAGTTCCGGGACAGCGCCGCAGAAAACGCCCTCGGCCCCTGTCTTGACGAAGACCCGGCCGCGGAACCCTTCCATCACCCTGGTACAGAACCGGCCGGCGCCGGCGACCATGTAGGGTTCATTGATGCAGGCATCGTAGAGGCGCTGCGCCGCGTCGGCCCGCAGGGGCTCGAGCCCCTCACCGGTACAGAAGGCCGCAAACGCGCGGGCGAAGCTTTCCATCGGGGTTGCATAGGTCGGAATGGAGCAGCCGTCCGTGCCGCAGACATCTTCCGACAGCGTGTCGCCGGTCAATTGTTCCATGACCAGCCGGATCTCCCGCTGCACGGGATGTGTGGGGTCGACATAGCCCCTGGTATCGACGCCCATCACCCTGGCAAGGCCTAGAAAGCCTGCATGTTTGCCCGAACAATTGTTGTGCAGCCCGCAAGGTGTTTCGTCGGCCAGGATCAGTTTGGCCGCATCTTCCATGCGCTTCGGCCATTGCGGCCCGCATTCCAGGTCATCCTCGGTGAGGCCCGCTTTCATCAGCATGACACGCGCCGCGTTTGCGTGGACCACTTCGCCGCTATGGGAGGCGCAGGTCAGCGCCAGCTCGGCATCGGTCAGGTCGAGGGCGTCGGCCGCCCCGGATTCCACCAGAGGCAGGGCTTGAAGCGCCTTGATGGCGGAACGCGGAAACACACGAGCTTCGACATCGCCTATGCCGCAGACCAGTTTGCCCGCCGTATCGACAATTGCGATGCTGCCGCGGTGCAGGCTCTCTGTGACCGAACCGCGGGTGACGTCGACCAGAGCCGGATTGTCCATGTAGTTTCTCATATTCAAGAGATCACGTGATGTCAGGCTAGGCGGATTCGGCCCGGGCCGCAGTCAAAAATGCACCGAGCCGCACCAGCGCCTCGTCAATCACCGCATCCTGCTTGCAAAAACAGAAGCGGATGTAGCCGGTTGGCGCGTCCGAGCCGTAGAAGGCGGACACCGGCACGGCGGCAACGCCCGCCCGGGTCACCAGGGTCCGGCATGCCTCGACATCCGTCCGGCCAAGGCCGAGGCCGTCAAAGCCGCAGGTCAGGAAATAGGTCGCCGCGCAGGGCAGAACCGAGAAGCCGAGCTGTGCCAGCCCCGAAGCCATGCGGTCGCGCTTTGCCATCAGGTCTTCAGCCAGGCCGGTAAAATAGCCGTCCTCCTTGCCAAGGCCGTAAGCCACCGCCTTTTGCAGATTGGGCGGTGTGGTGAAGGTCAGCCATTGATGCGCCTTGGCGATCGGATCCATCAGCGCGGCAGGCCCGCTAATGTAACCCACTTTCCAGCCGGTCAGGGAAAAGGTCTTGCCTGCCGAACCGATCCGCACCGTGCGTTCGCGCATGCCATCAAAACACATCAGCGGCCGGTGCCGCGCACCATCGAACACCAGATGCTCATAGACTTCGTCGCAGATCGCATAGGCGTCGTGTTCCAGGCAAAGATCGGCAATCAGCTGAAGCTCGCGTTCCGAAAACACCTTGGCGGTCGGGTTCATCGGATTGTTGATCAGGATTGCCTTGGTCCGCTCCGAAAAGGTGGCTCTGAGGGCATCTTCGTTCAGGGACCAGTCCGGCGGTGTCACGCGCATGCGCACCGGAATGCCGCCGGCCTGTTTGACCAGCGGCAGATAACAGTCATAGAGCGGTTCGATCAGAACCACCTCGTCGCCGGGAGACACCAGCGCGAAGAGGCAGTCGGCCAGAGCTTCCGTCGCGCCGGACGTCACCATGACTTCGCTGTGTGGGTCGACCTCAAGGCCATAGAAGCGCCGGTTGGCTTCTGCCACCGCCTGGCGCAGGGCCGGCAGGCCCAGCATCGGCGGATACTGGTTGGGCCCGTCGATCAGGGTGTCTGCGGCGATGCGGCGGATGTCTTCAGGACCGTCCACATCCGGGAACCCCTGCCCCAGATTCACGGCTTCGTGGGCCATGGCAAGGCGCGACATGGTCTCGAAAACCGTGGTGTCGATGCCGGTAAAGACCGGATTGGTCGGTTTCATAGTTCCTCCCGGACGTCTTTTGTCCGGTTCTATTCGTCTGCCGGGGTATCGTCGAGCGAATTTCATACCGCGCTGCGTTAAAAACCGGCCTTTCGCGGAAGCATTGTTTGACTCTGTCTCGCAGCAGCGATCAGATGATGCCTGATTGGAGCGCGCGGGAGGACACGCAATGCTGGGTGTGGTCATCGGAATTGTGGCGATTGTTCTGGGGGCGGCAGTGGTGTTGCGCCGGACCGGCGCGCCGGCCGGCGGGCACCGGCTCATGAAAGTCTTCTCCAGCCGCATCATGGGCATCGTCCTGATCGCGGTCGGCGCGTTCATGCTGCTGTCCACGTCTTTCATCTTCGTCGATGCCAATCAGGTTGGCCATCTGAAGCGGATCTACGCGTTCAAGGAACTGCCGGCGGGCCGCATCATCGCCCTTGATGGCGAGAAAGGTCCGCAGGCCCAGATCCTGGGGCCGGGCTTCCATTTCATTCCGCTGGTACGTGTGCTTTACGATTTCGAGGAATGGGACGTCATCACCATTCCCGAAGGCTATTACGGCCAGCTCACGGCACTGGACGGAGATGCCATGCCGTCGGGCATGTTCATGGCCCCCGCGATATCCGACGAGAAAGTCGGTGAAATGTTGAACGCGGCCACGTTTCTGACCAATGGCGGACTGCGGGGACCACAGGAAACCGTGCTGAAACCCGGCCAGTACCGCCTCAACCGTTACCTGTTCGATGTCCGCCTCGATGAAAACACCGGGGCCACCGTCATTCCCGCCGGTCATGTCGGCGTGGTCAAATCGAACGTCAGTCAGCCCGGCATCAACTGTGTCGAGGAAGAAGTCTCGGCTTCCACCGCTTCCCGGGATGCCCTGACCGTGCCACTGGTGCCGCGCGGCTGCGTTGGGATCTGGAAGGAACCGCTGTTCCCCGGCGCCTATTACCTGAACCGGCAAGCCTATGAGGTGACCCTCGTCGACACCCGCGTCCAGACCTGGGAATACAAGGGCGGCTACACCAAACGCATCATCGACCTCTCCGTCGACCAGCAGGGCAACATCCAGCAGAACGAGCGCTCCGTGCAGGAACAGATCCCGGGCGACGCCGCCGACCGGGCGGTCTATGTCAAGGTCGAGGGCTGGGACATTCCGCTGGAACTGCGTGCCCTGGTCCAGGTCGATCCGGACAATGCCCCGGTTGTCGTCGGCTCCGTTGGCGGTCTCGGTGAAATCGAGAACCGCATCCTGACCCCGGCGATCCGCTCGATCGTGCGCAACGTCGCCGGTGCCTCGATCCGGGTGCAGGATCGAGAATCGGACGGCACTCTGGTGCAGCCGCCATCCTATACCGTTCGCCCCACCCGCGTGCTCGATCTCATCGAAAACCGGGACGCGATCGAACAGACCATCGAGCAGCAAATCAAGGTGGAAGGCAACAAGGCGGGCGTCAACATCCGGGAAATCCGCCTGGGTGAACCGGCCATCCCCCCGGAATTGCTGGTCTCGCGCCTGCGCGTGCAGCTCGCCGACCAGCTGTCCACGGCCTATGAGCGTGAGACCGACGCCCAACAGAAACGCATCGAGACCGAGCAGGCCCGCTCCACAGCCGATGAGCAGCCGCGTCTCGTCGAAGCGCAGATTGCCGTGCAGGTGGCCAATCAGCGCGAGCAGGAACGCGCCGCCCTTGGCCGTGCGGAACGCCAGTATCTGGAGGAGCTCGCCCGCGGCCAACGCGCCCAGGTCGACGTGCTCGGCCAGGACCGGGTTGCACTGCTTCAGGCGCTCGAAAAACTGCTGACCTCCCTGGAGCGCAAGCCTGAGCTGGTCGGCCTGGTCGGCAAGCTGGTGCCCAACACGGTGGTCGGCGGCGACAGCGGCTTTGCCGGTGCGGCGGCGTTGCTCGGCGCCAGCCTCGGTCAGGCCCAACAGACGGGCGGCAACCGTCCGGCAGCCGGGCAGTAGGCAACTGCGCCCGGAATCTCGTTGGCACGCCACATATCAGCGCCTCATATGATCCCGCCGGGCGGCTATGAGCTCATTCCTGTCTTGTGCAGAATGTTCCTGTCCGGGATGATCTCCCTCGACTTTCTGTCTTCATACGTCTCGCCGGACGAACGTTTCAGCTGTCGCCGAAGCACGTCCTCGATTTTCGGCACAAGATCGGCATGGCTTTCATGCAGGAAATGGTAGAAGGCGACCGAGTGCAGCGAGGGCTCAATCGGGAACACTTCCGGCATGTCAAGCTCCCTGGAAAGCCTTTGCCCTGTGCCCTCCCCGGCGATCACAAGGTCGATGCGGTCCCGGCGCAGCATCTCGAAAAGCTGCTCCGGAGATTCCGCCGTCCAGATTTCGGTGAACCCTTCCGCGAGTTCGACGGCAAAGCGGGCCCCGGCGATATGTCCGATGCGCAGATGCTTGAGTTCATCAAAGGATTTGCCGCGCAGGCCCGGATTGACGGCATAGGCATAGGTCCTTGCCACGACGATGGGCACGTCCACCCGGATCAGGCTTTCGTGGTCGGCGCCGACATCCTTGATACGCACCAATTCGCCGTCGGTCTTTCCAGACGCGGCATCAAGCAGGGCCCGCCGTGGACTCGCCTGCACGGCTTCGATCCGGATGCCGAGTTCATCATATGCGCGCGTCAAGATCCTCTCAGCCAGTGGCGTCAGGTTGGGGGCGTCAAAACTGGAAAATCGCAACCTGTCCTGTGCGGACGCAGCGTGAATGACGGCGAATACGCTCAAAACGGCACACATGACGAGCCGGTTCAATGTCGTCCTCCCCAATCGCAGCAAATCATTCAAAGCAAATAGATCAACCTCTCCGCGCAAATCGGCGCAGCGCAAGTTTTTGAAGAAGTAACTCTACGTGATACGAAGGCAGGTTTGCAACCTGTCTGCAATCCGGTTGCATATTCTGACGAGGAGACGCACGAAACGGCGCCAAAGAAAGGGACCAACAGCACCGTTCGATCACGAATGTGTGCCGTAATATTCCTCTGAAATCTTGTCGACGAAGCCCTCATCGACCAGGTCCTTGACCACCTTGTTCAGGAGGTCCAGCTTGCCGGCCCAATCGGATTTCTTGGACACGCCCAGGAACAGATCAACGGCATTTCCGGGATTGTAAGGTGCCTTTTCGATCTTGCCCGCAAATCCCTGGCGCTTGATGAAATAGTCCACTTGGCAGTCCGTTCCGATCATCACGCCGAACCTCCGTTTCATCAGCATGTCGATCAGGATTTGTTCCTGAGCCACCCCGACCTTGTCGAGGGAAACGTCATTGTCGAACCGGTCGAAATACGCCGAATGCAAAACGTATCCGACTTGGTACCGTGCAAGATCTTCGTAGGTTTTGATCTTTTGGGCCTGGCCGGCAATTGTGTAGAAGGCCGTCGTGCATTTGAAATAGGGCGTGTCGGTATAGGCAATGTATTGCGCCCGTTCGTCGCGATAGGCCAGTCCGGTCATCACATCGACGTCGCCAGTCTGCATGGACGTCAGGGCCCGTCCCCACGGCATTTTTGCAATGGTCAGGCTCGCCCCTGTCCGCTTGGCGATTTCGTCGATCAGATCCAGATCAAGGCCGATCAGCCCCTGCTCGTTCGATATCCGGAAAGGCGGCCAGTCGTCGGTGGCCATCACGAGTTCATCCGCGCGCACCGGAAGCAGCAATGGAACGGTCAGTGCCAACCCCACAAAGAACCGAATGCACGAACTCAACAACATGGCAACCTCTGATTAAGACCCTTCTTCCGACCTCCAGTCTTTCATATTGAATGACAACTACAATGACTATGCAATATTGTAATTATTAACCACAACGCAAGAAAACGAATAAGTAACCACAAGTTTAGTTCATCTCAAACTGAGCACCTAGTGTGGTGAATTTGAAATTCGCCTCATTGTTGCAGCAACCATCGAAGCGAATTTCAAATTCAAAAACCACACTAGAAACATATGCTTGCTAGTCACCCTTTTGAATCTGAAGTTCGTTCCGAGTGTGCCGGGAAATAAGACGAACTTCAGATTCGGGTGACTAGGGTCTGTGGACAATTACGTTTCGGTCTTGGCGCTTGTCGGATTTCGGTCTTCGAGCAGGAGGAAAGTTCGCAGTGGTGCTGCCTACCACGAGAAATTTCCGACGCACGCGAAACCGAAATCCGCTGCGTCCCCCCAGATGTTGGCAATGGGGATTTGATGCAAATGGCTCATTTCTGCGTCGCAAAGGCTTGAAATGGCTGCCCCTTCCTACGCCTTTGCTCCTTGAACTCGAGCCATTTGTATCCAAACCAAGACCAAATCCTAATTGTCCACAGACCCTAGAGCTTCGTGCCCGGTCATGGATTTGATTTCGGCCTCGATCGTGGCACGCAACTCGCCGGTCTGGGTCATCCTTTGCAGCACCCTGCCGATCTCAGGAACAAGGTGGGAATGTTTCTCATGCAGGAAATGATAGAGATTATCCTGCACCAAAGGTGGTTTGAGTTCGGTGATACCGCTCAGTCCGAGACGACCGAGCGCAATGCGTCCAGCAACCGTATCGCTGATAACCGCGTCAAGACGTTCGGCCGCCAGCATTTCAAACAATTCCGAATTTGAGGACGCCCGCCAGACATCGCTGAACCCTTGTGTGAGTTCAACCAGTTTAACGGTTCCTGTCAGATGGCCCACTCTAAGAGCCGCAAGGTTGTCGAGTCTAACCGTAGAAACCGCGTTTTCTTTGACAAAGACGGTCATTGCAAATCTCACAATCGGCACATCCACCCGGCGCAGCGTCGGGTGCAAATCGCCGACAACACCAAAGCGAACGACTTCACCGTCAACCGCGCCTGCGGACGACAGCATCAAACCCCGCTGACCCGAAGTCTGGTAGATCTCAATCTCAATGCCGATCTCTGCATAAGCCCGCTTCAGGATCGCCGCACCGATCCTTCCGTTGGGTGTGCTTTCAAGGGTTGACAACACCAGCCGCTGTTGCGCTTCAACTGCGGACACAGTGAAGACAAAGACCCATAAGAACGTGATCCGTAGCAAGAATTGCAATCGACCTCTCCTGCTGCGCGCAACCAAGAAACCCGATTCAAGAGATTACAACAAAACACAACAAAGAAGTATTATATCAAACAGCCAATACTCTCGCATATACGCATAAATACGCTCAGAAATTTAATACAGCCTATAATTTTATTTGAAGAAATAGCACTTCAGCATTGGAAAACACGCGCGCCGATATGAAAGTGATGTCAGGCGATTGCATGGCAGCCTCCCGCCCGCAAACTTGCTGCATTGCAAAAAATCGATTAGAAGAAGCCAACTTGATTTAGGTCAAAGAGCCGGATTCGGGCAGATTTGGCGCTGACCATTAAAAATCACACAACAATCCTGGAGCAGCTTGTGTCAGCACGCGCAGAGGGCCTTGCGCCTGTCAAACCTGTAAAAATGGATGCCGCGCGCATCAAAACCGAACTTCTCGCCGGTTTGACCGTCGCCCTGGCGCTCGTTCCCGAGGCAGTGGCGTTTGCATTCGTCGCCGGCGTCAATCCGCTGGTCGGCCTCTACGCGGCCTTCTTTGTCGGCCTGATCACAGCCTGCATCGGCGGCCGGCCGGGCATGATCTCCGGTGCGACCGGTGCCCTTGCCGTGGTGATGGTGTCCCTGGTGGCCCAGCACGGCGTTGAATACCTGTTCGCAACCGTGGTGCTGATGGGCATCATCCAGATCGGCGTCGGCCTGCTCAGATGGGGCAAGTTCATCCGCATGGTGCCGCATCCGGTGATGCTCGGGTTCGTCAACGGCCTGGCCATCGTGATCTTCCTGGCGCAGATGGGCCAGTTCAAGGTGCCGGACAGCGCCGGCGGGCTGACCTGGATGAGCGGCTCCCAGCTCTATCTGATGCTCGGCCTGGTCGCCCTGACCATGGCGGTGATCTGGTTCCTGCCGAAACTGACCAAGGCGTTTCCGGCACCGCTCGCCGGCATTCTCGTGGTCACCGCCCTGGTTCTCGGCTTCAACCTGGACACCCGCTCCGTCGGCGACCTCGCCTCCATCTCGGGCGGCCTGCCCCAATTCCACATTCCGATGGTGCCGCTGACCTTCGAAACGCTGAAGATCATTCTCCCCTACGCGATCATTCTCTCGGCCATCGGCCTGATTGAATCGCTGCTGACGCTCAATCTGGTGGCGGATCTGACCAACACCAAAGGTGGCGCCTCCAAGGAATGTGTCGCCCAGGGCACAGCCAACGTGGTCACCGGTTTCTTCGGCGGCATGGGCGGCTGCGCCATGATCGGCCAGTCGATGATCAACGTGAAATCCGGCGCCCGCACCCGCATTTCCGGTATCGCTGCGGCGCTGTTCCTGCTCTCCTTCATCGTCATCGCCTCGCCGCTGATCGAGCAGATCCCGGTCGCCGCCCTTGTCGGCGTGATGTTCATGGTCGTCATCGGTACCTTCGCCTGGGCCAGCCTGAAGATCGTGCACAAGATCCCGCTGATCGACGCCCTGGTCATGGTCGTGGTCACCTGCGTCACCGTCTATTCCGACCTTGCGGTCGCCGTGGTCGTTGGTGTCATCATCTCGGCGCTGGCCTATGCCTGGAACGCGGCCAGCCGCATCAGCGCACGCATCGGCACCAGCAAGGAAGGCTGGAAGGTCTACCGGCTCTCCGGTCCATTGTTCTTCGGCTCGACCACCGGCTTTGTCGATCTGTTCGATCCCGCAAGCGACCCGGACGACATTGTCGTCGACTTCATCGACAGCCGTGTTGTCGACCATTCCGGCCTGGAAGCGATCGATGCGCTTGCCTCCAAATACGAAGCCGCCGGCAAACGCCTGCATCTGCGCCACCTGTCCCCGGACTGCCAGAAGCTTCTGGCAAAGGCGGGCAATCTGGTCGAAGTCTCCGTTCTGGAAGACCCGGACTACGAGATTGCCGTCGATTATGGTCACAGATTCGACGCATCGGAAAAGCCGTCCTAAGCCAGTCTTTGTTCGGCAGACATCAAGACCCGCAGAGTGCCGCTCTGCGGGTCTTTTTCCTTTGCGAGGCCTCAAACCCACTGGGTCCGGACCGGTTTGCCCTTCTCCTAACCGCCTGAACCCGCTAGAGGTCAAGGAACAGCCCGAAATCCGGCAGGCGGGAGGGACCCTTGGCAGCACACAGGAAACTCTTCATCACACCGACACTGGCCTCCGTGATCGGTGCCTTTGTCCTGGTGACGGCCGCGGCGATCCTGATCATTCAAGCTGTAACCTCGGCCAGCGTGGTGCGCGAACTTGGCGGCACCCTTGTCGACATCGGCATGGATTCGGCGCAAACCTCCTTTGTCGAACAGCTTCACCCGATCACGGAAACCGCCGAATTCACCCGCCTTTCCTTCGAACGCAAGGAGTTGCGGTTCGATGATCCGGACCTTTTGATCAGCTATCTCTACGGCGCGCTGGCTCCCATGGAACAGGTGTCTTTCCTTGTCCTGGTGGATGACACGGGGCTCGGGGTCGATGTCGACCGCGGCGATGCCGACGGCACCCTTCTCGGTGGCGACATCGATCTGGCCGCCGATGTCCCGATCCTGGTCCCTCTGACGGAGGAGGCGAAAACCCGCAGCGAAGCGTTCTGGAGCGCTCCCTTCTACATGCCCGGGCGAAAACACACCTACTATGTCTATGTCCGCCCGCTTTTTGAGGGCAAGACCTATCGCGGAAGCCTCTTGATCGGCATGTCGCTGGATCGTGTCTCGGAGATCACCTGGCACGCGTCGACGGACGATATCACCGTGTTCCTGGTCCAGGAGGGCAGCCACAAGATCGTCGGCCACCCGGACCTGCACAAGATGTTCGATGAGCTCAGCGCGGACAGTCCCCTGCCCGACATCGCACGGGTACCCGATGCGTTCCTGAAAAACTTTGCGGATATGCCGAAACTGGACAATGCGTCCTTCGACATTTCCGAAGACCTCGACCTGCATGTCGGCTTTGACGGCAACGGGGTCAAACGCTTCGTCATCCTGGAGCAGAAAAACGTGGATCTTCTGGGGTTGCCTGTGCGCATTGGCACCCATTTCCCGGCCCAGTTCCTGGACCAGCCGCTCGAGCAGCTGCTCGTCGCCGTCGCGGTCGGTGCCGGTTTGCTGCTGCTGTCCCTGATCGGCGCAGTGCTGCTGGCACAGCGCATCGCCCGGCCTGTCCAAAGGGCCTCTGGAGCGGCGAAGGAAGTTGCCAGCCTCAATCTCTCCGCCGTGGAGCCTTTGCCCGCCAGCGTGATCCGCGAGCTGGACGACCTCTCCAAGGGCTTCAATGCCATGGTCAGCGGCCTGAAGGCCTTCAACCGCTATGTGCCGACCACACTCGTTCAAAAACTCCTGAGAGAAGGCCGCGCGGAAGCGCCGCCGGAAGAACGCGAGGTCGCGGTTCTGTTCACCGACATTGCCGGGTTCACCTCCGCCTCGGAAGGCATGTCCGCAACCGAAACGGCCGCCTTCGTCAATCATCACCTCTCCCTGCTCGGCGCCGAAATCACCAAGGAAGGCGGAACCATCGACAAGTATATCGGCGACAGCGTGATGGCCTTCTGGGGCGCGCCGGAAAGGCTGGACAATCCGGCCGAACCCGCCGCCCGGGCAGCGCTCGGCATGGCAAGGGCCATACGCGCCGACAACGAAGAACGCACCGCGCGGGGCGAACCGCCGGTGCGCATCCGCATCGGTCTGCATCTCGGCCCACTTGTGGTCGGCGACATCGGCGCTCCCGAACGGGTCAATTACACGGTGATCGGCGACACTGTGAACGCGGCCTCACGTCTGGAGAGCCTCGGCAAGGAGATCGACGACAGCGCGGATGTGATCATTCTGGCCTCGGGAGACATCGACGTGAAGTTGAGCGACAGCATCGACCGCCACTCCATCGGCCTGCGCAAGGTCAAGGGAAAGGCGGAGGCCGTCGAGGTGGTCCGCCTGCTCTGAGGGAAACTGCCGGCTTTGCTCCGGGCTAAGGGACGCTGTATGAATTGACGGACGATTCTTCTGCACCAAGGCAAGCATTTGATCCGCACCCGGCGCCTGCACATCACCCCCACCCTTGCGACCGTGATCGGCACCTTCGTTTTTGCCACCGCCGCATTGGTACTCCTCGTGCAGGCGACCACATCGGAGAAGGTTGTCCGCCAGCTGGGTGGCGCCCTGATCAATATCGGCATGCACTCCCTGGAACAGGCCTTCACCGCGCAGATCAAGGCCGTCGAGGAGGCCAGCCGTTTCACCACGCTGGCGCTGACGACCGGCAACATCCTGATGCGCAAGCCGCAGGAAATGGCGGATTATCTCTTCGGCACCCTGTCGGCCATGGAGCATGTCTCTTTCGTCATCGTCGCCGACCGGAACGGCAATTTCATCCAGATCGACCGCGGCCGCGGCGACGGCATTCTCGTTCCGCAATTTGTGCCAACCACCGACGAAACGCATGTCCTGGCGGGCCTGATCGCCTCATCCGCCGCCAAGACCCGGCCGTTCTGGACCGGCCCGGCCTACTATCCGCAGCGCCAGCACACCTATATCTCCCATGTTCAGCCGATCCTGTCAGAGGACGGCAATGCCTATGAAGGTCTGGTGCTGGTCGCCATGTCCATGGAGCGGCTGTCGGAGATCACCAAGGACATATCCACCGAACTTGTCCGGGTCTTCATGATCAACCCGCAATCCTACGGCCTGATTGCCCATCCCGCCCTTTCGGAAGTGTTCGGCGAGCTTGCCCCGAACGCCCCGCTCATTGCGCTCGAAAAAGTCCCTGACGACTTCCTGAAAACCCTGAAATCAACGGTCGCCGTCGATGCCACCGGTTATGGCATCCGCGACGGACACGAACTGCGCGCCGGCTACGATACCGCCGGCGACAAGCGTTTTGTCGTCATCCAGAGCCCGGAACTCGGACCGACCGGTTTGCCGATATCGTTCGGGGCACATTTTCCGGCGCAGGTCCTGGAACAGCCTTTTGAGCAGTTGACCGATGCCATTTTGATCGGGGTCGCCCTGCTGGGCCTGTCGCTGGTCGGCGCGGGTTTTCTGGCCCATCGCATCGGCCAGCCGATCCGGAGGGCTGCCGTCGGCGCCCGCGCCGTCGCAGACCTCGAGCTGGACACCGTGGAGCAGCTTCCCGGCAGTTTTGTCCGGGAACTCGACGATCTGGCCAGCGGGTTTAACTCAATGGTCGGCGGCCTCGCCGCCTTCAGCCGCTATGTGCCGAAGACCCTTGTCCGCAAGTTGCTGCGCGAAGGCCGCGCCGACGCCCCTCCGGAAGAACGGAAAGTCGCCGTTCTGTTCACCGACATCGCCGGTTTCACGTCTGTTTCCGAAGGCCTGTCCGCATCGGAGACCGCCGCCTTCGTCAACCATCACCTGTCGCTGCTCGGCGCGGAAATAACCCGCGAAGGCGGCACGATCGACAAATATATCGGCGACAGCGTGATGGCCTTCTGGGGCGCGCCGGACCGTCTCGCCAATCCGGCCGAACCGGCCGCAAGAGCCGCGCTCGCCATGGCCCGTGCCATCCACGCCGACAACCAGAAGCGCACCGCGCAGGGCAAGGCCCCGGTCCGCATCCGCATCGGCCTCCATATGGGACCGCTTGTGGTCGGCGACATCGGCGCTCCGGAACGGGTCAATTACACGGTGATCGGCGACACGGTGAATGTTGCCTCCCGCCTGGAAAGCCTCGGCAAGGAAATCGACGACAGCGCCGAGGTCATCATCCTGGCCTCCAACGAAATCGCGCAAAACCTCGATGACACGATCGAATGCCAGCCGATCGGGCCTCACACCGTCAAGGGCAAGACCGAGGCGCTGAGCGTTGTCCGTCTTCTTGCTTGAGCTCCATCGCCCGTGCCTTGAAGCCGAATTGATATGCCGCCACTCCTTTTTCCGCAGACAGGTCTTGGACACTGGGCGGTGCCCTAGGGGCATCGGAAGACCAGAATCAGAAGAACAGCGCGAGTAAAAGATAACTGGCCATGCCATAGAGGCTGAGCAGCCCAAGACTCATGAACAAGCCGCGCAGAGCGGACCAGCCGGAAAGATAGCCATAGGTGTAGCCAAGCCGGGCCAATCCATACCCGCCGATCCATGCAATGACTGCCGGATAAGCTGGCGAGCCGAGAGCCATCAACACCGCCAAGAAAACAAAATAGACCGTATTCTCGGTCGTGTTCCGGTGGGCATTCTGGCAGCGCTCTACCTCCACCAGTCCTTCCGCTGGAGCCATCGACCGGTCTGCCTTTGCTGCCGCCCATTCTTCGGGTGTCGCATGCAGGCCATAGCGGCTTCTGGCCAGCTCCGTCGCCGTCATCAGCCACGAATGATTGATCAAAAGCAGGGCGGCCGACACCGCCAGGACCGCGAGAACTTCCTTTGCGGGCAAAGTCATGACCAACGGGGAAATGCCGAACAGCAACGCGTTCATCCCAAGGGCGATCAGGGTCAGTGCAAAGGGATAAGCGATGACAACAAGACGCAGGCGCCGCCTGCGGGATTCTTTCTCGAATTCGGTAATCGGACCATCCCCTTCAGTTGGAAACAGGCTTTCATGTACCTGTTCAAACGCGCTCAAAATAAGAGATTTTCGAGCGTTTTCCAGACCGCCCCGACACGATGAACAGCACCTGAATATGACATTCAGCGTGAGTTCTGCACCTGCCGGATAGCATCCTCCTGTCTTCAATAACACCGGCTCAGCCGCCCAGACAGGAGTTCGTCGAAAATGTTTCGCAAGCTGATCATCACCGCCACCACCGCCCTCACCTTCTCAACGGCTGCCCTGCCCGCCAGTGCAAACGGCATCAACATCCAGCAATTCGGTTTCGGGCATGTCACCGGCGGAACGCAAAACGGTTTCAACAACCTGATCGGTGTCTTCCAGGACGGTCATCATAATGAAGGCCTCAGCCGCCAGTTCGGCAATGGCAACACGGCAGCGATCGGCCAGACCGGCGCGCATCACTTTGCAGACACCTGGCAGAACGGCTTCGGCAATTCGGCGGGTGTGGGCCAGTTCGGCACCGATCACAACGCAATCATGACCCAGGACGGCAACGGCAACATTGCCGCTGGTGTCCAGGTCGGCCATGGCTGCGGTGCCTCGGTCAACCAGGCCGGCTCCGGCAATGTCGCAGCTTTTGTCCAGACCTGCCCCTGAGCCAATCTAATTTTCCATTCCCGCGTCTTCGGTGGCTGCCACAAAGCCACCGGAGGGACTTGAGGAGAACGAAAGATGCGTAATTTTGCAAAACTTGGTCTTTTGGCGGTCGTGGCCGCAGTCGGGGCCGCCTGCCAGGCCGAATCCAGCACAATCGCCAAGGAAACCGGATATCAGACGGGCTGTACAATCGAAACCCGCTCAAGTGCAGGCGCCCTCATGCTGACCGGAATTGCCAAAGGCACCGAGGGCGAGACCGGTCAGTACAGACTCACGCTCAGGGGCGGGGACGGCCGCAACAGCACCAACACCAGCCAGGGCGGCGCATTTCAGATCGGCCCCGGCGGAGAAGCCCAAACAGGGACAGTTCGCCTCTTCAACACAGGTGTTTATGACGCCGATCTGGAGATCTCGCTTGCCGGCAAGACCCATTCCTGCAGCAAACGCATCGGCAACAGCATCTGATTGAGTTCAAATACGGAGTATTTCAATGACCCAAACCGTCAAATCGCTCTCTCTGGCCGTCATCCTGATCAGTGGTCTGTCGGCAACGCCAGCCCTTGCCGGCGGTTCGTTCTCAATCACCTTGAACCCTCAGAACCACGAGCAGGAACAGCTGATGCGCGCGGGACTGATCGCCGCCGGCGTCGCCAACGAAATGAGCAAGCAGGGAGGTATCAAGCAGAACGGCTTCGGCAATGCAGCGGGTCTCTTGCAAAACGGCTTCGGCAATCATGGCATCGTCGTGCAGGAGGGCAACGGTCACAACGGAACCCTTCAGCAGCATGGCGACAACCACGCCTACGGCCTGTTTCAGTTCGGCAGGAACACGCAGGGCCATGTGGTTCAGAACGGCTACGGTCAGACCGGAACGACGTTTCAGTTCGGCTGGTAGGAAAGGGTTGCTCTTCTTAGGCACCCCCTTACCAGCTCAATGGGGAACACACGTTTGGCCGCAGCAAAAAAACTTTCTGCGGCCACTGGACAATGGATCAATCCATTCCCATCTCCAGCAACGCAGCTGGTGAACAGGTTTTGTTCCGGTGACTTGCCGGACAGCAGCCTTTCATATCAGCATGCTGTGAGATGAAAAACATGAAACAATTCGACTTGGCCACCACCGCAGCCGGCTCGACGCCTCTGCTGGACACGGGGCTGTTTGCGCTCTCGACCGTCGCCTTCTTCCTGGTCGTCCTGGGCTACTTTCTCTCGTCGGAGTATTTCCAGTCAAAACGGCGCCGGAGCCGTTTCTCGGGAGACGGTCCGGCATTCATCGTCTCGGGCTGTCTGTTTGTCGCCTTTACTGCAAGCTACCTTGAGATATTCCTGACGGCGTTTCGATTGCCGTTTTCGACCTATGTGGAATTGCTCATCGGGCTCCTCGCCGTGGCAGCCGCAGGCATCGGTGCCTACGCTGTCTCCAATTTTGTGCGCACGCGCTGGATGGCCGGGCTCCGTCCGGCGCGCTGAAGGTCGTTGCGATCAATAACGCCGCTGCGACCACAGCGGCGTTGGATCCGGAAATGTATAGCTACCGCACCAGAATATTCCGGAACTGCCAGGGATCCTTGGTGTCGATGTCTTCCTTGTAGAAACCCGGGCGGCCTTCCAGCGGGGTCCAGTCAGTGTAATAGCCCTTGACCGGACCGAGATAGGGCCGTTGGATTTCCAGACAGCGCTTGTAGTCCATTTCGTCGGTCTCGACGATGCCGGCTTCCGGATTTTCCAGTGCCCAGACCATGCCGGCGATGACAGCGGAAGTAACCTGCAGACCGGTGGCGTTCTGATAGGGCGCCAGCTTGCGGGTTTCCTCGACCGACAGCTGCGAGCCGTACCAATAGGCGTTCTTCTTGTGGCCGTAGAGCAGCACACCCAGCTCGTCGATGCCGTCCTGAAGCTCGTTTTCTTCAAGAACATGCAACGTGTCCTGGATTTTCCCCGCAGAACCGAACAGCTCGTGCAGGGAAAGAACCGCGACATTGGCCGGATGATAGGCGTAGTGGCAGGTGGGCCGGTAACTGACCTTGTTGCCCTCGCCAACGGTGAAGAAGTCGGCGATGGAAATCGCCTCGTTATGGGTCACAAGGAAACCGTATTGCGCGCCGGGCGTCGGGCACCAGGTCCTCACACGCGTATTGGCACCGGGCTGTTCCAGATAGATCGCTGCCTTGCAGCCCTTCTTGTGCTTCTTGGCGTTGGAAGGTTTCCAGGTCTCATGTGTGCCCCAACCGAGCTCCGCCGGCTGAAAGCCCTCGGAGAGAAAGCCCTCAACGGACCAGGTGTTCCAGAACTCGCCCGCCGGTTTCGGTTCCTTGGCCCGCTGGGTGTCGCGCTCGGCGATGTGGATGCCCTTGACGCCGGCCTTCTTCATCAGCTTGGCCCAGTCCTTGCGGGACTTCGGCTCCTTGAACTTGATCCCGGTGTCCGTGGCAATGTCCACCAGTGCCTGCTTGACGAACCAGGACACCATGCCCGGATTGGCGCCGCAGCAGGACACCGCCGTGGTGCCGCCCGGTTTCCTGGCCTTCTCCTTGCGCACGGTTTCGCGCAGCGCATAGTTGGTGCGGTCGGCAGCCGTGGCCTTGTCATCGAAATAGAAGCCTGGCCACGGCTCAACGACCGTGTCGATGTAAAGCACACCGAGCTTGCGGCAGAGCTTCATCAGGTCAAGCGAAGAGGTATCGACCGAGAGGTTGACGACAAAGCCCTGGCCCTCGCCTTCGCTCAAAAGCGGCGTAAGCACGTCCTTGTAGTTCTCTGGCGTCAGCGCGACTTTCTGGAACTTGTAGCCACGATCAGTGACCAGCTTGGCATCGGTATCGACCGGATCGATCACGGTGAAGCGCGACTTGTCGAACGCGAAATGGCGCTCGATCAGCGGCAGCGTGCCCTTTCCGATGGATCCGAGGCCGATCATCACCACAGGACCGGTGATGGTGCCGTGGATCGCGCTCTTTACGGCGGCTGCCTTCGGGGCTTGCTTTTGTACCGGCGCCTTCCTGGCGACCGCTTTTCTGGCCGCAGGCTTGCGTGCCGGGGCCTTGGCCGGCGCCGCCGACTTCGCGGCAGCGGGCTTGGCTGCCGCCGGTTTCGCGGCGGCAGGTTTCCGGGCAGCCGGCTTTTTGGCGGCGGCAGATTTTGCAGCGTTCGTCTTGGCAGCAGCCGGAGCCTTGGCCGCCGCCTGGCGCGCGGCAGCCTTTGCAGCCGGCTTCGCGGCAGTGGTCTTGGCCGCTGCCGGTTTCCTGGCTGCAGTTGATTTTCCGGCAGCCGCTTTCGCGGCCGGCTTGGCTGCCGCGGTTTTCGCCGAAGTGGCCTTGGAGGCGGCCGTCTTGGTGGAAGTGGATCTGGAGTTGCCCGGTTTGGCCGCAGCGGGCTTGGAGGCCGCAGCTTTCGCCGCCGTGGCCTTGGCCGCCGGCTTGCGGGTCGCGGCCGGTTTGCGGGCCGGTTTCTTCGCCGCCTGTTTCGGCGCGCCGCCGTTGCTGTCGTCGGTCATTTGTCTTTACTCCAATCGTTTCCGTTTTCGCCGCCCGCGTCGCTGAAACGGGTCCGGCCTATAACGAAGATCCTTCAACAAAAAAGACGCACTTATTGCGCTTTTCTAAAGGTGTGACGTGTTTCAGCAGGAAATTCAAGTCTTGCGTGATTTTTATGCGCGAGGAAAAGGAACAGGCTCAGATGTAAAAACACAAGAGATGGCGGTGAAAAAACACCGCCATCCTTCAAAGCATCAAGTTAAGCGAGCTTCGATACAGCGAAGAGATCTTCGGACGTTGCAGCGGGCGCAGCAAGATCCATTAGGCCGGCGGCGGAAAGCACACCGTCCAGACCGGCCACATGACCGGGCGCGAATTCAACCGCGAGGAACCGCTCATAGGCAACCGGGCCCGGCAGCGAAACATCGTCCAGAAGCCCTGCTTCAAACCCGAAGCGGGCGTAATAGGGCAGATCGCCAACCAGGATCACCGATCCATGGCCGTGCAGGGCGGCCTGGTTGAGCGCATGACGCATCAACCGGTCGCCGACCTTGCTTCCCCGGCAAGCCGGGTCGACGGCAAGGGGTCCGAGCAACAGGCTCTGAAAGCCGTTGCGGTCCGCCACAGACCAGAGCCTTACCGTTCCGACCAGCTTGCCAGATTCGTCCAGCGCCGCAAACGCAAACACCGGAAGACGCCCTTCGCGCAGGCGTTCGGAGGTTTTCGTGAACCGCTCCTCGCCGAAACTCAGGTCGAGCAGCGCCTCACGGGCACCGACATGAACCGGTGCCTCGTCGACAATGTCGATCATGGCTTTTGCCTTAGATGACGTGGGACGCCAGCGGCGCGAAGCCGTTGAAGCCGACGGTGGAATAGGTCGTGGTGTAGGCGCCGCAGGCCTCGATCAGCACCTTGTCGCCGATGGACAACGACACGGGCAGCTCATAGGGGGTCTTTTCGTAAAGCACGTCGACGCTGTCGCAGGTCGGGCCGGCGAGCACGCAAGGGGTGGTCCGTTCGCCGTCGCGCAGGGTGCGGATCGGGTAGCGGATTGCCTCGTCCATGGTCTCGGCCAAGCCGTTGAACATGCCGATGTCGAGATAGACCCAGCGGATCTCGTCCTTGTCGGATTTCTTGGAGATCAGCACAACCTCGGCTTCGATCATGCCGGCATTGCCGACCATGCCGCGGCCCGGCTCGATGATGGTGGACGGCAGGCGGTTGCCGAAATGCTTGGTCAGCGCATGGAAGATCGCTTCGCCATAGCTCGGCACGCCCGGGATGTCCTTGAGGTAACGGGTCGGGAAACCGCCACCCATGTTGACCATTTTCAATTCGATGCCGCGCAGCGCCATTTCCTTGAAGACGCCTGCCGCCATGGCGAGAGCGAAATCCCAGGCCGAGAGGTTGGCTTGCTGGGAGCCGACATGGAAGGAGACGCCATAGGCGACGAGGCCGAGGCGGTGGGCGTGCTCAAGGACGTCGGGCGCCATGTCCGGGTCGCAGCCGAATTTGCGTGAGAGCGGCCATTCGGCGCCGGCACCGTCGCACAAGACGCGGCAGAAGACTTTCGAGCCGGGAGCGACGCGGGCGATTTTTTCGACTTCTTCGACACAGTCGACGGCGAAGAGGCGGATGCCATATTGATAGGCGCGCGCAATGTCCTTCTCCTTCTTGATGGTGTTGCCGTAGGAAATGCGGTCGGCGGTGGCACCGGTGGCCAGCACCATTTCGATTTCGCCGACGGAGGCACAGTCGAAGGAGGAACCTAGGCTTTCCAAGAGCGACAGGATTTCCGGCGCCGGATTGGCTTTCACGGCGTAATAGACGGAGGTGTCCGGCAGGGACTTGGCGAAGGCTTCGAAATTGTCGCGCACGATGTCGAGATCAACAACGACACAAGGGCCATCTGCATCCCGGCGGCGGAGGAAGTCACGGATACGGTCGCTCATTGGGGGGATCCTCTATCTCAAATCAGCCCGCAGACACGCATCAAATCGGGTTGGCGTGCTGCAGTTCACGTCGCAGGATGCTGCGGGACGCACCGGGCCTCCCCCGGGATGGAACCGGAGGCCGGATTGACCGCAGCGACGGTTAGGCAATGCGGCTGATGATCAGCGCAAAGCGTTCCCGCGTCGGGATGCCGTTGATTGGATCGGAGAAACCGAGCCGCACGTCGGGCAAGGATGTAACAAGTGCCTCTTCAGTGACGCCGGAGGTTGGATACCCCGGCAGAGACCAAAAAAGCCCTCTTACGTCGTTGCTTTAAGCCGTACGGACATGCAGCCCGCCCCTTGGCGGTGTAATTGGCTGCTGCCCCTTAAGGTGTGCCTTGTGAGACACCCATGAACGACCACGGGCACGTGCGAATTTGGGCAGCGCGTATATGCGCCTGTTTGCCCCCCGGCGCAAGAGGAAATTTCCCCTTGCCGGGAGTTTTTTTGCTTGGGTAAACAAGGAGGTGTCACCCCGGCCCGTTCAGACGCCCTTACCGCCGGACCCATTCGCTTTTCCGGTGAAGAAAGATCTTGCAATACAGGCTCCGGCCGGAAGACCCTGCCTCCGAAAGCCATTAAGGAAAGACCGCAACATGAAGATCGGCAAGCTGGACCACGTCAACCTGCGCACCACGCAGCTCGACCCGATGATCGCCTGGTACGCGGACATTCTGGGCATGAAACCCGGTCCCCGGCCCGACTTCCCCTTCCCCGGTGCCTGGCTCTATGCAGGCGATGCCGCCGCCATCCATCTGGTCGGCATTGACGGCGATCCCGCCGTCGGCTCGGAGGAGCGTCTGAAGCTGGAACATTTCGCCTTCACCGCCACAGGCGCGGAAACCTTCGAGGCGAGGCTGAAGGATCGCGGCGAAAACTTCCGCCGCTCGGTCCAGCCGGGTGTCGGTACGGTCTCGATCAATGTCTGGGACCCGGACGGCAATCACATACACATCGACTTCGCACCGGAAGAGTGATGGGGCGTTTCGAGCGCTACCCAAGTTCAATATCCTGAACGGGCCTCAAACCTAGGTGTCACCCCGGACAACCGCAGCGCGGATCCGGGGCCCACTCGCAGCTCAGCTTGTCGAAGCTGGCGGTCGTCGCACCGAAGCTGGCTGCATCAAATCAATTCTCTGGAATTGAGTAGGCCCCGGGTCTCGCGTTGCTCGCCTGGGGTGACACCTGAGTGTGTGGCGCGAACGGAATTTCGATCTGACAGCTTTTTGGGAGAATTGCCCCCTCAAAACGTCTCGAACGCAATCCTGTCCTCCGGCACGCCGTGCCGCTGCAGATCCGCCGTCACCTCGGTCAGAAACGCCGCCGGGCCGCAAAGCAGGTAACGGGCGTCTGAGCGATCTACGAGTTTGGTGAGAAACGCTCCCGAAATCCTGCCCTGCGTGTCGTACCGGCCTGCCTCGGCATCTTCCGCCGTCGGCCGGCTGTAGACCGCGTGGTGCCGGACGTTCGGCAGAGCCTCTGCCAGGCGCGCCGCTTCCCCCCGGAAAGGGTGATGCGCGCCGTCCCGGACACCATGAACGAACCAGACAGGGCGTCTATCCCCTCTTGCTGCGAGCTGATGCAGCATGCTGATCAGCGGTGTGACTCCGATGCCCGCGCCCACCAGCACCAGGGGCGCGGCGTCGTCCGGCACAACGAAGTCCCCGGCGGGCTTTGAACTTCCAATCACCGCGCCCACCTCCAGCACGTCATGCAGAATGCGGGAGACAAGGCCCTGCGGCTCGCGCTTGACCGAGATCCGGTAGTGACCGTCCTGCGGAGCCCCCGACAACGAATAGCTGCGCTGGACCTTGCCAAGACCGCCCGCCAAATGCAGTTCGATGGTCAGGTGCTGCCCCGCCTCAAACGATGGCAGCGGACCTCCGTCCCGGGAGCCGAAGACAAAGGATGTCACATCGGCGCTTTCACGGGTCTTTTGAACCAGCCTGAGGTCGCGGGCCGTATCCGCTTCCTCCTGCCAGCGCAGACGCAGAACATTTGAGAGTTCGACGACCGCGTCGATCTCCAGCGTCACCAGCTGACGCGCGCCCGGAACATTTGCAACAGCGTCTGAGTCCCAGTCGACACTGGCCCGGCCTGTCAGCTGCAACAGGTTGCCGGAGGCAAAGTCGACAAAGAGCAGCCCGGCGCGCGGATCGTTCAGGATGTTTCCGAGCGTGTTGTAGAACTTGTTGCCGGCATAGTCGGGAAAGCGCAGGGTCTTCTCGTCCAGAACCTCGACGAAACCCGGTTCGCCGCCCTTGTGGGAGACATCCATGCCAAAGGCCGGATTGTCGCCTACGCCGCGATAACCCGAGGCGATGAAAAACGTGTCGGCACTCCCGATCCAGCTGCGCTGCACAGCCGACAGCCGCGTTCCCTTGACCGCCTTGCCTTCGGGTCTCTCGGGCGACCACCAGGTTTTGCGGGCACGGATATATTGCGGGCAATTGCCGAAGGATTGACTGAGCGCGAACTTCAATCCACCGCCATCGGCGCTGGCGACGATGCCATTGGCCCGGTTCCGGCGGCGGGTCGCCAGCTCGATGCCGATGAGGCCGATATCCGCACCGGCCGTCAGTGCGTTCTCCAGGGCATCGCCGGCCACCGGCAGAGCGGCAATCTCGAGCGACGCGGCTTCCGGAGAACGGACAAAACCGGGCCCGCCTTCCAGCAGCGTTGCCCAGGGACGTCCCCCGCCGTCCCGGCCGGAGACGACCAGAAATGGCTGCTCTTCAAAGAACTGCCTGTGCTGATCGGGCATGAAGTGTCTTATGGCACCGCGCGCCCAGCGTTGCACGTCGCTGTCGCCGAGCTTCTCCTGGACATGCTGCTCCCCTTCGTGAAAGGGCGACAGGTCCTCAGTCGGCGTTCGAGTCTGGTCCTGGTCGAACATGTCCAATCCTCGCAAGGCTGATGGGTAGGGTCCGGACGGATGCCTTGAGAAGACATCCGTCCGAAGCAGGCACTTAGGCGGCGAGCCCGACAGGGGTCGCCGGCATGGCTTTGAAGCCCGGCAGGGCTTCGACGCGTTTCAGGTAGGCCCGGATGTTGGGATAGGGCTCGAGCGAGACATTCCCTTCCGGCGCATGGGCGGTGTAGCTGTAGATCGCGACATCGGCGATACTCGGACGATTGCCGACCAGCCACTCCCGGCCGTCCAGCAATCCTTCAAGCAGATCGAAAACATAGGCCGCTATGCCTTTCGCCTTGTCGGCATCGAGCGGCGCTCCAAAGACCGTCACCAGCCGCGCGGCGGCCGGACCGTTGGCGATTTCGTTGGCGGCCAGCGACAGGAACCGCTGCACCTGCGCCTCTGAGGCCGGATCCACCGGCAACCAGTCCGGCGCATATTTGCGGGCGAGATAGACCAGAATGGCGTTGGAATCGGCCAGCACAAAATCACCATCCTGGATCACCGGTACCTTGCCGGCTGGGTTGAGCGACAGGAACGGCTGCTGCTTGTGCTCACCCGCGGCGAGATCCACAGTGATCAGTTCATGATTGAGCCCGGCAAGGGCGGCGAAGAGTTCGATCCGATGGCAATGACCGGACAGCGGAAAGGTGTGAATGCGAATGGCATTGGACATGGCGGTCTCCGTTTTCTGAAATCTTCGCGGTGACCGTTTGCTCTGCTGGCCTCCGCTGACCGCAATATGCTCTCCGCCCAATTCGGAAATAATCCTCGATTTCATTCAATGATTATGTACGAATCGAAGATAAAACGATTTGCGTTACCTCCACCGGACCGGAGCCCTGCCTTGGACAAGATCGAAACCATGCGCGCCTTTGTGGCTGTGGCCCAGGACCAGTCCTTTACTGGGGCCGGGCGCCGGCTCGGCCTGTCGACCAAGCTGGTCAGCAAATATGTTCAGCATCTGGAAGCGCAGCTGCGCACCCAGCTGTTCAACCGCACCACGCGCAGCGTCTCCCTGACCGATGTCGGCGCAGCCTATCTGGAACGCTGCCGGCCGATCCTGGACCAGATGGACGAGTTGGACGATCTGGTGCGCGAGCGTCAGGGAGCCCTTGCCGGACCGATCCGCCTGACCGCCCCGACCGGCTTCGGCAGCACGAAGCTGACGGAGGCCCTGATCCCGTTCCTGCAGGCCCATCCCGGTGTCGAACTGGATATGAAACTGACGGATACGCGTGTGGCCGTGGTCGAGGAAGGACTTGATCTCGCCATTCGCATCGGTGCGCTCCGGGACTCCTCGCTGATTTCCCGGAAACTTGCCGACATGCCGCTGGTGCTAACCGCCTCGCCGGATTATCTGAACCGTCACGGCCGGCCGCGGAGCCCCGAAACGCTTGCCACCCACACCTGCCTGGTCAACTCCAACCAACAGGAACCCAACACCTGGCGCTTTTACAGGAACGGCAAGGACCACATCCTGCGCCTGCACGGCGCCGTGACCTCCAATTCTCCCGGCGCTCTTGCGCAGATGACAATCGGAGGCCTCGGCATTGCCATGTCACCACTCTACCCGGTCGAGGCCGCGCTGTCGGAAGGCCGGCTGGAACGGGTCCTGCCGGATTATTCGACCGACACTTACGGCGTCCACGCGCTCTACCCGCCCAACCGGCATCTCACGCGGCGCCTGCGCGCATTGATCGATCACCTGGCGGCAGAATTCAGCGCACGTTGGACGATTTGAGCCCGCCCGAGCCGCCTGGAAAGGTCAGTTCGAAACACGCGCCTTGTGCGTTTCGGGGGACGAGGTGGATCCCCGCCCCATGCGCCTTCAACAGCGCCTGGACGATACCGAGCCCCATGCCCGTGCCGCCCTTGTCGCGGCGGGTGGTGAAGAAGAGGTCGAAGACCTGCTCCGCATTGCCGGCGGAAATGCCTTCGCCATTGTCTCGGACAAGCAACTTGAGCGCCTTGTCTTCCGCTTCAACGGCAATCTTGACCCGGTCGGCGCCGTGCTTGCGGGAATTGTCGATCAGGTTCTCAAACACGATCCGGGCGTTTTCGGCCGACATCGGCAGGTCGGCATCCTCGGCAAGGTCAATAGTCACGCCTTGAACGCGGCCGCGAATGCCGGCGACAACATCGCCCAGCCGGCAGTGGCCGCCGATCTCGACGCTGTCTGCCCTGGCAAGGTCGCGCAGGCGGTTTAAGAGCAGTGTCGCTCGATTGGTGTCGCGCAGGATGTTGTCCAGGAATTTCTCCCGCTCACCGGAACTCAACCCGTCGCCGCCGTCCTGCAGCAGCTCGGCCGCGCCCTGGATGGCCGTCAGCGGGGATTTCAGCTCGTGGGTGACGTGATTGGCGAAGGTGGAGATGTAGTCGTTGCGGTCGAACAGCTTGCGCGACATGTCCAGCATGCTCTCCGACAGGGCGTGGATCTCCCGATTGCCGTGAATGGCCAATGGCTGCAGCGCCTCGCGGTCGCCGGCACCGATCCTGAGCGAGCGCCGTGTCAGCGCCCGGATCGGCCCGGAAATGGCACGCACGAAGATCAAGCCGACAATGAAGGTCGCTCCAAGCGTGAAGGCGGCCAGCCAGAACACCGCCTCACGTTTCAAGAACAGCTCCTTCAGGATGTTGCTCGGCGTGCGCGAGGCATAGACGACGCCCGCGACCCGATTGTTGACGATCACCGGCATTGCGACGAAGACGCGCACACTCGTGCCCCGGCTGATCGAATAGATCGGCTGCGGGTTGTCGACGATCCGCTCACGCAAGGCGCTGGCATAGTGCCCGGAAAGCGCATGCCGCACTTCCTCGACATGTGCCAGGGACAGGCCGAGCTCGCCCCGGCCGGCAATCACCGTGCCGTTGAAATCCAGGAGCCGGAACCCGGCCAGCGTCAATTTCTGAGTATCCTTCAGGATCGGGGTCAGATGCCGTCCCATTTCGGCGTAAACCGGGTGGACGGTTGCCGTTGTGGGCGCGGCCTCCGGCCGGCCCGGCAGGATCGGCGTCTTGTTGAGATCGAGCCGCGTCAGCACCGGCGACCAGCCGCCGGAGAGATACTGCACCACCAGCCCGCCGCGGTAAGATCCGGCGGGCGCACTGGAAACGGCCTCGCCGAGCGGCAACTCGGTCCCACCGAGATCCTGCAGCCTTTGCGCACTTGCCGCCGCGATCGCCGCCGACTGGGCAATCAGTTCGGACTCGGTGGTCTCGATCAGCTGGTTTTCATAGACCCGGAAAAAGGCAATGCCGGCCAGCGGCACCAGCAGCATGATGCCAAGCACCGCCGCCACCACCAGGAAGAGCGGCGGCCGCCATCTGTCACGAAAGGCGCGGCTGAGGATCATATGCCGGTCAGCCGCCTCCCGCCTGGCAGGGGCCGAGCCGGAACCCGACCCCGTGCACGGTCTCGATGGCATCGCCGCAGCCCGCCCCGCCGAGCTTGGCGCGGATGTTGCGGATGTGGCTGTCAATGGTCCGGTCCGAGACGTGGATATTGTCCCGGTAAGCCTGCTGCAGGATCTGATCCCTTGTGAAGACGATCTTCGGCCGCGCCAGCAGCGCCGCCAGAATGTCGAACTCGATGGCCGTCAGGGAGACCGGCGCCTTGCCCGCAAGCACCTGCCGCTGCGCCTTGTTCAGGCTGAGGGAACCGTGCTGCAGCACCGGATCTTCTTCCGGCACCTCCGTCACCGTCGCGCCATAGCGCTTGAGAATGGCACCGACCCGGGCAATCAGCTCCCGCGGGCTGAACGGTTTGGTGACATAGTCGTCCGCGCCGAGTTCCAGCCCGACGATCCGGTCGATCTCGTCGTCGCGGGCGGACAGGAACAGGATCGGCACGTCGGTCGTCCGGCGCAGGTGACGGCAGACATCGAGCCCGTCCATTTC
This sequence comes from Roseibium sediminicola, assembly GCF_023156505.1. GTDB lineage: Bacteria > Pseudomonadota > Alphaproteobacteria > Rhizobiales > Stappiaceae > Roseibium > Roseibium sediminicola. The sequence continues at coordinate 19,920 of NZ_JALNMJ010000032.1, read as the reverse complement.
CGGCAGGCCGATATCGAGCACAATCAGCGCCGGATTGCACAGCACCACCTTGTCGATCGCTTCCTTGCCGTCGGCGGCGACTTCGGAGCGGTAGGATGCTTTTTGCAGGGCAAAGCAGATCACGTCCCGGATATGCGGATCGTCGTCGACAACAAGAATGGTTTTGTCTTGCAAGGCGGTCTTCCTGAATTTCTCCCGCGCCGCGGGACCGATAGCAATACCCGACGGCGGATCAGCTTTCCAGCCACCACCCGTCCCGGCGCAGGCTTCTGGGCAGGCGCCGGTCGAGGTGGCTATCCTGTGCCTGGTCCGCCTCGGGGAGCGGGACAGGTGCCCCGCGCCATCGACGTGTTTGAGCCTTGGGACAGGGCCTGCTACCGGAGGAAACAGGTCCTCGGATCAATCTGATATGGGGATGCAACTGGGTCATGCACCCTTTTTGCCCCAGTGGCTTGCAGGGCTTTGTCAGCACTCGTGCAGATTTTGTGCATTTCGACAGGGAAAACGGACGTGCTGGCCGGTCAAGCCTAGTCCAGTTTTTCCATCAAGGGACGCAGATCCGGGTGAATGTTCGGGCTTTCCTCGCGGATGAAGCGCAACAGCGCCTTTTCGTTCTCATGAAGAACGCCATCCCGGCCGATGCGCTCGACCAGCCAGCCCGCCTCGCCTTCCGTGACCACTTCATTGACCGAAATCTCCGCCGCCATCGCGGCGCCGCGCTCGGCAAACGGGTCGGGCTGGTCGGAATAGGCGTCCCGGACACCGCTGATGCCGCCACCGATCATCTTCTTGAAGAACCCGCTGAGGCCGCCCTCGAAGCCGCCCGGTGCGTTCAGCCAGTCCTCTCGCGCCAGCGCCACTTCGCGGGATGGCGGGGCGAACCCGGACAGGGCCATGACATGATTGGCAACCGCCTTGGCAAAGAGCTCCAACCAGGCCGGGGCGTTTTCCGATTCCACCGTGGCGTCATTGAGATCGAACAGGATCTCCGCTTCCGCACGGGAAATCGCCATGCCGCTGCAGCCCGCTCCGGCATAGAGCACCCGGCGCAGAAGTTCGACCTCGCCGTCGGCGATCACGCCGGGAACGAGGTCGGCGCCCGACCGTGTCGCACCGGTGCCCGATATGACGGAGTCAGCGACGGTGCGCAGGGCGAATTGCTCGAGGTGTTCCGGTGCCTTCCGGGCTTTCTCCAGGACGTGCAGCACGGCCTCCAGCTCGGTCCGCGAACAGACCCGGCCGTCCAGCCCGACCTGTTCGATCAGCCAGCTGGCATTTTCATCGGAAACATAGCCCTGTGGCCGCGCCTGATGAACCAGGATGTCGCCGATGGCTTCGGGAAACAGCTCGTACCAGTCCGGCGCAAAGGTGAGATCCGCGCTGTTCAGACGGAACAGCGCCGCCCCCTCTTCCAGCGACACCACCATGTCGCCATAGACGTAGCGGCGCAGCGTCACGACATCGTCCTCGCTGACATGTTCGCCGGAAATCTTTGTCTCAATGAAATCGTGCAGTGTCGGCTTGGCCATGATGTCCCCTCGGAAAAACCGAAGCGAGGATCGCCGGAAATCCTTGAGATTCCCGTAACGAGAGCGTGGGAGTTGCTGGATAGAGGCGCTGTGTCCAACTGGCCTGGCGGCAAGTCCAGTCCCCACTACCGTCAGAGTGATCTCATACAACTGACGCAGCCACACCCTCAGGATGACGCTGTGTTGTTGGCGGTCGCAGCAAATCCCGATCAGCGAGATCTTGCTCATTGCGAAAGACAAGTGAGAGGAAACGAAAATGGGAGCCGCAGGGCGGCTCCCGGAGTGTCTCCCCACAGCAGGGGGATTGATGCGGGGGAGACATTTCCGGACGGTGGGCAGGTCCGGAAAGGTCAGGACCGGGTTCAGCCGCGGTCGTGGTGGCGCCAGCCCTTGCCTTTGCCCTTGCCTTTTTTACCGTGCTGGAAGTCGGCCTTGGTGATCACGCCGTCCTTGTTGCGGTCGGCCCGCTCCATCAGCTTGTCCAGGCGCTTGTCATGTTCCTCGGCGGTGATGCCGAGGCTGCCGTCGGCGTCGGCACGCTGAAACATGTCGACAATGCGGTTTTCATTGACCGCCAGCCACAGCGGGCCGAACTCTTCCAGCGTGAACGAGCCGCTGCCGTTGGTATCGGCCAGCGCGAACAATTCGGCGCGCTTGGCGTCGAAATCCTCGCGGGTCACCTTGCCGTCGCCGTCGTCATCGAAGAGACCAAGGAACATCTGCCCCGGACCGCCGCGTCCCATATGCGGGCCACGGGGACCGTGATGGCCGCCCCGTTCGCCGCGCTCGGCATGCTGGCCGCGCGGACCGCGTTCATCGTCGTCCTCATCGGCCTGCGGGCCGCGAATGCGTTCCACGGTGCCGTTGCCGTCCCGGTCGAGCCGGTTGAACATGCGGTTGGCGACCTGATCGATCTCTTCCTGGGTCACGGTGCCGTCACCGTCCCGGTCGAGGAACTGGAAGGCGCGGACCATGCGGTCGTTCGAGCGTTCCAGGAAGGCCGCCTTGAAATCCTCCAGGCTGACCTCGCCATTGCCGTCGGCATCCGCGCTTGCAAAATTCTGCGTCCGGACCTCTTCTATCTCGGCCGCGGTGATGACGCCGTCTTCATTGACGTCGAAACGTTCGAACAGGCGCTCGGCCCGGTGTTCACCGCCCCGGTGACCACCCCATTTTCCGCCGTGTCCACGGCCCCAGCCGTGTCCTCCTTCGCCCATATGGGCAAAGCGCTGGCCGTCGGCCTGTTCCATCTGTGTGCCCCCGTCCCCGCTTGCAGCCGTGTCCTGGGCGGATGCGGTCAGGCCTGCGGTCAGCGCGGTGCCCGCGACGCTCGCAGCCAGGGCGGCAATTGCAATCTTCTTGAACGGTTTCATTCCAACAACTCCTTGGTTCGTCGATGAACACAAGGTAGGAGGCAATTGTCGCAGGAATACCCGCGCCTGGGGCCTGAAATGTCACCATCTGTCCCGCCGGCCCGCCACGATACACTTTGATACAAGTTCGGCTCGCACGAGACGGCGCGGGCGACTATTTTATTCGTGGAAACAGAGAGATCCGCGGCAAACCTGACTCAGATCCCGAGACAGGCCCCGCAAGAAGGAAATTGAAGTGAGCGATCCGAGCCCGCATATTCTTGTTGTCGACGACCACCGCGACATCCGCGAGACCCTGGCCCGCTATCTGATCAAGAACGGTCTGCGCGCGACCACGGCGGAAAATGCCGCCCATGCCCGCAAGGCGCTGAAGGCAGCGTCCGTCGATCTTGTCGTGCTCGACATCATGATGCCCGGCGAGGACGGCCTCTCCCTGTGCCGCCATCTGGTGGAAACCGGATCGATGCCCGTGATCCTTTTGACGGCAATGGCGGATGACACCGACCGGGTCATCGGCCTGGAGATCGGCGCCGACGACTATGTCACCAAGCCGTTCAACCCACGCGAATTGCTGGCCCGGATACGGGCAGTGCTCCGGCGCACATCGCTGGTACCCAAGGACCGCGACCCGATCGAACAGGACCAGCTGCGCTTCGACGGCTGGTCGCTGAACGCGGCCCGCCGCGAGCTGCTCGATCCCGACGGCACGTCCGTAGCGCTGTCGAGCGGTGAATTCCAGCTGCTCTGCGCCTTCCTGAAGCGGCCGAAAATGGTGCTCAACCGAGATCAGTTGCTCGATCTGACCAGCGGCCGGACACCGGCCGTCTTCGACCGCTCGATCGACAATCAGGTCTCGCGGCTGCGCCGCAAGATCGAGGCCGACCCGAAGGACCCCAAACTGATCAAGACGGTCTGGGGCGGCGGCTACATGTTCACCGCGGACGTGAAAGACGAGGCGGAATGACCAAGACGGCCTTCCCCCGCAAGCTACTTGCCGCCCTCTGGCCGAGCACGCTGGCCTCGCAGCTGGTCATCCTGCTTCTGGCCGCCATCCTGGTGGCCCAGGCGCTCAGCATCTGGATCTTCCAGGACGAACGCCGCATCGCGCTGGTGGCCGCCGCCCGCGACAATCTGCTGTCGCGCTCCGTTTCCCTGGCCGAGCTGATCGAGATCACGCCCCCGGATCTTCAGAACCGCATCCTGGAAGCCAGCAGCACCCGTTTCGCAGTGTTCTGGCTGGGCGACACACCCCTGGCACCTGCCCCCGGGGTTTCCCGCCTCGAGCAGCGACTGCAAGGTTACATGGCCAGGGAGCTGGGACCGGACCAGGCCGTACACATCAACATTCACGCTGACGAAAAGCGCGGTCCCCGCAGGCGCGAGGCCGACGATGCGGACGAACGCAGCTGGCGCGACGTGCCCAAACGCGAACGGCCGCACAATCTGCACAAGATCATGAACAAGCCGGAAGACCTGTCGATTTCGATCAGCATGACCGACGGCCGCTGGCTCAATGTCGCCACAAGCTACCGGCCGCCGGCCGGCGCCTTCCTGCCGCTGCTGGTGCAACTGGTCCTGACCGCGCTGCTGACCACGCTGATCATCGGCATTGCCGTGCGCCGGGTCACCCGGCCCTTGAAAGACCTGTCCGTGTCGGCCGAAAAATTCGGCCGTGGCGAGGAACAGCAACCGCTGACACCGTCCGGCCCGCGTGAAGTCCGCGCGCTGACCTCCGCCTTCAACGACATGCAGGACCGGTTGACGCGTTTCGTCAAGGACCGCACGCGCATGCTGGCAGCGATCAGCCATGATCTCCGGACCCCGATCACCTCGCTGCGGCTCCGTGCGGAATTCATCGAGGACGACGAAAATCGCGACAAGATGATCGAGACCCTGGAGGAGATGGCGGCCATGACCGAAGCCACCTTGCGCTTCGCCAGGGACGAGGCCCAGGCGGAAACCGCCGAAAATGCCGATCTCGGTGCGCTTCTGGAAGCGCTTGCCGGCGACCAGCAGGATCTCGGCCACGAGTGCACCGTGGAAAGCGATGAGAGGATCGTGCTGCCCTGCCGTCCGGTGGCCCTGAAACGGGCTTTCCGGAACCTGATTGAAAACGGCATCCGCTACGGGGAAGCCGTGTCGGTCAGGGCTGCTGTGGATGCGGGAGAGGCCGTGGTCAGGATCCGCGACAAGGGCCCGGGCATTCCGGAAGACAGACTGAAGGACGTGTTCGAGCCCTTTGTCAGGCTTGAAGAATCCCGCAGCGAGGAAACCGGCGGCATCGGCCTCGGCCTTGCCATCACCCGCTCCATCATCCACGCCCACGGCGGCCGGATCGCCCTCGGCAACAGGCCGGACGGCGGCCTGGAGGCGGAAGTGCGCCTGCCGCTTTGATTGGACCTTGGACCGTCTTTACCGCCGCGCCTCGATATTCCCCGCGTAGGTGCTGTCGTCCACCGCTTCGAGCCACTCGGCGACGGAGCCGTCCAGTTCTTCCTGGATGGCAAGATGGACGAGCGACGTGTTCGGCCCGGCACCGTGCCAGTGCTTGACGCCAGGCGGGATCCAGATGACATCGCCCGGCAGGATCGACAGTTTGTCCTGTCCCCACAGATGCACAAAGCCGGCGCCTTCCAGCACCTGCAGGGTCTGGCCGAGCGGATGGGTGTGCCAGTGCGTGCGCGCCTTCGGCTCGAAGGTGACCCGCAGCACCCGGACGCGCGCCGGCGCCGGAGCCTCGATCACCGGGTCCTGCCAGACCGTGCCGGTGAAATAATCGGGATTGGCGCGCTTCGTCGGCCGCGAGCCCGCTTCGTAAACAACCAATACGCTCATGACACCTCCTTGCCCATGGATGGGGTGACCTGCAATTTTCGCTTCACTGGCCAGTTGATCAGAACCACCCCGAAAATGGCAAGGCAGATTCCGGCAAAGGTCTCAAGATCGAGACTTTCGGACAGGAACACGACGCCGAGAAAAACGCCGACGCCGGAGCGCAGGTAGGCCTGGCTCGCCGTTCCCATGGCCCCGAGCGTGTTCAGCAGCCGGAAATAAATCAGGAAGGCAAATGCCGTACAGGCGATGCTCAGCATCAGCGCCGACAGGACGCCAATCCGGTCCGGGGCAAGGGTCCAGGGCCGGTCCGTAACGAGGCTCAACGGCACCAGAACCAGCGAGGCACAGATCAGGGTGCCGGTGGCCGTCACCAAGGGCGGATAGGATGCAAAAAGCCGTCCACGCAGGGCGGCGATCCCATAAAGCGCGGCCCCGAACAGCACCACCAGCTGCGGAACGAGGTTGCGGCCGATATCCTCCAGCGCGCCGACACCGACAATCAGGACAATGCCACCAAAGCCGAGCAAGGCGCCCGCCAGCTGCCGCCCGCCGGGGCGCAGGCCACTGTTGAGAAGCAAGAAGGAAAAGGCGAACACCCAGAGCGGCGATGTTGAGTTCAGCACGCTGGACACCGCCGTTCCGGCGGTTTGTTGCCCCCAGGCCAGCATCAGCCAGGGGCCGGTGCTGTTGACCAGCGACTGAACGAAGAACAGCCGCCAGCTGTAAAGATCGCGCGGCAACGTCAGGCCGCGCACCGCCAGAATGACGAGCAGCACCAGCGAGGCCAGGCCGACGCGGATGGCAATCAGCGTCGCGGGCGGAAAGGACGGCAATGCGAGGCTGATCCACATGTAGGAGGAGCCCCACAGCAGTGCCAGCACGCCCAGCAAGGCGAGTTCGAAAGACCGGTTGTGCATGGCAAGCCTATCCGTGCAGGTCGCGGCTGTCGGCAGGTGCTTCGTCCCGCTCGTCCATGCCGTAATCGCGCAGCACATGGGCAACCCGCAGCCTGTAGTCCTTGAAATAGCTCGACCGTCCGGCCCTTTGCGCCTTGCGGTGCTGGGTCAGCCGGCGCCATTCGTCCAGCGCGGCCTCGTCCCGGAAAAACGAAACGGACAGGAGCTTTTCCGGATTGGTCAGGCTCTGGAACCGTTCGACCGACAGAAATCCGTCGATCTCATCGACAAGCGGGCGCATTTCGGCAGCCATGTCGAGATAGGCCTGCTTCTTGTCGGCATGGGGAATGACTTCGAAAATCACGGCGATCATTTGAACGTCTCTCCCTCTCCATGCGGCGCAGAGGCCAGTTTCAGGAAGGTCCGGTCCTCCCGCAAGATGAATTTTTCCCGCATGGCGAATTCATAGTTCTCCCGTCCAAGCGGATCGGCCGCTAGCCGGGCCCGGTAGGCCTCGTAGGCGGCGAGATTTTCGACCGAATAGACGCCATAGGCGAGCGTCGTTGAGCCTTCATGCGGGGCGAAATAGCCGATCAGGTCCGCGCCGCAGCGCGGGATTGCCTGGCCCCAGTTGCGGGCATAGTCCTCGAAGGCCGCGCGTTTGGTCGGGTCGATGTGGTAGCGGATGAAACAGGTGATCATGCCGGTGTCCTTTGTCTCTGGCGTTGTCGGCCGCTCTATGCCATGCTCCGCGGCAACAATGCTTCGATGGAGATCGAACCATGAAAGAAGGACCGGACATTGCCCGGATCGGCGCGTTGATGGGCGACCCCGCCCGCGCCAACATCCTGGGAGCGCTCCTCAGCGGCAAGGCGCTGACGGCAACAGAACTGGCCGCGGAGGCCGGCATCACGGGGCCGACCGCCAGTTCGCACTTGAAGAAACTCATGGAGGGTGGCCTGCTGACCCAGGCCAAACAGGGCCGTCACCGCTATTTCACCCTGGCCGGGCCGGAAGTCGGCGCTGTGCTGGAAGCGGTGATGGGCCTCGCCGCCCGCCGGGGTCACCTGCGCACCCGCACCGGGCCGAAGGACCCGGCCATGCGCGCCGCCCGGGTCTGTTACGATCATCTCGCCGGGGACATGGCGGTCCGGATCTTCGACAGCCTGCAGGCGCGCGACTTCCTTGCCATATCGAAAGACAAGGGCGGCTTCGGCCTGACGGAGGCCGGCTCCGGCTTCGTGCGCGAAATCGGGATTGACCTGGACGCCCTCACCTCGGGCCGCCGCCCGCTCTGCCGGGTCTGCCTCGACTGGAGCGAACGCCGCAATCACCTCGCCGGCAGCCTCGGCGCGGCCTTTCTGACCCACTTCGTCGACCAGGGCTGGCTCCGCCGGGAAAAAACCGGCCGCATCGTCCACATCTCGCCCAAGGGACAGGCGGAGCTGAAGGCGCTGTTTCCGGTGGTGTAATCACCGCCCTCACCCCACAACAGCCACACCCCCAGCGTCATCCTGAGGAGCGCGCTTGCGCGCGTCTCGAAGGACCGGCTTCAAGTTCCATAGCAAGTGGCCCGTCCTTCGAGACGCCGCTAACGCGGCTCCTCAGGATGACGCCGATGGGGGTGGCCGGGTGTGAATTGCGCCATCCCCCTCTCGCTTTTCATCCCGGCTTGGCGCAGCCAAGTTGGGATCACAAATCGCGGTGGCCTTGCCGTCCTATCAGCCCGTTTGTTCCGAACCCGCCCACACTTCGACCTGGACCGAAGCACCCGCTTCAACACTCCACCTATGCTGCTCCACCAACTGACGAATGGAGTTCCTAATGGACCAGCTATCGATCTACTTGCCGGGCATCCTGCTCGCCTATTCGGCCTTTCTGCTGGGGATCGCCAGCCCTGGTCCGAATATCCTTGCCATTCTGGGCACTTCAATGAGCGCCGGCCGGAAGTCCGGCGTCGCGCTGGCTTTCGGTGTTGCCACGGGGTCGTTCACCTGGTCGGTGCTGACAGTGGTCGGTCTCTCCGCCCTCCTGACGACCTATGCTGCCGCGCTGACGGTGATCAAGATTGCCGGCGGGCTCTATCTGCTCTGGCTCGCCTGGAAATCCTTTAAAAACGCGCACTCACGCCACGATCTCGAGACCAGGGTGCTGGACGGCGGACAGCACACTCCGATCGGATATCTGATCCGGGGTTACGTGGTCCAGATGACCAATCCGAAGGCCGCCCTTGCCTGGATCGCGATCATTTCGCTTGGCTTGCAGCAGGACGCCCCTTTCTGGGTGGGGGCTGTGATCGTCTGCGGCACCACGATCCTGTCCATCACGATCCATGTGCTCTACGCGGTCGCCTTTTCCACGCCGGTCATGGTGCGGATCTACGGCCGAGCCCGCCGTTTCATCCAGATGCTGCTCGGCGGTTTCTTTGCTTTTGCGGGTGTGAAACTGATGTTGAGCAGGTCCTGACCCTGAAAACAAAAAACCCGGCCAAAGCCGGGTTTTGTCAGTTTTTGGCAGACGTTTGGGGCAATAAACGCCTTGGGTCTTGTTATTATTTTGTTGGGGCCTGATGGGGTTCTGGCCCGGTTCAGGAAGCCTTGAAGGTATCCTGAATCCTCGGAAGAGCTTCCCGCCAGGTACGGTAAAGCCGTGACGGCAACCACGCGAGGCGGTCCCGGTTGTAGTCCTGGCGATGCTGGACCAGAAGAATTCTGGCGATTTGCACATTCATATTATTGTTCTCCTTTCAGTGAGCGCAGAACCTTTCGCGTTCACCTGATGATTGTATTGTAGTGCACTCCGTGCACATTACAAGAGCGCACAATGTGCATATTATCACAAAAATGTGTTGTTTTCCCAGCGTCACGAAATCAAAGCACAAAAAGAGCCGGCCTCCTGTGGTTTTCCCACGGGAGGCCGGCTCCAATCCGACAATTTGATCGCGAAAACTGCCTATTCGGCCGCTTCCATGCGTGCGGGATCGTAGTTGAGGATCGGTGCCAGCCAACGTTCCGCATAGGCCAGGTCCCAGCCCTTGCGGGCCGCATAATCCTCGACCTGATCCCTTTCGATCTTACCGACGCCGAAATAATGGCTGTCCGCATGACCGAAATAGAGGCCTGAGACAGACGACCCCGGCATCATCGCCCGGCTTTCTGTCAGCTGGATGCCGGTCAGGCGCTCCGCGTCGAGCAGCTCGAACAGCGTGTCCTTTTCGGTGTGATCCGGCTGCGCCGGGTAGCCGGCCGCCGGGCGGATACCCTGGTATTTCTCGGCGATGATATCCTCGACGGCGAGGGATTCGTCCGCAGCGTAACCCCAGAGATCCGTGCGCACGATCTGGTGCAGCTTCTCGGCGAAGGCTTCGGCAAGACGATCCGCCAGCGCCTGGGAAAGGATCTTGTTGTAGTCGTCCCCTTCGCTTGCATAGCGCGCCGCCAGTTCGTTCTCGCCGTGACCGGCGGTCACGGCAAAGCCGCCAACCCAATCCGCAATGCCGCTGTCGAGCGGCGCGACGAAGTCGCTGAGCGCCACATTGGCGCGTCCGCCGGCGGTCCGCGCCATCTGCTGGCGCAGCGTATGGAAGGTCGCGAGCGTTTCCGTGCGGCCCTCGTCGGTGAAGAGCCGGACATCGTCGCCAACGGCATTGGCAGGCCACAGGGCAGCGACACCACGTGCGGTCAGCAGTTTCTTTTCAACGATCTCGTCGAGCATGCGCCGCGCGTCGTCATAAAGCGCCTTGGCCGCCGGGCCGTAGCGGTTGTCTGTCAAAACCGCCGGATAGCGCCCCTTGATCTCCCATGTGGCAAAGAACGGCGTCCAATCGATCACCGGCACCAATTCTTCCAGCGGGAAGTCGTCGAAGACCGTTGAACCCGGCTTCTTAGGTGCGACCGGCGGTTTGCCCGCGAAGTCCGAGGCAAAGGCGTTCTCGCGCGCCGCCGACAACGACGTGCGCTGCTGGCCGCCCCGGCTGGCCGCATGCTTTTCGGCAATATCGGCATATTCGGCACGCACATCCGCGTAATAGGGCGCGCGGCCGCCTTCGCTCATCAGCTTGGAGGCAACACCCACCGCACGTCCGGCATCGGTCACATAGATCGCCTGGCCCTTTGCATAGTTCGGATGGATTTTCACCGCCGTATGGATCTTGGAAGTGGTCGCCCCGCCGATCAGAAGCGGCACGTTGAGGCCTTCGCGCTCCAGTTCTGCGGCGACATGGCACATTTCATCGAGCGACGGCGTGATCAGGCCGGAGAGACCGATCATGTCGACCTTTTCGGCCTTGGCCGTTTCCAGGATCTTGGCCGACGGCACCATCACACCGAGGTCGATCACCTCGAAATTGTTGCACTGGAGCACGACGCCGACGATGTTCTTGCCGATGTCATGGACATCGCCCTTCACGGTCGCCATCAGGATCTTGCCGGCGGAAGACTGGCCGGTCTGGCCCAGCTCTTTCTTTTCCTGCTCCATGAAGGGCAGCAGATAGGCAACCGCCTTTTTCATGACACGGGCGGATTTCACCACCTGCGGCAGGAACATCTGGCCGGAGCCGAACAGGTCGCCGACAACATTCATGCCGTCCATCAGAGGGCCTTCGATCACATGCAGCGGCCGGTCGAAGGCCTGGCGGGCTTCTTCCGTGTCCTCGACAACATAGTCGTCGATGCCGTGCACCAGCGCGTGTTCCAGACGCTTGGCAACACCCCAGGTGCGCCAGGTGAGATCGGCTTCGCGTTTCTTGCCGCCCTCGCCTTTCCAGCGCTCGGCCGCCTCCAGCATCCGGTCGGTGGCGTCGTCGCGCCGGTTCAAAACCACGTCTTCGCACAGCTCGCGCAGCTCGGTGTCAAGGTCGTTGTAGACCGCCAGCTGGCCGGCATTGACGATGCCCATGTCCATGCCGCGCTGGATGGCGTGGTATAGGAACACGGAATGCATCGCCTCGCGCACGGCCTCGTTGCCGCGGAACGAGAAGGAGAGGTTCGAAACACCACCCGAGACATGGGCATGCGGCAGGTTCTCGCGGATCCAGCCGGTCGCCTCGATGAAGTCGTTACCGTAATTGTTGTGTTCCTCGATGCCGGTCGCGACCGCGAAGATGTTCGGATCGAAGATGATGTCTTCCGGCGGGAAGCCGACCTTTTCGGTCAGCACCTTGTAGGAACGCGCGCAGATCTCGGTTTTGCGCTCGAACGTGTCAGCCTGGCCCTGTTCGTCAAAGGCCATCACGACCACAGCAGCCCCGTAGCGGCGCACGAGTTTGGCGTGCTTGATGAATTCCTCCTCGCCTTCCTTCAGCGAGATGGAATTGACCACGCCCTTGCCCTGCACGCATTTCAGTCCGGCCTCAATGACGGTCCATTTGGAACTGTCGATCATCACCGGCACCTTGGCGATGTCCGGCTCGGCGGCCACCAGGTTCAGGAAGGTGACCATGGCTTCTTCGGAATCGAGCAGGCCCTCGTCCATGTTGATGTCGATGATCTGGGCGCCGTTTTCCACCTGCTGGCGGGCAACATCGAGCGCGGTGGCATAGTCGCCTTCCTTGATCAACTTGCGGAAGCGCGCCGAGCCGGTGACGTTTGTGCGCTCGCCGACATTGACGAAGTTTGTTTCCTTGGTGACGACAAACGGCTCCAGGCCGGACAGCCGCATATGCCGGTCGATTTCCGGGATCACGCGCGGAGCTTTGTCGGCCACCGCGTCGGCAATCGCCCGGATATGGGCCGGCGTCGAGCCGCAGCAGCCGCCGACCAGATTGACGAGGCCGGCTTCGGCAAATTCGCCGACCAGGGCCGCCATCTGTCCCGGGCTCTCGTCATATTCGCCGAATTCATTGGGCAGGCCCGCGTTCGGATAGGCGCAGACGAGCGTGTCGGCAACCCGGCCGAGTTCGTCGATATGGGCGCGCATTTCCTTGGCGCCAAGGGCGCAGTTGAGGCCGATCGTCAGCGGATTGGTGTGGCGCACCGAGTTCCAGAACGCCTCCGGTGTCTGGCCCGACAGCGTGCGGCCGGACAGATCGGTGATCGTGCCGGAAATCATCACCGGCAGGATCTTGCCGGTTTCCTCGAAAACCTCGTCGATGGCGAAGAGGGCTGCCTTGGCGTTGAGCGTGTCGAAGATCGTCTCGACGAGCAGGATGTCCGCGCCACCGGCAATCAGGCCGCGTGCGGCCTCTGCATAGGCGATCCGAAGATCGTCAAAGGAAACAGCCCGGTAGCCCGGGTTGTTGACATCCGGCGAGATCGACGCAGTCCGGTTGGTCGGCCCGAGCGCCCCGGCGACAAAGCGCGGCCGCGACGGATCCTGTGCGGTCACATGGTCGGCAGCCTCGCGCGCCAGCCGCGCGCTTTCGACATTCAACTCGTAGGCCAGTTCTTCCATGCCGTAATCGGCCTGGGCGATTGTCGTCGACGAGAACGTGTTCGTCTCGATGATGTCTGCGCCGGCTTCCAGATAGTCGATATGGATCTGGCGCAGCGCGTCCGGCTGGGTCAGGCAAAGCAGGTCGTTGTTGCCCTTGACGTCGCTTGGCCAGTCCTTGAAGCGCTCGCCCCGGTAGGCGGCTTCATCCAGCTTGAGCAGCTGGATTTCCGTGCCCATGGCACCGTCAAGGACAAGAATACGGGTCTTGGCGAGGTCACGAAGGCGCTGAAAAGCGTCGGACTTGGTCACGGGTGTTTCCTTCCGGAATGTCTTATCGGTTGGTCCGGCTGATGCCGGTGTGATGTCAAGGGCGGAACGGCAGGAGCCTCAGCTGTCCCGGTCCGTGTCGTTGTAGGAAGCATCCCAGAACTTGGTCCGGTGATGCATGTCCTCTTCGGTCGGATGCCAGTCCTCGCCGCGGGCCTGATAGACGGCGAGAAGCCCGAGAATTTCCAAGGCGGAATGGCCGCGGAATTCGTGTTTCCCGTCGCTTGCAACGATGAGCCGGGTCTTGTCCGCCCCCATGTCGACCACCCGAAGATCAAAGCCTCGCTCGCGCAGCACGGCGAAGGCGGTCGTCTCAACGGTGTCGGCGGTGCTTAACTTGATCATCTCGAACGGTTACTCGCTTTGTCTTTCAACTCAGCCGGTTCCTGTGACCTGCTTGTCAGTCCGGGGCTCGGTTCGGCTTTGCCGATCACCCCCATCCCTAACCCTTCCCCACAAGGGGGAAGGGAATTCCGTTGTGCCCTGCGGCGACCGCAGCCCCCTTCCAAACTCGGATAAGGCACTGCATCCCGGCGTTTTCGGCCTGTCCCCCTCCCCCTTGTGGGGAGGGGTTAGGGGTGGGGGTTCCCTAAAAAAAAGCAACTTCTCAAAGACGCTTGATCTGTATGCCGCAGCCTCAAGCCTCTCAGGCGGCCAGGTCTTTCTCGGTTTCCGGCCGGCCCATGCCGAGCATGTGGCAGATGGCGTAGGTCAGGTCGGCCCGGTTCATGGTGTAGAAGTGGAAATCGTTGATGCCCTTGTCGACAAGATCCATCACCTGCTCGCAGGCGACCGACACACCGACCAGCTTGCGGGTTTCCGGATCGTTGCTGAGACCGGCAAAGCGGCGGGCCAGCCATTGCGGGATCGAGGTGCCGCATTTGGCCGAGAACACCATTGTCTGCTCGAAATTGTGGATCGGCAGGATGCCCGGGATCACCGGAATGTTTATGCCGGCCGCCGCGATCCGCTCTAGGTACTCGTCGAACAGATCGTTGTCGAAGAAATACTGGGTGATGATCCGGTCGGCACCCGCGTCGACCTTGCGCTTCAGGTTGTCGATCTCCTTCTGCCAGGAGCCGCTTTCCGGGTGTTTTTCCGGGTAGCCGGAAACAGAAATGTCGAAATTGGCGATTTTCTTGATGCCGGCAACCAGATCGGAGGCATAGGCATAGCCTTCTTCATGCGGCACGTAGCGTGAGCCGATGCCTTCCAGCGGATCGCCGCGCAGGGCCACCAGGTGACGCACGCCGAGGTCCCAGTAATCCTTGACGATGGCATCGACTTCAGAGCGTGGCGAACCGACACAAGTCAGGTGCGCGGCCGGGGCCAGATCGGTTTCCTTCAGGATCCTCTCCACGGTCTTGTGGGTACGCTCGCGGGTCGAACCGCCCGCCCCGTAGGTGACGGAGACGAAGGACGGCGACAGCGGCGCCAGGCGCTGAACCGTGTTCCACAGCGTCTCGGCCATCTTGTCCGACTTCGGCGGGAAGAACTCGAAGGAAGCCGTGATCGGCGCGGAAGCGGCCTGGTGCGACCGGCGGTTGGAACTGTCAGTCATGTTAAGCGACCTCTCGTGAGGGATTCTGGGCTGGCAGGTCGGTGACGATGCGTCGATCCCGGGCAAGCCAGAGCGTTACGGTCAGGTTGGTGTCGTTGTGTTCGCCCGGAACCAGGTCGGTGACCTGCTCCAGATCCAGGTCCAGCGCCTCCAGCCAGCGCTCCATCTGATCATGGGCAAAACCGAGGCGGCGGTGGGCGTGTTTGTCGCGCAGGAACTCCAGTTCATGCGGCGCGAAATCGATGATCAGCAGGCGGCCGCCGGGACGCAGCGCCCGGGCCGCCTCGTTGAGCGCGCGGGCGGGTTCGTCCAGGAAGTGCAGCACCTGGTGAATGGTCACCACATCGAAGGAGCGTGGCGGCACATTCAATGCGTAGACGTCGCCGTGGCGGACCTGCGCGTTGGAAAGCCCGGCCTTGGCAAGGTTGGCCCGGGCAACGGCCAGCATGTCATGGGAAGCATCGATGCCAAGCGCTGAGGTATACTGGTCGGAAAAGACTTCCAGCAGGCGGCCCGTGCCAGTTCCCAGATCAAGGAAGGACTGGAACGGCTTGTTGCCAAGTGCCGCGCGCATCGCGGCCTCGACGTCCTCTTCGGAGACGTGAAGCGAGCGCTCCCGGTCCCAGGTGAGTGCGCGGGCGGCGAAATAGGCTGCCGCCTCTTCGGACTTGGCCTTACGGATTGCCTGAAAACGCTCCTGATCGGCGGCCAGGACGGCATCGTCTGTGGAAATGCGGGCGACCAGATCCCGAGCCAGCTGTCCTTCCGGCCCCTCCGCCAAGCGGTAATAGACCCAGGAGCCCTCCGGGTAGCGCTTGATCAAATCCGCTTCGGCCAGAAGTTTCAGATGGCGGGAAATGCGCGGCTGGCTCTGGCCCAGAATTGCGGTGGCGTCCTTCACCGTCAGCTCGCTCTCCGCCAGGAGGGCGATCAGCCTGAGACGCGTGGTCTCGCCAACCGCTCTCAGGGCGGCAAGGGTCTCGTCTACGGTAAGGGTCTGCTGTTCGGTCATTCACTTCGCCATCAATGTCGATATAAAGATATCTTTATATCAATCCCAAAAGCGATGCAAGCGATTAGAGCATTTGCGACACCGATTGGTTTATAAACGGCGAACGAACGTATTGCCGGGCCAAACGACAGCTCGCGTTCCCCTGCCCGGCCGCCGGGCCCGGCCCGAAAATCCTTAAAATCAGCCCAGAACGGTTCTGCCCGGATCCACGGCCACCATATGATGCACCGAATAGCGCGACACCAGCGCGGACACATTTCTGAGCGCACTGAGGTCGAGGTCATTGTCGCCCTTGGCTAAGACGCGCAGGGCCTCGATGGTGGTCTGCCAGCTCTCCGGTCCGTCGTTGAGTTTACCGACCAGATCGGACAGCTTTTCCGCCGACGTCCCGTCAATCGTTTGCAGCTGGTCGAAGACACAGCGGGCGCAGAGCGGCGACCCGGTTACAAGGGCAAGGAGGATCTGAACGGCGCGGAAATTGCCCGGCTGGTCGGCGGTTCCCAGAAAGTCTCTGAGACCTTCCGGGGACAGGGCTGATTTGTAGAGCCGGTAGATATTGATGAAGCGCTTGACCGACCGGGGGGTGCGCGGCATCAGCGGAGCCACTTCTTCCATGAATTGCCGCTCCGGGGCGCTGATGGTCAAGCTGACAGTGGCAGACGCAAGCGTCAACGTGGCCGGCTGGCTTTGATCTTCCGCCGTCAGCGTGGTCTCCTGCACCTCTTCCTTCTCAACGCTCTGGCTACGGGCGCCAGCAGATGGACTCTGGCCGGTGTCCGCGCTTCCCGAGGCACCGCCACCTGACCGTGAACCAGCCTTGGGCGTTGTTGTCAGCCCCTTGGTTGCGTCCGTCTCGGCGACCGCGTCGCCTTTGATGAGGTCATGGACCATGCGCTTGACCGCCGCCTCGTCCATGCGCCGAAGCCAGAACGGCACCTGAAAGATCTTCTCAAGGAAATCCTGGCTTTCCGCCGGCGGGCGCCGCAACGCCCTCATCGTCAGCGCGTTCCCGGCAACCGGCGCGTCGTCCGATTCCGGATTGTCGATCCTGGCGGCGCCATTCTGCAGCGACTCGTCCGCGAGCATGTCTTCGTAATGCTTGTAGAGCGCCCGGGACACCCAGCGCGAATCGACCCCGACCACGACCACGAACAACGGGAAGAACAGCAGGAGATGGGTCGCCTCCAGAACCCGCACGACCCGCTCCGGCGGATGGCATCGGTCGAGATCGTCGATATAAAGGATGATCCGGTCGACCCTCGGAATATCCTTGGTCAACTCGCTGTCCGGGTCTTTCCGGGCCAACTCCATCAGCTCGGACAATTTGCGGAAGTCCCGGTGGATCATGGCGATCAAACCAAGATGAACTGCATAGTCCTCGCTGGCGGCCCGGTCGCGGATGAACTTGTCCAGCCGGGCCTTGGAGGTAGAATCCTTTAAGGCCCGCCGCGCCGCATCTTCAGCCTGAGCGGCCAACGCCAGCTTCTGCTGGGCTGCTTCGAACTGCTCACGAGCCTGCTCTTCCTGAAGGCGCGCTTTTTGACAATCCTTCTCGTAGGCTTCCTGATCCAAGGCCTTGGCTTCGGCAATCCTCTCCTCGATATCCGTCTGCCAGGCGTCCAGCCTGTCGAACACCGGCGCGGCCAATTTCAAGCGGGACCTGACCCAGGCCAGGACCACGCCACTGATTGCCAGAACTTCAAGGAGGGCGGCCGAAAGCGCCGCCCAGGAGGTGTGCAATTTGCCCGCCAGATCAAGAACTCCGAACAGGATCGGGATCAGAACAATCACCGCCAGTCCGCCCCCAAGGACCCACTTGTTGTCCTGGACCCTTGCAGCCAGCAAAATCCGCCACCAGAAGCCGGCACGGGATGTCATTTTCTGCGTTTGCCGTAGGACGTCCCGCGCCCGCTCCACGGTCGCATGACCTTCATCCGAAAGCTCCGCGACCGACGCCTTCAGATCGTCACGGCCCGTCATGCAGGCAAGCGAAGTGACCAGCTTCTTCAGATCGTCACCGCTTCCAAGTCCGATTTTGGACAAGGTGGCGCCCAGGATTTTCTGATATTCCTCAGCCGTCAACTCTGGCGACGGCGGCAGGCCTGCAAGTGTCTGCTTGGCCGTTGCGAGTTCCACTTCGGCAGCAGCATGCGCTTCTTTGGCCTTCTCCAGGTCTTCCTGCGCCTTCGCACGCAGCTCTTCGGCAACTTCCAGCTTGTTCAACAGCTTGTTGAATTCATCCTTTTCATTCGCCTTGTCGTCGCGGCCGTCCAGAAACACGCGCAGCTCGTCGAAGATCGTCGTCACCAGGCTGGCCCAGAGATTGGTCTCAGCGTAATGCCAGGCATTGAAACGGATCTGGCAGATGTTCTGGTAATAAAGCCGCCGGCTTTCCTCCGACGTGTCCTTGCGGGTGGTTTCAATTTTGTCGAACAGCTTCTCCATGAAAAACGTCTTGCCGGAACCCCAGTCCCCGAACAGGCCGATGGAGAGCGGCGGTTTCAGGGCGCGCGAGGACATGACCCTTGCAAAGGCGTCGACGTAACGCCCGATATTAAGCGTGTCTTCCCGGTCGCCCGTGTCCGCATCGAAGCTGGCTATGAGCCGCTGTTGCGGCAAAGCCGGTTTCGGATCGGCATCCGGCTCAGTCACGTCGCGCCAGGCAGCTTCGAGCCTTGCCGCCACATCGGCCGGGATCTCGACCCCGCCACCCTGGCTGGACCAGATCCCGTCGGTTCCGGTGCGCGAAATAACCTCCTCAAGACCGAGTAGGGGATCGCGCGACAGCGCCTCCCAGGACGCTTCCACATAGGGAGAGGTCTGCCCCTTTTCGGCGCGCTGCGGATCCCGGTGCGGGGCTTCGGCAACCGGGGTGGTCGTTGTGCCGACACCGACCAGCCCCCGCGGCTCCGCCCCGGTCCGGAACAGGAACAGCCGGGACCCGACGGCCATGTTCTTCCGGTTGCCGGTGCGCCAGGTAAACGCCGTTGAACCCGTGTCGCCAATCTCCTTGATTTTGACGTCCATGTCCGAAAACGGGTATTGCTCCGGGTTCCACAGCACAAGATAGGCTGCGGGTCCGTCGGTTGCGGGAGCCGCGCTGATACCGGAAGTGCGCCACCAGGCTTCCCAGGCGTCCTGCGAGCGGTGCTTGTCGGTTTCGCGAACAAAATCCATCCATTGCGCGCGCAGCTCCTGGAGGGAAACACCAGCCTCGCTTGCAAGGGCAAGAAGCGAAGGACTGTCCGGCGCCGTCAAGGCAAGCGTGACCAGGTCACGCCCCCAGATGGACTTTTCACCCTTGAAAAACTCTTCGGCCACCGAAAAGGCCTGGGCCAGATCAGGGGCGAGCGGCAAGGCCTCTAGCGTGGCCGAGGGACTGGACCCGCTCTCCGGCGCCTTGATGTCCGGCACCGGCAGCAGGAAAGAAAGCTTGGAGAAGGCTTCGGACTTTGCGCGCCGGCTGGTCAGAAGAATGCCTCTGAGAACATGTGCTGCCTCGACCGGCGCGCCACCGGAGAAGGACCAGGCAGCCTTCAGAGCGCGATTGACATGACTTTCCAGCTTGAACTGGGCGAAATTCGCGGTGACTGAATTGCTGTCCATGCCTGTGCCCCCAACCCCGTGGCCTGTTGTGGCGCGCAATCAGGGCCACCACCACTCATGATAGGCGACTTTGACGTTGAGGTAACGCACGCGAACCGTGCTGCGGGGTTGTGGTGTCACATCCGCGCCTGAACACCATCGTGGCCTTGGCAGGTGAGTCCATCCGGCCGGGTCTGGAGGCCTGAAAGCGCATTGTGCATTGACCGGATGCATGTTCAGGCTTAGCCTCCGCTCATGGTGTCCTGCAGACTGTGTTGTAAGTTCGAAGCGCGTGTGGACGTCGCGGTTTAGCCCGCATTTCTCACAGTGTTGTCGCTTGATGGGTTTCCGTCGGGCAGTTTTCTGATTGTGTCGGGTTACCGGTTTCAGGCCGAGCGGTGCCGCCGCCGCGTTTTGCGGCGGTCGGTTT
>NZ_JALNMJ010000031.1 GCF_023156505.1 Roseibium sediminicola | reverse complement strand
AGAAACAGGCGATCATCGCCTGCACCAGGAAGCTCCTGACCATTCTCAACGCCATGGTCAGAGACGACAAGGAATGGCAGCCTATGATCAAATAACAAACACGGTTGCTTCGAGACGCGCGCCAAGCGCGCTCCTCAGGATGACGCAGAACGTGTGGGAAGCTTGAATTCTGGCAGGAATTCGCCGCGTCACGCGCCCTCAAAGACTGCGCGAGAACAGGACTTCGTCGCGGATCTCGATGCCGTAGTCGCCGCGCAGCGGGATTTCCGGCTTCTTTTCCCGTTCCGCGTCGATCACCCCTTGGGCGATCCGCTCCAGGCGGAAGCCGCGGCGCTGGTAGAAGCGGAAAGCGTCGAGATTGTCGTTGGATGTGCGCACCGTCAGCCGGTCGATGCCGCTGGCGCGGGCATCGTCGACAACCGCATTGAGGAGCAAAGTGCCTGTACCGCCCCACCGGTTGAGAGAATCGAGCGTCAGGATTTCCCATTCGTGATCGCGCTTGATCAGGGTCACCAGGCCGACCAGCTCATCGCCGTCATAGGAAACGAAACCGGGTAGGCTCGAGGCGTCGATCAGCTCACCGTCCAGCAACATTTCAGGCCCGGCCCAACGGTCGGCCAGCAGCTGAAAGACGGCGTCCTTGTCGTCTTCAGTGATCCGGCGTGTGACGATGCTCATGATCTGCCCTCATCGATGAAGTATCCTGGACGACAACGGCGTCCGTGCCTGCCAGCGTGCCCGTTCGAGTTCCGGATCGACATGTTCTTCTTCCGGAAAACCGACGCATAGATAAGCCACGAGCCGCCAGCTGCCGTCAACCTGCAGGATCTGCGTGACCTTTTCGGGATCAAGGATCGACACCCAGCCGACCCCGACCCCTTCCGCACGGGCGGCCAGCCAGAATGTGTGGATCATGCTGACGGTGGAATAGGCCAGCGTCTCGGGCATGGTCATACGGCCAAGGCCGTGCCCCTGCTCCGGGTCCTCGTCGCTGAAAACCGCCAGATGCACCGGAGCTTCCTTGAGCCCCGCCAGCTTGAGCTGGCGGTAGAGCATCGCCTTGTCATTGTCATAGGCCTGCGCGGCCGCCTCGTTCTCCGCCTCGAAGCTGGAAACGATCTCGCCCCGCTTTTGCGCGCTGTCGACAACCACGATCCGCCAGGGCTGGCTGTTGCCGACGGACGGCGCCAGGTCGGCCAAGTGCAACAGGTGATCGAGCGTGCCCTCGGGCAGCGGATCGCGCCTGAAACGCCGCACGTCCCGCCGCCATTTCAGCAGCGTCTCGAAATCGGTCCGAAATCGTTCCGAAAAATCCGGTTTCCCGGCGCCCTCCCCGGCTCCTCCAACCATGACGGATCAGTGTCCCGGGAATTCCACCAGCGTGCGCACCGGCACGTTGAGCGCCTCGAGTTTCTTGCGCCCGCCCAGATCCGGCAGATCGACAATGAAGCAGGCCGCCTCGATGTTGGCGCCCATGGATCTGAGCAGCTTGCAGGCGGCTTCCGCCGTGCCGCCGGTCGCAATCAGGTCGTCGACCAGAATGACGCGGTCGCCGGGCTGGATGGCGTCCTTGTGCATTTCCATCTCGTCGAGGCCGTATTCCAGCGAATAGGCAATGCGCACGGTTTCATGCGGCAGCTTGCCTTTCTTGCGGATCGGAACGAAACCGGCCGACAGTTGATGTGCCACCGCGCCGCCCAGGATAAAGCCGCGCGCCTCGATGCCGGCAACCTGCTCGACCTTGGAGCCCGCCCAGGGCTGCACCAATGCGTCGACCGCCCGGCGGAAGGCGCGAGCGTTGCCCAGCAGCGTCGTGATGTCCCGGAACAGAATGCCTTCTTTCGGATAGTCCTCGATCGTGCGGATGGAGCTGATCAATTCATCCTGGATCGTCTGTTCGGTCATCGCATGTCTTTCTATTTGAAGCGTTCCGGCCGAAGGCCCCGGCCGGTGGTTATACCAAGTTTCCGCCACCGGTCGAAGCCAATTCAAATGGACAAATAAGTTAGAGCATCGGGCGTTAAGTTTGAAGCATTTGACCGGATTTCCTTTGTCTGCTGACGAGGAGGGTTGCGCGTCGTGGTGTTTCCCACCACAAGCGCAAGCCAACGACGTCAGAGGGCAAAGGAAACCGACCCTTCGGGTGATGGGAAGCAGCTCATCGGCAGCGTTACGCCGCTGGCCCGATACACTGCATCGCGCTGCGCGACGCGCCTCGCCGAGTGAGCTGCTTTCCATCATCAAATGCTTCAAACTTAACGCCCGATGCCCTAGCCCCGGTTCAGAACCCGGCCCGCAATGGCGTCTAGTTTCGCCACCAGGGCAGGATCGCGTTTTTCCGGCGCGGTCATGAAGGCAAATTCCAGGGCGGTGTCCGAGCCGGCCGGACAGGACTGATGCTCTTTCGGCAGGTCGCGGGCCACCCGGGCCACCAGCCGCTGCGCGTTGTCGGCATTCTCATGCAGAACCTTGATGATGGCCTGGATGTCGACTTCGCCATGATCCGGATGCCAGCTGTCATAGTCGGTGACCATGGCAACGGTCGCGTAGCAGATCTCGGCTTCACGGGCGAGTTTGGCCTCCGGCATGTTGGTCATGCCGATGACGTCGCAGCCCCAGGACCGGTATAGGTGGCTTTCGGCCAGCGAGGAAAACTGCGGGCCTTCCATGGCCAGATACGTGCCGCCCTTGGCATGGGCAAGGCCTTCGGCCTCGGCGGCTGCTGCCACGGCATCGACCAGCTTCGGACTGACCGGGGTCGCCATGGACACATGGGCGACGCAGCCGGTGCCGAAGAAGCTCTTTTCCCGGGCAATGGTGCGGTCGATGAACTGGTCGACCAGCACGAAGGTCCCCGGCGCATGCTCTTCCTTCAGGGAGCCGCAGGCGGATACCGACAGCAGATCGGTGACGCCGCAACGCTTCATCACATCGATATTGGCACGGTAGTTGATCGTTGTCGGTGAATAGACATGTCCGCGGCCGTGGCGCGGCAGGAACACGATTTTCAGCCCGTTGATGGTACCGATACGCACCTGATCGGACGGCGTGCCCCAGGGGCTTTCGACGGAGATCCATTCGGAGTTCTCCAGCCCAGGAAGGTCGTAGATACCCGACCCGCCGATAATGCCCAATACTGCGTCTGCCATGTCCGCTCCAAGCTTCCTAAAAATGCGGGCGTGCCGGTCCCGTATCGGACTGGAACTCCGAGAGGGTTATTTCAATTGATCCGCAATTGCGTCAAGACCGGCCTTGGCGCATTTGGCCTCATTTTCACTGCCGCCGCCTCCGGCAACGCCGATACCGCCGAGCAGCGCGCCGGACGCGGTCACGATGGGCAGGCCGCCGCCAAGTGGCACGACGCCGGGAATTGCGCCAAGACCGGCATCGCCGCCGCCAGCTTCCTGCGGCTCAAGCGTAGCCGTGGGCTGGTTGAAGGAGGCTGCCGTCTGAGCCTTGCGCCGGGCGGCTTCGGCCACAAGGGCACCGCCCATATTGTTGCGCAGCGTGACCTGTTCGACCCCGAACCGATCGACCACCGACGCCCCGGCCTGGAACCCCGCTTCGTTGCAGACCTCGATCGCCCGCAAAGCCGCCCGCATGGCGAGCTGAAGATCCAGGACCTCGACCGTATGTGTTGCAGCCGCCTGGGAAAAGGAAGGCGCGGGTAGAAGTACAAATGCCAAAATCAGCAGGGCGCGGCCCATTGCATCACCTCAAAAAAGAAAAAGCCGCCGGTACAACCGGCGGCTTTCATCATGCACTGTCGCGGCAATCAATCAATGCTCAACGTTGCGCCAGAGTTTCTTCTTGGTGAAGTAGAGCATGCCGGCGAAGACGATCAGGAAAACCATGACGCGGAAGCCGATCTTCTTGCGCTCTTCCAGATGCGGCTCAGCCGCCCACATCATGAACGCGGAAACGTCCTTGGCGTACTGGTCGACCGTCATCGGAGTGCCGTCGGTATATTCCACCAGCTCGTCGGAGAGCGGGTTGGCCATGCCGATCGGACCACCGGTCAGGTTCTCATGGGCGCATTCTTCTGCTGTGACCGATCCGCCGAGGAAAGCCGGGTTGTAGTTGCCGGAGAAGTCCTCGCCGAGACAGGCCGGGTTTTCTTCCGGATAGCTGGTCAACAGTGTGTAGATGTAGTCCGGGCCATTCTCCTGATATTGGGTGAAGGCGTCGAACACGAACCACGGGAAACCCCGGTGTGCCGCGCGGGCCTTGGCCAGCAGCGAGAAGTCAGGCGGGTAGGCGCCGCCATTGGAGGCGCGGGCCGCCTGCTCGTTCGGGAACGGCGACGGGAACTTGTCCGCCAGGATCGCCGGACGCTCATACATGTCACCGTCTTCGTTCGGGCCGTCGATCACCGTATATTCGGAGGCAATCTGCTTGGCCTGGTCTTCGGAGAAGCTCGGCCCGCCTTCATCCGCCAGGTTGCGGAAGGCAACCTGCTTCAGACCGTGACAGGACGCACAGACTTCCCGGTAGACCTTGAAGCCGCGCTGCAGCTGACCGCGGTCGAAGAAGCCGAACGGCCCGGCAAAGGACCACTGCTGGCGCTCAATATGCGGCACCGCGCCACCGGCGGCCAGGGCCGGGGTAGCGGTGGCGACCAGGGCCACCGCAGCGAAGTTACGAACCATTTTGATCATGGTGCTCATTGTCTCAATTAACTCCTGATCCGGGTCGCGTTACTTCGTGTCCGGTGCGGCAGCCGCACCAGCCGGTTTGCCGGAACCACCCTTCAGCACCGCTTCGGAGATCGATGCCGGCAATGGCTTCGGCTTCTCCAGGAAACCGAGCATCGGCAGGATGACCAGGAAGTGAGCGAAGTAGTAGACGGTGAAGATCCGGGACAGGATCACGTAGATACCTTCCGCCGGCATCGCGCCGAGATATCCAAGCGCCACGCAGACACCTGCGAAGATCCAGAAGAACTGCTTGAACAGCGGACGGTAGGTGCCGGAGCGGACCTTGGACGTGTCGAGCCAGGGCAGGACGAAGAGGACCGCGATGGCTCCGAACATGGCGACAACACCACCGAGCTTGTCCGGAACTGCGCGCAGGATCGCGTAGAACGGCAGGAAGTACCATTCCGGAACGATATGCGCCGGAGTTACCAGCGGGTTGGCCTCGATGTAGTTGTCCGGGTGGCCCATGTAGTTCGGCACATAGAAGGCGAACCAGGCGAAAATCACCATGAACACCACGATCGCGAACAGGTCCTTGATCGTGTAGTACGGATGGAACGGCACAGTGTCCTGCTTGGTCTTCGGCTGAACGCCGGTCGGGTTGTTGTTGCCCGTGGTGTGGAACGCCCACACGTGCAGGATGACAACACCGAAGATCATGAACGGCAGCAGGTAGTGCAGCGAGAAGAACCGGTTCAGGGTCGGATTGTCGACCGAGAAGCCGCCCCACAGCCAGGTGCGGATTTCCTCACCCACCAGCGGAATTGCCGAGAACAGGTTGGTGATCACGGTTGCGCCCCAGAAGGACATCTGGCCCCAGGGCAACACGTAGCCCATGAAGGCGGTGCCCATCATGATCAGGAAGATGATCACGCCGAGGATCCAGGAGATCTCGCGCGGCGCCTTGTAGGAGCCGTAGTAGAGACCGCGGAAGATGTGAATGTAGACGGCGATGAAGAACATCGACGCGCCGTTGGAGTGCAGGTAGCGCAGCATCCAGCCGAAGTTCACGTCACGCATGATGTGTTCGACGCTGTCGAAGGCCGCGCCCGTGCTCGGCGTATAGTGCATCACCAGGACGATGCCGGTGATGATCTGTGCAACGAGCATGAAGAACAGGATGCCGCCGAAGGTCCACCAGTAATTGAGGTTCTTCGGGGTCGGGAAATCGACGAAGGAGCCGCGAACGAGCGAAATGACCGGCAGGCGGCTTTCCAGCCACTTTGCCGCAGCGCTCTGCGGTACGTAGTTTGAATGTCCAGCCATGGCTGTCTCCTAAAAAATCTTGCCGTTAGCCGATCTTGATCGTCGAGTCGCTGACGAACTCGAGCGGCGGAATCAGCAAATTCTCGGGAGCCGGGCCCTTACGGATACGGCCGGCAGTGTCATAGTGAGAGCCGTGGCACGGGCAGAACCAGCCGCCGAAATCGCCGGCATCGCCCAGCGGCACACAGCCGAGGTGGGTACAGACACCGACCTGAACGAGCCACTTTTCGTTGCCTTCGACGCCGCGGTTGGCATCGGTTGCCTCCGCGTCGGCCGGCAGATTGGCGTTACGCGCATTCTGGTCCGGCAGATCCGCAACCGGAACCGCCTTGGCTTCTTCCACTTCCGTTTCCGTACGGTTGCGGATGAAGACCGGCTTGCCGCGCCATTTAACTGTAATTGACTGTCCTTCTGCCACCGCAGACACATCGACCTCGATGGAAGCCAGTGCCAGTGCAGAAGCGTCCGGGTTCATCTGGTCAATGAAGGGCCATGCCAGCGCGCCAGCGCCCACAGCGCCCATGGCGCCGGTCGCAATGTAGAGAAAGTCACGCCGGTTCGGTTCTTCCGGATCCGTGTTGTGTGCCAAGGTCGCGTCCTCTCGAAACCTGTTTACCTGTACCGACAGCCCGTAACACGTCCGGACCATCCTTTGTGGCAAAGGATAGGCAGAACCATGTCGGGCTCAACGGCGACCAGGTGCGGCATCTATCCGCACCGGCCAAGCGGCTTGTCTTTTTGCACCCTTCGAAACGCTTGTCCAGTTCAACAAACGTACCGAAACGCATATGTCGCAGGCAAATCCACCACCGCGCCGCTTTTCTGCCCTTTTTTTGGGAACAAGCGCAAGACCGGAATTCAAATGAATCCCGGTCTTGCTGTTTTTTGACGCCTTTAAGCGGCCTGCACAGAGGACAGGAAGCCGCCCGACTGGTGCTGCCAGAGCTGGGCATAAAGGCCGTTCTTGTCGAGCAGCTCCTGATGGGAGCCTTCTTCGATGATTCGACCCTGGTCCATCACGATCAGCCGGTCCATCGCCGCGATTGTCGACAGCCGGTGCGCGATCGCGATCACGGTCTTGCCCTCCATGAGGTTGAAAAGACTTTCCTGGATCGCAAGTTCCACCTCGGAATCGAGCGCCGAGGTCGCCTCGTCGAGAACCAGGATCGGTGCGTTCTTCAACAGCACCCTGGCGATGGCGATCCGCTGGCGCTGGCCGCCGGACAGTTTCACGCCTCGTTCGCCGACATGGGCGTCCAGGCCGGTACGGCCGTTGAGGTCCGTCAGGCCACGGACAAAGTCAAGCGCATGGGCCTTCTCAAGCGCCGCGGTGACTTCCTCACGGCTGACATCGGGCTTGCCGTAGGCCACATTCTCCAGGATTGACCGGTGCAGCAGGGACGTGTCCTGCGTCACCACACCGACATTGGCCCGGATGTCGTCCTGGCGCACGTGCGCGATGTCCTGGCCGTCGATGCGGATCTTACCGCTCTCCAGATCGTAAAACCGCAGGAGCAGATTGATCAGCGTGGACTTGCCCGCGCCGGACCGCCCGATCAGGCCGATCTTCTCACCCGGCTGGATGGTCAGATCGAGCTTTTCGATGACACCCGACTGCCTGCCGTAGTGGAAACCGATTTCCTCGAACCGGATTTCGCCCTTGGGCACGGACAGCGGAGCCGCATCGGGTACATCGGTCACATCCCGCTCACGCGAGATCGTGTTGATGCCGTCCTGGACCGTGCCGATGTTCTCGAACAGGCCGGACACTTCCCACAGGAT
Source organism: Roseibium sediminicola (assembly GCF_023156505.1). GTDB lineage: Bacteria > Pseudomonadota > Alphaproteobacteria > Rhizobiales > Stappiaceae > Roseibium > Roseibium sediminicola. The sequence continues at coordinate 44,661 of NZ_JALNMJ010000031.1, read as the reverse complement.
CCACTGGGACATGCCCTGGAACCTGAGCACGAGGGCAACGGCAACCGCGATCTCGCCTGTCGAGACCTTTCCGGCCTGCCACAGAACCATCGCCATGGCGCCGACCGAAAACAGGAGCATCATGTTGAGCGTCGTCAGCGTGATGTTCATGCCCGAGACCAGGCGCATCTGCAGAAACACCGTTTTCAGGAACGACTTCATCGACCCCTTGGCATAGTCCTCCTCACGCGCAGCGTGGGAGAACAGCTTCACGGTCGAGATGTTGGTATAGGCATCGACCACATGTCCGGTCATCAGCGAACGGGCATCCGCCTGCTCCCTGGAGACGTTTTTCAAACGCGGAATGAAAATCCGCATGGTCACCAGATAACAGCCGAGCCAGGCGATGAACGGGATCAGGAAATAGAAGCTGGCTTCCGCGACCACGAACAGCGCGGCGACGAAATAGACGGCCACATAGACCAGAATGTCGGCGATCCGGGTCACGACTTCACGCACGGCGAGCGCCGTCTGCATCAGCTTGTTCGCTATCCGGCCGGCAAAGTCGTTCTGGTAGAACGAAATGCTTTGCCGAAGCAGATAGCGGTGCACCCGCCAGCGTACCGACATGGGATAGGTGCCCATCAGACCCTGATGGAACAGCATTTCCCAGAAGGCCGCGAACACCGGCAACACCACCAGCACGACCAGGCCCATCCACACCAGCTGACGCCAGTTGTCCTGAAAGAAAGTCTCCGCGTTTTCCGTGCCGAGCCAGGTCACCAGCTCTCCGAGAAACGTGAAGATCGTGACTTCCAGGACGGCAATGATCGCGCCCAGCACTGATACGCCGGCCAGGATCGGCCAGACGGGCTTGGTATAGTACCAGCAAAAGGCCCAGAAGCCTTTCGGCGGCACATCCAGCTCGGTGTTTTCGAACGGATCTACGAGTTTTTCGAACCGATCAAACATGATTACCTCTCAGGCCCGGCCAACCGTAACACGGCGAGATGCGTCAGGGCATCTTCGCGCTGGAACGGGCGGGAACGCGGGCGGATTATTCGGCCAGACGCAAACAGCAGCAGACTGGCAATGAAACTTGTGACGGCCAGGGCCAGGATGAACGTGCCCCAGAAAAGCGCGCTGAAATGCTCGGCAAACACGGAGGCGGGAATGAGCCGGCCCGCGACCTCCAGGGCATCGACCCGGGACAGGTTGTAAATGAACACCGGCACATAGAACGTCACGGCAAGCGCAAAGGTGGCAGCCAGGAACAGGGCCACGGCAACGACCGCACGCCGGGCGCGGCGGAACGATCCGGGACTTGGCTCCTCGGGAACGGACACCTCGAAGTCCGGACGGTCCGCCAGCGCAGACAGGTCCGGTGAATATTGGACTGACATCGGAATCTCTCCGAAACGGGATCATAATGAGGTGGTGACGGCAGACAGGCGCGAACACGCGTGCAGCCAGAACGGACGGCTTCAGCCGGTCACCGCAAAATCTGGGAGTATGAAGAAGGCTCGCGGCCTCCTAGCGGAGGCGGGCAGAGATCCTGGTGCAACCTGCGAGGGCGGCAAATGGGTGGATCATGCAACGATCTATCATGTAGCCCTCCTTGAGGTTGCGCAGCCGGGCGGCCGCTGAGGATAAAGGGTCACCATGAGCGGTGACTGATCGCGTTGGTAACCGCTTTTCGTGCGCTTGAAAAGACAAATCACGCCAAGTTGTCGCATACAACCAGAACCTGTTGCCAAACGGCCACAGCGGCATCACGAGACGCTGCGGCACCCGGGCATCCGCCGATGGCGTGGCGTCTGCGACCGTCCGGCTCAGCAAGATCTTAAAGGGCCTCTTCCTGCAGCTCGAACTCGCGCATATGCCGCTCGGCCAGGCGCGGTGACAGCGGTTCGGAGATCATCTTGCCCTGGATTCTAGTACAGCCGAATTCCTGCAGAAGAGCGGCCTGCTCGGGCCGGTCCACGCCATTGGCCACGGCTTCCAGCCCCAGATTGGCGGCAAGCCGGATCACGGATTTGACCAGTTCGCGCTTGTTGTCCTCATTTTCGATGCCGTTAATGAGATCGGGACTGATCTTGACCATATCCGCATCGAGATAGATCAGCTGGCCGGCACCGCCATGTCCGCCTCCGAACCGGTCGAGCGCGATCTTGCAGCCGATTTGCCCCAGATCTTCGACCACCCCCGTCAGGCCGTCGGGCTCGTCGAAGCGGATGATCTTTTCATCCAGCTCGATCACCAGGTCGTTCGGCAAAAACGCGGCCTCGTTACAGATCCGGTCAACGGCCTCCACGAAACCTTGCGAGCGCAGGCTCGCTCCCGTCAGATTGACGGACAGGAAAAAGGGAACATTCGAGGCCTCTCTGAGCCGCTTGACTTCCGCCAGACCGCGATTGAGGGCAAACCGCTCGATTTTCTCGATGCGTTTGACGTCTTCCTGGCTGGACAGCAGCTTCACCGGATCGACCAGTCCTTCCGAGGGATGCAGCCACTGGGCGGAAACCTCATAGCCGACGATCTGCCTCAAGGTCACGCTGTATTGCGGCTCCATCAGCAGGCTCAGGTCGCCGGCTTCCAGATCCTGGTCGAGGCGCGCCAGGATCTGCCGCCTTTGCCGGTACTGTGCCCCGAGGGCTTCCGTATACCAGGCCTGCTGACTGCGGCCGGATTTCTTGGCGGCATAAAGGGCGATGTCCGCCTGGTTGATCAGTTCCGAGGCACTTGACTTGCTGGCGTCGGCGAGAACCAGACCGACACTGCCGGCCACCCGCAGATGATGATGATCCACCTTGACCGGTTCGGCCACCCCCTGAAGGACCTGATTGCCCAGCGCTTCCAGCTGCTCCGGCCCGACCGGATTCGAAACCACCGCGATGAACTCGTCGCCGCCGATCCGCGCCACAAGCCCCTTGTCGCCGAGCGCGGAGCGCATTGCCTTGGCGACATGCCGCAGCACGGCATCACCCGCGCCATGTCCATGGCTGTCATTGACGTCCTTGAAGTGATCGAGGTCGAGATGAAGAATGCCGATCTTGCCCTCCCCTTCGCGGGCCGATGCGATCTGCTCCTGCAGATGGGCCGACAGTCGAGCCCGGTTGGCGACGCCGGTCAGGTCGTCGTGTTCGGCCTGGTGCTTCAGCCGGTTGCGGGCGTCTTCCAGCTCCTTGACATGTTCCACCTGGCTGGTGACATCGCGGCAGATGAGAATGATCTTTGTGTCTTCTTCCGTCTCGCCATCGACAACCGCGAAGGTGAGCTGGTTCCAGAAATACTCGCCGTTCTTGCGGCGGTTCAAAATCAGCTCTTCCGTCCCGGACTGAAACTTGCTCAGGTCGAATCTGAAGACATCGATGTCTTCAGGCTGGAGCTGGTTTTCCGGGGTCAGGATGAATTCCTGCGGTCGCCGCCCGAGAATTTCCTCTGCGCTGTAACCGGTTATGCGTGAATAGGCGGGGTTCGACCATTCGATATGCCCATAAATATCCTGCATGATCAGGCCTTCATGAGCATGCTCCACCACCAGTTTCAAAATGGCTGTGTCATTGCCGAATTCGGATGGTGGGAACGTGCGCTCGCGCGCCAAGAGCTGGCGGCCTCCGGCATAACCGATGACAAACGTCACAAGTGCAACGCCAAGGCAGACCGTTAAAAATTCTAGTGGCACATTCGCCAGGTAGTCTGCCATTCTCCGACTTCAGCTCAGGTTTTAATCAGGCATTATTTTATCGGCACATTCCTCAATCAATCTCTAAGCAAGAAAAATCATTTCTGCATATTGATAATTATAACAATATTATCGACATTTCTTGAGAAACATTGGCCTTATGCCGCACGAACACTCTGCAAGAACTGCTGAACCTGCTTCTGCAGATTTTCCGACAGGGAACCAAGTTCCGTCGCCGCACCGTGCATTTCATCGGTCGCCGACCGGCTCGCCTCCATGGCTGTGCTCAGCGAACCGACATTGTTCGCGGCCAGTTCGGAACTCGAGCGGGCCGTCAGCGCATTGCTGCTGATCTCGTCGGTCGCGGCAGTCTGCTCTTCGACGGCATCGCGTATTTTGCCTGATATCTCGCTCACCCGGCCGATCGTCTCCGTAATGGAGCGGATAGCGGTCTCCGAAAGCTCGGCCACCTCCTGCACGGAAGCGACCTGAGCGGAAATATCGTCTGTCGCCTTGGTGGTTTGCTCCGCCAGTGCCTTGACCTCATTGGCGACAACCGCAAAGCCGCGCCCGGCCTCGCCCGCGCGGGCCGCCTCGATGGTGGCATTCAGCGCCAGCAGATTGGTCTGACTGGCGATCTGGCTGATCAGTTCGACAATCTCGCCGATCGCACGGCCGGTTTCAGACAGACGGCCGACGATTTCGTCGGTCTTGCGCGCCTCCGCGACAGCCACGCTGGCAATGTCCGTTGCCTGGTCGACGTCTTCGCGGACCCGGCTCAGGGACCCGGACAACCTGTCTGCCGAACTGGTCACGATTTCCACGGACCCGCTGGTGTCGGACGTGGCCCGCTGGACCTCCACGACCGCCCGAAGCGAAGAGTTCACGGCATCGTTGAGATCGGTTGAGTTGCTTTCAACGCTTTGAGCCGCCCTTGAGAGGGCAGACACGACGCCGATCACCGACTTCTCGAAGTCATCGGCGACATCCTGCATCAGCGCCTTGCGTTCTTCGCCGAGCGCTTCCTGATGGGCGAGTTCCCGCCGTGCCTGTTCCTGGGCCCGGTCGGCGAGATTGGCGCGAAACGCGGTCACCGAGCGCGCGATGGCGCCGATTTCGTCGCTGCGGTCTGCACCGTCGATCTGGATGTCCAGATTGCCTTCCGACAAGGTGTCGAGCCCGTTTTGCAAGCGGTTCAGCGGCCGGGCAAGACCCACGGCCAGAATCACGGCAAACCCGAGGAAGGCCAGGCCGACCGGAGACACGACCAGGCCGATCGTGATCATCTGGTCAAGGATCAACCCGTCAATCTGATTGGCGACATTGCCCGACAGAAACTCCTGAGCACCTGCCGGTGTCCCGATTTTTTCCATAAATGCCTGACGGAATGAATAAAATGCAAATGCCGTCCCGCCCATCATGATGGCGGCGGCGGTCAATACCATGGCAACAAAACGGCCCTTGATCGAAAGCGTCACGCGAAATCCCCGGTAGATCCAATATCCCGTGTCGTCCGGCGCTGGCTGGCCAGTCTCAACGGACGCGAAAGTCTACCGTCCTGCTCGTAAAAATTCAGTAACGTCAGTTGACTAGGAGAAATACGTAGTCAAGGATCCGTTACGCAACCAGACGGGTTAGCGTGTACCCGAAACATGCCGACAGGGCCGACAAGAACGTTCCCCAGGCGACATCCACCACCACGACCATGATCGGCCAGTTCTTCAGGGTCGCGAAATTGGTCACATCGTAGGTGGCGTAGGTGAAAAAGCCGAACAAGGCACCATAGATCACAGCGGTCGCGACGCTTTCGGCGCGCAGCGCGGGCGCGACTGCAAAGATCACGATCCCGGCAACATAAAACACGTAGAACAGACCCGCCGCCACCAGGTTCGGCTTGTCCATCATCAGGTGACCGATCCGGTCGACATAGAACCGGGTGGCGACCTGCGACAGCCAGACATAGTCAACGGCGAAAAAAACCACGGCGGTGGCCACATAGGCAATGAAGGTCTGGGGCATGAGATCCTCTGAAGAATTGCCATGTGGTTACGCCGATGCATCGCCCACAGATCAACCAAATCAGCAAGACGCTTTGCTGTTGATCCGGGAGGGATCAGGCGAGTTCGGTTTCCGCCTTCAGGAAGCCACCGGACTGTCGGTGCCACAGCTGGGCATAAAGCCCCTCTTCCTCGCGCAGCAGGCTCTCATGTGTTCCCTGTTGAACGATCCGGCCTTTGTCCATGACGATCAGCCGGTCCATTGCGGCTATGGTCGACAGGCGGTGAGCAATCGCGATCACCGTCTTGCCGGCCATCAGACCTTGCAGGTTCTCCTGAATAGCCGCTTCGACCTCTGAATCGAGCGCCGAGGTTGCCTCATCCAGCACCAGGATCGGCGCATCTTTCAAGAGCACCCTAGCGATAGCGATCCGCTGGCGCTGACCGCCGGACAGTTTGACGCCGCGCTCACCGACAAAGGCATCGAAGCCCGTGCGGCCGCGTTTGTCTTCCAGAGTTTCAATAAACTTCAGGGCATGCGCCTTGCGGGCGGCGTCGAGTAGCTCCTCCTCGCTCGCCGAACTGCGGCCGTAGCAGATGTTCTCGCGGATGGATCGGTGCAGAAGCGACGGATCTTGCGTCACCATGCCGATGGAGCGGCGCAGGCTCTCCTGCGTGACCTGCCGGATGTCCTGCCCATCGATCAGGATACGGCCGGCTTCCACATCGAAGAAACGCAGCAGCAGGCTGGCAAGCGTCGTCTTGCCGGCACCGGACGGGCCAACCAGACCGACCCGCTCGCCGGGATGGATGGCAAGGGCCAGGTGGTCGATTACGCCGCCGGCCTTGCCGTAGTGAAACCGGATGTTCTCGAACGCCACCGCCCCTTTCGAGACCGCAAGCTCGCCGGCCTCCGGCGTATCGATCAATGTGATCGGCTTGACCACCGTTTCCATACTGTCCTGCATGGAGCCGAAATGCCGGAATAGGCCGTTAAGCTGATTGAACAGCCGGTTAAGCAGGATGTTCAGCCGGAGGATCAGGCTGAGGGCAAAGGCGACATGACCGGTGCTGATGCCGCCTTCCTGCCAGATGCCGAGCGCCATGCCGGCGATCGAGACAATCATCAAGCCGTTGATGAACGACATGATGATCCGGATTGAGGTCAGCAGGCGGGTGAACCGCTGCAACTTGCCGATGAACCCTTCGACTGCGCTCCTGGCCCCCTGATTTTCTTCGCGTTGGGACCCGAACAGCTTGACCGACTGAATATTCGTGTAGGTGTCGACCAATCGGCCCGTCACCCCGGAATAGGAATTGGCAACCTCCTTGGCGGCGCCCCGCACCCGCGGCACGAAAATCCAAGCCGTGACAGCGAAGCAGCACAGCCACAGGCCGACCAGCAGGCCGAGACGCAGGTCGAGATCGGCCACCAGTACCAGCGTGGTGACCGCGTAGACGACGATGAACCAGACCACCTGCAGCAGGTTGATCATGAAATCGCCCGCAGACATGCCCGATTGCATCACCTTCTGCGACAGCCGTCCTGCCAGATCGTCCTGGAAATAGCTGAGGCTTTGCTTCATCACGCGCTGATGGCATTGCCAGCGCACGAGATTGAAGAAACCCGGAACCACCGCCTGCTCCTCGGACAGAGCCATCAGCGAATTGACAAGCACACGCACGATCACGATCACAAAGGCCATGCCCAGCAGGGCGCCTGCGTGGTCGCTGAAGAAGGTGTCGCGGTCGGCCGTGTCCAGCAGATCCACAAGGTCGCCGAGAAAATTGAAGATTGCGACTTCGACAAAGGCGGCCGCGCCACCAAGCAGCAGCATGACGGCGAAGGGCCAGCGCACCTGGGAGACGAAATAGAACAGAAACGCGGCACCGCCGCGCGGCATGTCCTTTTCGGGCGGCGCGCGAAAGGGATCAATCCAGTTTTCAAACAGGCGGAAGAGCGGCGACACGGGGTCTCTCAAGTAAGGACTGCAGGGAGTTGGGCTGGAACGATTCTGTCCCTCATCCTACGCAAGAGGCTGGCGCTTGGCCCAGTCAAAACGCACACGCCGTGCTCCTTCAGGCGGAAATGGTGTCAGTTCATTGCGTTCCGGAAAATGATCCCGTCGATGGTGCCGTCTGTCTTCATCTCGGCGATGACCTTGTCGAAAGCCTCCAGGAAAGTATCCGCTGTCTCGGCATTCCACTTGACGGAGACCCCGACATGAACCGATTCGAAGGTCACCTGTTTGACCGGAATGATGTTGTCATAGGCCTTCTCCGCCAGGATGGGGCCGGCCACGGCCTCCTCCTGGACATAACAGTCAAAGCGCCCATATTGCAGCAGTCGCAGATTGATGGTGGTGTTCTGTTCCTCGGTCAGGAAGATCTCGCCCTTCGCGACCATGTCGAAAAAGGCGCGCCCGGGTGTCTCGAACCCCTTGTTGTTGCCGAACACCAGCCCGGCATAGTCTTCCGGATAGGACCAGCTTTTCTCAGCCACCCCCTTGTGGCAGTAGACATAGATGTTTTCATACATGATCGCGGCTGAATAACGCCGGAGCCACGGCCGCTCCTGCCGCCTGTGATAGGTTCCCACCAGCGCGTCGACCTGACCGCTGCGCACCAGATGCATGGCGCGCGACCAGGGCGTTGCCTTCAGATCGATTTCATAGGCCGGCATGCGCCGGTCAGCTTCCTGGACGATTTCCGCGTAGATGCCGCTGGCGCCGTTGAGGTCACTGGACATGTAGGGCGGGTATTCCGCGTCCTGCACCATCGTCACAATTTCAACCGGTTCCCCCGCCGCGCCCGGGGGCAGTCCGGTCAAGCCGAGCGTGGCCGCAAGAAATTGCCATGTCGCGGCGAAACGATTCCGGTGCATTGTACGCTCCCCCTTGCTGGACGATACAAACGACCATCCGGCAAAAATAAAGCGATTTTCGCCTCAGGCCTACAAAGATGGCGTTGCAGGCTTCGCCCCCCCTCGCCCTCAGCGGGCACCTTGCCGCCCTGGCGGTCAAGCCGCCAGGAGGGCATGGGTCCCGTCCGCCGGCAAGGTTTCCGGAAACTCAGCGAAGGGTCTGACGTCTACACCTGCCTGAGGGACCTGCCGGCAGTGGTTGACCCTGGTTTAGCCACCGACATATTTCTTCACGATCTTGTCGATCGTGCCGTCGGCCTTCATGTCCTTGATCGCCTGGTCCATCGCGGCAATGAAAGCCTCTGCTTCAGGTCCGGTCCAGGTGTCGGTGTAGCCGATGAAAGACTGTTCGGAGCTGGCATCGGTCACCCGTTCCACATTGTCGATGCCGCCGGAATTGATGGCGATCTCGGCCGAGAGCCGTTCCTGCACATAACAATCGATCCGGCCGGCACTGAGCTTTTTCAGGTTCTGTTCGGTGCTCGGCGCTTCCTGCAGCTTGATGTCGCCGGCCTCGACCATCTCGAAGAATTTCGCGCCGGGGGTCTGAAATCCCGTGTTGTTGCCGAAGGTCAGGCCCTTGTAATCGTCGGGATAGGTCCAGTCTGCCTTGGCGACCCCGGGATGGCAGTAGACGCTGACCTGTTCCGTCATGGCGGGTTCGGAATAGGCGGCGATCCAGGGACGTGCCTCAGGCTTGTAATAGGTTCCGACCAGGCCCTGCGCGCGGCCCTGCTCCACCAGCCCGACCGCGCGCGACCAGGGCACGGCTTCGATCTTGAAGGTCATTCCATCCATGCGGCGGCCCGCTTCCTTGACGACGTCCGCCCAGATACCGGTGGCATCGCTGCCGTCCTTGGACATGTAGGGCGGATAGGCTTCGTCCTGCACCAGCAGAATCTCTGCCGCCTGCGAAGTTCCTGCTGCCAGGCCAGCGGCAAATAAAGTTGAAGAGATTAGAGTTTTCAACCAAAGATAAGTCATGGCACTTCCCCTCACAACATCGAAACAAGAAGGGAATATTATTCAAATATAAGTTTCTTCAAATATTAATACAAGAAAATACCAGTATTAATCGCAATGAAAACCGATTGTAAACACAAAGAGATCTTGGTGCATTTACGAAGAGCTCAAATAGGCGGCAATGATGCGATTGACCGCTCCATCTGAGTGCATGTCTGTCAGCACCCGGTCCATCTCGGCGATGAAGGCATCTGCCTCCGGCCTCATCCAAGACGCGGAATAACCGATATGGGCGGTTTCTGCGCTGATCGTTTTCACGCGGCGCACATTTTTCAGCTTGTTGCCCCGGATCTCCCGTTCGGTCGTAAGCTGCTCCTGCACGTAGCAATCAAGGCGCCCGATCTCCAGCATCTTAAGGTTCATCGCCGTTGTCTCGGCTTCCAGCAAGGTGATTTCACCCGCATCGACGAGTTCAAAGAACCTGGCGCCCGGGGTCCTGAAATTGGTGTTGTTGCCGAAGATCAGCCCCTTGAAATCTTCCGGGTAGGACCAGCTTTCGTCCCCTATGCCAGGCCGGCAGAATACGCCGACCTGCTCCGTGAAGAGCGGCACCGAGAATGTACGAATCCACGGCCTGGCCGCTGGACGATAATAGGTCCCGACCAGCCCCTGCGCGTTTCCGGCACGCACAAGTTCGATGGCGCGCGACCAGGGAACCGCCTTGAGCGCAAAGGAAGAAGGGTTCAGTCGTTGTTGCGCTTCGTCGAGAATGTCGCTGTAGATGCCGATGGCCTCAAAATCCGCTACTCCCATATATGGCAGATAGGAATCCTCCTGCAGCAGCAGGATCTCATCGGCCTGCGCGGAAGGCACCAGCACGAGGTTCAGCAACAGCAGCAAGCAGCCAACAATGACGTTTTTCTCACACATGTCGATCAACCGGCACAGCTTTCCAGTTAGGGTCAGGACCCATTAATTTGAGTGAAATGGTAGGGATGAATTTGTTCGGATACGAGGCGCAAAGCTGCAGGAAACCGTCCGGTTTCCCAAGATTTGCAACGACGTTGCCGGGCAAATTCACCCTATCCCGGAGGGACGCAAAACGGCTTTGATTTGCTGCGCCAAACCGCTCAACCGGGCAGGAAGCCCGCTTTTCGCGCTTTTCCTTGCAACTCGTTGCCGTTTGTTGCGCCATTTCGATCAAATTAATGAGTCCTGACCCTAGACCCCTCGAAAGCTAACGCTGCGTCATTAAGGAAATTTTACTCGCACCGAATAAAGTCGAGCCCTGTCTGGTTTACCACTCCCGTGGTTCGAAGAGGGAAGCCAGGGGGGCCTCCAGTCACAGCCCGCATGGCACCGGATGCGCTTTGCGCAGGTCGTGGACACCTGATAAGTCCCTGCTCGACCGAACTTCATTGGATTTCCGCAGGACATCATGCCCGACATCGCTCTTTACCAGCCGGACATTCCGCAGAACACGGGTACGATCCTGCGGCTCGCCGCCTGTATGAACATCCGCATCCATCTGATCGAACCGGCCGGTTTTCCGATTTCAGACAGCGCCCTGAAGCGCGCCGGCATGGATTATCTGGAACGGGCGGCCATGACCCGGCATGTCTCGTTCGAAGCATTTGAGGCCTGGCGAAGGCCGCTTCAAAAACGGCTTGTCCTCCTGACCACGAAGGCAGCGCAGACTTATGTCGAGTTCAGTTACGAGGCCGACGACATTCTTCTGATGGGGCGGGAAAGCTCGGGCGTTCCGGATACGGTGCATGATCTTGCCGATGCCCGCCTGACGGTGCCGATGGCCGAGGGCGTCCGTTCCATCAATGTGGCGGTGACCGCCGGCATGGTACTCGGAGAAGCCTTGCGGCAAACCGGTACATTTCCTAGAAGCACGGATAAAGCTATTTAAGAGCGCCGCAGGCGCGGCCCTATTTTCAATTCAGGACACTGTCATGAACGCACCTTCTCCGGAAAATCGCGGTGGCCCCATCCCGGACGGCATAGAGGACAAGAAGGCCATCGCGCCAGCCTGGTTCCAGGATCTGCGGGACCGAATCTGTCAGGCGTTTGAGGATCTTGAAGACGAGATCGGCTCGGCTGGTGGCCCACTCGCCGACCTGCCTGCCGGCCGGTTCGAACGCACGCCCTGGGAACGGACCGACAGCACGGGAGAAAAGGGCGGCGGCGGCGTCATGTCGATGATGCAAGGCCGGGTCTTCGAGAAGGTCGGCGTGCACATCTCGACGGTTCATGGAGAATTCTCGCCGGAATTCCGCGGCCAGATCCCCGGCGCCAGCGAGGACCCGCGTTTCTGGGCCTCCGGCATCAGCCTGATTGCCCATCCCCAGAACCCGCATGTGCCCGCCGTGCATATGAACACCCGCATGGTGGTGACGACAAGACAGTGGTTCGGCGGCGGAGCCGACCTGACCCCGGTGCTTGACGCCCGTCGCACACAGGACGATCCGGACACGGTCACCTTTCACGAGGCGATGCAGGCTGCCTGCGAGGCCCACGACGTGGCCGATTACGGGGCCTACAAAGCCTGGTGCGACGACTATTTCTTCCTGAAGCACCGCAACGAGGCGCGCGGTATTGGCGGGATCTTCTACGATTATCTTCACAGCGGAAACTGGGACGCCGACTTCGCCTTTACCAAGGATGTCGGTCTGGCCTTCCTGAAGGTCTATCCGGAGCTTGTCCGGCGCAATTTCGAAAAGACCTGGACCGACGCGGAGCGCGAGGAACAGCTGATCCGGCGCGGCCGCTATGTGGAATACAATCTTCTCTACGACCGGGGCACCATTTTCGGACTGAAGACGGGCGGCAATGTCGCCTCGATCCTGTCCTCCATGCCGCCGGTCGTGAAATGGCCGTAAGCCGAGGCTTCAAGTAGGACGCGGCAAGCGGCGGTCAGCCGCCGCTGGCTGCTTTCGGTGCGCGGCTGATCTCGCCGAAATCCCGGTCGATCACCATGCGGGCAAACTCGTTCAGCATGTCCTGGTCCAGCTTCTTGCCCATTTCCTTCATGGTGCCGAGCGCGGCCCTGACCGGCATCCCCTCTTTGTAGGCACGGGTTTCCGTCAGCGCGGTGAAGATGTCGCAAATGGTCATAAGCCGCACTTTCGGCGAGATCCGAGCGGCCTTAAGACCGTCGGGATAGCCCGATCCATCCAGAAACTCATGGTGCTGGATTGCCATCTTCTTGATGTCCATCGGCACTTCGAGCCTCGGTTTGAGGATGTCCCGGCCGAACTGCGGGTGCTTGTCGATGATCGCCCGCTCTTCTGGCGTGAGCTTGTCGACCTTGTCGAGAATGGTCAGCGGGATCCGCATCTTGCCAATGTCATGCAGCAGCCCGCCCGCAACGACTTCCTGGCAATCCGCCTCGTTCCAGCCCAGATGCCTGGCAAACAGACCCGCGATGCCGGAGACCATCAGGGAATGACAATAAGTGCCGCTGTGATGCGACTGGACGGCCTCCATCCATGGCCCCATGCCATCAAGCGACAGGGCTGCCAGGATTTCCTTGGCACTGTCGTTCATCAGCTTGACCTGGATGTTCGATCCGTCCGTCGCCGACAGGGCGACGCTTTCCAGAAAGGCATTGCCCTGACGATAGGCTTCCAGGGTCTTCGGCGGAACCGTTGACGGCGCGGTCGCCATCGGATCGAAACCGACCTTGGCCTTGAGGATCCGGACCAGCATCGACAACGGCGTGTCGCGCTCCATCACTTCGGTTTTGCCAAGCGCGGCCGCCTGGATGACTTCCCGTCGGTTCTTCTTCGAAACAAGGCAGATCGCGGGAATTTCCGCAATGCTTTCCCAGGAGTTCTTCAGCGCCGTCAGGCCGGCGTCGCTCGCGTCCAGCAGCTCGATGATCGCAACCTGGGCCCCGCCGACCGTCCGCGGCGAGACTTTCGCCATGTCGACCAGCCGTGCCGGGAAGAAGAAGGGTAGTTTCCGAACCGGCGATTCGAGTGGAAGCGGTCCATCCGATATCAGAACAATTTCCATTCCTTGCCTCGCCGATTGTCTCCCGTAACCAAATAGGGATGAGCCGGATCATTTACTCTGGGTAAATCGCAGAACTAGCTGTGACGTGTTGCCACCTAATATTTGCTTAAGAACAAGCACCTGCCAACCGCATCAGATCGTCTTTGCTCAAGGAGAAGCCGCTGTCGCGCCAGCTTGCCTCAAGACGTTTGAGCTGGTCCCCCAGTGCAGGCCCGGGGGCATGGCCGGTGGCGATCAGATCCGCGCCTTTCAGCGGAAAGACCGGCAAGGGAGACTGTCGCAGCCGCGACAACAGGTCTTCATAGGCTGCATCCGCCGCCTGTCCGCGCGCTTTCTGGCCGGCCCAGTGGGCCAGCAAACCGTCAAGCGCCCCCTGCCGGCCGAATTCGTAGATCAGGGCCTCGGCCTCCGGCAGATCTTTCCTCTGGCGAAAGCGCTTCATGGCCGCCCATGCGGATCGCATTCTGCCCCGCTCGGCATTCGACAGCCGGAACCTGTCGCAGATCCGTTCAAGATCCTCGCGCACAAATCCCGCCAGCACGACGAGACCCAGTTCCGGATCGGTCACTTCCGCCGCAATGTGCGACAACGTTCTCAGAGCCAGAAAATCGTCTATACGCGCCAGCCCGCCTGTCGCGATTTCCCAGAGTCCGCAATCGTTCATCATGGACAGCGCCGGTCCTGCCAGAGGCGCCCTCAAAAGACGCCGCATCTCGTGGCCGATGCGTTCGGCGGACAGGTGACGCAGGCCATCGCGCTGGCGCAGGCAGGCTCCGAGCCCGGCCGCATCCATTTCTCCCGCGCCATAGGCCGCATAGATGCGGAAGAATCGAAGGATGCGCAGATAGTCTTCCTGGATGCGCTTGTCCGGATCGCCGATGAACCGGATACGGCGGGCCAGACAGTCCTCCAGCCCACCCAACGGATCCCGCAGCCGGCCATGACGGTCCGTGTAAAGGGCGTTCAGCGTGAAATCCCGCCGCTCCGCATCCCGGACCCAATTGCGGCCGAAGACCACACGGGCCTGACGGCCGAAGGTTTCGACATCCTCGCGCAGCGTGGTGACTTCATAGGGGAAACCGCCGCTGATGACGGTGACCGTTCCATGGTCGAGGCCGGTCCCGACCGGCTTCAGACCTGCGGCCCGGGCACGTTGCATGACCGTTTCAGGCAGGGCCGTCGTAGCGATATCGACATCCGGCACGGGGTGGCCGAGCAACGTATTGCGCACCGCACCGCCGACCACCCGGGCCTCGTCGCCGTCCTGCTCGATGGCCGAGAAGACGGCCTGGATGCCGTCGGTCCGCAGCCAGTCGGCCTGCGCCAGTATGTGGTCGACCTTTTCGCTCATCGCCTCATTCGAACCGGCCTGGGACAAACACGCCATCGCGCATTTGCGAGGGAATGTAGTCCGCGCCTTCAGGGCTCCGGTCGAGCGTTGCCATGCTGACAAGACCGGCGATCACCAGAACAAGGCCGCTTAGGGTCAGCCAGGCAATCGGCCCCTTGGACCATCGCTCGGGATGATTGCTCTTCTTGCTGAACCACAGCCACAGCGCATAGCCGAAAAAGGGAAGCAGAAACAGGAAGAGGTGTGCCAGAAACACTCGAAACATCAGCGATAAACCGTTTCGTACATGGAGCGGATGATCCCCGCGGTGACGCCCCAGATATAACGCTCACCATAGGGCATGGCATAAAAGTAGCGCCGCTTGCCCTGCCATTCGCGGCTGAGTTTCTGGTGATTGGCCGGGTTCATCAGGAACCGCAGGGGCACTTCGAAAACATCCTCGACCTCATCGGGACTGGGATGGAAGGAGACATTGTCGCGGATCGCACCGATGACCGGAACAACCCGGTAGCCGGATCCCGTCAGATAGGGCGCGAGATGGCCCAGCGGTTCGACATCGCCGGGCGAAAGGCCGATTTCCTCATCCGCCTCGCGCAGCGCCGCCTCGACCGGCCCGTTGTCCGTCGGATCGATCTTGCCGCCGGGAAAGGCCACCTGTCCGGCGTGGGATTTCAGATGTCCGGTGCGCTGTGTCAGCACCACACTGGGTTCGTCGCCCCGTTCCAGGACGCCAATCAGGACGGCCGCGTCCCGTGGCGGCCCTTCCCACCGCGCATAGGGTCCAAGATCCGGGTTGAGAATATGGTCTCCGGTTTCCACGGCAAGCCCTTGCCGCGCGGCTTCGCCAAGCCGTGCCTGAAGATGGTCCCGCCAACCGGTCCGTTCAAAATCGTCATTGATCAGCGGCACTGTCATACGGCCCGTTCACCCGGTCTGTCGTCGGTCGTCATGCTTTCACTCCGGTGCGGTGAGAAGATCCGGGCTGACTGCGAAAAAAACGCCGCCGCTCCACACGCCCATATCATCGCCGCGGTGTTCCATCAGGTCCGCCAGTTGATACATCAGGGCGCGCGTGAACAAGGCTTCCAGACGCCCCCTGACATGAACATAGGGTTTCAACCCGCCGCTGTCCGGTTCTTTTTCGAACCGCAGCGGATGCTCGGCCCCCACCTTCACCAGATCGCCCAGATTGGTGCGCAAGGTCAGTTGCTGTGTCTCGGCCTCTCCCCCGGCGGCCATTTCCACGGCCAGAAGGGGCGCGTCCTCGACGGTGATGCCGATCTTCTCCACCGGGGTGACCAGATAGTGTTTGCCGTCCTCGTCCCTGCGCAGCACGGAGGCGAACAGCTTGACCAGCGGCAAGCGGCCGATCGGCGATCCGAGATAGAACCATGTGCCGTCCCGCGCGATCCGGATATCGAGATCACCGCAAAAAGGCGGGTTCCATTTCTCCACCGGCGGCGGTGCCTTGTCGCCGGCATCCGCCCGGCTCATCAAAGCCGCGAGGCCTGCCGGCATCGCTGCATCCTGAAACGGGGATTTGACCGCCATGCTTGTTTTTCCTTTGTCTGCCGTCTCTTCGCCTACCGGGAATTTTGACAAGTCCCGACGCCTCACGATCATTTGCCTTTCACGCCCTGCAAGGGGATGCCAAACCTTTTCCCCAGTGCAGCGAAAGAATCTTGGACCTTTCCACTGTATGGCGCACAATTGCGCCTTATCTACTGATTTATATGGTGTCAGACTGCAAGAGTCGCAGCAACCACGCATCCGGGCGGCTCCCCGCCAACCGGGTCTGGCAGCCGACTAGATACATGACGGGAAAGGTGATTCATGAGCGTTGTTTCCCCCTCCAGCCCAAGCGAAGAAGATCTCGCCGCCGTAGCTGAAAATGCCGAACGCGCCGTGAGCCGGATCTCCGACGCCAAGTCCGACATCGCCCGAATCATCTTCGGTCAGGAGGCGGTGGTCGAGCAGTCGCTGGTCACCATCCTAGCCGGCGGCCACGGGCTGCTGGTCGGTGTGCCCGGCCTCGCCAAGACCAAGCTGGTGGAAACGCTCGGAACCGTGCTCGGCCTGGACGCCCGCCGCATTCAGTTCACTCCTGACCTGATGCCCTCCGACATTCTGGGAGCGGAAGTGATGGAACAGAGCGCCGACGGCGGCCGCTCATTCCGTTTCATTCCAGGCCCTGTCTTTTCTCAGCTCTTGATGGCCGACGAAATCAACCGCGCCAGCCCGCGCACCCAGTCCGCGCTCTTGCAGGCGATGCAGGAATACCACGTGACCGTGGCCGGCCATCCCCACGACCTGCCACGGCCTTTCCACGTGCTGGCCACCCAGAACCCGCTGGAGCAGGAGGGCACCTACCCCCTGCCGGAAGCCCAACTCGACCGCTTCCTGATGCAGATCGACGTGCATTACCCCGATCTGGAAGCCGAGCGACGGATCCTTCTGGAAACAACCGGCGCCAACCAGGCCGAGGCTCAGGTTGCGATGTCGGCGGACGAGCTGATGGATTACCAGCAGCTGGTGCGGCGCATGCCGGTCGGGGAATCGGTGGTCGAGGCGATCCTGAAACTGGTCCGCTCGGCCCGGCCGGACGAGGGCGAAGGCTCTTCCGATCTCACCAAGCTGATCGCCTGGGGCCCGGGTCCGCGTGCCAGCCAGGCCCTGATGCTGACCGTGCGCGCCCGCGCCCTGGTCGACGGCCGTCTTGCCCCGTCCGTGGACGACGTGCTTGCTCTCGCCGAGCCGGTGCTGCAGCACCGAATGGCGCTGACCTTCGCGGCCCGCGCCGACGGCCACACGGTCAGGGATGTAGTCCGCCGGGTGAAAGCCCAGATCGCCTGAGTTCCTTTCAACCCCACCCGGGAGCCCGCCTCATGGATCCAAGCAGCGCAAAAACCGGCATTGACCCGACGACCTGGCCGAATGTGATCGGCGAGGCGCGGTCCGTCGCCGATGCGCTGCCGGACCTTCTGGTCGAGGCCAGCCATGTCGCAAGCTCGATCATCGCGGGCTGGCACGGCCGCCGGCGCGCGGGCCCTGGCGAAAGTTTCTGGCAATTCAGACCGTTCTATTTGGGCGAGCCCGCCAAGCGCATCGACTGGCGCCGCTCCGCCCGGGACGACCATCTTTATGTGCGCGAACGCGAATGGGAAGCGGCCCACACGGTCTGGCTCTGGGCCGACCTGTCGCCCTCCATGGTGTTCCGGTCGCGTCTGGCACAGGTGACCAAGCGCGACCGCTCGATCGTCCTGATGCTGGCACTGGCGGACATGCTCGCGGAAACGGGCGAGCGCATCGGCCTGCCCGGGCTCACCCGTCCGTTCTCGGACCGGCGGGCCGCCGAACGTCTCGCCGACGCCCTGACGCATCTCTCCAAACCCGTCGCTCTACCGGACACGGCCTCGGTCAAACGCTTCGCCGACGTCGTGCTCGTCTCCGATTTCCTGGATCCGCTGGAAGACATTGCCGCCTGGGTCTCCCGCGTCGCCGGCACCGGTGCCAAGGGCCATCTGGTTCATGTGCTCGACCCGATCGAGGAAACCTTTCCGTTTGACGGCCGCGTGGAATTCACCGATCCGGAACTCGGCTTGCGGCTGACGGCCGGCCGCGCGGAAAACTGGCGCGAGGACTACCGGAACCGTCTGGAAGCCCACCGGTCTGAGTTGCGCGACATGGCCCGAAAGGCCGGCTGGACTTATGTAATGCACCATACCGACCGGCCGGCTTCCGAACCGCTGCTGGTCTTGCACAGCGCGTTGTCCGGCGCGCTGGACGTCATGCAGAGAGGAGGCGTCTGAGCCGTGTTTGCTGGCCTGCCCCTGACGTTCACCGCCCCGTTCATCCTGGGAGCTCTTGCGTTGCTGCCGGTGATCTGGTGGCTGTTGCGGCTGACGCCGCCCCGTCCGCGCGAGATCCAGTTTCCGCCGACACGCCTGCTGCTCGACATTGAGCAGCATGAAGAAACGCCGCAGCGCAGTCCCTGGTGGCTGACCCTGTTGCGCCTGCTGCTGGCGGCCATTCTGATTGTTGCCCTGGCCGGCCCGGTCTGGCGTTCCGCCGAACCGGTTGCCACGGGCGACGGTGTGCTCTGGGTGCTGATCGACAATGGCTGGTCTTCTGCCCGGAGCTGGGACTCCCAGATGAGTGCCGCCGAACAAATTCTGACCACCGCCGAACAGGAAGGTCAGCCCGTCCTGTTTGCCGCCACGGCCGAAGGCCAAGGCCAGAGTTTCACGCCGGAGGCCGCCACCACAGCCCTGGAAAAACTGCGCGCACTCGAGCCGCGACCTCATCCGCCGCAACGGTCTGAACTCAGCCTGGGTCTGCGCAAGGCCGCCCAAAAAGCGCTCCCGAGTGCGATCATCTGGCTGTCGGACGACACGAGCACGGAAGGGGCCTTCGTAACCGACCTGGCCCAGATCGCCGGGGGTGTGCCAATCACGGTGTTCACCGGACTCGACACGCCCATGGGGCTGAAAAACCTCAACAATGATGCCGAGGCGCTGACCCTTACGGTGGTCCGTCATCCAGACCAACCGCTCAGCGCCGCCACCGTGCGTGCCTTGGATCTGAAAGGCCTGGTTCTGGGCGAGGTGCAAGCGCGTTTCGACACGGGCGCCGCCGAAGCCCTGGCCCGGTTCGAACTGCCGAGCGAATTGCGCAACGACATCGCCCGGGTCGAAATTTCCGGCGAGGCCGCGGCGGGCGCCGTCCAGCTGGTAGACGACAGCTGGCGCCGGCGCACCGTCGGTGTCATCTCGGGCCAGTCGGGCGATCTGGATCAGCCGCTGCTGTCGCCGATCTATTACCTTGAACGGGCGCTCGCCCCCTTCTCCGACATCCGCAAACCGCGCGTGAACGACATTGCCGAGGCGGTTCCGTCCCTGATCGACCAGGGCATATCCGTTCTGGTCCTGGCAGATGTTGGCCGTTTGCCTGACACAACGGTCGAAACCTTGCGCGACTGGGTTGAGAGCGGCGGCACTCTGGTCCGTTTTGCCGGCCCCCGTACCGCGGGCGGCAGCGATGACCTCATTCCGGTTCGCCTGCGCGCCGGTGACCGTTCTCTCGGAGGCTCGCTCTCCTGGAAACAGCCGCAGCATCTGGCCGACTTTCCGGACGGATCGCCCTTTGCCGGCCTGAAGGTTCCCGAGGAAGTCGCCGTGACCAGACAGGTGCTGGCGGAACCGACCTCAGATCTTCCGGACCGGACCTGGGCCATGCTGGAAGACGGCACCCCGCTTGTGACGGCCACGACGGTCGGCGCCGGATCCATTGTCCTATTTCACGTCACAGCCGACTCCTCCTGGTCCAACCTGCCGCTCTCCGGTGTCTTTTTGAACATGCTGCGCCGGATCCTGTCGGTGTCGAACGTGGTTGCCGCGTCGGAAACGACAGCGGACGGCACGCCGTCGAAAAGCGTGTTGCCGCCCCTCAGGCTGCTGGACGGCTATGGCCGTTTCGGGCCGCCGCCGGTCGAAGTCACACCGGTTAGCGCCGCCGATTTCCAGGGTGCCGTCGCCAGCCGCAGAACCCCGCCGGGCCTTTATGGAACTGAAGACGGGTTCCGGGCCCTGAACCTCATGAAAAAAGACGACAGCCTAGCTCCCCTGGACCTGGCTCCCTTGGGAGAGGCCGCAGTGGTATCGGATTATCCGACAGCGGATCCGCTGGATCTGAGGGCCACTTTCTTCACGCTGGCGTTCCTGTTGATGGTGGTCGATACGATCGCGGTGTTCCTGCTGGCCGGCGGTCTCAGCCGCATCGGCCTGCGCAGCCGCAATGTCAGTGCCGGCCTCGCCCTGTTGCTTGGGCTGACGCTTCTGGCCTTGCCCGGGGCTGACAGCGCCCGCGCGCAATCGGCCAATGCCGAGCTGCAGGCTCTGGAATCGGCGCTGGACACCCGCCTTGCCTATGTGCTGACCGGCAATCCGGAGATCGACGACGCCAGCGCTGCAGGCCTCGCCGGCCTGTCCCAGTTCCTCGGGGAACGCACTGCTCTGGAGCCGGGCGCGCCGATCGCAATCGACATCGCCCGGGACGAACTCGCCTTCTATTCCCTGCTTTACTGGCCGATCGACCCGGCCATGGACAAGCCGAGCGACCAGACCATCGCCCGCATCGACACCTTCATGCGCAATGGCGGCACGATCCTGTTCGACACCCGCGACCACATCAACGCCTCGGCCAACAGCTTCGCCTCGACGCCGGCAACCCTGAAGCTGCGGGAGATCCTGGAAGATCTGGATGTGCCGCCGCTGGAGCCGGTGCCGCCCGATCACGTGCTGACCAAGGCCTTCTATCTTCTGGACACGTTCCCGGGCCGCTATGCCACAAGCCCGCTCTGGGTCGAAAGCCTGGAAGAAGTCGCAGCGCGTGGCGACCGGCCTGTGCGCGCAGGTGACGGCGTGTCGCCGATCCTGATCACCGGCAACGATTTCGCGGCGGCCTGGGCGATCACCAGCACCGGCGAATTCATGTATCCGACGGTTCCCAACAACCCGGTGCAGCGGGATTACGCCTTCCGCTCCGGTGTCAACATCGTCATGTACAGCCTGACTGGCAACTACAAGGCCGACCAGGTTCATATCCCCGCCCTGCTCGAACGGCTCGGGCAATGAGACACGTGGAGCGCTGATGGTCTGGTCCCTCTCCTTCGACCCGCTGTTACCCCTTTGGGCCCTGATCGCAGGGGCCGCTCTTGCCCTGTTGCTCACCGGCATCTCCGGTTACCTCAGTCTGCGCGGCTGGTTGCTCCGATCCGCAACCATGGCGCTGCTGTTGTTCGCGCTCGCCAATCCCGCCGTCGAGCGGGAAGACCGTGAGCCGCTCTCGAGCGTCGTCGCGCTCGTCGTCGACAAGAGCCAGAGCCAGCGGCTGGCCGGACGCGAGGCAACCACCGAAGAAGCCGCGGAAGAAATCAAGCGGCGCATCGAGGCGCTCAAGGGTTTTGACCTGCGCGTCCTGGAAGCCCGCAATTCCGGTTCCGGTGACGGCACCCAGGTGTTTCAGACACTTACCAACGGCCTTGCCGACGTGCCGCCGGAGCGGGTCGGCGGCGCCATCATCGTAACCGACGGCCAGATCCACGACATACCGGAGACAGCCGGCGCGCTCGGCTTCGATGCGCCGGTGCACGGCCTGATCACCGGCCGCGTGGAGGAACGCGACCGCCGCATCGTCCTGGACAAGGCCCCCCGTTTCGGGCTGGTCGGCTCCGAACAGACCGTCAGCCTGACCGTCGTCGATCAGGGCCAGGGCACAGGCCCCGGCGATCAGGTCCGCCTGACCGTCAAGCGGGACGGCGACGTCATTACCCAACGCATGGCACAGACCGGCGTCAAGATCGACATTCCGGTCGAAATCGCCCATGGCGGCGACAACATTTTCGAGTTCGATGCCGAGCCCTTGACCGGCGAGCTGACCACGCTCAACAACCGGGCTGTCGTCACCATTGACGGCATTCGCGAGAACTTGCGGGTGCTGCTGGTGTCCGGCTCGCCCCACGCCGGCGAACGCACCTGGCGCAATCTCCTGAAATCGGATGCCTCGGTCGACCTGGTCCATTTCACCATTCTGCGCCCGCCTGAGAAGCAGGACGGCACGCCGATCAACCAGTTGTCGCTGATCGCCTTTCCAACCCGGGAACTGTTCTCGGTCAAGATCGACGAATTCGACCTGATCATCTTCGACCGTTACGTCCGCCGCGGCGTGCTGCCGATGCTCTATTTCGACAACATCGCCCGTTATGTCCGCGATGGCGGCGCCGTGCTCCTGGCCGGCGGACCGGATTACGCCGAGGGCGGCAGCCTCTACCGCACGCCGCTGGCACCGATCCTGCCGGCACGGCCGACCGGAACCATCCTGGAGCAACCCTTCCACGCGACCCTGGCCAATCTCGGCGAACGTCATCCGGTGACCCGCGGCCTGCCGGGGTCCGAACAGGATCCGCCAGCCTGGAGCCGCTGGTTCCGCGCCGTCGACACCGAAATTGACGCCGGCCACACCCTCATGTCCGGCCCGAGCGACACGCCGCTCCTGGTGCTGAACCGGGAGGGCGAAGGCCGGGTCGCCATGCTCCTCTCCGACCATGTCTGGCTGTGGGCACGCGGTTATGAAGGCGGTGGCCCCCATGTGCCTTTGCTGCGCCGTCTGGCCCACTGGCTGATGCAGGAGCCGGATCTTGAAGAAGAAGCACTGAATGTCTCGCTGCGCGGGCCGGAACTGGTGATCGAGCGCCAGACTCTCGGCGAAAGCATCGACGACGTCACCGTCATCTCACCGACCGGCGACCGCTCCGAAGTGACCTTGACCGAGCAGGAACCGGGCCTCTGGCGAGGCGGATTGCCGGTCACGGAGACGGGGCTCTTTTCCGTCAGCGAAGGCACCATGAGCGCGCTCATCCATGTCGGCCCGCAGAACCCGCGTGAATACACCGATGTCCTGTCGTCCACGGAACCGCTGGCCCCGCTCGTTGAGGCAACCGGCGGCACGTCCGAGCGCCTGCGCGACATCGGCGGAGACCTCAACGCTCCCCGCGTTGTCTCCATGCATCAGTCGGCAAGCTATGCCGGCAATGGCTGGATCGGCCTGAAGGCAACCGAGGCCAGCGTGCTCAACGGCATCGACCGCTACCCGCTGATGATCGGCCTACTCGGTCTCGCCCTGCTGCTCGGCGCCCTGTCGCTGACCTGGTACCGGGAGGGCCGGTAGGGTTGGTGGATGGAGTTTGCAGCCGATCCTTCGAGACGCGCGCAAGCGCGCTTCTCAGGATGACGCTGAGTGTGGTGAAGGAGCCTTGCTGTTTCCTCACAGCGTCATCCTGAGGAGGCCGGCAGGCCGTCTCGAAGGATCGGCCGCTTGTTCAGGAACGCCTCACCCCGACACCCCGCCATGCACGGCGCCTTCCGGCAAGTCGCCGTCATTGAGGAGCGCCACCAGCAGCCGGGCCGGATCCACCGGGCCCGGCAGGGTGATCCGCCCGGGCGGCACCTGCTGAAAGCCGAAGGGGCTGTAATAGGGCGCGTCGCCGACCAGGAGAACGATCCTGTCGCCCGCAGCTGCCGCCGCTTCCATGGCCGTGCGCATCAGAGCCTTTCCCAGTCCCCGGTTCTTGAAATCCGGCGACACGGTCAACGGACCGAGCAGCAGCGCATCCGATGTGCCGATCCGGATTGGTGTCAGCCGGATCGAACCGGCGACCTTGTCACCCGCGTGACCGACAAAGGACAGGTCAGGCCGGTGCGGCACGTTTTCGCGCACCCGGAAAGCCGTGCGTGCAAACCGGCCGGGGCCGAAGGCCTCCGCCTGCAGAGCTTCGATGGCGTCATTGTCTGAAATGTGTTCGGGTCGAATAACCCACATGGTCTGTTTCATTAGGCTGGTTCCAGCAAGCAGTCTTTTTTTGAAAAGCGCGCCTGCCGGGAACCCGGACAAAATGATCAGGAGATCCGGGTTCAGGTCAGCCGCGACGGCACGGACGAGAGATGTCTCGTCGGCTGGTTCGTCGTCGGAGGTTCAGACCTGCGGTCATGGGTCCCGTTTCTCGCTTGCCGGACCTCTTGCGGAACTCCGGCGATTTCTCAGTGGAAGGAAGCGGTTAGCACGCGACGGCAGCTTTGGTCCAGCATTTTTTCCGCCCAGGCTCCAGGTCATTGATTGTTCAAGGAGCCCGAACGGTGCTTTCAGTTGATTGATTTTCCGAGCTTCCGCACAACCTAACCAACGAACACAACACGGGAGAGTTCAATGGGATTGCTGGTTGACGGTGTCTGGACGGATCAATGGTATGACACAAAATCCACCGGGGGCCGGTTCGTGCGCAAGGACGCCGCCTTTCGAAACTGGATCACCGCCGACGGCTCCGCCGGCCCAAGCGGCGGCGGCGGCTTCAAGGCTGAGGCCGGGCGCTACCACCTGTTTGTCTCCTATGCCTGCCCCTGGGCGCACCGCACCCTGATCTTCCGCGAGCTGAAAGGGCTTGAGGACCTGATCACGGTGTCCGCCGTTCAGCCCCTGATGCTGGAAAACGGCTGGGAATTCGGCGAGATCGATCCGCTGACCGGCGCCAAATACGCCTGGCACATCTATACCAAGGCAGACCCGCATTACACTGGCCGCGCCACGGTACCGATCCTCTGGGACAAGCAGCAAGAGACCATCGTCAGCAACGAATCCTCCGAGATCATCCGCATGTTGAATTCCGCGTTTGACGGTCTGACCGGATCGACGCTCGATTTCTATCCGGAAGCGCTGCGCGCCGACATCGATGCCATCAACGAGCGTGTCTATCACACGGTCAACAACGGCGTTTACAAGTCCGGCTTCGCCACGACCCAGGAAGCCTACGAGGAAGCCGTCACGGCCCTGTTCGCGACGCTGGATGACCTTGAAGAGCTTCTGGCGCATCAGCGTTACCTGGTTGGCGACCGCCTGACCGAGGCCGACTGGCGCCTGTTCACGACGCTGGTGCGCTTCGATCCGGTCTATGTCGGCCATTTCAAATGCAACATCCGCAGGATCGTGGATTATCCGAACCTCTCCAACTATCTGCGCGAGCTTTATCAGATGCCGGGCGTCGCAGGCACCGTGGATATGGACACGATCAAGCAGCATTATTACGGCTCGCATGAAAGCGTGAACCCGACCCGCATCGTGCCGGTCGGACCGGATCTGGACCTGACCCGGCCGCATGACCGCGACAGGTTCAGGTCGGCGGCTTAAGAGGCAATCAAACCAAACGGCCTGTCGCCCCAAACCTCACTCTCCATCGTCGTCCCGGACGCAGCGCAGCGAAGATCCGGGACCGGGGAGCCTCGGAGTCCGCCGACACGCAACAAGTCAGTAATGAATGAGCGTGGCTCCCCGATCCCGGCTCGCGCGACGCTTGGCCGGGATGACGATGGAGAAGCTTCAAGAGAGGCTTCCGTCACCACCTGTCCGACACGAACACCCCTGACCTGAATTCCTCAAGCCGCAGCGCTGTTGCCTTGCTGAGCCCGTCGGGCAAGGCATCAACCGCAAAGAAGCCAGCCTCGAGGATTTCCGCATTCGGTTTCAGGAAGGTCTCCGTCTTGCTCCAGCGCTCCAGGTGAAACAGGCCGACATGGTCGCGGCCGGTGACTTCCGCATTGAGATAGACGTTCAGCAGACGCGGCGGGTCTTCCGCAGCAATGCCAGCCTCTTCCTGGACCTCCCGGCAGGCGGCTTCCGGCATCGTCTCGCCCCGGTCGACACCCCCGCCCGGCAAGTACCAGCCAGCGAGGTAACTGTGCCGCACCAAAAGCACCCTTTTGTCGCCGTCTTCCACGATCACGCGAACGCCAAGCGTGTAGGGATTGCGGACAAGTCCAGCCTGCTGGATCAGGCGGCGTGTCCAGGATGCAGGCAGTAGAGACAGAAGTTTCAGCATTTTCAGCGAGATACCCGGAAAACCAGCAGCGCAAGGCTTTGTTAACCCATGCAATTGCTGCAATGCAGCCAAGGCAGAATAACGCTCCTCCTTTCAACTGTCCCTGCCTATATATCGTGCAACAAGATGAATTCGAAGGCAGCGCGTCCGTTGCCGGACGCTGATGAAGGAAAAGACCATGTTGAACGCACTTTTTGGCAAACGCCGCCGCAACCGTAACCACTACCAGTGGAAGCCGGCTGTCGACCTGACCAACCCGCGCATCGCGGCAACCCTGACCACCTTCGCGTCCAACTAAGGCCGTCGAAGGATCTGAACGGAGTGGCTAATATGTTCGGATTTGTAAATGTTGTTGGCGCGACGCTGCGCGAAACCACGCGCTCCGCGGACCAGAGCACGCAAAAAGCTCCGAAAGCTGCCAAGACGGTCAAGCCGGCCAAATAACCGGCTGGCCTGACCAGATCCCCCGCAAAAGGGCGCTGTGTCTCCGGACACGGCGCCCTTTGCTTTTGCGATTAGGCTACGAATTTGCGGCGATCTGCAGGAACGCATTGCACCGCAGCGGGAACCTGAATATCAACGAACCATGTTCACGCTCGCGCACATTTCCGACCCGCATCTCGGCCCCCTGCCCGACCCGAAGCTCCTCCAGCTCTTTTCCAAGCGACTGCTCGGCTATCTCAACTGGCAACGCAACCGCTCCAAGATCATGGGCGCCAGTTACCTGGAGCAGCTCGTCGAGGACATGAAGGCGCAGGCTCCCGACCACATTGCGGTGACGGGAGACCTGGTCAATATCGCCTTGCCGCTTGAAATCTCAGGGGCGCGTACCTGGCTGGAGGAGATCGGCGAGCCCCGGAACGTTTCCGTTGTGCCGGGCAACCACGATGCCTATGTGCCCGGAGCCGTCCGCCGTGCGCGGGCCGCCTGGTGGCCCTATATGTGCGGCGATGACGCCGACGGCGCCCCTGCAGCCGGAACAAAATCCGAAGCCACGTTTCCCTATGTGCGCAAACGCGGCGACGTTGCTCTTGTCGGCGTTACCACCGGCCGCGCCAGCGCTCCATGGTTCGCGACCGGCCGGGTCGGAAGCGAGCAAAGCAAACGTCTCAGGGCCGTTCTGGAGCAACTCGGCGCCGAGGGGCTTTTCCGGGTTGTGATGCTGCACCATCCCCCCTTCAAACATGCCACCCACTGGCACAAACGCCTGTCGGACGCCTCCAGGGTGCGTGCGGTGGTCAAGCGCGCGGGCGCCGAACTGATCCTGCACGGCCACACCCATATCGACAGCTTCGAGACCATTGACGGCCCAAGCGGTCCGGTTTCCGTTGTCGGCGTGCCCTCGGCCACCAGCGCCCCGGGCGGCAAAAAACCTGCGGCGCGCTACAATCTCTTCAGGATCGAAAAGACAAATACCGGCTGGTCCTGCCGGATGGAGGAACACGGCTTTGAAGCGCCGAAAGAACCAGTCAAGCTGCTGGCGAAGCGGGAGGTCGAGGTACCGGTGTGAGCGGATATAAACCCGGAGCGCTGCCTTTGCGCCCCTTGCAACGGCCATGCGTAGGCCGCGAAAAAATTGGCGGATAATTCGGTGTCCCCCCGGGCGAGCGAAACGAGACCCGGGGCCTACTCACTTCCAGAATGGTGGGAACAGGCGAGCAATTCCTGATAACGCACCTGCGGCTTCAGCAAGCTGCCCGGCGAGTAGGCCCCGGATTTGCGCTTCGCTTGTCCGGGGTGACACTCAGGTGCCGGAAAATTCAAAAAATCAAAGCGGATTGGCGAACCAGGCAAAGGCGACAAGTCCTACTATGCCGGCGGCAAGGCCGATGCCGAAGGCGCCGACCACCGCCAGCCACGGCGTGCGGCTTTCCTTGACGCGCACCACCTGGCTGTCAAGCGCCACCTGGCGCAGCCGGTTGTTGAGCCAGTCGCCCTCCAGCGCCTTCTCCCGCTCCAGAACCCGCTCGGCGATATATTCGGTCAGGCAGTCGGCCATGTCGTCGATATTGGCGGTTTCCAGGATGACCACCCGGCCAAGCCGTGTGTCCTTTAAGAACCGGTAGGTGCGCCGGTCGCCGCCGACCGCGACATGGCTGGTGGCGTCGATCCACAGGCGCGGCATCGATCCGGAAATGATCTGCAGCGAGAACTGGTCGTCCTCTTCCGGGATTTCCCTGAAAACGTCCTTGAGTTCGTCCGCGAGCATGTCGAGACGGGCCCGCTCGGTGTCCTGTAGCTCCACCACCACGTCGGAGCGCTCGACTTCGCCGAGCTGAACCTTGCGGATCGCGTCGCGCAGCGAGCGCATGCGGGTGTGGGGAACAACGTTATCCTGCATTTCAGACATGAGGCGCCTGACTCCGTTTCACTCTTGGTCAATAGAGTCTTAACTGACTCTTACCGGTGCGGAACAGACGCAGCCCAATTCTGAGCACGCTATCCACCGGCTATCGGAACATGGTTAACGAAGATTAAGCCATTTTTTACCATGAGACCAGCAAGGCAAGACTGGCCTCTCCGCCTCATCCTGGGTTATTCAAAGGCAATATGCGGAAGCGCGGAGTTGGGTCATGAATGTCGACGGCAAGAAATATCGCACGATCTGGCTCGCGGAGGATGGCGGTTCGGTCGAGATCATCGACCAGACCAAGTTTCCCTATGCCTTTGAGATTGCCAGGCTCCACACCATGGAAGACGCCGCGCACGCGATCCGCGTGATGCAGGTGCGTGGCGCGCCGCTGATCGGCGCGACCGCCGGCTATGGTGTCGCGCTGGCCATGCGCGCCGACCCGTCCGACGCCAATCTCCACGCCGCCTGCTCGGCGCTTCTGGAAACGCGGCCGACCGCGGTCAATCTGCACTGGGCCCTCGACAAGGCACGCAAGTCGCTGATCCAGGTGGCCCCTGAAAACCGGGCGGCTGCTGCCTTCACCCTTGCCAACGACATTTGCGACGAGGACATTGCCATCAACATGTCGATCGGCATGCATGGCATGGAGCTGATTGCCGCCATCTCCCGGCTGAAGCGGGAAGGCGAACCGGTCAACATCCTGACCCATTGCAATGCCGGCTGGCTCGCCACCGTCGACTGGGGCACGGCCACCGCGCCGATCTACATGTCCCATGACGGCGGCATTCCGGTCCATGTCTGGGTCGACGAGACCCGGCCGCGCAACCAGGGCGCCTTCCTGACCGCCTGGGAGCTCGGCCATCACGGCGTGCCGCACACGGTCATCGTCGACAATGCAGGCGGCCATCTGATGCAGCATGGCGAAGTCGATATCGTCATCACCGGCACCGACCGCACCACCGCCACCGGCGATGTCTGCAACAAGATCGGCACCTATCTGAAGGCGCTGGCGGCCAAGGACAACAACGTGCCTTTCTATGTCGCCCTGCCCTCGCCGACCATAGACTTCTCGCTTTCCGACGGCGTCAGCCAGATCCCGATCGAGGAACGCAGCGGGCTGGAGGTCAGCCAGATGACCGGCCGCACGGAGGCCGGTGCCATCGAGACGATCAACATCGTCGCCGACGGCTCCGAGGTCGGCAACCCGGCCTTCGACGTCACCCCGGCCCGCCTCGTCACCGGCCTTATCACCGAACGCGGCGTTCTGGAGCCCAACCGGAAATCCATCGCCGACGCGTTTCCGGAACGGGTGAAGATGAGCGCGTGAAATTCGTCTGCAAGGAGCCGCAGCAACACACACCGGCGTCATCCTGAGGAGCCGCGCAAGCGGCGTCTCGAAGGAGCGGCAGCATATTCCGGAACAAGCGGCCCATCCTTCGAGACGGACCTTAGGTCCTCCTCAGGATGACGTCAGTTGTTGAGGGTGCTCTGTCGCTTCACGACCTACCCGATCACCGGCACATGCGGCGCCCGGTCCCGGCCGAGAAGCCCCTTGAGCCGCGGGTCGTCGGCGACCTCGATGGCGCGCTTGTAAGGGGTGAAACCGCAGGACTGGTAGAAATGGATCGCCTGCGGGCTGTCGCCTGTGCAGGTGTGCAGCCACAGGCGTTTGGTCTCAGGCCGCGCCCAGGCCATGTCCACGGCCTGGCCCATCAGCCAGCGGCCGAGTCCGCCGCCGATCGCTCCCGGCACGAGGCCGAAATAGGCAACGACCGGCTCAGCCGGGTTGGCATAGTCTAGCTCCAGCGTGCCGACACACCGTCCGTCCCTGATCGGCCGAAACAGGTCCCGCGCCGGCTCGGCCAGCGTTTTTTCCAGAACGGCCTCGTCCTGCTCCAGGCGGCTGAACCAGATCCAGTCCTCGCCGATTTCCCGGAACAGCTTGCGATAGGTGGCAACATCGGGCGCGTCCCAGCGCTCCAGGGTCACGTCGCTGCGAGGCGGAGCGAGGGGCTTCGCCGGGGCTTCGCGCATCTCCAGATAAGTGACGACAAAGGCAATTTTACCGTCCGGAACTTCTGTATATCCATCCAGATTGAGGACCGGGCCAAGCGTCTGTGTCACCGTCGAATCTCCTTTGTTGCGCGTGTCGGCATGGGCCATAGCAGCGCCGGCCATTCGCTCCAAGGGCCGAATGGCGTATTGCAGTTGGTTAACGCGCTGTTAACCACGTTTTGGGACAATCGAGCCCTGTTCATGAAAGACGCTGCCATGCCCAAAGTCGGAAATTACGTCCAGCGCGATTACCACAACCGCTTCAGTTCGCAACGGAAGTCGACCTGGTCCGACTACAACAAGGCCTGGTCCAAACGCCGCGAGGCATCGGCGCAGAAAATGCAGCAACTGCGCAACGTGGCCAGCGTTTTCAACAGCATCGGTGTGCAGGCCTCCCAGGCCAACACGGTGTTCGTGATGCAGAACCAGGGCCGGGTCGGCGCATACGCGAACCAGACGGCTGCCATGAACCGCGTCAACGTGCTGATTTAGGACCTCGCCAGGCCGCGGGCACCGGATTGCCCCAACCTTCCCCAACGTAAAAAATTCTCCGATCCGGACACTTCGTTAACCGTTTGGTCACACATTCGGGAGCTACGCTGAGAGCAGTCTTTTTGAAAAGGCGCTCACATGGCGAAAATTGGGAATTATGTCCAGAGGGACACCTATAGCCGCTTCCGCTCACAACGAAAGCCCTCCTGGTCGGACTACAACAAGGCTTGGACCAAACGCCGTCAATCGGCCGCCAAGCGCTTGGACAAGATAAACGCGCTGGCCTACACCATGCAGTCGGTCACCCTGCAATCCTCGCAGCTGAACACCCTGTTTGTGCTGAAAAACCAGGGTCGGCTCGGCCACTACGGCAATCAGACGGCGGCCCAGGCACGGATCAATCTGGTGGTTTAGGGGCTGCTTCCCCAGCACACCCAAGCTCGTTTTCAGGGTCAGATCGACCCGATCGTCTTCAGCTTGATGCGCGGGTGGACCTCGGCCTGGCTCATGATGGTGGTGTGGGCGCGGAAGCGTTCGACGATGGAGCGTACGAACGGCCGTGTCTGCGGCGAGGTCAGCAGCACCGGTACCTCGCCTTGCTGGGCGGCTTCCTCGAACGTGTCGCGCACGCGGCCGACGAATTCCTGCAACTTGCTCGGCTGCATCGCCAGCTGGCGGTCGTCGCCCTCGCCGACAATCGATTCCAGGAACGCCTGTTCCCATTGCGGCGACAGGGCGATCAAGGGCAGGTAGCCGCCGGGCGCCAGATTGGCCGCGCAGATCTGCCGGCCAAGACGCATGCGCACATGTTCGGCGATGGTGTCGGTGTTGCGGGTCATGCCGGTCGCCTCGGACACGCCCTCCAGGATGGTGCCGAGATCGCGGACCGAAATGCGCTCGTTGAGCAGGGTCTGCAGCACGCGCTGGACACCCGATACGGTGATCTGCGACGGGATCAGGTCCTCGACCAGCTTGGCCTGCTCGCCCTGCAGCTCCTTCAGGAGTTTCTGGACGTCGCCATAGGTCAAAAGCTCGCTGATATTGGCCTTGATGGTTTCGGTCAGATGGGTCGACAGCACGGTCGCCGGATCGACCACCGTGTAGCCGCGCAGGGACGCGTCCTCGCGGTACTGGGCTTCCACCCAGGTCGCCGGCAGGCCGAAGGTCGGCTCGGTCGTGTGCGTGCCCGGCAGCTTGACCTGACCGCCGGCCGGATCCATCACCATGAAATGGTTCGGATAGAGAATGCCCCGGCCGGCCTCGACTTCCTTCACCTTGATCACATAGTCGTTGGCGCCCAGCTGGATGTTGTCGAGGATGCGCACCGGCGGCATGATCACGCCCATGTCGCCGGCGACCTGGCGGCGCAGCGCCTTGATCTGCTCGGTCAGGACATCGCCGTCGCCTGTGGCCTTGCCGTTGATCAGCGGCAGCAGGGCATAACCCAGCTCGATGCGCAGTTCGTCCATCTTGAGGGCGTCGGTGATCGGCGGCTCCGGCAGCGGTTTCGGCGCGGATTCCACCGCCTTCACCTGGGCGGCCTCGGCTGCTTCCTGCTTCTTCTGGGAGCTGACACGGTAGGCCAGATAGCCTGCAACCCCGGCAAGACCGAAGAATGGGATCATCGGCATGCCCGGCAGCAGCGCCAGGATCACCATCACCGCCGCGGACATGCCGAGTGCCTTGGGATACCCGGTGAACTGGGCTGCCAGCGCCTTGTCGGCGGCGCCGTGCACGCCGGCTTTGGAGACCAGAAGGCCGGCCGCGGTCGATACGATCAGCGCCGGGATCTGGGAGACCAGGCCGTCGCCGATGGTCAGGAGCGTATAATTGTTGGCGGCTTCGGAGAAGGTCAGTTCCATCTGGGCGACGCCGATGAAGATGCCGCCGAGAATGTTGATGAAGGTGATCAGAAGGCCGGCAATGGCATCGCCGCGCACGAATTTCGAAGCACCGTCCATGGCGCCGAAGAAAGAGCTTTCATCCTCCAGCGCCTTGCGTCGCTGCTTGGCTTCGG
Source organism: Roseibium sediminicola (assembly GCF_023156505.1). GTDB lineage: Bacteria > Pseudomonadota > Alphaproteobacteria > Rhizobiales > Stappiaceae > Roseibium > Roseibium sediminicola. Next base: position 11,398 of record NZ_JALNMJ010000031.1, on the reverse strand, counting down.
CTTCGTCGATCAGGCCGGCGGAAAGATCGGCGTCGATCGCCATCTGCTTGCCGGGCATGGCGTCCAGGGTGAAGCGCGCCGCCACTTCCGCGATACGGCCGGAACCCTTGGTGATGACGACGAAGTTCACGATCACCAGGATCGCGAAGACGATGATCCCGATGACGAAATTGCCGCCCATCACCAGGTTGCCGAAGGACTGGATGACGTTTCCGGCCGCTGCCGTGCCCTCGTGACCGTTGGACAGGATCAGGCGTGTCGAGGCGATATTAAGGCCGAGCCGCAACATGGTCGCGATCAGGAGAACGGTCGGAAAGGACGAGAATTCCAGCGGCTTCTGGATGAACAGGCCGGTCATCAGAATCATGACCGAGAAGATGATGGAGACCGCCAGGAACGTGTCCAGCATCACCGGCGGCATCGGCAGGATCAGCAGCGTCAGGATCACAAGGATGCCCGTCGCGAGACCGATATCGCCCTTGCGCAGCGTGTCGATCAGCTCCTGCATGCTGGGCAGGCCCGACAGCGCGCCGCCAGTCTGCGGCGCTGCCGCTGCCTGCTGCGGAGCGGGTCCCTCTGGCCCGCCCGGTCCGCCTTGTCCGCCTGCTGCCGTGTCCGACATTCCGCTTCCGGTTCCTTACCTGCGCCGCCTGACGTGAAGCGACGCGTTCCACGACGCCCTAGGGCGCCTCTTGTTACGCTCTGGCTTCACCAGGGCCAGGCACGCTGATGCCTTCATCGGTATATTGATTCAGCTTGTTGCGCAGCGTGCGAATGGAAATACCCAGAATTTTCGCCGCATGGGTGCGGTTGCCGAGGCAGTGATCGAGCGTGTCCAGGATGAGGTCGCGTTCCACATCGGCCACCGTGCGGCCGACAAAGGACCGCGTCACGGCCTCCGCCGTTTGCGCGGCGCGCTCCGCCGCCCCCCTGGAAATGCCCAGCGGCGAGCCGTCAGGCATGCGGATCGCCTCGACGCCGATCTCCGCGCCGCTGGCCAGCAGAATGGCCCTGTGCATGGTGTTTTCAAGTTCGCGCACATTGCCCGGCCACGGATTGGTCATCAACGCCTGGCGCGCCTCGGCCGCCAGCGGCCGGATCGGCACGCCATTGGCTTCTGAATAGTGTTTGATGAAGAACTGCGCGAGTTCCAGGATATCCGCCGGACGTTCGCGCAGCGACGGCAGCTTCAGATTGACCACGTTCAGGCGGAACAGCAGATCCTCGCGGAACTGTCCCTGGCGCACGGTTTCGGCAAGGTCCCGGTTCGACGTCGCCAGAATGCGGATATTGACCGGCACCGGACGGGTGCCGCCGACACGGTCGATCACCCGCTCCTGAATGGCGCGCAGAAGCTTGGCCTGCAGGCGCACATCCATTTCGGAAATCTCGTCGAGCAGCAGCGTGCCGCCGTCGGCCTCTTCGAACTTGCCGATCCGGCGCGCGACGGCCCCGGTAAAAGCCCCCTTCTCGTGGCCGAAGAGTTCGGATTCCAGGAGATGCTCGGGAATGGCGGCGCAATTGATCGAGATGAACGGTTTGGATGACCGGTTGGAGCATTTGTGCACGTGGCGCGCAATGACTTCCTTACCCGTGCCGGACTCGCCTGTGATCAGAACGGATGCCTCCGACGGCGCCACCTGCTCGGCCAGCTTGACCACGGAGGCCATGGCGTCGTCCCGGTAGATCAGGTCGCCGCGCTCCTGGGCAACGGCCGCCAGAACGGCGGCGATCAACTCCGGATCGGGCGGCAGCGGGATATATTCCTTGGCGCCGGCGCGAATGGCGCTGACCGCAGCCTGGGCATCCGTTTCCACACCGCAGGCAACGACCGGAACATGCACCCGCTCGTCCTGAAGCTTCTGGATCAGCCCGGCTATGTCGAGATGCACCTCGACCATCAGAAGGTCGGCGCCGCGCCCGGACCTGAGGACCCTCAGAGCGCCCTCGACATCGTCGGCATGGGTCACCTGGGCGCCGCCCTGCATGGCGATCTTCGAAGCGGTTGTCAGCTGGCCGCCAAGGGTTCCGACTATTAACAGACGCATCCGCGTTTTTTCCTATCGATCCGTCTTGATGATTTCCGTCATCGTCACACCGAGCTTGTCTTCCACCAGGACAACCTCGCCACGGGCAACAAGACGGTTATTTACATAAATATCAATGGCCTCACCGACTTTCCGATCCAGCTCAAGCACCGTACCCGAGGCCAGTTTCAACAAATCGGAGACATGCATGCGCGAATGGCCAAGCACCGCCGAAATCCGCACGGGAACGTCGAACACGGCCTCGAGATCGGCGGCCGATTGCGGCTCTCGCTGATCCCCTTCGTCAATGTGACGCTCGGGGGCTTCCAGCTCGTCGAGCGGAATGTTGGTGTCCTGTTCGTCGCTCATTCGTTAGTTTCCTTTTCCGCCGGCGTGGCGGACGGTGTTCCGCGTTTCTCGGATGCGCGCGCCCGCAGGTAAGCGCGAATGCTCGTATCGATCTCCGTCTCCAGCGCCTTGCGGTCCCGCCTGATACCGCCGTCGGCCCATTCGATATGGCAGTCGCCGCGGCCGATCTCCGGTTCCCCGAGAATGACCAGGCGACCGTCAAAGCCCTTTTCATGCACGATCGGATCCACCTGGGCCTTCAGGGCCTCGACATCCTTTTCCGCGATCCGGATAACAAGGTGCGGCGCCTTGCGCAGAGGCCCCAGACATTCTGACACCAACGCCACCGTTTCGGCCAGCGGCTGACGGGCAATCAGATGGGCGCACAGCCGTCTAGCCACAAGAAATGCGAGGCTGATCGCATCTTTTTCCCGGGTGGCCTGAACATCGTCCAGGGTCTCAAGAACGCCACCGACGGCCGCGACCAGATGACCGACCTCCTGCGTCAGCAGGGTTTCCTGTTTGGTCTGCAGATCCTGAAGTGCCTTGACACGGCCCTCCTCGAAGGCCTTTGCCTGCGCGTCCTTCAGGAGCTTCTTGTGCTCCGCCACCGTGATCATCGGCACTTCGGGCTCAGCCGGCGCAACCTCCTGCGGCTCCTCGGGTTCCGAGAAGTCGACATTGAACAGAAATTTCGACGGGTTGGTCATGCTGCCCATACTGTTAGAGATACTTGCCGATTGCCGCATCAGTAGATGATTTCATCCTCGCCCTTGGACTTGGAGATCATGATTTCGCCCTTCGCCGCCAGGTCCTTGGCCTTGTTCACCATGCTCGTCTGAGCCTCGTCCACGTCACGCAGCCGCACCGGTCCGAGCGCATCCATGTCGTCGCCGAGCAACTTGGCGGCGCGCGAGGACATGTTGCCGAAGAAGAATTCGCGTGCGGAATCTGTCGAGCCTTTGAGCGCGATCGCCAGCTGATCCTTCTCCACATGGCGCAGGAGCGTCTGCGCGCTGGCCGCGTCGAGTTTCAACAGGTCGTCGAAGGTGAACATCAGCGTCTTGATCCGGTCCGCGGCCTCGCGGTTGTCCTCTTCGAGCGCCGCCAGGAACCGGGCCTCGGTCTGACGGTCGAAATTGTTGAAGATGTCGGCCATCATCTCGTGACTGTCGCGCCGTGAGGTGTTGGTCAGGTTCGACATGAACTCGACCCGCAGCGTCTGCTCGACTTTCTCCAGAACTTCCTTTTGAACCGCATCCATGCGCAGCATGCGGCTGACCACTTCCAGCGCCAGCTCTTCCGGCAGAATGCCGAGCACACGGGCGGCATGGTCGGAATTGATCTTCGACAGCACCACCGCAACGGTCTGCGGATATTCGTTCTTCAGGTAGTTGGCGAGCACATTCTCCTGCACGTTGGAGAGTTTCTCCCACATGTTGCGGCCGGCCGGACCGCGGATTTCTTCCATGATGATGTTGACCTTGTCGCCCGGCAGGAAGCTGGCCAATAGCCGCTCCGTCGCGTCGACATTGCCGGTCAGGGCGCCTTTCGAGCTGACGCGCCGGACAAAGTCCTTGAACAGGTTCTCCAGCATGTTCGGCGTGACCGGACCGAGATTGGCCATGGCCGCGGATACCTGACGCACCTCGATTTCGTCTAGTTTCTCCCAGATCGGCGCGCCGTGCTGTTCTCCAAGCGCCAGCAACAGGACGGCTGCCCGCTCGGCACCTTTCAGCTCGCGGTCTTCGTGATCGGCGCTGACTTGCAGCTGTTGCTGGAGTTGATCGCTAGCCATCAGGCGGCCTGCTCATCCAGCCAGCCGCGAACGATGTTCACTGCTTCCGTCGGATGGTCCTTGATCATGCCGCCAACCTTGGCGATCGAGCTTGCCTGCATGGCTCCTTCCTGCTTGGCCTGTTCCAGCCATTCGATGACGAATTCGTCTTCCGGTGTCTCTTCCTGCGGCACTTCGGTCTCGACGACCAGCGTACCGTCGGGGCCGATCATCAGTTCCTGCGGCTGTTTTTCTTCCGGCGTCACGATCCGGCGCAGCAGCGGGCGGACCACGAAGAGCAGCAGCAGCAGCGCAATCAGGAACAGAACGCCCAATTCGGCGAAACGGATGATGTCGTCGCGGGTGAATTCGAACAGCTCGTCGCCTTCGGCCAGCAGGTCGTCCTGCGGCGGCAGCGCGAATTGCAGGTTGACCACCTCGACGGAGTCGCCGCGCGCTGCGTCGAAACCAACCGCGGAGCGGACCAGGACAGCGATCCGGTCGAGGGTTTCCTGGGACCTTGGCGTATAGGCATTGTTGCCGCTGCCGTCCGGCTGATAGGTACCGTCGACCAGCACGGCCACGGACAGGCGCTTGACCTGGCCGGCCTCTATGATTTCCGTACGGGTCGATTTGGAAATCTCGTAATTGGTGATCTCCTCGGTCAGCGTCGCCGTGTCCCGGCCGTTGGCGTCGCCCTGACCGCCTTCCTGGTTGGGCAGCTGATTGCCGACTGTGACCTGGCCGTTCCGCGACAGGGAGGACGATGCCTCTTCCTTGGTCTGGGTCGAGCGCACCACCTGACCTTCCGGATCGAAGGTTTCCGTGGTTTCGGTCAGGCGGTTGTAATCCACTTCCGCGTTGACGCGGACGCGGGCCCGGCCGGGGCCGACCACCGAATTGAGGATTTCCTCGATCTGGTTGCGCAGCCGGCTTTCAACCGCGACGGTGCGCTCCTGAAGCGACGCGGAGACCATACCGTCTTCGTCGTCGCCGACACCGGAGGCCAGAAGACGGCCGCTCTCGTCGACGATCGACACCCTGTCGGGGTCCAAACCGTCGACCGCGGTGGCCACCAGGTGCTGCACGGCGCGGATTTCACCCGGCCCGAGCGCGCCACGCACATTCAGGACAATGGAGGCCGACGGCGGACGCCGGTCACGCTGGAACAGCTGCCGCTCCGGGATCACCAGATGAACACGGGCCGCGCGGATCCGGTCCAGCGAACCGATCGTGCGCGACAGCTCGCCTTCCATGGCCCGGAGGTGATTGATGTTCTGAACAAAGCTGGTGGCGCCCAGCGTGTCGGTCCGGTCGAAGATTTCATAGCCGATGGACCCGCCGGTCGGCAGGCCTTCCGCGGCCAGCTGCATGCGCAGCCGGGCGACCTGCTCCCTTGGCACGAGAATGGTCGAGCCTTCGCGCTTCAGTTCAAACTGCACACCCTGGCTTTCCAGCTGGCTGACGATCGCCGCGCTGTCTTCAAGGGTCATCTCGTTATAAAGCGTGGTCATTTGAGGTGCGGTGACACGGAAGATGATGAACGCGAACACGCCGATCAGGATCGCGGCAACCGCGCCCATCGCGGCAATCCGCGCCGGTCCAAGTGCTTTTATGAATTCAGTCAATCCGTTCACGAATGCCCGCCCGCATCTGAAACATGCCTTGAAACCGTTATTATTGGAGTCGGCTCGGCATGCCACACCTTCGATGGGCAAAATTTGCCGCCCAGAGGGTTAACAAGTGGTTAACGAGCTCTTTACCACTATCCCGGATCGGCAGAATTCAGCGATTTACGATAATGCAAAACGCAACTCAGGTGGGGAAAAACTGCCTACCTTATTAATTTTTGGATAAGTTCCCCAAAGGTCAAGCCTCCCCGGCAGCACCACGAAGCACGGACGGACCGGCAGCGGCGCTAATCAGACGGGTCGTTCGCTTGCGGGAGGATGGAACAGGTCCGACGGACTTGCCTCAGAAACAAAAAAAGGCCGGCGGAGCCGACCCTTTGCAGGCGCAGCAAGCGCAGCGCCTTCTCACGTCTGTTGAGCCCGGTCAGTTCCGGTACTGCTGGATCCTCGTGGCCCTGAGGCCCGCCAGACCGTGTTTCTCGATCGAGCTCTGCCAGGAGAGGAATTCCTCAACCGTCAGAGTGTATCGTTGACAGGCCTCTTCCAGGGAAAGAAGCCCTCCCCGAACAGCTGCAACGACTTCCGCCTTGCGGCGGATGACCCACCGCTTCGTGGACGTCGGCGGCAAGTCCGCAATAGTGAGCGGGCTTCCATCGGGTCCGATGACATATTTTACACGCGAACGAATCTGTTCGGTCATTGTACTCTCACACTAACCATGACCAAGTTGAATTGAGACTACACAATGACGCTTAACAAACGCCTAAAGCAAAATTGTATTTTTATTAACTATAAAATCTAAATTTAGTGAATGATATTTAGGAAATCAGAAAAATAAACACTCAATTTGTAAATAGCGATATATGAATTCGTTAACCATAATGACTTGCCCGTGCATTTTGCAACGCAAATCGAATACGCTTGAAAATTGCAGGCACTCCGGTTTCCCGACCAAAATCCGATAAGCCAGCAAAAAAGGGCTCCGGACATCGCCCGGAGCCAACAAATGCGCAGCGAATTGAAATTATTGCCTTTAGGACGGCCTTGAGACTGCCGTCACCGAGCTGACAGGAAAGTCCTGGTCGCCGACCTTCAGCACCGCCTCGCCACTGGACCAGTCCACCCGGTCGACAATGCCGGACACCGTGGTCCGGACCGTTTCCGGCCGGCTGTTGGCATCCTTCATATCGAAGGAAATGGTGTAAAGCCCGTCGACGGCCTGCTGACCGCTGTCCGTGCGCCCGTCCCAATTGAACGTCCCGCTGCCGGCATCGAGTTCGATGTCGCCGCTATAGACAACCGCTCCGCTCGAGTTGCGGATCTCGAAGGATCCGGAAGCTTCCTCGGTGATGTCATAGGACCAGCTCGCCTGGCTGCCTGTCAGCGTTGTCGTGGACGCGTCCGCGGTCACCTCGTTGCCGACATAGCTGACATAGCTGAGGCTCTGGCTGCTCTGCAACGTGGCAATGATGTCTTCCAGGTTCTGGTTCTGCTTGATCGACTGCTCGACATTCGAATATTGCACCAGCTGATTGGTGTATTCCGCCGAGTCGAGTGGATCGAGCGGGTCCTGGTTCTGGATCTGCGTTGTCAGAATGGTCAGAAACAGCTCGTAATTCGCGATCAGACCGCTGCTGCTGTTGGCGGCACCGCTCTGAGCGCTGCTAGAGGTGGCTGAAGATACTGTGGTCATGTTTCACTCCCGGGACGGATCCCGTCCCTTCTATACTTTCATGTCCAGACCGCCGCGCTGTTCGGCAAGCATCAGCCGGACCCGTTCGGTGATGTCCGGATCCGCATCGCCCGAGCCTTCGGAGCCATTGTCGCCAAAGCCGGATTGCTGGCCGCCGTCGCCCTGATCCGAGGCGAATTGCTGGCCACCATCCTGTTTCAGCGAGAATTGCAGATTGTCACTGTCCGGGTTCAGGCCCGCGGCCTCAAGCGCCCGCTCCAGCCCGCGCTGATCGCGCAGGAACATGTCGAGGGTTTCGGGCCGGTCGACAATCAGATGAGCCTGGACGCTGCCATCGGCACCGACCCGCATATTGACTTCCACCCGGCCGAGTTCCGGCGGATCGAACCGCATCTGGAAGCGGGTGTTGCCGTCTTTCAGATTGCGGGCGATTTCCGCCGCGACCTGGGTGGCCACATGAGCGGACTGGGTCTGGTTCGGCGTCTGCAGGCTTTCGGTGCGCATGGCGCCATGCAGGTCGCCGCCGCGCACGCTGGCCGTGGTGAAGTCCGAACCCGTCATCGTATCGGGATCGGTGACCGGAAGGCCGGCATCTTCCGCAACAACCGCAAGGGTTGTGGCCGCGGCCACGGGCGCAGTCACCGCAGGCGTATTTGCCGCACGATTGTCAGCCCCCTGCCCGGCTTGCGTGGTGGCGACACCGGCGGGTTTGGCAGCATTGCCAGGCGCGCCTGTGTCAGCACCCGGCTTGGCAAGGGTGGCAACATCGTCGGCAACCGGCGCGTCCGGCAAAGCGGCATCCGGCAACACCTCACCCGTCTGCACCGTCACCGGCGCTTCAGCGCTCAGGACAGAAGGGGTGCCGGAACCGGACGTCGTTGCGGCCACCGCCGTCAAGGAACCGCCGGTCGCGGCGGATGGTCCGGCAGGCCGCGAGGACGCCTGTCCGGCCGCTGTTGCCAGATCAGAGGGCAGCTGCGCGGCCGGCTGACCGCCGAGTTGCGAACCACTTGCCGGCACTGGAGCCTGCCCGTTGGTCGGTACGGGTGCCAGCTGACCCGACTGGGTCTGCAGAGGCGCCGGCTGCGCGTTGCTCGTTGTCCCGGCCGGGGCCTGTGCCGCGGACTTATCCGCCGCGGCCAAGGCAGCAACTTTCGGGACGGCACTTTCCGCTGCGCCGTTACCAGCCACCACAGCGGCTGTCGCGGGCGTCGTGGCATTGGCGGATGCCGGAAGCACCGGGGCCGGCTGAGCATTGGCCCGGCTCTGCCCGGCCTGCGGCTGCGAAGCACGAAGTTCCGGCGGCAATTCGTTCTGCCAGCGCCGGCCCGCAGGCGCTGCAGCATCCGTGCCGCCCTCCAAGCCCGCAGGCGAGCCCGAAACACCCGCACCGGCATTGGCCGCCTGTTGCAGGCCGTTCGCGGCATTCGGACTGGCCACGGCCGGCGGCTGTTGCCCACCCGGCGCGCCGGGCAGCATGCCACCTGGCACGCCATTGCCAGCCGCTCCGACAGCCGGAGGCACCGCGCTGGACGGCACCGACGAAGGAGAGGCCGCACCACCCGCCTCCTGACCGGCGGGCGTTACGCCCGGCAGCGGGGCAGGTCCAGGCACCGCCGGAACAATCGCGTCCATGGACGCCAGGATGGCGCCTTCATCAATTTGCGGGTCCTCGGGCCCGGGCGGGTCCGCAACCGCGGCCTCACCGTCACTTGATATCTTTGCCGTATCCGCCCCGGCCGTCCCGGGAAGCGGCGCAGGCTGCGTGGCCGGCACCGGCGGCTGCGCGGCGGCCTGATCGCTCACCGCCTTCTTCAGCAAATCGATGGCTTCTTCCGAGGCGCTTGCCGGCAGCGCCACTTTCACGTCTCCCGGCCTGGCGGCGGCACCGCCTTCCGGAGTGGCCACAACGCCGGTTGCGGCGGCCGCTTTCAACGCGTCGGCGAACACGCTCGCGCCGGGTGCGGCATCACCTGTAACGGGTCCCGCCACCCCGGCCCCGAGCGCACCGCCCGCGCCGGCGGCAAGAGCGCCCGCAGATACATCCGTTGTCAGTCCAAATGGCAGCACGTTTGCCCCCAGATCTTCGCCCGCGGCTGCAGGCACATTTCATCACGGGAAAGGAAGCAAACATCGGGCCAGTCTGAAATTTCAAAAAAGCCTTTGAAATAGCTAAGAAATTTCTCGACCTCCCCGGAATACCCGCTCCCGGGAGGCGGCAAGGTTTGCCGGTCGGGCAAAGCGTGCCTGCCATGCGCGGGCAGCAATTGGCATTTCCCGGCCCTTTCTATATAGTGCCGCCAACTTTGAACGAGGCCCTTGATCGGCGCCCGTCCCCGGCCAACCCGGAGGACCTGGAGGCAAACGCCTTCCGGCACGCGCGATCGGCCAAGATTTCTGGAAGCTTGTAGAAATGCGAAACAGTCTGGATCTGCCCGGCCGCCCGGAAGATACACGTGTTGTCGTTGCCATGTCCGGCGGCGTCGACAGCTCGGTCGTTGCCGCGCTGATGAAGGCGGAAGGCTATGACGTCATCGGCGTCACCCTGCAGCTCTATGACCATGGCGCGGCCGTCGCCAAGGCCAAGTCCTGCTGCGCCGGCGTCGACATTCACGACGCCCGCCGCGCCGCGGAAAAGATCGGCATCCCCCACTACGTGCTCGACTATGAAAGCCGCTTCAAGGAACAGGTCATGGACCGGTTCGCCGACAGCTATATTGCCGGCGAAACCCCGATCCCCTGCGTGTCCTGCAACCAGACGGTCAAGTTCACCGATCTTCTGAAGACGGCGAAGGACCTTGGCGCCGACGCCCTGGCGACCGGCCACTATGTCCGCTCCGCGCAGCAGGGCAACAAGCGCGCGCTCTATCGCCCGGCCGATCTCGACCGCGACCAGAGCTACTTCCTGTTCGCCACCACCCAGGAGCAACTGGACTTCGTCCGCTTTCCGCTTGGCGGCATGCCCAAGGCCAGGGTGCGCGAGCTCGCCGCCGAATTCGGCCTGTCGGTTGCGAACAAGCCGGACAGCCAGGACATCTGCTTCGTGCCCAATGGCGATTATGCCGAGGTGATCCGCAAGCTGCGCCCGAACGCCGCCGAACCGGGCAGGATCGTGCACATGGACGGCCGGGTGCTGGGCGACCATGACGGCATCATCCATTACACCATCGGCCAGCGCCGCGGCCTCGGCGTCGCCACGGGTGAGCCTCTCTATGTGGTCCGCCTGGATCCGGACGAGCGCCGGGTCGTGGTCGGCCCGCGCGAGGCGCTGGCGACCAGCACCATTTTGCTGCGCGAAATGAACTGGATCGGCGACCAGCCGCTGGACGAGGGCGACGAGATCGAGCTCTTTGCCAAGGTCCGCTCGACCCGCCCGCCCGCGCCCGCCACCCTGCGCACCCTGAACGGCAAGGCCTTTGTCGATCTGGCCAACGCGGAAGCCGGCGTTGCCCCGGGCCAGGCCTGCGTCTTTTTCGATTCAGACGACGACACCGCCCGCGTGCTTGGCGGCGGCTGGATCCACAAGACCGAGCGCACCGGCACCTGGACCATCGATTTTCCACAGGCCGAAAGCCCGGTTTCCGCCGCCTGAGGCCTGTTCAAAAACTTTGCGCGCGGGTGCCGATTCAACGCTTGACGCCCGCCCGCCGCCTCACTATAAGCACCCCACGTTGCGCGGGCCGCCAAGGCTCGAAGACGCATTGGATGGCGGAGTAGCTCAGCCGGTTAGAGCAGCGGAATCATAATCCGCGTGTCGGGGGTTCGAGTCCCTCCTCCGCTACCAAATCCAGTTTTGCCCGATGTCCGATCCGGAGACATAGGTAACAGTTTGTACCGGAGACATGGGTTACAACCTCGTGCCGAACGGGTTGTCGATTGTCTGTAGGGTTCTCTGCTCCAGGTCGATATATCCCAGATCATA
>NZ_JALNMJ010000030.1 GCF_023156505.1 Roseibium sediminicola | reverse complement strand
TCGGCAAGGGTGCAGTTTGGCACGGCAATCGCTCCTCTTTGTCGGGATTTATCACCAGGATGCGGCCGCCGTCTATCGCCGGATAGGGGGATTGACGGAGAAGCGCTGGAATGGATGAAGACGCCACATGCCTGAAATCTCGTCTCACCTGCGGCCCAATGGGTACTGTCGAGGCGGTCACGTTGTTACAGTGACAAGGGAGCTCGGCAATGAGCCCTTCAAGAGCCACAACCATTGCGCGCTCTGGTAAGTGCGGACGGCGAGATCGATCTCGCCCGCTGTCGGCGCCTCATCCTCTTCATCACCGGTCGCATGGCCGAATTCGATCTCGTGGTTGATAATTCAGATGTCCGGGGTGGGCTCGGAGCGGCCTTGCGGCGGCGCGGCGTTCCGAACCTGGTATTGTCGGGTGCCCGGTCGACACAAACGGCCCTAACCGGTCACTCACTCGCTGATACGCCGCAGCAGTGCAGGCCGCCATAGCCGCCGTTCACTGCGACTGCGAAGCGCATCAGCGAAAGACGTTGGCAATTCGGACTTTTCAGCCGTTCGCCCATGGTCATCGTTCTATTCCACGATCACCACTTGACCTGTCAGGGCACCTTCCACGCACTTGGCGTATGTTAGCCCAACGTCCTGCGATAGGACCGGCTTGTGCCCATGAAACCATTTGCCATAGCGCGATGCAGAAACATCCAACATGCCCGGACTCACCACGTTGATCCGAAGCCCGCGTGGCATCTCTATCGCCGCGCTTTTGACGAAACCCGCCAGTGCGCCGTTGGCTGTGGCTGCACTCGTGCCCATGCGGATAGGGTCGCGATCAAGAACACCGCTAGTCAGCGTGAATGATCCCCCATCAGCTATCGCCTCCAATCCTGCAAGAACCAAGTTTACTTGGCCCATAACCTTGTGGCGTAGACCAACCATGAACGTCTCTTGGTTGAGTTCTGAAAGTGGCGCGAAAGTCGCATCACCCGCACAAGAAATCACAGCGTCGAAATCTCCGATTTCATCGAACAATGCTTTCACAGCGTGTATATCAGCCATATCAACGCGATGGTCTCCGCTTGAGCGTCCGACCGTGATGATCTCGTGCCTATCGCCGAGTTCTTTGCAAGCAGCCTGTCCAACATCACCGGCCGCGCCGACCACGATAATCTTCATTCCCGCACCTCCAATATCTCTTCATATCTCTTTAGCTTTCGGTCGAGGATGGCTCGGCAGCGATCTAACTCCGTCTGTCTGATCTCAAGACTTTTCCTGTGTCTCAACAAAACGGCCTTGCGTTGTGGGACTGTCTCGTCACCGGATGCGTAGAGCGCTGCGAAGGCGCGCATTTGAGACATCGACATCCCCGTTGCGCGTAGTGATGCTAACAGCGCCAGCCAATCGGCATCATTTGCCGAGAACCTGCGCTTACCGTCTCGGCCCCGTTGGATGGGTGGGCAAAGCCCTGACTTCTCGTAGAACCGTATTGTCGAAATACTGAGTCCGGTATCCTCAGCAACCTCCGCAATTTTCATAACAATTTGACCTCTCAGCTCAGGTCCATACCGACCTGAAGCTACTTTAGGTCAAGCGAAAATTTGGAAACACTTTGCCAAAGCCGCCCTTTGCTGCTCTCCGATGAATGATCAGGTTGGGCCCGAAGCGACCTAGCGGCGGCGCGGTGTACCAATCCTGGTATTGTCGGATGCCTGGTCAACACAAACGGCCCTGAGCGGTCGTTCAACACCAGTTGGTTTAATGGCGGCTTTGCATCCCTGGTTCACGACCTTCGGATGCCACACCGTCACGAAAGGGAACTCAAATGGGAAATCCCGGTTCCCGTCAACTTTAACTAGTGCATAGAGCCAGAACTCAAAGACAATTCCAGCGTTTCCCTCGGTAGTTTGGGAGTGTAATCAATTGCCGGGTAGTGCTATATTATTGGGCAGAACAAGCAGGAAATTGCAGCCATTGACCTTGGCCGCCACACCAACAGCCGGCTGGGCCGATCGAAGTCTGATCGCTTGACGGATCCGGGCAAGGTGAGGGTGACGATGACAAAAACTACACGAAAGAAATGCATCATCGCGCGTTCATGCAGCAGAAGTAACAGGCTTCTGCGGGTCATTGTCGCTGCGGCTACGATTTGCCTTTCTCCGGTCCTGAAGGCTGCGGCGGCCGACCCGTTGGTGATCCGGGTCGGAGTGGCCGACAACCTTGCTCAGCGTATTAACGGCACGATCGAAAGGTACCCTCGACTTTGTGAGGATGACAGCTTCTTTTCCGACAAGTGGCTGCGTACGACCCTTGAATTTGTCATCCTTTGCAGGGCAGTCCGTCTAGGCGGGTTGGACGCGACTTACCAACTCATTCCGTTTCCGAATTCCGCACGTACCAGGTTCGAACTGAAAAACGGATCGGTGATGGTGATGGTCGACTTTCCCTGGGGCGATTTTGCACGGGACGAGAGTTTGTACCAGAGCGACGCCGTGCTGCCAGAAGGGAGCTTTGTTAAGGGCTTGTACACCCGTCCTGACCGTTCGGACGTCCTCGCTGTGAGATCGCTGGAAGATTTGAAAGCCTTTACCGCTGTGTCCAGCAGCAACTGGAAACATGATTGGGCAGCACTTGAGCTCATGGGCGTTCCCCGGATGGATGTTGCCGCATACGAGCAAATGGGGCGCGCGGTCGAGTTCGGCCGGGCAGACTACCTTATCGGTGAGTTTTCCGGCGCCGGCGACCTGTCTCAGTACATCAACGGCGTGCGGTTTGAGCCAGTTCCCGAGGTCAAGGTAGCGCTTCCCGGAACACGCCATATTGCCGTGTCGCGCAAAGTTCCCCACGCGGCAGAGGTGTTTTCCGCCATCCAGAAAGGGCTACGGATCTTGCGCGACAGAGGCCTGATATTGAAAGGCTATCGGACCTCTGGGTTCTTCAACCGGAAGGTTGAAAACTGGAACGTACTGTGTTGCGAACCCGCCAGTTAATCTCCACGTCCTCTTGGTGGTGCCGGGAGGGGTGGCTTTCGGACACGTTTTCGGCGAACCGGACAATCACAGCAACCAGGACCACGGCAGATTCCGGCCCAAAGCCGACATCCACCTGCGGAAATGATGCCGCGGCGCAATCCGCTGAACCGGTCATTTGTTGCACCGGCGAAGACCATTGCCGCAAGACGGTGGCCGTGCAGACTTAACGGTCACTGCGGTTTCGGAGAAACACCATCACCGATACCTTCCACCATCAGGCGGACAATTTTCCGGACGTCAGTCGCCGGAACCTCTCCCATGTGGAGCGCGCTTAGCATTAACTGTCCGAAGACCCCCAACATAACCAGTGCCATAAATTCTGCCGCTTCATCTTTCCGTATGCGCCCCTGCTTCTGGCCGAGCACCAGTATGTCTCGTACGAGGCCTTGAAATGAGGGGCGGTGTGGAGGCGGGACAAGTGTAGGCCGCTCAGAAGGGGCCAGAGCAAGCTTTGCCAGCGCAGCATTGGCGAGACACCAGTGTGCGCTGTCGATCAGCACCGTTTCGAGCAGCGCTACGGCATCTTGCTCCGCGGCAATGCACGCGCGATAGCCAGCGTCTTGGGCTTCCGCCCGCGCGATGAGAGTGTGTGCGATTTCTTCCTTTGAGCCGAAAAGGTTGTAGGCAGTCTTGCGCGTCAGGCCGGCACGGCTCGCAATCTCCTGAACCGAGGCACGGTCGAATCCCAGTTCCCGGAACGCGGACTCCGCTGCGTCGAGGATGAGAGCTCGCGAGCGTTCAGTGCGTTTCAGACTTGTCATGGTTACACAGTAGTGTAAATTTACACACGTGTAAATATAAGGAGAACCAAGCTATGCTCGAAGAGTTCGGACCAAATATCTGGATCTTCGATGGCCCCACGGTGACGGCTGCCGCTGGGTTTCACTATCCCACCCGCATGGCCATTATTCGCCTACGCAACGGGGAACTAGTGCTGTGGTCTCCCGTAGCGGTTTCACCGGAGCTGTGCGCTGCAATCGATACTCTGGGCACCGTGCGATATCTGATCCCGCCGAACTCTTTGCATGACAGTTTCATCAGTGATTGGCAGAGTAACTATCCGTAAGCGCTGTCTGCGGCCCACCGGGTTTCAGCTTGACGGCTTGAAGTTCCACGGCAGGAGTTCGTCGATCCGGCTTTTCGGATGACCGCCGGCAATGGCTTCGAGTGTGGCCTTGAGATAGGCGAATGGCTCGACATTATTGATTTTCGCGGTCTCAATAAGCGATGCGATGCGGCCCCAGGTGCGGCCGCCCTCGTCATGGCCGGCGAACAATGCATTTTTCCTGTTCAGGGCAATTGGCCGGATCAAATTCTCGACACTGTTGCTATCGATCTCGACACGGCCATCGTGAAGGAAGGTCTGTAAACCGTCCCAGTGACGATGGATATAGGCGAGTTTCTCGCCGAGGCGTGACTTGGCGGAGACCCGGAGCCGTTGCTTTTGCAGCCATTCCCCGAAGTTGGCAACCAGAGGCGCGGTGCGGGCCTGCCGGGCCGAGAGCCGCTGCCCTGGCGCCGTGCCGCGGATATCGGCCTCGACCCTGTAGAACTCGGCGATCCGGCGCAAGCCTTCGGCGGCGATCTCGGAGCCGTCGCGGTCGAAGACCTCCTTCAGTTTCCGCCGTGCGTGGGCCCAGCAATGGGCCACGCGGATCGGCTCGCCGCCCTTGCGGGACGGACGCGTCAGCCGGTTGTAGCCTTGGTAGCCATCGAGTTGCAGGACCCCGTCGAAGCCACGCAGGAATGTCTCCGCGTTCTCTCCGCGGCGGTCGGGCGCATAGAAGAAGACCACACCGGGTGGATCGTCCCCGCCCCAGGCCCGATCGTCACGGGCCAAGGCCCATAGATATCCGGTTTTCGTCTTGCCGCGTCCCGGATCCAGCACCGGCGCCGTGGTCTCGTCCATGAACAGCTTGGTTGACACCTTCAGATGCTCGGCCAGCCGGTCGACCACCGGGGCGAGGTGGAACGCGGCGGTGCCGACCCAATCCGCCAGCGTGCTCCGATGGATATCGATGCCCGATCGGGCAAGGATCTGGCTCTGCCGGTGCAAGGGTAAATGGTCCGCGTACTTGGCAACCAGAACATGCGCGATGGCCCCTTCCGTCGGCAGACCGCCTTCGATGAGATGAGCCGGTGCCGGCATCTGCGTGACGCCGTCGGTACAGGCGCGGCAGGCGTATTTGGGGCGGACAGTGACGATCACGCACAGCTGTGCGGGCACGATATCCAGCCGCTCCGTGCGATCCTCGCCAATCTTGTGCATCACGCCGCAGCCGCAGGGACATTGCAGGTTGTCGGGTTCGATCACACGCTCGATGCGCGGAAGGTCCTTCGGCAGGTTGCCTCGATTGCGACGGGCCGGACGGCGGGGTTTGCCCTCAGAGCAGAGCTGCGTATCCTGGCTTTCCTCAACCTCGGCGATGGCTGTCTCGAGGTCTTCGAAGGCCAGTTGCCGTTCGTCTTCGCTGAGCTTCTCCGACCTTTTGCCGTGAACCGCGTGGTTCAACTCCGCGACCAGGTGCTCCAGGCGCCTGTTGATCTCCTTGAGCGCATCCCGTTCCCGCAGGAGCGCGGCGACAGCATCACGCTGGTCAGCGGGGATCG
The DNA here is from genome assembly GCF_023156505.1 of Roseibium sediminicola. Lineage (GTDB taxonomy): Bacteria > Pseudomonadota > Alphaproteobacteria > Rhizobiales > Stappiaceae > Roseibium > Roseibium sediminicola. The sequence goes on along the minus strand of NZ_JALNMJ010000030.1, from coordinate 47,147 downwards.
CGGAAAGATCGATGGCGACAGTGGAAGGCATGGGTCGAGAATAACCCGGGGCGGCTGCGGATGCCCGCCATTTCCGGTACCTGATTCATTCTGCCGCAGCGGGCCGGCTGGTCTCCAGAGCCTTGACCTTGCGCCAGTCCAAACCGGCGAACAGGGCCTCGAACTGCGCCCGGTTCAACGTCATCACGCCGTCACGAACGGCTGGCCAGGTGAACGTATTTTCTTCAAGCCGCTTGTAGGCCATCACCAGCCCGGACCCATCCCAGAACAAGATCTTCAATCTGTCCGCTCGCTTGGCCCGGAAGACGAACACAGCGCCGGTGAACGGGTCCTCCTTCAGCACCGATTGCGTCAGCGCGGCAAGCCCATCGTGGCCCTTCCTGAAGTCGACCGGCCGCGTCGCCACAAAGATGCGGACATTGTGCGACGGCAGCATCAAGATGAAGCCACGAGCGCATGAACAATCTCCGCTACCCGCACCGCGGGCGTGTCGGCTGCCAGATCGATCGTCACATCGCCGAAGACGATGTGGAGCATGTCGGTCGATCGCGATGGAGCCTCCTGAGCCTGAGCGGCAGCTGGCTCACAAAGCACGAGTGGTGCGAAGGCAGTAGTTTCTTCAGCGGTCTCGGCGGCGGGCAGGATCAGCTTGCCCTGCTTGGCCAACCGGCGCCATGCCGAAAGGTGGTTCGGCTTCACTCCGTAACACGCCGCCACGCTGTTGACCGTGGCGCCCGGTGCCAGCGTTTCCGCGACAGCCTGCGCTTTCACCTCATCAGGCCATCGACGTTGACCCGACGCATAGAACTCGACACCAAGGGATCTGAGAAACGAATTTGTAGCACACATTGCGAAACGCACTCCCAACATTGAGATGCGTATCAAGTCGCAACCCGGATCAAGACGGGCAACGTGGGGTGCTGCCAACGCTTACAGTTTGATTGGGGTGAAATGAGAACTCCACCGCTCTTGAAGCTGCGCGAGGAGCGAAACGCCAAACGACTTCGCCATATTGCTTTGGGTCTTGGTATACGCCGAATGAACGAGCAGCATATTCCTGCAATGAAAAGCCGGATGCAAAGCTGAAGCTCTCATCAAGGGTTTGAGCACTCAGAATCCGGTCCATGCGAAAGTTCCGCATGCCTTCACCGCGATCAGGCTGGCGCGCCACCAGATAACTGCGATGTCCCAGCAAGAGGCCATGCGGCTCGATAATCCGTTCGGAAGCATCCCCCGTCCCATATCGTAGCCGCAGGCGGAACGGGCCTCGCAGACCTTCGATCACTGCATCCAGTACCGCTGGTGCCAAGCTGACGCGTGGGCCGGGCCGGGTGACCGATCCCATTGCCAAGAGGACCGCCTCAACGTCGGCTTCCGTGCGCAGGGCATCTTTCGGGGTCAGGCGTGCCAGCAATTCATCGCGTAGGTCATCGAGCGCGGAAGCGTGGCGTACACGGCCGTCACCGCGGGCCGCAAGACTAGCAATCTCCAGCGCCTCAATTGCTGTCTCCTGCCGAAGCTGGAGACGGCCGAGCGCCGGATCTACAATTCGCCAGCGCCGCCGACGGTCCTCGCCATCAATCACTTCCACGTTAGCAAATACCGTCTCAAGCGCATCAGTCATGCGCTGCGCCGTTCGATGAGAAACAGCGAATTCTTCGCAGATCTCCTCCAAACCGATCCCGATCCGCCGCGCGCCAGCTAACTGCGCCAGCCTTACTAGATCCCGCGCCTTTGAGAACGGCATGATGGAGCTACCTAACGTCAACTATGAGATTTATTGACACCCATGCACGTTATGGCTGTACTCACACCTTGTCGAGATAGAATAACCTTCAATGGAAGTCTGGGCGTTCATTGCATCATGAATCTCTGGATCCTGGATTTCCATCTTCTTCGCCGCTTACATCCAGAATTGGAACTGGCGTGGGCCGTTCGCAGTCACTTTGTCCCCCATACGTCTTGCCAGGCCTTAAATTCCGATGGCCTTACTTGATAGCGGGCAAAGTTACCCTCGTGCATTCCGATGAGCTCGTCCTCCACGATCTCAGTGAATCTGGCTCTATCTTCCGCCTCAATGCGACTGCTCGCCCAGGCTGATACCTCGGTTCCGACCTGCTTGCGCCCCACTTTCGCACGGATCAGCATGGCGACAATCTCGCGCAACTCGGCGCGATATTTCAGCCGGAACGGATCGGGTTCGCCGAGGGACTGCCGGACCGCCGCATACCTTGCAGCTGAGCGTTCATAGGCCCAGAAGAAAACGTCTCTAAGCAGCGATACGTCGTTGAGTTCATAGACGCCAAGAATTGCATCTGTGTAGGCGCGCTGAGAAACGTCAGTGAACGAAAGTGGTGCGAGGTTGCTGCGGATCAACGGGATATTTGCGGCTAGGCGCGAGACCCGTTTGTTCACGTCGTCAAACGGTTGCAAATATGGCAGCTGGACCATAACGAAAAATGCCTGTTCAAATGGATCCTCTATTGCCGCCGCCTTTTGCAGCATCTGATTAAAAGAAGCCTCGATCAGCTGAGGCACTTCGAGGGGATGAAAAACCGACTGATCAATACCAACAGGGACAAAGCGTAGGCGACCGGATGCCGAGGGATCCGGCAGTAGGTTGTTGGATAGCATGGCGTGAAGGTTCAGGAGTGTATATCTGTTGAAGTCGATCTCATCTGCGGTGCCGACCAGGAACTCGATCGCATCCTTATGGTTAAGGATCATCTGCGCTTCAATGTGGTTTCGGCCAGTAGCTTCTTCGCCAAATTCGATCAGGCGCCTCGTATCGAGCAAGGAATAGGTGTTGCCTTCGAGGCGGCTGGAGTTCCAGGCGAGGTCGATCAGTAACCGATTGAGAATGAGCTTCGCATAAGTGCCTGCCGGCTGGGGTGCGGTTTTGGGCTTGCCAATTTCCTGGAGACGTTCGCGCTCTTCCTCTTCAAGATAGAATGTGGAATTTGGTTCGTACTGATCGAGGAAATCGACGTTATAGCCGACAGGCTTTCTGGCTCCTGTTGGCTGTGTGATATAAGCACGAACCGCCTGCCCTTCCTCCGAAAGCCTGATCAGACGACCATAGTCATCTTCCTGCTGTGCTGGCTCGCCACCAGCAGGTTGTCCTGATGTCGCAAGGTGATACTGCGCCCATCGACCGCTGCCTGTCATACGCAGCAGCCCGACTTCCACGAGCTGTTTTAGCCGGTACTGAAGTGTGCGGCGTGGGATAGCTTCGGAGAGGCTCTTCGCGATATCTGGTGCGGAAATGCCGTCGGGATGTTCAGCAACGATATTCTGCAGCTCTTTCAGTGCGTCTTCAGGTAGTTTGTTCGCCATTGCCGAATTTCTTGCGCGTAGGGGGTAGGCGCAATTATCGTTGTTTAGGCGCAATTTTCAAGCGTAAGCGCAAACTTGCGCGATGGACGCAAGAATCATTGCGCGTAGGAACCAGGAAGGCCAACCTGAGAAAAACTGGTCAGGGGGACACGCCGTCAAAGACGTGATGATTGTGGTTGAAGAGCTTGCGCGCCGCTCTCAAATTCCCAGGTTCATTGGTGGCTTTACTTTGTATCGGAAGACCTAGAATACTAAGTTTATGCCGTTCAAATTTGTCCACACAGCAGACATTCATCTCGACTCCCCACTTCGCTCACTGGCGCTGCGCAATGGTGACCTTGCCGAACTGATTGGCGATGCCACGAGGCAGGCTTTGGTGACGATCGTCGACGTGTGTATCGATGAGCAAGTGGATGCGCTGATTATCGCCGGCGATCTCTATGAACCGCCCCGGGTTTACCGAAGAGATTTTGTTTCAAAGATTATGCGGCTTTATCAAGTCGGTTCAAGTTTTCAAAGAAGGCCTCCTCGGCTTCTGTGGGAGTTTTGTATTCGATGGCGCTGTGGAGGCGTTCGGTGTTGTACCAGCTGATCCATTTCAGGGTTTCCCATTCGATCTGACTGGCTGATTTCCACGGACCGAACAGATTGATGACTTCTGTTTTGAAGAGCCCGATGACGTTCTCGGCCAAGGCGTTGTCATAACTGTCGCCCACGCTGCCAACCGATGCGTCGATGCCGGTCTCCGCCAGCCGTTCGGAGTAGCGGATGGACAGATATTGACTGCCCCGGTCCGAGTGATGGATCAGCCCGTGCACCTGTCTTTGCAGCCTTTGGCAGATTGCCTGGTTCAAGGCATCGAGCACGAAGCTCGTGGTCATCGACGTGGAGACCCGCCAACCAACGATCTTGCGGGCATAGACATCTATGACGAAAGCTACATAGACCATTCCTTGCCATGTTGAGCAGTAGGTAAAATCCGAAACCCAGAGCTGGTTCGGGGCCGTTGCCGTGAAGTTCCGGTTGACCTTGTCCAGTGGACAAGGCAAGGCCGGGTCCGGGATCGTTGTCTTCTTCTTGCCCCGGGTTACACCCTGCAAGCCAAGCGACTTCATCAAACGTTCCACAGTGCAGCGGGCAATATTCCGGCCTTCTCTGCGCAGATGGTGCCAGATCTTGCGTGCTCCATAGCGTCCCTTGCTCATCTCGTGAACGCGCAGGATCTCCCGAGCATCCGCGATATCTTTCTTCGAACGCTCCGAGGCCAGATCCGGATTACGGGAAATGGCTGCGTGCGCGTAGTAGCTTGATGAGGCAATCGGCAAAACGCGGCAGATCGGCTCGACCCCAAAGGCTTCCTGATACTCTTCGATGAACGCAATCATTTGCGGAACGGGCGGTCGAGCTCCGCCTGGGCAAAATAGGCAGACGCCTTCTTCAAGATCTCGTTGGCTTGGCGAAGTTCCCGGTTCTCCCGCTCCAGAGCCTTGATCCGCGCCTTTTCCTCGCTCGTCGGACCGGCGCGCTCGCCTGCATCACGTGCGGCCTGAAGGCACCACACACGCAGGCTATCTTTGGAGCAGCCAAGCTTCGACGCAATGGCACGATAGGCCGCATTGTCACTGTCATAGTCGCTGCGGTGGTCTTGAAAGAGCCGAACACCGCGTTCGCGAAACTCAGCCGTATATTTGGGTGGAACTATCTTCTGATCCATAAGGGCCATCCTGTGAGAGTTTTACTCTCCGGTAAACCCGGGGCGGTTCATTGCGTCGGATCAGGACAATACAATCGAAAGCGTGCCGCCCTTATAAGGCGGCCGTTTCTCGTCTTCGCGTTTGAAAGCCTTGGTCCGGATTGATCGGGCCAAGGCTTGCTTGACGACCGGCAATTTGCATTCCCGCTTTCACCGTTGTCTTTCCTGGTGAAGATTTAACTGTCCAGCAATTAGCGTCGACCAGGCGAGTTCCCGCATCCTTATCGTCGCTCTCTTCCGAACCGCGACGCCGTCACTTTTTCAGTCATCTCCATCCTCCGGAAGAACATCGCCCGACCGCACCGCAGCGGCTCATTTCCACTGGTGAACACGATCTGCTCATCGGACCGCATCTGCAGAACTTCATGCGGCTGAATGAGAGGACGCTGAGAAAGCTGGCGGGAGCGGTTCCGCGAAACTTGCCCGCCGCGTGAGGACCGGCTGACCTGTTCGACCTCGATTGTCGTCAGGCCACAACGCTCGGAAATATACCGCGCCGTGTCCGGATCGTTGATCGCGGCGAAGGACACCCAGGAGGCGGATTCAAACCACTTGGAGGTTGCGTCGCGGCCGCCGAACGCCTCCCGCATCTGACCGAGCGACTGGAACAGCATCAGAAGCGAAATCCCATATTTGCGGCCGGCATCGCGTGCCGTCTCGATGATGCGCATGTAGCCGAGCCGTGCGGCCTCATCGAGCAGGAAGAGAACCCGACTCTCGATTTCGCCGTCGCGGTTATAGACGGCTTTGAGGAACGCGCCGATGATCACCCGGGCCATGCCCGGATGATTTTCCAGCGTGGACAGATCGATGTTAAGGAAGATGGTCGTCCGGCCGTTGGCGATGATGTCGGTTTTGAAAGTGTTGCCGGAGACGAGCGCGGCATAGGTCTCATAGGAGAGCCAGTGGGTTTCCTTGGCTGCGGTCGCATAGACGCCGGAGAAGGTTTGCGGTGTCATGTTGATGAAGGGACCGACAAGTTCCTTGACGAACTCGTTCGGTGCCGTGTCGTGGATTTCGGCCAGGAACTCTTTCAGGTTTTCTTCCGGTTTGGTGAGAATGCTGCGCACCGTGCGCAGCGACCGTTTTCCGGAGGTATTCTCCAGATCGGAAAAGACGACATGGGCGATCACGCTGGTGATGAGCTGTTCCGCATTGGTGCGGAAGAAGTCGTCCGCTCCGGAGGCGATCCGCGGCTTTTCCGACATGAGCCAGGCCGCAACCGTTGCCATGTCCTCTTCCATCGAGGAGCCGAATTGACCGATCCAATCGAGGACATTGAACCCGACTTGTCGGTTTTTCGGATCGAGGCAAATGACCTTCTGGCCCATCGCGTTGCGGCTGCCTGCCACCATCGGTGCAATTTCGGTCGAGGGGTCCAGAACGATCATTGAACCGGGATATTGGAGACAGGAGGGAATGACCACGGATGTCGTTTTGTATCCACCTGAGCCGGCAAAGACGATGCCGTGTGTGGAACCAAAGCCCTGGTCGAAGGCAACGAGGGGAGCCTTGCCACCCTTGCCCCAAGTGTTGTTGTGGCGCGGATCGAAATTGATTTCCGAAACGCTGTCCTGATCGACGCGATAGCGTTCTCCGATGACAATCCCTCCATCTTCCGGAAACATCCTTGCGGCGGTCTTACCGTCCATCCAATCGCTTTCGCCGTGGATGCTTCTGCGGCCGGAAACCCGTTTCGGCCGGTTGTCGCCGAAGGTACTGTTGCCCTTCAAGCCTACCTTCAAACCGAACAGACCGACAAAGAGCGCTCCGACTGCACCACCGATCGAATAGAGATCGGCGTACTGCAGAACCGACCCAGGCTGTACTTGCGCCGCGAAAGCATTGAGCCGTAGCGCCTCCCGGAGCGCAGCAATAGCAAAAACCGTCAGGCCGCCGGTCAGCACACCGAAGCCAGCCCATTTGATGTCGAGACTACCGCGCGCTGAGAAGAGAACGATGAGGCCCAGCCCGGCAGAGACAAGAAAGGGAAGGGTAAGCCCGGTCCGGCCGAGCAACAGATAGGCTTTCTGCGTCGTGGCGAAGGAAGCCAGCCTGGTTTCAATCCCGGTTAGACCCCACACCGCTGACAGCATAAGGGCTATCGGGATCAGGAACAGCAGCGCCCTTTTGAGTGTCATTCTAGAATGCGGCCTTTCCGATTGCGCGCCATCTGTCGCGCTCGTTTATGTCGCCAAGGCGCTTCGATGCATCCATTAGAATGCCGAGAAGGATGGCCTTGTCTGTCTCGCGAAGCCCGGCTTTGACGATGAGGCCGCCGAGCTGGATCTTTTCGCGTGCGTCTTTCTTGCGGTCCAGCAATCGCGTTCGCCTTATCCGGTTTTCAAATGTTCTGAATTGCCCTTCAATTCTGCGGAGCTGCAGCGTGAGCTTGTGAAGCGGCCGGCTTTTGAAATCGGGCGGCGAGGTCGTTCAAGGCTTTGGCGAGTTCGGCCTCATCGATGTCGAGTTCGGCGAGACCACTCTCCATGACGAGCTTGGCAACGCGCTCGGACTGCTTTTTGAGCACCTGTCTTTTCTTCTGCTGGAGCTTTGCAATCTGCGCTTCGATGTCGTCAATCTGCTCGGAGGCGGTTCTGGAATTGCGCGGAGCCATCGGATTTTCCTTGTTTTGAAATGGGTTGTTTAAAGGCAAGGGGCTCGCTCATAGCGCGTCATTTTCCTCAAGTCGAGCTTGGTTGCAGAACTTGTCGTGGATACAACCAGGAAGGAGTCCGCTGAATCGGAGCGAAACGGCCTTACGACTGACTTATGCGCTGATTGAAGATCCGGTTTTCCAGCCCGTGAGGGCCGCAGTCCGGTTTTGAGGAAAACCGGACGGAGCAGGCGAAGGCTTGAACGCGCTCCCCATAAAGCGCTGAAGAGAAAGCCGAAGCCTGTGGTAAACCGGGTCTGGGCGGTGGAGGACTTGCCACATCTCCTGCACGGCAGACCGGTAAAGAACGGCCTTTTAGCTAAAGCCAGGGCGGTGCTTCCAGCGCCCTATCGCCGCAAACGGCGATAGCTCTCAAGCGGAAACGATTTTCAATCGTTGAGTGCAGAGCGCACTTATAGGATTGCATCTGCAATCCTGTGCTGGTACGAAAGTTGAATTGCAACCAATGAGCTGCATTCCCCGTCTTCGCCGTTCTGGCGCTTTGTTTTCTCACCTTCCTGTTTCTTCGACCTAGCCTGCCTCTTCACATCCGGAATCCCTGCCCTCGATGGCCATCTACCATTTCCATGTTCAGGTGATTTCCCGGAGCGAAGGCCGGTCGAGTGTTGCGGCGGCCGCTTATCGGCATCGTGCTCAAATGACGGTGTCGAACGATTACGATCACAAGAGTTTCGACTACGCGCACAAGGACGGCGATCTGGTCCATGAGGAACTGGCGTTGCCCGATCAGACGCCGGAATGGTTCCGGACGCTGATCGACGGTCGGAGTGTTGCGGGTGCCAGTGAAACACTCTGGAACGCGGTCGAGGCGCATGAGACGCGTGTCAACGCACAGCTTGCCCGTGAGATCGTTTTGGCGCTGCCGTCTGAACTCAGCCGGGAGGAGAACATTGCCCTGGTGCAGGCCTATGTTGGGCAGGCCTTCCTATCGCGGGGCATGGTTGCGGATTGGGTCTATCACGACAAGGAAAACAATCCGCATGTCCATGTCATGCTGACGTTGGCGCCGCTCAACGAGAAGGGCTTCGGGTCGAAGTGGGAAACTCTTCTTGATGAGAATGGCGAGCCTGTACGAAAGGGCGGCAAAATTCAGTATCGAGCTTGGGCGGGCGACAAGGAAACGCTGAAGGCGTGGCGCGAGCTTTGGGCCGTTCATGCGAACAAGAGCCTGGAGCTTGCCGGACATGATGCCCGGATCGATCATCGCTCCTATGAGGCTCAAGGGATCGAGCTACAGCCGACATCGAAGATCGGTGTGCAGGCGCGCAACATTGTTAGCCAAGCAAAAGCGCAAGGGCGCGATGCCGGTCTGGAACGCTCGTCATGGCATGCGGAAAGCCGGCTTGAGAATGTCAGACGGATCACGCGCCGCCCGGAAATCGTCATTGACGCGATCACGCGCGAGAAGAGCGTTTTCGATGAACGAGACGTCGCAAAATATCTGCACCGCTACGTGGACGATCCGGGCAGATTCCAGGATCTGCTTGCACGCGTTCTGAATTCTCCGGATGTCGTGAAGCTTGCGGTCGAAGCGGTTGATCCGGAAACGGGCGAAATGGAACCGGCGAAGTTTACCAGCCGGGAGATGATGCGGCTTGAAGCGGAGATGGCGCGGCGGGCGGATCATCTTGTGTCCGTGTCCTCGCATGGTGTGGATGCGCGTTTGCGCGACCGAGTGCTTGTCAGTGTCCAAAAACTTTCGGATGAGCAGCGTGTTGCGATCGAGCGCATCACGGGTGACGAGCGCATGGCGTCGGTCGTCGGCCGGGCCGGGGCAGGCAAGACGACGATGATGAAAGCCGCGCGTCAGGTATGGGAGGCAAACGGCTATCAGGTTGTCGGCGCCGCCCTTGCGGGCAAGGCGGCCGAGGGACTGGAGAAAGAAGCCGGGATCGCCTCGCGCACATTGGCATCCTGGCAATTGTCCTGGGGCAGAGGCGAGGGGCTCCCTGACAGTCGATCAGTCTTCGTGATCGACGAAGCCGGCATGGTCGATAGCCGCCAGATGAGCGTCTTTGTCGAGATGGTCGCCAAGGCTGGAGCCAAGCTCGTTCTGATCGGAGACGCGGAACAGCTGCAGCCGATTGAAGCGGGGGCCGCCTTCCGCTCGTTGACGGATCGAACCGGTTACGCGGAACTTGGCACGATCTACCGCCAGCGCGAACAGTGGATGCGCGATGCGTCGATGGATCTTGCGCGTGGCAATGTCGCGAAGGCGATCCATGCCTATCAGGCCAATGGTCATGTGATCAGCATGCCGCTCAAGGATCAGGTTTTCGGGAACCTGATCGACGACTGGTCCCGCGACTACGATCCGTCGAAGTCGATGTTGATGCTGGCGCATTTGCGGGAAGATGTGCACCGGCTGAACCGGATGGCGCGGCAAGTGCTGATTGACCGCGGCGTGATCGAAACGGGAGAAAAATTCCGCACCGAGGAGGGTGATCGGTTATTTGCCGCCGGCGACCAGATCGTGTTTCTGAAAAACGACCGTGACCTGAACGTAAAAAATGGAATGATTGGCCGGGTCATCGAGGCGGGCGAGGGGCGCATCCTCGCTGAGATCGGCGATATCGGTTCCGATCAGATCCGGTGCGTCGAGGTCAACCAAAAGACCTATCGCAATGTCGATCATGGCTACGCGACAACGATCCACAAATCGCAAGGCGCCACCGTCGACAAGGTGAAGGTGCTGGCAACGCTCTCCCTCAACCGGCATCTGACCTATGTGGCGATGACCAGGCACCGGGAAGACGTGAAGCTCTATCACGGCGCGTTGTCCTTCGCGAAGAGTGGCGGATTGATAGAAGTGCTTTCCAGGAAGGGCGCGAAAGATACGACGCTCGATTATGCGGGCTCGGAACTCTATGCCCAGGCACTCAGCTACGCCAATAGCCGGGGGCTCTATGGGCTTCGGGTCGCCAAGGCGTTGGTCCAGAACCAGCGTCGCTGGTTTGCCGAGCAGAAGGCAAAACTCTCGGAGCTCGGTGAGCGGCTCTTGTCCCTCGGTGAAAAGCTGGGGATTGGCTTGACCGGTCTTGAGCGAGGTCTTGCTGGGGAGACGAATACCGTCCAAAGACAGTCGCGCGAACATCCTACCACATCACAACCCTGGATCGCGGGCGTGAAGATGTGGGCCATGTCCATTCCTGACGCTGTGGAGGACAATTTGCAGTCGGATGCCACGTTGACAACTCATTGGGCCGAAGTTCAGAACCGCGCCCGGCTTGTTTTCGAGCAGCCGGAGCAGGCCGTCAAGGCGATGCGGATCGAGGACATCTTGAAGCTGGACGGCGAAGCGCAAACCACGGCTCGCGACAGGCTCGCGGAAGAACTGGTCAATGCGCCCGAGCAATTTGGTGCGCTGCGCGGCAAGACCGGCTTGCTGGCAGGCAAGGTTGCCCGCGAGAACCGCGAGCAGGCATTAAACAACATTCCGCAGCTCAGCGATGATGCGAAAACCTATATCCGTCTTAGAGCCGAGATCGGCGATTTGCGTTCCGTAGAACTGGAGCGCGAACGCGATCTGTCACGTGTCGATATTCCGGCGCTGTCACCTGCGGCCGAGACGGTCTTGTCGCGGATCCGCGATGCCGTCGACCGGAACGATCTCAATGCCGGCCTGTCCTTCCTTCTGGCGGACAAAATGGTCGAGGCCGAGCTCGGCGAAGTTGCCGCCAAGCTGGACCAGCGGTTCGGGGAGAGGGCGTTTGTCGGCACCGCCAAGCCGGAGGGAGTTGCTTTTGAGAAGGCGGCTGCGCTGGCTGCCGACGACGATCGGGTTAAGCTTGCTGAGGCATGGCCGAAGTTCAATGCCATCCAGAAAATCAACGCCAAAAGGCAATCTCACGAGCAAGCTCAGGTGCAGGCCTTGAAAAAGGATCTTTCCAAGGATCAGGGCATGACCCGGTGATAAACGAGGTGAGGCGGAAGGGTCGGCGAGGGGCTCTGCTGATCCTGTCGCTTGCCGGAATGGTAATTGGCGGCATCGCCGCCGCCGGTGCCCTCGGAGGATACCGGATCAACACAACACCGAGCTTTCCACTTGGGCTTTGGCGGATCGATGCGCTCTCCCGCGAAGTTCGCGTGGGCGACACCCTGTTCATCTGTCCGCCTGCAGATGCGCCGGCGATCAAATTGGCTCGCGAACGGCTCTATCTTCCCGCGGGTTTCTGTGAAGGCGGGATAGCACCGCTCATCAAAACCGTCGTCGCCCTGCCCGGGCAAACCATCGCCATGGAGGGCGACCAGGTTGCCATTGATGGTGAGCGTCTTGTGCATTCTTCCGTTCAAGCGAGAGACGGCCTGGGGCGCGCATTGCCGACCTATGCTGGGGGCGTCGTTCCCGCCGGCGCACTCTTTGTTCATTCCAATTATGTGGCTTCCTTTGACTCAAGATATTTTGGACCCATCCCAGCGAGCGGTATTCTCGGACTGGCGCGAGAAGTGTTCACCTTCCAACCTTAACTTTGCGCGCAGTCTGTTTTGTATTCTGGGAGGCATGGCGACCGGCACAATCGGCTGGTCCGGGAACGTGCTCCTGTTGCCGGCCGGAATGCTGTTTCCGGCTTTCTGGGCTTACGCCCCGTCGCGATCCGTGGCGGCACTGGTCGCCGCCGCGCACTTCCTTGGAGCATCTCGGGGCTTGCCGCAGGGCGCCAGTATCTTCTTCGGTTCCCAATATGCCATCGGCTTGGGGCTGTGGTTCGCGGCGTCGCTCGTCTTTGTCATCCTTCACTCTGCGCTTTGGACGCGAAGATCCGGTTGGCCACGAATACTGCGCTACCTGATCGCAAGTGTTCTGATGAGCCTGCCGCCCTTCGGGATTATGGGTTGGGCCAGTCCGATCACAGCGGCAGGCGTGCTTTTTCCGGGGTGGAGCTGGTTGGGGCTGGCAGCAACCGCGATCCTGTTGCTTGCGATGACCACAAGCTTTTGCCGGATCGCGGTCCCAGCTGTCGCCGGATGTGCTGCTTGGTCCGCCGCATTCTGGACGCAACCAAAGGTAATCGAAGGCTGGACCGGCATCAACACCACTTTTGGTTACGAAGGGGCTGGACAGCCTGCCGGTTATGAGCATCAGCGGGAATCCATTGCCATGGTTCGCAAGGCGGCCGGGCAGGGGGTGAATGTCGCCGTCCTGCCCGAGAGTGCTCTGGGGCTATGGACCCCGACAACGGAACAGCTTTGGAAAGACGCTTTATCCGATCTACCCGTGACGGTGATCGGAGGAGCCGCGGTTGTTCAAAAGAGTGGTTACGACACGGTGATGGTGGAGATCTCAGCGAAGGGATCGCGGATCCTCTATCGCGAACGGATGCCGGTACCTGTCTCGATGTGGCAGCCCTGGAGGCGGTTCACGGGGGAGAGCGGCGGCGCGAACGCCTACTTCTTCGACAATCCAGTCATGCAGGTCGCGGGCATCCGCGCCGCGCCTCTGATCTGCTACGAACAACTCATCATATGGCCCGTCCTGCAATCTATGGCCACGGGCTCAGACATCATCCTTGCAATCGGCAACGGCTGGTGGACCGGTGAAAGCAACATCACTGATATTCAACGCGCTAGCGTCACGGCATGGGCGAAGCTGTTCGATGTGCCGCTGCTGATCGCATTCAACGAGTGAACCCATGTTAGATGCTGCCCTGATTGACCAATGTGCCGATCCTTCTCTGAAACCCGCTATCATTGAAGAATTCATCGCCGCCGCGGGTTCTGAGGATTCGTTGAATGTGACCGTTCGAACTGGGTCGAAGACGTTTCTGGTGCCGAAACCCAAATCACCGCAAGAGGCCGTGAAACTGGTTCAGGATCATCTCGGCAAAGCCGTTGTCCGCGTCGGGATCACGCAATATCCGATTGGCATTGGCATCTCGGACAAGTCCCAGGTCTCCGCGGACGTGTTCGACACCTGCAACAACATCAAGATCGGGACGGCGCTGTTTGCCCTCGTCTACCGGGTCGTTACAAAGTGGTATGGCACACCGGTTCAGGAGGCGTTTGAAGATGCGATCGAGGCATATCAGACCGGGTATTTCGATGGGGAGTATGTGTTCACGGTGGAAGACCCAGGCGAGAGCGTTGGACTAGCAGCTCCGGAACCAGCAGCCTTAGAAGAAGGTGGTCTGACACCAGACACCGAAAATACGGGTTCGGACCCAAAGGAAGAACTCCGGCAACGGCTGTGGGCGCAGGATCCGAACAAGGCGGATATTAGCGTCGATCTAACCGGGATCGGGGACTTCAATAGAGAATGATCCGAGACATCTCTATCGCATTTACCTGGTTTCCGCATAGTGAATCGCCCCGCGTTTTCTAGACGCCTTCAATGTTCATTTCGTGCTGCCGTTTAAACTCGACGGGTGAAAGCATCCCGTTTCTGACGTGTTTGCGCTTTGGGTTGTAGTACATCTCGATGTAGTCGAACACATCCTGCCTCGCGTCTTCGCGCGTTTTGTAGGTTCGTCGCCTTACCCTTTCTCGCTTGAACAGGTTGAAGAAGCTATCGGTGACAGCGTTGTCGTGACAGTTTCCGCGCCGGCTCATGGGATGTGCGAGGTTGTGAGCTTTGAGGAACGAAGCCAAGTCCATGCTTGTGGACTGTAAACCCTGGTCCGAGTGGATTAGAACCTTGTGTTTTGGTTTCCGCCGCCATAAGGCCATGAGCAGGGCCTGCAACACGACATCCATGGTTTGGCGGCTCTGCATCGACCCGTTGCCCGACAGGCGTTGCACGGCAACGCCGAGAGGAGGCCCACGACGCGGCGGGAAAACAGGTCGATCACGACGGCAAGATAGGCAAAGCCTTCCAGTGTCCTGAGTGGAGTAAGAAGCGCAGTAGCGCTTCTCCTCCCCGAACCGTACGTGCACCTTTCAGCGCATACGGCTCTCCATTCAAACTTGGCCCATGGCCATGGCAACATCATGATAGCGCGAGGTGACGGTGCTGCGGGTTTCACTCCGGAAGATATATGGATCGACCTCCGGATTGCGCCAACGGAATTGAGCCTTCGGGCTTGAGACAAGCCGTTTCAAGTCTTTTCCGATGGCTTCACCACGTTCATTGCGACCGTAAACGAGCCAGGTTTTCGCCTTGCCCGGTTCCGGGGGCCTAAACCACTTCCGCATCAAGGGTTTGATACGGCTCCGGTATTTATGCCCCAGCCAGTGCGCCATTTTCCAGAATACGACATGGGCGATTCGCCGGAAGACATACGCCCTGAAATCGGTGAACTTATAGAACGCCGCCCAACCCGCCAACTGACGGTTCAGGCTGGCGATCATATCGACCGCACTGACACTATGATTGCCGGAAAGGGTCTCGGTCTGTTTGCGGACAAACGCCTTGGCCTTTCCCTGGGTATCGTCGTGACAACGGACATGCGTCCGTTCGACCCTCGCTTGCGAATGATCCGGTGCCCCAGAAAGACGAACCCGTCATCGACGTGCGTGATATGGGTTTTCTCCATATTCAACGTCAACTTCAGGCGGTCCTCCAGAAAGGCCCGGCATTCTTCACGTATCTCCATAGCATGGGCCTTCGTCCCCTTGACGATGACGACGAAGTCATCGGCGTAGCGACAGTAGGCTATCGCAGGTTTCCATCGCCGGTTCTCCCGAACCGTAATGGGTCGTCCCTGCTGTATGCCGAAGTTCCATGCCCAGCGATCCTTGCGGGTCTTCCGGTTCAGGTATTTCGCCTCCACCCAGAAATCAAACTCGTGGAGCATGATGTTGGACAGGAGCGGTGACAGCACGCCACCTTGCGGAACACCTTTGCTGGCAGCCCTGAACAGGCCACGGTCGATATGACCCGCCTTAAGAATGCGCCAGAGGAGATCGACAAACCGACCGTCCCGCACCCGCCGCCGCACGCATTTAAGAAGCAGCCGGTGATGGACCGTGTCAGCGCCGGAAGCTGGAGTTTCCCGGCTGCTATCTCGGTGACGGGCTGGGGATGCCACCGGGATTATGAAGTGCGATCGGGACGTTGTATCCGATCGCTGAATGAGGTCGTTCCTCATTGTAGTGTCTACGCCAATCCTCCATCTTTTCGCGGGCATCCGCAAGCGTCAGGAACCAATGGGCGTTCAAACATTCCGCCCGGAACTTGCTGTTGAAGGCTTCGATGAAGCCATTATCAGTCGGCTTGCCGGGCCGCGAGAAGTCGAGCGTGACCTCATTTGCATAGGCCCACAGGTCAAGATCACGGGAGATGAACTCGCTGCCGTTGTCCACCCGGATCGTCTTCGGGTAGCCAATCAGGCCGCACACCCGCTCCAGTGTCTGCACCACATCCTCGCCGCGGTAGGTGAAGCGTGGATCGGTCGCCGGGCAGAGCCGTGAATGGGTATCGACGATGGTCAGAATGCGCAGCTTCTTGCCAGTCGCCAGCTGGTCGTGGACAAAATCCATCGCCCAGACGTCATTCGGCGCAACGGCTTCCTGGCGGTCTTCACGCAGCTTTGCTTTCACCCGCCGTTTGGGA
The DNA here is from genome assembly GCF_023156505.1 of Roseibium sediminicola. Taxonomy (GTDB): domain Bacteria; phylum Pseudomonadota; class Alphaproteobacteria; order Rhizobiales; family Stappiaceae; genus Roseibium; species Roseibium sediminicola. The sequence goes on along the minus strand of NZ_JALNMJ010000030.1, from coordinate 30,893 downwards.
TGCTTGTTGCGCAGTTGCAGGCCCAACTCATTGTAAATCCGGCGCGTCTTCTTCATGTTGATGAACCATCCCTCGCGGCGTAACAGCACATGGACACGCCGGTAGCCGTAGCGCACCCGCGTCTCGCAGATCTCCTTGATCCGTAGTTCCAGGCCGGCCTGCCCAGTGCGGCGGGACTTGTAGTGGTAGGTCGAAGTGTCGAACTTCAGGGCCTTACAGGCCCGTCTGATCGATATCCCCCAGTCTGCCAGCATCCCGTCAACAAGCTTGCGCTTCCGGACAGGCCTCAGAGCTTTCGGCGGATGACGTCCTGCAGCATCTCGCGGTCCAATGTCAGGTCCGCCACGATCTTCTTGAGCCGATTGTTCTCGTCCTCGAGTTGCTTCAGCCTGGAGTGCTACCCAACGTACCCCCGGGACGGGCTAGAGTTTTCCGGATCAAATCAGGAACACGGGCTGGCTGCGTGTTCTGATTTCATCAGGTCCATCGGCACCTTGTTACCGATGGCGCCGTGAGGTCTGTGTTCGTTGTAGTCCTTGCGCCAATCCTCCAACTTTTCGGCTGCATCTGCAAGGCTCAGGAACCAGTGCGCATTCAGGCACTCCGCCCTGAACCGGCCATTGAAGGCCTCGATGAACGCGTTGTCCGTCGGTTTCCCAGGCCTTGAGAAGTCCAGCGTGACGCCCCTTCGATAGGCCCAAAGATCAAGATCCCGGGAGATGAACTCGGAGCCCTGGTCGACCCGGATCGTCTTGGGGTAGCCAATCCAGGTGCAGGCAATTTCCAAGGTTCTCACCACATCCTCGCCCCGATAGCTGAAGCGCGGATCAAGCGCCGGCACATAGCGGGAATACGTGTCGATCACCGTCAGAACGCGGATCTTCCGACCGGTCGCGAGCTGGTCATGCACGAAGTCCATGGCCCAGACATCGTTCGGCCCGACTGCTTCCTGCCGGTCTTCGCGCAGCTTTGCCTTCACCCGGCGCCTGGGATGCCTGTTTCTCAGTTGCAGACCCAATTCGTTGTAGATCCGTCGCGTTTTCTTCTGATTGATCATCCAGCCCTCCCGGCGCAGCAAAACATGCACGCGTCGGTATCCGAACCGGACGCGCGTCTGGCAAATCTCCTTGATCCGCTGTACCAAAGCGGCCTGACCGGGCCGACGGGATCTGTAACGGTAAGTCGTCGGGTCAAACCGGATCACCGCGCATGCACGGCGAATGGACACCGACCAGTCCGACCTCATCTCGTCGACCAGCGTTCTCTTCCGGGCAGGCCTCAGAGCTTTCGTTTGACAATATCCTGAAGCATCTCCTTGTCGAGCGACAGGTCCGCGACGATCTTCTTGAGCCGGGCATTCTCCTGCTCCAGCTCTCTGAGCCGCTTCATCTCCGACGGCATCAGACCCGCATACTTCTTGCGCCAGTTGAAATACGTCGCCTGGCTGATGCCGGCTTCACGGCAGATCTCCGCAACAGGAACACCTTCTTCCCCGCGCTTGACGATGAACGCCTTCTGCGCGTCCGAAAACTTCGATGCCTTCATCAATTCCGCTCCTTCCCAGCCAGGAAAATCGTCGCGGAAAACTCTAACCCAAATCGGGGGTATTTACCGGGAGCACATCAAATTTGACGTGCCACCCGCAATTCGGTTCGTTCTGAGCTGGAATTTTCCAATCATGATTCCGTTGACGGGAGAAGGAGAGTTTCATGAAGAAGTCGAAGATTTCCGAAGCGCAGATCGCCTTCATCCTGCGCCAGGCGGATGAAGGCACCCCCGTCGCGGAAGTGTGCCGCAAGGCCGGCATCAGCGACGCGACGTTCTATAATTGGCGCAAGCGCTACGGTGGCATGACGCCGTCCGAGGTGAAGCGGATGCGACAGCTCGAGGACGAGAACAACAGGCTGAAGAAGATCGTTGCCGATCTAACGCTCGACAAGGCCATGTTGCAGGACGTGCTGTCAAAAAAGCTTTAAAGCCTGCTCGCCGCCGCCGTCTTGTCAATGAGGTCCGTGAGGACTGGAAGGTGTCCATCCGCCGCGCCTGTTCGTGTCTGCGGATCGACACCTCACTCTATCACTACAAGTCGAAGCGGGGCAATCAGGCAACGTTGAAGGCCCGGATCAAGGAGATCGCGGCGACGCGGGTGAGATACGGCTACCGGCGTGTCCATGTACCGCTACGCCGGGAGGGGTGGCCAGTGAACGCCATACGGATCTATCGCCTCTACAAGGAGTTGGGTCTTCAGATCCGCAACAAGACACCGAAGCGGAGGGTTAAAGCGAAGCTGCGCGAAGACCGGGCAGAGGCCGTGCATTCAAATGACTTCTGGGCGATGGACTTCGTTCATGATCAGCTCGCCACAGGCCGCAAAATCCGCGTACTGACAGTCGTCGATACCTTCTCGCGCTTCTCGCCGGTGGTCAATCCGCGCTTCAGCTATCGCGGTGAGGATGTCGTGGCGACGCTGGAACAAGCGTGCCGGTCCGTCGGCTACCCGAAGACGATCAGGATCGACCAGGGATCGGAGTTCCTCTCCCTTGATTTGGACCTTTGGGCCTATCAGAGAGATGTTGACCTGGACTTCTCCCGGCCGGGCAAACCCATCGAAAACGCCTTCATTGAGTCTTTCAACGGCAAGTTCCGAAACGAATGTCTCAACGCGCACTGGTTCCTTACGCTTGAGGACTACAACACCGTCCGTCCCCATAGCGCCATCGGTAACAAGCCGCCGAATTCGCTCATGAATGGCTCGTCGCCGGCCTCCCCCCTCTGAGCCGACACCTCCGGAAATTCCGGCCCGAGGCGATCCAAAGACGGGGAGCACGTCAACACCGTGGACAGAGCTAACCAATAAACACGGACAATCAGGGGAGCAGGTCAAAATTTATGGTCAACTTGTTAGAAGAAAGTAAACTAGATCGTTATGATTCACCACGAGTAGGCGGTATACTACCAGCAAGCAGCTTGGCCAAATAGTTCTCAGGAACCTGTGTCTGATCGTCCCATTTCTGTGACCACTGAATCATCGACAGAAACACAGGAGCCAAATCGCATCCTTTTTCGGTCAGCAAATAAATGGATTTACGTGCATCCTCTGGATCGGCCTTCTTTTCGAGAATCTCAATGTTTACTAGGTGCTCTAAGCGACTGGCCAGGACATTCGTTGCTATACCCTCTTCTGAATTTATAAAGTCGGAATAGCGCATTGCTGAGCCAAACATTATGTCTCGAATGATTAACATGCTCCATTTGTCACCAATTGCAGCTGCCGCAAATCGGAAGGGACAACCTATCCATTTTTCTTTAGAGATTTTTGCCATAGCGTTTGAATAACACAATTGAATTTAGTTGTAAAAAAGAAGTGGAGGTTTCATGAGTGAAGGTGGCAAAGCTTTTTTCAAATTGTATACAAAATAGTCCATGTTGCGTTAGTTGCCATTTTCGTTGAATAGCTACGAAGGCTCAACCAAAATTTATCAATTGGTATTGTTATCCTTGGAATAGATCTGGGAAAGATTTCATGATTTATCATTACAGTCTTAGCGTAATTGTAAGCCCTTCATTCAGAGAATGGAACGAGGTTACAAAGAATCCACTTCAAGGCAATTGGTTTCGTATCAATGAATACCTCGTATTTTTTGGAACTGAATAAATTCAAAAAATTCATAGTGTTGCGTGAAAATGCAGCTCCTTGCAAGCCTGCAGAATTGTCTGAAACAGGACGCGCTTCCTCTAAGTAAGCTATCTGCGTTAATATGAGGACGTCCAACCAACACCCCTGAGAGAGCGATCATTCGGTTGGACAGTGTCAATTGCTCCAATGGACCGGTAGAGATTTATCAAAGCCATCGAGGGCTTCTATGCGTTGCGCCCAAGAGTGACCTTTTGGAAACTTCTTATGGAGATCAACAAAACCCAACTCTTCCATAATATATGTATGTTTCTCGATCGCTCTAGCAAGTAGGCGAACTTCTGGATAAGAAACAGCGTCTGCAGCACTCGGAGTGTTGCCGGCCATGAATTCGTCATCTACCAGACGGTTTTCAAGCCACTGCAATTCATATACTACTGTATCTGCGGCGTCTTGCAGTTCTGGCGTAACTTTATCTGCGCCCTTGAAGAAGATCGGGAGCAGCAAGCCATTCATGGCTTTTCTCAGTTTGTCCGTCGTGTCCCGGGTAACCGACCAAATTTTTGCATGCTCTTCAGGACTGCTGCCAAAAAGACGGCCGCTCAGGATATTTCCGATCTAACCACGACAGAATTGCAAGCGAGTCAGTGATAACAGTTTTACCTGCAACAAGTGAGGGAACGCGACCTCGTGGGTTGATTAGCAGATAAGAGTCTGACTTGTGTTCACTTTTCGATAGGCTAAGATATTCAACCTTCATATCCAAGCCTTTGATTACCATACCAAGCAAAACGCGCCAGCCCCGTGGGGAGCCACTGATTGTATAAATGGTTGGTTCCATACTCAAATCCTTCCATATGGTTAGTGTTTCACGAGCATCCTAAGCACAATAAAGTCTTCATTCACTTTGATGACGTTTGGTTGTCCGATCGGAATTGTTGAATCGATGTTTACATTTCCATCTCAGAAATTTCGGCTCGGATAGACTGGCAGCCTAACGGATTAATCGGGCAGGTATTCGTAGAGATGCTTCTAATTAAAGCTGCCGACGCAAGTAGCCTCGAGGAAATACAGTAGTCGTGAGGCTCGTCCTGGGATATTTTGCAAGTCATAATAATTTGATATACGATTAACTTGTTTTATGCAAGTGATTATTGTCTCCAATTTGCGGCCAATGAGCTGCTCCTCGTTCTGTCCTCGCTTATAAGTCATGGAGTTAATGCACCGGCGTGCTGCCCGATACATCCGCGGGGTGGACTCGAGAAAATCGGTCCAATTGAGTGCTACCCAACGTGCCCTAGGTGTGGACTCCAAAAAGGTTGTTCACTCGCATTGAAGATCTGAGACTGGTTGGTGACCAAACACAATCAGCTTCAGGATCGAAGGAATGAACAACCCGCATAAGAATGCTCGCACGTGTTTTTACATTCGAGAACAAATCGTTGAGCGCTATCAGAACGGCGAGACGGCGCCTTCGATTGCAGCTGCGTTCGGGATTTCCGTACGCACGGTCTACAAGTGGCTGAAGCGGTTTCGCGAGCACGGTCCTTCCGGGCTGATCGCCCGCTCCAGTGCACCCAGGACCTGCTCCAATGCATATATGCCTGGTTGGCGGAACCTGATTGTCCGACTGCGCCAATTGCGGCTGACAGCAGACGCGATCGGTGAAGTGCTCGGCTTCCCAAGATCCACCGTGGCTCATGCTCTCAAGGTCTGGGGTCTGAACCGCCTCAGCCTGCTCACACCTCCAGAGCCGATTCGCCGCTACGAACGAGATGCTCCTGGTGACCTGCTGCACCTGGACATCAAGAAGCTCGGACGCTTCAACAAGACCGGGCATCGCGTCACCGGCCACCACAGGCGCAAGCGCTCAAGGGGCGTCGGCTATGACAATGTGCATGTGGCCATCGACGATCACAGCCGCGTTGCCTATGTCGAGGTACTGCCGGACGAGCGTGGCTACACCTGCGCCATGTTCCTTGTCCGGGCCGCCAGATGGTTCGTCACCAAGGGGATCATCATCAAGCGGGTCATGACGGACAATGGCGTGGGCTACAGGTCGAACCTCTTCGCCACGACGCTCCAGCAGATCGGCGCGAGACATGTCCGCACCAAGCCCTACACGCCGCAGACCAACGGAAAGGCGGAGCGCTTCATTAAAACCCTGCAAGCGGAGTGGGCTTACGGCGTACCGTACAGAACTTCAGAACAAAGAAATGCCGCCTTGCCCCGATGGCTCGATATCTACAATTGCCAGCGACCGCACGGCGGCATTAACTTCAAGACACCGATCAGTCGTCTGATCCCCAATCAGTGAACAACCTCATTGGAAAGCACACCTAACGCCTTGCTCCGCCCATCTGCAAAACCGGACATAGACCGAGTTCCAATTCGCGGAGCGCTCGTGCATGTTCCGCTGAGGGCGGCCAACACGGAGGACATGCAAAAATGCCGATGAAATAACTACGATTATCCTGAGCCAGGCAAGACTTTCGGCCTCGCTCTGAAGGAAGCATTGCTTCAATCAATCCCCATTCTGCATCCTTCAAATCGCTACGTGCCAAGACTGCCTCCTAAAGGATTGTCTTGAATCACAACCCAGCTGTATTGGGAATCGCCTTTGTCAACACGACCTACGCAAATATGGAAATTCGGCCTAAGAGCTTTCTCCCAATCAAGTGCAGAAAAATTTAGGTCAGCACCGTCTGTTCCTGCCTAACTATCCTATTCGGTACAAGGCAAGCATAGCCGCAGCGCATCAAAGCGATCTGATTATAGGATCGCTCGGGTCTTCGATGGGGTAGAAAGGCGCCGATCTCTCGGGAATCCAGAATAAGCCCACTAGAACCGGCTTCCAAATTTGGCGGAACAAATGAGTATGCAGCCGGTGCCACAATTCCTCGAGCTATTCTGACGACACCCACCGATAGCACGTCAACTATCTACACCGAACACTAGGATAGGCGGACATTTATCTCCGATCACCTTCTGTTATGAACTAATTGCTTTTCAATTGAGGCTAAGCTGGAGATAAGGCTTCAGCCGATACCTTCCAAGAAACACTTGAGAACTCTATTGTACTCTTCTGGTGTTTCATAATAAGGCGAGTGGCCTGCATCGATCTCGGCAAACTTCGCAGCTGAAAAATACGATGCCAGCTCCTTGAGTACCTTTGGCGGCCAGAATGCATCGTCCGCCCCGGAAACTATCAGGACCGGACAAGCGACGTCCTTGCACACCGCAACGTCTTTCAGAACTTCGGAACGGAACATGTTTCCGTAAAGGTCATAACCGCGTATCTGTGTATTGAATGCCGAGATCTCGCGGTAAAGGAAGGCATCCACCGGTTTTTCTTTGCGAAACCTACCGCCCAGAGCAACATTCGACCCTCCAACCGCCTGGATCTGCCGAATGATGCTCTCCATTCCCGACACGCCGCTTGACAGGTTGATGCCCGCGATCGTGTCACCAAGGGTCAGGGACTTCACTCGGCTGGGGTGATCGACCGCGAGCTGCATGCCGGTCCACCCGCCCATGGACTGGCACACGATATGCGCAGATTCAATGTTCAACGCATCGAGCACCGAAATCGCGTCCTTGCCGTATTCAACGAGGCTGAAGTCTTCACGAATGCACCGGGAGCGTCCAAAGCCCCTGTGGTCGAAAGAGATACATTGATAGTCCGGCGAAAAAAACTCGAACTGTTTCCACCAGATGGACGCGTTTCCGCCTGCGCCGTGGCAAAAGAGGATCGGATCTCCTTCGCCTAGGCTGGTAAAGTAGATAGGGACGTCGTTTTGAGTCATGGGCATCAGGAAAACACTCCAAGGAAACCGCCTATCAGCAGCCAGATTGCGTAGATGATGAGCCCGGCTCCAACAGCGCGGGCGAGCAGATCCGCCCGTGGTGCGGCCTTTTCGATCAGAAAATAGAGGGTCAGCGCTGCCATGACGTGGATGTTCATAGTGCCCACGGCAAACATCAGCGCCATCAGGAGCCAGCAACAGCCCACGCAATAGAGGCCATGAGCCCACCCCATGGTGAAGGCGCCGACTTGCCCCTCTTTCCAATGGTTCATGATATAGGCCATTGGAGATCTGCAGTGGTTGAGGCACATCTGCTTGAACGCGGAGAACTGGAACAGTCCTGCTGCAAGGTAGATAAAGGCAACAAGTTTGTTGTCATTCAGAGCGGACATGGGCTGCATCAGACCCGTCTGTTGCAGAAGAAACTGCAACAAGGAACACGCAATACCGAATGCTGCCCAGAGGGCCAGATATCCCGAAACGAATATCAGAGTCGAAACAAACGGTAGACCAGCGTCCCGCCTCTTCTTGTTTATGCCGGAAAACGCTAACACCATGCCAGTAGTCGACGGCACCATCATGCCAATCATCATAATGATCCACATAACGGCGAGAAATCCAACGGCTACAAGTTGGCCAAAAGTTATGGATTTCATGCTCCGGTCCATATTCGGCATCGTCGTCTCTTGCGCCACCATGTGGTTGCCCGACACCGCCATGTCTCCCATGTGCATGCCCTGCATCGTTTGAATGCCGGTCATGTCCAAGAAGCTTGACTGGACCAGCAGATAGGCCCAGGACGCAGCGCAAATGACGATCAACACAGCGAAGATCACCAGCCGATCTCGGTAAAGGGTGTTTTCTGTAATCGTAGGATTGCTCATCGATCAGACTTCCGGGAAATTGAGTTTCACAGGTTCCGGCCCTTTCAGGTCAAAGGGCATGTGCTTGCTGCTCTGTCCCTTATTGTTCCAGATGAAGCCTGCATGATTGACGAAACTCATGACTGCCTTACCCCAGGTTGCAAGGGCGCCTGCACCCACCTCAGACCCTGTCGGATTGGTGGTCTGTACTAGTTGGCCCGGCCAAGTGGTTGGTCCCGTCAGGGCCTCGATATGTGCGCCGGCGTAACCGGGGGCCTCTGCCTTCCAGTAGGACATGTCCTCAGCCATCTCGAAGTTGATCGGCACATAGTCAACTGCAGTAATTTCCGCGATAGTGGAAAAGATATGAGCCATGAACCCGCCTGCGTCCTTTGAAAAGATGACGCCAAGGGCCTTCCGCTGCTCGGGTGTTGCCCGCTCATCCACGAGCATCGTGACGGTCATCTTGCACTCACCCGCCCAAAGCGCGCCGTAGAAGACGCCGGGTATCATGACGGACAGGTCGTCGATGCGAGTATCGCCATATGCCCCTTCTTTGATGTGATAGATCACGAAGCCCTCGCAGCGATTATCCGTTGGGCGTTCGGCAAACTCACAGGGGCAGCCGACATCGCAGCTGCAGCTGTCGAACCAGTCACCTTTCATCCACCAATTCTCTACGTGAGTCATATAAACCTCCGGCTGATTGACAAAACGTTACACGGATGTAACGTTACATTCGTGTTATATAAAAGGTCAAGGTTGATTAGATGATCCCGCGCGAAACTGGTTTGGCGGCTACACATGTGGAACTGGCGGAGGAGCCGCAACCTCCCCTCCTTCAAATGATGAACATTCGGAAGACATTCCCCGGTGTCGTTGCTCTGGAAGATATCGAGCTGACCTTGGAGAAGGGGGAGACCCATGCCTTGCTGGGCGCAAACGGCGCCGGGAAAAGCACGCTCATCAAGATTCTCGCCGGGGTTCACGCCGCAGACAATGGCCGGATTTACATGAATGGTGAGCGAACCGGTTTCGAAGGCCCTCTGGATGCGCAGCGTGCCGGCATCCGGGTTATCCATCAGGACCTCTCGCTTCTGGAAAACCTTTCCATTGCAGAGAACATTTTCCTTGGACGGGAACTGCGCGGCGCACTGGGTGTCTTAGACCATAGGCGCATGCGCAAGGAAGCCATGGTCGCACTTCAGAAAATCGGCGTGCAACTCTCCCCTGAAACATCCATCTCGGATCTCTCCATGGGGCCGCGCCAGCTCGTTGAGATTGCCAAAGCGCTGGTCGAGGAGGTCAGTGTCCTTATCCTGGACGAGCCTACCGCATCTCTCAGCGAGGTGGAAGCTTCCAAGCTCTTCGCCATCCTGCGTGATCTTGCGAATTCCGGCGTCGGACTAATCTATATCAGTCACAAGCTCGAAGAGATCGCGCCGCTCGCTGACAAGATAACCGTCCTCAGGGACGGCCGCAGGGTTGGCACCTTCTCGGCGGACCAAATGAGCCGATCGAAGCTCGTATCCTTGATTTCAGGAGGGATTAAAGCGGAGGCACTTTCACATGTCCGAAACGTGGGGGCTGAACTTCTTCGTGTGCGGGGCCTGACGTGCCCCGGTGTGTTTTCAGACATCGATCTTTCGGTGAGATCCGGGGAGATCACCGTTATCACGGGACTTGTCGGGGCCGGAAGATCCGAGGTTCTGGAAACCCTGTTCGGGTCTAGGATGGCCAGTTCCGGTCAGATCTGCATCAATGGATCGGAAGTACGGATCAGGTCGCCGAAAGACGCTGTGTCGTATGGCATTGCGCTCATACCGGAAGACCGGCGCGCAAACGGACTGTGTGTCGACACTACTATCGAAGACAGCATCTGCCTTCCAAACTACGGGAAGTTGGCGGGGCCGCTTGGCGTAGACCGAAAACGCTGCCGGCAGGCAGCGGACCGGCAAATCAATGCCTTGATGATCAAGGCACCCGATGCGCATTCGAAGGGGGGAACCCTGTCCGGAGGCAATCAGCAGAAGGTTGTGATCGCCAAATGGATGGAAAGCAACGCCCGGATATTCCTATTCGATGAACCCACCCAGGGCGTCGACGTCGGCGCAAAATCGGAAATCTATCATCGACTGAACCAGCTCGCAGGAACCGGACACGCAATTCTCGTGGTGTCTTCGGACCTCGAGGAAGTTCTCAAACTTGGCGACCGGATCCTTGCCATGCATCACGGACACATCGTTCGGGAATTTGAGCGCGCCGGCGCAACCGCGAACGGCATTATCGACGCAATCACCTATGGAGCTTCTTAATGACTATACTCACTCGGGATACAGGGATCCGTATCCGAACGGGCAGGTCTGTCGACCCGGCAATCATCGGGCCATCCGTCGTGCTGTTGACCATGCTCGCTACTTATGCAGCGCTAAGCCCGCATTTCCTGACATTTTCGAACTTTTCAAATGTTCTGGTGCAGGCAGCTCCGCTTGTTATCCTCGCGACCGGGCAGACATTTGTTGTTCTTATAGGTGGTCTCGACCTCTCCCAGGGATCGATTGTCAGCCTCGTTAGCGTCGTCACGGCAGCTGTGATGATGAACCATGGCATTGAAGTTGCTATCCTTGCCGGCTTAGGCTCGGGTACCTGCGTCGGCGTGTTGAACGGCTTTCTGGTTGGCAGGCTGGGATTGCAACCATTTATCGTTACGCTAGGCATGCTCTACATGGTTGCCGGCGTTGCCCTGGTGCTATCCGAGGGATCGGCAATCTTCGGATTGCCGCAACCGGATGTCGAAACCTTCTTCTGGTTCGGCGGCGGTAAAATCGGTTTTTTACCCGTTCCCCTCATCATCGCCGTTCTGGTCGTGCTGGGAGCACGTCATGTCCTTGGCAGCCGTGTGCTCGGTCGTCACACCTATGCCGTTGGGAGTAACGCCTCTGTGGCTGCCCTCTCGGGTGTCGATGTGCGCCGTACGAGAATGTGGGTCTTCCTAATCAGCGCCCTCCTTGCCTCTCTCGCTGGCTTCCTGCTCAGCGGCCGTGTCATTTCCGGCCAGCCATTGCTGGGCGCGGGCGACCTTCTGCTGCAGTCCATCGGTGCAGTGATCATCGGCGGAACGAGCATCTTCGGCGGTCGCGGTGGTGTGTTGCGCACGGTGCTCGGCGTGCTCGTCATCGCCTTCATGGTCAACGGCCTCAATCTCCTGGCAATTTCCACCTTTACGCAACAGGTCATAATCGGCGCGATCATCGTCTTTTCCGCATGGCTGAATACTCTCGGAAAAACAAGAGCGTAACTCAATTTCATGGACAAAAAGGAGCAATTGTTATGTCCAGAAAGAACAGCGTGTTTTTTAGACTGGCGGGTCTTTGTCTCACAGGCATTCTATCCCTGAGCGCAGGGGCTATCCCGCAGACAATGGCAGAGGAAAGAGAAATTGCTGTTCTCCTGCCGGCGGCAGGTGCGCCATATTTCCGCATGAAAGCCTATGGCTATGTCGACGAAGCCAAGCAGCATGGCTTCAAGGTGTCCATCTTCGATGCGGGTGGTTTCGGAAACCTGCAAAAGCAGATAACCCAAGTCGAAGATGCGGTGACCCGCGGTGTATCGGCGATCATCCTGGTCCCAGCCAGCTCCGAAGGAACCTCGCGCGTCGTGGACCGCGCCGTGGAGGCGGGTATTCCGATCATCAATGACGGGATCGCGACAGAAAGCTCGAACCTGACAAGTTTCGTTGGCGAGCCCAGCTATACAATGACAGAATTGCTGGCTGCGCATTTGGTTGAGAAACTGGGCGGCAAGGGCAAGGTCGCGATCCTGACAGGCCCGGGCGGGCTGGACCTCACAAGGCTCCGTAACGAGGGGCTGATGAACTATCTTGCCCGTTTTGAAGGGATCGATGTCGTCGCGGAAAAGGCGACGCCTGTGTCCTCGTCAGATGCATTCACAACAACACAGGACTTCCTACAGGCCAATCCTGACATCAAAGGGATATATGCTTTCACCGGAGCCATGGCGATTGGTGTCGTGCAGGCACTGAGGGTTTCGGGCAAGACGCCCGGCGAGGTAACTGTTGTCACGGCGGACCTGGAACCGGAAACGGATCGGCTCATTCGAGAAGGTTGGATCAGTGCCACCGTGATCAGTCAACCTGTTGAAATGGCACGGATTGCCGTTCGAACTGCAGTTCAGGCTGCGGACGGTGAAACTGTCAACGCAGAAATCCTGACGCAGCCAAGCATTGTCACGAACGCGACCATCGATGCTGTCGATCTGTCCGGCCAGTTTGTGCCGGAAGACTGGAACTGATCCACGAATCGAACCGCACTGGCCAGCCAGTGCGGTGTTCTTTTTCTCAGCTAGTCTGCATCAATCGGTCAAGTAAGCGGTAAGCTGCAGTTCAACCAGCCCCCCGTCAGGCAGACTCGATGCACCGATCGCGGTTCGAACGTGGCGCCCGCGATCCCCGTAGAGCTCCAACAGAATTTCCGAAGCGGCGTCGATCACCTTCGAATGCTGCGTGAAACCGCTCGCGGCGTTTACATAGCCTGTGACTGTTGCAACCTGCTCAATGCAATCCAGCGTTCCACGAGCGAGCTTAATGAGCGCGAGGCAACGCAGCATGCAGACCTGCGCCGCCCTGCGGGCATCATCGATCGGGTCGTCCGGCCCAAGATGGCCTCGAATGACGTCTCCGTCGACCCTGGAAAGCTGGCCAGAGGTTGTAAATAGGCCGTTGTGTTGGGTCCAGGTCTTGTATCTGCCGTTAGGTTGCGGATCATTTGGCAGATACAGAGCCAGTGCATTCAGCCTGGATTCAACGGGGCATGAAGCGTCTTGCATGGATCAAGTCCTGTTCGTCCCTGAGCAAAATGGCTCTGACGGCGGGAGGGTTGCGCGAGCGATCTCGTCGATTACCTCATCCGGCGGAATGCCATCGCGAAAAATGAGACGGAAATAGATGGCGCCAAGCATCCTGTCGATCGCCAAGTCGATATCGAGAGCCGGGTCGATCAGATCGCGCGACTGCCCGCGCAGTATCGCTTTCACCAGAAACAAGCGACGGCCTATTTCAATCTTCTTGAAGAGGTTTCCCAATTCGTTGTCGCGACGAAGTTCGGGTATCAGATTGACTAGGACGAGATATCCATTGTTCTTGCGCAGCAGGGCCGTAAAACCCTTCAGCATGGTCGCTACGTCGACTTGCGGTGAGCCGGTGTCAGGGACTTCCGGGATCGCTTCCTTGAAGAGCATTGAAAGCGTGTCAACGACCAGGCCCTGCTTGGAACTCCAGCGCCGATAAAGCGCGGGACGGCTGGAGCCTGCTTCTTCCGCAACATCCGAGAGCGTTAGGTCGCGATATCCCTTGTCTCCGATCACCTTGACCGTTGCATTCAGAAAGGCCGCTTCAAGATTCTGGTTCCTAGGACGGCCGACCTTTGACTGGCTCTTTTTTGTGCTCATCTTCTTAGAGGCTGCTTTTTCTGATTTTCGTCAAGCTTCACAGACAATAGCCGCCGTACCGTCAAATGACAGACCCTGCGGACAGGGGTCTCGGGAAGTATCCACATTTTCCAAAAGGACAATGTCGGCAAATTCGGCAAGCGCTGCAACGGGCAACAACCCTTTAGCGCTAGCCGCATTAGACCGGATCAGGACGTTGAACTTTGCCGAGCGCGCCGCCAGGGCCGCTTTGCGAGCCTCCGTAAATCCTCCTGCAGCCTCCAGGGAGAGTTCGATCCAACCAAATCGGGAACCGAGACGCTGCAAGTCGGAAGAAGTGCAGAAAGCGGCGGGAGCACACAGCTTGTCAAGTGAAGCTGCAATGCCCTCGGCCAAGATGGTATAACGAGACGTCGCTCCACATATCAGCTCCGGTCCATCGCTGGACAGCCCGGCAAGCATCTCAGGTAAATCCTCGGGAGGAACAGGCTCGCTAAAATCCAGAAGCACCTTGCCCTGCGGATTGAGATCTCGAAATTCCGCTAGCTTCCGACTGGCATTTTCTGGGGCGCAAGACAGAAAAACCATGCTGTTTGTTGCAGCCGCGGAAATATTATTTGCCGGGAACGCGGTCTTGTTGAGAGCCATGCGGTAGGAGACGTCCAACAGATATTCGTTTGATGATACCTTTTCTTGGCGCCTGATATCCCAGATGGCGCAATCCAGAGCACATCTGGCCGCTGTTGCAGGAAAGATGTCATTGAGCTCAGCCCTGGTGATGCCGGTTTTGAGGAGCTGTCGTATTTCCTGGAGTTCTTTGAGGGTCGAAGAACAAGTCTCTCCTTGAAAGCCAACAGGGCAAACTTCCGAACGGCCACAATACTGATCAGTATGGAGCTCAATCTCGATATATTCGAACTTTGCGCCATTTAGACCAGTCCTTGAAACCAATGAACTTTTAAATTCGGTGAAAATCAATTCAAAACACCATTTCCTAAGTCTAGATAGAGTTGTAGAGAAACATTATTGCCTTATGTGCGCTCAAGATGTCAAAGCCGTGAAATAATCAACGGGAGTCGAGCAACAGAGGATTCTGTTGCCAGACCACGCGGTAGCACGACAAGTTTACATGGCAACCGGAAAAGCAACGTTCGTCACGCCGCTGACGTTCACCTGGTTGGTTTTAAGTTTGGTAAATGTGCGAATACACTCTGTTCCAAGGTCTTCGCCCATTCCGCTCAGTCCGTGTCCCTCGTAAGGAATGTTCCAGCGGATACGGTTGATGCAATTGGTCCAGAGAATTCCCGCATTCAAGTTCTCCGAAAGCCGCCTGGATCGGGCAAGATCGGAAGTCCAAATGGTCGCTGCCAGTCCAAACTCAGTGTCATTTGCGATATCCACCGCATCCTGTTCCGTCTTGAACGTCAGGACGCATGTGATAGGACCGAAGATCTCCTCTTGCGCAATCCGCATGTCACTTGTGACATCTGTGAAGAGTGTCGGATTGAGGAAATAGCCGCTTTCGCATCCTGCGATCACGGGCGCATCCCCGCCAAACTTGAGGGTTGCACCCTCTGAAACGCCTAGATCAATATATTCCCGGACCTTGTCGTATTGACGCTTTGAAACGAGTGGTCCCACCTGTGTCTCGGCTCGAGCCGGATCTCCTACAGTCACCGTTTTCTTCAAACGCTGCTCGAGCTTGCTCAGGAATGCTGGAGCGATTTCTTGCTGTAATAGTAAGCGTGTTCCTGATGTACAGATCTGGCCTGTGTTCCAGAAACTGGAAAAAAGCGCACCGTCAACTGCGGCATCAATATCCGCATCATTGAACACAATGTTGGCTGTTTTTCCGCCTAGCTCCAGATGTGCGCCCTTGACCTGCCCTGCAGTGCTCGAAAGGATTTTTCGGCCAACAGCCGTGCTGCCGGTGAATGTGATCTTCTTGACGAGAGGATGCTGAACCAAAACTTCTCCGGTGACGCCATCACCCTGGACCACATTGACGACGCCGGCTGGAATGCCGGCTAAAAGGCAAAGTTTGGCGAATTCGATGGCAGTTACTGGTGTTTCTTCCGAGGGTTTCAAGACCACCGAATTTCCAAGGGCAAGAGCCGGTATCGACTTCCAGACGGCGAACAAGAACGGTAAATTCCATGGCAAAATGGAAGCCACGACACCATAAGGTTCTCGAGTAGAATATGAGTGGTAGCCAGGATCGTCTGCATAGACAGAGCCTAGAGCCTGTTCAGGCAGCGAGGAAAAATACGAAACAAGGCTGGAAGCTCTCATCACATCCCTTCTCGCGTTGACCATGGGTTTGCCACAGTCCCGCATTTCCATCATGGCTAAGAAGTTGATGCGCAGCTCGATGTCCGCAGCCAGCTTTCGCAGAGCTTGTGCACGTTCTGCCGGCGGTCTTTTGGACCAGATGCCGCTGACAAAGGTCGAATGTGCGTTTTCAACCGCGGCACTTACGTCGTCGTCGGTGCCATATTCGACCATCGCATATTTGGTGCCGCTTGCCGGATTCACACTTTCAAAGCGTTTCGATGACAGCGATTGTTGTTCTTCTCCGGCATAAAAATGCGAGACGTTGAGGGAATGCATTCCGCAGCTCCATATGTTCGATTATTACGTTACTAACATGTAACGTAATGACGCATGTGTCAATCTGTGAATCATGTTGCTCGCCAGAGCCGCGTCATTCTGAATGTCGCGACCCAAACACTACGAACTAACTCGGGAACAATGCAATTGGATCGCAGATGTCTTGCCCGGCAAGGCTGGTGATCCGGGCCGTTCCGGGAACGACAATCTCATTTTCGTCAATAGTGTGCCGCAGGTGTTGCGGCCCGGTCCTCACTGGAATGACCTGCCTGAGCGCCACGGCAAGTGGAAGACCGCCCACAAGCACATTACTCGCTGGGCGAAGGCCGGGGTTTGGGAGCGTGTATTCGATCACCTGATCAGTGATCCGGATAATGACTATGTCAGTATCGGCCCCTGCCTTGAGTGACTAACTCACAGAGACCTAGACACCAAGCACCCTGAAGACGGGCGCTGCGGGCGCAACATCTTCTTTCGTCAAGACCCCCCCGGCCGAGGCTTGCTCGTCCAGTTGCGCAACGTTCAAAAATCGCCTTTGATTGGTGACAAAAAGCGTGCGCCCCTGAGGACCGCCAAGGATTGGCATTGTCGGGCGCGTTGCAGGAACGCTTAGCCGCTCCAGTTCGCCTTCACCGAGCGACAATTTGCGAACATCGCCTTCACCGATCACGGCGACCCAAAGGTGGCCATCGCGATCGAAACAGGCACCGTCCGGATGGGCACCATCCTCGAACTCATGCACAACGTGCGCAGATTGGACCTCGCCACTTGCCGGGCCAGTGCGAAGGAACTCCAGACGCCGGGATGGCGTGTCTACAAAGGTGAGACCGGTTCCATCGGGATGCGGTGCGATAGCATTTGGAACAAGGATATTCTCGCGAACCGTATGGATGCTGCCGTCCGTGTCGCGTCGATAGAGTCGGCCAATCGCACGGCCCTCACCGGTCATATCCATCGAACCAAACCAGAGCCGCCCCTGGGCGTCAGGCTTGCCGTCGTTCAACCGTACGGTGACACGGTCAGTTTCGGTGTCGCTGACCTGCTGCAGGGAGCCGTTTTCAGGATGATGGACGAAAAGCCCCGTTTCAAGGCCAATGACAAGTTTTCCGCTTTCCCCAAGCGCGACAAAGCCGGGTTGCCAGGGGAGAAGCGTGGCACGTGTCGTGCCTTCCATATTGGTGCACAGAAGACGCTGCGCCTGAATATCAATCCACCACAGACATTGGCGGGTGGGATCCCACAGCGGAGACTCTCCGGTAATGGCGTGAGGATTTGAAAGAAGCTGAAAGGTCATCAGCTTACAAACCAAAACGCACAGCTGGCATGCCGATGACTTCGGTTTCAATACGGATTAGGTTGCCGGCCTGTGGCGCAATACTCGAGTAACCTGCCGGCATGCGCAGATAGGTCGATGTCACGTAAAGGGTTTTTAACTCGGGACCACCAAACGTGAGTGCTGTTGGCATAGGGACCGGTAGATCGATCTTGCGATCCAAAGTACCATCAGGCGAATAGCGGTTGACCGACCATCCGCCATACATCGAGGCCCAGACAAAGCCCTCGGTATCGACTGCGATACCGTTCGGAAGACCAGTTTCCGGTGACCCCTGCACGAGAATGTTTCTATTGCCGAGTGTACCATTTTCCAGAAGCGGATACTTGCAGAGCGCGCCACTTTTGCCGTCGGACAGGTAAAGCCATTTTCCATCGGGAGACAGGGCCGGATTCTTGGGCAATCCGGCATTTTCAAGCATCACATCGACGGACAGATCCGCACTGATCCGGTAGAGGCTGCCAGTTCCCGTGGCGTTGTCGAGCGGCATGGTGCCAACCCACAGATTGCCGTCCCGGTCGAGGCCCGCCGAGTTGAAGCGGTTGTCCGGTTTGTCTTCTTCCGGATCGAACAGCAGTGTAACCTGTCCGCTCTTGGGGTCGAGCAGCTGGATGCCTTGCCGTCCTGCAAGTAAAAGGCGCCCACTTTCAGTCAAGCTTAGCCCACCCGTCAGGTCCTCAAGTAAAATCCGGTTTGGCTGAAACGTGCCATCGTCGAGCCAGCGTAACGCAGGCGCTAAGATGTCCAGCCACCAAAGTCTATTTTCAACCGGACACCAGATCGGGTTTTCTCCCATGAAGTCGCGCCCGGTATTGAGAACCTGGAGCTCAACTTCAATTTTCTCCGGCTTGGGGGGCAATTTGGCAGGGCTGTCAGTACACGAAACATTGCCGGATGCCCGCTGCGCAGCTTCCTTCACCAGTCGCCCGGTTTCATGAAGTTCCTCTGCTCGTTCCGGACTGGTCTCAAAATGACAGCAAAGTGCTGCAACGGGGTAGCCGCTGGAATCCACGATCGCTGAGGCGACCGACTGGGTATCATCCTTCGACAAGGCATAACCAAGCGCCTTCGCCTGGCCAAGAGCCGGTATAGCTTTGCCGCTGCGTTCTTGATGGGGAAGACGCGCGGCGATGGCCAACCCTGGTGCCGAAGTCGCCGCACGAATGCGCGGCCAGACCCTGACGACACGGGCATTGCCCGCATCAGGATCCTCGAAATAAAGCACGAAGACGAATTCCCCGTCCTGCACATAGAGGCAACATGGCCGGTTGAGCAGGCGCGACAAGCGGCTGATTTCCGGCTTAGCGGCGCGGATGACCGAAGACTGGTCGATTGTCCGGCGAGCCAGGTCGAACACTTTCGACCCGAGCGCATAGCGTTTGCCGTGCTCTTCAAACCGCACCAGCTCCCGGCTCTGCAATGCGGCCAGCAACCGGTGCAGCGACCCTTTTGGAATGTCGAGTGCCTTCTGCAATTCCGCGAACCGCATCGGGGCCGGTGCGGCGCCGATGGTCATCAGAACGTCGAGGCCGCGCACAAGCGCTTGTGCGCCGGGGACCTCCGGGGCGGTTTTTTCGGGAAGTGAATCTGTCTGCGTCATAGCGTGAAACTATTTTCATTCGCTCGCCTGTTCAAGTTCTAAAATTGATACATATTGACAATCACTATTAAAAATGTTCCGTATTATGGAACTAATTTCGATAGAGGGTGGAAGAAGTGAGTTTTTTGGAAACTCATAGGCGGTTTGAAGTAACGGCGGTGGAGGCCTACCAGGCCCCTATCTCCGCAAAAACCACCTGGATTTTGCTGCGCCTAAGCTTTGCCTCCGGCGTCAGCGGCTGGGGAGAGGCAACCCTGTTCGGCTGCGAAGCGGACCTGGCCACTCTTGTCGCAAGGCTGCAGGCGAGCCTGAAGGTCGAGCCCGCCCGCGATCTTGCGGACCTAGTCAACCGCATCCTCCAGGCCGACATGTCAGGCGCCCGCGGCGTATTCGCCTCGTCGCTGGAACAGGCCTGGCTTGATGGGCTCGGTC
This sequence comes from Roseibium sediminicola, assembly GCF_023156505.1. Taxonomy (GTDB): domain Bacteria; phylum Pseudomonadota; class Alphaproteobacteria; order Rhizobiales; family Stappiaceae; genus Roseibium; species Roseibium sediminicola. The sequence goes on along the minus strand of NZ_JALNMJ010000030.1, from coordinate 11,170 downwards.
GGTTGGCATCGGCGCCGGTCCACTGCTTATTAGGTGGAGCTGAGCGCGACCACGTGCCTTTTTACGCCAATATCAATCGCGGGATCGCAGACCGCTCGCCGACAGGGTTTGCCGAGCGCGCAGAGCGAATTTTGAAAGAGACAGGGGCGCAGGCACTCAAGATTGCCCCGTTCGACGGTCTTCGCTGGGACCGTACGCCTTTGAAAGAGCAGTCCAGGTTGATCGACTCGGGGCTGCAGCGCGTTGCCGCCGTTAAGGCGAAGCTCGGCGGCGGACAGCGGTTGATGGTCGATTGCCATGCCCGGTTCAGTCCGTTTCTGGCAGGACCGCTTTTCGGTGAACTGGGCGCCCTTGGGGTCTATTGGGTCGAGGAACCCTGCGCGATGATGCATTTGTCGGCGCGCGAGCAGAGAAGCCTGCGCCACACCGCCAATGCGGCTGGGTTGATGCTTGCAGGGGCTGAAACCGTAACGCGCCTGGAAGAGATGCAGGACGTGCTTTCCTGTGAAGGGCATGACGTGGTTCTGCCCGATCTCAGGATGACAGGAATTTCAGCCGGTATGGCCATGCTTCGCCTTGCTGCCTCGAAGCAAGTTTTTGCCAGTCTGCACAATCCGGTCGGACCGGTTCTCGATGCCGTCTCCACACAGGTCGCTTTGGCCGCCCCCTCGTTTCTCATCCTTGAGCGTCAGATCGGAGAGACCCCGAAGTTCGATGAAATCCGCAAGACAACGGTCAGCTGCGTCGATGGGGCGATCGAACTGCAAAGTGCGCCAGGGCTTGGTTTCGTCCCCGAGATTGCCGCCCTGGAAGACCTAAACGCCGCGCGATCGGACGGCGCGCTGAGTTTTTCGGGCATGGCAGGAGCCGGTCCCGATGCATAGGAGCGACAAAAACATGCAGGGAAAAGCAACGCAATGGGACTTCACCGGGCACCGCGTTCTTGTGACCGGCGGCAGCCGCGGAATTGCTGCGGAGCTTTCCTACCAGCTTGCAATGCATAGCGCGGACGTTGCGGTCAATTTCAGCGCCGCCGCCGATAGCCGCTTCGGCCGGGCGGAAGCGGCCCAGAGCCTGGTCAGCCGGATAAAGGCCGATGGCGGCCGCGCAACCTGCGTTGAACAGGACCTGATGCTTGAGGATGGAGGCACTCAGCTCGCCACAAAAACGCTCGACGCAATGGGCGCCATCGACACGCTGGTCCTGTCCGCATCCATTCAATACCATGTGCCTTTCCTGCTGCAGACGCCCAAGGATGTGTCTGAACAGCTCCGGATCAATCTTCAATCCAACATCGAATTGCTCCAGACCCTAATGCCGCACATGGCGCAGGCGGAATATGGGCGCATTCTGGCGATCGGCTCCATTCAGGAAGTTTCGCCTTCGCCGGAAATGCCGATCTACGCAATGACCAAAGCAGCCATGAAAAACCTGGTCGAGAACCTGGCCGTTCAGTCCGCCAGCCGGGGCATCATGATCAACAACATTGCTCCCGGCCTGATCCAGACAGACAGAAACGCGTTCCGCCGCAGCGACCCGTCCGACTGGGACCGTTTGCAAAGCACTGCCAATCCCGTGGGCCGCGCCGGACTGCCCGGTGATCTGACCTCTCTCGCCCTTCACCTGCTCAGTCCCGAAAACACGTTCACCACCGGCGCCACGATCTATTCGACAGGCGGCGGACATATCCCGGTCGGCACGGGGGGACATGCCGAGCTCGTTTTACCGAAATCAACAGAAGAGACAGCGAATCGAATGGAAGTTTCACCACAGGTCTAATCTAATCTCATGGGAGGAGAAACATGAGTATCTTGAGGAAATCCGGCCTGGCCGCCCTGGCTTTGGCAATGAGTGCCAGCGTCGCGCTGCCTGCCTGGGCGCTCGACAAGGTCGCGCGCGAAAAAACCCTGATCCTGATGCCGGACGACGGCGGCGCACCGCAATTCAGAAATCCCGGGCAGCTGAACCCCTATTTGCCCTCCAATCTGACATTCCGCTGGTCGGGCGCTCCGATCATGGAGCCGCTGTTCTACTACAATTCACTCGAAGACAGGATCATTCCCTGGGTCGCGGACAGCTTTAAGTACAATGACGATTTCACCGAAGTTACGGTGAAGCTGCGCGAAGGGGTGAAATGGTCAGATGGAGAGCCGTTGACGGCAAACGACATCGTTTTCACGTACAACATGCTTCTTGAAAACGGCAAAGGCCCTGGTGGCCTGATGCACTCCTCCGATGTTGCCGACAGGGTTGCTTCGGTCACGGTGACAGACCCCTTGACCGTGTCCATCAAGTTGACCCGACCAGACAGCCGCTATGCGTTCCGTCATCTCATCAATCATTTCGGCAAGGGTCTGTTCTGGCTGCCGGAACATGTCTGGGCCGATAAAGACCCGCTGACTTTTGCCAACTACGCCGAAGACGGCAATCTGCCGGTTGTCTCGGGCGCCTGGCAGGTCGTCAGATCTACACCTGAACAGATTATTCTGGATCGCCGAGACGACTGGTGGGGTGCGGAAACAGGATTTCGGGATCTGCCCGACGTTGAACGTGTCATCAGCATTCCCAAAACGGGCCACGACAGAGCGGCCCAGTTGGTTGTTTCCGGCGACGTCGACATGACAGGCGATCTGGTCTCGGCCGCACTCACCAAAAGCGTAGTTGAAAATGCTGAACATGTGACAACTTTCTCGGGTGACGTTCCGCCCTATGGCAATCTCGATTGGTGGCCGAATTCTCTCTACATGAACCACAAGACCGGAACTTGGGACGACGTCCGCCTCCGCCGCGCGTTGAACTACTACATCAATCAGGACCAGCTGGTTGAAATTGCCTATCTCGGCGCCAATCCGGTCAGCCGCACACCGTTCCCGGCTTTCGGGTCCATGGCTCCTTATATCGAGGACAGCATTGAACTCGCCGACAAATACGAGATCGGTGTGTTCGATCCCGCCAAGGGCGATGCGCTCATGGAAGAAATGGGCTACGTCAAAAACGATGACGATCTTTGGGAAAAAGACGGTAAAACCATCAACGTCTCCTTCCATGGCCTTGCCCTGTTCGAAGCTGTCGGCCCAATCATTGCCCAGCAACTTCGCTTTGGCGGCTTCGACGTCTGGTTCAAGACCAATACGGACAGCCGCGGCCTGATGGTGGAAGGCAAGACCGAGTTGTCGATCTTCGGTCACCGCGGCGGTGTCGCCGATCCTTATGACACTCTCGACCTTTATCACTGCAAGAATGCGGTCGAGATCGGCAAACCACTGTTGATCCTCGACCGTTGGTGTAATGAGGAATACTCCGCCATCGTCGACAAGATCGGCCTGATCGCGCCGGATGACCCGCAAATGCGCCCGCTCGTCAAAGAAGCGATGGAAATCTGGTACGAAAATGCCGTCGAGGTTCCGCTTAACCAATGGGTGCACCGGATCCCGTACAACACGACGTATTGGGACAACTTTCCGTCGACCGAGAACCCCTACATGCAGCCGGCCTTCTGGTTTGCTTCCGGGCAGTTCGGCTACGTGATGCATAATCTCGAAGCAAAACAATAAAGCTCGGCCCTCCGCTGGTCCACCTCCCTGGGCCGGCGGAGCACATGATCACCAACGGTGGCATCGATGTACCTGATCTATCTGACTAAACGGCTGATAATGCTGTTTCTTGTCGTGGTGACCGCCGCGACATTGAATTTCTTCATTCCGCGTCTCAGCGACAAGAACCCGGTTCTGGAGAAAATCACTGAAATGTCCGAAAGCTCGGCGCCGGGCAGCGTCAACATGCAAGAGCTTCTGGTGATATTCAACGAGCGCTTCGGTCTCGATAAGCCACTGATGCAGCAGTATTTCGACTATCTCGGCGATATGCTGACACTCGATCTGAACTATTCCATCACCAGTTATCCGACCCGTGTCGCGGACATGATCCTGGGTGCTCTGCCCTGGACGCTCGGGCTGATGGTGACCGCGACCCTGATTGCATTCCTTCTCGGATCCGTCCTCGGTGCGCTCACTGTCTGGCGCAAGGACATGCGCCTGCTGCAGTTCTTCGTGCCCGTCGTGATGGTGTTTTCAGCGATCCCGTTCTATCTGATCGGTCTGATCCTGATCTACTTCCTGGCCTATAAGGGCGGGTATTTTCCTATTGGCGGCGGCTATTCTCTCACCGCCTTTCCCGCCTGGGACTGGGACTTCATCTCGGATGTCCTTTACCACTCGATCCTGCCCGGTGCGTCGATCGTGGTCGCCTCCATCGGCATCTGGGCGCTCGGCATGCGCGGCATGATGGTGACCGTGCAGGGTGAGGATTACATGAATTTCGCCGAGGCAAAGGGTCTGAAAAACCGGCGCATGTTTCTGCGCTATGCCGTGCGCAACGCCATCCTGCCGCAGGTGACCCAGCTCGCGCTCTTCATGGGACAGCTTGTGACCGGGGCCATCCTTGTCGAAATCGTCTTCGGTTATCCCGGCATGGGCAGCCTGCTTCTGCAGGCAGTCGACTATCTCGACTACTACACGATCTACGGCATCGTTTTCGTTCTGATCCTGGCCGTCGCCCTGTCGATGCTGATCCTGGATCTCTTCTACCCGCTTCTTGATCCGCGCACCCGTTCGCACCGCGCGTGAGGACCATCAAATGACGTTGGCAGCCATGGTTTCAACCGAACGACAACCGAAGAAGCTGGAGTATCTGAAAGGATATCTGGCCCGCAATCCATCGCTGGCGATCGGGATCTTCATGGTCGGGTTTCTGATCCTGTTTTCCCTTCTGGGCAGTTTTTTCGTCGACGAACGCATGGCGCAGCCGCTCTCGGCACTTCCCTCGCAACCGCCGGGCCTGAACCTGCTGTTCGGGTCCGACACGCAGGGCCGGAACCTGTTTGCCGTGCTTGTTTACGGGACCTGGCTCACGGTCAGGCTTGGGTTGATCGCAGGTGCAATCGGTATTCTCATTGGCGGCAGCCTTGGCTTTATCTCTGCCTATTTCGGCGGCTGGACGGACCGGATCATCAATTTCTCGACGGATGTTCTTCTCACTGTTCCGGCGCTCCTGATCCTGGTGATCATTGCATCGGCATTTAAGGACGGTATGACCCCGACAATGATGGCCCTCATCATCGCGGCCCTGGCCTGGCGGCGGCCAGCCCGGCAGATCCGGGCGCAGGTGCTGGTCATGCGCAATGCCGGCTACGTCGACACAGCCCGCATTTCGGGTGCCGGGCCCTTCGAAATCATCTTCTTCGAGCTGGTCCCGAACCTTATGCCCTACCTAGTCGCCTCTTTTGTGACCGCCGTTTCGGCAGCTGTTCTTGCCTCCATCGGGCTGGAGGCCATGGGGCTTGGTCCGCAAAACGCACCGACGCTTGGAATGAGCATCTATTACATGATGAACTTTTCCGCCTTTCTTCTGAAAATGTGGTGGTGGATCATTCCGCCGATTGCCGCGCTGATCATCCTATTTGTCGGCCTCTACCTCATCAATACCGGCCTCGACGAACTGGCCAATCCACGGCTGCGCAGGAGGGCATGACCATGCTGACTATCAAGGACTTGTGTGTCGACTTTCCGGTCATAGCCGGCGTTGTTCATGCCGTTGCCGATGTCGATATCTCGCTCAAGGCCGGAAAACGTGTAGGGTTTGTCGGCGAAAGCGGCTCGGGCAAAACCACGACCGCGCTTGCGGTCATGCGCATGATCAAGAAACCCGGCCATGTCTCAAAAGGCGAGATCCGGCTGGGCGACACAGACATTCTTTCCCTTTCGCCGGAAGAGATGCGCCAGACCCGGCTGTGCTGGATCAGCTATATCCCGCAAGGAGCCATGAATTCTCTCAACCCGGTGATGCGCATCGAGCAACAGATTTGGGACGGCATTGTAGATCACGAGGGCACATTTCCGATACGGGAGTTGCGGCGGCGCTCAGACGACGCCATTGCCGGGGTCGGCCTCCCGGCCCGCGTGGGGCGAATGTTTCCACACGAACTTTCCGGCGGCATGAAACAGCGTGCCTGTATCGCCATCGCAACTGCCTTGAAACCCGAACTGATCATCGCGGACGAGCCAACTTCGGCCCTTGACGTGATCACCCAGCGCCAGGTCATGGAAACTCTCGAAAAAGCGCAGGAAGCAATCGGTTCCGCGCTCATCCTGATCGGTCACGACATGGGGCTTATGGCCCAGTGCGTCGACAAATTGATGGTGATGAAAGACGGCAGAATCGTCGAACGCGGTGCGATCCGGGATATTTTCACGAAGCCGGAACATCCTTACACGCGCCAGCTGATATCGTCCGTACCCTCCATTGGCGGCGAGAGTTTTTTGCCCAAACTTTCCGCGGAACCGGTCGCGGGTCGGCGGAGTGGGGACGCGCCGCTCCTGGAGTTCGACGGCGTTTCAAAGGTCTATGGCGGCGGCTTTTTGTCCAAAAAAGGCAACACCGCGCTCTATCCTCTAAGTTTTGCCCTCGACGGCAGGAAGCCAAAGATCATTTCCATCGTCGGTCAGTCGGGGTCGGGAAAATCGACCTTGGGCGGGCTGATGCTCGGCTTTAGCCGGCCTACCACAGGCGAAGTAATGTTCGAAGGGCGGAACATTGCAACGCTTGGCCGGGCGGCAACAAAATCCCTGAGAAAGGACATCCAGGCCGTCTTTCAGGATCCCTACGGTGCCTTCAATCCCTACTACCGGGTTGAACGGGCTCTATCTCTGCCGTTGAAGCGGTTCGGCATTTCAAGTGACGCGGCCGATGTCCGTACTCGTTGCGCGGAGGCCTGCAGGGGAGTGGGGCTCGATCCATCGAAGATTTTCGGACGTTTCCCGCACGAGCTCTCCGGTGGCCAACGCCAGCGCCTGATGGTTGCAAGGGCGCTGATGCTGTCGCCCAAGCTCCTGATCGCCGACGAACCGGTCAGTATGGTCGATGCCAGCCTCAGGGCGTCGATCCTCAAGAACCTATACGACCTCAAGGACAAGCATGGCATATCGATCGTTTACATCACACATGATTTGGCGACGGCCTACCACGTCAGCGACTATGTAATTGTCCTGCATGAGGGACATGTTGCCGAGGCCGGCCCGCCGAAGGACGTGATCGGCAACCCACAGCACCCCTACACGCGGCTGCTCGTCAATTCAATTCCCTGGCCGGATGTCGACAGGCAATGGGGGACTTCCGCCTCCGCGAAAGAAGAGATCGAGGCCTTGATGAAGGAGGCAAAGGGTCATCCTCCGGTGGACCGCGGCTCGGTACCGGGTTTCGAGCTTGCGATGGCCTCATGAACTCTCGGCAAGACACAAGACCAAACATTCTCTTTTTCATGCCCGATCAGCTCCGGTCTGATTTCCTTGGCTGCTACGGTGCGGGTTTTGCCCGAACGCCCCATATCGATGCCCTGGCGGCGCGCGGTACACTTTACGACAGATGCCTTTCGCCGGCGCCGATCTGCGTGCCCGCCCGTGCGAGCCTTTTGACAGGTACGACGTCACTCGAGAACGGAATACTAAACAACGGCGCCTGGCTGCGTCCTGACCGCAGGGAATGCGGACTTCACAGCTGGCCCGAATTGTTATCGGAAGCAGGCTACCGTACCTATGCGGTCGGCAAGATGCATTTTTACCCGTGGGATGCTTCAGAAGGGTTCCAAGTAAGATCTATCTCCGAGGACAAGCGGCAGATCGGAATCCTGGACGACTATGCGCAGTTTCTCGCGAGCCGTGGGAAGCACAAACAGCATGCGCGCGAATTTGCTGGCTACCACGAAAATGGCGGTGCCTGTCTCTCCCCCCTGAAACCAGACGAACAGGTCGATCTGTGGTGCGCCGACCGGGCAATATCCATATTGGAGCAGCATGACGGTTCGCAGCCCTTCGCAATGATGATCGGCTTCCCATCTCCCCATTGTCCCTATGATCCACCTCCCGAAATCGCCGATCTCTTCGATCCCGCCGACATGCCGCCGCCTCTTCCCGAAACGCGGGAAAGCGAAGCCCTTAGGCCCTGGTTGATCGCCAATATGAAAAACCCATGGGCGGATATCGACTATTCGGTCTTCACCGACGACCAGAAGGCGAAGGTCAGAGCGCATTATTCGGCGCTCATCCATATCGTCGATAAGGCCGTCGGCCGGGTGATCGCTACCTTGGAAAGGATGGGGCTGCACAAAAACACGATTGTGGTCTTTTCTTCAGATCACGGCGATTTCGTCGGCGACTATTCGTTGGTTTGCAAGAACTTTTTCATGGATCCCTCGATCCGTGTTCCGATGATCGTAGCCGGGCCCGGTGTGCCATTTGAAATACGTTACGACACGGTCGCTTTGAGCGATCTTTACCCGACATTCTTGGAACTGGCGGGCGTTTCACCGCGCGAAAACTGCAGTTTCACAAGCCTTTTGCGGCCACCGCGGGAGGAGCCACGCACAATCTGTGGGGCGACGCATCGCGGCTTCATGATTGAAAAGGGCAGGAAAAAGCTCGCCCGCTATGTCGGCGGCGTTGTTACGCTCCATGACATGGAGGCGGACCCGGGCGAGCAACTCAATCTCGCCGACGATCCCGGCTGGCATTTTACGCGCCAGGAATTGGATGCGTTTCTTACTGAATGGCAAGTCCAAGAGAGTATTAAGGGTCATAGCGAGAAAGCAATCGTCTATTCAGCGGAAAGTAAACCTGAACTGGGAAACGAACCCGGCATACTGGGTCCAGGCTGGCGTCGGCCCTATCCTTTTTCGTCAGAGACCACACGATCATGAGACCAGATGAGATTGGTGGCGTTTTGCCGGTACTTTATTCTTTTTTCGATGACGGTGGAAATCTCCGGCTCGACGGATTTCGGCATCAGTGCGAACACTGCCTGGCAAACGGGGCTAATGGCGTCGTTCTTTTCGGATTTGTGACGCAATTCTACAGGCTGAGCTTTGCTGAAAAAGTAGCCGCGTTGCGGGAAACAGCTAGGAGCTTAGAGGGCAGGGGGACGCTCGGCGTCACAATCATGGAAGCGTCGGTCGCAGGGCAAATGGAATTAATCAGGGTAGCACGAGACGAGGGTGCTGACTGGGTAATCCTTCAACCGCCGCTCGGCCCGCCTGCGCGAGCCCCAGATTGGATGGAGATGCTTAAACCACTAATTGATGAAGCAGGAATCCCGGTTGCAGTTCAGAATGCATTGATCGCAGGTACTTGTCTTTCCAACGGCGACCTGATTACTCTGCAAACCGAATGCCCGAACCTTATGGGGGTTAAGGCAGAAACTTCCAGCGAAGATGTCGCTGCCTTCGCTCGAAACTGTCGTGATCGCTTTCGCATTCTCACAGGCAATTGGGGTGTCGAATATCCATTCTTCCTGCGGTCAGGGGTTCATGGTGTCATTCCGGCCCCTAATTTTGTCAAAGAACAGGTCGCCTTGCACAAGGCGGCAATCAGAGAAGATTGGGAAAAAGTTGACCAAATTCACGCTCAGATTTTGCCACTGATGCAATTTATCAGGGAACGACCTGCTCCGGAGGAGCAAATCATCCTAGGGAAGCAGGCGTACAGCTGGAGGACAAGTTACACCGTTGGAACGAACCGAAAACCAGGACCAGCGTCCATTAATAGCCACATTTTGGCCCATGCGCACAATCTGCTTGGTGCAATGATGCGTCAAAGTGTCGAATGATAGCGGTGAACTTATTGATGGCAAATATTGAATAAATTAGAAAATACTAAAAACATAACTAACTCTATTTTACTTCTTGTTAAAATATTTTGCAAAAATATGAAATTTTTAAATTAATCGGCATTGTATCGCAATAAATATTTAATTATTTGAGAAATAAATATCTTAAGCAATAAAACTTCTTTGCTTTTTATTGTCAAATGCTCGATTGAAAAATCATAGAATATGATTTTTTTCGAGAAATTTTAATTCAAATACATGATACTTTTACAGGAAAAACTTTTACACTGAATAATCCTACCATGTATTTTAATGCATCGAAAATTTTTAATTTACTCTAAATAGATCGCGAGAACTGAAATATTTGCATGGAAGCTGTTGATAGAACGAGTAAAATACGTGGAGGCTGTCTATGACAATAAAAAACAGCTTTGAGAGGTTACTATTCGTCTTCGTAACGACGCTTGTCTCGGTAACAGCCTCGCTATTACTGTCTTGGGCAGCTTCAGCAAACGGTCTAGATAGGGCTACACTTATTCCAGCAGTCGGAGTTCCGCTCATGGTAGCGCCTACTGTGTCTTTCTGGATTGCAACAATGATGTTGCGTATTCAAGACCTAAATCGCCAGCTTTTGTTCTTGGCTCGTCATGACGATATGACTGCTTTGTTGACCCGTAGAGCATTCTTCGAGGAATTTGGCACGACTGGTACGAGTAAGGCTGGGTCAATAATTGTCGCCGACATAGACAGATTTAAGGCGATAAATGACACTTATGGACACAAAATTGGAGACAGAGTAATTCGCGAAGTCGCGAATATACTGAAGGACAAAGGTAAATCAGACGGCATTTCTGCAAGGTTTGGTGGCGAAGAATTTGTTTCGTTCTATCCCGACGAATGCCTTCAACATGCGGCAATTCGTGCTGAAGCAATTCGGTCCGCTGTTGAAAACCAATCCATTCAAGTTTCAGGAAAAGAGCTCGGCATCACGCTGTCTATTGGTGTGGATTTCTTCGATGGAACCCGTCCCCTTGACGAGGTCTTGCATGCCGCTGATCAAGCTCTTTACGAAGCAAAAAAGACAGGTCGAAACAAGGTAGTAAGCAATTCTGCGTGATAGCCGTGTAAGTATTTGAAACTTTGTTTTGCACGCTAACAATTATTTACTTTTTGTGTAGCGCGCAGGCTAAATCTCCAAAGGAAAGCATGTACTGAAACAATATTGAGCCGACGTCACCGCTTGTAGGGCAGGTTACTCAGCTTTGGTTTTGGATGGCGTTTGTTCCTACATCTTCTGTTTTATGGGCAGGCCGTCCTTGAAGGCCCGTGCCTGCGTCGGGGTTCTACCGATCATGATGCGGCCTTGATGCAGGTGCCTGGTATTGTACTGGACAGTAACCACCCGGTTGCTACCGCCTGCCTGAATTGAGCCCTTTATTGTAAGAGACGTGCATAACGACGTCGTTTGCGACGTGTCTTATGCGGGGTTGTCGATGCGTGGTGAAATTCTTGGGCT
>NZ_JALNMJ010000003.1 GCF_023156505.1 Roseibium sediminicola | reverse complement strand
AATCACCGCTGGCCCGACACTGCTGCGTTAAATGGAGACTACGCAGCATCGGGCCAGCTCCTCACAAACAAGGGGTCAGTTTTGGAAGCCGATAAGGGGTCAACATTCAATGCCGATTGACACTTTACCGAGAGGTGTTCAAAGATGGGCAGAAACAGCTCACGACAAGCACGATCAACAATCTATTCTTGCGGGAGTGTCTGCAGCTCGACATCACCGATGAGGAATACACAGGTGCGGACAACCAGCGCACAGGCCAGCTGCTCAGTCGGCTCGGCTTTGAAAAAGCTCGTTCCCATGGTGATCGGCGAAGCTGGATCATTTCAGCGGACGCTGTGAGAAGGGCAGCAAAGAACCAGAGCGTTGGCCTACCTGCAGCAGATGACGATCTGGAACCTGACGAGGACTCGTGGCCGGACGTTGCGGGACCTAAGTGTATCAGCCTCGTGGTTGAGGCGTCTTCACCTGCCAGCGGTAAGCCAGCAGCTCCGTGGGAGTGATCACCTGCTAAGTGTTTCCCCGGATCATCTGATCCGGGGACCTACACGCAGCGCCCATACCAAACTCGATCAGATCGCATATTTGCCAGGCCATCGAATGTCCGATTTGACCTTACCGTAGCATCGATAGTCATCCGCAAAACGACCAGTCTGCACCTCTCGGCATCTCCAGGTCAGTCGGCCATATTGGTCATAAAACTGGTCCCAATCGGTCTCCCCATATCGGTATGGAGATGAGTATCCCCCTCCTCCACAGCCCCCACTTGAACACGCTGCCACTGCAGCACCAACAAGTGCAGCCGCGGCCAGGCCTGCTACAATCTGAGCATCTCGAGTTTCGACCTTTGAGCGACAGTGCGTAGTGTAGATTCCTCGCCTGGTAAGTTCAGTGGCTATGTCTCTCTTGAACGCTTGATCCGGCGTATTCAGATAGCTTCGGCACAACTCGACCTCTCCGGCTGCGGAGGGATTGCTGTAAAAAGACTCCTTGGTCGTATTGCATCCGGACAACAGCAGCAGCGCACCAAGAACTCGGGCAGATTTTTTCATTTGGCTTCCGACTAACAATCTAAAGTCATTATCACCGTTAGACCTGATACGAGGGTCTCAACGATATGAATGGCGACGTGTTAGTCAGTGGCAGTGGTAAGGCTTGCTGCCGGCGTGGCAACACTTGCCTTTGGGGCTGTCTTTTCGACATCCTCCGCCATGCGCATAAGCGTTCGAGGTGATCGCCAAAATGACGCCCAAGCCCACGATGAGTTTACATATGTTTTTCATTGTTCACTCCCCCTGGTAGGAAGCGTAACGTACAACCACGCTTAAAGCCAGGGATTGCAACACTCTATTTATTCAATCATCTCAGCATGTCACGAGGACAAACTCTATCCGGCAACTTGTCGGTCATGCGAATGAACTGATCCAACAGCCGGAATATGCTCGTTTCAATAAGCGTCGATGGGATTTCGAGGGCCAGAAGGGTAAAGAATGAGGCCAACCACGACATTGGATCAACGGATATGGTCTAGGATTCGAATAAACGGCCGCTGAGGTCTATAGATAGGAACTCGGAAGAATTACCACCGGAGCCACAAAGCTACTCCTAGAGCTATCTATATGAATCTAAATAGATATTTTCTTTTGAGAACGTGCAATCCTGTGCGTTTAGATGCTGGACTAACGAACGAATGGTCAAAATCATACCTTTTCAGGAACTCTCCTGCTCTGACCTCGTCATTGATGCTGTTTACGAAGGCGGCACAGCGGGGAACGCTTCTGACGATCCTATCTCTAAGCTTCTGCCTGGTACGGGTAATCAAGGTGGATTTAGGGCTGCGGGCAAAAGAGGGAAAGAGCGGTTCGTAGTGTTGTATACGAGTGGCCTTGATGCCGATTGGCCGGACATTATCGATCCGAGTACAGGCAAGTTCTCGTACTATGGGGACAACAAAACCCCAGGGCATGAGTTGCACGAAACCCAGCGCGGCGGGAACCGGCTACTGAAACAAGTTTTTTCCGACCTTCATGCAACGGTGACCGAGCGCCAAAATATCCCGCCTTTCTTCGTGTTCCAGAAATACCCAACGAAACAGAGTAGCCGGTCAGTTCAGTTCAAAGGGCTTGCTGCTCCTGGTTATCCTGGTCTCACGGCAAATTCTGATCTGATTGCCATTTGGCGAACAACAAACGGGCAGCGGTTTCAAAACTACCAAGCCATATTCACGATCCTCGACTGTTCTACAATCTCAAGGGCATGGATTGATGACCTCGTAGCCGCTATTCCGGGGACAACAGCAGGGTCAGTTCCATCTGTATGGAGCCAATGGGCGTGTGAAGGAAAAACCAAGCCACTCCTGTCACCAAGCACCTCGAACATTCGATCAGTGACGGATCAAACTCCCAGCGACAAGAACGGTAGAGCGATCCTCACCACGGTTTTTGACCACTTCGAAAAGTCGCCTAGGCTATTTGAATTTTTCGCAGCTCGTATCTTCCAGATGCATGACCAACGCGTTTTGATCGACCAGATTACTCAACAGTCAAGCGACGGCGGTAGGGATGCAATCGGTAGGTATCAGTTGGGGCTTTTCGATGACCCAGTCTATGCAGAGTTTGCTCTTGAGGCGAAATGTTACCGTCCTGCTATTGGAGGTCACACGCCTACGACCGTGGGGGTGAAAGAGGTTGCTCGCCTCATTTCAAGGATACGCCATCGCGAGTTCGGGGTTCTCGTCACGACTTCGGTGATTGGAAAACAGGCTTACGAGGAAGTCCGCTCTGACCAACACCCAATAATCTTCTTCAGTGGCAAAGACGTCGTCGATACCCTCGTTAAGCAAGGATTTGGCGACCCTAGCTCGGTTCTTGAGTTCCTCAAAAGAGAATTTCCATTCAATCCGTGAGTTAAATAAGCGTCTGTTCTGCTCACGAAAGGTCGTAGACCGTTGATCCACTCACAGTTTTTGGGGGGGTAATGCTATATATATATCCTATAGGATCATCCCCCCGAACTCCTGCACTGCGCCACTGAATAGACGCCCCGAATGTTCGAGATCAGCTCCAAATTCACCTGGCCCCATCAAGGCAAGATCCAGTTTGATGACCGAGGGCGGCCCTGTTTTCCAAGGGTGCAGACTAAGGCTCCCGGCGTCTACCTCTTGCGTCTGGATGGTCAGGTTTATGTCGGGGAAACAGCTGAGGCGAATGGCTTAAACGGGAGGTGGAACAACTACCGACGATACCGAGACGACAAGCCACCTACCTACACGAACAACCGGATCAATCGATTGCTGGTGGTTGCTGCTCAGGCCGGGAGTGCAAGTGTCAGTTGGATAACCTCTGATGATCCTGAAATCGTGATCGAAGGCGTTGGTTATGATCTCAGTGACAAAGGTCAGAGGAAGGCAATTGAAGGCTTCTTGAGAGTGGTCGAGGGAGCGGGCTTGAACCTTTGATATTGTCCCTAGCGAGCACTCGATTTCGGTCAATTCATGCTTTGACGCCGCCACGCTCGTATGGAATTTGTCGTGTCAGATTTGGGTTCTGTCTCGTTCCAGCGCTCCCAAAAGGCAACGGTTTGGCTGTCTGGTTTCATGTTTGGCTCTGCGATTCGGATGCGTGTTGGCAGCAGACTGGCGTCACCAACAACCAACGCCTCGCCTATGTCCAGAACGGGCAACAAATCACCAAAGCTACCTAGGCTGTCCGGCAAGAGCCGCTTGATAACACTCTGGTCGTCACCGTTAGTCAGACGCATCGCTACCACGTTATTGCATTGACTAAGTACGGTTCGGTTTACCTCTGATGGTCGTTGGCTAATCACTACAAGGCCAATTCCGTACTTTCGACCCTCTTTGGCAATTCGTTCAAAGATCTCGACGGCAACGGAATCCGAACTGTCAGCCTGCAAACGTTCCGGAATATAAAGGTGTGCCTCGTCACACATGATTGCGATTGGATGGCGGTTTTCAGATTTCGTCCAGATGCTTGTTGAGAAAACGATCTGGGCCAGCAAGCTCACCATCAGTGGCAATACGTCTGAAGGTACCTCCGAAAAATCGATGATCTTTATGCCACCTTTCTTGTCATTTTGTGATCCACGTCCGGCCACCAAGCTATGGACCATTAGATCCAACCATGACATGTCCATACATTCACTTGGGGGCTGAAACAGAAAGGCTAAACGACGGTCATTTCGCTTGGCTTCGAGACGGCTAATCAACCTACTCAGTTTGCCATGATACGGGCCCTGCTTCTCTGATCCAGACCTGGCACCTGGTACCATTTCTTCATCCAGATCCTTCAACCCCTTAAGAACAGTGTCGATATCAAAGGGCACTGGGCTATCAATCGTAAAATTTTCCAGGATTTCCCTGTGCGCAACAGCGTCAAGAGAGCTCTTTTTTGCGTCAACGATGGCGCGGGTCATAATCATTGACTGGTTTGGAGCATTCTGGTCGCTGCGATCTACAAACATCGACACCAATGCTTCGTAGCCTAGCAACCAATATGGCAGGTGAAGCACGCCATCGCTCAAACCACGGCTGTTTTCAATGTCAGTAGGTCCAGCGATCCGAAGATGCCTAAAAGCCTCACTTTTCAGCGGGCGGTATTCGCCATGAATATCGAACAACACAACGTTGGCTTGGGACAGTTCAGCAATCTGGTCAAGCAAGCGGGCTGTCGTCCACGATTTTCCTGAGCCAGTGCTACCAACTATGACGGCGTGACGCTGAAAAAGTTTATTCCCATTAAGATAAGCAATTGCTTCATCATCTAACGTGAAATTTCCCAACGACAACTTTGGCCCGTCAGTATCGACATCAGAGATCACTTGCATGAATTTTGTGAGTCGATCCCCTTCCAACGAAAAGCAATTCGCGTCGATTTCGGGAACAGTCTCAAGAGTCCGGCGAAACACATTTTGATCGCTCCCGACTCGGTTCAAAAGCGTGCCGATAAGTGTGATCTTCACAAGATTGTTTTCGTTCGGAACAAGTTCGTCGTCGCCAAGCTCAGTTTCGTTCAACTCTTGCGCATCAGGCTTGCGGGTGATCTTCACGACAATGCCGATCAGATGTTGTCCAGGCCTACTGCTTTGAAGAACCACTAACCGGTTGACCTGGAGACGCTTCAAACGATCAAGATCATCGACACGGATTGTAGCTGCTGCAGTGTCCACGGAAATAACGCTTCCAAGTGCTTCTTTGTCTGAGAAATCAAAAATGGGCATAAGGACCGCCTATAGGACTAAATTGTTGAAGCCGTCGAGGGACCAAAGATCTGGCATGTTCACCTCGCTTCCCTTTGGCGAAGTTGGCGAGAAAACCCGGCTCCCAGTTCCGGATCGTTCGATGCCCAAATAGTTCGTACCCGCCTTTTCTTTCAGAAAGCTTTTTGCCTCATCTGTCAGCGTGCGTGCCAGAACCACGGTGGGCACATTCCTCTCCCGGCATCGCTCGATAATCTTCGGATGGATGTGCTGGTCTCGAAATCCGAAGCCTACACAGAGGAAAGCGGAGGCATTTTTTAGTGCGGCGTCCGCCCCGTTGATGGTTGTTCTAAAGGGATCCTCATAAGTTTTCTCGTATTTGTTTAGACCTGGGGTAACGATGAGCGGAGTGTAGTGCTCAGCTGAAGGCAGTTCGAACACGGGGAGCCCAATGGTCCTCTCATCCGCAGTACGAAACCAGTCGAGCGAACCATGAATTTTCCAGATTTTTGCGACGCGGGACGGCTTGGTGCCGTGTGTAAACTTGACGCGCCCCGTGCTTTCCCATTTTTGAATGTAACCCGGTGCGAAGCCTGTCTGAAACAGCACGTTCTTGGAATTACAAGCAAACTCAGCAACGCGGTCATAGTTGGTAGTAACGACGTGAATCTCGTTTTGGGTGCTGCTGAACATACTCGCCAGCAACTCCCCCAACGCGAAATTCTCATTGTCGGTGCCTGCGGCTTCCAATAGCAGCATGTCTTTGTCGTTCACACAACGCCAGGTCAAACCTACGATTTTCGACAGAAGTGAGTTGGGCAGATTCTTACCCTCCAAAGCCGCTTCAAGGTGGTCGCCGTTGGAGAGAGCGTTCTCGACCGTCAACCAGGCGTCTTTTTCGGCTTTGCCTTCTACGTTGATGTTTTTGCAAAGGTATGTGCTCAAATCGCCCATGCTTGGGAGTCCATGAGGCATCGAAGCCCCGCTACCAAGGACGATGGTAGGACAGCCTTGAAAACAGGCTTGAGCAACCTTCGAGATATCTTCTTCTGTCACGCAATTTCCGCCATACTTCAACCCGCTGCGAACACATAAACAATTATAAGTTGTATCTCATTCAGGCGATGTTGAAAAGAGGTGCCAAGCCGCACCGTGGGGAGTTTTTGCAGCATCAAAGTTTTGACTTTGGATTGGACAACCTCCAGCAACAGAAAATATGGATGGGCCATGCTCAGTATCCCCATACCCCCGGGGTGGCAGCATCCCCCGCCCTTCCGAACTGCAGTCCTTTCCCCGTCTGTACAAAACTCCTGAATTCAAGTGTGTGGCTGCTGTGTATATACCGGAGCCCCTGGCACACTCCTGGCACACTGTGGGCACAGCTAGTACGATAAATTCGGGTCTTGCAGTAGCGAAAGGAAGATCGTAGACTGCCATAAGCAGCTGAATTCATTCAGTCTTCTATGATAGCCGAAGGCGGTGCAGCCTGGTAGCGCACTTCACTGGGGGTGAAGGGGTCGTCGGTTCAAATCCGGCCTGCCCGACCATTTTTCCGGACAATTTTCCAGATTATCCAAACGGTGTTTCACCGAAATACCATTCTCCTGTCGGGGCAAACTTCCGTTTGCCGCCATAGCGCAGGCGGATGCTTTTGACGAGCTGGACAGCGACCTGGTAAGAGACCGAGACCAGCGCCGAGCGGGAGGGATGGATCATGCCGCCTTCCTTGATTTCCAACAGCTTGCGGCCCTCGAAGCGGTCGCCCAGAGGTGGCGGCATGGTTGAGCAGGGCTGGCCGGAGGGGCCCGCAAGGCCTTCCAGCCAGGCTATGAACTCACGCCTGTCCCGTCGTTTGCTGTCGTAGATGTCCTTGTCGACGTTGCCGAAGAAGAGATGTTTGCCGCTCGGCGGGTGGTAGCCGATATTGTCGGGATCCCGGTGGGACTGGGTGTAGCGGGAACCGTTGGCGAAATAGACCGTCGGGCGGATCTTGCCGTGGTCAGTGAACGACCGGTCGGGATGCCCGGCCCGGTCGGCCTCCAGATAGCCGGCGATGCGCAAACCGGCCAGCTTGTGGTGATCGGCCGGTGTCACGCCGATCACGTGCACCGCGTTCAGATTGCTCGGCAGATAAAGTTCGGTCTTGGACATGGGGCAGCGGCTCTCGTTTCAAGGCACCCGGACACCTTTGAACAACGAGAGTGTATCAGACCGTAGTGACAATCAGTGATTTTAGTCACGGGAATGCGGGTCTTGATCACCGACAGCCGTATGACCGGCCGGGGGCCCCTCCCCCAGCCGCAGGGCTATCGCATTTGACAGGCAGGCCACATATCCCGGTGTCACCCCGGGCCACCAGAGGGAGACCCGGGGCCTACTCGTTTGCAGAGCGCAGGCGTGAAGCCCCCCTTTGAAGTCCCACCATCGCTTTGACAAGCGGCTCTGCGAGTGGGTCCCGGCTCGCGCTGCGCTTGGCCGGGATGACTCCGAAGGTGACGTCGTTGCCAAGAGCTTTGGCGAAAGATTGCTATCGCCCCTTGCCCCTCAGCGCAGCTGCGCCGTCCGTGGCATGTCGGACAGGATCTCCGGGCCGTTCTCGCGCAGGATGACGATGTCTTCCAGACGCAGACCGAACGCTCCCGGCAGGTAGATGCCGGGCTCGATGGAAAACACCATGCCTTCGTCCAGCACGGTTTCAGAGGTCGCCGTCAGATAGGGCGGCTCGTGGATGTCGATGCCCATGCCATGACCGGTGCGATGGGGGAAGCGGTCGCCATAGCCGGCAGCCGCGATGACTTCGCGCGCAGCCTTGTCGACTTCACAAGCCTTGACGCCGGGTTTTGCCGCGGCCAGCGCTGCCTCGACCGCGCGGTCGACAATGGCGTGGACCTTCCGGAACTCCTCGCTCGGTGTGCCGAGATAACCGACCCGGGTCATGTCGGAGGGATAACCGTCCAGAGAGCCGCCCGCGTCGATCAGGACGGCCTCACCGGCTTTGAGTTTTGTTTCGCCGGTATGGTGATGCGGGAACGCGCCGTTGCCGGCGAAACAGACGCTTGTGAAGACAGGGACAGCTCCGGCCTGCTTGTAGACGTCCCGGATGACGGCCGCGATTTCCAGTTCCGAAACACCTTCCTTCAACGCGTCGAAGCCGGCCTGGATCGCACGGTCGTTCAACAAGGCACTTTGCTTCAGGAGCTTGAATTCCCCGTCATCCTTGCGGGCGCGCAGGAAGCCGACCGTGTCTTCGGTGAAGCGGCGGCTTGCGCCCGGCACCGCGTCCAGCAGCAGCAGCGCAAAATCCGCGCGCATGGTCTCATCAAGAACGACGCTCGGGGTGTCCGGCAGGCCGGAGGCCGCCAGAAGATCGGCGAGCGCCGTGTCCGGGCCGTTGTCGTCGCCCCAGGTGAAAAACGGCAAATGGGTTTTCTGGCGGCTGCTGTCGGCGTTGAGCGCCGGCATCAGGAAACCGGCATGGGATTGCGACACCAAGAGCATCACCGGACGTTCGTCGCCATGAGGGTCGACACCGGCGAGATAGACCATGTGACTGGAGGGGCCGAGGACAACCAGGTCGGTGCCGGTCTCGGACATGCGCTGGCGCAGGGCGGCCAGGCGCTGATCGTGTAGGGAAGACATTTTGGAGCTCCGGAGGAAAGTCGTACCACCATGCGATGATGACTTGTTGCATCAAGTTCGTCATCCCGGACGGAGCGCAGCGGAGATCCGGGACCGGGGAGCCAGTGCCCTATGAGTTTGGGTGGCTCCCCGGTCCCGGCTCGCGCTTCGCTTGGCCGGGATGACGTTGGAGAGGTAGGTGCGGGACATTTAAAAACCGCCCCGGGATCCGGGGCGGTCTCACAGGCATAACAATCAGTTCTTCGTCACCAGGCGGTAATAGACGAAGTCCGAAGTGGCGCCGTTGACGTAGCCTTCGACTTTCTTGTCCATGGCAACCTGATAGGCGGCCTGGAACATGATCACGATCGGCGATTTTTCCTGAACCCGTTTCTGCAGCTCGCCATACATGGCGTTGCGCTTGTCCGGATCGCTTTCCGACAGGGCCGCCTTGGTCATGTCGTTCAGTTCTTCCGGCACGGCCCAGCCATTCCGCCAGGTGGTGGTTGCCTGGTAATTGTCGTCGGAATTGTCGCTGTTATAGGCAAAGGCCTTGGCGTTGGAATGCGGGTCCATGAAATCCGGGCCCCAGTAAAGCAGCATCGCCTCGTGGCTGCGCTCGCGGTATTTCGTGATCACCTGCGAGCCCGTGCCCGGGATGATGTCGAAATTGATGCCGGCTTCAGCAAAGCTTGCCTGCAGCGACTGGGCCATGTCGGTGAACGGTGCGGCATTGATGACGTCAAGGGTGACGGTGACCGGGGTTTCGATGCCCGCATCGGCCAGGATCTGCTTGGCCTTTTGCGGATCGTAGGAATACGGCGTCTCGTCATAGGAGCCCGGGAAGCCCTTTGGCCAGAAGGCCTGGTGGATTTCCATCTGCCCCTTCAGGAAGCTGTCGGTCATGCCCTTGTAGTTGACGAGATAGCGCGCGGCGTCCCAGACGGCTTCCGGCTGCAACGCGTCCTGCTTCTGGTTGAAGGACAGGAAATGCACGGCGGCCTGCGGATAGGTCTCCACTTTCAATGCATCGCTGTCCATGCCGGCGATCTGGTCCGGGGTCAGGTTACGGGCCATGTCGACATCGCCGGACGTCAGCAGCAGCTGCTGGGTTGCCGCTTCGGCAACATGGCGGATGATAACGCCATCAACCTTCGGGCCATCCTTGAAATAGTTCGCGTTGGCCTTGAAGCGCACCAGTTCGCCCGGACGGTAGGACTGCAGCTCGAACGGGCCGGAGCCGGCCGAATTGGCGTTCAGCCAGGCATTGCCCATGTCGCCGTCGGTCTCGTTGGCCATCACCGTCTTCTCGTCGACGATGGAAGCCGGACGGCTCGCCAGAATGTTGAGTGCGAAGGCTGGCGAGAAATCGCCCTCGTATTTGACGATGACCTTGTTGCCGTCGACCGTGACCATGTCCTCGACATTCTCCGCCGTCCAGCCGAGCTGGGCCAGGATGAAGGCCGGGGTCAGGTTGAGCTTGATGACGCGGGCAAAGGAAAAGGCGACGTCTTCCGGGCGGACCGGATTGCCGGAATGGAAGGTCGCCCCGTCGCGCATAGTGAAAGTGATCGACTTGGCGTCCGCGTCGGCCTGCCAGTCGGAGGCCAGGCCGGCGGCGAGCACGGTCGGATCCTCAGCGTCATACTGGACCAGACGGTCATAGACGTTGGTCACCAGTTCGCCAGAGGAAAATTCATAGGCCTGGGCCGGATCGATGGCGACGATGTCGTCGATGTTCTGGGCCACGACCAAAAGGTTGTCCGGGGTTGCCGCATTGGCCTGTTGCGCGACCGGCAGGGCCAGGGCGGCCGCCAGAAGCGCTGCTTTCAAGAGCTTCATTCCTCGTCTCCGTCTGTCAGGGTTGGGTTTTGTTCTTGTTGTTGGATTGGGGCGTTTCCGCCCCGGTCTTGTCCGGCGACACCAGCTCGATGCGGCTGGTTTTCTCGTCGCCGGCATTGAAGATCGTCAGCGTGCCGGTCCACAGGATCCGGGCCGGTGCCTCGTTGGGGTTCGACCAGGCATGGGGCGTGTTGCCCCGGTAATGCAGGCTGTCGCCCGCCGTCATCACCATGGCCTCGCCGTCCAGGAACTGGGTGATCGAGCCTTCCAGGATGTAGATCAGCTCCTCACCCTCGTGGCTTACCGTTTCAGAGGCATAGCCCGGTGGCACGGTGAGGATGAAGGAGGAGAGTTGGCTGCCTGGAAATTCCGTCGCCAGCCGCTCATAACTAACCGTAGATCCGGAAATCGAAAAATGCGGCCGGGAACCGGACCGCGTCAGCGCATCCTGCGCCCTCGGTTGGGCAACGAAATAATCCAGCCCCACACCAAGCGCCCTGGCGATGCCCGCAAGCGAACCGAGGGTAGGCGTCGCATGATCGCGCTCGACCTGGCTGAGATAACCGACCGAGAGATTCGACGCATCGCCGAGTTGCTGCAGGGTCAAGCCGAGCTGCTTGCGGCGGGCGCGGATCAGCGTGCCGACCCTCGTCTCCGTATCGGTGGCGGTACGTGCCGTCGAGCTGCTCAAAGATTTTTACTCCCATCAAAATTTTTTTGATGTAAGCAGATTTTTTTGTATGCTCCAAGAACTTTTTAGATGGCTTTCGAGATTCCGGCGCTGCGGATATCAGGAAAGTACATTTAGGATCAGACAGTTGACTTCGCTTGCTCGCAAGTTGAGTCACACAGCCAGGGACACGCCATGACACAGTCAAAAGGGCAGCGAGAATCGATCCGGCGGGGGCAACATGTCCTTTGAGCCGGTCGAAAGCGCCGCCGAAGCGCGCGGTGATCAGCTGGCGGACCGGGTCCTTGGCAGTATGGCCGCCCTGTTCCGGTTTGCCCTGGTCACCACCGGCACCTTTCTCGGTCTGCTGGCGATTACCTTCTTCATTGGCCGCGTCGTGCCGATCGATCCAGTGCTGGCCGTCGTCGGCGACCGGGCCTCGAACGAAGTCTATGAGGCCGCCCGCCAGGCAATGGGGCTGGACCGGCCGCTGATCGTCCAGTTCTTCACCTATGTCGGCGATGTTTTTACCGGCAATCTCGGCATGTCGATCTCCACGGGACGACCGGTGGTCGAGGATCTTGCGCGGTTCTTCCCGGCAACATTGGAAATGGCCACGATCGGTATCCTGATCGGTGTGCTGCTCGGCGTGCCCATGGGCGTCCTGGCGGCGACCCGCCAGGGAACCTGGACGGACCAGCTGATCCGCGTGCTTGGCCTGCTCGGCTATTCCGTTCCCGCCTTCTGGCTGGGACTGGTGGGACTGGCCGTCTTTTATGCCGGTCTCGGCTGGGTGGCAGGTCCGGGCCGGATCGACATCTTTTATGACGGCATTCTCGACCCGGTCACCGGGCTTTACCTGATCGACAGCGTGATCGCCGGCGAGTGGGACATCTTCTGGAATGCCCTCGACCACCTGCTGCTGCCAGCTTCGATCCTCGGTTTCTTCAGCCTGGCCTACATAGCCCGTATGACCCGGTCCTTCATGCTCGACCAGCTCGGCCATGAATATGTCACCACCGCCCGGGTCAAGGGCGTGCCGGAGCGCCGGGTGATCTGGCGCCACGCCTTTTACCCAATCCGCATTCAGCTGATCACCGTCATCGGCCTCTCCTATGCCGCTCTTCTGGAAGGCTCGGTGATGATCGAGACGGTGTTTTCCTGGCCCGGGATCGGCAACTATCTCACCAACGCGCTTTTGACCGCCGACATGAACGCCGTGCTCGGCGCGACCCTGGTCATCGGCGCGGTCTTCATCCTGATCAACAAGATATCCGACGTGCTCTACCGCATTCTCGATCCGAGGGCCCGCAGATGATCGCCTGGCTTCTCGACGACAGTCCCACTTCCCGCCTGCAGGCCACGCTTGGCCGCAGCTACCGGGTATTCACCGCGCTGATGCGCAACCCGCTTGCCGTTGTCGGCGCCGTGATCATCCTGGTGCTGATCGCCATGGCGGTGTTCGCCCCCTGGATTGCGCCCTATTCGCCCGTCGGCCAGGATCTTGCCAACCGGCTGATGCCGCCCTCGGCCGATCACCTGATGGGTACAGACGAACTCGGACGGGATATCTTTTCCCGGGTCGTCTACGGCGCCCGCATCACGCTCCTGATCGTCACCATGGTCGCGGTCATTGCCGCGCCCATCGGCCTGATCGTCGGCGCGGTTTCCGGCTATTTCGGCGGCTGGACCGACCGGATCCTGATGGGGCTGACGGATATTTTCCTGTCCATGCCCAAGCTGATCCTGGCGCTGGCCTTCGTGGCGGCGCTTGGGCCGGGCATCGAAAACGCGATCATCGCCATCGCCATCACCGCATGGCCGGTCTATGCCCGCATCGCCCGCGCCGAAACCATCACCTTCCGGGATGCGGAATTCATTGCGGCCGTGCGCCTTCAGGGCGCCTCCCCGGCCCGGGTGATCCTGCGCCATGTGCTGCCCCTCTGTGCGTCCTCGACCATTGTCCGGGTGACGCTCGACATGGCCGGCATCATCCTGACCGCCGCCGGTCTCGGCTTTCTCGGCCTTGGTGCCCAACCGCCGCTGCCTGAATGGGGCGCGATGATCTCGCGCGGACGCACCTTCATTCTCGACCAGTGGTGGGTCGCGACCATGCCGGGCTTTGCCATCATCCTGGTGAGCCTCGGCTTCTGTTTCCTCGGTGATGGCCTGCGCGACGTGCTCGATCCCAAGCAGGGAGACAAGTCATGAGCGCGCCACTCCTCGAAATCGACGGCCTCACCGTCACCTTCCCGACCTCACGCGGCCCCGTCGACGTGGTCAAGGGCATCTCGTTTTCGCTCGGGCGCGAACGGCTCGGCATTGTCGGCGAATCCGGCTCGGGCAAATCCATGACCGGCCGCGCGATCCTGCGTTTGATCCGCAAGCCGGGCCTGGTCACGGCCAGGACCATGCGCTTTGATGGGATCGATCTGCTGTCTCAAAGCGAGCGGCAGATGCGGCAATTGCGCGGAGCGCGCCTTTCCATGGTGATGCAGGATCCGAAATTCTCGCTGAACCCGGTCATGACCATCGGCGAACAGATCGCCGAGGCCCTTGTCACACACAAGTATCTGCTGCGCCGTGACCTGAAAGCCCGTGTGCTGGCCATGCTCGAAGCTGTCCGGATCAACGATCCTGAGCGGGTCGCGAAGCTCTATCCGCACGAGGTCTCGGGCGGCATGGGCCAAAGGGTGATGATCGCCATGATGCTGATCCCGGAACCGGACCTGCTGATTGCCGACGAGCCGACCTCCGCGCTGGACGTTTCTGTACAAGCACAGGTGCTCGACATCATCGACGACCTTGTCACCGGCAAGGGCATGGGGCTGATCCTGATCAGCCACGACCTCAACCTGGTCGGGCGCTATTGCGACCGCATCCTGGTCATAAACAGCGGTGAGATCGTCGAGGAATGCGTGGCAAGCAAGCTTCACGAAGCCAGCCATCCCTATACGCGCGGGCTCCTTGCCGCCATGCCGCGCATGAATGAAACCCGCGAGGAACTGCCCGTGCTCGACCGCAGCACCTGGACCACGGGAGCAGGCACATGAGCACACCCGCCATTCATCTCGACAAACTCACTGTCAGTTACGGCACCACCAAGGTCGTCCATGAGGCTTCCTTCAGCGTCGCGGCAGGCGAGAGTTTTGCGCTGGTCGGCGAATCCGGGTCGGGCAAATCGACCATCCTGAAGGCGATCTCCGGCCTCGCACCGGACTGGACCGGCACGATGTCGGTTCTCGGCAAGGCGCGGGGCCATGCGCCGGACGTCGCTTTCGCCGAAACCTGCCAGATGGTGTTCCAGGATCCCTACGGCTCACTGCATCCGCGCAAGACCGTCGACAGCTGCCTCGCCGAACCGCTCGCCATTCACGGCATCGGCGGCAGGGACGCCAGGGTCAAGGACATGCTGGCGGCCGTCGGCCTCGACCAGCGCTTCCGCTTCCGCTACCCGCACCAGCTCTCGGGCGGTCAGCGCCAGCGCGTCGCGATTGCTAGGGCCTTGATGCTGGAACCGAAGGTGCTGTTGCTGGATGAACCGACTTCCGCACTGGATGTCTCGGTTCAGGCGGAGATCCTGAACCTTTTGAAGAAGCTGCGCCGGGAAAACGGACTGACCTATTTGATGGTCACCCACAATCTGCCCGTGGTTTCGTTCCTGTGCGACCGGCTGGCCGTCATGCGCCACGGCCGTATTGTCGAAATCGCCGGGGTGGACGCCCTGAAATCAGGGCACTTGAAAGACACCTATTCCCGTGAACTTTACGCTGCCAGTGGCGGCACCCTGCAACCTGCCTGATCCGAGATTTTCAATGACCGATTTCAACGGCCCGCTGGCCGCCTTTGACCATGCCCTGTCGCTTGCCACGTCGAGGGCGGCCGCCTTTGACGCGCTTCTGGCTCTCACCCGGGCCACGGTCGGTGTCAAGCTGTTCACTTTCATGACCGTGGATATGGCAACGGAAACCGCGCGCCGGTCCTATACCTCCCACCCGGAGGCCTATCCGGTCTCCGGCACCAAGCCGGTCACCTATGACCGCTGGTTCAAGATCGTGCACACCGACAGGGAGTGTTTTGTTGCCAACACGCTGGCCGACATCGCCACGGTGTTCCCGGATTTTGAACTGATCGGCCGACTCGGCTGCGGCTCGGTGATCAACCTGCCGGTGGTTCTCGGCGACACGCTGGTCGGCACCGTCAACATGCTGCACGAGGAAGATCACTATACGGCCGAGCGCGTGGCGCAGGCGAAAGCCTGGCTATCGGTGCCGGCCAAGGCAGCCTATCTGGCGGGGCATCCGCACCAACAAGTGACCTGAAGAAGCTGCATTCGAAGCGCGCATCCGGCTCCTTCGCCAAACCACATGCAGGGTATGATCACAGCAGTTTTCTCAGGTATCGGGAATACGGTATTCCTCTATAGTCGTGGGTTCCCGTCGCGGAAAAGGGATCGCCCCGCATGCGTGCCGAACTGAGAATAGACAATCGCTATAGCATCAATCGGCGGAGGCTGCGCGCGGGTCGGCACCATTTCGATGACCCGGTCGAGGCGGCGGACGTGTTTCTCTATGAAGTGACGGCCGAGGAGGCGCGCCGGCCCTTTTCCACCCTCAGACGCGCGGATGCGCTGGCACAGACCAACAGCCGCGGGCGTGTCACGCTCACGCTGCCATCTGCAAATGGCACGTATCTACTTCGTATCCTGCCGGAATTCTGGAGCGAGGCATCGGTCGGCCCAAACCTGTCCCGCCCTTTCGCGGCCGGGGCCGGTCGGGTGTATCGACCGCTTGACATCAAGGTCAAGATCGAAGGCAACCCGGGCCGCGCGCGTATCGCAAGCGCGACAACGGCGTCCCGGTCGACTGCAGACGGGGAAGCATGGTCCGTGCGTCATGACGGCCTCAGCATCGTGCTTCAGCCGGTTTGGGTCACCGAGCATACGGGGCGCCGGCGCACCAAGAGCCGTACGGACCTGATCGTTGTCCATCTTACATCAGGATCTGACCCTTATGGCGCCGTACGCAAAATATCGAGCCACGCCGGAGCCCATTACTTGATCCTGAAACAGGATGGCCAGGTCATCAAGTTTCTCTCGGACACCATTCAGGGTGGGCATGCGGGCGGCCACGGTCATTCCGGCACCCCATACTGGGCTGGAGACACGAACGTCAACAGCCGGTCGATCGGCATCGAGCTGGAAAACGTCAAACCGACGGAAGATGAGTCAGACTTTACCGAGGCACAATACCAGTCCCTGCTGCGCCTGCTCGGTGAACTTGTCGACCAGCACGGGATCGATCCGCGGCGGGTCATCGGCCATTCGGATCTTGCCGTCGAGATGAATATCCGGGATTTCGATCCGGGTTTCAGATTCGACTGGCCCCGCCTAGGCAGAGCCGGTTTTGGCCCGCCCGGTCCCGGACGCGGCTATCCGACCCTTCGTAGCTTTACAGCAGCCGGTCCTGCGGCGCTCGAGGGCCTTTATGGCGGCCTGTTTCAAGGGTTGCGTAGCGACCCCGAACTGCGCCAGGGAGACAATGACACCGGTTCCGTCTATGGAGGACGCCCGCAGGGCAACATCACAGGCGAGCCGATCAAGGAGATCCTCACGGATCTCAATAAGATCGGCTATTGGGTCGGCAGCCGCGGTCCCGGCAATACCCTGGATGAGGATGCCATGCGCGCGGTCCGGTATTTTCAGATCCACTTTTTTGCAACGGAACTGGGTGCGCCGCCCAGCAGCGGTCGCAATGCCCGGTTGGATCGGGAGACCGCCATAAGGATTTTCGATGCAGCGGCCATGAACTCCTGACGGCAGCCGAACGATTTCTTCGTCGGCTTTACTGGACAATGGTCACGCCGCTTCCCGTTTCGCCCGCTGCACCCGGCCAATGAAATCAGACAGCCAGGCGATTTCCTTGAGGTAGACGTCCATGCTTAAGGACGCCAGGTCCATCAGAAGGGATTGCGGATCGGGATTGTCGAATCCGGTGTCCCTCAGGAAAATCTGATACTCGTCAGAAAATGCCTTTGGAACTCGCATGTCGGCCTCACGCACCTAACTTCTTGCTGATCTCGCGCAAGCAGGGCCCCGCCCTGCGTTTAGGAATTGTTAAGAAACACGGACCCTGACGGGTATCGTCAGAACTGTCATTTCCTCGCTATCCCCAAGAGCCAGCCACAGTGCTTTGGATAAGTCCCCAAAACGAACGCTTAATGGCCTATAGCTCCCGCTTTCCGCTTGCGCTCGGCCAGCCAAATCTTCGACCCTGCCAAGAATCACAATTCTAACCGATCGATCCCATCGCCAAGAGCCCTACATGAGCCCGTCCACAGACCTTTCCTTCGAACCGCTGTCCGAGGCCTTCGCCCAGGACCCCTACCCCTTCTATGAGGCCCTGCGCGCACGCGACGGGCTGACATGGTTCGGGGAGTTCGATGTCTGGCTGGCGTCCCGGTTCGACGATGTTTCCGAGATCGTCCAGCACGGCAAGATGGTCCGCTCCATGGACCACATTTCCAGTCCGGACGAGATTGCGGCGCTGAAGCGGGCGCAGAACTGGCACGACATGCCGCATCATTCCCGTTTTGTGCAGTTTTCCCTGCTCGACAGCGACGGCGCGGTCCATGACCGGCTGCGCAAACAGGTGTTCAAGCTGTTCACGCCGGTGATGGTCGGACGGCTGCGCGACGACATCCAGGCCTATGTCGACCGGCTCGTGGATGGTCTCGCGGACCGGCAGGAGATCGACTTCATCGAGGACCTCGCCGCTCATGTGCCCGGGCATATCATCGGCCGGGTGCTTGGCGTGCCGGACGAGGATTGTCCTCAGCTCAGGGTCTGGTCGGAGAATATCGTCCAGTATTTCGATATCGATCGCTCGGACGCGCGCAAGGACCTCGCCGAAACCAACACCACCGAGTTCTATCACTACCTTCTGGAGCTCAAGGCGGCCCGGGCGGCCGATCCGAAGGAGGATCTGCTGTCGCTGATGATCGAGTCAGAACGCGCGGGACAGTTGAGCCATGACGAGTTCATCTCCACCGCCATGCTGATCCTGATGGCCGGGCATGGCTCGACCATCGACGTGCTCGGCAGCGGCATGCACGCGCTGTTGAAATTCCCGGGCGAGATGCAGCGCTTGCGGGACGAGCCGGGACTGATGAAAACGGCGGTGCAGGAAATGTTCCGCTTTGAATCGCCCCTGCCCTTCTTCCACCGCTATAGCACGGAAGAGGTCGAGCTCTGCGGCAAGACCTATCCGCGCGGCACCAAATTCGGCGTGCTTTACGGCTCCGCCAACCGCGATCCGAACCAGTTTCCGGATGCCGACCGTTTCGATGTCGGCCGCACGCCCAACTGGCACATCGCCTTTGGCCGCGGCGCCCATTTCTGCCTCGGCAATCACCTGGCCCGGCTCGACATGGATATTATCTTCTCGACTCTCTTGAAACGGTTCAGGACCATCGAACTGGCCGACACAGACGTGCGCTATAAGAAGGGCCTTTCGGTGAGAGGCCCGGAAGCGCTCAGGATCAGGTGGTCGAAGGCCTGATCGCCCTCACCCACTCTTGCTCCCTCGCCGGTTCGCTTTAGTTACCCAATTCCACTCCAGAAGATTTGGACCCAATATGCGTTTTTGTCTTGCTCCGGCCTTTGTGGCTGCTCTTGTTTTTGGTCATGGCGCTTTTGCCGCCGAGATCGATCTCGGTCCCCGTCCCGCCTGGCTGGTCGGCCAGATGGCAGACGGCCCCTTGAAGGACAAGCTGGAAAGCTGCCTCGGAGAACCGGCGAAACGCACGCTGTTTTCGATCTCTCACCGGGGCGCACCGTTGATGTTTCCCGAGCACACGCAAGAGGGCTACCGGGCGGCGGCCCGCATGGGCGCCGGCATTGTGGAATGCGATGTGACGTTTACCGCGGACAAGGAGCTGGTGTGCCGGCATTCCCAGAATGATCTGCATACGACGACCAACATTCTCGCGACGGAGCTGGCTGGCAAATGCACCAAGGGCTTTGCCCCGGCAACAGGCGACCAGCCGGCATCGGCCGAATGCCGGACCTCCGACCTGACGCTCGCCGAATTCAAGTCTCTGCGCGGCAAGATGGACGGCGCAGACAAGACGGCAACAAGCGCAGAAGCCTATCTGAAGGGCACCGCCCCCTGGCGCACCGAGCTTTACGGCGGCGCCGGCACGCTGATGACCCATGCCGAAAGCATCCGGCTGTTCGAGGATCTCGGCGTGGCGTTCACACCGGAACTGAAAGCACCTGAAGTCGCCATGCCCTATGAGGGCATGACGCAGGAAGACTATGCCCAGAAACTGATCGACGACTACAAGGCGGCCGGCATTGCGCCTGAAAACGTCTTTGCGCAGTCCTTCAATCTTGCTGATGTCCTCTACTGGATCGAGAACGAGCCGGAATTCGGCAAACAGGCGGTCTATCTCGATGCCCGCCGGGACCTCAATCCGATGGATCCGTCGAGTTTCTCGCCGTCCATGGCGGAGTTGAAGGCCATGGGCGTCAATTACATCGCACCGCCGCTCTTCGTGCTCCTGAGCCTGGAAGATGGCAAGATCGTGCCCTCGCCCTATGCGCGCGAAGCCAAGGCGGCCGGCCTATATCTGATCACCTGGACGCTGGAACGCTCCGGTCCACTTTCGTCGGGCGGCGGCTGGTACTACCAGAGCATCGGCGAAGCCATCGACGGCGACGGCCGCGTGCTGGAGGTGGTCGATGTGCTGGCGCAGCAGGTCGGCGTCAAGGGCATCTTCTCCGACTGGCCGGCCACCACCAGCTTCTATGCGTCCTGCATGGGGCTGGACTAGGTTTTGTGTACTAGGGTCAGGACTCATTCATTTGATCGAAATGGCGCAACAAACGGCAACGAGTTGCAAGGAAAAGCGCGAAAAGCGGGCTTCCTGCCCGGTTGAGCGGTTTGACGCAGCAAATCAAAGCCGTTTTTGCGTCCCTCCGGGATAGGGGGAATTTGCCCGGCAACGTCGTTGCAAATCTTTGGAAACCGGACGGTTTCCTGCAGCTTTGCGCCTCGTATCCGAACAAATTCATCCCTACCATTTCACTCAAATGAATGGGTCCTGACCCTAGCCACCTGAAACAGAACGTTCAGGAAATAATCTGATAATCTCTTCTTTATGAGACTGGTCTAAGGTCGGGACCCTGGAGTTCAGCCTTAGACCAGAGCATATCCATTTAACAATTGGTGGGTGTCCAATTGCAGATCCATCCCGTTCCCTCCGTCGACGCGCAGGTTCTTTACCAGGCGTATCACCCGATCATCGGCCGGAAAATTTTCGACTTCATCGTCCAGACAGCCGAGTCCTTTGGACTTCCGGCGGAGGACTGCAGACTTCTGGACACCTCTACGGAAACAGACATCCGGGTTCTTTGCGGAAATTATCACTGCCTCGTCACCCAATCTGTCGCGCTTGAGGACAAACAGCATCTGCAAACCGCGCTGGAGGCCCATTCGGTCCGGTCCTCCTTTCCCGATGCTGCGGATCTCATCCAATCCGCAACAGCCTATACCCAGATCTCCGTGCAAAAGGGTGTGCTCCCCAACGGCACCGCGCCCTCGGTTCCGACCGCCTTTTGTGACACCGAAGAAGCAGGTGTCGCAATGGCGTTTGCCCGAGCCATAACCCGATATGTGGTCAGCAAACGCAGGGCCAGCGTGGTCTTCTGGGGATCCAGCTTGTTCCTGATGAAACCCGAAACCTTTCTGGAACTTGACCGCGACGAGACTGCGGATCTGATTTATCTCCACCCGCACCTTTATGGCGAAACAGTCCCCGAGACCGGCCAACAGCTCTTTGGCGTGTTCGGTGCCGGGGCTCACGCCTTGATCGGCCATGCCCTGGAATTTCGTCCCTGCGCCGTGCCGCCCAATTATCTCGTCCAGAAACTGTACGAGTTCCTTTTGCTCATCCGCCGGAGCGGACGTGTCCTTCGGGACGGCGAAGTTTTCGGAAAGGACGAGAACGAGAAGATCCAGGTGCTTCACCATATGGCCAGCGATGGTGGCCCGCCGGAAATCGAATTGAAGATCCTCCACAATCCGGCACTTGGCATTGTTCGCGAAGAGGGGCCGACGGACCTTCTCCACGACGAAATGGATTTTTCCCGGATCGGCCAAGGCATCAGTGACGACGAGGACAGGGAGCTTAATCCACACGACCCGATCGACGCGGCCATTCTGGAACAACTGCGCTCACGCAACAAAAAAGCCCCGGAGCCCGGCCCTGAGATCAGCGAAGAGGACGAAAGCGACCAGGCTTTCAGCGACCTGGACCCGCAGACGGCATCTATGCCGGAAGTGAGCGAGCCGGAGCAGCCGGAGTTTTCCCGCCGGAGTTCGCCGCCGCCCATTCAACCGTCCAAGCGCGTTTCCATGGAGGAACTGAGATCCTTCGCCCAGCAGGCGCAGGCATCCGAGGAAGACACGGAGCAGCGATCGCCCAAACGCGGTCTCCTTGGCAAACTGTTCGGCAAAAAATCAGGGTAAGATTCGGGTGCAGGTAGCGAAGCGTTGCGGGATCAGCGCGCTTGGTCGAGTGTACGCTTGCATTCCAGCAATTCAAACAACGTGGCCTGGAGACGGCGAATGTCATCCTTGGTCACGGCCGACTTGACGGAAACTCCGCTTGGGGTCGGTTTGTCACCGCGCAAGCGGCCCAGAATGTTGAAACTGCCGGCATGGGTCTGTTCTGCCGGGTCCGGCGCGTCATCGGCCAGGACACCGCTCGGCAGCGGCACACGCGGAGCGATCGGCTCGTCGACCGGGAGCGGTTCGGCCTGAGGTTCCGAGGCAAGTGTCGTCTCGCCGGAAACAGTGGGTAGCGGAGAGGCGGCTTCATGCCGGATCTGCATCACAAAACGCGGGCCCTGCTCCTTCAGGATGCGTTGGACACCCTTGATGGTGTAGCCCTCGCCGTAGAGCAGATAGCGAATGCCTTTCAGAAGTTCCACATCGTCGGGCCGGTAATAGCGCCGGCCGCCGCCGCGCTTGAGCGGCTTGATCTGCGCGAAACGCGTTTCCCAGAAGCGCAGCACATGCTGCGGCAAGTCCAGGTCGTCAGCGACTTCACTGATGGTACGAAAGGCGTCTGGGCTTTTGTCCTGCGAGCTCATCCGGTCTTGTTATTTGCTGGCCTGTCCCGTCAGCGCATCGTTGATCCGCTGCTTCAATACGTTGGACGGCTTGAACACCATCACGCGGCGCGGCGAAATCGGTACTTCCTCGCCGGTCTTCGGATTGCGGCCGATGCGCTCACCCTTGGAGCGGACCACAAAAGAACCGAAGCTTGACAATTTTACCGATTCTCCAGTCACAAGACAGTCAGAAATTTCAGAAAGAACACGTTCGACCAATTCGGACGATTCCGTACGAGACAGTCCGACTTTCTGATAAACGGCCTCACATAGATCCGCTCGGGTAATAGTCCGATTGCCCATAACCCCTCCTCAAGGACGCCAGTGATCTGGCTGATTTTGCAAGAGAACTCCAATGCAAGACCATACGGTACGGCCTTGAGGCAGGCCGGTCAACCTGAACTCGGTGTCCTTGTAATATTTGTGCCGGGCAGCCGGAAAGCTCCTTACCAGCGCAGCAGCACGGAGCCCCAGGTGAAACCGCCGCCCATGGCCTCCAGCATCAAAAGATCGTTCTTTTTGACACGTCCGTCTTTTACAGCCGTATCGAGGGCGAGCGGAATGGAGGCGGCCGAGGTGTTGCCGTGCCACTGGACGGTGGTCACCACCTTTTCCGGGGCAATGCCAAGCTTCTTGGCGCTGGCATCGATGATGCGCTTGTTGGCCTGGTGCGGAATGAACCAGTCGAGGTCGTCGGAAGACAGACCGGTGGCGCTGTAGGCATCCTCGATCACGTCGGTGATCATGCCGACCGCATGTTTGAAGACCTCGCGGCCCTCCATGCGCAGGTGGCCGACCGTCTGGGTGGTCGACGGCCCGCCGTCCACATAGAGCTTTTCCTTGTGGCGGCCATCCGAGCGCAGGTGCGAGGTCAACACGCCGCGATCGTCATTGCTGCCGGTGCCTTCGGCGGCCTCGACCACAACCGCGCCGGCGCCGTCGCCGAAGAGGACGCAGGTGGTCCGGTCGGTCCAGTCGAGGATGCGGCTGAAGGTTTCCGCACCGATCACCAGGCAGCGTTTGGACATGCCGGAACGGATATAGGCATCCGCCGTGGTCAGCGCATAGACGAAGCCGGAACAGACGGCGTGCACGTCGAAGGCAGCGCCGTGATGAATGCCCAGATTGGCCTGTACCGTGACCGCGGTCGCCGGGAAGGTGTTGTCCGGAGTGGCGGTCGCCAGAATGATCGTGTCGATGTCCTGGGCGTCCCGGCCAGCGGAGGCCAGAGCCCTTTTGGCGGCTTCGAGCGCCAGGTCCGACGTCACCTGCCCTTCGGCGGCCACGTGACGCTGCTTGATTCCGGTGCGTTGCACGACCCATTCGTCGGACGTCTCGACCATCTTGGCGAGGTCGTCATTGGTCAGGACTTTTTCCGGCAGATAGCTTCCGCAGCCGGTCACTGTTGAACGGATTACGCTCACAAATCACCTTCCGATGTCGGCGCGGCTTCAGCGAAGCGGCCGCGATGGTAATGCACAAGATCCTGAGCGATCTTGTGGGTCAGTTCGTTTTTGACCATGTCATAGGCCAGATCGATCGCCGAGGCATAGCCTTCGGCGTCCGTGCCGCCATGGCTCTTGATCACAATGCCGTTCAAGCCCAGGAACACGCCGCCATTGACCTTGCGCGGATCCATTTTCTCACGCAGCAGGTCAAACGCGCCCTTGGCGAACAGGTATCCGATGCGGGACATAAAGGTGCGATTCATGGCCGAGCGCAAGTAACTGCCGATCTGCTTGGCAGTGCCCTCCGCCGTTTTCAGGGCAATGTTGCCGGCAAAGCCTTCGGTCACCACGACGTCGACCGTGCCCTTGCCAAGATCATCGCCTTCCACGAAACCTGCATATTGCAGCGAGCGCAGCGGTGTCTCGCGCAGAAGCCGCCCGGCGGTGCGCACCTCTTCCAGGCCCTTGACCTCTTCGACACCGATGTTCAGCAGGCCGACGGTCGGGCGCTGGACGCCGAAAAGGGCCCGCGCCATGGCGCCGCCGAGAATGGCAAAATCGATCAGCTGCTGAGCGTCGGCACCGATCGTTGCGCCGACATCGAGCACGACGGATTCGCCCCGCATCGTCGGCCAGATCGCGGCAATCGCAGGCCGTTCGATATTGGCCATGGTGCGCAGGCAGAATTTGGACATCGCCATCAGCGCGCCGGTGTTTCCGGCCGAGACGGCAACGGAGGCGTCCCCGGTTTTCACCGCTTCGATCGACCGCCACATGGACGAGCGCCAGCGGCCCTGGCGCAAGGCCTGGCTCGGTTTGGTGTCCATGGCAATGGAAATATCGCAGTGATGGAAGGTCGAGGCGTCCCGGACCCGGGGATATTTTTCCAGAAGCGGCGCGACAACCTTCTCGTTGCCATAAAGCAGGAAACGGATGTCCGGGTGACGGACGAGCGCGATCTCCGCGCCGGGGATCACCACTTCGGCTCCGTTGTCGCCACCCATGACATCCAGAGAAATCGGAATTGTTTTCGCCATCTAGAAGGTCTTTTGACGTGTGACTACCAAGAACGGCACCGGACGGCGCCCCTAAAAACTTCCACTCATGTGGCAGGCGCCAAGGCCGGACAGCCGAGAACGGCGCGAACATACCGTTTTTGGCAGGGCTGACAACCGTTTTCCTGACCTAGCCCGGATCTGGCGTTGAAAACCGCAGTCAGAACCGGAATTGGTGCGCCGCACCATTCACTTACCGGTTTCGGGCTTGTCCTTGAGGGCCTGAAGCGCGGCAAAGGGAGACGGCTTTTCTTCTGGCTCGTCTGCCTCGATGTCGTCCTCGCCGTCGCCACCTTCGAATTCGGCTCCGGGCCTGCGCGGAAAGGGGTCCAGAGACAAGGCCAATTCCTCGCAGATCACGGCACCAAGGTCGAGCACGCCGTCCAGGATCACATCCGGCGGGTCGAGCGTTTCCAGATCGATTTCGATCTCGCCGTCCTCGTTCAAATCTCGGATCTTGCGCGGCCGGCTCGACATCGGCTCGAACGTGCGGTCGACATCGACCTCAAGCGTGCTGTCAAAAGGTTCCAGCGAAACAACACACTTCTGGCTGACGGTCGCCCGGATGGGTCCGACGACCCGCACTCCCGCCTTGCGGTAGGGTTTCAGGATGAACTCGGCCGTCAGGTCGTGAATTGCCTCCAGCTCATAGTTTTCGGCAATCGCGGCAAGTGCCTGGGCATCCGGCGCGACCGTGATACGCTCGTCCTTGTCAACGACCCGGCTGGCATTCACCTTGTGGGAATACGGAAATGTCTCTGTTGTCATTGTTCTTCTTTCTTTGTGGACCTGTCCCGCACCGCCCCCGAAATCAGACCGGTCTGTCCTTGAAGGCGTGTGGGTCAGGCCAGTGGACGTCGCCTTTCAGAAAAGCCTCGATCGGCTGAGTCTCCAGATCCCTTGACGCCTGCAGCATATACTGCGCCAGGCGCATCTGCGCGAGCGGTTCTGGAGTGTCCGTGAAGATATTGCGGCCAAGGGCTTCCGAAAGCCGGGCGGCGTCGTTGTCCTCGATAGCAGGTACATAGGCATCGGCGCGGCCGTAAAAGGCCTCACCCATGACCTTGACCTTCTTCGGCACGCGGGTGTCGCTGACGCCCATTTCGCGCAAGGAAGCGTCCATGTCCTGGAAAAACAGGTCGAAAACGTCCTGCGAAAACTCCGCGACGTCCTTGCCTCCGCCGCGCAGACGCCGGAAAAACAGGACCGCATGGGCGACGATCAGGTCGAACCGGCCGTCGATGGTGTCAGGCACCAGAAAGTCGGTGTAAAAGACCGGCTGCCGCGCTTGAGCCACGATTTCACAATACACCTTGTGTTCGGCATCGCGGGACCGGCGTCGGAACAGGCCGAATATCATGGCAAATCCTTCTGGGCCTAAGTTAAGCGAAGTCAGGTGTTGCCTTGTGCCCTATCCCACGATAGTGACTTTGCCAAGCAACGAAATTCAAATACAGCCAGTTCAGTCTGGCGAGACGGGACTTCTTAGATGAACTTCAAGGCGAGCGCCGTGCTCCTTCCGCTTCTGGCCACGTTGCCGCTCGGGGGCTGTTTCACATCCACCTATACCCACGGCCATGTCGTCACCGGCGACATGCTCAACCAGGTTCAGGTCGGGTCCAGCCGAGAGCAGGTCGAACTGGTGCTCGGCTCCCCGTCGACAACTTCGAGCCTTGCCGGCGACGCCTATTATTACATCTCGCAAAAAACGGCGACGACCGCCTTTTTCAACCCGGACATTGTCGAACAGCGCGTTGTCGCTGTCTATTTCGACGAAGACGGTTTTGTGAAGGACATGGGCAACTATACGCTCGAGGACGGCAAGATCGTCGACATCGTCACCCGCAAGACCCGCACGGGCGGCGCCGATTACGGCTTCCTGACCCAGATCCTCAGGGGCGCGACCAACCCGAGCCTGTCGCTCTAAGCAGCTCCGACGACCCGAGAAACAAAAACCCCGGCTGCGAGGCCGGGGTTTTCTTTTTTGCTGTTACGCCTTTGGTTCAGTGCGCCAGGATCGCCAGCAGCAGCAGGGCCACGATGTTGGTGATCTTGATCATCGGGTTGACCGCCGGGCCGGCCGTATCCTTGTAGGGATCGCCGACCGTGTCGCCGGTCACCGAAGCCTTGTGCGCTTCGCTGCCCTTCTGGTGGGTGACGCCGTCCTTGTCGGTGAAGCCATCCTCGAAGGATTTCTTGGCGTTGTCCCAGGCACCGCCGCCAGCGGTCATGGAGATCGCTACGAAAAGACCCGTGACAATCACGCCGAGCAACATGGCCCCAAGCGCCGCGAAGGCATCCGCCGGGGTCGCGACAGCGCGCACCACGAAGAACACCACGATTGGCGACAGAACCGGCAACAGCGACGGCACGATCATCTCGCGGATCGCCGCCTTGGTCAGCATGTCCACCGCCCGGCCGTAATCCGGCCGCTCGGTGCCCTGCATGATGCCCGGCTTTTCCTTGAACTGACGACGGACTTCCTCGACCACCGCGCCCGCGGCGCGGCCGACAGCGGTCATGGAAATGCCGCCGAAAAGGTAAGGCAGGAGACCGCCGAACAGGAGACCCGCCACCACATAGGGGTTGGAGAGCGAGAACAGGGTGCCGACATCGATGCCGTAAAAGATCGAGCCTTCGGCCGCGTTGGCCGAGAAGAACCTGAGATCTTCCGTATAGGCCGCGAACAGCACCAGGGCGCCGAGGCCCGCGGAGCCGATGGCATAGCCCTTGGTGACCGCCTTGGTGGTGTTGCCGACCGCGTCCAGAGCGTCCGTGGTGGAGCGCACTTCCGCCGGCAGGTCGGCCATTTCCGCAATGCCGCCGGCATTGTCGGTGACCGGACCGAAGGCGTCGAGCGCGACAACCATGCCCGCCAGGGCCAGCATCGTTGTCACCGCGATGGCAATGCCGAACAGGCCCGCGAAGGCATGTGTGACCAGAATGCCGGCGATGATGATGAGCGCAGGCAGCGCGGTGGCTTCCAGCGAAACGGCCAGGCCCTGAATGACGTTGGTGCCGTGACCGGTCACCGAGGCCTGGGCGATCGAACGCACCGGGCGGTAGTCCGTACCGGTGTAGTATTCGGTTACCCAAATGATCAGACCGGTGACGATCAGGCCGGCAATGCCGCAGGCAAAGAGGTCAAAGCCGGTGAAGGTGGTGCCGTTCGGGACAGAGTATTCGGTCCCCGCTCCCAGCCAGCCGAAGATGATGATGGCCAGCGCCACCGCCGACAGCACCGCGGTCGCGATGAAGCCCTTGTAGAGCGCCCCCATGATCGAGTTGTTGCTGCCGAGCTTGACGAAGAACGTGCCAATGATGGAAGTGACCACACAGCTGGCGCCGATCAACAGCGGCAGCATCATGAGTTCGGTTGCCTGCGCTCCGACGAAGAAGATCGACGCCAGAACCATGGTGGCAACCACGGTCACCGCATAGGTCTCGAACAGGTCGGCCGCCATGCCGGCGCAATCGCCGACATTGTCGCCCACGTTGTCGGCGATGGTGGCCGGATTGCGCGGGTCGTCTTCCGGAATGCCGGCCTCGACCTTGCCGACGAGATCGCCGCCGACATCGGCACCCTTGGTAAAGATACCGCCGCCGAGACGGGCGAAGATGGAGATGAGCGAGGCACCGAAGCCGAGCGCCACAAGCGCGTCGATCACGGTCCGGTCGGTAGGCTCGTAGCCCATCATGCCGGTCAGGATGGTGTAATAGACGGCGACACCCAGAAGCGCGAGGCCGGCAACCAAAAGGCCGGTGACGGCACCGGCCTTGAACGCGATTTCCAGCCCTGCCCCGAGGCTTTTGCTGGCCGCCTGTGCCGTGCGCACATTGGCCCGGACGGACACAAGCATGCCGACATATCCGGCCGCTCCGGAAAGGATGGCCCCAATGGCAAATCCGATGGCCGCAGGCCCGGACAAAAGCAGCCAGGCCAGAACGAAGACAACGGCGCCGACGATGGCAATGGTCGTGTATTGACGGTTGAGGTAGGCGCTGGCCCCTTCCTGGATCGCCAGGGCGATCTCCTGCATACGCGCGTTCCCGGCGTCTGCTGCCATGACGGACTGGATGGCCCACGCCCCGTAGGCAATGGACAACAGGCCACAAATTATGACGACAAGCTCGATCATGCTTCCTCCCAAAGCTGCGGCGGACTGATTTTCTTGTCGTTTTTTCCGCCAGACTGGCCTTCACGGCAATGACCTGCGTGAAGGAAGAACACGATAGCAGCAAATCGGAGCGCTTCGTCAAGCTCTCACATTGTTTAATTTAACAGTTCCGTTGCGGCAGGATTTGGTGCAGCGCAGTAAATATGTTGCGCTGACGAAATGGAATTTCGCAGACACTTTAACTGGTTGTAACTGCTTTTCTTTCTCCCCAGACAAGCCAGACGAGAAGACAAAGGCAAAGGACCACGAACGGGAAGACCAGATAGTTGACCGTCTGCCAGCCGAAGGCGTTGAGCAGCGCTCCGGAGGAAAACGAGGCGGTGGCAACGAATCCGAACACCAGGAAATCGTTGACCGCCTGCACCAGGTTGCGCTCCTCCGGCCGGTAGGTGTCGGTGAGCATCGCGGTCGCGCCGATGAAGCCGAAATTCCAACCGAGACCGAGCAGGATGAGCGCGCTCCAGAAGTGGGTGAGTTCAACACCCATCAGAGCGACAATCGAACACCCCGCCAGAAGGGCCAGACCGATGGAGACGATGCGCTCCTTGCCGAAGCGGGCGATGAGATTGCCGGTGAAGAAGCTCGGGCCGAACATGGCGATGACATGCCACTGAATGCCGAGGGCGGCATCGGTTTCCGACAGGCCGCAGCCGATCATGGCGAGTGGCGTTGCGGTCATGACCAGGCTCATCAGGGCGTAGGAGCAGATGCCGCAGGCGGCGGCGACAATGAAGCGGCGCTGAGCCATGATCTCACCCAGCGGCCGGCCGCCGGCCTGGGCCCGGCTGATGCGCGGCGGCTTCGGGATCCTGATGAACAGGACCAGGCAGAAGGCGACCAAAGCGAGGCCCGCCTGGGCCAGATAGGTTCCGGCGAACAGGATCGGCGAGAACAGGTCCTTGGTCCAGATGACCGTTTGCGGCCCGACCACACCTGCCAGGACGCCGCCTGCCAGCACCCAGGAAATCGCCTTTGGTTTAAAGGCGTCGCTGGCTGTGTCGGCGGCTGCGAAGCGGTATTGCTGCACGAAGGCCCCGGTCAGGCCGCCGAGGCAGCAGGCCAGCGCAAACAGGAGAAAATTGTCCTGAAACACCGCGAAGGACGCCAGCAATCCGGCGATTGCGCCCAGAAGAGAGGCGCCGGCGAAACCGGTCCGGCGGCCATAGCGGCGCATGATCATGCCGGCCGGCAATGTGCCGAATGCCGTGCCCAGAACCATCGCGGAAACCGGCAATGTCGCCAGAGCCTTGTCCTCGTCCAGCATCATGTAACCGACCAGCGGCCCGGTGGCGATGACGATGGAGGCAGATGCACCACCGATCGCCTGGGCCAGCGCCAGCAACAGGGCGTTGCGCTTGGCCAGACGGTCGTCGACAAAGGTATCCGTTGCGTGGGCGGTCATGAACTGGTCTCGATTTGACTGATGCAGGCGCGGCCGGACCGAATCCGGAATGCTGGCGGGAGGCGGTATCTTAAACCCGACACCTGCTGGAAGCTCAAGACCGTCCGGGCCCGATTTCAGAAATGCCGGAAACCGCCATCCGGCTCAAGCCCAAAGGCTTGCGCGGCGTCGACGAGACGCACCCGGCCGTCGCCCTCGGCGACCGTTCCGATCTGTGTGACCTTCGTGCCGCAGTCTGCGGTGTCGCGAACAAAGGCTTCGGCCTGGCCGGACGGGACAGCCGCGAGGATTTCATAGTCGTCACCGCCATTCAGGCAGAGACCGAAGACGTCCGGCGCCTTGACCTTGAGATGTTGCAATGCGCCTGAGATTGGTACGGCGGCAAGGTCGAGCGTGACATCCATGCCGGACGCCGAGGCCAGGTGCGCGGCGTCGGCAAACAATCCGTCCGAAATGTCCATCGCTGCGCTGGCATGGGCAACCAGACAGGACGCGATACCGGTCCGAGGCCGCGGCAGCAGGTAGCGGTCCAGGATCCGCGTCTCTTCTTCCTCGGTGAGGTCATGAGCCCGGCAGAAATCCGGGTCAAGGCGTGCCTGGAGCCCGGCCGCGGCATCACCGATGGTGCCGGTCACGAAAACCAGATCCCCGGCACCGGCGCCTGAGCGCCTGACGGCCTTGCCCTTGTCCACTTCGCCAATCGCGGTGACGGACACCTGCAATCCGTTGCCGGAACGTATGGTGTCGCCACCCAGAAGCTGGATGTCATAGACACATTGGTCGGCGGAAAGACCGCGGCAGAACCGTTCCAGCCAGGCGACGGTCCAGTCCGCCGGCAAGGCCAGTCCGAGCAGATAGCCACGCGGACGAGCGCCCTTGGCCGCAAGGTCGGAGAGATTGACCCTGAGCGCCTTGGCGGCAATCGCTTCGGGTGCATCGTCGACGAAGAAATGCACGTTGGCGGCGAGCACGTCCTTGGTCAGCACCAGGTCGCAGCCGTCCGACGGCGTCAGAACAGCGGCATCGTCTGTAAGCCCCAGACTGCCGGGATCCTGAGCCAATGGCGCGAAATAGCGACGGATCAGCTCGAATTCACCTGGCCGGTCGTCAGCCATGATCAGGAGTCGCCGTCCGCTTTCTTCGCATCCAGTTCGATTTCCCGCAGTTCATGGGCGAGACGGTCGAGCACGCCGTTGACGAGACCGGGTTCATCATCCTCGAAGAACGCCTTGGCGACATCGATATATTCGGAGATGATCACCTTTGCCGGCACGTCCTTGCGGCGCAGCAGCTCGTAGGAGCCGCAGCGCAGAATGGCGCGCAGCAGGCTGTCGATCCGCCGAAGCGGCCAGTCTTCCTTCAGCGCGGTGTGGATGTAAGGGTCGAGGAATTTCTGGTCCTCGACCACGCCGGCAACAATCTGCTTGAACCACTGCTCGTCGGCATCGCGGTACTGTTCGCCGTCGATCTCCTTGCCGAGACGGAAGGCGGTGAATTCGCTGATGACGCTGGTGAGCGGCGCGCCGCCCAGTTCCATCTGATAGAGCGCCTGGACGGCAGCGAGGCGTGCCACGCCACGCTTGTTGGCGGGGCGCACGGTTTTACCAGCCGGTTTTTCCGGGTCGGCCTTTCCGGTCATTCTTCTTATACTCCAAGCCGCTCACGCAGAGCGATCATGTCGAGGGCGGCCTTGGCGGCGGCGCCCCCCTTGTCCTTGTCATCCACCTTCGCGCGGGCCCAGGCCTGCTCGCCGTTCTCGACGGTCAGGATACCATTTCCGACAGCGAGATCCGCATCGACGATGAGATCCATGATCACCCGGTTCGATTCAATCGAAACGATGTCGTAATGGGTGGTCTCGCCGCGGATCACCACGCCAAGCAGGACGAAGCCGTCATAGAACGTGCCCTCGCCTTCCATCGCCGTCAGGGCCATGGACAGGGCTGCCGGGATTTCCAGAACGCCGGGGACGGCAATCCGGTCATAGCTCGCGCCGGCCGCCTCGATGGTCTTGATCGCGCCCTCTGCAAGGGCATCCGCCAGATCCTCATAGAACCGGGCCTCGATGATCAGAAGTTTCGGTGCAGCGCTCATCGGTCATTCAATCCTTATAAGGCCGCGACAGGAACCATGTCTGCCCCGGTTTGTCCAGTCTCAATCGTGCAGGCTAGCGTTTCCGGGCAACTATCTCGCCGCCTGGTAAACGCCATGGGAAATACTCTTGTTCGAAGGTGTTGGGCCGGTCCCTACCCGGTCTTGGAGAATTCCGCAAGACGCGCCGCGTAGCGGGCCATCATATCCACCTCCAGATTGATCTTGTCGCCCACCTTCCGGTCGGACCAGGTGGTGACGTCGAGCGTGTGGGGAATAAGGAACACGGAAAACAGCAGCCCGTCCACTTCATTCACCGTCAGGGAGGTGCCATCGAGGGCGACCGAGCCCTTCTTTGCGATGAAGGGCGCGGCTTCTTCGGGTGCCTCGAACTGGAAATAGACCGAATCCGGATGGTCCTCCCGCTTCGTCACCGTGGCCAGGCCGTCGACATGACCAAGCACCAGATGCCCGCCGAGCTCCGCGCCCATGGTGAGCGAGCGTTCCAGGTTGAGCTTCTGGCCGACTTTCCAGTCCGCCACATTGGTCAGCGCCAAGGTTTCGGC
The DNA here is from genome assembly GCF_023156505.1 of Roseibium sediminicola. Taxonomy (GTDB): domain Bacteria; phylum Pseudomonadota; class Alphaproteobacteria; order Rhizobiales; family Stappiaceae; genus Roseibium; species Roseibium sediminicola. The sequence goes on along the minus strand of NZ_JALNMJ010000003.1, from coordinate 345,516 downwards.
GGCCGATTCCACTTCGAACCAGTTGCCGTTGGAGCCGTTGTCCTTGGCGGTCACGGTGTGGCAGACGCCCGCGCAGGAAATCGACGCACCGATCTCGAAGCTGTCGGTGTCGTAGATGGTGCGAATGCGGGTGCGTTTTCCCGCCGGAATGGCGTCAATGGCGAGGATCTCGCCGAGGTCGGTGACAATACCGGTGAACATGTCAGGCTCCGCGCCGTCTGAGATAGATATAGCGGTCGAGGCCGAAATATCCGGCATCGACCCGTTCGAATTTGGGGTCTTTCAGAACATCCGCAAGGACCAGTCCGTGCAGGGCCGGTATGCCGCCCGCGCCGATCACGATGTTTCCGGTGACCACGCAGAGATCGTCGACCAGGTCCGCCGCAAGGAAAGACGACGCCAGCCTTGCACCGCCCTCCACCATCAACCGCGTGATGCCTCGGGTTGCAAGAGCGCTCAGGATAACGGACGGCTTGATGCCGTCTTCCATGGCCGGAACGCGAATGACATTGACGCCGGCGGCGGCCAGAAGCTCCAGCTTGTCCGGGTCCGCGCCATTGCCGCAGACCAGCCAGACCGGAACATCGACACAGGTGCGCACCAGTTTCGACTCCAGCGGCAACCGCGCACAGCGGTCGACGATCACCCGGACCGGCGAGCGCCCGGCAAGCCCCGGCAGACGGCAGGTCAGCTGCGGATCGTCCGCCAGCGCGGTGCCGGAGCCGACCAGAATGGCGTCGCAGGCGGCCCGGAAGCCATGGACCTTGCGCATAGAAAGCGGGCCGGAGATTTTCACCTGGCCCTCGCCATCCCGGCCGATGAAACCGTCCTCCGAGACCGCGAGCTTCAGGAACACCTGCGGCCGCTGCTTCAGCTGGCGCAGGGTGAAGCCCCGATAGAGCGCCTGCATGTCATTTTCCAGGAGGCCGACACTGACCTCAATACCGGCCTCGCGCAGCATGGCGATGCCCCGGCCGGAGACCCGTGGATTGGGATCCGCCATGCCGACCACCACGCGCTTGACACCGGCTTCGGTCAGGGCCTTGGCGCAAGGCGGCGTGCGGCCGTAATGGGAACACGGCTCAAGCGTGACGTAGCAGGTTGCGCCCCTGGCCTTGTCTCCTGCTTCCCGGAGCGCGTTGACTTCCGCGTGGGCCATGCCTGGACGGGACGTAACGCCGCGCCCGACGACAATGGCCCTGCCGCCCTCCTCGCGCACGATCAGGGCGGCAACGGACGGATTCGGCCAGACCCGGCCCAGCCCACGGCGGGCCAGGCGCTTGGCAGCGGCCATGAAACGCTGATCGAGATCACTTGGAACTGTCATGAAACCGGCGGGGGCTCAGCTGTCTTTCAGGGCTTGGCTGTCGGGATCGCTCAACTCGTCGAGCAGTGCCTCGAAATCCTTGGCTTCGCGGAAATTCTTGTAGACGGAGGCGAAGCGGACATAGGCGACATCGTCGATGCCTTTCAGGCCTTCCATCACGTGATTGCCGATGGTTTCCGCAGTGATCTCGCTTTCGCCGGAGCTTTCCAGCTGGCGCACGATGCCGCTGACCATGCGTTCGATCTTGTCCGGATCGACCGGCCGCTTGCGCACGGCGATCTGAACGGAGCGCATCAGCTTCTCGCGATCGAAGGGTACACGGCGCCCGGAGCGTTTCAGAACCATCAGCTCGCGCAGCTGGACCCGCTCGAAGGTCGTAAAACGGCCGCCGCAGGTGTTGCAGATCCTGCGGCGGCGAATGGCGGTGTTGTCCTCGGTCGGGCGGGAATCCTTAACCTGGGTTTCCTCGCCGCCGCAAAAAGGACATCTCATGTCTCAAAGCTCCTGACCGAGCCCTCAATCAGCCCCCGTAGATCGGGAACCGGGCCGTCAGTGCTTCTACCTTGGCTTTGACCGCAGCTTCAACCGCTGCGTTGCCCTCTTCACTGTTTGCTGCCATCAAACCGTCCAACACTTCCGTGATCAAGAGGCCGACTTCGCGGAATTCGGCAACACCGAAGCCGCGGGTGGTCGCAGCAGGCGTGCCGAGACGGATGCCGGAGGTGACAAACGGCTTTTCCGGATCGAAGGGAATGCCGTTCTTGTTGCAGGTGATGTTGGCGCGGCCGAGGGCCTTTTCGGCAACCTTGCCGGTGGCGTTTTTCGGACGCAGGTCAACCAGCATCAGGTGGTTGTCGGTGCCGCCGGAGACGATGTCGAGACCCTGTTCCTTCAGGGCTTCGGCCAGTGCCTTGGCGTTATCGGTGACCGCGCGCGCATAGGCCTTGAATTCCGGCGTCAGCGCTTCTTTGAAGGCAACCGCCTTGGCCGCGATGACATGCATCAGCGGACCGCCCTGCAGACCCGGGAAGACCGCGGAATTGATCTTCTTGGCGATGTCCTCGTCATTGGAGAGGATCATGCCGCCGCGCGGACCACGGAGCGACTTGTGCGTGGTGGTGGTGCAGACATGGGCATGCGGAATTGGCGACGGGTGCACGCCACCGGCAACGAGACCGGCGATGTGAGCCATGTCGACCATGAGGTAAGCGCCGATGCTGTCGGCGATCTCGCGGAAGCGCTTCCAGTCCCAGATGCGGGAATAGGCGGTGCCGCCGGCCAGGATCAGCTTCGGCTTGTGTTCGTTGGCGAGACGCTCGACCTCATCCATGTCGAGCAGGTGGTCGTCCTGACGCACGCCGTAGGAAATCACGTTGAACCACTTGCCGGACATGTTGACCGGAGATCCGTGGGTCAGGTGACCGCCCGAGTTGAGATCCAGGCCCATGAAGGTATCGCCCGGCTGCAGGAGGGCCAGGAACACGGCCTGGTTCATCTGGCTGCCGGAATTCGGCTGGACATTGGCGAAGCTGCAGCCAAACAGTTCCTTGGCGCGCTCGATCGCCAACGTTTCCGCCACATCGGCGAACTCGCAGCCGCCGTAATAGCGCTTGCCCGGATAGCCTTCGGCGTATTTGTTGGTGAAGATCGAGCCCTGCGCTTCCAGAACGGCGCGGGAGACGATGTTTTCAGAGGCGATCAGCTCGATTTCGTGCTGCTGACGGCCAAGCTCCTTTTCGATGGTGCCGAAAATGTCTGGATCGGCCTCGGCAAGACCGCGTGTGAAGAAACCGGATTGCAGGGACTGACCGGAGGTTTCCATCAATGACATCGCACCATCCTTGTGTTCATTGCAGGATAAGGGGCACGGGCGACCGTCGCGTCTTAAGGGACTTTTTGCCGTCGTGCCAATGTGAGGCGACGAATTAACACGTCCCTTTGGTCAAACCAAGGGTCATACCGACGCGTCCAGATTGGAAAACGACACCGAAGTCCGGCAAGATAAAATACGCCTCCCTTGCAGAACACATCTGCCCCGCACTCCCCGCTTAAGATGACTCAACAGTCAGTTTGTTTTCCCATCTTGCTGTCGAACACTCACCTAGGCTTCCCCCACAAAAGAGTTCCCGCTATTTATTACATTGTCTTTCTTACCAGAATTAACTCTACGTGAAATTACAAATGTATTTAGTTTTTATTTTCATTTGACACGGTATTATTCGCCCTCAGCACAAGTTACAAGAACCAAACTTGCATGTTCAGGGCCTCCACAGACCGATTGCTCAACAGGTTGCAGATACGTTTCAATCTGCCGACGGTTGCTTTTTGCGTGGGCTTTTCTCTGGTTGCCATTGTTTTTACTTCTTTACTATTTGGCGGCCGGTTTCTGCTCGATCAGCACCGCGTGCAGGTGGATGAGGCCAAAATCGCCAACCTGCTCCAGCTTCTGTCCCAACGCATCGCGATGGCCGCGTTGGACAATGAGGAATTTTCCCGCGCCAGCACCTATGGTTCGCGTATTCTGGTGATCAGCTGCGCCGACCATATGGAACGCGCGCAGGCCGCCCTGTTGTCGGGGAACCGGAAAAAAATGCAGCAGGTCATTTCAGACGGCCTGTCCTGCCGGCTGGGCAAGCCGGACTATCCAGCGCCTACGGATATCAAATCCGACATTGCCGCAATCCTGTTTGAAGGCGAAACCTCGCAGCAGCTGATCTTGAGCGACTTCCTGCATCTGGCCCGAAGGGTGGGAGCTGCCCAGACGCTGTCCCCCGCCGATCGCGAGCGGTTCGCCCGGCTGGCCTTCCGGGAGCTTCCCGTCAAGTTCGACGCAGCGGCCCGTACCTTTCAAGCAAACGCGACACAGTCCCTTGCCTGGATGGAATGGTTCGGTCTTGCCGCCTGGGTGGGCATGCTGGCGCTGGTCGGGCTGGTCGTCGTGCTCGTCTTCAGCCGCCTCAACACATCGATGAAGGCCAGGGAGAGCGAATACGACCAGTCCATTGCCCGCTACCATGCGCAGAAACAGGCGATGCAGGAGGTGAACGAACAGTTGTTTCAAAGCATGTATTACGCCCGCAACATCCAGAAGGGCATCCTGCCCGACCTGAGCGAGCTGCGCGACACCATGGCCGATATCGCCCTGATCTGGCAGCCGATGCAGGTGGTCAGCGGCGACTATGTCTGGGGGTGTCGAAAGGGCAACAATTCCATCTTCTTTATCGCCGACTGCACGGGCCATGGAGTGCCGGGCGCTCTGCTCACCATGGTCGTTGCCTCCGTCTTCGAAAAGTTGCTGGAAGACAATTCCTTCAAGGATCCGGAATACACCCTGTTGACGCTTGACCGGACCGTGCGGCGCAGGCTGGGTCAGGACAAACCCTCCGACGGCTTTCAGGATACCGCATCGGACGACGGCTTCGTCGCCGCGCTTGCCATCTACAATCACGAAACCAGGATCCTGCGCTATGCCGGCGCCGGCATTCCGCTGATCGTCAGCAATGCTGAAGGCTTCAACAAGGTCGCCCCGGACAAGGCCGCGCTTGGCTATCGCAGCCTCCCCGGCCCAAGCCGAATAGCAGTTCATGCGCTTGAGGTCCGGCCCGGCGACACTTTCTATCTGGCAACGGACGGCATCACCGACCATGTCGGCGGCCATCCGAAGCGGACCTTCGGCCGCAAGCGGCTTTATGAAGTCCTGTCCCGCGTTGGCGACGAAGACCTGGATAGCCAGCTTACCCACCTGCAGGACAGACTGACGGAGTTTCGCGGCCTGGAAGCCGTCCGGGACGACTACACGATTCTCGCGTTCACGCCCGTGGCAGGCGAAATGCTTGTGCGCAATGCGGCTGAATAGGAGGACGCAATGCTTGGAGAAGACATTTACGCGTTTCGATCGGAGCTGCAGAAGCGCAACACGCTGTTCGCCTATACCGGCTTTGTAACCGAGGATCTGCTTTACGCGCTCGGAACGGCGGTCAAGCAACAGCTGGAACTGAAGAAAACCGAGGGAAAGGTGGTGCGACGTGTCTTTTCCGTTTTTGTCGAGCAGGTGCAGAACGTGATCCGCTATTCCGACGAGCAAGAATGGTTGAGAGAACCCAAGACCGCCCGGTTGTCCGCCGGCGTGATCATGCTCGGCCAGGACTATGATGGAGCCGAGACGGACAACAGCCGCTTCTTCGTCATTTGCGGCAATGCCGTCTCCAACGCGGAAGCCGACAATCTCAGGTCCCGCCTTGAATCCATCGCCGGCATGGATGGCGAGGCCTTGCGCAAACACTACCGCACGAAACTCCGGGAAGAACCGGATCCGCACAGCGAAGGCGCCACGATCGGGCTCCTGGAAATCGCGCGGCGGGTCACACGGCCCCTGGAATATGACTTTCTGAAGCTGGACGAAAACCGCAGTTTTTTCGTTCTGAAAGCCTTTATCTGAGAAGCGGAGACATCGGCCATGACACCCAACCCGCTTTATATCGATGCAACACCGCGGTCGCCGCGGGTCGAACTCGACCCCGCCGTCGGACACCTTTCCCTTTCCGGCGAAAGCTATCCCGAGGACGCCAGTGCCTTCTACGGGCCGATCCTGCAGAATGTTGCCCAGTATCTTGCAACCACGACCGATGCGCCGCTGACGGTGGACGTCCGGTTCATCTATTTCAATTCCTCGAGCGCCAAGGCGATCATGAACCTGTTTCAGATGCTCGAGGTCAACGCGGAAAAGGGCCGCAAGGTCACGGTCAACTGGTTCTACGACCCGGAAGACGACCTGATGGCGGAAATGGGCGAGGATTTCGCCGAGGACTTCCTGCACGCGTCGTTCTACCTCAAGCCGGACTCGGAGGTGGCATGACCCATTCATCGGACAAGGACAGCGAATTCACGCTCTTCGAGGACGAAGACCGCGTGCTGCAATATGCCGAGACCATTCTTGGCGGCCTGGACGAAACCACGCGGCTGATCCGCTCATTGACCCTCGCCTACAAGAGGGCGGTGCGCGAACAAAAGCGCATGGTGCGCCTCAGCGATCGCAATCAGGAAGAGCTCATGGCCGTCAAGGCACGGCTCGAGGGCGAAGTCAGGGCACGTGCCGAACTCGTCGAACAGTTCCGCATCCTGGCCACCACGGACGCGCTGACGGAAACCTATCTGCGCGGACATTTCCTGGAATTGTGCAATCACGAACTCAAGGCGCGCAGCCGCAGCCAGGATCCGCTCACCATGGCCCTTTTGGATGTCGACAAGTTCAAGGAAGTCAACGATACCTATGGCCACGCCGCTGGCGACCAGGCGCTGAAAACACTGTGCAACGTGCTCAAGGACAATTTGCGGCAAAGCGATATCATCGCGCGCTGGGGCGGCGAGGAATTCGCGATCATGATGCCAAGAACCGCCAACGACGATGCCGCGGCACTTGCGGAGCGCCTGCGGCAGAACATTGCGGACAAGACCATTTCGGACGGCCGTTGCTCGTTTGCGATCACGGCAAGCTTCGGCCTGTGCACCCTGGAAGGCCCCAACCCTGTCGACAGCAGCCGCAAGGACCCGATCGACACGCTGTTCCATCATGCCGACCGCGCGCTCTATCAGGCCAAGACCAATGGCCGCAACGCGGTTGTCTCCTCGGTCTACAGCGCAGGCGGCACCGCCGGCAAACAGGCGGCAATGGCGCAGGCCCGGCGCTGACATCCTGATCCAGTGCCAATCTGACCGGGAAAAACTCTAATAAAGATTTGAGTCAGGTTCCCGGCCGGACCCTTTTTCCTGCTCGATCCGGCGCTGGAGCTTGCGCACGGCAATTCGTTTCAGGTCTTCCTGCGATGCGGAGGTCGGGCCAAAGACGGACACTTCGATCCCGGTCGCCGCGTCGATGGCACTGACTTTGACCTGCTGTCCGACCGGACGGAATTCCAGATAGACTTCACCGGGCCGCGGATCGCGACTCATGACTGGCCTCCAAAGCGACTTCACTGCGGATAAAACGCACGAAACGCCGGCCCTATCAAGACCGGCGCTTCGCTGGTTTCAGACAGCCTGAAAGATGTGTTACAGGCGCGCCTGTTCGCCTGTGCCGTAAAGATCGTCCCGATCGTAGATGTCATCGCGGAAATGGACAACGCCGTCGGCATTGGCCCAGGCGGTGACATAGGTCAGATAAAGCGGAATCGTTTTCTTCAGCTTCACGTCCTCGCGCTCACCGGTGCGAATGACGCCGTCAACGCGGCCGCGATCCCAGTCCGGCGTGGTCGACTGCAGCAGCCAGGTGACCAGTTCACGCACATTCTGCACACGCACGCAGCCGGAGGAATGGAACCGGTTGGCTTCACCGAACAGGGTCTTGGACGGTGTGTCGTGCAAATAGACCTGGTGCTTGTTGTGGAAATTGATCCGCACCGAGCCCAGCGAGTTTTCCGAACCCGGATCCTGGGTAAAGCGGTACTGGGTCGCCTCGTCGGTGTTCCAGTCGATCTGCTGCCAGTTGAGCTCGTTGTTGCTCCAATCAAAGATCCGGATGTTGTTCTTTTCCAGATATTGCGGATCCTGCTTCATCTTCGGGATCAGGTCCTTGCGGATGATCGACTTCGGCACTGTCCAGTAGGGATTGAAGTTCAGTTCGTAGATATTGCTGTTCAGGATCGGCGTCTGACGGTCGATCTTGCCGACGACGGCCGTATGGCGCGAGCGCACATAGCCGTTTTCAACCGCTTCAATTTCTGCTGCCGGGATGTTGACCATGACATAGCGGTCGCCTTTGAAGCCGGACATGGACCGCAGACGGACCATGTTGGTTTCGAGCTGGCGCAAGCGGACATGGGCGGGAATGTTGAGCGCGGCCACAGTTCCCTCGCCCATCACGCCGTCGGGGATCAGGCCGTGGCGCAGCTGAAAGCGGCGCAGTCCGGCGTCAACGTAGGAATCGAACGTGTCGGAGAGACCTGCCTGCTGCTCCAGGTCGCCGGAAACGATCAGGCGGCGGCGCAATTCGACGACCCGTGGGTCCTTCATGCCGATGCGCAGAGCCTTGCCGCCGGGCGACACGGTGCCCCAGCCGCCCGATTGCACGATTCCCTGGTAGCGGTTCATGGCCGCGGCGATGTAATCCGCGGTTTCGGGCGAAAGGGTGGGCGCCGAGGATTTCACTTCCGTGATGTTCTCGGTGGCGATGTCGAAATTATCGACCCACTCGACCTGCTGGTTCTGGGCATAGGCTGCAGCGCTTGTCAGGAAAGGCAATCCGCATCCGATCGCGCAAAGACGCAAAAAATCGCGCCTTGTCTTTGATTTCCGTTGAAGCTTAAACCCGTCTGGTCCGGATAAAAGGTTCATTGCAGCCCTCTCGTTGCAGCGTCGATAACGCAAGTTCTCAGTTGATGCGCGTGGCGCTGCCAGCATTCAACATGCCTGCCCCGCCTGTTCCAGCTCCCAGTCCTAACGAACGGGTGTTAACAAATCGCAAGATTTTTTAACCATCTCGGCGCCGGAAACACCGCAAAGAGCCATTCCTTTGTGACCACAAGATGTCAGCAGCCCCGGGAACGACCAATCTTTGCCGTTATAGCCAAATTTAGCCAGTGAGAGGAGACGCCGGCCTGCAAATTTGCGTGACCACGGCACAAACAAAAGCACCGCCCAGTGGGCGGTGCCTTGTCATCTGAATGTGCCGCGTAAACGTTAGAGCCGGTAAAGGATCTGGTCGGTCCAGAACCGCTCCAGGCGGCGCAGGGACTTGTTGAGTGCAACAAAGTCCTTGGGACCGATTTCACCGACCTGTTCGACGGACAGCATGTGGCGTTCATAGAGATCGTTGACGATCTTTGCCACTTCCTGGCCCTTGTCGGTCAGGCTGACCCGGACGGACCGGCGGTCCATGCGCGAGCGCTGGTGATGAATATAGCCGGTTTCGACCAGCTTCTTCAGGTTGTAGGAGACATTCGACCCCAGATAATAGCCACGCGTGCGCAGCTCTCCGGCTGTCAGCTCGCTGTCGCCGATATTGAACAGGAGCAGTGCCTGCACACTGTTCACATCGGACCGGCCCATGCGGTCGAATTCGTCCTTGATGACGTCGAGAAGACGCCTATGCAGCCGCTCAACGAGCGTCAGAGCTTCCAGATAGAGCGGTTTGATTTCCAGCTCTTCCCCTTCACTCTGTGATACAGCGTCGACTGCCCTACTTGCGGTGATCATGTGATTGCGCCTCTTATAGTACCTGTCGTTCGACGGATATTTTTTCCCGCCTTGTTACGCAATCTAACCGAGCGATTCTAAAATCCGCTTAAGAGACACGCTGAATCATCCGTTAACTTTTGGCCTGTGTTTGAACGGTCCGATTCATTTTTTGTTCATGATGATCCGCGCAGGAACTTCACGATGCCTGAAAAGTCCTGCCCCACCCCTCCGGTGTTGCAGAAAAGCGCATAGAGCGCCGCGGCTTCGGCCCCGAGCGGCGTCGCAGCCCCGGAAGACTGCGCTGCTTCCTGGGCAAGCTTCAGATCCTTGAGCATCATCTCGGCGGCAAATCCGGGCTGGTAATCGCGGTTGGCCGGCGAGGATGGCAGCGGGCCCGGCACCGGGCAATAGGAGGTCAGCGACCAGCACTGGCCGGATGCGGTCGAGGAAATATCGAACAACTTCTGCTTGTCCAGGCCGAGCCGCTCGGCGAGCACGAAGGCCTCGGAGACAGCGATCATGGAAATGCCGAGGATCATGTTGTTGCAGATCTTGGCCGCCTGACCGGTGCCCGCGCCACCGGCATGGACGATGGTCTTGCCCATGATGTCGAGATAGGGCCTGGCCGCCTCGTAAGCCTCGTCAGATCCGCCGACCATGAAAGTCAGCGTGCCGCCGGCCGCTCCGGCGACACCGCCGGAGACCGGCGCATCGACCATCTTCATGCCCTTGGCGCCCGCCGCATCGCTGACGGCACGCGCGCTGTCAACGTCGATGGTGGAGGAATCGATCATCAGCGTTCCGGCCTTGGCGTTTTCCAGTATGCCGCCCTCGCCCATGTAGATCTGACGGACATGCTTGCCAGCCGGCAGCATGGTGACGATCACGTCGGCTTCGGCCGCCAGTTCGGCGACGCCGGCCGCCTGTTCACCACCCGCCTCGACAAGCGTTGCCAGGGCCGTCTCCGACAGGTCGAAGCCGAGCACGCGATGGCCCGCCTTAACAAGATTGATCGCCATCGGACCGCCCATATTGCCAAGACCGATGAAACCGATAGTGCTCGTCATGTTTTCCTCCCGGGAAATTCACTTTGTATTTGAATCTGTTGCCCGGCACCGTTGAAGCGCGGTGCAAGGCGCTTGAGAAACCGATTCAAGCCGGTCAGCCGGTCTCGGCCCTGTTTTCCTTTTCCATCAGATAGACCAGCAGGCCATAAATCGCGATCGTCAGGAGATAGAAGCTGATTTCATAAGGCCGGCGGCCATAAAGATCGGAAAAGGCGGTGTGCATCACGATCTGACACAGGCAGCGGAAGATCCACATCACCGTGCCCCAGGACACGGTCAGCCACAGGCCGGTTGCCGCGACCAGGTCAAGAACCGCGAAAAAGACAATCGCGCCCTGCATGGAAACCGGCATGTCCCAGAACCACAGGCCGCGCCATTCGACAATGCCGATGATGCGCGCCCAATAGATTACGCCACCGCCGATCAGGATGATTGCGATCAGGCGCAGATACCAGATCAGGACCGTGCTCCAGGGCGGGCGCGATTCAATAAGGTCCTGAAAGCTGGTGATCATGGGTCGTCCGGGTCCGGTTCTCAATTATCGGAGCGGCAGGTCTCCGTCCGTCGGTTCCTCGAAATACGACGCCAGATCGGCGCTGTCCACTTGGCTGAACAGAGAAGGCGACCATTTCGGGCTCTGGTCCTTGTCGACCAGCACCGCACGGATGCCTTCGTAGAATTCGGTACCTTGCAGAATCCGCGAGACAATCCGGTATTCAAGCTTCATGCAGTCGTTGAAGGAGAGCGTAGCGCCGCGCCGCATCTGTTCAAAGGCAATCAGCACGCTGGTCGGCGATTTGCCGCGGATGGCGGCAAGCGCCTTTTTGGCAAAGTCGTCGCTTGAAGCCTCCAGGCTGGCAAGGATGTCATCGACGGTTTCCGCGGAGAAAAGCGCCTCGATCAAATCGAGATTCTCTGTGATCGGCCCGCGCTCCGGCGCGATCAGATAGGGCGCCAAAGTCGCGCCGATATCCGTCGCGGTTTCGAGCGCCCGTTCCAGATCGGCAAGGTTGTCGGCTGCGATTGCATGGGTGAGGACGCCGGTCGCAAGCGCGTCGCCCTGCTTCAACCTGCCAGCGCTGAGCGCACAATAGACGCCGCTCTTCTTCGGCATGCGCGGCAGAAAATAGGTGCCGCCCACATCGGGAAAGAAGCCGATGCCGGTCTCCGGCATGGCGAACATGGTCTTTTCCGTACCGATCCGGTGGCTGCCATGAACGGAGACACCGACGCCGCCGCCCATGACGATGCCGTCGATCAGGGCAATATACGGCTTGGGATAGGCCTTGATCTGCGCGTTGAGCAGATACTCGTCGCGAAAGAAGCTGCTGAGCCCGTCGGTCTCCCCCGCCTGGCGCGCGTCATAGATGCTGCGGATATCGCCGCCGGCGCAAAAGGCCTTGTCACCCGCCCCGGTGATCACCACGTGGGCGATCTCCGTGTCGTCCGCCCAGCGCGACAGCTGATCGGCCAGCGCCTTCGCCATTGCATGATTGAGCGCATTCAGCGCCTTCGGCCGGTTGAGTGTGATGAAACCGGCATGGCCGCGTTTTTCAAACAGGATGTCGTCGCTCACTGAGGCGCCTCACGGAAAGAAAGAGTCGTTTCAAGGATTAAGCAAGCAGACCTCGATCAGTCCTTCAACAGCTGGCGGGCGATGATCAGCCGCATGATCTCGTTGGTGCCCTCCAGGATCTGGTGCACGCGGACATCGCGGAAATAGCGCTCGATCGGATAATCGCGCAGATAGCCGTAGCCGCCATGGAGCTGCAGCGCCTCGTTGACGACCTTGAAGCCGGTGTCGGTCGCCAGTCGCTTGGCCATCGCCGCGAGCTTGGTGGCGTCATGCGCCTTGGCGTCGACAGCGGCAGCCGCCTTGTGCAGCAACAGGCGCGCGGCTTCCAGTTCGGTCGCCATGTCGGCGAGGCGGAACTGCAACGCCTGGAAGTCGGCGATCGGCCGGCCGAACTGCTTGCGCTCCTTCGCATAGGCCAGCGCGTGGTCGAGGCAGGCCTGGGCCGCGCCCAGCGAACAGGCGCCGATATTGAGACGGCCACCGTCCAGTGCGGCCATGGCGATCTTGAAGCCCTGGCCCTCGGCGCCGATCAGGTTGGATTTCGGCACGCGGCAGTCCTGGAAATTGACCTGGGCCGTCGGCTGGCTCTTCCAGCCGAGCTTGACCTCGTTAGCGCCAAAGCTGAGGCCGGGCGTGCCTTTCTCCACCAGCAGACAGGAGACGCCCCCCGGCCCCTCGCCGCCGGTGCGGACCATCACCGCATAAAGGTCGCTGACCCCGCCGCCGGAGATAAAGGCCTTGGAGCCGTTCAGCACATAATGGTCGCCATCGTCCTTGGCGCTGGTCCTGAGGCTGGCGGCATCCGATCCGGAGCCTGGTTCGGTCAGGCAATAGCTGGTCAGAAGTTCCATGGTGCAGAGTTTGGCCAAAAACTTCTGGCGCAGCTCTTCCGAGCCGTAGGTGTCGATGATCCAGGCCACCATGTTGTGGATGGAGAGATAGGCCGCTGTCGAGGTGCAGCCCTGGGACAGTTCCTCGAAGATCAGCGCCGCGTCCAGCCGGGTCAGCGCCGAGCCGCCGACATCTTCCTTCACATAAATGCCGCCAAAGCCGAGTTCGGCCGCCTTGCGCAGGGTCGGGATCGGGAAATGGCTGTCCTCATCCCACTGCTTGGCGTTGGGCGCCAGCTCGTCGCGCGAGAAACTGGCGGCCATGTCCTGAAAGGCACGCTGATCTTCGTTGAGTGAAAAGTCCACGGCTTGTCCTCCCTCAAGCGGCATTGGGCGAAAGAGTCGCCACCGCACAGGTTCTGATGTCTGTCGGCGCGCACTAAAGCACATTTGACGCGAACGTCAAACAATCTCTTTTTTGTTATTAATTTCAGTTATTTTACAGAATGTTGGACTGCGTCAATCTGCGTGATAGATTGGCGGCTCTTCTCCGTGAGAATGCAAATTTCACTGCAGCTTAGCGAACAGTCAGGGTCCATGCCGTCCAAATCTCCTCTTCCGCCGATCACCCCCGACCATATGGACACGCTTCTGGCTGGCACGCGCATGCGCCGCAACCGCCAGACCGACTGGTCCCGCCGCTTGGTCCGCGAGAACACGCTGACCGTTGACGACCTGATCTGGCCGATCTTCATTGTGGATGGCGAAAATGTCCGCCAGCCGGTGCCGTCCATGCCGGATGTTGCGCGCCTATCGGTGGATGAAGCTGTTCGGGACGCTGAGAAAGCCGCGGAACTCGGCATTCCCGCCTTGGCGCTGTTCCCCTATACGGATCCGGACCTGCGCGACGAGACCGGGTCGGAAGCCCTCAATCCGGCGAACCTCACCTGCCGGGCACTGCGCGCCATCAAGGCGGAGGGGCTCAATCTGGGCCTGATGACCGATGTCGCGCTCGATCCCTATACCAGCCACGGCCATGACGGGTTGATGGATGGCGACACCATTCTCAATGACGAGACCGTCGATCAGCTCTGCCGACAGGCCCTGGTGCAGGCGGAGGCCGGATCCGACGTGATCGCACCGTCCGACATGATGGACGGCCGCATCGGCGCCATCCGCCAGGCGCTCGACAGCCAGGGACATCGCGGCACGCAGATCATGGCCTATTCGGCCAAATACGCCTCTGCCTTTTACGGCCCCTTCCGGGACGCGGTCGGCTCGTCCGGCACGCTTAAGGGCGACAAGCGCACCTACCAGATGGACCCGGCCAACACGGACGAGGCCCTGCGCGAAGCGGAACTCGACATTGCCGAGGGTGCCGACATGATCATGGTCAAGCCCGGCCTGCCCTATCTCGACATCGTCCGCCGCCTCAAGGACGAGTTCCAGGTACCGACCTACGCCTATCAGGTCTCCGGCGAATTCGCGATGATCAAGGCAGCGGCCGCAAACGGCTGGCTCGACGGCGACAAGGCCATGGTGGAAAGCCTGCTGGCCTTCAAGCGCGCAGGTGCCGACGGCATCCTGACCTATTTCGCGCCCATGGTCGCCGAAATGCTGGCAGGCGGCAAATGACCACGGACGCTTTCAGCGACCCGGCCCAGGTCACGTTCGAAAAGATCCGGGCCGCGGCCGCGCTGATCGAAGGCGCCGTTCTTCAAACGCCCTGCCTGCCCGCCCCGCGCCTGTCGCAGCTCACCGGCGCCGATGTCTTCGTCAAATACGAGAATATGCAGGTCACCGGCGCCTTCAAGGAACGCGGTGCGCTGGTCAAACTTTCCAGCCTGACGGACGCTGAAAGGGCGCGCGGCGTGATCGCGGTCTCGGCCGGCAACCATGCGCAGGGCGTCGCTTATCATGCCGGACGGCTCGGCATTCCGGCGACCATCGTCATGCCGGTGCTGACGCCCTTCGTGAAGATCTCCGCCACGCGCGGTTATGGCGCGGAAGTCGTTCTGGCTGGCAACACACTGGCCGAAGCCAAGGAAGAAGCCGACCGGCTGGCAACCCAGAACAGTCTTGTCTGGGTCCATCCTTATGACGATGCCCATGTCATTCACGGCCAGGGCACAATTGGCATCGAGATGCTGGACCAGCAGCCGGATCTCGACGTCCTTGTGGTCCCGGTCGGCGGCGGCGGCCTGATCGCCGGCATCGCCACGGCCGCCAAGGCGCTGAAACCTTCCATCGAGGTGGTCGGCGTCGAGACCACGCTTTATCCCGGCATGTGGGGCGCGTTTTACGGCAAGGAAGTGATCTGCGAGGGTGCCACAATCGCCGAAGGCATTGCCGTGCGCGATATCGGCCTACTCACAACGCAAGTGATCAAGCAGCGGGTCGACGATCTCATGCTCGTGTCCGAAAGCAGCATCGAGCGGGCGATCAATGCCTATCTCACCCTGCAGCGGACCATTGCCGAGGGCGCCGGTGCCGCCGGTCTTGCCGCGCTGCTGATGGATCCGGACCGGTTTGCCGGCAAGCGCGTCGGCCTGGTTCTGTGCGGCGGCAATATCGACCCGAGGCTTTTGTCCAAGATCGTGGTCCGCGAACTGGCTCGCGACGGCCGCCTTGTCTCCATCCGGATCGACACGCCCGACCGGCCGGGCACGCTCGGCGAGATCGCCACGGTGATCGGCGACATGCAGGGCAACGTGGTCGATGTCGAACACCACCGGCTGTTCCTCAACGTGCCCGCCAAGGGCGCGACCCTCGACGTCACCTTCGAGGCCTTCGACCGGCCCCACGGCGAACGCATCGTCGCGGCCCTGCGCAACCGCGGCTTCGTGGTGCGTTACCTGGAAATCGGCGAGCGCATGGATTGAGGCCGCTCGGAAGACGGTCTGCAGTTACACCGGCGTGATCGACTGAACCACACCGCTCTCGTCGATAATGCAGGTCGCCTGACCGCCTTCGAAGGTGAGATTGACCTGATAGGCCTGCTCGCCCGACCGGGCGGAACTGACCGGCAGCGCATTGCCGCCCGAGATCTGGAGTTTTTCCACCGTCTTCGACGCGCAAAGAAGCTGCAGGTCGGTCGGCGCGGTTTCCTCCGATGTGCGCACCGTCTGGGACGCGCCCGCATTGGAGCTGGAGGTGTTGCAGCCCCCGATCAACAGCAGGCCAGCCGCGGTGGCGCAACCGATACCCAGTTTCCAATTTCCCTTGCTGTGCGACCTGGTCATGCTTTGCCCTTTCCTATCCCACCAACGCCCCGATCATGCGCGCCCCATCAAACACCCTTGTAGAGCGCCGCGCCCTGCATCAGGACGATCACCTTGGCTCCAATCTCGACTCGGCTGTAGAGATCGGTGACATCATCATTGTTCATCCGGATACAGCCGGACGAAATGTTCAGGCCGATTGACCAGGGCTGATTGGTCCCGTGAATGCGGTAGATCGTGTCCCGGTTGCCTTCGTAGATATACAGCGCCCGCGCACCGAGCGGATTGTCCGGTCCGCCGGGCATGCCGTTGGCCCATTTTGCCGAGTCCGGATCGCGCTCGATCATTTCCTTGGGCGGGGTCCAGGTCGGCCATTCCTGCTTGCGGCCCACCTTGACGATACCGGCCCAGCCGAAGCCTTCCCGGCCGACACCGATACCGTAGCGGATCGCCTGGAAATTGGGCAGAACCAGATAGAGAAAATGCCGGTCGCCGTCGATGATGATCGTGCCGGGCTTTTCCGCCGTGCGGAACTGGACCACCTGCCGCTGGAACTCTTCCGGCGCCTGACCATGGATGCGGTAATAGCGCGCGGCGACCTGAGGCGTGTAGTCGACCCATTTGCGGTTGGTGTTGTCATAGATCTGGGTGCCGACATTCTGCGCCATGGCGACGCCTGCCAGGGTCAGCACCAGTGCGGCCGGTCCCCATGTGAAGGCGGCGCGCAGGCCTGCCGCCAGTTTGCTCATCAGGCCGCTCATTTGGTCCACTCCCCGATCCGGTCCTTGTTGCCGGCGATCCACTCCCTGGCGACCACGTCCGCCGGCTTGTCCTCGACTTCAACGGCATAGCTCATCGCGGTGATATCCTTGGCGTTGAGGGCAATGGCTGACAGGAACGACGCCACCTCGGGCCGTTGCTCGCTCAGCGATGCGGCATAGGCCACATGGAACGAGGACGCGTCCCAGGCCGTGTCGGCATTTGACTGCTCGAGCCAATCGTTGCTGTCGGCGCGGTGGACGATCGTCCAGCGGGCGGGATCGTAAGCCGGCTCCTCCAGCATGACGATGTCATGGAGCTGGAAGACATGATGCGGGCCGTAGCAATAAAACACGATCGGCCGGCCGAGGGAGGACGCGGCATCGACGGCCGCCATGGCAATGTCCTCAGGCATTTCCAGCAAGGTCATGGTCTTGTCGTAGCCATAGGAATGCGCGCGGATCTTTTCGATTTCGGTGGAGGACCAGGTCGGCGCTCCGATCCAGATCTCGCCCTTGCCATCGCCATCGCTGTCGAATTGCGCGGCGATCTCCGGCTTCAGCAGATCGGCGACCGCCTTCACACCGGTCTGTTCTACCGTAGCCTTGGTGGCGCAGATGT
Source organism: Roseibium sediminicola (assembly GCF_023156505.1). Taxonomy (GTDB): domain Bacteria; phylum Pseudomonadota; class Alphaproteobacteria; order Rhizobiales; family Stappiaceae; genus Roseibium; species Roseibium sediminicola. The sequence continues at coordinate 327,943 of NZ_JALNMJ010000003.1, read as the reverse complement.
TTTGCGTTGCCGAAACGCCCGCGGTATTCAGCTTCAGAACCTTGTCCTCGTTGCTGAGCTTGTCGACCTGGCGCGCAAGGTTCGGCAGCCAGACTTCCGGGTGAACCTGTACCTCGCCGCGGCCGACGCCGGCCAGCAAGGTCATGGTACCGCGTTCCTGGAGTTCGGCGTCCAGGCCGTAACGGTCCTTGAGCGTTTCGGCGATGATGTGGGCGGTCACCTGGGCGGATGGCCAGGCTGGCAGGCCGATCACCATATCGGCGGCCCTGACGGGGGCACCAGTGAGAAGAATTGCAAAAGCGACTGCCGCACCAAAAACGCGAACCATATGTTTCCCTCAATTCTCGCGAGCCCCCGCGAACTATAGGCGGCGGATCGAAATTGACGCAACGGCAAAAATACCGGTCCAATCGTTCCGGAACATGACAAGGTGCGTCAGGGTTCCCGGAAGGTGCCGCCATCTGGAGAGGATGCACACCCTTCATGGCGCATTTGCGAAATCCCTCGCCAATCCCCACATGGAGGTCAGCAAAATTTCAGGGAGCCCGCACGATGTCAGCTGAAACCACCTCGGACTATGGCCGCCAGGACGTGTTCGATCCTGTGCGCAATCCGGAGCTGTTTTCGGGCGTGCGCAGCCGGCGGATCTTCGCGTTTCTCATCGATGTGGTGGTGATCGCACTCCTGACCTTCGGCGCCGGCATCCTGGTTTTCTTCCTGGGTGTCTTCACCCTCGGCCTCGGCTTTCTGCTCTACGGCATCCTGCCGACCGCCGTCGCACTGCTCTATGTCGCCTTCACCCTTGGCGGACCGCAGGCCTCGACGTTGGGAATGCGCGCGATGGGCCTGGAAATGCGGCTCTGGTACGGCGCCAAACCTTACCCGCTGCTCGCCGCCGTCCACGCGCTCCTGTTCTGGTTCTCTATCTCGCTGCTGACGCCGCTGGTGCTGCTGGTGTCGCTGTTCTCCGATCGCAAGCGCCTGTTGCACGATCTCGTGCTGGGCACGGTGGTGATCAACTCGGCCTATCACCGCAGCTACATGAGCACACACGAATAAGACCGCCTCAGCCCCTCGTACCGGAAACGCCGCCTTCAAAGAACACGGCTGCTCCAGCTGGAACGTCACCGGGCAGGCCTGGTCCCGGTCCAAGATGTGACCCAACCAACGGATAGTCCGGCGGCACCTGCCGCGATCCGGCGCGAAACTATCAACGGCAAACTGATATCTTGCCCCTTCCAATCCCGGGACCGCCTGATTTAGAGTGCGCTTTGGTGTATCGGCCATGGTGGCCTTGGGCAGGTGAATGGATTCAGTTGATATTGCAATGGCGCTGACCTTTCTGGTGATCGCGTCAACTGTCGTTCTGTACGCCTTGGAGCGTTACCCGATCGAAACAGTCGCTCTCGGTTCCGTCTCCGCCTTCATTGTCATCTTCTCTGTCTTCCCGGTGACGGCACCGAACGGGTCCCCGATCACATCGGGAGACTTTCTCGCCGGCTTCGCCAATCCGGCGCTGATCACCGTGATCTGCCTCCTGATCATCGGTCAGGGCCTGTTCCAGACAGATGCGCTGGAAGCCCCTGCCAAGGCGATCGTGCGGATGACACGCGGGCGGTCCCTTTATGCCGCGGTTCCCGTCCTGATCGCCGTTGCGATCCTGAGCGCCTTTTTGAATAATACGCCTGTTGTAGTGATGTTCCTGCCGATCCTGACGGCGGTTGCGGCCACCGTTGGCCAGTCCCCTGCCCGGGTGCTGATGCCACTGTCGTTCCTCGCCATTCTGGGGGGCATGACCACCCTGATCGGGTCGTCGACCAACCTTCTGGTCGCCAATTACGCTGCCCAGTCCTCGGATCTCAGGCTGACCTTCTTCAGCTTCACTCCAATCGGCCTGATCGTCGCCGGTGTCGGGGCAATCTATGTCCTGTTCCTGATGCCCAGGCTGTTGAAAGTCCGCAAAACCATGGCGGAAGAATTTCAGGCGACCTCCGGCAAGCAGTTCATTGCCCAGATCAGCATCACCTATGGCCATCCGCTGGTGGGCGTGGAATCGGTCTCCGGCATGTTTCCGAAGCTGAAAGACATGACCGTGCGCCTGGTGCAGCGCGGCCAGAAACCGATCCTGCCGCCATTCGAAAATGTGGTGCTGCAGCCCGGCGACACGGTGATCGTCGCGGCGACCCGCACAGCCCTCGCCAATGCGCTTGCCCGGCGCCAGCCGCTTATGGAAGCCGACACGGACACAAGCAACGCGGGTCAAAACCAGGCCGCGCCGCCCGGATCGATCAGCCTCGCGGAAGTGGTGGTCGCCCCGGCCTCTCGGCTCATGGGCCGGACCCTGCCGCAATCCGGGTTCTATTCGGACACCGGCTGCCTGGTCATGGGCATCCAGCGGCGCAGCCGCATGCCGCGCATGGCCATGAACGACATCCGCCTGGAAGCCGGCGACGTGCTGCTGGTCTCCGGCAGCGAAGAGGAAATCGCGCGCCTGCGCGGCAATCGCGACGTATTGCTGCTCGACTGGTCGATGGCCGAAGTGCCGCGCAAGCGCTATGCACCGCGCGCCCTGATCATCTTCGCCTGCGTTGTTGCGCTCGCCGCCAGCGGCCTGGTGCCGATCGTGACCACGGCAGTGGCCGGCACCTTCGCCATGATCGCCTCCGGCTGCCTCAACATCCGTCAGGCCATGCGCGCCATCGACAGCCGCATTTTCATGCTCGTCGGCGCGTCGCTTGCCGGCGCGGTCGCCCTGGAAGGCACGGGCGGGGCCACGGCCATCGCCACGGCACTGGTGCATGTCATGGAAGGCGCGTCGGCGCCGATGGTGCTGTCGGCGCTGTTCTTCATCGTGATGATCCTGACCAACTTCCTGTCGAACAACGCGGCGGCGGTCCTGTTCACACCGATCGCCATCAACCTGGCGCAGCAGATTGACGCAAGCCCGGAAGCCTTCGTGGTCTGCCTGATCATTGCCGCCAATTCCTCTTTCGCGACGCCGATCGGCTACCAGACCAACCTGATCGTCATGGGTCCGGGCCACTACAAGTTCAACGATTTCGTGCGCGCCGGCACGCCGCTCGCCCTTATTCTTTGGTTGACCTTCTCTTTAGTCGCGCCATGGTATTATGGATTGTGAAACACAGAGGGATTAGCGGGACAACAAGGTGACACGGCACCCCACAGATCATCCGCAGTTCTATCTTACGGCACCGGCGCCGTGCCCTTATCTAGAGGGCAAGCAGGAGCGCAAGGTCTTCACGCATCTTGTCGGCCATGGCGCGCCCGCGCTCAACGAGGTGCTGACCCAAGGCGGTTTCCGCCGCAGCCAGAACATCGCCTACCGGCCCGCCTGCGAACGCTGCCAGGCTTGCATCTCGGTGCGTGTGCGCGTCGACGATTTCAAATGGACCAAGTCCTTCAAGCGCGTCTGGAAATCCGCGTCCGATCTTGTCGGCGCCCGCCTGCCCCCCAGCCCTTCCGCCGAACAGTATGATCTCTTCCGCGACTATCTCGAGACCCGCCACGAGAACGGCGGCATGACCGAGATGAGCGTGCTCGACTATGCGATGATGGTCGAGGACACCCATGTGGAGACCCTGGTGCTCGAATACCGCCGGCGCGGACCGAACAGCTTCATCACCGGCGCGGGCGAAGGCCCGCTTCTGGGCGTTGCCCTCAGCGATCAGCTCTCGGACGGACTGTCGATGGTCTATTCCTTCTACGATCCGTCATACGAAGAGACGGCACTCGGAACCTACATGATCCTGGATCACATCGATCGCGCCCGGAAGATGAACCTGCCCTACGTCTATCTCGGCTACTGGGTCGATGGCTCTCAGAAGATGGCCTACAAGGCCCGCTTCAGACCGCAGGAACATCTCGGCCCGAATGGCTGGGTCGTTACCGACGCCGCTGCCTATCAGAAAGAGCCGCACTCGGAGGACTGACCGTGCCGGTCGGGATCTTCAGGGGATATGCGTGCGGATCTTGTCGAAGACCGAGCGGAACATCTCTTCCGTCAGACGGCCCGTATTGGTGTTGTAACGAGAGCAATGGTAGCTGTCGAAAAGGGTCAACTCGGTGCCCGGCAGCTTGTGCTCGGCGCAATGGGCGAAGGGAAAGGCCGCCCGGCGCTGGCCCAGAGCGGTCAGGAAGGTCTCATGCGCAATCCGCCCGAGCGCCAGGACGGCGCGGATCGACGGATTGGCCGCCAGCGTCGCCAGAAGATATGGCCGGCAGGTCTTGATTTCCGGACCGGTCGGCTTGTTCTGCGGCGGCAGGCAGCGCACGGCGTTGGTGATCATGGCATCCACCAGTTCCAGACCGTCATCCGGCCGCGCCTGGTAGGTGCCCGACGCAAAGCCATAGTCAATCATGGTCTTGTAGAGAAGATCGCCGGCATAGTCGCCGGTAAATGGCCGCCCGGTGCAGTTGGCGCCCTTCATGCCGGGCGCCAGGCCTATCACCAGCAGCCGAGGCGCCGAGGCGCCGAAGGTCGGCACCGGTGCGTTGTGCCAGTCGGGATGCGCCTCAACCAGCTCTTCGCGCAGGGCGACAAGCCGCGGGCAGGCCGGACAATCCAGGGGCGGATCTACCGGTCCGAACTCTGTGCGTTGAGAGGGCATCGCGGGCCTTAGTAATCGTCGTCCTCGTCATCCTCGTCCACATGGACAGGTGTCTGCGGACGGGCGGGCCGTTCGGACGGATCGCGGCCGATCTTGTTGGCAAGGCTTGCCAGATCGATGAAATGGTCCGCCTGACGGCGCAGGTCGTCGGCGATCATCGGCGGCTGGGTCTTCAGCGTCGATACGACACTCACCTTGCGGCCCTTGCGTTGCAGGGCTTCCACCAGGGAGCGGAAGTCGCCATCGCCGGAGAACAGAACAATATGGTCGACGGTATCGACCAGTTCCATCGCGTCCACGGCCAGTTCGATGTCCATGTTGCCCTTCACCTTGCGGCGGCCGGCGCTGTCCACAAATTCCTTCACCGGTTTGGTGATGACCTTGTAGCCGTTATAGTCGAGCCAGTCGATCAAAGGACGGATGGAGGAATATTCCTGGTCTTCGATCAGCGCCGTATAATAATACGCGCGCAAGAGATACGCCTGCCCTTGGAATTCCTTCAGCAAACGCTTGTAGTCGATGTCAAAGCCAATGGCCTTGGCAGTTGAGTACAAGTTTGCTCCATCAATGAACAAAGCAACCTTTTCTCGAGCGTCAAACATCTAATTTGAAACCTTTCCGAGTTATATGCGCTGAGCTTAAAACTTGTCTAATGGGACCTGGTTTCCCGCTCCTGGTCCAATTAGCCCACTCATTCAGTCAACGCATATAGTGCCGCAGCGAGCAGTGTAGAACACGACTTCAGGCAGCTTATAGTTTTGTTTCCCAACGGCCTTCTGATTCTGAACGGGGCCGTTCTTAGTGGCGTACACTATTATATTGGCTGCTCGCAATGCAAAAGCGAGTGACCTTGATCTTTTGGAGCAATTTATCCGGCGTTTTTAGCCTCTCGCGTTCGGCGATTGCCCTTTCGCGGCGAAAACTGACAAGGGGTTGCTTTTTCGAAACGTGAACACTATACGCTGGTTCTTCAAGTTCCTTAAGCCTATGGAGACGTCGAATGGCGCGCGTGACCGTCGAGGACTGCATCGACAAGGTCGAAAACCGGTTTGAGCTGGTGCTGCTTGCTGCGCATCGCGCTCGTATGATCTCGAGCGGTTCGCCGCTGACCATTGACCGCGACAATGACAAGAACCCTGTCGTTGCCTTGCGTGAGATTGCCGAGCAGACCGTCAGCCCGGAAGACATGAAAGAAGACCTAATCCACTCGCTGCAGAAATTTGTGGAAGTGGACGAGCCGGAAGCCGAGGCCGTGCCGCTGGTACCCTCGTCGGGCCAGCATCAGATGACCCAGGTCAATCAGGTCGACGATGGCGCTGTCGAATTCGACCGGATGTCCGAGGAGGACCTTCTGCGCGGTCTCGAAGGCCTGGTCCCGCCAGAGCGGACCGACGACGTTTGATTTTTCGTCACAAGCTCGTCTGAAGCGCGGCCGGCAAGGGTCTGCGCTTCAGGCGTTTTTTGTCTTTACCGCTGATGACTCAGCCAGTTGCCAGGGTCGGTTGCGGCCATGATGCGTCAATACGAACTCGTTGAACGGGTTACGCGTTACAATCCGGAAGCTGACGAAGCCTTGCTCAACAAGGCTTATGTCTACGCCATGCAGAAACATGGCTCCCAGATGCGCGCGTCTGGCGACCCCTATTTTTCCCATCCACTCGAAGTTGCCGCAATCCTCACCGATCTGCGTCTCGATGACGCGACCATCGCTGTCGCGCTGCTGCACGACACGATCGAGGACACGGATGCCACCAGGTCAGAGATCGACAGCCTGTTCGGCGAGGAAATCGGCAAGCTTGTCGACGGCCTCACCAAGATCAGCCGTCTCGACCTGGTTTCCCGCAAGGCCAAGCAGGCGGAAAACTTCCGCAAGCTGCTGCTGGCGATTGCCGACGACGTCCGCGTGCTGCTGGTCAAACTGGCGGACCGGCTGCACAACATGCGCACGCTCCATCACATGCCGGAGCACAAGCGCGGCCGGATCGCCGAAGAGACCATGGAAATCTATGCGCCTCTCGCCGGTCGCATGGGCATGCATGACATGCGCGAGGAACTGGAGGACATTTCCTTCCAGACGCTCAATCCGGAAGCCTATGAGACCATCACGGACCGGCTGGCGGATTTGCGTGAGCGCAATCGCGACCTGATCCTGGACATCGAGACCACGCTCACCGAACGTCTGAGCGAGCGCGGCATGGCGGCGGTGGTGAAAGGGCGCGAAAAGCGGCCCTATTCGATTTTCCGCAAGATGCAGCGCAAGGCAATCGGCTTTGAACAGCTGTCCGACATTTACGGCTTCCGCGTGACTGTTGCCACGGTCGAGGCTTGCTACCGGGTGCTGGGCGTCATCCACACCACCTGGCCGACCGTGCCGGGGCGGTTCAAGGATTACATCTCGACGCCGAAGCAGAACGACTACAAGTCGATCCACACGACCATCGTCGGTCCGTCCCGCCAGCGTGTCGAACTGCAGATCCGCACCGTTTCGATGAACCGGGTCGCGGAATACGGCATCGCCGCGCACGCGCTTTACAAGGACGGCGAATTTGGCGGTCGAAACATTGCCCGCCACACGGAAGACTGCCGCGCCTTTGAATGGCTGCGCCGGACGACCGAGCTTCTGGCCCAGGGCGACACACCGGAAGAATTCCTTGAAAACACCAAGCTGGAACTGTTCCACGACCAGGTGTTCTGTTTCTCGCCCAAGGGCCGCCTGATCGCACTGCCGCGCGGCGCGACGCCGATCGATTTCGCCTATGCGGTTCACACGGGCATCGGCAACACCTGCGTCGGCTGCAAGATCAACGGCAAGATCATGCCGCTGGTGACCGAGCTGCATAATGGCGACGAGGTCGAGATCATCCGCTCGCCCGCGCAGACACCGCCGCCCGCCTGGGAGGCCATCGCCGTCACCGGCAAGGCCCGCGCGGCGATCCGCCGCGCCACGCGGGAATCCGTGCGCAAGCAATATGGCGCGCTTGGCGAGCATATTCTCAAGCGCGCCTTCGCCCGCGCCGACAAGGTCTACTCGGAAGACCTGCTGGAAGCTGTTCTCGACACCCTCCACCAGTCGAGCGTCGCCGATCTGCTGGCAGCGGTCGGCCGCGGCGATCTCAGCGCCCAGACCGTGCTGAAATCGGCCCATCCGGACTACCAGGACGAGCGTGTCGCCATTTCCGGACCGCCGGTCGAGGAAGGCTGGTTCGGCCTGAAGCAGGGCCATGGCCTGAAATTCCGCATCCCGCCCGGTGAACTCCACCCGGGCGGCGCGCCGGAGGCCGGACAGCCGGAAGGTGAAGGCCCCGCCCTGCCGATCCGTGGCCTTTCAGGTGATATTCCGGTGTCCTATGCGCCCGACGGCGGCGCGGTGCCCGGTGACAGGATCGTCGGCATCTTGACCCCGTCGGAAGGACTGACCATCTATCCGATACAGTCGCCCGCCCTGAAGGAATTCGACGACCAGACCGAACGCTGGGTGGATGTGCGCTGGGATATCGATGTCAACAATCCGGAGCGTTTCCCTGCCCGTCTCGACATATCGGCCGCCAACGAACCCGGTTCCCTGGCCACCATTGCCCAGGTGATCGGAGAGAACAGCGGCAACATCGACAACGTGAAAATGGTTCAGCGGGCGCCCGATTTTCACCAGATGATCATTGATCTGGAAGTCTGGGACCTGAAGCATCTGAACCGGATTATCAATCAATTGCGGACCAAGCCGAATGTGTCGAGCGTCAGTCGGGTGAACGGATAGACCGCGAGACGGCCAAGGAAGGAATTTGAGAAATGACTCGTGACGAAGTGTTGTCCCAGTTTCGCGACGCCGGCGCCATCCTGGAGGGTCATTTCATCCTGACCTCGGGACTGCGCAGCCCTGTGTTTTTGCAGAAGGCACGGGTGTTCATGTATCCGGACAAGACCGAAACCCTGTGCAAGGCGCTTGCCGAAAAGATCAAGGACGCCGGTCTCGGCGAGATCGACTATATCGTTTCGCCGGCTCTGGGCGGCCTCATTCCGGGATATGAAACCGCGCGCCATCTCGGCGTGCCGGCCATGTGGGTGGAACGCGAAGACGGCGAGTTCCGCCTGCGCCGGTTCGAAATGCCTCAGGGCGCGCGCGTCATCATTGTCGAGGATATTGTCACCACCGGCCTGTCGAGCCGGGAAACGGTAACCTCGTTGAAAGCTCTTGGTGCTGAAGTTCTGGCAGTAGCCTGCCTGATCGACCGCTCCGGTGGCGAGGCCGACGTCTCGGTACCGCTGGTCGCGCTGGCAGAATACAAGGTTCCGGCCTATGAACCGGACAATCTTCCGCCCGAACTGGCCGCCCTTCCGGCGGTAAAGCCGGGCAGCCGCGGATTGAACTGACACCTGAAACGACGGATACGACCAATTACCCATGCTGTTTCGCCGAAGACATAGGCCCTCAAGGATAGAGCGACTTCGCGTCGCCGTCTGGCCGCGAAACAGCTGGTCGCGGTCGACCCGCTATTTCAGCAAGCGGGTGCTGCGTCTGACCGCGACACCCAACGCGATTGCGCTCGGCTTTGCCGCGGGTGCCTTTGCGTCCTTCACACCGCTGGTCGGTTTTCATTTCCTCACCGCCTTCGCCCTTGCCTATCTGATCCGCGGCAACCTGATCGCCTCGGCGCTCGGAACGTCGGTGGGCAATCCCCTCACCTTCCCGTTCATCTGGGCCTCCACCTTCAAGCTTGGACAATGGATCCTGCATGGCCACGCGCCCAAAGCCGATCCGCACAAGGTGCACCAGCAGTTCCAGGAAGGTCTGTTCGCAAAATCGCTGGACGCGCTCTGGCCCATGCTCAAGCCGATGTTTATCGGCGCGGTGCCCCTCGGCCTGGTCGTGGCGACCATTTCCTACGTGATCGTCTACAAGAGTGTTGAGGTCTATCAGCGCCGGCGCCGGACCAAACTCGCCAGCAAGGGCAACGGATTGTTCCCGGCGCCCCGCACTCAGATGGAAGAAGACGGCAGCGCTTGATTTCCGCCGCGCGCCGGCCCACCTAGGTGTCAACACACCAGATTGAAAGCACAACCATGATCTTAGGGATTGGCAGCGATCTGATCGATATCCGCCGGATCGAGAAGACGCTGGAACGGTTCGGCGACCGGTTCACCAACCGGGTGTTCACCGAGATCGAACGCGCCAAGTCCGACCGTCGCGCCGAGCGTGCAGCCTCCTATGCCAAGCGCTTTGCCGCCAAGGAAGCCTGCTCCAAGGCCCTTGGCAGCGGCATCCGCATGGGTGTCGCCTGGCGCGAAATGGGCGTGGTCAACCTGCCTTCAGGCAAACCAACCATTGCCCTGACCGGCGGCGCGGCAGAGCGGCTGGCCGCCATGGCTCCGAGCGGTTTCAAGACCACCATCGACCTGACGATCACCGATGATTTCCCGCTGGCGCAGGCATTTGTGGTGATTTCCGCATGGCCCGCCGATTGGCCTGAACCTCCCAACGCGGTTTCCTCCGCAAAGCCGTAGACCGGGCGGCCGGTCGCATTGCTTCCGGCCAGCGGAAAGGCTAAGAGATGCGCTGAGAAGCGCTGGCGCCGCGAGGACCGCCGAACAACATGTTAAGGGATAAAATGAGCGTGACGGACAATAAGAAAGAAAAGGACAGTGGCCTGACGGAAACCGTCAAAGTCATCGTCCAGGCGCTGCTGCTTGCCCTGATCGTGCGGACCTTCCTGTTTCAGCCGTTCAACATCCCGTCAGGATCGATGAAAGACACGCTGCTGATCGGCGACTACCTGTTTGTCTCCAAATACAGCTACGGTTATTCCCGGTATTCCTTCCCCTTTGGCCTGATGCCCTTTTCCGGACGGATCTGGTCCGCCGAGCCCGAGCGCGGCGACATCGCGGTGTTCAAGCTGCCGACCGACCCGTCCATCGATTACATCAAGCGGGTGATCGGCCTGCCGGGCGACACAGTCCAGGTGCTGGGCGGAGTTGTTCACATCAATGGCGAACCGGTAAAGCGGGAACGGATCGACGACTATATCGAACAATCCTCTTCGGGAATCGTGCGCCGCGTGCCGCGCTTCCGCGAGACCCTGCCCAACGGCGTTTCCTACGAAACACTTGATCTGAACCCGAATGGCGAGAAGGACAACACCCGGGAGTACAAGGTCCCGGAAGGCCACTTCTTCATGATGGGCGACAATCGGGACAATTCCGTCGACAGCCGCTATCAGGGCCGGGTCGGTTATGTTCCGCTCGAAAACTTCATGGGACGCGCCGAAATCCTGTTCTTCTCCATCAAGGACGAGACACCGGCCTGGCAAATCTGGACCTGGCCATGGACCGTGCGCTGGGAGCGGATCGGCCGGACACTCTAGCCGTCCGTCGCCCGCGCAGTCCGAACGCAAAGCTGCTGCATGAACAAACAACCGCTAAGAAGCCCCGTATCGGCGCTGAAGGCCGCCCTGCAATATGACTTCAAGGATTTGGAGCTGTTGCGGGTCGCGCTCACGCATGCCAGCGCGCTGGCCCCGTCCGAGACCATTTCCGGCAGCTATCAGAGGCTTGAGTTTCTCGGCGACCGGGTGCTCGGCCTGGTGATCGCCTCGATGCTCCACAAGCATTTTCCCAAGGCCGATGAAGGCGAACTCGCCCGCCGGTTCAACCACATGGTCAAGCGGGAAACCTGCGCGGAAATCGCCCAGGAACTCGGTGTCGGCGACGCCATGCGCATCGGACTGGCCGAAGCCCAGACCGGTGGCCGCAAGAAGACCGCCCTGCTGGCGGATATCTGCGAATCCGTGATCGCGGCTATTTATCTCGACGGCGGTTTCGGCGCCGCCGAAAGCTTCGTGAAACGCCTTTGGGAACCACGTATGCTATCCTGGTCCGGGCCGTTGCGAGACGCCAAGACCACGTTGCAGGAATGGGCCCAGTCGAAAAGCCTGCCGACGCCGCGTTATGACGTGACCGGCCGGGAAGGTCCTGACCACGCGCCCAGCTTCACTGTGGCTGTGACGGTACAGGGCCTGAAACCCGGCGAGGGCAAGGGCGGATCGAAGCGGATTGCGGAACAAAGCGCGGCGGAAGCCGTGTTGCGCCGGGAAGGCGTGTGGAAGGAATAGAACGACTTTGAGCGACAATACCACCCCTGAAGGACCGATGGACGAAGAGGACGGCTTTCAGTCTCCCCCGCCCCGGTTCGACATGCCTTTGCCGGAACCTATCCCGGAAATGCCGGAGGGCACCAAGGCCGGCTTAATTGCCCTGATCGGCGCGCCGAATGCCGGCAAGTCGACGCTGATCAATCAGCTTGTCGGCACCAAGGTCTCGATCGTGACCCACAAGGTGCAGACGACCCGTACCATCGTGCGTGGCGTCGCCATGCATGGGGCCGCACAGCTGGTCTTCATCGACACCCCCGGCATCTTCAAGCCCAAGCGCCGGCTCGACCGCGCCATGGTCGACACCGCCTGGGGCGGTGCCCGAGACGCGGACCTGATCGCGCTCCTGATCGACGCCCGCAAGGGCATCGACGAGGAAGTCGAGAACATCTTGAAGCGGCTGCAAAACCAGTCTGCTCCCAGGGTGCTGATCCTCAACAAGACAGACGTGGCCAAGCGCGAGAAATTGCTGCAGCTGGCGCAAAAAGCCAATGAATATGTCCAGTTCGAAGAGACGTTCATGATCTCCGCTCTGACGGGCGACGGCACACAGGCGATCCTCGATCATTTCGCGGCGAAGGTGCCGGACGGCCCCTGGCTCTATCCGGAAGACCAGCCGTCCGATCTTCCCCTGCGCATTCTGGCGGCGGAAATCACCCGCGAGAAACTGTTCGAGCGGCTCCACCAGGAGCTGCCCTATATCTCCACCGTGGAGACCGAACAGTGGCAGAGCCGCAAGGACGGCTCCGCCCGGATCGAACAGACCATCTATGTCGAACGCGACAGCCAGAAGAGCATCGTGCTCGGCAGGCGCGGGGCGACAATCAAGGCGATTTCCCAGGCGGCGCGCGCCGAAATCTCCGAGATCATCGAGGCTCCGGTGCATCTGTTCCTGTTCGTCAAGGTGCGTGAGAACTGGGCCGACGATCCGGAACGGTACCGCGAAATGGGCCTGGAATTTCCGAAATAGCTGGCGCGATCCGGCGAATCCGCCAAACTTCCCGGCGCAGCTGAGATGGGAACGGGCCCTTGGAGTGGAGCGGACGCGGCGTGGTGCTGACCACCCGCAAGCACGGCGAGACGGACATCATCCTGGAGGTCATGACACAAAATCACGGCCGCCATCTCGGCCTTGTTCGCGGCGGCCGGTCGAAACGCCACCGGCCGGTGCTCCAGCCCGGCAACGAACTGGCGCTCACCTGGAAGGCACGTCTGTCCGACCATCTCGGACAATTCAAGATCGAACCGGAGACCTTACGCGCCGGAGACCTGATGACCAGCGGCGTCGGCCTTGCCGGTGTGCAGCATTTGGCGTTCCTGCTCCGCCTCCTGCCGGAACGGCACCCCTATCCCAGGCTGTTCGAGGCCCTGACGGTGGTCCTCGATCATCTTGACGCCGCCGACACCGCCGGCGCGCTGCTCATCCGCTTCGAGCTGGAGCTTCTGAGCGACCTCGGCATGGGGCTGGACCTGACCGCCTGCGCGGCGACCGGGAGCCGGGAGGAGCTTTGTTACGTCTCGCCACGTTCCGCCCGCGCCGTCAGCCGGGAGGCCGGCCGACCTTATCACGACAAGCTCCTGCCGCTGCCGTCCTTCCTGCTGGAAGGGGAACGCCAGGCGGGCAGTGAGCTGACTTGGGCTGACATCACCCAAGGGTTTGAGTTGACGGGTTTTTTCCTGGATCGGCACGTGAATGACCACGACCTGCGCCAAGGCGGCACCAGAGCATTGCTCCTGAATGCCCTGGAGAAACGCTACCGCGCCGACTACCCTTGGAATTTTTAGATCCTGCCCCGGAAACAGCGGGCAACAGTGAAGGCAAAACCGCGTTCTTGCGATGACAATCCGCACACGTTGACACAACCCCTGATTGCTTTTGCACTTTGCCAGAGTGTCTTGCGACGTTTCTAATCGACTGCATTCGAGGCAATTTGCGGGCCTCCGTCCCGCTCGGTCGGTATATCCCATCAGGAAAAGTTTCCGGAAATGGGATTTCGCACGGCGTAACTTTCAGAAAATACCTACAATTTTTCACCCTCCTGAAAAAGACGCGCCTTTTCGTGTCGGATTTTTCACAAAGCGCGTCGCACTCGACACATCCCCCCTTGCACCGGAAAGTTTACAACCCTAAATATAGACGTTAAGAAGTCGTTAAGACAAATTCTGAGCCGTCGAAATTTGACGGCAAAGTGTCGGGCGCCGGTTGTTGGGGCAAACACCGGTTCTCCGGGCGGAAAACTCACTAAGTTTGCAGGAGAGACTGACGGGGATCAGGCATGCCCGGAATCGTAAAGCCGTCGAAAGTTTCCGCCGCTCTTCAACCCCATGCTGTTGAAGGCGGAAGCATCCTGACGGTCTCCGCGTTTTTACTGTTTGACGTTGCCGCCCCTTACAAGCTTCTGACCGAACAAGCCCTTTGGCCAATGGTCGCCGAGCAGATGCCGGATGGCGGTATCTTCGACAAGGGCCAGCTCAAGCCGCGCGCGGAAATGATTGTCGCCGGCCACGCGCTGGCGCCGGGAGACCAACCGGTCACGGGCCTGAAGGTGACGGCGAGGCTCGGCACCAAGGTGAAACGCCTGGCGGTGTTCGGCGATCGTGTCTGGCGTCTAACCGACCGCGGCGTGGAGATCGTCGGGCCACAGCCGTTCGACAAGATGCCGATCAGCGAATTGCGGGCCTTCGGCGGGCAAGGCCACAAGTCCAATCCGAAGGGCAAAGGCCACAAGGCGCGACAACTGGTCGAAGCCGGTCTGGATGCGCCATTACCCAACATTGAACGCGCGGATACCCTGATCCTGTCGCCAGACGACACACCCCCGCCCGCGCATTTCGGACCGATCGGCGCCGACAACCCGCAGCGCCTGCAGCTGACCGGCACCTATGACAGGCACTGGCAGGAGCATGTATCGCCCTGCAGGCCGGACGATTACAATCCCCTGTTTCACTGCGACGCTCCGGAAGATCAGAGGCTCGAATCCTATTTCGCCGGCGGCGAGGTGTTTTCAATCACCGGCATGTCCCGATCCGGTCAGCCTGTGGAAGGCACCTTGCCGGAGTTCAGGATGCGCGGCTTTGTTCACCGCCCGTCGGACGACAGCCTGACGGAGATGGCCCTGGTCTGCGACACGCTGACACTGTTTCCCAATGTCGAAAAGGCCGTCCTGACGTTCAGGGGCGTGACCAAAAGCACTGACCGGTTTGCCGATGACGTCGGCACTGTGATGCTGGCGGTGGAACACGGCTTCGCCGACCCGCGACCTCCCGAGCACTATCATCGGGTCTTTCGCCTGCGCACGGACCCTGACGACGGCTACAAACACGCCCTCTCGGATTTTCAGCTGATGCCGGAGACGGATCCTGCGCATCTTCAGGCGAAGCGGGAAGAACGGCTGGCTCGAGCCCGGGCCGAACGCGACAGGTTTCTCCAAAATTCGCAATGGTTTCTTGAAAAAACGCTGCAGGACCAGGGGCTGCCGGCAGAACTGGCGCCGCCGAGCGACACGACGGCCATCGACGATGTCCCCCTTGTCGGATTGCCCACATCGGAGGAGCTCGCCAACGGCGATTTCGATCTCGCCGAACTTATCGACGAGATCGAACAACTGGAAACCAGCCTGACCCAAAAGGCACAAAGCGAATTCGCCAGGGCAGGCTCCACCATGCGATCCCTTCAGGAAAAATTGCCTGAAAACCTGCGCCGTCATTTGCCCGAGCCGGGCGCGCTCACTGCGGATCCGGCCGAGCTGGACCTCGATCCGGAAATGGAAGCAGCGCTGGCCAGCGAGATCACGCCACCGGATGCCATCGAACAGGCTCTTCAGGAAGCGCAGTCGTCACATGACTGTCTCGGCAGGGCGTCCGACCTAGATGCGCTCCTGAGCGATGCGCTCACGTCCTTCAATCCGCACGAACAGGTTTCCGAAGAGGCGATTGCCGGACAGTGCGAGCTGGCACGCGCGCGCGCTTTCCGCCTCACCGGGGGCGGCCTGCTCCATCCTGTCCGCCAGGAGCTGGACAAAAACAATCCCGCGCAGCTGGACCTGCCGGATTTTGTGGAGGATCGAGGCGCGGCGATCCCCGAGCACGCAGCTGGGAAAACCGAACGCCTGGCCGCGAATTTCCCGGACACCCCGGAAAAGGTGAAGCTGGACTTCGATCCTTTTGCGCATTTGCCGGAGAGCGTGACCGACCGGGTCGAGGACACTGACCGGATGAAGGCCGGGTCGGCGTCGGCAATGAACAGGGCCGCCGGCCTGCTTGCCGAGCTCAACCCCAGTTTGGCCGGCGACGACCCGAACAAGCCATTGTCAAACCTCATGGCGATGCTTGAGACCGCGCCTTCACTGCAGGATGGCGAGGCCGAACTGTCGATTCGGGACAAGATCCGTGACAGCGGCGACACGATGGTGTCCGCACTGGAAGAAAGCGAAACCAGTGTCGAGGCCTTGCTGGCGACCGGACGACGGATGTCACCGGCTGCCCTGTTTCCGATGGATCCGTATTTTCCGGAGACTACCCTGAAGGTCGGCGCCATGGTCCGCAAAGGCCTGGCGGACGGACATGATTTCAAAGGGGCAGACCTTGCGGGCCTCAACCTTCGCGGCCTCGATTTTTCCGGCAAGGACCTCTCCGGGACCTTCTTTGAACAGGCGGACCTGACGGGCGCATCCTTTGCCGATTGCTGTTTGGACGGGGCCGTCTTTACGTCGGCACGCCTGGAAGATGCGGATTTTTCCGGGAGCAGCCTGGCCAGCACCAATTTCAGCGGAGCCAACCTTCGCTCAGCGCGTCTCAACGCTGTCCGTCTGTCGGACGCCACCGTCATGGGCGCGGATCTGAGCGGTGCCAGTGTCCTCGGGGCAACCCTGAACCATCTGACGCTCATGGATTGCAAACTGGACTTCGCCGATTTCAGCGGAGCCCAGGTCACAGATCTAACTGTCGTCCGGGGATCCGCCATCAAACTGCGCTTCTGCAACGCCGTTTTCGAACAGGCGGTTTTCCTGGAACTGCCGATGAGCGAAGCCGATTTTTCCTGCGCGAAAATGAACCGGGTGGCCTTCACCATGGTCGAGGCTCCCGAAGCGGTCTTTTCCAGGGCGCAGCTCGCGGAGACCGGCTTCCACGGCAATTGCAACCTCACCGCCACCCATTTCGAATCCGTCAAGGCAACGCAGACCTCCTGGAACAATGCCGTGCTGGAGGAAGCCCTTTTCCTCAGGGCCGATTGTCGGGCCAGCCTCTTCAACAAGTGCAATCTGCAATCGGTGGATGGGCGGGCCGCGTCCTTCAAGGAGTGCCGCTTTCTTCAGTCAGACCTGAAATACGGCGATTTCTGCGCGGCGAATTTCTTTTCGGCCTCGCTCAGTCAGTCCGACCTCAGGCTGGCTTCGCTGCGCCACGCCAACCTCTACGCCACCGACTTCATGGAGGCCCGGTTGGCGGGCTGCGATCTAACCGACGCCAATCTGACCAACACCAACATTGCCCAGGGCAATCACGCGCTGTGACACGCCCATCCGGCTCCAGACAAATGAAAGGAGAAAAACGCCATTGACCAATCGCAATCCGGATCTGATGCCGATCTCCGCTTCCGAAGTGCTGGAGTACGTTGCCCACAGTCAGGCGATTCCCTTCAAGGACTTGCGCGGCGTCTCGCTCGCAGGGCTGGATCTTAGGACATCCGTCTGGCTCGAATGCGACTTCACAGCCTGCGACTTCTCGGGAGCAGACCTCTCGGAGGCACAATTCCTGTCCTCCAGCCTGAGGGATACCGTGTTTTCGGATGCGCATCTTCACGAAACAAGCTTCATCTCCTGCGACCTCAGCTCAGCGGATTTTATCGGATGCACCCTTTCTGAGGCTCAGTTGATCGCTTGTTCCGCGGAAAGGCTGCAACTTCAGGAAACCCAGCTCGACGACATCATCTTGGCCCAAACCGATCTGGCGGAGGCAAACCTGACGGCAGCGCACGCCGACCAGGCTTTGCTGCTGGATTGCAACATTGAAAACCTGACGCTGGCGGACGCCGCTCTTTCAAACTTCGTGCTCACCAACGCGGACCTGAAGAGTGTCGAGCTCAAGGGGCTTCGGATAGATACCGCCGTCTTTGCCGAGACGGATCTGTCGGGCAAGGACCTTGCCGGAAAATCGCTGCAACGCTGCAGGTTTTCGAACGCAAATCTCGCCGGAACCAATCTGGCGGAGGCAACGCTCGGGCAGTCGATGTTCATTGACTGCGACCTGAGCAAGGCCGTTTTGTCCAAAAGCAGCGCCAAGCTGACCGCCTTCATGAATTGCACGCTCGACGGCGCCGATCTCAGCCAGAGCAATCTGCTGATGGCTGGTTTCTCAGGATCGAGCCTGCGTGCCGTCAACTTCACCGACGCCGTGATGTGGTCCGCGATGCTTCAGGGCACGAACTGCAAGGCCGCCCGTTTCGAACGCACGGACCTGCGGCAGGCGGACCTGACCCACGCGGACCTCACAGCTGCCAATTTCGGCGCCGCGGAATTCTTCAACACCAAGTTTCACGGCGCGGAGACCGCAGACAGCCTTTTTGACGGTGCCCGGGGCAAGGTGCTTGGAACGGACCAGGATCGCCGGATCGCGGAGGTCTACACCCCCAAAATTGTCGTGCTCGACCACGAGGAAACCTACGGATCACTCCGGCCGCAGATGAAATCGGCCGGCTAACTGCCATCAGTCACCGTTGCAGGGAACAGGACACCAGGAGGATCAGGCCAAAGGGGCAAATCTCAATCAAACGTGAAGGATCAAAACGCCATGTCGTTTATCAACTCTCAAGGTCCCCTGCCGGGCATCGACCTGTCACCGGTGGACCCCTATATGCAAGTTACTCCAACCGGAGAAATCCCGCTGGTCTGTCCCAGCACGGGGATGCGCACGACCGAAGTGCCGCTGTGCACCCGAGTGATCGTTCAAGGCACCTCGGCCCATACGATCATGGACGAGGCCCCGCTGACGATCAGCGGCCCCGGACGCGGCATGATCTCCAGCGAAGTCTGCTCGTCCTCGAAAAACGTCAAATGCTCGACAAAGCTGGTCTTCCAGAACGCGCCAGCCACGCGCGCGCTGATGGACCCGACCGTTCAAAACGGCAAGGTCCCCAACTCTGTCGGCAACACTGTTTCGCCGTCGCAGAGCAAGGTGATGAACCCGAGCGCCTGAGGCGAACACCAAGCCGCGGCCGACGGCTGCGGCTCGCGATCAGGGCGGGCTCGAACACGTGGGCGAGCCCAAGCAAATCGGCGGGACTGGGGCGGCAATTGATCAGGGGGACTTCGAAATGACGACAATTACATGCACGACCTGCGGCGGAACAGGCAGCTTGAATTCCGCAACCTGCACGACCTGCAGCGGCTCTGGCGTACTCGACGTTGACATCACGGATATTTCGCCAGACTCGATCACGGGCGACAGCAACGTGGATATCGACACCTCGGACAAGAGCGCGTTCCTGTTTGTGCCCAGAAACGACGGCTCCAACGACAAGACGACACCGGGTGTGCTGTTCCGCCTGGGCAGCTATTGCGATATCGAGACAGCCGCGGATACCGAGGCAAAGGCCGAAGTGCTTTATCCGGAGCAATTTGTCGCCGATGCCGGCGACAACACCAAGGCCTATGAGGATGCCGCGGGCAGCGCCACCGGCAAAGGCGGCATTCTTCTGTCCTGCGACGGGCAAATCCTGGTCAAGTCCTGCGAGAAGACCTTTCTGCGGTCCGACGATGAAATCAAAATCGAAAGCGGCAAGAAAATCGTCATCCGCTCCGGAAGAGATGACGACGAGGACAGCCGGGACATCACGCTGAACTCCAACAATGGCGACATCAACATGAAAGCCGCCACGTCGACAAAGGAGTTCCTTTGGCATGACATTACGCTCACCGAAGGTGACAGCATCGGTTACACAAAGGGCGACACGGTCGGCATTACCGAAGGGACCAAGACCTTTGTCACGCTCGGATCCGAGCATTTCATGTGTTTCGGCAATCAGGTGGCGGTCACGGTCGGGGGCGTCTCGAGTTTCACGCTGGGAATCGGCCTGAGTGTCAGCATCTCCTTCAAGTTCAAGATCGCCAATGTCGACATCGCGTTCCGGATCAAGAAATTCGAGGTCTCGAAATTCGTTTTCGAGAAAAAGGAAGTCTCTGTTGAAGACAAGTTGCTCGATCTTCGCAAGGAAATGCTCCAGATCAAGGACGGGCAGACCGTCATCAACAAGGACATGCTCAGTCTTGCAGACGAACGCTTCAAATTCCTCAAGAGTGAAATCGATCTGAACAAGAAAAAAATCGGCATCAACACAACTCAGATGAACGCCAATCGGGCGGCCCTGCTGCATCTGTATCTGTGACCCGGAAACAGGCAAACGGAGGATCTTTCCAGATGCGCCAGAAAGACTTGAAACTCGCCAGACGTGCCGACATTGCGGCTGCCGGGGATGTCCCGAAGACCGGGCTCAAAACCGCCTTGGTCACATTGACCATGTCCGACCTGGATCTCGCCCTGACGACGGAGGACGGAGAAGAACTCTTCGCCCGGCAAGCAGGCAGCTGCCTGCTTGCGCCCGCGGTCGGCGACAAGGTGCTCGTTTATCAGGACGGCGATGACGCCTTTGTGTTGTCCGTTTTGGTCCGGGCTGACGCCGAGCGCACACCGGATATTTCCGTACCGGGGGCTAAATCGCTGCGGGTCGTGGCGGCGGAGGAGCTGGAACTCACGGGCAAACTGGTGCGGCTGAAAGCGGACAAGCTTGCTCTACTTGCCGAGGTCCTGGCCCAAAGTGCCGGCTCGGTCGCGCTTCATGCCAAGAGCGTTGTGGAGACAATTGTCGAGAAATTCAGCTCCACGCGCACGCTCACGGTGAAGGCGGAAAACCGGTCAACGAGAATCGAGAAAACCGACACCATGTCGGCCGGCACGCTCATCCAGAAGATTGACGGTGTCGCCCTGCAGAACAGCGAGATCGCCCTGATCAAAGCCAAGCAGGATGTACGCGTCGATGGGGAGCGGATCAGTCTCGGGTAGCTGAGCCTCGGAACAACCGGCCCCGGACGGTTCACCCAACAGGAGGAAAACCAGGCAATGATGTCGGTCGATGACCGCCTCAAGGCGGCAGCACAGCACAGAACATTCGGCGACCGGCTGAGCGCCGCTTCGCTCTACGAAGCCGTTCTGTTCATGTCACCGGGTCATGGAGCCGCCTTGAGGGCCCTGGCCGAAATCCGGCTTGAAGAGGGAAATTCCGAGGCTGCGGCCAAATTGCTGCAGGAGGCCCTGACCCGAGATCCGGCGGATTGTGACGCACGGGTGCTGATGGCCTCGCTGCAACAGGTAAATGGCAATTCCCGGGACGCGGAAAAACTGATCGAGGAAACGCTTGTCCTCGATCCGCATCACCCGGCGGCCAGTGTCCTTCGCGCCGAGCAATTCTTGCGGTCAGGACGGTTCGAGCGGGCCGAGAGGCAGCTGCGCGGCGCTTTGGAACAGCACCCGGAAGAGGCGGATCTCATGTCGGCGCTCGCTGGCCTCTACGCGCGGGTGAAACACAGCGCAGCCGCCCTGGATCTGGCACAACAGGCCGTCTCGAAAGCGCCCGACGATCCACAGCATCTCGCCACGCTCGGCTGCATCCTTGCGGAGACGGGCAATCATGACAAGGCGCTGGCCCTCCTCGAAGAAGCCCATCTCAAGCTGCCGGCCGACCCGATCCTCATGCTTCACCTGGCCGACTGCCAGGCGCAGACAGGTCAAGTCGTCGATGCGAGGCTGCTCGCAAAGCGCCTGACCCTGCAATTCCCGGACCTGCTCGCTGCCTGGCTACTGCTTATGAGGACCGAAACTCTCCTCGGCGTCGAGAGCGACACGTTCCCGGAGTTCCTTCAACGGGTGAAACTGCACAAGGACAAGCCATCGGCGCTGCTGGCGCTTGCCACCGCTTATCGGCAGAAAGGCGATCATGACCAGTCTCTGCGGTTGCTGCAGCCTCTCGTCGGTGCCGCCGGCAAGATCGAGCATAACCTTTATCGCGATGTCCTGGCGCTCTACCGCGACTGCGCGTTGGCCTCCGATGCCCTTGAAAGCCTGGACCGGATCCCGGAGCAGAGTTCCGCCCCTTCAGCAACGGTTCCCGGCCACGCCTCTCCTGCCCCCGGCGCGGCATATTCCACCGAAGACCGCCTTCAGCTCGAGACGGCGGACCTGTTCATAGAACCGGGGCTAACCAGCCTGGAAGCCCTGGTTCTGTTGCGATTTGGCGTTCAGACCCCGACGGGCAGAAAGCGCCGTCGCATATTCGGCCCGGACTATTTGTCTCCCGTCTCGGATCTGTTTCCGGACAGTATTTTCAACAGCACGGGGACCCCCGAATGGGTGCATGCGGTCGCCACCCCCGAAAACGTCGTGCCGCTAAGCGATGCCTTGTTCCTTCCTTCCGACCGGCTTCGTCAGCTTCGGAAAACGGGTTCCTATGTCCGGCCCGATGCCGACCGGCAGCAGGTCTGGAGAGCATCTCTCGAGGATCTGCCGCGCCCGCTGATTGCGTTTTCCTGGAACTCCGGGCGGTCTGGACTTCTTCTTGACGATTACCGCCCTCTTCTGGACGCCTTTCAGGGCTTCCAGGGGACTTCTATCAGCGTTATGTGGGACGACGCCCGGCGTCAGCTGGCGGACTGGCCGGACCTCATCGATGCCGGAAGGCATTTCCAGTCGCTCTCCGATCTCGCCGCCCTGTTGGCCGAAGTCGACCTGCTCATCGGACCAGACGGCCTGCCGCTGCATGTCGCCGGCGCCATGGAGCGTCCCGCCGTTGTTCTGACCCAGCCGGCGCATCCCTGGTACTGGCACGCCCAGGACGGCAAGGCGACCTGGTATCCCTCCGTTCAGGTTCTGAAGAGCAAGCGGTTCGGCCACTGGGCCAGCCTGATGGAAGAGGCCACAGAACCGCTCCTGAACGCGATCGGCGCGCATGCATCAAGGGAAGCGGAATTGATATCGGGCTAAGCGGAGCTCATGCGCTCACCGTTCCAGCGAGGCGCCCTTGCCCGATGGCACAACCGAGCGCCAGGTGAATTGTTCGCCGGCACCGGAGAAATAGACGTCCTTTGCGACACCCGACACATTTTCAATCGGAACGAAACCCACCTGGCCTTTGAAACGGCTGTCGATGGAATTGTCGCGGTTGTCGCCCAGCACGAACACATGGCCCTCTGGCACTGAATATGTGTTCGTATTGTCCATCATGCCGTCAGGCGTCAGATCAAGGATCTCGTAGACCCTGCCACCCGGCAGGGTTTCCCGGTATCTTTGCACGCTTACCTTCGCCCCGGACGCATTTTCGCCGACATAGTCGTCGATCCGGTCGTAGGTCAAAGGCGTCCCGTTGAGGATCACTTTGCCTTCATGCATTTGCAGGTTGTCGCCCGGCAAACCGATCAAACGTTTCACATAAGCAATCCTGGGATCACCCGGCAGGAAAAACACAACAATATCCCCACGCACCGGCACTTTGCTTTCGCCGACGGCTGGCGACAGCTGTTCGACAAGAAACATGTCCCCGACCTCAAGCGTCGGTTCCATGCTGCCGGCCGGCATGCTGTAGGGCTTGACCCTCAGAAGAAAAAAATTGTTCCAGGAAATGGCCAGCCCGAGAAGGATCACCGCCACCAGAAGCAGCCCGGGAACGAGATAAGAAGTGCGGCTGGAAGCCATGACGGATCCTAAGCGGTACGGGCCGAAGGGCCTGACCCTGCTGTCATCTTGTTTAGCAGTTCAAGGGAGATATGCAATTTTTGGCTGGGCCACAGGCGCACCTCATACGCAGGTCGTTCAGGCCGTAAGTGCCTTGGTCGCAGAGGCCGGTCTTGCGCCGG
Source organism: Roseibium sediminicola (assembly GCF_023156505.1). Lineage (GTDB taxonomy): Bacteria > Pseudomonadota > Alphaproteobacteria > Rhizobiales > Stappiaceae > Roseibium > Roseibium sediminicola. The sequence goes on along the minus strand of NZ_JALNMJ010000003.1, from coordinate 304,273 downwards.
ATTGGCCGCCCAAACTGGCCTTTCCGTTCAGCAATGCTTCCAGCTCCGGTGCTCCGACCGGCTTGGAAAACAGATAGCCCTGGACTTCGCTCGTGCCAAGGCTTCTGAGGACGGCCAGTTCCTCTTCGGTTTCCACCCCTTCAACCACGCAGGAAATGCCCATTTCACGGCTCATGGCAAGCAGCGATTTGACGATGCCGTAGCCGATCGTGTCCGGCTTGATGCCCTGAACGAAACTCCGGTCCACCTTGATGCAATCAAGCGGCAACTGGTGGACATGGGACAGGCTTGAATAGCCGGTGCCGAAGTCATCCAGCGACAAACGGATGCCCGCGTTTTTCAGGATGGCAATCGCCCGGTTGGCTTCCGCGAAATCCCACATGACCGAGGTTTCGGTGACTTCACAATTCAGACGCACCGGGTCGAAGGCGTGGTCCTTCAAGAGCTTCAGAAATTCCCGTACAAACCCTCGCGAGGACAGGTTGCTGGCCGACAGATTGAAGGACACCTTGAGATCCAACGGCCAGTCCCGCGCGGCAACAAGCGCCTTTCCGAGCAGGACCAGGGTCAGCTTGTTGATCATCCCCGAACGTTCGGCCACCGTGATGAAATCGCCCGGCGGCACCTGCCCCAAGAGCGGGCTCGTCCAGCGGGCCAGACATTCGACCCCCGTGATGCGGTTCGAATTGACATCGACAATCGGCTGAAAGGCGACGGAAAACTCGCGCTCGATGTCGGCGGCCTGCAGCGCCTGTGTAATCCGTGTCTGAAAGCCCATATGCTCCAGGTGCCTATGACCGAATACCACAATCGGATTGTTACGGTTCTGCTTGGCCTCCTGCATGGCATAGACCGCCCGCTCCAGGAGCTCCGTTGCGGAGGTCAGCGCCATATCGGTGATTGCAATCCCGGCAAAGAAATTCAGACGAACGCTGCTTTCCGGCAATTGGCAGGCTTCCTCGAAGAGATCTTCGAACAGGGCCGACGGGCGCGCCAGATCGGGGCTTCCCGACGGTGACAGAAGGGCGAATTCGTCACCGGCAAGTCGCGCCGCGAACGTTTCAGCGCTCAGTCGGGAACGCAACCGCCGGACCACTTCGGACAGGATGTCATCGCCCGTCTTGACGCCGTAAATAGAGTTGATGGCCCGCAGACCGCCGAGGTCGAAGACACAAAGCGACACAGAGGCGTTTTGGTCCCGCGTCGCCTTGAAACGGGTCTCAAGCTCGGCCAGGAAACACCTGCGGTTCGGCAAGCCGGTCAAGTGGTCGTAATTGGCGATGTGGTAGTTGAGGTCGCTCAGCTTCTGCGTCTCGTCCTGCCGGCGCTCCAGCTCAACGGCCTGGTTCCTGAGGTCCCGGCTGGAATGAACAAGCCTGATAAAATCCCGGTAGTGGTTGTTGAGGATGAAGAAGGCGCCGATCGACGCGCAAATGCCGTAAAGCGCGAAATAGGTAAAAATAGGCTCCCCGTTGATCAGAAAGTAAAGAAAATACAAGGAGTTCGCGCAGAACGCGTTGATGATCGCGACCTTCCTGAAATGGATCAGGCAGAACAGCACCACCAGATTGACCACGGCGATCGTGAAGACGACCTGCAGCTGCAGATAAGGGCCACCATAGGGAAACAGGGACAGGGCCCAGATCGACAACAGTCCCGGCGAGACGACAGACAACACCATGGCGTGTTTCTGCCACTTGAGAATGCCTTCGAAACTGGGCGTTTCTTTCTGGCGCCGGCGCAGGGTCGCGATACGGAAGAGAGCAAAGGCAGTGATCAAGGACGGCAGAACCAGCGTGACTCCCAGCGGCGCCACCGACCAATGCGTCGCAACAAGCGCCCAGCCACCGGCGAGACTCATCAGGTATAGGAAAGGGGTCTGGCGCTGGATCAGCTGATACTGGGCGCGTGCCACGTCCGGGTCGCCGCTTTCTGCCTGAAACCAGCTCATGAGGGCCTTTAAGGCAGAAGTGATCCGGGCTGTGCCCATCCGCATGTGTTTCACGTATTGCTTGCCATCGACAATTTTCGGCTCAATTGCCTCATATCGTGCCTGAATTGACATGACCTTAAGGAATGGAGATAAATTTCACTGAAGGTCTGAATGACTTAGCGTTCCAGCCGGTCTTCGAAGCAACGGTTTCGCTAGGATCAGAAAACGTCCTTTGCCAAGGTGAATTTGCCCACAGGGACTGCGATTTCCGTTGAAAATCCGCCGATCCCGGCACTCCCTCCCCCCAAGCGAATTGCGCCGGGAGCCGGAAACGGCTAGCAAGCAACTATGGGAAAAGAGACGACACCGCCGCCAAGCGGCACCGAAGGCATCAATCTGAAGGATGCGCTGGAAGAGCGCTATCTGGCTTACGCATTGTCGACCATCATGCACCGGGCCCTGCCCGATGTGCGCGACGGTCTGAAGCCGGTGCACCGGCGCCTGCTCTACGCCATGCGCCTTTTGAAGCTGGATCCGGGCGCGGGCTTCAAGAAATGTGCACGTGTGGTCGGCGACGTCATCGGTAAATACCATCCGCATGGCGACCAGGCGGTCTATGACGCCCTTGTCCGTCTCGCCCAGGACTTCGCGCAGCGCTATCCGCTGATCGATGGCCAGGGCAATTTCGGCAATGTCGACGGCGATAACGCCGCCGCCATGCGATACACCGAAGCGCGCATGACCGACACGGCCAAGCGCCTGCTGGATGGCCTCGACGAGGATGCGGTCGATTTCCGCGAGACCTATGACGGCGAGGATAAGGAACCGATTGTCCTGCCGGGCGGCTTTCCCAACCTGCTCGGCAACGGCTCTTCCGGCATCGCCGTCGGCATGGCGACCTCGATCCCGCCGCACAATGCCTTCGAGCTGTGCCAGGCCAGCCAACACCTGATCAAGAACCCGAATGCCGAGGTCGACGAGCTTCTGGAATTCATCAAGGGCCCGGATTTCCCGACCGGCGGCCTCCTGGTATCCGACCAGGGGTCCATCCGGGAAGCCTATGCCACCGGCCGCGGCAGTTTCCGCGTCCGCGCGCGTTGGGAGGTCGAGGACCTCGGCCGCGGCCAATGGGCCATCGTCGTCACCGAAATCCCTTATCAGGTGCAGAAGTCGCGCCTGATCGAGAAGATCGCCGAGCTGCTGACCGCCCGCAAGCTGCCGCTGCTGGACGACGTTCGCGATGAATCCGCGGAAGACATCCGCATCGTCCTGGTGCCGCGTTCGCGCAATGTCGATGCCAACCTCTTGATGGAATCCCTGTTCAAGCTGACGGACCTGGAAAACCGGTTCTCATTGAACATGAACGTTCTGTCAATGGGCAAGGTGCCCATGGTGATGGGGCTCAAACAGGTCCTGCGCGAGTGGCTCGATCACCGCAAGGTGGTTCTGATCCGGCGCTCCGAATACCGGCTCGGCCAGATCAACCACCGGCTGGAGGTTCTGGAAGGCTATCTGGTCGCCTATCTGAACCTCGACGAGGTCATCCGCATCATCCGCGAGGAGGACGATGCAAAGGCCGAACTGATCCGGACCTTCGAGCTGACCGACGTCCAGGCGGAAGCCATCTTGAACATGCGCCTGCGCTCCCTGCGCAAGCTGGAAGAGATGGAAATCCGCAAGGAGCATGACAAGCTTACCGATGAAAAGGACGACCTGACCAAACTGCTCGGATCGGATACCCGCCAGTGGACCAAGATTTCCAAGGAAATCAACGAGATTTCCAAGGTCTATGGCCCGGAGACCGAAATCGGCAAGCGCCGCACCGACAAGGCCGAAGCACCTGAAGCCGATCTGGTCGATATCCAGCAGGCGATGATCGAGAAAGAACCGATCACCGTCATCATCTCCGAAAAGGGCTGGATCCGGGCACTCAAGGGACATCAGGCCGACCTGTCCACACTCAGTTTCAAGCAGGGCGACAAGCTGAAACTGTCCTTCCATGCGGAGACGACAGACAAGATCCTGCTGTTCTCTTCCGGTGGCAAGTTCTTCACCGTCGGCGCGGACCGCCTGCCCGGCGGACGCGGCCATGGCGAGCCGATCAGGCTCATGGTCGAGATGGACGAGGCCCAGGACGTGGTCAATGCCTTCGTCTACAAGCCTGGCCGCAACCTGCTGCTAGCCAGCACCGAAGCGCGCGGTTTTGTGGTCTGCGAGGACGATGTCATCGCCAACACCCGCAAGGGCAAGCAGGTGCTGAACCTGACCCTGCCGGCGGAAGCCTCGATCTGTGTCGAGGCGACGGGCGACCAGGTGGCGATCATCGGCGAGAATCGCAAGCTGCTGGTCTTCCCGATGACACAGATCCCGCAAATGGGCCGCGGCCGCGGCGTGCGCCTGCAGCGCTACCGGGACGGTCTCATCTCCGACATCCGCGTCTTCAAGGGCGAGGAAGGCCTGACCTGGACCGACAGCTCCGGCCGCAGCTTCACGCGGTCTCTGGAAGAGCTCGCCGACTGGCGCGGCGAACGCGGCCAGGCCGGACGCCTGCCGCCCACCGGTTTCCCGCGTTCGAACAAGTTCGGGCCGAATAAACTCTAGGGTCTCAAACGCTGGCGGCGGCGCTCAGCCGCCGCCACTGGCCCGGTGTCATGCCATAGGCCTTCTTGAAATGCCGTGTCATGTGGCTCTGGTCGGCAAAGCCGCTGGCGGCTGCCGCATCCGCGAGAGTTGCCCCCGCCCCGAGTTCCGCTTTCGCCCGATCCAGCCGGCGCATCACCAGATAGCGATGTGGACTGGTGCCGAAAACGGCCCGGAACTGCCGCGACAACGAGAATCGGTCCAGCTGCGCCAGACCCTCCAGCTCATCCATGCGCACCTGGTCAGCGCAATTCTCCTTCAAGAATTCCGCGCAACGTTTCAGGCCGGGCCAGCTCAGAGACGTCTTTGAGCTTCCGCCACGGTCGGAATGCCGGCTCAGACAGTCCGCCAGGTCGGCAATCAGGCAATCTCGCTTGAGGTCACCCAATTCAACGTCGATATCCGAAAGAGCGCCCCCGAGATCGTGACGGAAACGGGTGTCCGAGAGCACCGGGGCCGGAACGAAGGGCAAACCGGGTGCACCGGCCGCCGCCAACACCTCGGCAATCTGCTCTGGCGCGATATAGAGCATCCGGTAGCGCAGCCCCTCCTCCGTTCCCGCGCCGCCGTCGTGCAGTTCATCCGGATGAATGACGATCACCTGGCCGGGCAGCGAGGCGCGCTGTTCTCCCCGATAGCTGAAAGTCTGAACGCCAGTCATTGTGAGACCGATGGCATAGGTGTCGTGCCGGTGGGGGGCGAAGCCATTGCCCTGAAACCGCGCTTCGATCCGTTCGATCCCCTTTTCGCAAGGTGAGACGCGGATCCCGTCGGAAGCCGGTCTGCACAAACGTTCAAGACCGGGACCGCTGGCCGCCGCTATCTCTCCACTCCGATCTTTGTGAATCCCCAGAGTGGAGTTGACGTTCATGTTCGATACCAAATTTGTCATCGTTGTCCGCGAAGACCTTGCTGCCTGGCAAAAGCTGAATGTAACGGCCTTCCTGTCGACCGGAGTTGCCGCCGCAAATCCCGGGATCATCGGTGAGACTTACCGCGACGCGGACGGCAATGTCTATCATCCGATGAGTGTTCAGCCGATCATCATTCTGAGTGCCGACGCCGCAACCATTGCAAAGATCCACCAGCGCACGCTGCAACGTGACGTGCCCGCAAGTCTCTACATCGAGGAAATGTTCGTCACCGGCCACGACACGGCCAACCGGGAGGTCTTTGGCAGATTTTCGCCCGAGGACGCCAAGGTTGTCGGCCTGGCCTTTCATACCGAAAAGAAGATCGCCGACAAGATTTCCAAGGGCGCGAAAATGCACGGATAAGGACATCGCCACCAAAGTCTGACCCTTTCCCTCTCGACGCGGTGGGGCTTTTGCGGGCACTCTGCTCCCGAAGCATTCGGGAGGACACATGATCGGGGCCTTTACCTTCAACACCAGTCAGCGGATCGTGTTTGAAAACGGATCGGCGGCAAAACTCGGCGAGCACGCGGCTCCCTTTCTTGGGGCCCGCCCCTTTCTTGTGACAGATCCCGGCATAGTATCGCTCGACCTGCACGCTCCCTGCGAAGCAGCTCTTCATTCGGCCGGCTGCCACCCGGGACGCTTCACCGACGTCATTGCAGATCCACCAAGAATTTTGGTGGAGGCGGCCGTGGAATCCGCGAAAGCGCATGGCGCGACTTCCGTCATTGGCTTCGGTGGAGGCTCCTCGCTCGATGTCGCCAAACTGGTTGCCCTGCTTCTGGGGAGCGGCGAAGATCTCGACAATGCCTGGGGCGTCGGCAATGCCAAGGGCCCGCGCCTGCCACTGATCCTCGTGCCGACAACGGCCGGAACGGGTTCTGAAGTGACCCCGATCTCGATCATCACCGTCGGCGAAGAGGAAAAACGCGGTGTGGTCTCTCCGTTTTTGTTGCCGGACCTTGCCGTTCTCGATCCCTTGCTGACGCTCGGACTGCCCGGACCGGTGACCGCGGCAACCGGTATCGACGCGATGGTCCATGCCATCGAGGGTTATGCGTCGACTTCTGCCAACAACAACCCCGTGTCCCGCACACTTGCGGTCGAAGCGCTACGCCTGCTTGGAACCCATATCCAGACAGCGGTCTTTTCTCCGGCGGATGTGGAGGCACGCGGCGCGATGCTGCTCGGCTCCATGCTTGCCGGCATGGCCTTTGCCAACTCGCCCGTGGCGGCCGTGCACGCCCTTGCCTACCCGATCGGCGGCACGTTTCACGTTCCCCATGGGTTGTCCAATGCCCTCGTCCTGCCACATGTTCTGAAGTTCAACAACAAAGTGGCGGCGAAGACCTACGCGGAAATCGCGGCGGTACCGTTTCCCGAGCTTGCCGCCATCCAGGATGCCGATGAACGCGCCGACCGGTTTGCCGGCAAGCTGGCTGAACTCGCGGAGGACCTAGGGCTGCAGACCTGCCTAAGAGAGGTCGGCATTCGGGAAACCGACCTGCCAAAACTCGCTGCGGACGCCATGAAGCAGACCCGCCTTCTGGTGAACAATCCGCGGGAGCTTCGTGAGGCGGATGCGCTTCAGATCTACAAGGCCGCTCTATGAATTCAACAGCTTTTCCACAGATGGCGCGACCGGAACCTATGAACCGGTCCGAATTCAAAAGCTTTCAACAAATCCCCACCCGGTGGATGGATGTGGACATCTATGGCCACGTCAACAATGTGCAGTATTTGAGCTTCTTCGACACCGCCGTGAACAGTTGGTATGTGGACCAGGGCCTGCTTGACCCGATCCATAGCCGGGACATCTTCCTGGTGGTCGAAACCGGTTGCAACTATTTCAGCGAACTGACCTTTCCAGGTGTCGTTTCCGCGGGTCTCAGAATTGAAAAACTTGGCTCAAGCTCTGTGGTCTTCCGGGTTGGTCTGTTTGCCGGCGAAGCTTCAAGCACAGCCGCTCACGGGCGTTTTGTGCATGTACATGTCGATCGCCAGACGCGCCGTCCGACCGCCATTCCAGAGGAAAAGCGCCTCATATTAGCAAGTTTGACGGGTTAGGATCCGTGTCTTTCGCCAGCTAAGGGAATTCAATCGGCCGATCACAAATAACACACAGGATAAGATGTTGACCGGCGACCGCCGCATCCACAGCCTGCGCACAGGAACTCCACAACCTATGCGCAACTTGCGCACAGGTTCCCCACAGTCATCAAACTGTTACATCCTGCCTATGTGGATATCTGGATTATGAGAAGGTCTTCATAATGCGCGACTTTTCGCGCTGCCAGTCGCGCTTCTTCTCGGTCTCGCGCTTGTCATGCAGCTTCTTGCCGCGCGCCAGGGCCAATTCCAGCTTCGCCCGCCCCTTGTCATTAAAATAGAGCTTGAGCGGAACAATGGTCTTGCCTTCCTTCTGGACCGCACCGGCCAGCTTGCCGATCTCGCGCTTGTGCAGAAGGAGTTTGCGCGGCCGGCGCGGTTCATGGTTGAACCGATTGGCCTGCAGGTATTCCGGGATAAAGACGTTGTAGATCCAGATCTCGCCGCCATATTCAGCCGCATAGGCTTCGGCGATATTGGCCTTGCCGTTGCGCAGGGATTTCACTTCCGTGCCCTTCAGCTCGATCCCCGCCTCAAACGTATCCTCGATCTCGAAATTGAACCGGGCCTTCCGGTTGTCGGAAATAATCGTCCGTCCCGGATCGCCGCCCTTCTTGGGAGCCATTTTTGTCCTTCCTGGCGCGGGGCTCGCAGGTCCCGCGCACCAGATCCTGTTCTCGTCAGTTGATCAGGCCCGCATGGGCCATGGCCGCGCGGACTTCCGCGCGCGCTGCTTCTGAAATCGGCACGAGCGGCAACCGCAATTCCTCATCCGCCTTCCCGAGCAGCGACAGGGCGTATTTCGCACCGCCCGGGCTCGGCTCAAGGAACAAGGCGCGATGAAGCGGCGCCAGCCGGTCCTGCAACTCCAGAGCCGTCTTGAAGTCGCCTGCCAGCGTTGCGGCCTGAAATTCTGCACACAGGCGCGGCGCGACATTCGCGGTCACGGAAATGCAGCCGACACCGCCATGGGCATTAAAGGCAAGCGCGGAAATATCCTCGCCGGACAGCTGGATGAAATCCGGTCCGCACAAATGACGCTGGCGGCTCGCCTTGGCCATGTCGGCGGTCGCATCCTTGACGCCCTTGATGTTTTCGCAAGTCTCGAAAAGCTCAGCCATTGTTTCCGGGGTCATGTCGACAATCGAACGGCCAGGGATGTTGTAGATCAGGATCGGTATGCCGACCGCATCGTTGACCGCCTTGAAATGGGCTTTCAGACCCGCCTGGTTGGGTTTGTTGTAGTACGGCGTGACAACAAGCAGCGCATCCGCGCCGGCCTTTTCGGCGTGTTGAGCGAAATCGATCGCCTCGATTGTGTTGTTGGACCCTGCACCGGCGATCACGGGAACCCGGCCGGCGGCAGCCTCAACACAGATTTCGATCACCCGCTTGTGCTCGGTATGGGTCAGGGTCGGGCTTTCGCCGGTGGTGCCGACCGGAACCAGTCCTGTCGATCCTTCCGCAATCTGCCAGTCCACAAAGTCACGAAACCGTTTCTCATCAAGCGCTCCGTCCTTGAACGGGGTAATCAGCGCTGGGATGGAGCCTTTGAACATCTCGGTTTCCTCTTGGTGGGCTTCATGCTTTCGACAGACAAGCGTCTGGTAACTGTTAACGGAGGCGCAACATACTCATCTGCCAGACGCGGGGCAATGGTTCCGTGAGGTTTCCGTGTCCGCATTCGCGACTTTTCTGCGCAGCGACACGCCGGTGTCACGTTTGCCTTGATCAAGTGGCTGCTTCCGCAAGGACTCTTCCTATTGGCACAGGCTTCAAAACAGCTTTATCTTTCCAAAAAACAACCAGAGCATGTCCCGCGCGAATAAGCCAAATGAATGCGACATGCTCAATAGGATGGAAACGGTCCAGGAGACACTCATGACATCTGCGCCCCTGCATGCGCTCGACCACACAAATGCGACGCCTGCCCCCAAGGAAAGGGATTTCTCCTGGAAAAGTCCGGACGGCCTAACCCTTGCCGGGCGGGAGTGGCCCGCCGCAGAGACTGGAACCGGCCAAGCCATTCCCGTGCTCTGTCTCCCGGGCCTGTCAAGAAATATCAGGGATTTCAGCGAGATTGCCTGTTTCCTTCAAGCCAGGGGGCATCGCGTGATCGCCCTGGACTACCGGGGGCGCGGCAACAGCGACTGGGACAGCGATTGGCGCAACTACGCATTGCCGGTGGAAGAAAAAGACATTGCTGCCGCCATCGAGACCCTGGGACTCGACCGGTTTGCCGTTCTGGGCACCTCTCGTGGAGGCTTGCACGCACTGGTGATGGCGCATCGCTATCCGGCAGACCGGATGGCGGCGGTGATTTTCAACGATGTCGGACCGCATATCGAGATGCGCGCCATCCATCGGATCGCCGCAACTCTCGGGCATCACATGAAAAACGCGTCGATGGACGCCGTTGCCGGCACCTTGAAGCGTACGCTCGGTCATCAGTTTCCGTCATTTGAGGACGCGGATTGGTTGAAACTGGCGGGTCAGCTTGCCTCGGAACGGGATGGTGAAGTTGTGATGGACTACGATCCGGCGCTGGCTCATCAACTCGCCAGTCTCGACGATGCCACGCCGGCTCCGGACCTGTGGCCCCTTTACGACCTGCTCACCGACCGGCCCGTTCTGGTTCTGCATGGTGAACATTCGGATCTTTTGAGTACAGACACCTGCCGCACCATGTTGGAGCGCCATCCGAACGCGGAAGTGTCCACGATCCCGGGCCAGGGCCATGCACCCGTTCTCTGGGAATCAGCAACCCATGAGAAGGTCGCAGAATTTTTGAAGGCTCTCTGAGCGTCCAACGCTCAGAGAGCCCCATTAAAACAAAGAAAACCCGGCGTTTCCGCCGGGTTTTCCATCAAACCTCGAGAGAGGGATGATTAGAAAGTGCGCTGCATACGAACACCGAAGAGCAGAGCTTCGGTGTCGGTGCCACCGGAGATGTCGGTGTCGGCATAGCCGATGTCCGCACCCATGACGAAACCGGAAACCGGGGACCACTGAACGGAACCGTCGATTGCCCAACGGTCAACGTCGCCGATAGCGGCAGCGTTGTTCATGTCAACGGAAGCGTAGGAACCGTCGAGGGCGAGGCCGATCGTGGAGGTTGCCTGGATGTAAGCACCACCGGATACGGAGAAGCCGTTGTTGGTGCTGCCGTTGGTGTAGTCGGACACGCCGGTCACGCCGGTGATGCCGTTACCGATGTAGGACAGAGCGCCGTCAGCGTAGAAGCCCTGGAAGTAGATGTTCGAACCGGAAGATGCGAACGGCAGGTTGAAGTTCACACCTGCGCCGACTGCCCAACCGAGCTGATCTTCACCAGCGGTCGCACGGTTGTTTGCAGTGTTCGGGTACACCTGGTGCAGAGCACCGGACAGCTGTGCGGAACCCCAACCCTGGGAGATGCCGAGAGCTGCGACGACGTCCGGAGCGCGCGTGCCGCCGTAGGAACCGACTTCACGGTTGGAACGGTCTTCCAGAGCGATCGTAGCGGACAGGCCGTTGCCGAAAGCAGCGGTGTAAGCGATCTGGTTGGTGGTCACGTCGGACCAGTCACGAGTGACAACACCCATGAACGTCTGACCGGTGTAGATGTTGAAGTTAGAACCGAGGTAACCAGCCGTCAGGCCGCCCCACTGAATGTAAGCATTGTCGAGGGTCGTGCTGTTCACGCCGTTGACGTTGGTTGCGTACATGGAGACGTAAGCGCGCAGGGTACCGAATTCGGTAGCGGTGCGGGCGTCGAGGTACAGGTAACCACGGGACAGCCAGGAGTAGCCGTCAGAGTTACGGGTGCCCCAGTTGCCGTTGTCGAGAACGTTGTTCACGACGAACTGGGTACGAACGCGGCCACCAACGCGCAGGCAGGTTTCGGTGCCCGGGATGTAGTAGAAGCGTGCGCCGTAAGCGTCGCAGACGCGAACGTAGTCAACCGGCTCCGGAGCAACCGGAAGATCGGCTGCCTGGGCGGTGGTGGCGGTGGCAACTGCTGCCGCGCCGAGCATCAAGCTCTTGAGTTTCATATCTGACCTCCAATCAGTCATTTCAATTGGCACTAACAAAAAGCACCATTGTCCCCGCGAATTGTTTCTGAGTTTACCACCGGCCGGAGGTTGGACGTCCGAGGCAGGCAAATCAGTGCGGCTCGAAGCCGCTCGCAAGAGTGACCATACGCATCCCCATTCCCGGTTCAACACAGAAAGCAGCCTGCACCTGTCGCTGGGGCTGTTTTCAAAAACCGGTGTTGCGCGAATGTCACAAAAACGGATCGGAAATTTAGAAACTGTTAGGAAAGTCAGTCCGCAGCGGCTGTTTCAACCGCCGGACAAAGGCATCTCGGGGACAAGTCACCGCGCAAGATCCAGGAATCGATCCCCAAAATGGGGACGGCCCGGCAGATTGGAGCCTGCCGGGCCGCATGACTGACTGGAGTTCAGAGAATCACAGTCAGATTCTAATCAGATGATTAGAAAGTGCGCTGCATACGAACACCGAAGAGCAGAGCTTCGGTGTCGGTGCCACCGGAGATGTCGGTGTCGGCATAGCCGATGTCCGCACCCATGACGAAACCGGAAACCGGGGACCACTGAACGGAACCGTCGATTGCCCAACGGTCAACGTCGCCGATAGCGGCAGCGTTGTTCATGTCAACGGAAGCGTAGGAACCGTCGAGGGCGAGGCCGATCGTGGAGGTTGCCTGGATGTAAGCACCACCGGATACGGAGAAGCCGTTGTTGGTGCTGCCGTTGGTGTAGTCGGACACGCCGGTCACGCCGGTGATGCCGTTACCGATGTAGGACAGAGCGCCGTCAGCGTAGAAGCCCTGGAAGTAGATGTTCGAACCGGAAGATGCGAACGGCAGGTTGAAGTTCACACCTGCGCCGACTGCCCAACCGAGCTGATCTTCACCAGCGGTCGCGCGGTTGTTTGCAGTGTTCGGGTACACCTGGTGCAGAGCACCGGACAGCTGTGCGGAACCCCAACCCTGGGAGATGCCGAGAGCTGCGACGACGTCCGGAGCGCGCGTGCCGCCGTAGGAACCGACTTCACGTGCAGAGCGGTCTTCCAGAGCGATCGTAGCGGACAGGCCGTTGCCGAAAGCAGCGGTGTAAGCGATCTGGTTCGCGGTGGCGTCTGCCCAGTCACGAGTGACAACACCCATGAACACCTGACCGGTGTAGATGTTGAAGTTAGAACCGAGGTAACCAGCCGTCAGGCCGCCCCACTGGATGTAAGCATTGTCAAGCGTGGTGCTGTTTGCACCGTTGACGTTGGTTGCGTACATGGAGACGTAAGCGCGCAGGGTGCCGAATTCGGTAGCGGTGCGGGCGTCGAGGTACAGGTAACCACGGGACAGCCAGGAGTAGCCGTCAGAGTTACGGGTGCCCCAGTTGCCGTTGTCGAGAACGTTGTTCACGACGAACTGGGTACGAACGCGGCCGCCAACACGCAGGCAGGTTTCGGTGCCCGGGATGTAGTAGAAGCGTGCGCCGTAAGCGTCGCAGACGCGAACGTAGTCAACCGGCTCCGGAGCAACCGGAAGGTCGGCTGCCTGGGCGGTGGTGGCGGTAGCAACTGCTGCCGCGCCGAGCATCAAGCTCTTGAGTTTCATATCTGACCTCCAAAAGTCAATTTTCATTGGAGCTGTCACCGGGACTGTTCCCTGCGGAGCTCCATCCCCGCGATTTCGTAGAAAAACGGCCCAGAAGAAATTCAGCTAAACCATTTTTACTGGCGATTACTCGCCGTCGCACAGCTTAAGAACCAAACTCAACGCCCGGCAGCAAGCCCAAACTGGCCTGCGCAAGCACTGTCAAATCTCTGTGTGTTGTTTCTGCAACATACTGATCTGACTCGCCTTTTATTAACCTTAGGGAAAGTGTCGTGATTAATACTTAATCAAACTGCACAATGCTGCAGCACGATACTTTTTCTTACTAAAACTGACCTAATGTGATAGCATTTCTTTTAAAGAAAAGTCATCAAGAAGAAAAAGTCAAAACCTTTAATCCACACGCAGAAATTGCAGCTACTATAGGTCACTTTCTCTATGGTTTTACTTAGAGGCTTTAGGGAGTCAATTTGAAACAGTTTTCGTCGAATTTTACTGTTTCCCGGCGAACTTTCCCTTAAGTCAGGTTCGAGAACCCGCAATTTGTCCGCTCCACTGGCCTGCGCATCGCGCCCAGAAGGGTCGTCAGGTGATTTGGGGATTAGAGCCGCGAAATCCAAGTCGAAGATTCGCAAATCAGGGCAATCGCTTCAGCGTATTCCGGTCTGGAGCAATCAGTCAGCGCAACAGCACGGTTATGCCGGCGCTGTCGCCCTTGGCATCCAGAACCGTGACGTCGGCGAAGCCTGTCGCGTCCGGCTGCCAGACAAGCTGCCTGTCGGCCTGCTTTAGGCCAAGAGGCTTGCCATTGACGAGAAAGGAAAACGGACCGACGCCGCCCTTGAACTTCACCACCAGCGGCTGTGTACCGCTTTGCGCCGAGGCACCGAGTTCGAGTTCCGCGCCGTCGGGCGGATAGGAAATATGCAAACGATGCGTTGCCGGCGTGGCACTGCGGCGTTCTGGCAGCCGGGCGAATCTCAATGGAGCCGGAACGTCCCGGCTCAAGACGCCAAGGAGTTCCGGTGCTGCTGCCGGCAATGGTGTCAGCGCGGGCCCCAGCGACTGAAAAACCTCAAACAGGATCGGCACGGCAGCCGAAGCCCCCGTCTGCCCCGGGACCGGTGTCCCATCCGCGCGCCCGGACCAGACAGCAACCACATGCCGGCCGTCGAAGCCGATGGCCCAAGCGTCCCGGTAGCCGTAGGCGGTGCCTGTCTTATAGGCGATGTGGAAGGCTTCGGCGCTGCGAAGCTGCGGCAGTCCTTGTAGAATGTCACTGACCATCCAGGCGGCTTTTCGGCTCAGAACAGGAAGTGCGCCGTTGGCGCCAGCGCCACTGCAGTCAGCACGGCACACTGTCAGCGTCACCGGCTCTCCCTCCCGCGCCAGGGCGGCATAGACCTGTGTCAGGTCCTTCAAGGACAATCCGAGCCCGCCAAGGCTGATCGCGAGGCCCGGTGCGATTCCCTTTTCAAGGGTAGGCTGAACACCGGCGCGCCTGAGTCGCGCGATCAGCCGTGCGGGTCCGACGGCTTCCAGCAGTTTGACCGCCGGCGTGTTGAGCGACAGTTGCAGCGCTTCGCGCAGGGTTACGGTCCCCTGATAGGACCGATCGAAATTGGTCGGTTGATAACCGGCAATATCTGTCGCCCGGTCGACGATGAAACTGTCCGGCAGACCGATGCCTTCTTCAAACGCCAGCCCGTAGATGAAGGGCTTGAGTGTTGATCCGGGCGAGCGGATCGCGCGCGTCATGTCGACATGACCTTCCCGGGCCGTATCCAGCAAGTCAGGCGACCCGACGCTGGCCAGGATCTCACCGGTCTGATGGTCCGCCACAAGAATCGCGAGCGAGACGGGCCGCGGCAAAACAGCAGCCTTGCGGCGCGCCAGCGATTCGAGCGCGGCCTGCAGGTCCCGGTCGATGGTCAGCTTCTGAATATGTTTGCCGGGGTCCCGCAAATGCGCCCGCCGGCTTTCGTGCGGCGCCAGCAGGGGCATCGCATGACGCCGTGCCCGGATCGGTTCAGCCATTGCCGACATGGCGGCATCCGTAGACAGTACTCCGGCCTTGGCAGCAATGGTGAGCACCCGGTCGCGGGCGATCTTGGCCTGTCTTGGAAACCGGTCCGGCCGCCGGGCTTCCGGACTTTGCGGCAAAGCCACCAGAAGGGCGGCCTCGGCCGGTGTCAAACGGCCGGGTTCCTTGCCGAACCAGGTCAGGCTCGCCGCCCGTATGCCCTCCAGGTTACCGCCGAACGGCGCGCGCAAGGCATAAAGCCTCAAAATGTCGGCTTTGGAGCGGGTGTGCTCCAACTGAATCGCCCGCAGGACCTGCTCATACTTGCGCTTCAGCGATTTCGTCGGCCGTTCGTCGAGCAGCCGCGCCACCTGCATGGTCAAGGTCGAGCCGCCGGAGACGATCCGGCCATGCCGCAGGCTTTGCAGGCCCGAGCGCGCGATCGCGACCGGGTCGATGCCGCCATGGTCGTAAAAACGCTTGTCTTCGAAGGCGAGCAGCATCTGGAAATACAGCGGATCTATCGCGTCGAGCTCAACCGGAAGACGCCATTTGTCATCCGCGCTGGTAAAGGCACGCAACAGCCTGTCGTCGCGATCAAGCACAACGGTGGACAGTGTCAGGTCGCCGACCTGCGGGACCGGTGCCAGCCCATGATAGTCATGGCTGACCTTGAGCTGAGCACAGAAGCCGGCCGTCGCAAAGGCCAGCCCGGCGGCGGCGCCCCACCGCCGGGCTGTTTCCCAAGTGTCTTGCCACCGGACCGGCATCCTGAGGTCCCTGCCGTCTTATCGGGTCGGACCGAGCACCACAAACCGGCCGGTCGCGGTGATCGCGCGGCGGTCCGGACGGTACATGTCCTCGACCGACGCCGGCGGATGGGTGTAGTTGCCAGGTGTGGCGGCCCGGGCCAGATAGGCGAAGGTCAGCTCCCGGCTGCTCCAGCGGGTCTGATTGACGGCGACCTCGAAGCGGTCCTTGTAGAAAGCCGCATGTTCGGGCTGGTCGACGGTGTCCAGGAAGGACAGGCCGCCCAGATCGCCAGACCGGACAAGACGCGGATTGTCGATCACAAGGCCGGCCGGCAACCGGTCGACCACCATCAGGCGGCCTGGCTGGTCGCTGAGCGCCCGCACCGTCACCACCACCGCAAGCCTTGTGTTGACGGGTACGGCCGTCGGATCGACGGGATTGCCGTCAAGATCATAGACGGTCCGCTCGACCGAATAGTCCTTGCCGCCCGCGGGCTCGGGCACCAGCGGCTGTCCGGCAACCGCGACCAGAAGCTCGGTCGCCGCATCGCCATTGTTGGCGATCTCCGCAGGGAACTGGCTGACTTCGCTACCTTCGAGCGACCAGGCCAGACGGCCGGGCGTTTCCTCGCCGCGCACGGAAAGCCGCGCTTCGGCAGCCGATTCATTCAAGGTATGGGCCGCCAGCAGCAACCAGGCCATATCCTGCGTCGACTGGCCCGCCGCTCTGGTCTGTGCGGTCTTCAACCGGTCAATGGCATCCTGCTTGAGCTTATCTCCCATGGATGCAGACACCACATAGTCGGTGACCGCCGCACTGTCGCGCAGCTTGGAGCCATAGTCGCTCCGATAGGTACTGGTGGTATCGGCCGGCAATGCGGCCAAGGCCGCCTGGAAGCCGGTCTCTGCCCGGTCCTGTTCTCCGTAAAGGGCAAGACCTGCCGCAACTTGCGCCTTTGCCATCGGTGTTGCGAAATGCTGCAGCTTGGCGTCCAGATAATAACGCAGGTCGCCCATGGACGCCCGGCCGTTGCGGGCGAGCACATAGAGTGCATAGGCGACGCCCTCCCCGCCATCCTGGAAGTCGGAGGCATAGGCGAGCCGGTTTTCCAGATTGTCCAGCGCCGTCGTGAACGCAAGCTCCGGCACCTCATAGCCCTGCTCCCGCGCCCGGGTCAGGAAATCGGAGACATAGGCGTCGAGCCAGGTATCGCCGTCGCCATAACTGGACCAGAGCCCGAAATCGCCCGAGGACGACTGGTTCGACAGAACCCGGGCGATCGCCTTGACCACCCGCTCGCGGATGGCGCTATCGCCACCGAGACCCGCGGCTTCCGCCACTTCACTCAAATAGAGCAACGGCAAAGCGCGGCTGGTGGTCTGCTCGGTGCAGCCATAGGGATAGCGGTCGAGGGCGGCCAGCAGGCCGGCAACGTCGATGCTCGCCGCGCCGCCCGCCGTCAGCGTGATATCGACGGTGTCCGCACGCAGACCGTCGAAACTGTCGGCGGTCAGGCTCAGGGTATCGCCCTTGGCCAGCGTGAACACGGACCGGCGCACCACCTCGGGCTGGGTGTCTTCGACGTCGAGGCCGAAGCGTTTGACATAGGTCGCCCCATCCGGCCCCGTCAGGGAGGCGACGACCTCCGCGTCGGTCAGGCTGTCACCCGCCGTGACGCTGGTCAGGACAAGTTCCTTCTGACCAGAGCCCAGCTCAAGCGAGCGCGTGAACGAGGCGCTGCCATCCAGGCTCAGGCCTTCGGCGACGGAGAGCTCAAGCTGGTACGTTCCCGGGGCGCCATCGACATTGTCGATTTCCAGGGCCAGCCGCGACTGGTCGCCAGGCGCCAGGAAGGCGGGCGCGCTGGCGGTCATCACCACGGGCGAGCGCACTTGCACTTCCCGATCGGCATGGCCGACACCGTCCTTGGTCCAGGCAACCGCCATCAGCTTGATGGCGCCATTGAAGGCCGGAATATCGAAGGAGACCGTTGCTTCGCCATTCTCATCGAAGGCCACCAGACCGGAGAACAGCGCCACCGGCTCTTCGTCCGGCGGCGGCGCATCCAGGCGCATGCCCGCGGCATCACCTCCGGACCGTACGCGTCCAAGGGTTCCGGCGGTGCGGTCGATCAGCTGTCCATAGAGATCGCGGAAATCCGTGCCGAGACGGCGCTGGCCGAAATACCAGCTGTCCGGATCGGGCGTCTGGTAATTGGTCAGATTGAGAATACCGACATCCACCGCCGCAACGGTGAGATAGGCTGTGTCTCCCGCTTCAAGGCCGGCCAGTTTGACCGGTACCTCGAGCGTGGATTCCGGAAGCATGTGATCGGGCGTGGAAAGCTCGATATCGAGCGCCCGCTTGCCAGGATCCACTTGCAGCCAGGAGAGTCCCATGGCCCGCGACGGCATGCGTTTCTGGTCCAGGTCCATCGGCCGGTAGAGGCTGGCGGTGATATAGGCACCGGCGCCCCAATCGTCGCTGACCGGGATCTCGACCTCGGTTTCCTCGCCGCTGACCTCAACGGTCTGGCTGGCCAGGAGACCGCCGGAGACCACATTGATCACGGCAATGCCCGCCATTTGCGGCTTCAGGCGCAATTTGGCGACATCCCCGGGCCGATAGCTGGTCCGGTCGAGACCGACATCCAGATAGTCGGGTGTGTCCGAGGTGGCGTCGGCCGTGTACCAGCCGGCGTTGAAGGTGACCTGTGTCGTCGTCTGCAGGGTGCCGCTACCGGCGACCTCCAGCCGGTACTGACCCCAGTCCACCGGAAGCGACAGCCGCGCCGGCTGGCCGGCGGTGACATCGAAATCACCGCTGTCGACCCGGCGGGTCGTCGTGATCGGTTCATAGGACCAGCGGCCGTCATAGCGGTACCACTGATAGCGGCGGTCAACCTTGGAAAGCGTCCAGTGAAGATCCGACGCGTCGAGCTCCTTACCATCCGTTCCAACGACAATCACGGAGAAATCCGCCGGTCCGCCTTCGTCGACACCGCCGTCGAAGGCCGGCTTGATGCCAATGCGGGCGCTGTCCTGTGCCACGGGCAAATCAAGATCGCGTTCCACATAACGGCCGCCGGCTTCGACCAGGCGGGTGATCAGCGAGGCATCGTAAAGCATGCTCGTTTCGGGCAGTCCGGGCATGAAGACCTCAAAGGTCAGTTTGCCGTCGTCGCCGGTCTTCAGGCCCGAGGAAATCGAGCCGCGCTCTGAATAGGCATCCGCGTCCGGCACGCCGAACTGGTAGCCCGGATAGGCCTTGAGCGTGCGCACGGGCCGGACAATGACGTCTCCCTCCAATGTCTGACCGCTTGCGGGCGACCCGTAGAGGAACTTCGCCTCGAGCGTCACTTCGGTCGGTGCCGTCCGGCTGAAGGCGGCCGCATCGGTTTCCAGATCGAAATCGACCCGCTCCGGCTGGTAGTCCTCCACCAGGAAGGTCTGCTCCGACAGGGCCCGTCCCTTCGGATCGGCAAACACGCGCCAGGCCCAGATGCCCTGCTGGGCGGACGATGCCAGGGTCAGGTCCTGCAGGTGACCGCCAAGACCGCCGTCATTGACGGTAAAGCGCGCGTGCTCGACGCCATCCGGCCGCGTGAAGATGAAGGTGAGCGGAAAGTCCTCCTGGGCGACCGCCGCGCCGTTGCGCAGCAAGGCCTGGGCATAAACGGTTTCGCCGGCCTTGTAGATGCCCCGGTCCGTCCAGGCGAAGACATCGAGCGGCCCGGGCGCGGGACGGCCCTCGACACCGCGGTCTGAAAGGTCAAATGCGGGTTTGCGCAGGTCGAGGAAGGAATAATCCCCGGCCTGCGTTTCAGCCACCAGGACGCCGGGCGCACGCCCGCCGCGGCCTCGGGTGAGGCCTGCAGCAAATTCGGCAAAGCCGTCCGCGTTGGTGACTGTCTCGCCGAGGATTTCGTTGTTGACCGCCAGCAGGCGCACGTTCACGCCTTCCAGCGCTTCCGCCGAGGAGAGCGAACGGATATTCGCGGCAATGCCGGTGTCTCCGGTCAGCGCCGTCACACCGAGATCCGACACAAGGAACCACTGAGTTGCCAGTGCGCCCCAGCGGTTCTGCTGATCCAGCTTGGACCGGGCGGTCATGGCGTAGACACCCGGTTTCAATTCGATGCCGGTCTCCGACACGGGCATCGCCGTGACCATGTCCTGGTTGAGCTCGTTGCCGGTCTCGACAATGCCCGACCAGACCTTTTCACCGAGCTCGTCCTCGATCTGGTCGGCCTGATAACTGTCCAGCTGACGCAGGAACCGGTTGTCCCTGAGGATATCGGCGACCGAGCGGTTGCCGACACGGTAGATCGTGGCTTCGACCTCATTGGTGTTGACCGACACGATCGGGATGGTCGGGTTGCCGCCCGAAGGCAGG
Source organism: Roseibium sediminicola (assembly GCF_023156505.1). GTDB lineage: Bacteria > Pseudomonadota > Alphaproteobacteria > Rhizobiales > Stappiaceae > Roseibium > Roseibium sediminicola. The sequence goes on along the minus strand of NZ_JALNMJ010000003.1, from coordinate 283,880 downwards.
ACATAAGACCGGCTGAGGAAATTCACCGACGGCGAGCGGTCCTTGACGTAAACGGACAGTTCCGCGTTTTTTTCGATCTTTTCACCATCGCCCGCCGGCAGGCCGCTGCGGGCGGTGATCCGGTAGCGCGCACCATGTTTCAGGCCGTCGGCACAGATCTGGTTCTCTTCCGATTCGATCGCGAATGTGCCCTCGCCGTCGACGGAGACATAGGGGCTCATGTCCTCACCGACCGGCAATTTCTGCGAGAACACCAGGCAGACGCGCGGTGACGCGCTGTCGCTGTCGACCTGGTGATCGACAATGCGGAAACCGTGTTCGGCAATCAGTTCGTTGTAGCGATAGCGGATGCTGCTGTTTTCTTGCAAGGCCAGGGAGGCGCGATAGGCCTTGATCGCCGTCTTGTATTCACTGCGGACGACCAGGGACCGGGCGAGCAGTTCGAGCGCAAGCGCCTGCTCCTCTTCGCCGACGGATCTCAAATAGGCGTTGATCGATGCGGAAATCGCGTTCTTGCGCTTGGTCTGCTTGGCCTCCCAATCGTCCGGATCCTGCATCAAGAGCGCCGTTGCAAGATGAGTCCAGGCCTTGTAGTCGCCCGGGTCCAGCTTGATCACCTGCAGGAAATCCGCTTCTGCGAAGGTTCCCTGCCGCTGGCTCAGAGCCACGAGCCCGCTCTGGCGGAGCTGCGCCGCGGTCTGCCCGGCGGCACTGACGGAATTGGCGATGCTTTGCGAATAGGTTTCCGCGCTTTCCAGCTGCGACAACGGCACGAAGAGGAGTTCGGCTTTCCGGTCGGCGCTCAGGTCCGCCCGCGGTGCCTGAACCTCGACGACGCGTCCGGCAACGGCTCCGACGAAACTCTGCAATTCCCCGAAATCGGATTTCAGAAAACACCAGCCCGCGGAGGTGTTGAAAGTGAAGGCCCGGCACTGCTTGTCATCGAGACAGGCGGATTTGCAGGCGTCCAGATCGACATCCTTTACCGTGCGATAGTCGGCCCCGAAATAATCCGCGTCATCAATGGTGACAATGCGCTTGTCCTGCGCGGCGGCGGGCAAGGCCAGCAGCCCAACCGCTCCGGCGCCGACAACGGCAATTTGAAGGGGTCTTGCGAGCGGCTTGGCCATCGCGCCAAGCGTCTGGTGAACATGTTTGAAAACAATCGAATAAACGGACATGGCCAGTCCTCCGGGGCTGGGAATTTTCCCTATCAAGGCACCGGATCGTGACAAGGACAAGGCAAAAAGTGTCTCAATCGCGTCTCTGCTGACGCAACGGCGAGAGCCTGTCGCGCTCATTTGGCGTCATTTGGCTAAAACAGGCTCCGGAGCGGGCTATCCGATCCGGCCGATCAGTTCATCGATCAGGGAAGCAACTTCCAGGGCTGCCTTGCTTGAGGGGGCGGCTTCGGTCACCGCGGCGCCCTGCCCCATCGCCGACGCAAACAGCGTCCGGTTACCGAGACGGGCTGCCAGCGCATCGTAACCTGATTCAGTGATCGCCTCGGCCATTGCCGCCGTGAGGGATGCCCGCGGCGGCACCCGGTTGAGCACCAGGAGCGCGGGCGTGTCTTCCCGGGCGGCCATTTCGAAGGTTTGCGACGTCGCCCACAAATCGACTGGCGTCGGCTGAACTGGAACAATCACAAAGTCGGCTGCGTCAATGGCAGGCTTGGCGTCGACATCCGTCTTGGGAGGCGTGTCCACGATGACATATCCGTGGGACCGGGCCAGCGATCTGGCCTCCCGGCGCGCGCCCCAGCCCGACGCCGTGCGAAATTCCAGGCCGGTGCCGTCTTCACCGAGCCGGTCCTCGCGGGCCTCATACCAGGTGCCGAGGGACCCTTGCGGGTCGACATCGAGAATGGCGACCGGTTCCCCGGACTGGGCTGCCAATGCAACCGCGAGGTGGACCGCCAATGTCGTCTTGCCGGACCCGCCTTTTTGCTGTGCAACAGTCAAAATCCGTCCAGACATCCAAATCCCTCCAGAAAAACACCAATAGTTTGCGCCGCAACCTTTCGCATTGCAACAAATCTAATGCTTATCCCAACGAAATTCCCTTGCTCAATCGAAAAAATAGCTATGATCACCAATGGCAATTTTTTAGGCATAGCAGTTGAAGGAGGCCGGTCTGAAGGATTTGCAAGAGCGGAGCTGGGCGTTGCGGTGGCGCAATCCCGCATTTTGCAAACGCTTGCTCTACGGCGCTTTAGAGGAGGCACAGACACCTCCGGCCGGGGCGCGGCCATTGCAATTCAACCTCGCCTGGCTGGAACGATGGTCCGGCCATTACGACGCGGCGATGAAGCTGACCGAAGACGCTTTTTCGCAAATGAGCCCCGACCGGGATCCTGAAGGGTGGTCGGAACTGCTGGTCATCAAGTCCGTCTGTGTCTACAGCCTGGGCGAATTGAGCCTCGCCGACGAAATCCTCGGCGAAAGCCTTGAGGTTCTGGGGCCCGCGGTTCACGGCAAGGCCGGCATTGAGCCGCTGACAGTGCTGGCGAATATGTGCGCCTATTACAACGACTACGACAAGGCGCAGAACAAATTGCGGGACGCCATGGCGATCGCCGACAAGCTGGGCCGAGACTTCGAGCGCGCCCACATCCTGCAAACCCTGTCGCGCGCGGAACTGCGCAACGGCCGGGCGGAAGCGGCCGTTGAAGCCGGTCAGGCCTGCCTAGAGCAGTCGCTGGCGACCCGAAATGCGGTCAATCTGCCTTACGCCTATGAAGTATTGGGCGCCGCCCTGGTGGAAACAGGTGAGCTGAAGGAGGCCAGGCGTTGCGCCCGCATGGGTCTCAGGGCCGCACAGTTCAGCCAGGATCACCGGGTCGCCTGCCATCTCTATTATGTTCTCGGCCTGAGTTACCTGGAAGAACTTCGCTATGACGAAGCCCGGGCGGAACTTGAGAACGGGCTCCTGAACGCGGCCGGTGCCGACTACAATCACTGGACCCGGAATTTCTACCTGAAACTTTCCCAGACTCACGAGGCCCTGGCGGAACATCGCACGGCACTCAACTATCTGAAGGCCTATGTGGAGCTGCAGCAAAAACTGGTCTCGGAGGAAACGGAACGCCAAAGCAACGATTTCAGGAACCGCCTGGAGTTCCGCCTCGCCAACAGCAAGGCCGACTATGAACGCGAGTTGCGCACCAAGACCGAAGCGCTAAACCTGGAGCTGCGGGTCGCCAACGAGGCACTGCGCGATCTCAACGCACAGATCGAACACAATGCGCTCCATGACGCGCTCACCGGGATCGGCAACCGGCGCATGATGGCCCGGTTTTTCGAAACTGTGGAGGCGACCATGGAGGCCGGGACCAAGATCTCGGCCATCTTGATCGATCTCGACCGGTTCAAGAGCATCAACGACCAGGACGGCCATTCCATCGGCGACCTGGTGATCAGGACCGTTGCGCTGCGTCTGTCCGCCCTGCTGCAGGACGGCGAGACACTGGTCCGGATGGGCGGCGACGAATTTCTGATCCTGACCGCCGATAGGACAGGCCTGGACGACCTGACCGCTCTTGCCGAGGAGATCATCCGGGAAGTGAACCTGCCGATGAGCTTCAAGGGCGCCCAGCAAAAATGCGTGGGCGCCAGCGCCGGCGCATCCGTGCAGGAAGCCGGCCCGCTCCTGGAATACGAGTTGCTGCGCACAGCCGACGAAGCCATGTATCAGGCCAAGAAATCGGGCCGCAACACATACTGCCTGCATTCCAGCGTCTACCGCTCAATCACGCAGGACGCGTCCTGAACCGGGCTTGCCGGGCCTTACCTGCCGCCGAGGGCGTAGTATACATTCCAGGACGGGCGGCCGGTGACGGGCAGACCGTATTTTGCCTCCGCCTTGCGGATGCCCTCGCGGGTGGCCGGACCAACCTTGCCGTCGGGCGTGCCGACATTGAAGCCGTTCTTGTTAAGCAGCTTCTGCAATTCCCAGCGCTGCGCCCGCGACAGGCCCGGATTGTTGGTCGGCCAGGGTGTCTTGAACGGTTCGCGGCCGGCGACAAGTTCGGACAGCAAGGCAATCGCAAGACCGTAGGAGGTCGAAGCGTTGTAGGAACGGAGCGCCCGGAAGTTGCGGGTCACCAGGAAGGCCGGTCCCTTGGCGCCCGCGGGCTGGATCAATGCCGCCTCAAGCTTGCCGGACAGACCGCCGCCGTCGATTTTCTTGAGGCCACGTTTGCCCCAGGTCGACAGGGACGCGTATTTGGTGCGCCCGGACGGGCCCGAATAGCCGCCAGGGACCGTGACCTCGAAACCCCAGGGACGGCTGTCCCGCCAACCGGCGTTTTTCAGAAAATTCGCCGTCGAGGCCAGGGCGTCAGGCACCGAATTGACCAGATCCTTGCGGCCGTCGCCGTCAAAATCGACCGCGAGACTGTTATAGGTGCTCGGCATGAACTGGGTCTGGCCGAAGGCTCCGGCCCAGGAGCCAACGAAATCCTTCGCCGGGACATCCCCGCGCGAGGCGATCTGCAGGGTCTTGATCAGTTCGCCGCGGAAATATTTCTGCCGGCGCTTGCCGGCACAGGCCAGGTTGGCCAGGGCGTGAGGCGTATAGAAATCGCCGCGGAAATTGCCGAAATCGCTCTCGATTCCCCAGACGGCCAGCACCACGTGCCGATTGACGCCATAGCGCTTCTCGATCGAACTCAGCGTGCGATTGTGCTCTTTCAGGTATTTCTTGCCGTCCTCAATCCGCTGCGCATCAACCAGAAAGGCCATGTAGTCCCAGATCTCGGTCTTGTGTTCCGGCTGCGAGGTGGAGAAGCGAATGACTTTTTCGTCGTACGACGCCTTGCCGAGCATCTGTTCGGCAATCTCCGGGCGGACCCCGGCGGCAATCGCCTGTTTCTTCAGCGAGGCCACACAGCTGTCGATGGCGAGGGCGGAGCCGCTCGCTGTCCCGGCCGTCAGGCCGCCGACCACCAATCCCAGAATAGCGTTCCTGATCCGCTGAGGCACAGCCCCCTCCTCCAGCTCTGAATCGTCTTCCATTACGCTGACACGCTAGCGCGACGGAAATGCGGCAGGAAGACGCCTGGGGCAGTTATCAAGGACTAAGCAAGAAAAACCCGGCACCGATTGATGCCGGGTTTCCAGGTTCGTCGATGCTTCGAGACCTACTTGCCCTCGATCAGTTTGCGGCGCAGCCAGCCGGAGGTCTGGTCCATCAGGATCACCACCACGATCGTCAGGATGATGATGTAGCTGGTGTTTTCCCAGTCCCTGGACGTCTTCATGGTCTCGACCAGCAACAGGCCGATACCACCCGCGCCAAGCGCGCCGATGACGGTTGCCGAGCGGGTGTTCGATTCCAGATAGTAGAGCACCTGGGAGACAAACACCGGCAGGATCTGGGGGATGACGCCGAAGCGGTAGCGCTGGATCTGGCTGGCGCCGGTGGCGCGTACGCCTTCGACCTGCTTGTTGTCGATGTTCTCAAGCGCTTCTGAGAAGAGCTTGCCGAGCGAGCCGGTGTCGGTGAAGGCAATCGCCAGCGCGCCGGTCAGCGGACCGAGGCCGAAGGCGCGGATGAAGATCAGCGACCAGATCAGCATGTCGATGCCGCGCAGGAAGTCGAACAGGCGGCGGGTGCCGAAGCGCAGGATCTTCGATGGCGTGAAATTGCGCGCGGCGAGGAAAGCCAGAGGCAGGCCGAAAATCGCGGCCGTCAGCGTGCCGAGCACCGCCATCATGATGGTTTCGAACAGGGCCACGAACACCGTGCCGTGCTGCCAGTCCGGGTTTTCCAGGAATTCATGCACGATGAACCAGAGATTCGAATAGTCCGGATCCATCCGGTCGGAACTGAGGGCGAGCGCGTAGAGTTCGCTGAAGGACATGCCCCAGAGCGGCGAGCGGAACGGGAACCAGAAGTTTTCCCAGCCGCCGAAATAATTATGCACCTCGATCTTGGTCTTGGTGACCTGCAGACGCCGGTCGAGGGTCGGGCGCACATCCAGCTTGCGCGGATCGACCTTGACCCAGTCCGGCGCGTCGCTCTCGGGCAGAACGGTTTCGACGCCGTTAGCGGTCGCGGTGCCCTCGATCACCCCATAGCCGGGGATGGTGAACAGCGCGGTCTTGCCGACGATCTCAACCGAATAGCCGTCGCCGAGATCGATCATTGCATTGTCGCCGTCGAGACGCACCCAGTCCGGCACGTCGGAATTGTCATAGGTCGCGGTGCGTTCGCCCTCGGTGGCGACCTCAAACTCGTTGGTCCGGAAGCTTCTGGTGACATGGACCTTGTAGGCGACCGTATCGGTCGCAAGGATCACGGCCCGCTCGGGCTGCGCCCGCATCAACAGGTCCGGCACGCCGAAGGCGAACCACGTATAGACGAGGTATGCCACGATCGCGAACGGCACAAGCAGTGTCACGCGCGCCCGGTGGCGGACCTGTTTCCAGACCAGATCGGGGGTGATCACCGGCTCAAGAGTATCGATAGCCATGGTCAAATCCCTCAATGCGCCCGGCCGGAGCCGACGAGCTTGCCGCGCAGGTAGGACGACAGCTGGTCGATGACCATGATGGTGACAAACAGAAGCACGAAAATCGCGGCGGTTTCGTCGCCGGCGCCCTTGCCCCAGCCGATGGTGCGGCGCAGCTCCTGGCCGATACCGCCGGCACCGACAAAGCCGAGAATGGCCGAGGCGCGCACGTTGATTTCAAGGCGGAGCAGAAAATAGCTGAGATAGTTCGGCGCGACTTGCGGCAGAACCGCGAACCGGATCCGCTGCAGCCAGCTGGCGCCGCATGCCGACAGGCCCTCGATCGGCTTGCGGTCAATGTTCTCATTCACTTCGGAAAACAATTTGCCCAGCGCGCCCGCCGTGTGAAAGGCAACGGCAATCATCGCCGGCACCGGGCTGGAGCCGAGCACGAAGATCAGGAACAGGGCAATGATCAGCTCCGGGAACGCGCGCATGATGTCCATCATCCGGCGGACCACCGGAATGAGCGGGCCCCAGCTGTCGACATTACGGGTCGAGGCCATGGCCAGCACCACGGCAAGCGCGCCACCCAACAGTGTCGCAACACCGGCAATGTTGAGCGTTTCCAGCATGGCCGGAACGAATTGCAGGATCAGGGCAAAAAAGCCAGGACCGGCCGCGACGGCTTCGGCAACAATCTCGCCGGGATAGTCGAAGAACTTGCTGAGGCCTTGCAGAAATCCGCCGGAATTCATCTCATTGGATTTGGAATATCCGGAGACCAGAACCGCAATCACCAGGAGCAGCCCCATCATCGAATAGAGCTGTCGGCGCTTGCGCATGGACAGGATTTCCTGCTCGAGAGCAGCAACGGCCATCATGTTATTCCCTAAAAGGATCGTTCATAAAAACGCGGGCCGGAGACCGGCCCGCGCATGCATCCGGCAACCGGATTACTGGCTCTTGGACTTGCGAGCTTCGATGATCGAGGTGTAGGCCTCGTGGGTGATCGGCTCGAAACCGCGGGCTTCACCAGCCATCACGCCGTAGCCGCATTCCTTGTCTTCCTTGACGAGGTTGGCCATCAGGTCGGTCATCTTGGTCTTGACGTCTTCCGGCAGTTTCTTGGACAGAACAACCGGGCCTTCCGGGATCACCGGCGAACGCCAGATTTCGTGGATCTCGGTCATGTCGACGAGACCGGCATCGGTGGCCTTGCGCAGGGCGCCGGAATTGTAGCCGTCTTCCCATTCGCCCAGGCCGTCGGCCCAGGTTACGCCGCCGTCGATGTCGCCGTTGAAGACCGCAACGATGGTCTGCTCGTGACCGCCGGTGAACTTCACGTCAGCGAAATACTCGCCCGGCTTCATGGAGTAGCCGAGTTTCGGGATTTCGATGGACGGGATCAGGTAACCGGAGGTGGAGTTCGGGTCGCCAAAGCCGAAGACCTTGCCCTTCATGTCGTCGAGGGAGTTGATCTCGCTGTCAACGCGGGCAAAACCGATGGAATAATAGCCGTAGCTGCCATCGTTGTTGACCTTGACCAGAACCGGCTCAACGGCTTCCGGGTCGGTCAGGTAGACTTTCGCGTAGCCGGAAGCGCCCAGCCAGGCCATGTCCAGGTTGCCGCCGAGTAGACCTTCGATGACGCCGTTATAATCGGCCGGTGCGAACAGCTTGACCGGGACGCCGAGCAGATCAGCGGTTTTTTCTTCCAGGCACTCGTAGGCACGCAGGCGGTCGGAAGCGTTTTCGCCGCCCAGGATGCCGATGCGGAATTCGGTGATTTCAGAAGCGCCTGCTGCAGAGGCGTTCAGAGCGATCATGCTGACTGCGGCCAGCGCAGCAACTTTAGCAACGATTTTCATGTGGGACACTCCCCGAGAGTTCTCAATCTTGATGACGTTAAATGGGCGCAGCCGGATCAGACCGCTGCTGCCGCCGGGGCCATCGCACCGGCGGATTCTTTGAAGCCGGACTGGCCGGTGTCGATGGCGGTGGACGTCGCCGCCTCATTAAAGCTTTCATCCGCCCCGTAAATTTCGCGCGCGGCTTCCGTGGTCAGCTCGTCTGGCTTGCCGTCAAAGACGATGAAGCCGTCGCGCATACCGATGACGCGGTCGCAGTAGCTGCGGGCCGTATCGAGCGTGTGTAGATTGCAAAGGACGATCTTGTTGTCGCGCTCGTGAATCTGGCGCAGCGAATCCATGACGATCTTGGCGTTCATCGGATCGAGCGAGGCGATCGGCTCGTCCGCCAGGATCATGTGCGGGTCCTGCATCAGAGCGCGGGCAATGGCGACACGCTGCTGCTGTCCGCCGGACAGTTCCTCGGCGCGTTTCGTGGCCTCCTGGGCGATGCCCAGTCGGTCCAGCGCGGCCAATGCCGAATTGACATCGTCGGCGCTGAAAACGTTGAACAGGCTCTTCAGGGTGCCGTGGCCGTTCAAACGGCCGAGCATGACATTGGTGACCACATCAAGCCGCGGCACCAGGTTGAATTGCTGGAACACCATGGCGCAGTCGCGCTGCCAACGGCGCATCATGCCGCCCCGAAGGCTCAGTATGTCCCGTCCCTCGAACAGGATCTGTCCACTCGTTGCAGGTGTCAGCCGATTGATCATGCGCAGCAGGGTCGATTTGCCCGCGCCGGATCGACCGATGATGCCGACCATCTGCGGCCGGTCGATATTAAAACTTGCCCTGTTGACCGCGGTCCGAGACCCGAAGGTCTTGGTGACATCCTGAAACTGAATCACGCGCCAGCCCTGTTCGTGTTTGATTTGTGCTGGGCGACATGAGCCATCGAACGATTACAGGTTGATGACGGTCTCTTGACCGAAACGTCAAAGATTTATGACAGAACAATGACATAGCCATCTCAGAAACGAGCAGAGGCACATGGGAGGCGACCATTTCCGCAGCGCTCTCAGAAGCTTCTCCGGCCTCTCAACAATAACTTGCACAGCTTCATATTCCCGCAACTTCAAACAGGTTTTCCGAAACAAAATCGATCCGTCCCAGGCTTTCCCCGTTGTCCAGGGATTTGAAAAAAATCAAAACAGTCACGGCTTTGTCATCAAATCGTCACTCCGTGTCCTGCCTGCCCGGCTAAAACCCCTGCCGATCCCGTCACAAAGCGTATGGAGCCCGCATGTCCGCCCCCCACCAGAAACCGTCCCTGTCCGAAGCCCCGAATGTCCATCCGGAGGCCACGGTCCTGAACTGCGAGCTTGGCGTCTGGACCGAAGTCGGCGCGCGCACGGACATGCGCGAGAGCCAGATGGGCGACTATTCCTATATCGTGCAGGACGGCGACGTGGTCTGGTCGACCATCGGCAAGTTCTGCTCCATCGCCCGGCGGGTGCGGCTCAATCCCGGCAATCACGCCACCTGGCGGGCGTCTCAGCATCATTTCACCTACCGGGCGGCGGCCTACGGGCTCGGTGAGGATGACGGCGACTTCTTCCAGTGGCGCAAGGATGACTGGGTCACGCTCGGCCATGACGTCTGGATCGGCCACAATGTCACCGTGCTGGCCGGTGTCACCATCGGCACCGGCGCGATCGTCGCCGCGGGCGCCGTCGTCTCCAAGGATGTTGCGCCCTACACGGTGGTCGGAGGTGTCGCCGCCAAACCGATCAAGCGGCGTTTCACGGAAGCCCAGGAAGACGCCCTGATGGAAATTGCCTGGTGGGACTGGAGCCATGACCAGCTGAAGGAGCGCCTGCCCGATTTCCGGACCCTGCCGATTGACGGGTTTATCGAGAAGTACAGGTAAAACACGGTCTTCAAGCCAGAACAAAAACGACCGTTCTCGTCATCCCGGACGCAGCGTAGCGGAGATCCGGGACCGGGGAGCCCGGATCGGCGATTGCTAAAAAAGAGCGCGAGACACGACACGGTGGCTCCCCGGTCAAGGCTCGCGCTGCGCTTGGCCGGGATGAGGAATGAAAGGTTTGAGGACACTTCAAATTCGTTGAGCTTCGTTGTCCTCTCGACTGAAGGAAGCATTTCACCTGTTCCTTTTCCGGTGCCGTTCAACCGAATACGCTGTATCCTTGCGGCCATGCCGACAGAAACCGCCGTTCTCCAATCCAGTCTCGGCCCGTCGCTGCGCCGGTGGCGGCTTTTGAACCGCGTCAAGCAGGAGGTGCTGGCGCGGGATCTCGGCGTGTCGCAAACGCGCATCTCCAGATGGGAAAGCGGCCAGGCGCGGCCGGACGGCCGGCACCTTCTGAAAATCACCCAGCTTTTGCGCGCCCGGCCCGCGACCGCGGCCGACCGGGCGCTGCTCGATCTCGTGTCGCAGTCCTATGAGCCGGTTCATCTGGTCTGCGACTTGACACACCGGCTGCTCGCCATGTCTCCCGCCCGGCAGGCGGAGTGGCATCTGCCGGTCTCCGAGTTTCTCAACCGGCCGCTGTGGCGCTTCGCCTCGGAGGGCATCCGCAGGGCAGAGCACAGTCTGGCCGATCACGGCTGGTTCGAGCCGGACAGCCCGGACATTCTTTATGAGACGGAGCGGGTCGACTATCCCGAGATGACCATCCCGGAAAGCCGCATTCGAATTTCGCGGCTGCCGCTCTCCGATGGACGTTTTGCGCGCCTGGTGCGCGAACAAGCCGCCGCATAAAATATTCATCGGCTCGTGCACGCCGACCGCGACCGCTACCCTCGCCCCATGACACAGACCGATCTCCCCTCCTCGCCGCTGGCCATTGATCCTGCTCGACTCACCGGCATTCTGGATTTTCTGCAGGCCGCCGAGCAGTTGAAAGACACGCTTCGCTCAGGCTCGACCCGCCAGGGACGGCCGGAAAGCACAGCGGAACACAGCTGGCGCCTGGCGCTGATGGTGCTGGTCTTCGAGAAAGACCTGATGGAGCTTGACGTCTCAAGACTGCTGAAACTCTGCCTTGTCCATGATCTCGGCGAGGCGATCTCCGGCGATGTCCCCGCGCCGTTCCAGACGCCCGGCGATGACCGCGAGGCCCGGGAGCGGCGCGACTTTCAGACATTGTGCGCTCCGCTTCCCGAAGACCTTGCCGGTGAGTTGCTGGCATTGTGGGACGAGTATACCGCTGCCGAAAGTGCCGAGGCGAAACTCGCCAAGGCCTTCGACAAGCTGGAAACCATGCTGCAGCACCTGTTAATGCCGGACGGCGACGTGATCTTTTTTGATTTTAATTTGGGCTACGGGCGGGACCGGACGGACTACGCCCCCCTCACCCGGCAGATCCGTGAGGAAGTCGACCGGCAGACCCGGGCCGTTATCGACAGGCTGGCACAGGAACCGGCCTGACCCCAGGACATTGAAACCTGTGTTTCGGCCGGCCCTACGCAGTAACACTCAGCCCCCCGGCTTTCCTTGATCCCGCCTGAAAGCTGCGCATATCCTTCTTCCGGTTGAAAACGCGCGCATGCGTCGTCTGGGAGCTAATGCCATGTATGAGATCCTGCCCCGCAGCCAGGGACCGGTGCTCGGTGTCGAGATCACCGGCAAGATCGGCATCGATCAGGAAAAGGAACTGATCGCCAAGGCCGAGGAGCTGATCGAGGATCACGGCAAGATCAGCGTCCTGGTGGTCATCGGCGCGCATGCCGGTGTTTCCCTCGAAGCCGCGGCGGCGGACATCAAATGGGTGCTCGCCAACATGCAGCATATGAACAAGGTCGCCATCGTCACCGACAGCAAGCTTCTGGCCGCCCTGGTGGCGGTCGACGCCACCTTCGCCAAGATGGTCGGCATCCAGGAAAAGCATTTCGACAAGGACGAGATCGACATTGCCTGGCACTGGGTGGAGAGTTGATCGTTACCTGGGTAAGGCTCCCGAACCGCGCCACGTATTCATCGTCATCCTGAGCAGGGCCGTCAGGTCCGTCTCGAAGGCCGGTTGCGAATAGAAGAGCGAGTGGCCGATCCTTTGAGTCAGCGCTTTCGCGCTTCCTCAGGATGACGACTTTTTTTGGAGCCAGGGCAGCATATCAGTGCCAATCGGCCTCCAGAAAATTGCCGAGTGCCAAAAGGAGAGCGAGAACAGGGCCAGGTATTTACGACCGCCGCGCCACATATTCAGCGTCATCCTGAGGAGGACCGACAGGTCCGTCTCGAAGGACGGGCTGCACATTCAGGAGCAAGCTGCAGATCCTTCGAGACGCCGCTGTCGAGGCTCCTCAGGATGCCGACTTTTTTGAAGTTAGCTCAGCATATTCTTTTCAACGGCCTGACGCCTCGGCCAGCTCCTCGTCACTCAGAAACGCCGTCTGGATAACCTTGCCGTCCCGGACCTCGATCATCTGGCCCTGGGGCACTTCCATCCAGCAATTGCGGGCTTCGTCCAGCGGCTCGGAGACCACCATGACACCGTCGTCATAGACCCGGTAATAGAGCGAAGGCGCGAAATTGTCCGACGCGTAGCGGGCGGCGTAAAGCGCATCGCCATCGGACCAGCCGGCGGCAAAGCGCATATGCGGTGTGGTGCCGGCATAGCGCGACAGGGCCTCGGCCTCGAAGACGGCACGGGCCATGGCCGCACGCGGATGCTGTTTCAGACCATAGGCAAGCGCCACCAGGAACAGGCTTTCGCTGTCGGTGGCGCCGATCCGGTTCCGGTAGAGATCGTCCGGGATCATGTTGTCGAGGCGGCGGCGGACCTTGTCATAACCGCCGACCTGGCCGTTGTGCATGAAGGTCCAGCGCTCATGGGTGAAAGGATGGCAATTGTCGCGTGTCGTCGCCGTGCCCGTGGACGCACGCACATGGGCCAGAAAATGACCGGAACGGATATGGGTCGCGATCTGCAGAAGGTTCGGGTCCGACCAGGCCGGACGCACGTCCTTGTAGACGCAAGGCGTTTCCCGGTCACCGTACCAGGCAACGCCAAAGCCGTCCGCGTTGACCGAGGTCTTGCAGGACAGCGCGTTGCGGCTTTGGTCGATCAGCGAATGATCGGGATCGCAGATGATTTCTTCCAGATATTTCGGAGCCCCGCTCCAGGCTGCCCAACGACACATGTTTTGCTGTTCCTCAAGCTGCGTCCCGGACGGCCTTGAAACGGGCCGTGGACGTGTCGCAAGCATAATAATCCGCAACTGGATAAGGGTTCATTGCCAGATCCTCGACCGCGGCAATGATCTTGTCGGCTTTTTCCGTCGACATCAGCACCGAAAAATTGAGGCGCGTCCAGCCCGGTTTCTTCAGCTCTTCACCGGACAGGATGCCCTGGCGCAGGGCTTCGGACTCGGCCTGACCGATGTCCAGCAACCGGTGTGCGTAAGGCCCGGCGCAGGCGCAGCCGCCGCGCGCCTGTACTCCGTAAAGATCCGACAGCATGCGGGTGACCAGCTGCTGGTGGATGTAGCCGCCGCGCTCCAGGTCACGGATACGGAAGGAAAATACCGGGAGCACGTGCCGGGCCTTGGCGTTGCCGAGGATCTCGATTGCCGGATTGTCCTGCCAGACGGCAAGCGCCTTGGCGCGCCAGGCGGCATTGCGTTCCGCCATCAGCCGGTCGCCGATCGCTTCCTTGACCAGAAAGGCGAGCGCGGCCCGGATATCGCCGATGACATTGGGCGTGCCTGCCTCCTCGCGCGCCGCGATATTGGCGGAATAGTCATGCGCCCAGGGCGAGACGAAGCGGACGGTGCCGCCGCCCGGGAACACCGGCGTCGTTTTTTGGACTGCTTTCTTGCGCAGGATCATGACGCCGGAGGCCGCCGGACCGCCAATGAACTTGTGCGGCGAAACGACAATCGCGTCCTTCTCCGCATCCGTTCCGGCCTTCATGTCAATCGGCAGATAGGGACCGGAGCCCGCGCAGTCCCAGACGCTGAGCGCTCCATGATGTTTCAGGAGCCTTGTGACGGCGTCCTCATCCGTAACGATGCCGGTGACATTGGACATCAGCGAAAACGCGCCGACGATCAGCCGGCCCTTGCCGGCCTTGCGCAGCACCTCTTCCAGCATGGCGAGATCCGGTCCGCCATCGACCGCCTCGGCGATCTCGATAACTTCGGCGCCGCTTTCCCGCCAGGGCAGAATGTCGGAATGATGCTCATAGGGGCCGATGACAACCAGCGGGTTTTCTCCCCGTTCCGCTGCCCCGGTAACGCCGAGCAGATGCACCAGCCGGTTCAATCCGGCCGTTGCGCCCGAACCGCAAAAGACGGTGGCAAACGCCTCGTCCGCACCGCACATGCGGGCGATTTCGGAGCGGGCCGCCTCGCGCATGCGGGTCATGACGCTGCCGCAGTAGGACGCCTCGGTGTGGCTGTTGGCATAGACAGGCAGCACTTCCTCCAGCACGAATTCCTCGATCTGGCGCAGCGCACGGCCCGAGGCGACGTAGTCGGCATAGATCAGGTCCCTCTCACCGAATGGTCCGGTGATGGTCGCGCCCTCGCCGATCAGGCCTGCGCGCAGGCGCGCAATCAGGTCCGGGCCTTTCAGGCCGTCGCGAAAATGATCGAGTGCCGTGCCGGTTCCGTGGGTCATCTGCTGCTCCGATTGCTATTTGCGCAGATCATACGACCCTTTCAGAGCAGTATTCTTCACCTTGTTCAATTGCACACCCAAAAATTTTGTGTCATTTGATCGTCTATGGATAAAAAATTCGATCAGATTGACCGTGCGCTTCTGCGTGCCCTGCAACGGGATGCCCGCCTGTCGCAACGGGAGCTTGCCGACAAGGTCGGTCTTTCCCAGAACGCCTGCTGGCGGCGTCTCAAGACGCTCTATGAAAGCGGGCTGATCGAGGGCCATACGATCCGGCTCGATCCGGAACGGCTCGGGCTGGATCTCACGGTCTTCGTGATGATCCGCACACGGCACCATTCCAAGGACTGGCTGGAGACCTTCCGCGGCGAGGTTTTGGCGATCGCCAACGTGATCGACTTCTACCGGATCGCCGGTGATTACGACTACATGCTGAAGGTAATCGTCGAGGACATGAACGCCTTCGACCGGGTCTACCAGCGCCTGATCGAGCGGGTCGATCTGGACACTGTCACCTCCTACATGACCATGGAAGCCATAGCGGACGCGCGGGACCTGCCGATTTAGCTGCGGACCAGTTCGGTCGACAATTACCTTTCCACAAAAGACACCGTCATCCTGAGGAAGCGCGCCAGCGCTGTCTCGAAGGATTTGCCCCTTGTTCGAGAATGTGCAGCGGATCCTTCGAGAGGGACCTTTCAGTCCTCCTCAGGATGACGTTGAATATGTGGCCCGCGCTCCAGTGCATGCGCTGGCCGCCAAGGCTTAATGACTACCGCCGCCGGCCGCCGCCCCGGCGTTTGGCAGCGCCGCCACCACCGCCCCGCTGCGGCCGCGCCTGCTGCGGGCGCGAGCGCTGGACGTTGCGCTGGCGGTTGACCTGTTTGTTGCCCGCCTGGCGGGCCTGACGGTCCCGGTTCAGATGCGCAGGCGCCTGAGGCCGTTGCGCCGGGCGCTGCACATTCGGCTTGTTCACCGCCGGGCGCTGCGCCGGTCTTTGTACATTCGGCTTCTGGACGCTTGGCGGTTTCGCCGGCCGCTGTACATTCGGTTTTTGCACATTGGGTTTCTGCACATTCGGCCGTTGAACATTCGGTTTCTGGCCGGCCGGCAGGTTTGTGGGCCGTTGGATGTTGGGCCGGTTGCCTGCATTCGGCCGGTTCTGAAGCTTGTCGCCAATTGGCCGGTTGGCAAGCGCCGCACCAACGCCGGCCCCAATCGCGGCCCCGGCGCCGAGATCACCCAGGCGGTCCTGGATGTTGTCACGCGAGGGGGCGGCAACATCGCCCCAGCGGCCGCCCTCGAATTTCGACCACTTGTCGCCGTCGCGGCGATAGACCGATCCGTCCCGGCCGGCAAAGACATCGCCGCGCCGGTCGAGATTGGCAACACGGCCGAGATTGCCGTCCTGCTTCCAGCGTTTGGCAGCCCCGGTCTGCAGGTCACGGGTCCGGGACCATTGCGGCCCGGTCACAACCTTGCCGCCCCAGGAGCCGTAGATGCCACGGGCGCCGCCCACGACGACCCGGTTGCCCGTGCGCGGGTTATAGGCGGAAATGAAGCCGGCACTGCCGCGCGGGCCGCTGATCGCACCGCCGCGGATATAGCCGCCGGTGCGCGGATTGTAGATCCCACCGCCGGCAATGCCGCGCAACGGACCATAGGCGTAGCCGTAGCGGCCATAGGTGCCGCGGATCGGATTGTAGAAGGCGCCGATGCCGTAGCTCACCGGACGCGGGAAGTAGATCGGGCGCAAACCGGGCCGATACCAGGGCCGGTAGTAGTAGCCGGTCCCGTAGACGAAGGTGCCCCAGGCCAGGAAGCCGGTCAGGTAACCCATCGTGTAACCGTACCAGACGGCGTCCGGTTCGCTTTCATAGATGCGCACATAGGTGGTGTTGTAGACCGGCGAGGACGGCGGGATGGTGTAGATCTCATCCGGCACCGCGGTCGCCACCTGGAACGGGCCTTCCGGGCTGTCGCCGACAAACCAGACCCCGTCCTGAAGCACGTAATATTTCGCGCCGACCTGGATCACCTGGTCATTGGTGTTGACCGCGTAGGACATCGACGTGCCCTCGATTGTCTCGAATTCCGGATCCCCCGCATAGGCGACCTCCGCCGAGACAGAGCCGATCTCAACCCGCGCCGTAGATGGAATGGAGGCCTTGAGCCGGGCTTGTTCCGCCTCCGACGTGCCGGGAATCGAGGAGAGCACCGAATAATAGGATGCGTCTTCGGATATGTTCTGGAAATCGGACGGCATATCAGGCGTCGTGAAGGTCCAGGGGCCCTTAAGCGAGGTCGACTTGAACCAGCGGCCCGAGACCAGGATGTACCAGGTGGACGTGGACTTCAGGAAGAAGACGTCGCTGTCGGTGTTGGACGCCCATTCCAGATCGGTGCCTTCGACAGGCTCCAGCTTGGGTTCGCCTTCGAAGACGATCATTTCCGCCGGCGTGTCGGAATAGATCACCTTTGGGGGCTTGTTGTCCGGGAAAGGTTCGCCCGGTATGGCTTCCTTCGTTTCCTTCCAATTGTCGTCATCCGGCAGCGAGTTGATCAGATCGGGGAGTTTGTCGACCGGCTGCCAGCCGCTGGAGACGTCCTTGGTCGTCAGCCACGAGGTCTGGTCGCGCAGGTAAAGCTCGCCCGTGTCGTCGATCTTGAGAATGTCCCAGTTGGTGTTGATCACGAAACTGAGGCCCTGGTCGCCTTTGACGGGCGCCAAGATCGGCGCGCCTTCGGTCTGCACTAGAATGGACGGCTCGGTTGTGATGAAGATTGGCGGCGCTTCGCTGTTCAGGCCCTGAACATCGTCCATGCGCTGGTATTCGGCGAGGCCTGCCGTGATCCGGTCTTCCTTCACGGTGATCGAACCGGTCGGCATGATCTTGCCGACCTGCAGTGACAGGTCCGTCAGCGACGTCCGGTCGAGAGACGAAAAATCAAGTTGGGTCACCTGGATCTGGCTGACATCTACCTCGCCGTTCTCCGTGTCCGCAACGGTCGTGCCGCTGACACCGATGACGCCGAAGATCGGCTTGGCATCCTTGTCCTTGATATATTCGGCGGCGATCAGTGCCTTGAGGGTCTTGAAATTGTCCCACTCGGTGAATTGCGGCTGATAGAGCACCAGCGTCGCGCCGGCATCGGTCTCAAACGAGCGCGGCCAGCCAGTGGTCTGTTCCGGTTCGCTCAGCTGCAGATACTGGCCGCTGACAAAGCCGTTCTGACCGTTGTAACTGATCGAGCACCAGGCGCCGTTATCGTCGCAGTTTTCAAGCTCGACCTGGGTGCCGTTCGGAACTGTGCCGAGCGAGCCGAAGCCGGTGCCAGGTCCCTGGCGGAAATTGACATTGGCCGTGGTCACCGCAGGCGCGGCCAGAGCGCCGTTTACGAGAACCGTCTGGAAAACGAGGGTGGACGAAAGAAAGACTGAAAGAAACTTGCGCATAGGGGGCTCCCTTAGGCAGGGCCGGTTTGTCCGGTCGGAACGCGTGCACAGTGCCAGTTGCCATCTGCAGCGAGAGCAACCGTGACGTCAGAATAAGATCCTGCGCAAGGGGCGAAAAAATGTCCAGTGCCGCGCAACACATCTTCCTAACGCTTGGTAAGTTCATATTTTGACTGCATG
The DNA here is from genome assembly GCF_023156505.1 of Roseibium sediminicola. Taxonomy (GTDB): domain Bacteria; phylum Pseudomonadota; class Alphaproteobacteria; order Rhizobiales; family Stappiaceae; genus Roseibium; species Roseibium sediminicola. Next base: position 265,287 of record NZ_JALNMJ010000003.1, on the reverse strand, counting down.
GTGACACTCAACGCAGTTCGCGTCGATTTCAGGAGCCCTTCCGATGCCTTTCGCCTACCGCGCCGCCTTGCTTTGTCTTGCGGCATTGCTGTTCTCCGGTCTGGTCTCCCTTGTCTCCGCGGGCAGTGCCCGCGCGGAAATCTTCTATTGCCAGAGCACGCGCAGCCCGAATGGCAGCGCCAAATATTGCAATTTTCTGCTTTTCGACCGCTCCTTCAGCCGCCACCGACAGGTGATCGTCGCCCAAGGCGCCCGGCGCGAGGTGGCAATAAACGGCCGCTATGACCTTTTCTGCGTTCTGGTGCAGAACACCCGCGATGTTCCGGACAACTTCGCCTATCGCAAACAGCAATGCCGCAAGACGGATACGGGACGGGAATACAAGGTGCCGATCCGCGCGCTCAACATGCGCCGCGGCCGGGACGGCTTCAGCACGGATGCCATCGGCTCTCTGCTGCCGGACGACAGCTGGTAAAAATAGACCGGCGAGACCTGTGTCACGCCGGCCGATGCCCCTGAGGAAACACTGCCTCGCCAGGATTATGAACCCTAGCAGGCGACCGAGGAAAGAGACTGCGGCCTGATCAGAACAGCCTGCCCGGTGCGCGCGGATTGCTGCGCGGCGAGGCCCATTTCCACCGCCCGGCGGCCGTCCTCTAGCGTGACTTCCGGCAGGGCCTTCTCACCGCGCACGACGGCGACAAACCCCTCATGCTGATAGAAGGTCGAGCCGTTGTGGTCGCCCGCGTCGAGTATGGTCGGATCGACCGGGATATCGATCTGGCGCGGTCCTTTCGGGCTGCGCGGCGAAACGACCAGCTGCGGCACAGGCGGCTCGCCGAGTTCTTCCGGCCAGAACCGTCCCGGGCCCGGTACAAAGGCTTCGATCTTGCCCTGCGGCCCGACGGCGACCACCTCTTCCTGGTAGCGCGAGCCTTCTGCGAACATGCAGAGTTCCAGCATGGCGCGGGCGCCGTTTTCGAAATCGACGATCACATAACCATTGTCGAGAATGTCCGGCTGCGCGCCGTCATAAACCTCGTCCTTGTGGTTGGCGTCCTGACCGGCGGAGGCCATCACGCGCACCGGTTCGGCCTTCATGATCAGGCGCATCAGGTCGAAGAAATGGCAGCATTTCTCAACGAAGGTTCCGCCGGAATACTTGTTGAAGCGGTTCCAGGCGCCGACCTTGTCGAGGAACGGGAAGCGGTGCTCGCGAATGGTCAGCATCTTGATGCCGCCCGTCGCCGCTTCGGCCTGGTCGATCAGGGCCGCGATCGGCGGCATATAGCGGTACTCCATTGCCACCCAGACCGGTGCCGGGTAATTCGCCTTGAAGGTGTCGAGCTCGGCGAGATCCTTCGGGTCGGTGAAGAGCGGCTTTTCGACAAGCAGCGGCAGCGGGCGCTTCCTGCGGATTTCCTCCATCTGCGGCACGTGGCAATGGTTGGGGCTGGCGATCAGGATGCAATCGAGCGCGTCGACATCCAACAGCTCCGCAACCGAGTCCACGAATATGGCGTTGGGCGCGAAGCGCGCAGCCTCGGCGGCCATGCCGGCGTCGGGCTCGAAAATCACAGTGACCTCGGTGTCCGGCAACAATGCGATGTTGCGCAGGTGTTCCTGCCCCATCATGCCGCAGCCAATGACCCCGTAACGTACCTTTGCAGGCATTTCATTCTCCTTGTGCGGCGGGTTTGCGGCCCACCTATTTCAGTCGCTGAACGTAATGCGCCCGGTTCGTGTCGAACCAGGTTCGCGAATATTCGATTGGCTTGGGCCGGTCGGCCCAGCTGAAGCGTTCGATGAAACCGGTGACGGTACCCGGGACGAGGGAAAAGACCTCCGGCGCCCAGTCAGGCACCTTGCCGATGGTCACCCGGTCCTCGGCGCGCGCGATCCAGAAACCGAGCTGTTTCTGGTAGTAGCGGTAGAGAGAATCGGACAGGAGATCGCGGCGGACCGTGCCGGCATCGCCGTCGAGCCAGATTTCCTCGACCGCGATCATCACGTCATTCAGATATCTGAGACGGCGGATGCGGGTTCCCTCGCCGCTTGTACCGAAGGCCGGCAGATCGTCCGGCTTGGCCAATCGCGTCACGTCCAGAATGTCGGCGCGCGGCAGACCGCCGCCCGACAGAAGCTCCAGGCGAAACATGGCGTAGACGCTTTCCTGGGTGCCGCCCTGACGTATGTAGTTCCCCGAACCCTGGATCCGCTCGAGTAAGCCTTTTTCCGTAAGATCCGCCAGCGCCTTGCGCAATGTGCCGATGGAGATGCCAAGATCCTCGGCCATGTCTCTTTCGGGCGGCAATCTCTCGCCGTCAATCAGCCGTCCAGCGGCGATATCCCTAATCAAAAGCTCACTTATCTGCACATAGAGCGGCAGCGCGTTGGGCGACTGCGAAGCGGTGGGCATGATGTTTCCGGTTGCCTGTCTTTCGAAATTGATACACTATTGATTTACATCAAACCGGGTGATATGCAAGAGGAAATCGACGGCAAAGTGAAGCCAATCGAAAACAAACGAAAATAGCGAAACCTCAATCGTTCAAATGCGGGCGGCACGAGTGCTTCGCCATTCAAACGGTTGATCCCGGGGAGGAATTTCATGACCGCAGTCCCAGTCACGTCACCGGATCTCGATGCAGCGGAGGTATCCTGGTTTGCTGCATTGTGTTCCGACGACTATCAGTTTCTGGGGGTTCCCGAAGGCCACTTGCGCTCGAGCTGGGAGCATTGCTCGTCCATCGTGAAGACCGCCGAGGCGCAGGGCTTCCGCAACATCCTGTGTCCGTCCTCCTATCAGGTGGGCCAGGACACGCTGAGCTTTGTCGCCGGATGCGCGCCAATCACCGAGAAAATCAATCTTCTGGCGGCCGTGCGTTGCGGCGAGATGCAGCCGATCATGCTGGCGCGCACCATTGCGACGCTCGATCACATGCTGAAGGGCCGGCTGACGGTCAACATCATTTCCTCCGACTTCCCGGGCGAGCAGGCCGACAGCGGCTACCGCTACCAGCGCTCGCGCGAAGTGGTCGAGATCCTGAAACAGGCCTGGACCCGGGACGAGATCAATTACGAGGGCGAGGTCTACAATTTCAAGGGCCTGACCACCGATCCGGTCCGCCCCTATCAGACCGGCGGCCCCCTGCTCTATTTCGGCGGTTATTCGCCGGCGGCCCTGGACCTGTGCGGCCAGCATTGCGACGTCTATCTGATGTGGCCGGAAAAGATGGAAGAGCTGGAAGGCCGCATGAAGGCCGTCCATGCGGTCGCCGAGAAATATGACCGCACGCTCGACTATGGCCTGCGCGTCCACATGATCGTGCGCGACACCGAGAAGGAAGCGCAGGAATATGCCGACTACATCGTCTCCAAGCTGGATGACGACCAAGGCACGGCCATCCGCGAACGCGCCCTTGATGCCAAGTCCCTCGGGGTTAGCCACCAGGCCAAGAACCGCGAGGTCGCCGACGCGTTCGGCTATATCGAACAGAACCTGTGGACCGGCGTCGGCCGGGCCCGTTCGGGCTGCGGCGCCGCGCTGGTCGGCTCCACCGACCAGGTCATGTCCAAGATCGAGGGCTACCAGAAGATGGGTATCCGCGCCTTCATCTTCTCCGGCTATCCGCATCTGGAAGAAGCCAAGCATTTCGGCGCCCGCGTGCTGCCGAATCTGAAGACCTGCTCGCTTCCGCATGCCTATGGCCGCGTTCCGGCAGAAACCCCCGCCACCCCGCTCGGAAACGGAGTCCGCCGTTAATGGAACGCGTCAAACTCTCTGAAACGCTTGAATTTTCCCGCCTGATCTATGGCATGTGGCGCCTTGGCGACGACAGCGACACCTCGCCGGCCCATGTGGAACGCAAGATCCAGGCCTGCCTCGACCAGGGCATCACCACCTTCGACCAGGCCGACATCTATGGCGGCTATGCGGCCGAGGCCGTGCTGGGTGGCGCGCTGAAGGCCAATCCGGCGCTGCGGTCCAAAATGGAAATCGTCACCAAGTGCGACATCGTCGCGCCGATGGGGCGTTATGCCGATGCCAAGGTGAAATATTATGACACCTCGCGCGCCCATATCGAACGCGCGGTCGAGTACTCGCTTGCCGACATGGGCATCGAGACCATCGATCTCCTGCTGATCCACCGGCCCGATCCGTTCATGGACCATCAGGAAACCGGCGCCGCGCTCGACGATCTGGTCAAGAGCGGCAAGGTGAGAAACGTTGGCGTTTCCAATTTCCGCCCCTGGGACTGGGAACTGCTGCAATCCGCCATGTCGGGCAAGCTGGTCACCAACCAGATCGAGATTTCGTTGAAGGAGATTTCGCCCTTCACCAATGGCGATCTTGCCTTCCACCAGCGCCTCGGCACCAAGCTGATGGCCTGGTCGCCGCTCGGCGGCGGATCTCTGATCACAGAAGGCGGCCCGCTCGGCAAGATCATGGACGAACTGGCGCTTGAACATGGCGTCGACCGGTCCGCGGTTGCCGTCGCCTTCCTGCTTGCTCATCCGGCAAAACTCCTGCCGGTCATGGGCACCAACAATGTGGAACGGGTCTCCCGGATTTCCGATGCCCTGAAAGTCAATCTTGACCGGCAAACCTGGTATCGCCTCTACGAGGCGGCCCTTGGACAAGAGGTGCCCTGATGACCATGCAGAACGCCAATCATCCCGTTACATTCGAACCGGATACGGACAACACCCGCCTCCTGCGCGATGCCTTCGGGCGTTTCGCGACCGGGGTCACGGTGGTGACCACCCATTCGGCGGACGGCCCTGTTGGCATTACCGCCAACAGTTTCTCGTCCGTGTCGCTGGACCCGCCGCTGGTACTGTGGATGCCCGACAAGGGCTCGCGCCGGTTCCGCTATTTCGAGACCGCCAAACACTATGCGATCCACGTGCTCAGTCATCACCAGGCCGAGGTCTGCAACGGTTTCGTGCGCAACGCCCACGCCTTTGACCAGCTGCCGCACCGGATCGACGACAAGGGCGTGCCCCTGATCGAAAACTGCCTCGCCCGGTTCGAGTGCAAACGCTATGCCGCCTATGAAGGCGGCGACCATCTGATCGTGCTCGGCGAAGTCATGCAGGCGGAAATGCGCCAGGGAGATGCATTGACCTTTTTTGCGGGCAAGCTCGGCCAAATCGCGCCAGAATAAGCGCGGAAACCGGGGCGGCGAACGCCCCGTTCCGGAGGGAACTTAGGGAGGAGCCCAGATGGGCATTATGCTGGCGGTCCTTGCACCGCTCGACTGGCTCAATTCGCATCTGTTGCGGATCGGCCGCTGGATCGGCATCCTTGCCGTGGCACTGATGGTGGTGGCGATCCTGGTTCAGGTCGTCGCCCGCTACGTCTTCAACAATGCCCTGCCCTGGCCGGACGAAGCTGCCCGGTTCTGCATGCTCTGGATGACCGGCCTGATGGCGCCGACGGCCTTCCGGCGCGGCGGATTTGTCGCCATCGACATGCTGACCCATGCCCTGCCCCGGATTCTTGGAAATCTGCTCTCCCTTGTCCTGCTGCTGATCTCTCTCGCCGTGCTCGTGGTTGCGGTCCAGATCGGTTATGGCGAGGTCACCGGTTTCGGCGGCAAATTCGCCACCGCCTCGCTTTATGTGCCGGGCAGCCTGACCTTTGACCAATGGATCCGCGTCCCGCGCAGCTGGATGATGTTGTCGCTGTTTGTCGGCGTGATCCTGCTGGTCCTGGTCAATATCGAACTGGTCCTGCGCAACCTGATCTCACTGCTCGGCGGCGGCGAACGCCTGCCGATCATTCCGGACGCGGACATGGCGGGGGCTGACTGATGCTGATCTGGTTTCTTCCCGTCTTTCTCGTCTTCCTGATGATCGGTCTGCCGGTGTTCTTCGGCCTTCTGGCCGCGCCCGGCATGCTGTTGTGGCTGAACGGCCAGGAACGCGACATCACGCTGCTCTACCGCAACGTCTACAACGGCATGGACAGCTTTCCTCTGATGGCGATTCCGTTCTTCATGCTCGCGGGCGAGATGATGAACAAGGGCGGCATCACCACCCGCCTGGTGGAATTCTCGCAGGCGCTGATGGGCCATCTGCGCGGCGGCCTCGCCCATGTGAACATCCTGTCGTCGATGCTGTTCGCGGGCCTTTCGGGATCCGCCGTCGCCGATACCTCCGCGCTCGGCTCCATGCTGATCCCAGCGATGGAAAAGCAGGGTTATACCCGCAAGTTCGCGGCGGCCGTCACCGCGGCCTCCTCGGTGATCGGTCCGATCATCCCGCCCTCCGGCATCATGATCATCTACGCCTATGTCATGGGTGAGAGCGTCGCCGCCCTATTCCTGGCCGGGATCGTACCGGGCGTTATGGTGGGCATCGGCCTGATGCTGATGGTGCGCTTCATGGCGGACAAATACGACCTGCCGAAAGCCCAGCGGATCGTCAATCCGGGCCAGAAAATGGCCCCGGTCGAATACTGGGTGTCCCTGCTGCTGCTGCGCCTCAATCTGGCAACGCTGCTCATGATGGTAGCCACGGCCTTTGTGGATTTGTCGGGCGTGACGGCTATCGTTCTCTTCCTGGTGCTGTTGGCAGTCTCGCACGGCATCCTGCTGAGCCTGCGCAAGGCCGTCTCCGCGGATTTCCGCACCGTCTGCAAAAAGGCGGTCGCGCCGTTGCAGACACCGATCATCATTCTGGGCGGTATCCTGATCGGTGTGTTCACGCCGACGGAAGCGGCCGCTGTCGCCGTCGCCTATGCGCTGATCATCGGCTTCTTCGTGCTGCATTCGATCAGGCTGAACGACCTGCCCGGCATCCTGAACCGGGCCGGCATCACCTCCGCCGTCGTGCTTCTGCTGGTCGGCGCGGCGATGGCCTTCAAGACCGTGGTCAGTCTCAGCCATGCACCCGAAATCATGGCCGACTTCGTGCTGACCCTGTCTGACAACCCGCTGATCCTGCTGTTCCTGATCAACCTGCTCCTGTTTGTGGTCGGCATGTTCCTGGACGCGGGTCCGGCCATCATCATTCTCGGACCTATCCTCGGCCCGATTTTCATCGAGATGGGCGTCGATCCGATTCACTTCGCCATCATCATGAGCGTCAACCTGACCATCGGCCTGGCCACACCGCCCATGGGGCTGGTGTTGTTCGTCGCGGCCTCGGTTTCAAAGGAACGGGTCGAAACCATCGCCAAAGCCATTCTGCCGTTTCTCGCGGTGGAGATCGCCGTGATCTTCCTGATCACCTATATCCCGGCACTTTCCATGACGATCCCGCGTCTGACCGGATTTGCCAACTGATTTGAGCTTACTTAGGGAGGAACCTCATGCTCAAAACTGCCCTCAAAACGCTCACCGTCGCGGCTATGCTCGCCGGCTCGAGCCTCAGCGCGATTGCCGCGGATTATACGCTGCGCGCAACCGCCAACTCCAACGAGAACGACGAGGACTATGACGGCCTGGTGGTCTTCAAGAACTTCGTCGAAGCCGCCTCCAACGGCGCCATCGAAGTCGAACTCTTCATCGGCACGCAGCTCTGCTCCAACGGCGCGGAATGCCTGCAGGGCGTCGCCGGCGGCGCGATCGACATCTACATTTCCACCTCCGGCGGCGCGTCGGGCATCTTCCCGTATGTGCAGGTTCTCGACCTGCCTTACATGATGAGCGACGACCGTATCGCCGAACATGTTCTGTCCGGCCAGTTCACCCGCACCATGCGCGACATGGCCCTGGAAGACAGCGATAATGCGATCCGCCTGATGACCATCGGTAATACCGGCGGCTGGCGCAACTTCGCCAACACCAAGCGCCGCGTCGCCATGCCGGCCGATATGGAAGGTCTGAAAATCCGCACTGTGGTCGCCGACCTGCCGCAGGAGCTGGTCAAGGCCCTTGGCGCTTCCCCGACCCCGATCCCGTGGCCGGAGCTGTTCACCTCCTTCCAGACCGGCGTTGTCGAAGGTTCCAAGAACGGCATCACCGACATCATGGGCATGAAGTTCCCGGATGCCGGCCTGCAATATGTCACCCTGGACGGCCACGCCTATATGGGCGCGCTGTGGTGGATGAACAACGAGAAGTTCCTGTCCATGCCGGAAGACCTGCGCCGCGTTGTCGTCGACGGCTTCTATGCCCTGCAGCAGGCCACCTTCGCCTCGCCGAAGCGCAAGTCGATCAAGGCCTATGAGGACTTCGTGGCCGGTGGCGGCGATCTCTACGTGCCGACCCCGGAACAGAAGGCCGCCTTCAAGGAAGCCGCAACCCCGGTCTATGCCTGGTTCCAGGAAAACGTTGCCCGTGGCGGCGAGATCTTCGGTGCCCTGGAAGAGGCCGTTGCGGCAGCGGAAGCCGACGTCAACGCCTCGCGTGACGCGGATCTGAACTAAAACGAAAAACACCGCGCCCAATAGTCATTTGGCGCGGTGTCTACTTTCTCTTGCTTCGTCATTGCAGGGCTTCACCCTGCAATCCATGCCGTGACCTTGCCTCAATCACGGCTCTCGTCTCTGGACAGGAAACGGCATGGATCCCATGGTCAAGCCATGGGATGACGAAGGAAAGAAAGAAGGGCGTCATCATTCGTCCCCTCCGCCCAGGGCTCCCAGACCCGAGCCCTGGGCCGATTGGACAGTTTCAATTGAACGGATACATCCAGACCTTGTAATCGCCGACGAGGATATGCGCCTTTTCAATCTCTTCCTTGGTCATTTTTTTGACCACCTCTTCCAGAGAGATCGCCGCATCAGGATCGCCCCCGATGGCCGAGAGCGTGTACCACATGTAGGCCCGGACAAGATCGGGCGCCGGCATGCCGCGGCCGACCTCATAGTACCAGCCGATACCGGACTGGGCGCCGGGATGGCCCTTCATGGCGCTTCTCAAGTACCACTCGAAGGCCCGCTGGTCGTCGCGCTCGACGCCGAGCCCCATGGCATACATGACACCGATCAGCTCCTCGGCGTCGGCATTGCCGGAACGCGCAGCCGGCCAGAGTTCCTTCATTGCCTCTTCGTAGCGGTTGGCCTCCATCAGGTCGCGCGCGTGTTCGATTTCGGCCAAAGCGGGCGACGAAAGAAGCGTCAGGACAAGCAAGGCGGTTTTCAGTTTGGTCTGCATGGGTTGCGCTGGATCCCTCTGGCTTTCTGTCTGGCGGCGCCTGCCGCGGCTTCTGACTTGCCCGCGCCGCTGACGCAGGACGACTTTCTCGCGTTCGACCGCAAGCAGGCGGCGCTCGGTCAGCTCCTTTTTTACGACAAGATCCTGTCCGGCAACAGGAATATTGCCTGTGCCGGTTGCCATCATCCCCGGCTCGGGACCGGCGACCGGCTGTCGCTCGGGATCGGTGAAGGCGGCGAAGGGCTGGGTCCGGAGCGTGTTGCCGGATCCGGCGACCGCCGGATCAAGAAACGGATTCCGAGAAACGCTCCAGGCCTTTGGAATCTCGGCGCAAAAGAGCTTCATACCCTGTTCCATGATGGCCGCCTTTCCATCGCCGATACCTATGAAAACGGCTTCAACTCCCCGGCCGAGGAATGGCTGCCAACCGGCTTCAATTCCCTGCTCGCCGCCCAAGCGGTGTTCCCGGTGACCGCCCAGTTCGAAATGGCCGGCAATCCGAAAGAAAACGAGGTCGCCGGTGCCATTCACGACCGGATCGACAATGCCTGGCCGATCCTCGCCAAAAGGGTGCGTGTGATCCCCGAATACGGCCGACTGTTTGTTGAGGCCTTCGATCACATCGACACGCCGGACCAGGTGACCATCGTCGAGATCGCCAATGCGCTAGCCGCGTTCCAGGCGGTGGAATGGCAGAGCTTCGACAGTCCGTTCGACCGGTATCTCGGCGGTGACAAAGCCGCGCTCGATGCGGGCCAGACGCGCGGTCTTGAGCTTTTCTACGGCAAGGCGGGCTGCTCCGGCTGTCATTCCGGCAAGCTGCTGAGCGACCAGCAATTCCACGCCCTCGGCCTGCCGCCTTTCGGTCCGGGCCGCACCCGCCGGTTCGATCCGATGGTGCGCGATGTCGGGGTGATGGGCGAAACCGACCGTCTGGAGGATGCCTACCGCTTCCGTACGCCCATGCTGCGCAACGTCGAACTCACCGCGCCTTACGGCCATAACGGCGCCTATCCGACCCTGGAAGGCATCGTCCGCCATCATCTCGATCCGGACGGAATGCTGGCCCGCTGGACACCCGAAACAGCCGCGCTGCCGCAAGCGCCCTGGCTCGCGGCCATCGATTTTGTGGTCTGGAATGACGCTCGTGAGATGGCGCGCCAGGCCCGTTTCCGCGATATTGAGCCCGTCGCGCTCACCGATACCGAGATCGCCGATCTGGTGGCTTTCCTGAAAAGCCTGACCGGCACAAGCTCTGTGTCGGCCCCGCCCTTCGGCATTCCCGAGACTGTCCCGAGCGGCCTTCCGGTCGACCGTTAATCAACACAAGGACGCAAAATGGTGTCACCATTGAAAGACCGGGCGAACCGGCTGTTCCCGGGCATTGCGATTGCCGGTCTGGTGGCGATTGCCGCCCAGTTCCTGAACGAGCATTACGGCGCGCCGGCCATGCTGATGGCAATCCTTCTGGGCATGCCGCTCAACTTTCTCTCCGAGGAACAACGCACCGGCGCCGGCATCGCCTTTTCCGCGCGCACGCTGCTCCGGGTCGGAGTGGCTCTCCTGGGTGTGCGCATCAGCGTGGAGATGGTGCAGCAGCTCGGCCTGCCGTTTCTGCTTCTTGTGATCGTCGGCGTTCTGGCGACGATCGGCTTCTCGCTTCTGATTGGCGGTCTGTTCGGCCGCGACCGGCTGTTTTCGTTTCTCTCCGGTGGCGCGGTCGCCATTTGCGGCGCGTCGGCCGCCATGGCCATCGGCTCTATCCTGCCCAAGCGCGAGCATGCCGAACGCGATCTTGCCTTCACGGTGATCACCGTGACCGTGCTCTCCACCCTGGCGATGATCTTCTATCCGATCCTGACGTCCTCTCTGGGCCTGTCCCAGGATGCGACCGGCGTCTTTCTCGGCGGCACGATCCACGATGTCGCCCAGGTGGTCGGTGCGGGATTTTCGATCTCTGAGGAAACCGGCGATCTGTCCACGCTGGTCAAGCTCATCCGCGTCACCATGCTGGCGCCGATCGTGCTCGTCGCGGCCCTGATCCTGCGCAAGCACGCGGAACCCGGCGGAGCCCGTCCGCCGATCATGCCGGCCTTTGTCGTCGCCTTCCTGGTGCTGGCCGCGCTGAATTCTCTCGGCCTGATCCCGGAAATGGTCAAGGACCTGGCCGGTCACGTCTCCCGCTGGGCTCTGCTGGCGGCGATCGCCGCCGTCGGCATGAAGACCTCGATCCCGAAACTCCTGGAAGTCGGCGGCCCGGCCATCTGGATGCTGGTCACCCAGACCGCGTTCCTGGCGCTGTTCGTGCTCGGAGGAATCTGGCTGATCGGGTGACTTGCCGGTGGGGTCAGTGAGAATGGATCGATTTGGTTTCACCTTCCCAGCTTCGTCATGCCATGGCTTGACCATGGCATCCATGCCGTTTCAGCGCTACATGGAGAGTCTTAGATTTCGGGGCGATGTCACGGCATGGATTGCCGGGTCAAGCCCGGCAAGGACGAACCGGGAGGGAAGTGTCTCGGCAGCGTCGCACCTGAGAGAGCGACGTAGCGCCTCACGTTGCCTCCCTTGAGATCCCGGTCCGATCACCCACTTTGAGCGTAGAAAGCAAGGCCGGGGCTTTTCTTGCTCCCGTGAGTGTGAAATATAGCAGCGACTTCACTTTTTGGGTCTGCCCCAGCGACCGCACGGCAACGTTTTGAAGGCGGTCCGCCAACATCAGCCGGAAATTCGAAAGCATCTGGATGAAAAGCTACATCACCACCCCGATCTATTACGTCAACGGTTCCCCGCATATCGGTCATGCCTTCACCTCGATCATGGCCGATATCCTGAAACGCAACCGCCAGGCGCTGGGTTATGAGCTGATGCTGTCGACCGGCGTGGACGAGCATGGCCAGAAGAACCAGGAAGCCGCCCAGGACCTGGGTCTGCCGGTCGAGGAATTCCTCGACATGCGCTGCAAGGAGTTCCGGGACGTGTTCGACCAGCTCGACGTCACCTACGACTATTTCGTGCGCACCAGCCGCGAGGGCCACAAACAGGCTGTCGCCGGCATGGAACAGTCGATCTTCGACAAGGACCTGATCGTCAAGAAGAACTACACCGGCACCTACTGCAAGGGCTGCGAGGAGTTCAAGAAGGAGAGCGATCTCACCGAGGAAGGCCAGTGCCCGCTGCACCCGACCATGAAGGTCGAGCAGACCGAGGAAACAAACTATTTCCTGAAGATGGAGCCGTTCCGCGAGCGCCTGCTGAAACATATTGCCGACAATCCGGATTTTGTGCAGCCCGAAGCGTTCAAGAACGAGCTCAAGCAGATGCTGTCCGAGCCGCTGGAAGATCTGTGCATCTCCCGGCCGAAGACCCGCGTGACCCTCGGCGTCGAACTGCCCTTCGACGCGGACTTCGTCACCTATGTCTGGTTCGACGCACTGACCAACTACCTGACCAATATCGACTGGCCGGACGACAGCTATGCGTCCTGGTGGGCCGAATGCGAGCATCTGATCGGCAAGGACATCCTGAAGCCGCACGGCGTCTACTGGCCGATCATGCTGATGGCCGCCGGCCTGCCGCTGCCGAAGAAACTCTCCGTGCACAGCCACTGGGTCGGTGCCGGCGGTGTGAAAATGTCGAAATCCATCGGCAATGTGGTCGATCCGCTCGAGGTGATCGAGAAGCTCGGCGTCGATGCCCTGCGCTGGTACCTTGCCCGGCACATGCGCGCCGACAGCGACAGCCAGATCTCGGTCGACCTGATCACCCAGACCTATAACAGCGAGCTCGGCAACAAGATCGGCAACCTCTTGTCGCGGGCGGCCAAATTCTCCAAGGCCCGGTTTGACGGCAAGCTGCCGGCACCAGGTGCCCTGTCGCCCGCGGACGAAGCCATCCGCAAGTCCGTGCTTGACGCGACCGCCGGGTTCGGCGGCTGGATCAACCTTGCCGAGATCCCGGCCAGGACCCAGGCGATCATCACTGTCGCCGACGAGATGAACAACTATTTCGCCGAACAGGCGCCGTGGGAGCTCATCAAGAACGAGGACACCAAAGAGCGCTGCCAGACGGTGATCTACGTGACGCTCGACTGCCTGCGCGTCGTTATGGAAGCCCTCACCCAGGTCATTCCGGGATCGGCCGGCAAGGCGCTCGCCATGCTGAACGCACCGGAGATTGCCGGCCCTTGGACACCGGAACTGGACCGGCTTCAAGGCGACAGCGATCTCGGCGAGATCGAAACGCTTTATCCGAGAGTTCAGTGAGCTTCTGACATCCAACAAAAAAGGCGCTCCAGCGGGGCGCCTTTTTTGTTGGACTCAATCCCTGTGAGGTCATGCGGACAAGTCCGGGAGAACCTGACCGTAGAGCTCGAAGAGGTGAGACATTTGGGTAGGAAATTGGCGCCGCCGGAATTGATCGAAGCCAGCGCCTGAACCCCGGCGTCACCCCGGCCAAGCGCAGCGCAGAGCCGGGGCCCACTCGCGGTACCGCTTGTTGAGGCGGTGCCAATTTGCAGCCCGGCCGTGCCGAAAATCAAGGCGCTCTGGAAATGAGTAGGCCCCGGATCTCGCGATGCTCGTCCGGGGTGACACCGGAGGGAGGACGCTTGTTCCAAAAAAGAAACCGCCCGGTGGTGGGACCGGGCGGTTCGCGCCGACAGGAGGGGCATCCTTCCGGCAGGATGGACCGCGTTGCAGGGCGCGGTCCATCGGGTTTCAAGCGGTCGATCAGGTGACCGGAGCGCGGTAGTCGTCGGAAGCGTTGGTACCGGCCTTCTCGTGCGTCCAGACGCATTTGCGATAGGTGAAGGACCACTTGTCGCAATCGCCGCGGGAGGCGTTGGCTTCGTCGTTGACGTCCGGCAGGATCGTCTTGCCTTCGACCAGGACGGCGTCCTCGTACTTGATCGTGTAGTAATGCTCCTGAACGCCCGAGGTAGAGGTGCGCCAGAACTGGACTTCGATTTCCAGGGACTCGCCGGTGGCCAGTGCCTGCCACATCAACGGTGTGGACTTGTCGACCGGCTTCATGAAGGTGGTCGGCATGTGGCGGCGTGTGGCGATGATGGAGCCGGATTGCGGATCCCGCGGCACAACGGCGTGCTGTTCGAAGGCATAGACCAAGGATTCGCCTTCATGGCCTTCCTGCCACAGATTGCCGATGCTGTCGGCGGTGGTGGCGTCGGACGTCATGTCGCCCTGGGTTGCGCCTTTGATAGTGACATATGCGATGTTGGACATTTTCAGTCTCCTTGGATCTTGCGTTGGTGTCTGTACTGCCTGTTGTCTTTTCGATTTCCGGGGCGCCGTGTTGTCCGGTGCCGATGCAAACAGAATTGCAACAGGTGTGCCAACTTGGCGAGACTTTCTCAGTTCGTTGATATTTAGAGAGAAAATCCCTTCAAGGCGAAAGTGTTAAAATGTGCAACTGTGCAGATTTCTGCACAGTCCTCCAGTTGATGCGAACAAACATGCGCAGTGAAAGTGTGACGAACATCACAAAATGACCTTCCGCATCGGAAAGATGGCATATTCGGATCATCGGGACACGACTAAATACGATATTTCCAAGCTGAACTTTGCCAGCCCGTGAACATGTCCTTGCGCATTTTAGGAAATGGCGGCCGCTTCGCGGCGGCCGTCAGACGAGGCCCGCGTGTTCCATGGCGGTGTCGAGCACCCGTCGGGTCTCCGCCGTTACCGGCGTCAGCGGCAGTCGGACATCTTCCTGACAAAGGCCGAGCCGCGACAGGGCGTATTTGACACAAGCGGCAGGCGGTTCCAGGAACACCGCCGAATGAAGCGGCAACAGCCGATCCTGATAATCGCGCGCAAGCTCCAGGTCTTCGGCGAGCGACGCCTTCTGAAACTCCGCGCACAAACGCGGGGCAATATTGGCAGTGACCGAGATGCAGCCCCGGCCGCCATGGGCGTTGAAGCCGAGCGCGGCAGCATCTTCCGCGCTCAACTGGACAAAGGCCTTGCCACAGAGCGCCCGCTGCTGGCTGACCCGCTCCATGCTGCCGGTGGCGTCCTTCACACCGATGATCCGCGGCCAGCTTGCCATCTCCGCCATCGTCTCCGGCAGGATATCGATCACGCAGCGGCCGGGAATGTTGTAAAGGATGATCGGCAGGTTGCTGTTGTCATGCAGCACCTTGTAGTGGCTCAACAGACCTGCCTGATTGGGCTTGTTGTAATAGGGGGTCACCACCAGGGCGGCGTCTGCACCGGCGGCCTCGGCATGCTGCAGCATGTCCAGTGACTGGGCGGTGGCATTCGACCCTGTCCCTGCAATCACCGGCACCCGGCCGGCGACAAGATCCACGACGCGTGTGATGACTTCCTTGTGCTCAACCTTGGACACCGTTGGGCTCTCCCCTGTGGTGCCGACGGCTACCAGACCGTCGCTGCCTTCTGCGATATGCCACTCGACCAGGCGCTCAAGCGCGTCAAGGTCGACCTTGCCGTCCTTGAACGGGGTCACGAGAGCGGGCAGAGATCCCTTGATGTCGAGCATGCGGCGTCCTCCCAGAGCTTTTAAGGGGCTAGTCACCCGAATCTGAAGTTCGTCTTATTTCCCGGCACACTCGGAACGAGCTTCAGATTCAAAAGGGTGACTAGCAAGCATAAGTATTTAGTGTGGTTTTCGAATTTGAAATTCGCTTCGATGGTCGCTGCAACAATGAGGCGAATTTCAAATTCACCACACTAGTTGGCGCCGCTCTGTGTCGATTGTTTGTCCCGACAAAACCAGTGCCATCAAACCGTATCCTCTGGCAACCTCCGGAAGCACGCCGTGAACACGTTCTCGTATCGGGCTCGTATCGGGCTCGTATCGGGCCCGTATCAGGCCGCGAGAAACTCCAGCCGCTCGTCCAGCCGCGCCGGGGTGATTTCCAGAATATCGGCGGTCACCACCTCCTCGACCACAAAGGGATCCTCGGCGACAAAGGCCTCAAGCGTCTCCCGGTCCGCGCCATGGGCCAGGATGCCCCCGCCCCGGTTGGGCTGCAGGCTGCCGACCATCAGGAACAGGCCCCGGTCGAACCCCTGCCGGATCCAGGCCTTGTGACCGTCCATCAGCTCACCCGCGCGGGCCTTGTTTTCGGAAAATGTCAGGGTCACCACATACATCGCGTGTCTCCATGTCTAAAGGAATGAAATCAGCCGGCTGCCTGAGCCGCGCTGCGAACGCCGTCCAGCCAGGCGAGAATGCTGTCGACTTCGCGCTGGACATAGGCCTCGTCCTTGAACGCCTGCGCCAGGGTCGCGACGCCCTGGCTCCAGCCGAGAACATGCAAGGCATGGTCTTTTGCCAGCGCGCCGGTTCCCAGAACCTCGAACTGGCGCACGAGCCAGTCGCGAAACAGGGCCATGATGCGGTTGGCCTTGTCTTTCGCCGGGTGATCGAGCTTGCTCAATTCCGTGGTCAGGGTGCCGACCGGGCAGCCGTAAGCCATGATCTTCGTCTGGTTGGCGATGACGATCCTGATGAAGCAGGCGATTCGGTCTTCCGGCCGCGCGGCGGTTTCGTCCCAACGGCTCAGCAAGGTTTCCCGGTCCGCGAGACGCTTGTCGATCACGGCCTCGAGGATCTCGTCCTTGGTCTTGAAATGATAATAGAAGTTGCCGCGCGAGATGTTCACCGCCGCGGCAATATCCGCAAAGGATGTCTGGGAAAAGCCCAGCCCGTAGAACAGGTCGTCCGCCGCATCGATTATCTGCTTCCGTGTGTCTCCGGCCGCCATCTCTCCTGCCTTCCGATCGGATTGAAACTGCCCCTTGCCCGACTAGGACAATTGACCTATTAGCCATCTAGGACATTTGCCCCAATCCGTCAAGTCGTCCGTTCCCACTGTCGGCTCATTGCGTGCCGAACGGACGTTCACGCCAACGTGAAGGAGGCTCGCAAACGCTCCTGACAGTCCCCTGTCAGGAGCTGTTTTCTAGACTGCGGGACAGCAGACGCGACGGCTTAGGGCGCCTCAAAAAGCCATTTGCCCACAAAATCAACTAGTTGAGACTTTTCTAACAAATGAAGACAAATCGTAATTTTTTATCACCTTTGTTTAATTTTATAAACAATCCGGATACCTTGGTATTGGCGGCGCATTTTTGCACCTCACCGGTGCAATTCCCTGCATTGGAAATTGTCCGGGGGCACTTACGTTCCTCTCGCTTGGCGGCATTCAAGGCGCGGCCGGAGGCAGTCCGGCCGGCTCCCATGTGGAGGACATAAGATGACGTTACTGGACGGGCGGACAACACCGTCACCGGCCGCGTCGGCGCTTGACCTGTTCGAGCGGACGCGGGCACAGACCCGGGCGCTGGTGCAGCCCCTGACCCCGGAGGACATGGGCCTGCAATCCATGGAGGATGCTAGTCCGCCGAAATGGCACCTGGCCCACACCACCTGGTTTTTCGAGGAGTTTATCCTCAAGCCGTCGCTGCCCGGATACCGGCCGCGGGACGAGCGCTTCGCGCTGCTCTTCAATTCCTATTATGTCCAGGCCGGGCCCCGGCACACACGGTCCAAACGCGGGCTGCTGTCGCGGCCGTCCGTGCCGGACGTTCTGGACTATCGCATGCATGTGGAAGATGCCCTGCGGGACGGGCTGGCCCGGGACGCCTTCACGCTCAACCAGGAAGATCTGGACGCGCTGATCACGCTTGGCTGCCATCACGAGATGCAGCACCAGGAACTTTTGGTCACCGATCTTCTGCACGCGTTTTCCTATAACCCACTCCTGCCCGCCTATGCCGAGCCGAAACCGGCCCCAGTGTATCCGGTGCAGGACAGCGCCTGGACCCGGCATGAGGGCGGTTTGGTCGAGATCGGCCATGGCGGCAGCGGCTTCGCTTATGATTGCGAGGGGCCGCGCCACAAGGTCTGGCTCGAGCCTTACCAGCTGGCCGGCCGCCCCGTCACAAATGCCGAGTGGATCGCCTTCATGGAAGATGGCAGCTACGAAACCCAGACGCTCTGGCTGATGGAAGGCTGGGCCGTTAGGGAACGTGAGGGCTGGGACACCCCGCTTTACTGGTGGCGCCAGGATGACGGCTGGTGGACTTACACCTTGCAAGGCGCCCGCCCGGTCGACCTTGCGGCTCCGGTCGTTCATGTCAGTTATTACGAGGCAGACGCGTTTGCCCGCTGGGCCGGTCATCGGCTGCCAACCGAAGCGGAATGGGAGGCGGCAGCCGCGCCCACGCGCATCGACGGCAACTTCCTGGAAAGCGGCGCGCTTACCCCGCGCGCAGGCCTGCCAGGCCTCTGGGGCGATGTCTGGCAATGGACCTCCAGCGCCTTCGCTCCCTATCCCGGCTTCAGGCCACCGGACGGCGCCATCGGCGAATACAATGGCAAGTTCATGGTCAACCAGATGGTTCTGCGCGGCGGCTCCTGCGCGACCCCGGAACGCCAGATGCGCGCCTCCTACCGCACTTTCTTTTATCCGCACCAGCGCTGGCAGATGCTGGGCCTCAGACTGGCGGCCGACTCATGACCAAACATGCTTCCCCCGACGAGCAGGCGAAGATTTTCCGTGAAGACATTCTTCAGGGCCTGAAAGCTTCCCGCAAAACCAGCAACAGCAAATGGCTCTATGATGATGTCGGCTCGCATCTGTTCGAGGCGATCACCGAACTGGACGCCTATTATCCGACCCGCACGGAGCTGGCGATCCTGAAAGCCAACGCCGCGAAATACCGGCGCCTGGCCGGAGCCCGCGGCACCATGGTGGAACTCGGCAGCGGCTCCAGCCGCAAGACCGACCTGCTGCTCAGCGCCTTTCAGGATCTTTCGGTCTATATGCCGATCGACATATCCGCCAATCACCTGAAGGCCTCCGCCGACCGGGTGCGCCGGGCATATCCGTCGCTGGCGGTGATCCCGGTTGCCGCCGATTTCACCCAGCCCTTCGGCAAGCTGCCACTCCTGCCCGAACTGCCGATCCTGGTGTTCTTCCCCGGTTCGACGATCGGCAATTTCGAGAGGCATGCGGCGGCGGACCTGCTGGGGCATGTCCGCGAGGCCATGCCGGAAGCCACCATGATCGTTGGCGTCGACCGGCCGAAAGCGGAAGACATCCTGCTGGAGGCCTATGACGACCCGGCCGGGATCACGGCGGCTTTCAACCAGAATCTCCTGCAGCGGATCAACCGGGAGCTGGAGGCCGATTTCGACCTGTCGGCCTTCACTCACAAGGCAGTCTGGAACGCCCGGGACAGCCGCATCGAAATGCATCTGGAAAGCCTGAAGACACAGACGGTCACGGT
This sequence comes from Roseibium sediminicola, assembly GCF_023156505.1. Lineage (GTDB taxonomy): Bacteria > Pseudomonadota > Alphaproteobacteria > Rhizobiales > Stappiaceae > Roseibium > Roseibium sediminicola. The sequence goes on along the minus strand of NZ_JALNMJ010000003.1, from coordinate 245,894 downwards.
GGTGGGCGAAACCATCGCCTTTGAAAAGGGCGAGACGATCCATACGGAGAACTCGCACAAGTACTGTGAGGCGGCGTTCTCGGACATCGCCCGCGACGGCGGCTGGCGCATTCTGGACACGGATACCGACGAGGATGGTCTGTTTTCCGTCTACACGCTGCAGGCAACCTGACCTTCGGAAACGGCGGTGCCGGCCACAAGCCGGCACCGACCTTTTCTTATCGCCCCCTGTAGCGTCATCCCGGACGTAGCGCAGCGAAGATCCGGGACCGGGGGGGCCGGATTCCTTTAATTGGGCAAAGTCCCTCGACTAAGACTTGTGGCTCCCCGGTCCCGGCTCGCGATTCGCTTGGCCGGGATGACGATCGAGAGGCAGTTTTGTCGGGCAACCTGAGAAGCCCAGTACCGCGCTTATCGCCCCCCCCTATTCGATCCGGGCGATGAACCCGGCAAGCACCCGGTTGAACCGGTTCGGGTATTCCCAGAACATCATGTGGCCACCGAAGGCATGGACCTCGCTGTTGGGCGTTTGTTTCGCGAGATACTTCCTCGCCGTATCTGACCAGTGATCCGCGACCACGAAGGCGGACGGGATCTTGGCGTCGATTTCCTTGGCCGTGACGAGGTAATTGCTGAAATTGCCCGCAGCCAGATAGGCGGCGGCCACCCAGGGCGGCGACTGGGTCGACTGATCCTCGATCCAGCGGGCGAGTTCCGGCGTGTAGTCCTGTTCGATCATGACCTCGTCGGCATACCAGTGGATCGCCTCCCTGTGCCCGCGCGCGGTCTGCACACCGTCAAAGAGACCGGAGATATCGGCGATGCTGCCTTCGGTCCAATCGCCGTCACGGCCGGTCATGGGGGTCGGCGACAGATCGATGCACATATGGGCCGCCGCGGCCTCCACCGACCGGGTCTTGACGAACTCCCAGGTTGCCAGACAGCCGAAGGACCAGCCGACCAGTACGGGCTTTTCGACCTTCAGATGGTCCAGCAACTTGGCCAGATCCGCTCCCTGGGTAACATAGTTGTTGCCCTCCAGCGTCACTGTGGAACGCCCTTGGCTGCGCGGGTCGAAGCTGATGACCCGGTGGGTGCCGGCAAAGGCCTCGATCTGGTGCTCGAAGACATCGGTCGTAAAGGTCCACCCCGGCACCAGGACAATCGGCAGGCCCGATCCGTGGTCCTCGTAATAGAGATCCACGCCGGGCTCGACCTCGAAATAGCCGCCCGCCAGCGCCGGGCCGCTCAGAAAGAGTGACAGCACAAAAGACGGGATGGTGGCCAGAAGTGGTTTGGTCCTGCAAGTGATCATGTTTCCCTCCTTCCCTACTTCACGATAGGAAAAGCGTAATGCCCCCAAGGCATTATAGCACAATTTAAACTAAAAGATGCATAACTATGAAATTATTCAATTTATAATTGTATTTTTATCAGGGCCTTGTCATGATCCCCGAGCCGCGTTTTGGGTCAGGCAAACGGTTCGCTCGTGGTTCGGATACGGACAACGCCGCCGGCGCACAAGCGGGCGGCGGGAGGGAGATGTTTTGACATCGAAACATTTGTTTCAGAAATTGACAATGTAAAAAACAAATGGAACAGTAACCGGATGGAAACCATGTCGCCGCTGCTGCTCCGGACCGCGATCTCGGCCAATTATGCCGAGCTCAGCGATACGTTGCGCATAGCTGCCGACTATATAGCTGAAAATCAAGTGGAAATCGCAACGCGCAGCCTGCGCGCCGTCGCCTCCGCCAGCGGCGTGTCGCCGGCAAGCTACACGCGACTGGCGCGCGCGCTCGGGTATCCGGACTATGAGGCGCTCAGGGAGCAGGCCCGCGCGGAAATAAGCCGGCGCGGCCAGGGCACGTTTCAGGACAAGGCCCGGCGCCTTCAGTCCGATGCCGATCAGCCGTTGCTGCCACGTCAGGTCGCCGCTTGCCTCAACAACATCAAGGCGCTGGTCGAGGACATCGACCCGCAGCACCTGGAAGCCGCCGTCGAGTGCCTGGAAAAGTCGCGCAAGATCGTCCTGATCGGGGCCCTCGCCTCCGCCGGTTTCACCGATTATTTCGCCTATCTGGCAAAATGGTTCGACGACCGCTGGGTCGTGGCCGGCCGCAACGGTGCCACCCTGGGCAGCACGCTGGCCGGCGTCACGTCAGCTGACAGCGTCATCATCATCTCCAAGCATCCCTATGCACACCGCTCCGTCCGTGCCGCGGAAGTCGCGGCAGCAAGCGGTGCAAAAGTCATCGTGCTGACGGACAGCCATGCCTTTCCGGGATTGCAATTCGCGGACTTTCTCTTCATACAACGCACTGAAAGTCCTCACTTTTTCTCGTCTTACGCAGCCACGCTGGTGCTCATCGAAACCATCACCGGCATGCTGGTTGCGCGAGCCGGATCCGAGGCGGAAGCCCGGATCCAGGAGGTCGACAAGCACAATCGCTTGCTCGACGAGTTTGAAAATGTCTAGGGTGGCAACGACCATGCTGGACCTGAGAATTTTAACAAAGGGAAGCCTAGTCAAATGATGATGAAACTGAACCTTGCCGGCGCCGTTCTGGCGACCAGCATCGCATTCACCGGCGCAGCCTCCGCAGAGGAGTTCATCACCATCGGTACCGGTGGTGTGACGGGCGTCTATTACCCGACCGGCGGCGCCATCTGCCGTCTCGTCAACAAGGGCCGCAAGGAACACGGCATCCGGTGCTCGGTCGAATCCACCGGCGGATCCGTCTACAACATCAACACCGTGCGCGAAGGCGAGCTGGAATTCGGCGTTGCCCAGTCCGACTGGCAGTACCATGCATACAACGGCACCTCGAAATTCGAGGAAAAAGGTCCGTTTGAAGACCTGCGCGCCGTCTTCTCCGTGCATCCGGAGCCGTTCACGGTCGTCGCTCGTGCTGACAGCGGCATCAAGAACTTCGAAGACCTCAAGGGCAAGCGCGTCAATATCGGCAACCCGGGCTCCGGCCAGCGCGGCACCATGGAAGTGCTGATGGAAGCCATGGGCTGGACCAAGGACGACTTCGCGCTCGCCACCGAGCTGAAGGCTGCCGAGCAGTCCGCGGCGCTGTGCGACAACCAGATCGACGCCATGGTCTACACCGTCGGTCACCCGTCCGGTTCGATCCAGGAAGCCACCACGGCCTGTGATTCCAACCTGGTGAATGTCGGTGGCGAGGTCGTCGACAAACTGGTCGGCGACAACAGCTACTACCGGACGGCGACGATCCCGGGCGGCATGTATCGCGGCAATGATGCAGACACTTCGACCTTCGGTGTCGGCGCCACCTTCATCACCTCCGCGAACGTTCCGGAAGAAACCGTCTACGTTCTGGTCAAGTCGGTGTTTGAAAACTTCGACGCCTTCAAGAAGCTGCATCCGGCCTTTGCCAACCTGAAGCCGGAAGAAATGGTCAAGGACGGCCTCAGCGCTCCGCTCCATCCGGGCGCGGCGAAATACTACAAGGAACAGGGCTGGATCAACTAAGCCCCAAGACGCTCTCGGGCCCGGATCATTTCCGGGCCCGTTCTGCTGCGGCGGTTCGGAAATTTCATCGGGCTGCCAGCGTATCGACCAAATGACACCTGTCCTGACGGATGCCTGTCCGGACGCCAGAGGGCACAGCGCCGGCACTGTTCTTCAGCCGGAAACCCGGGGGAAATTCATGTCTGACCAGAACCAGCACAACAGGCAAGGTCTGTCCGAAGAGGAACTTCAGGAACTCGTCGCCGCCTCCGATTCCGGATCCAGAAATCCGGCCGGCGCGGTAGGACTGATGATCGCGACCATCGCGCTTGTCTGGTCCTGTTTCCAGGTTCTGCTTGCCTCGCCGGTCGCCAATTACGTCCTGCCCTCGGACCTGATCAACAACAGCCGCCAGTTCCATCTCGCCTTCGCGATGTTCCTAGCCTTCATGGCCTATCCGGCCCTGAAAAGCAGTCCGCGCCATCACATTCCGGTCCAGGACTGGGTGCTGGCCTTTTTCGGCGCGTTCATCGCGCTTTACGGCTATTTCTTCTACCACAAGATCGTCAACAATGGCGGCCTGGCCGACGACACCGACAAGTGGTTCGCGCTCGCAGGGATCGTCGTCCTGTTCGAAGCGGCGCGCCGGGCGCTTGGCCCCGCAATGGCCATCGTTGCCACGGTCTTCCTGCTCTATGTCTTCTTCGGCTCCTCCGAATGGGTGCCTGAAGTGATCCGCTGGAAAGGCGCCTCGCTGCAAAAGGCGATGAGCCATATGTGGATCACCTCGGAGGGCGTTTTCGGCATCGCCCTCGGTGTCTCCACAAAATTCGTGTTCCTGTTCGTTCTTTTCGGCGCGCTTTTGGACAAGGCGGGCGCCGGCAATTACTTCATCAAGATGGCCTTCGGCGCGCTCGGCCACCTCAAGGGCGGCCCGGCCAAGGCCGCCGTTGTCGGCTCCGCCGCCACCGGCCTGATCTCCGGCTCCTCGATCGCCAACGTCGTCACCACCGGCACCTTCACCATTCCGCTGATGAAGCGGGTCGGCTTCACCTCCGAACAGGCCGGCTCCGTGGAAGTGGCGTCTTCGGTCAACGGCCAGATCATGCCGCCGGTCATGGGCGCCGCCGCCTTCCTGATGGTGGAATATGTCGGCATTTCCTATGTCGATGTCATCACCCACGCCTTCCTACCGGCAGTCATCTCCTATATCGCGCTGGTCTATATCGTGCACCTGGAAGCGGTGAAGCGGAACATGCCGACCATCGGCCACAAGACCGTATCGACCTTGCGCACCGTCCTCGGCATGTTCGTCTTCTTCGCCGGCTTCGCCGCGCTCTGCTATGGCATCCAGTACCCGATCGGCTGGGTCGTCGCGCTGGTGCCCCAAGGTTCCGGCTGGGTTCTCGCCCTGCTGGTGTTCCTGGCCTATCTGGCGCTTCTGAAACTCGCCGCAACGACGGAAGACCTGCATCCGGACGATCCGAACGCTACCGAGATCACGCTTCCGGAAATCTCCGAGATCTACAAGGCCGGGCTCTATTATCTGCTGCCGATCGTCGTTCTGGTCTATTTCCTGATGATCGAACAGAAATCTCCGGGCCTGTCCGCGTTCTGGGCAACCGCGCTGCTGTTCGTCATTCTCCTGACCCAGCGGCCGATCAAGGCCCTGTTCCGGGGTGAGAACGAGCAGGCCGAGGCCTTCAAGGCAGGCATCAACGACCTTGTCCACGGCATGATCGACGGCGCCCGCAACATGATCGGCATCGGCCTTGCGACGGCCACGGCCGGCGTGATCGTCGGCACGGTGACCCTGACCGGTATCGGCCAGGTCATGGCCGACCTGGTCGAATTCGTCTCGGGTGGCAATCTGGTGCTGATGCTGATCTTTGTCGGTCTCCTGTCGCTGGTGCTCGGCATGGGTCTGCCGACCACCGCCAACTACATCGTCGTGTCCTCTCTGATGGCCGGTGTCGTGGTCGAGCTCGGTGCCCAGTCCGGCCTGATCGTGCCGCTGATCGCCGTGCATCTGTTCGTGTTCTATTTCGGCATCATGGCGGATGTGACTCCACCCGTGGGGCTTGCGTCCTTCGCCGCGGCAGCGGTGTCGGGCGGCGATGCGATCAAGACCGGCTTCACCGCCTTCTTCTATTCGCTGCGCACCGTCGCCCTGCCATTCGTGTTCATCTTCAACACGGACCTCTTGCTGATCGATGTGACGATCACGCAAGGGATCCTGGTGTCCATCATGGCGACGATCGCCATATTGGTGTTCACCGCCGGCACCATGGGTCATTTCATCACCAAGAACCGCATCTATGAAAGCGTCGCCCTGGTGCTGATTGCCTTCATCCTGTTCAGGCCCGACTTCTTCATGAACCGGATCCAGCCGCCCTTCGAGTCTGTCGCCCCGGCGCAATTCGTCGAGGCCGTCGGCAACGCGCCCGCAGGCAGTGAGATCCGGCTTGTGCTGAGCGGTCCCGATTTCGACACCGGCGACACCACCGAGACCCGTATCCTGATCAACCCGGGCGACGAGGACGGTGGCGAGGCTCGCCTCACGGCCCTTGGCCTAACAACCATCGACGAGGACGGCGTCGTCAAGCTGGACGAGCCATTCCCCGGCACGCCCTATTTCGATCAACTGGGTATGTTCGATTTTTACGCCGACGAACCCGTCATCGTGAAGGAAGCCAGGGTCGCAGCAGACCAGCTGCCCAAGGAACTGATTTATATCCCCGGCCTCATTCTCCTGATCCTGGTCTATTTGCTGCAGCGCAGCCGTGCCGGCCGGGCGCCCCGCGAAGAAGGAGCAACGGCATGACCAAATCCATTTTGTGCGCAGTCGACGTTCAGCAGGACCACGATACCAGGGTGCTGCAAGTTGCCGACAAGCTGGCCCGGCTGGACGATGCCCAGCTCGACGTCATCTCCGTCGTGCCCAATGCCGGCATGAACCTGGTCGCCTCCTATTTCGAGGAAAACTTCCAGAGCCAGATGGTGGAGCAGACCCGCGAGAAGCTGGTCGCCAAGGTCTCAAGCGCGCTCGGGGAGGAGCGCAACAAGGACATCCGCCATCTGGTGACGACAGGTTCGGTCTATGAGGAGATCCTGGAAGTCGCCAAGAAGACCGGCGCCGATCTCATCGTCATCGGCGCGCACCAGCCGCATTTGAGCGAGTATCTGCTGGGCCCCAACGCCGCCCGGGTCGTGCGCCATTCCAAGGCGTCGGTCTATGTGGTGCGGGACAACTGACCGGCACGGTCTGTTGGGGACGTACCCAGACTGTAGATCACGCGGGCCCTCAAGCTCCGTGTCACCCCGGGCGACCGAAGGGAGACCCGGGGCCTATTCACTTCCAGTGAAATCGAGCGGGCAAAACCGATCTTCTCAACCTCTCAGGCTTTGACAAGCGGCACTGCGAGTAGGCCCGGTTCTGCGCCTCGCTTGACCGGGGTGGCACCGGGGGGCTGGCGGCGTTTGTCACCAGTCCCGCAAAAACCTTCTAGCCGCTTCCCAGCAAAGCTGATTTCAGCCGCTCGGCCTCCTGGCTGAGCGGGCGTGTGTCCGGCCAGGCAATGTAATAGCCCTTGCCGGTGGCAAGTTCGCCGCGGCTCAGCGGTACCAGGTCGCCCGAGGCGATTTCCGCGCGCAGCAAGGGCAAGGCGCCAAGCGCCAGCCCCTGCCCTTTAAGGGCCCGGCCGATGGACTGATTGTAGCTGGCACAGGCAAGGCCCGGCCAGGTGAGAAACTCCGACTGACCACTGCGCTGGATCCAGCCCGGCCAATCGATCCAGTTGGGGGCCAGGCGCGGATAGTGCAGCAGCGGCGGCCGGTCTTCCGCCGCGCCGGACTGCACCGCCGCAATCACATCTGAGGCGCCGACGGGAACGACGATCTCCTGAAACAGCAGTTCGGACGACCAGCCCGGGAAGCGGCCATCGCCGTGCAGGACCACAAGGTCATGATCGCTGCGAAGCAAATCGCCGAGATCATCGACGGTCGACAGGTTGAACAGGCATGCTGCGTCCGAGAGCGCAAAATCCTTCAGCTTCGGCTGCAGCCAGAAGGCTGCGAGCGCGGTCACGGAGGCGATCCGGACCACCGGCTGGCTCGGCACCTTGATCGCCCGCAGCGCCTGGTCCAGATAGTCGAGCGTCATGCCGGCCTTGTCCGCAAGATACGTGCCCGCCTCCGTCGGCACCAGACGGCGCCCCGCCCGCTCGAACAGATCAACGCCAAGCCAGTCCTCAAGCTGACGGATGCGCTTGCTGACCGCAGCCTGGGTCACGAAGAGCTCCTCTGCGGCGTCGGTGAAGCTCAGGTGCCGCATCGCGGCCTCAAAGAACACAAGCGTGTCGAGGGGCGGCAAGGATTTTCGGAAGCCATACATTCCTTTAAGTTATCTATAGCCCCAATTTTTTCCAGCCTTTTCAAAAAAAATGATCATGGCATCATTCCCTCAACGAACTGGGGGAGACTTCGACATGGCTGAACTGGACTGGCATGCGGAGCGCAGCGACCTGGGCGGGCTGGCGCAACTGGACCGGGCTCCGGCCAACGAGGATATCGATCTCGTGGCGGTGCGCACCTATCGGCAGCAGCGCGTGCGCCAGAAGATGGCGGACTATGGCGTCGACGCGGTGATCCTGTCCGACCCGGTCAACATCCGCTACGCCTCCGGCACCCGCAACATGCAGGTGTTTTCCATGCGCAACGCGCCCTCGCGCTACCTGCTTCTGACCCAGAGCCGCTCGATCCTCTTCGAGTTCACCGGCTGCCTGCATCTTGGGCAGGGTTTTGAGACCGTCGACGAAGTCCGCCCTTCCAGAACCGCCAGCTTCGTCGCCGCCGGTCCCCATATCGCCGAACGCGAACGCGCATGGGCGGCGGAGATGGCGGACACGATCCGCGAGCTGACCGGTCTGAAAGATGCCGTGGTCGGTCTGGAGCGGCTCAATGCGGGCACCGCGATCGCCCTCAAGGACACCGGCCTTCAGGTCGTCGATGCCCAGCAGCCGGTGGAAATGGCGCGGGCGATCAAGTCAGCGGAAGAAATGAAATGCATCATCGCCTCGCTCCGGGCCACCGAGATCGGCGTCGGCAAGCTGCGTGAGGCCATCCGGCCGGGATTGAGCGAGGTTGAACTCTGGTCAGTGCTGCACCAGTCGATCATCGCGCAGAACGGCGACTATGTCGAAACCCGGCTGCTGAATGCCGGCAACCGCACCAATCCGTGGTTCCAGGAAACCTCGGACAATGTCATCGGCGCCAACGAGCTGATCGCCCTCGACACCGATGTGGTCGGCTGCCACGGCTATTACGCCGACTTCTCGCGCACTTTCCATTCCGGCCCCGACAAGCCGACCGATATTCAGCGCGAGCTCTACAAGGTTGCCTACGAGCAGGTACATTACAACATGAGCATCCTGCGGCCCGGCATGAGCTTCCGCGATTATGCCGACCGGGCCTGGGATATTCCGGAGAAATACTACGCCAACCGCTATTATCTCTCGGCCCATGGCTGCGGCATGACCGGGGAATATCCTTACCTCTATCATCATGGCGATTTCCCGGATGCCGGGTATGACGGCATCGTCGAGCCGGGCATGACGCTCTGTGTCGAGAGCTTCATCGGCGCGGACGGTGGCAAGGAGGGCGTCAAGCTGGAACAGCAGGTTCTGGTGACCGAGACCGGCATCGAGATCCTGTCCGAGTTTCCGTTCGAGGCGCATCTGCTGGCCTAGAAGCTCCGGAGCGCCAGCGCCAGGGCGAAGAGGCCGACGATGACAAGACTTGCGGCCCAGACCCGGTCCAGATTGAACCAGGCCTTCTGCAGAAAACGCAGGCCGAGCCAGATATAGACGCCGACGGCCATCAGGCCGCCTGCGAAAGCCATGGCGAACGTGTGCACTCCCGCCACGATCAATGCCATCCTGACATCCGTTCCCATGAGAGCGCCGGCCGCCACATGGCCGGCCTCCTGCTCCATCGCGCAAATGCCGAGGTAGATCGGCAGCAGCATCAGCCCCGCCCCGTGGGCAATCGCGACCAGAAAGGACCACAGACCGAGCTTTGCCGGCGAGATCCTCGCCAGAAAGCGCGGATGGCGCGTGTTGATCAGGAGATACAGCCCCATGGCGATCACCAGACAGGCGGCGCCGATGCGGATTTCCCGTTCCAGACTTATCAGAGCAGCCATCATCGAGAACGGCAGCAGGATGACAAGCATCGCCGCCAGATGACCGGCTGCCAGCAGGACCAGCGCCCGCGGCAAGGCAAGCGCGCGCCGCTCCATCAGCGCAGCCGACACCGCCAGGGGCCAGCCCATGCCGGGATTGAGCCCGTGATAAAGGCCAGAGGCGATGACGGCCCACCACAGGGCGGTCAGGCTTGTGTCCTCCAACGCCTAGACCGACGGGAAGCAGAAACTGTCGGTCGAACAGTCGCCGCCTTCGAGCCGGATCTGGTGCGAGCGGTAGCCTTTTGGAAACTCGACCCAGAAATCCGGATCGAGGTTCAAGCCGCCGCCTTCCCCGACACGGGCCATGACCATGGCCGCGCCGCGATCGCCTGGATAGAACTGATCGTCCCAGGTGGAATAGAGCGAATTGGTCCAGTAGACACGTTTCCCGTCCCGGCTGATCTCGACCATCTGCGGGCCGTAGCCGAAGTCCCTGCCGTTCGGATGTTTTGTTTTCCTGACAATGCCGCCGATCTCGACCTTTCCGGCCAAGGTGGGTTTCATCGGATCGGAAACGTCATATTGATGCATCTCACCGGTGCCCCAGCAGGCGACGTAAAGATACTTGTCGTCCAGGCTCAGATCGATGTCGGTGACCAGCGGCGGCACGGCGGAGAAGCCTTTCAGAAGCTCCGGCAGGTCCGCAGGGTCGGCCGGCTGTGGATCGATGGTGATGGTTTTCTTCGCCTCGAAGGTGCCATCGTCCTTGCGCCACCAGGTAAAGATCGAGCCCTGCAGGTTGGTCGTGTCGACGACGACGCCGCAAAATCCGTATTGCTTGGCCGGATCGTGGGCCGGGCGGATCTCCAGGGCCATCTGGTGGTTTTCACCCAGATCAATGGTCTGGATGTTCCTGCGGCCGCGCAGGTCCCAGAAATGGATCTTGTGGCCGTATTTGTTGGACAGGAGATCCTCGGCGACGATGCCGTTTTCGAATTGCGGCGGCAGCCCCCATTCCGACGACACCATGTAGTCGCGCGGCAGGTTCCACCAGAAATCATAATGCTTGTCCTGAATGCCCCGATCCATTTCATAGCGGCCCAGAATGTCGAAGGTTTCGCAATCCATGATGAAAATGCCCGGAGGCCCGTCGGTGCCGTCGGCACCGCCGCCGCCAAGCGTCGAGACATAGATACCCTCCGGACCGCAATGGATCGTATGCGGGCGGGAATAGCCGGTCTTGGCGAAGACTTCTTCGGGCTCGATGATCTTGTGGATCTTCGCCTGCAGCGGCTCCTTCACATCGACCACATAGATGCGCGACGAGCGAATGCCCGGGATGATCAGATAGCGGCGTTCGAGAAAGGCGTGGCCCGTCAGCGGCGACAGGGCGGAGGAACAGGCGTTCCAGCCGAAATGATGGAACTCGTCGCCCTTGTTGGGCATGAAGACCGTATGCACGATCTTGCCGTAGTCCGGGCTCTCAGGATCGACATTGACGACGGCCAGACCATCCGGCTGGGAAAAATCCGGACTGAGCATCAAGGTGAAGGCGAGCTTTTCTACAGGCGCCTCCATAGCCATGCGCGCCGTCGGATAAAAACTCGGATCGGGTCTCAAATTCATGTCGTCCTCCCTGAAACTGATGAAATTCAAGACGGGATGCCCGCATTTTCTTGTTTTTCTGCCGGCGTCCCGACCATATCTCCAATGCTGATTGCCCTGGCACTTGCCCCGGAAAAGCCCGTAAATCGCCTGATCGGCCGCGGCTCTCACCGATTGCAATTGATGAGAATGCCCGAATTACGTTCACGGGTCGATGGCGAAAACAGATCCTAACTTTGAAAGGCATCGAAGAACGGAAAACTCCAACTTCTTCACACGCCAATCGTTTGGCTTTCTTTTCAGCTCATTTTGCGCAATTTTTTTCCTCGCTCAAAAAACAGCCCTAGGCAATCCTGCCATTCCCGCCTATTTAATCGTAAGATTGCGATGGATCTGTTTGTGTGACCACAGCGCCCGTTGTACCCGTTCAATGACCGACCCGTTCCGGAGACCGCCTCATGAGTGACCCGACCTACACCCCACCCAAAGTCTGGACCTGGGAACAGCCCAATGGCGGTGAGTTCGCCAGCATCAACCGGCCGATCGCTGGCGCCACTCACGAAAAAGACCTGCCGGTCGGCAAACACCCGCTGCAGCTCTATTCGCTGGCGACGCCCAATGGGGTGAAGGTCAACATCATGCTGGAAGAGCTGCTGGCCCTGGGCCACACCGGCGCTGAATATGACGCCTGGCTGATCAAGATCCAGGAAGGCGACCAGTTCTCCAGCGGCTTTGTCGTCGCCAATCCGAATTCCAAGATCCCGGCCCTGGTCGATCATTCGACCAACCCGCCGACACGGGTGTTCGAATCCGGCTCGATCCTCTTGTATCTCGCCGAGAAGTTCGGTGAATTCCTGCCGACCGACCCGGCCAAGCGCACCGAGACCCTGAACTGGCTGTTCTGGCAGATGGGCTCCGCGCCCTATCTCGGCGGCGGCTTCGGCCATTTCTATGCCTATGCGCCGGAGAAATTCCAATACCCGATCGACCGCTTTGCCATGGAAGCCAAGCGCCAGCTGGATGTGCTCGACAAGGCGCTCGCCGAACGCCCCTATATTGCCGGCGACGACTACACGATTGCCGACATGGCGATCTTCCCCTGGTATGGCGGCATGGTGCTGGGACGCGCCTACAATGCAGCCGAGTTCCTCTCGGTGCATGAGTACAAGCACCTCACCGCCTGGGCGGAAAAGATCGATGCCCGGCCGGCCGTCATCCGCGGCCGCAAGGTCAACAAGACCTTTGGCGAAGAGCACGAACAGGTACCGGAACGGCACGACGCATCGGACATCGACGCCAAGATGGGTCTTGAGGCCGCTGCAGAATAAATTCCACGGCGGCGGAGGGGACCAACGCCCTCCGCCGCCGAAAATTTTCACACGATGAAATAATAGACAAACCTCCCGGATATTTATTTCGGTGGGGTAAAAAATACTAGTTCCCGCCCCTTTCCGAGTATTCCGGCCAGCGAGCGCCCACCGCACCAGTTTCCGGGAACCGAGTTGCGTTGCACCCCAGACATTTTTATCGGGCTGCTCTCAGGGTGCAGTGCGGTAATACCGTGCAATTTAAGAGCAAACACACCTTGTCATAAGTATTTTTTTCGTTTCTATAGTCGCTACACGTTTGTGAGGGAGCGGGCGTCGCGGGGGAAGATCATTCGCCGATGCGGCCGTTCGCGTCCACTTCTCAACAATCTTGTTGGAGCGACGAATGCCAGAAGCCCTGATAATCGGCACACCGAAGGAACTGTTTCCCGGGGAGAATCGTGTAGCGATGACCCCGGAGTCCGCCAAGCAACTTCAGAAACTCGGATACACCTGCCTCGTCCAGAGCGGCGCCGGCAAGGCCGCCGGTTTTTCCGACGAGGCCTATCAGGAAGCCGGTGTCGAGATCGTCAAGACAGCGCCGAGCCTCTGGAAGAAGTCCGACATCATCACCAAGGTGCGCCCGCCCGAAGACAAGGAGCTGGGATATCTCGCTGAAGGCAAGACGCTGATCTCGTTCTTCAATCCGGGCGGCAACGAAGCCGGGATGGAAAAGGCGAAAGAAGCCGGCGCCAACGTGATCGCCATGGAAATGGTGCCGCGTATCTCGCGCGCCCAGAAAATGGACGCGCTGTCCTCCATGGCCAACATCGCCGGCTACCGCGCCGTAATCGAGGCCGGCAACAATTTCGGCCGTTTCTTCACCGGCCAGATCACCGCCGCGGGCAAGGTTCCGCCGGCGAAAGTCCTGGTGGTCGGCGCCGGTGTCGCGGGCCTTGCCGCCATCGGCACGTCGACCTCCCTCGGCGCCGTGACCTATGCCTTTGACGTCCGCCCGGAAGTGGCCGAACAGGTTGAATCCATGGGCGCCGAATTCGTCTACCTGGATTTCGAGGAAGAGCAGCAGGACGGCGCCGCCACCGGCGGTTATGCCAGTGTATCCTCGCCGGAATTCCGCGAAGCCCAGCTCGCCAAGTTCCGTGAACTGGCGCCGGAAATGGACATTGTCATCACCACGGCGCTGATCCCGAACCGCCCGGCTCCGAAGCTGTGGCTGGAAGACATGGTCAAGGCCATGAAGCCCGGCTCAGTGATTGTGGACCTCGCCGCCGAGCGCGGCGGCAACGTGGAAGGCACCGTTCCCGACGACAAGGTGGTTGCCGACAACGGTGTCACCATCATCGGTTACACCGACTTCCCGTCGCGGATGGCGACCCAGGCCTCGACGCTCTATGCCACGAACATCCGTCACATGTTGACCGACCTGACTCCGGAAAAGGACGGTCTGATCAATCACAACATGGAAGACGATGTCATCCGCGGCGCGACGGTCACCTACAAGGGCGAGATTACCTTCCCGCCGCCGCCGCCAAAGGTTCAGGCGATCGCCGCCAAGCCGAAGGAAAAGGCCAAGGAACTGACGGCCGAGGAAAAGCGGGCCGCCGAAACGGCGGCCTTCAAGGCGCAGACCAAGCAGCAGGTCATGCTGCTCGGCATTGGCGGCCTTTTGATGCTGCTGGTCGGCCTGATCGCGCCGGCGAGCTTCATGCAGCATTTCATCGTGTTCGTGCTGTCGGTCTTTGTCGGCTTCCAGGTGATCTGGAATGTCAGCCACTCGCTGCACACGCCCTTGATGGCGGTGACCAACGCGATTTCCTCGATCATCATTCTCGGCGCCCTGATGCAGATCGGCTCCGGGTCCTTCCTGGTGATCCTGCTCGCGGGTCTTTCCGTCTTCATGGCCGGGATCAATATCTTCGGCGGTTTCCTCGTCACCCGGCGCATGCTCGCCATGTTCCAGAAATCCTAAGGAGGCCGTAAGATGGAATTCGGTTTCACGACTGCCGTCTATGTTGTCGCGGCTGTTTTGTTCATCCTCTCCCTCGGCGGTCTCTCCGGCCAGGAAAGCGCCAAACGTGCCATCTGGTACGGTATTGTCGGCATGGGGCTGGCCGTTGTCGCCACCCTGATCGGCCCGGGCTCGGGCCTCTGGCTGCTCTCGCTCATCCTGATCGCCGGCGGCGGCATCATCGGCTATTACGTCGCCCAGAAGGTGCAGATGACCGAGATGCCGCAGCTGGTCGCCGCCATGCACTCGCTGGTCGGCCTTGCAGCGGTCTTTGTCGGCTTCAACGCCTATATCGAGCTCGGCCGCGTGATGGCCATGAGCGAGGAAGAGCGCCACGCGCTGGAAGGCTTCGCCGCGCTGCTTGCCCACAAGACCCCGGTCGAACAGGGCATCCTGAAGGTCGAAGTGTTCCTTGGCGTCTTCATCGGTGCTGTCACCTTCACCGGCTCTGTTATCGCCTTCGGCAAATTGGCCGGCAAGGTCACCTCCAAAGCCGAAAAGCTTCCCGGCGGCCACATGCTGAATGCGGGGGCTGCCGCGCTCAGCGTCATCCTGTTGCTGTTGTTCCTGAACGGCGCTGGCATCTGGACGCTGATCCTGATGACGCTGCTGGCCTTCTTCATCGGCTATCACCTGATCATGGGCATCGGCGGCGCCGACATGCCGGTGGTTGTGTCGATGCTGAACTCCTATTCGGGCTGGGCCGCGGCCGCCATCGGCTTCTCGCTCGGCAACGATCTCCTGATCGTCGTCGGCGCGCTGGTCGGTTCCTCGGGTGCGATCCTCTCCTACATCATGTGCAAGGCGATGAACCGCTCGTTCATCTCGGTGATCCTCGGCGGTTTCGGCAACACCACCGGCCCGGCCATGGAAGTGGAAGGCGAACAGATCGCCATCGACAGTGACGGCGTCGTTGCCGCCCTGGAAGATGCCGACAGCATCATCATCGTTCCGGGCTACGGCATGGCTGTCGCCCAGGCACAGCAGAATGTCGCGGAACTGACGCGGCGCCTGCGCGCCAAGGGCAAGGAAGTGCGCTTTGCGATCCACCCGGTCGCCGGCCGTCTGCCGGGCCACATGAACGTGCTGCTCGCCGAAGCGAAGGTGCCTTACGACATCGTTCTGGAAATGGACGAGATCAACGAGGACTTCCCGTCAACGGATGTCGCGATCATCATCGGCTCCAACGACATCGTCAATCCGGCGGCCCAGGAAGACCCGAACTCGCCAATCGCCGGCATGCCGGTTCTGGAAGTCTGGAAAGCCAAGCAGGTGTTCGTTTCCAAGCGCGGCCAGGGCACCGGCTATTCCGGCATCGAGAACCCGCTGTTCTACAAGGAGAACACGCGCATGTATTACGGCGACGCCAAGGCCAGCCTCGACAAGCTGCTGACCCAGATCAGCTAGGTTCGATGCACAAGTGAAACGGAAAGGCCCTCCCGGGCGACCGGGAAGGCCTTTTTCATTGCGGGCTCCACTGCCCTCCCCCTCCAGCGTCATCCCGGACGGAGCGCAGCGCAGATCCGGGACCGGTGAGCCGGGTGCGTTCGCCGTGGTGACGGGCCTTTCCCCAAAGGACCCGTGCCTCCCCGGTCCCGGCTCGCGCTGCGCTTGGCCGGGATGACGATTGAGAGGTTTTCTAGTCGCCCCTCAAGCCCTCAAGCGCGCGCCGTCCTTGTCGAAATAAAACGACTTGCCGTCGGCAATGCCGAAGCTGAGCTCTGTGCCCGCTTGAACCACGTGCTGACCAAAGAGCCGCGCGGTGATCTGGTGGTCGTCGATCCTGGCGATGACGTTGGTGTCGCCGCCGAGCTGCTCCACATGCTGCACTGTCACCTTGAGCGGGCCGTCACCAGCAAGGACAAGATCCTCCGGGCGGACACCCAGGGTGCGCTCGTCGCCTTCGGAGACCAGACCGGCGGGCAGGAAATTCATCGCGGGCGAACCCAGGAAACCGGCCACAAACTTGTTGGCCGGGTTGTTGTAAAGCTCCATCGGGCTGCCGACCTGCTCGATACGGCCGGCCTTCAGGACGACGATCTTGTCGGCCAGCGTCATGGCTTCCGACTGATCGTGGGTGACGTAGATCATCGAAGTCTTCAGCTGCTGGTGCAGGTTTGCGATCTCCAGCCGCGTGTTCATGCGCAAGGCCGCGTCGAGGTTGGACAGCGGTTCGTCGAACAGGAACAGTTTCGGATGGCGCACGATGGCGCGGCCGATGGCAACCCGCTGGCGCTGACCGCCGGAGAGTTCTGACGGATAGCGGTCGAGATAGTCTTCCAGATTGAGCATGCGGGTCGCCTCGGCGACGCGCTGCTCAATGACTTCCTTGCTCTGCCGTTCCTGCTTCAGAGCCAGGGACATGTTCTTGCGCACGTTCAAATGCGGATAGAGCGCGTAACTCTGGAACACCATGGCGATGCCGCGTTTCGACGGCGGCGTGGTGTTGACGACCTCGCCGCCGATGCGCACCTCGCCGGAAGAAACATCTTCAAGGCCCGCGATCACGCGCAGGAGCGTGGACTTGCCGCAGCCGGAAGGACCGACAAACACGACGAACTCGCCGTCCTCGACTTCCAGATTGATGTCCTTCAGGACATGAACCGCTCCGAAGGACTTGTTGACATTGGACAGGGTCAGCGCCGTCATGGCGTTTGCTCCTTTAAGGTAACGGGTTGTCCGGTGCGGATGCTCTCGTCGGCCGCCAGGCAGATTGCCAGCGAGGTGACGGCATCCTGCATGTGCCGGGTCAGATCGATGTTTTCGGAAATGGCGCGCAGCATATAGGCCTGTTCCGCGTCGCAGAGCTCCTGGTGCCCCGGTTCGCCGGGCAGGTCGATGCGCCGGTCGCCGTCCGGCCGGTGCACAAGCAATCCACCCACTTTCGTATGGCCATCGACATCTGCGGACGCGCCCTTGTCGTCCTCGACGATGGAGACAGAGCCTGCCGGCGAAACGACATCCTTCACGAAAAAGGCCGTCTCCGACATCATCGGTCCCCAGCCGGCCTCGTACCAGCCGACCGAGCCGTCGGCAAAGGTCACCTGGAACTGGCCGTAATTGTACATGTCCGGCGCGATCTCGTCGGAAAGCCGCAGCCCGATGCCATGGACCTTCACCGGCGCCGCATCGGTAATCTGGCACCAGACATCAACATAATGCACGCCGCAATCGACGATCGGCGCGGTGGTCTGCATCAAGGCCTTGTGGGTCTCCCACTCCGCTCCCGAGCTCTGCTGGTTCAGGTTCATGCGGAAGACGTAGGGACCGCCCAGCGCCCGGGCTTCCTCGATCAGCCGCACCCAGGAGGGGTGATGGCGCAGGATATAGCCGACAACCAGCTTGCGGCCGGTTTCCCTGGCGCAGGCAATCACGCGCTCCGCATCGGCAACCGTCGTTGCCAGCGGCTTTTCTATGAAGACATGGGTACCGGCCGTCATGGCCGCAACCGCGTAATCCGCGTGGGTGTCGGAATAGGTAGCGATCACCACCAGGTCCGGCTTTGTCTCCGCCAAAGCTTTTGCATAATCGGTAAAGACCGGATAGCCGCCGAGATCGGGATGGCCGACCTTGCCCGAGCGGTTGACGAGGCCAATGATCTCGGCCTCCCCGTGCTTGTGATGGGCAAGCGCATGGGAGAGCCCCATATTGCCGAGACCGACAATCAGGACCCTGGTCATTTGACCGCTCCGGAGGTGATGCCGCGGATCAGCTGGCGCGAGAAGATCACATAGAGAATCAGCACCGGCAGGATTGCCATCGACAGCGCCGACAGGACCGCGTTCCAGTCCGTGACGAACTGGCCGATGAACACCTGGCTGCCGAGCGTCAGCGTCTTTGTCTCCTCGGACGGCGCCAGGATCAGCGGGAACCAGAGATCGTTCCAGATCGGGATCATGTTGAAGACCGCGACCGTTGCCATGGCCGGCCGCACCAGCGGCAGCACCAGGCGAAAGAAGATGGTGTATTCGGACAAGCCATCGATGCGGCCGGCATTCTTGAGATCGTCCGAGACCTGGCGCATGAATTCGCTCAGGATGAACACCGCCAAAGGCAACCCCTGCGCCGTATAGACCAGGATCAACGCCGTCAGCGTGTTGACGAGCCCCGAAGCCACCATCATTTCCAGGATCGCAACGGTACCGATCCGGATGGGGATCATGATGCCAAGCGCCAGGTAGAGGCCCATCAGCATGTTGCCCTTGAAGCGGTATTCGCTGAGCGCAAAGGCGGCCATGGCGCCAAACAGCAGGACAAGGAACAGCGAGGCGACCGTGACGATCATGGAGTTCTGGAAGTAGAGGAAAAAATCCCCCTGCTTCATCACCGTCTGATAGCCGACCATCGAGAAGCTGTCGGCGCTCGGCAATGCCAGTGGCTCGCGGAAGATCGCCTTGCGGGTCTTGAAGCTGTTGATCAGGATCACGAAGACCGGAAACAGCGCGATCAAGGTGTAGAGGATCAGCGCGCCGTGCATGGCGGCCGTGTTGAACGGATTGGTCCGTGCCTTATGCATGAGGGTCCCTCCCCGTCACAGTTGGTATCGGCGCATCCGGGTCTGGATGCCGAAGAGATAGAGACAGACACCCACCAGGATGATCGCGAACATGGCGCTGGCAATGGCAGAGCCCATATAGGGATCCCCCAGCTGCAGCTGGAAGCCGAAGAAGGTGCGGTACATGAAGGTGCCGAGAATGTCGGTCGAGAAATCCGGGCCGGCGAGCGCGCCCTGGGACGTGTAGATCAGGTCGAAGGCGTTGAAATTGCCGACAAAGGTCAGGATCGAGATGATGCCGATGGATGGCAGGATCAGGGGCAGCTTGATCTTCCAGAAGGCCGACATGCCCGTAATGCCGTCGATTTCGCCCGCTTCCAGAACCTCCTCGGGAATGGACAGCAGCGCGGCGTAGATGAGCATCATCGGAATGCCCACGAACTGCCAGACGGAAATCAGCGACAGCGCGGTCAGCGCATATTCTTCCTTGCCGAGCCAGGGGGCGAACAGCGACTTGAGGCCGACAGCGTCCAGCATGGACGGGGCGATGCCCCAGATCGGCGACAGGATCAGCTTCCACGCAAAACCGACGATCACGAAGGACAGGATGGTCGGAATGAAGATGGCCGAGCGATAAAAGGCTGCGAACCGCAGGCGCGGGTGGCTGAGAATGGCAGCCAGCGCAATGCCGATCGGGTTCTGCACCACCATATGGATCAAAAAGAACCAGAAATTGTTGCCGAGCGCGTTCCAGAACTGATCCGACCAGGTCGGGTCGCCGAGCAGCGTATAAAAATTCTGGAGGCCGACGAATACCCGTTCCTGGTCGATCTTGCTGTAAAGAGCAAGACGCAGGGTGTTGAACAGCGGGAAGATCATCACCGCCGTGTAGACCAGGACCGCTGGGGCCAGAAACACGGCAATATGCCAGCGAAAACGGGGCGCGCTCATTTGAAGCTCCGGTAAAAAGAACCCGGACAGGCGAAGCCTGCCCGGGAGATGTGTGCTACCAGCCGATTATTGCTGCGGTTCGTACCAGCTTGCCAGACCTTCCTGCAGCTTTTTGCCGAGGTCTTCCGGGCTTTCGGTGCCCTTGATGGCGGCGACAGACGCGCCCCAGGTCTCGTTTTCGAGGTTCGGCGTGCCGCGCGACAGGATCTGGTAGGTGGAGCGGATGGTGCTCTCGCACTCGCCGCGCCAGCTGACGAATTCCTTCGCAAGCGGATCTTCCAGCTCAACCGGCGTCTTGGACAGCGGGAAGAAGCCCGGCAGGGCGTTGCCGAAGATTTCCGCGAATTCCGGCGACGCCACCCAGGTCAGGAACGCCCTGGCCGCTTCCGGATGGGCAGTCTTGGCGTTCATGCCGATGCCGATATCCGTGTGGTCGGAAATGTAGCAGGTGTCGCCCTTGTTCTGGACCGGCGGCTTGAAGGCACCCATTTCGAAGTCGGCCTGGGTGTTGAAACCGGAGATCTCCCAGCTGCCGGCCGGATAGATGGCGGCGCGGCCGAGTGTGAAGATGTTCTGGCTGTCCGGATAGGTCTGGGCCTCGTAACCGTCGCCGAGATACTCGCCCCAGCGGGCCAGGGTCCGATAAGGAGCAACCCACGGCTCGTCGGTCAGCTTCTGAACGCCGAGCAACAGGGCCTGTCGTCCGGTCTCACCCTTCCAGTAGTTCGGACCGATGTTCTGATAGCCCATCGTGGCCGCTTCCCACTGGTCGTTGGTGCCCATCGCCATCGGGATGTAAGTGCCGTCTTCCTTGAACTTGTCGAGGGCGGCGAAGAATTCCGCCTCGGTGGTCGGCACTTCGACGCCAACTTCCGCAAACGCGTCCTTGTTGTAGATGAAGCCGTGAATAACGGAGGCCATCGGCACGCAGAAGCTGGCCGAACCGTCGTCAGACTGCCAGGCAGCCTTGGCGACATCGGAGAAATTGCCCATGGCTTCCATGTCAGACAGATCGGTCAGGTGACCGGCATCATAGAGCGCCAGCGAGGCGTCGAAGGGGCGGCAGGTGATCAGATCGCCTGCGGAACCGGCATCCAGCTTGGAGTTCAGGGCGGCGTTGTATTCCGTCGGAGCGGACGGAGTGAACTTCAACTTGATGCCCGGATGGCTGGCCTCAAAGGCCGGAATGATCTTCTCCTGCCACAGGGCCAGGTCGTCATTTCGCCAGCTTTCGATGGTCAGGGTGACGTCTTCAGCATAAGCGGTCGACGTGAAAAGAGCAGTACTGGCCAGGGCCAGTGCGAGGAATTTCCGATTCATAAGACACCTCCGAAAGTTCATCCGGTGAGGATGATTCCAAATGTTGCTGCCCGGCGCTGGATCTTCCCGCTTGTCGTGGCGGACGCCCCGATTGAGGCCTGCCGCCATCTGGCGCGTTTTTGTTTTACCGCCGGTGCAGAACAACCGTGCCGAAGGGCGTCAGCGCCCTCCTGCTGACATCATATAATACCTATTTGATACCACTTGTCGACCTATTAGTTTGAATTTATGAAAATCAATTTTGAGGGGGCATTTTTGGCAATATCACCCATCATTGGTATTTCTTTGGCATCTTTTTCGCTAAGTTCCCGGGCGAAAGGTATGGTTTTTCTGGATTTTTGGGAGCGCCGTCACCGCCGAAATCCGCGTTTTCCGGCTGATCCTGAAAAAATTGGACTGCTTTTCGAGCCGGGAGGACGAAGTGCCGGTCGTGAATGGGTGGCCCCTGCCCTTCCGGCCCAGGAGGCGCACTGAAACTCGTGGGGCGCGCTGCGGCAGACGGAAACGGGACCAGCCCGCCAAATGAAACAGGCCGCCCGGTGGGCGGCCTGCTTTTGGTTTTGATGGTCAGGAAATTACGCGAATTTCTTGATCTCTCCGGATTTCAAGCGGCTCAGGTAGCTGTTGAGCTCTTTCTTGACGATCGGCATCAAGGCGTAAAGCGCGATGATGTTGACGACCGCCATGGCGAAGATCGCGGCATCGGAGAAATCGATCACCGGGCCGAGGCTGGCGGCGGCACCGATCACCACGAAGATGCAGAACAGGATCTTGAATGCCAGTTCCTTGGCCTTGCCTTCGCCGAACAGGAAGGTCCAGGCCTTCAGACCGTAGTAGGACCAGCTGATCATGGTGGAAAAGGCAAACAGCACCACCGCGACAGCCAGCACATACTGGAACCAGCCGAAGGCCGAGGAGAAGGCCGCCGAGGTCAGCGCGACGCCGGAATTGCCGTCAACCGTCTGAATGGTGGAACCGCCTTCATTGAGAAGGTAGAGACCCGTTGCCGGATCGGCCACCAGCTGGCCGGTGATGATGATGACCAGTGCGGTCATGGTGCAGATCACGACGGTGTCGATGAACGGCTCCAGCAGGGAAACGAACCCTTCTGTGATCGGTTCCTTGGTGCGTACCGCCGAGTGGGCGATAGCTGCGGAACCGACGCCGGCCTCATTGGAGAAGGCCGCCCGCTTGAAACCCTGGATCAGAGCCCCTACCAGGCCGCCGGCAACGCCGAGGCCGGTGAAAGCGCCGTCGATGATCTGGCCGAAGGCCCAGCCGATCTTGTCAGCGTTCACGCCGATGATCACCAGAGCGGTGACGACGTAGAGAACACCCATGAACGGCACGACCTTCTCGGTGACCGAGGCAATCGACTTAAGGCCGCCGACGATGACGGCAAAGACGATGGCTGCGAAGACGACACCGGTAATCCAGCCCGGATAATCGCCGATGACATTGGCGATCTGGGCATGGGCCTGGTTGGCCTGGAACATGTTGCCGCCACCGAGCGAGCCGAGAATGCAGAAGATTGCAAACAGAACCGCCAGGAACTTGCCGGCCGGAAGACCGCGTTCCTCGAAGCCCTTGGTCATGTAATACATCGGACCGCCCGACACCGTGCCGTCTTCGTACTCGTTGCGGTACTTCACACCAAGCGTGCACTCGGTGAACTTGGACGCCATGCCCATCAGGCCGGCAAGGATCATCCAGAAGGTCGCTCCTGGACCGCCGATGCCGACGGCAACGGCCACACCGGCAATGTTGCCGAGACCGACGGTACCGGAGAGTGCCGTGGCCAGGGCCTGGAAGTGGCTGACCTCCCCGGCATCGTTCGGATCGGAATAATCGCCTTTCACCAGGGCGATGGAATGCGGAAACGCCCGGAACTGGATGAAGCCGAAATAGAGCGTGAACACGGTGGCCGCGACCACCAGCCAGGCGACGATCCACGGGAAGGACGTTCCGGGGAACGGGCTGAAAATAAAGCTGACGAACCAGCCGGTGGAGCTGGCAAAGAGGGCATTGACCTGTTCGTCGATCGATTGGGCCATCGCCGGCGCGGAGGCGCAGAGCGTTGCCGTTGCGGCAAGGGCCGCGGCGCTGAATTTTTTCATGTTGAATTCGCCTTCAGGAAACTTACGGAACGATGGTGACGGGCACAGGCGCGGCCTGGGCCAAGCTGCCGGCAACCGAACCGAAAATGCGCGTGGAGAGACTGGAATGACCGGTTCGGCCAATCACCAGATGCTCAACGCCCTCGTCCTCGGCGATCTTGATCAAGGTTTCCGCGATGTGGCCGTAGCGCAGCTCGGTCGTGACCTCCAGGCCGCTTTCGGCCAGCTTTGCCACGACTGGAGCCAGCACCGCAGTTTCCGCGCGTTGCAGTTCCTCGGTCCGCCGCTTGTGGCGCTCCTCGATTTCCGTAGGTGTCAGGAAGGTGTAGGGCGACCATTCCAGCACATGTGCAATGACGAGCCCCGCTCCACTGGCCTTTGCAAGACCAGCCGCGAATTCCAGCGCGTTCGCGCCGCTTTCACTGCCGTCGTAACCGACGACGATCCTCTTCGACATGTTTCTTTTCCCCTGTCATGCGGCATTTTGCCGTAGAGGAAATTTACCCTGCTAAGATTCACAAATATTCTCGAATTTCGAAAAGATTCGGATATTTTATGAATAATTATCGAATTTGACCACGATCTTCGGAAAATTTCTCATGGATGCGCTCGATCAGAAAATTCTTACAGCTTTGCAGAAAGACAGCCGGATCTCGATGGCCAGGCTGTCCGAACAGGTCGGCCTGTCGCTCTCGGCCTGCCACCGCAGGGTCAAGCTGCTGGAGAGCAACGGGATCATTTCCGGCTACACCGTTCGCGTGGATCGAAATGCGCTCAACCTCGAGATCCAGGTATTTATCGAGGTGAAATTGACCAGCCAGCGCAAAGACGACATCACCGCGTTCGAAAACGCGATCGAACGCATGCCGGAAGTGCTCGAATGTCATCTGATCTCAGGCGAGTTCGACTATCTGATCCGTTTGATCACCAGAAACACCGCCGCCTATGAAAGCCTTTACCGCAACCGGCTGTCGCAGATCCCCAGCGTCTCGCAGATGAAGACCCTGCTCAGCCTGTCGACGGTCAAGGAGTTCCGGGGCCTTCACCTGGAGCAGTAGCAATGCCGGACCGTGTTTTTGGCTTGCCCCCCTCAATCAGGAGCAAACCCTGGCCCAATGCGAGCGGCAGAAAGCTTGCGCCAATGGCTACAAGAACCCCCTCCAGACCTGGCCAGGGCAGACCGAGAATCCCGGAAAGACCGGGATGCGCCAACGCAAGCACAATCAGGACAACACACAAAGCCAGTGCCGCCCAGACATAGCCGTTGCGCACTATGCCGCTTTTCAGAAAATGCGTGGAAGCGCTCCTGACATTGAAGACGTTCCACAGCTGCGCAAGGGCAAGCGTCACAAAGGCAACGCTTACGGCGCTCTCCGGGGCCAACTCAAGCTGGAACAATGCCACCGCGAAGGCTCCCAGGGTCGCCAGTGTGATCGCACCGCCAAGAAAGGCGATCAGGAACCAGCCATGCCGGTCGACGATCGGCGCGCGCGGATCACGTGGCGGCCGCACCATCACCTCGTCGTCGCCCTGCCCCAGCCCGAGCGCGAATGCCGGAAAGACATCCGTGACGAGATTGAGAAAGAGAATCTGGAGCGGCAACAGAGGTACAGGCAGGCCAATGCCTACCGCGATGCCGACGATCAGCACTTCGCTCACGTTGCAGGACATCAGATAGAGCACGAACTTGCGGATATTGCCGAAGATGATGCGGCCCTGGCGCATGGCATCAACGATGGTCGCGAAATTGTCGTCCTTCAGGACAATGTCCGATGCTTCGCGCGCAACCTGTGTTCCGCGCTGCCCCATTGCGATGCCGATGTCGGCTTTCTTGAGAGCCGGCGCGTCATTGACGCCATCGCCGGTCATGGCAACCACATGACCACCGTCCTGGAACAGCGAGACGAGGTTAAACTTGGTCTCCGGAGCCACCCGCGCAAAGACGTCAATATCCATGAGGCGGATTTGCGCTTCCTTGTCGCCGGAAATCAATTCCTGCTCGCCGACATCCTGTCCCGACAGCACCTTTGGATCCCGACGGCCTATGCCGGCCTCCTGCGCGATCTTTGCCGCCGTATCCGCATGATCGCCGGTCATCATCACGATTCGGACACCTGCGTTCTGGCATGCGCTGATCGCTTCCGGGATTTCCGCGCGCAATGGATCCAGAAAGCAGACCAGGGCAAGGAGACACAAGTCTTCGTAAGGTTTCGTGGAGGGCATGTCGGACCACTTGCAGGCGAGTGCGAGAAGACGCTGACCCGAGCGGGCGGCCTCGGCCTGGCGGGAAAGCCACGCCTCGCGATCTTCTTCAGTGATCGGTTGTATACCGTCTTTGCCCAAAACACCGGAGGCGGCCTTAATGACGGCTTCCGGAGCCCCCTTCACGGCATAAAGGTAACGCCCGTCGCAGGCATGAACGGTGGCCATCATCTTGCGGACCGGGTCGAAGGCATGCTGCCCGACCGGCACGAATTCCTCGTGAAGTGTCGCACGATCGAATCCAGTGCCCGCCGCCGTTTCAAGCAGCGAAATCTCCATCGGATCGCCGATGCCTGGCACGGCGGCTTTGCCATCCCACTCGGCGGTGTTGCACAGCGCACCGACTGTCAGGGCCCAGTCGAGTTCCTTCCACGTCCGCGGGTCGATCTGCCGGTCTTCAGCCGTGAAGAACACACCCGCATCACCGCGCGAAACGCCGACGGCTCCCCGATCCGTCAGATACCCGACGGCGGTCATGCGGTTTTCCGTGAGCGTGCCGGTCTTGTCCGTCAGGATCAGGGTTGTTGCACCGAGTGTCTCAACGGCGGACAGTTTGGTCACAAGCGCGTTTCTGTTCGCCATCCGCAACAAGCCGCGTGCCAGGCACAAAGTGGCCACAACCGGCAGGCCTTCCGGTATGGCGGCTACTGCGAGTGCAACGCCGGTCTTGAGCATTTCGGGGATCGAGTGTCCCCAGGCCATGCCTGCCAGGCTGGTTGCAGCCGCGAGGACAATGGTCAGCCAGACCAGCTTTTGGCCGAGGATGTCGAGACGCCTTTCCAGAGGCGAAGCTTCCTCGTCCGCCTTCTGCGCAAGGCTGCTGATATGCCCCAGCTGGGTTGCCATTCCGGTGGAAACAACAATTCCCTCGCCGAGCCCCTGTGTAACCGCTGTTCCGCTGAAAGCCATGTTGGTGCGTTCGGCCAGCGGGGTCTCTTCCGGCAAGAAAGTCACTTGCTTGATCACGGGAGCCGATTCACCCGTCAAAAGGGACTCGTCGCAATAGAGGTTCGACACGGAAACCAGGCGCAGGTCCGCGGACACAACGTCGCCCGCCTCCAAAAGGACGATGTCACCGGGGACCAGGTCCTTTGCGTTGATCACGCGCGTTTTTCCGTCCCGCCGGACACGGCAGCTGACCTCGGTAATGCGCAGCAGCGCTTCCATGGAGCGGGCCGCGCGCAACTCGGTGACGAAGCCGATAGCGGAGTTGAGCAGAAGTACGACGCAGATTGCGACCGCATCTGCAATATCGCCGAGGATTAGCGACAATACCGCTGCCGCGGCCAGAAGCCAGACGATAAGGCTCCTGAATTGGTGCGCCAGTATGCCTAGAGCACTTCGTTTCTCGTGCAGGCGAAGGCTGTTGGGACCATGAGCCCTGAGGCGTCTGGCCGCTTCCCCCTCGTCGAGGCCGACCGGCGTTTGAGTTCCCAGTTCCGCGGCAATGTCCACGGCCTCGGACGCGAAGGATTTTTCCGTACTCTTCAGACTGTCCCCCGTTGCTGCAGGTCCTGCCTGCCTGACTTGCCCGGCAGCTCTGTGCCCCGCAGCAGGCTGCCGGGACATATGCGCCACTCTCCGCAATCCGTCACCGCTACGCCAAGTCAGGAACACTCCGTATGTCCGGACGCAGCGGATGCCGCGCCGTATGACGGAACCAGCCTTCCCCGGCACGCCGCAGCCTCGCCATTGATCCAAGCCCTTCCGTAGGTAGTCGCCCCCAGCTTGTGCCGAGATCGAAACTGCGCCGATACTATACCGGCATACCATTCAATGACGTGGAAACATTATCGCATGTCCATCAGAACGATACTCGCAATAACAGATTTGGAGACAGCTCTGACGAACATTGACAAGGCCGTTTCCATTGCGCGTGCCTGCAAGGCTCACCTAACGGTGCTTGCCGTCGGTGAAGTGCCGCACCTGCCGTTTTACGGCTATGGCGGCCATGGCTATGTCGAGATCTGGGCGCGGGAATGCGACAAGCGAAAAACGGCTTTGACCTCGGTCGCCGAAGACCTGGAAAACCGCCTAGCAGGGGAAGACATATCCTTTGACGTCCGACCCGGCCTGGCCGCCATCGCCCGTGAGGACGATCTGGTTGCCCGGCATGCGATCTACTGCGACCTGGCGCTTGTCCTGCGGTCCGGGGAACTGGAGCTGTCCCTCGTGGAAAAAAATGCCATAGATGGCGCCCTGTTCGATTCGGGCAGACCGGTTCTCTATATTCCCAAGACCTTTGAGAACGGCCGGATCGGAACGCGAGTGGCAATAGCCTGGAACGCCCGGCCGGAGGCAGCGCGTGCGATCTCCGATGCATTGCCGTTCCTGATGGAGACCAAGGACATAACTCTTCTGGTCGTGGACCCTGTCGTCGGCGATGATGATCATGGCGAGGACCCGGGCAGCGACATCGCGCTTGTCCTTGCCCGCCATGGCCTCAAGGTCACTGTCCAGAACGTTGCCTCTACCGGCAGAACGGTGTCCGAAACGCTTCTCGACACCTGCCGGGAACATGGCACCGACCTGTTGGTCATGGGGGCCTATGGTCATTCGAGATTGCGGGAGAACATTTTGGGAGGCACCACGCGGGAGATGCTGGAGCGAAGCCCCGTGCCCCTGCTGCTGTCACGCTGATGACCGTCGGCCTGACGCACCAACGTCGCCAGCAGCTCAAACACCAATGACGACCGCTGAAGGGACCGGAGATCCAGTGAATGAGCGTGAAACTTACATTTCTTGGCGGTGTCGGAACGGTCACCGGATCGAAATATCTGCTGGAGGCCGAGGGGCTGAAGATCCTCGTCGATTGCGGTCTCTTTCAGGGATACAAGCAGCTGCGCCTTCGCAACTGGGGCCCCTTGCCGGTCGACCCAAAGAGCATTGACGCGGTCATCCTGACCCATGCGCATCTGGATCATTCCGGCTATGTGCCGCTCCTGGTCCGAAACGGGTTCAAGGGACCGGTTATCTCGACCGAGGCGACCCGTGACCTCTGCGCAATCCTGCTTCCCGACAGTGGTTTCCTGCAGGAAAAAGACGCCGATTTCGCCAATCGCCACGGCTTCTCCAAACACCATCCGGCGCTGCCGCTCTACACACGCAAGGACGCGGAATTGTCGCTGGAGCGGTTCAGGCCGGTCGGTTTCGGCGCGCAGAAAAAACTCTTCGACAAGGTGGACGTCCGCTTCCGAGGCGCAGGCCATATTCTCGGGGCCTCAACGGTCGAGCTGGACTGGAATGGCCGTAAGATCGTGTTTTCCGGTGATCTCGGCCGTTATGGCGACGGCATGATGCTCGACCCGGAACCGGTGCGGCATGCGGACTATCTTCTGGTGGAATCCACCTATGGCAACCGCCTTCACGAACAGGAAGATCCAGAGGATGTTCTGGCCAAGGTCATTACCGAAACAGCCGGCCGAGGCGGGACCATTGTCATTCCGGCCTTCGCCGTCGGGCGGGCCCAGTTGCTCCTGTTCCATATCCAGCGCCTCAAGGACGCCGGTCGCATCCCTGACCTGCCGGTTTTCCTGGACAGCCCAATGGCGGTCAGTGCCTCGGAGGTCTATCGCGGGCACCTTGGCGAACACAGGCTGACCGCAGAAGAATGCAACTGGTCGGGAAATGCGGCACGTTATGTCCAGGACGTCGAGGAATCAAAGGATCTCGACCGGAACCGGATGCCCAAGGTGATCGTTTCGGCCAGCGGCATGGCCACCGGCGGGCGCGTGCTGCACCACCTCAAGCACTATGCGACCGATCATCGCAACACGATCCTGTTTGCCGGATACCAGGCCGGCGGGACAAGGGGAGCCGCGCTCGTCGCCGGCGCGACCAGCGTGAAAATTCACGGCTCACAAATACCGGTGCGCGCGCAGGTCGGCAGCCTGCAGATGCTGTCGGCCCACGCGGACGCCGACGAGATCATGCGCTGGCTCGGCAACTTCCAGGCACCGCCCAAACTGACCTTCGTCACCCATGGTGAGCCGGACGCAGCGGATGCCCTTCGCCACCGGATCGAAAGCGACTTGCACTGGTCCTGCCATGTTCCGGACTATCGCGAGGAAATCGAACTTGCCTGAACAAGGTCGTGGCGACTCGACAGGCGCGGTGCCTTTTCGATCATGGACCCGGGTGCCAGGACCCAGCCGCGCCTCCGGCGAAACGCACCCCGGAAGGCCCTATTTGACGTCGAACAGGAAATAGTCCGGCCACAGGTCCTGAAAGGTGCCGATGTCGATCTGCAGCTTGTTGAGGTGGCTGGTCATCGCGGCAACCGCCGCATCGGCGTTGCCCTGTTCAATTGCGTCGAGAACCGCTGCGTGCTCGGCAACGATCATCTCCATCCGGCCGTCCTGCGGCAGGGTCAGACGCCGGTAGCGTTCCACCTGCACGCGGATCTTCTCGATCATTGTCCAGATGCCGGGATAGCCGCCGGCGGAAGCGATGCCCGCATGAAAGGCGTTGTCGGCCTCGTGGAAGGCCTGCTCATTGCCGGCTTCCGCGAGTTCGCGCTCGCGCTGGATAACGGCCCGCAGCGCCATCAACTGGCTCTTGCTGGCCTTTGCGGTCGCCTCGCGGACGCAAACCTCCTCCAGCGCCTTGCGGGCAACGATGGCTTCCTGCAGCTCTGTCACCGGTATCCTGGCGACGAAAGTGCCCGATTTCGGCACCACATCCACCAGGCGCTCCTCGGCCAGCCGCAGGATCGCCTCGCGTACGGGTGTCCGGCTGATGCCGTATGTCTCGGTGATGTCTTTCTCAACAAGCGATGTGCCGGGAGGTAGCGTGACGTTAATGATGGCGTCGCGCAGGTCGCGGTAGACGATCTCGGAGTTTCGCGTCGCCCTTGCGGACTGACGCGTCACCGGACTGCGCGGCGGAGAATTGCGCGCCCTCGGCTTGCGTTGCCTCGCCTCGCCCGCGGGTTTCTCGTCCAGTCTCACGGCCATCTCGTCTCCCGAAACCGCATCTTGCAAGCACGTAGAGTGTCGGCACTATCCGCCTCAAGACTCAACGGTTTCTCCTCTTCCGCTCATTTCACTAGCAGCCGGCATGTCGAATGGCCAGCCGGTTTGGGTTGCATTCTTAAAATATGTCATATACGTAAAATATCTTGTATACTAGTTATGCAAGTCAAGGCCGACCGGGTTGAGGAGCCTGGTTGGCCAACGGGAGGACATCATGATTGGAAGAACGATGAAGCGCGGCCTGTTGGCCGCCGCCATGACACTTGCCCTTGCCGGCCAGTCCTGGGCCGCCGACCTGAAATGGGCGCATGTCTACGAAGAAGGCTCCAGCTACCACAAATGGGCGCTCTGGGCCGCGGAGCAGATCCAAGACAAGACCGAAGGTCGCGTGACAATTTCGGTGTTTCCCGCCTCTTCGCTCGGCAAGGAAGCGGAAATCAACGAAGGCCTGACCATTGGCTCGGTCGACATGATCTATACCGGCCCGAATTTCGCCGAACGCGACTACGGCCCGATCGCCATCTCCGACTATCCTTTCATGCTGAAGGACTACGCCCACTGGCAAGCCTATCGGGACAGCGATCTTTTCAAGGAGCTCTCGGACGGCTACAAGGAGGCGACCGGCCATACGGTGATGGGTATCACCTGGTACGGCTACCGGCATGTGACCTCCAAGTTTCCGATCACCAAGCCGGCCGACATGGAAGGCCTGAAGATCAGGGTCCCGGACTCGCCGCTGATGGTGCTGTTCCCGAACGCGGTGGGCGCCAACCCGACGCCGATCGTCTTTTCCGAAGTCTATCTGGCCCTGCAGCAGGGTGTTGTCGATGCCCAGGAAAACCCGCTGCCGACCATCAAGTTCAAGAAATTCTACGAGGTCCAGTCGAACATCAACTTGACCGGCCATATCGGCAACTCGCTGATTGTCGTGGTCTCCGAGACCGCAATGGGACAGCTCGGTGATGACGCAGTCATCGTGGAAGAAGTGGTCAAGGACGCCCTGGCGCAGAACGCAGACGAAATCTACCAGTCCGAACAGGAGCTGGCGCAGTGGTTTGTTGAACAGGGGATCCAGGTGAACGAGGTTGACAAGGCAGCGTTCCAGGCAGCTGTCGCCCCGATCCTGACCGACGAAAGCAAGGTGCCCTATACCCAGGAGCACTACGAGCGGATGCAGGCCCTCGCTCAATGACGGACAGCAGCGAGGCAGTGGCAGGCAAGCCGCCGCGTGACACCTCACCCTTGCCGGAAGGGCGCGCCGACAGCGCGCCCGACCTGCTCCGGTTCGAAGACGAGAAAACCGATCTGAGCGCCGTGAAATGGATTGATGCTCCCGGTATTCTGGTCTTCTGGGTGCTGGCCGTGGTGGTGTTCCTGCAGTTCTTTACCCGCTATGTGCTCAACGATTCCCTCGCTTGGACCGAGGAAGTCGCGCGCTATCTGCTGATCCTTGTCTGTTTCCTGGGATCGGTCACGGCAACCCGGCGCGGCGCTCATATCACGCTGGAATTCCTGATGCGCCTGGTGCCGCCGGCCCTGGCGAAAGTCCTGACATTGCTGTCCCAGACGATCACGCTCGGCTTTTTCGGCGCCATGACCTGGATCGGCGTCGAGCTAACCCAGAAAACCCGGCAGAAAATGATTTCCCTGCCGATCCCGAAAGCCTGGATCTACACGATCTGCGTGATCGCGCTCGCCCTGACGACCCTCTATTCGGCCCTTTGGCTATGGCGGCGCCTGCGCCAATCCCCCGAAGAGATCGTCCGTTCCTTGGACGATCACCTGACCACCGATTGAACGAAAGACACACCGCATGGCCATAGCGCTGATGATCCTGTTCCTGTTTGCGCTGATGATCATCGGCGTCCCGGTTGCCGCCGCGCTCGGGCTGGCCTCCCTGGCCTTCATCGTCTTCGAGGGCCTGCCGCCGATGATCGTCCTGGCCAACATGGTCAACGGCATCAATTCTTTCCCGTTGATCGCGGTTCCCTTCTTTATCCTGGCCGGCAACCTGATGAACTCGGCCGGCATCACGACCCGCATCTTCGCCTTTGCCCGCGCGGCCGTCGGCTGGATGCATGGCGGACTGGGGCATGTGAATGTCGGCGCCAGCGTCATCTTCGCCGGCATGTCCGGCGCGGCGGTCGCCGATGCGGGCGGGCTCGGCAACATCGAGATCCGGGCCATGCGCGATGCCGGCTACGACACGGATTTCGCCGTCGGTGTCACGGCCGCCTCATCGACCATCGGGCCGATCATTCCCCCGTCCCTGCCGCTGGTGATCTATGGCGTCGTCGCCGATGCCTCCATCGGCCAGCTGTTCATGGCCGGCATTGTCCCGGGTCTGATGATGGCGCTGGCCCTGATGGTCATGGTGGCCTGGTATTCGCGCCGCCGGAACTATCCGCGCGACCTCGATTTCCGGATCGGCCGGCTCGGCCGGACTTTCGTGGACGCGCTGCTGCCGCTGATGACCCCGATGATCATCATCGGCGGCATCATGTTCGGTGTTTTCACTCCGACCGAAGCCGCGATCGCGGCGGTCGCCTGGTGCATCTTTCTCGGGACCGCGGTCTACCGGACACTTGATTTCCGTAAGATCCTGAAAGTGTCCTTCGAAACCGTGGAAATGACCGCGGCCATCATGCTCATCGTCGCCGCCTCGACCATCTTCGCCTGGATCCTGACCGCCAACCAGACCGCACGGGAATTTTCCGAGTTGATGGTCAGCGTCACCGACAACCGCGTCGCCCTGCTTCTGATCATCACCCTGATCGTTCTGGTGATCGGCCTTTTCATGGAAACCATCGCCGCAATCACGATCCTGACCCCCGTGCTGCTGCCCGTTGCGGTCGGCCTCGGCATCGATCCGGTGCATTTCGGCATCATCATGATCCTGAATCTGATGATCGGCCTGCTGACGCCACCGGTCGGCATGGTGCTTTATGTGCTGTCCAAGGTTGCGCAGGTGCCGTTCGAGCGCTGCGTGACGGCGAC
Organism: Roseibium sediminicola; assembly: GCF_023156505.1. Taxonomy (GTDB): domain Bacteria; phylum Pseudomonadota; class Alphaproteobacteria; order Rhizobiales; family Stappiaceae; genus Roseibium; species Roseibium sediminicola. The sequence goes on along the minus strand of NZ_JALNMJ010000003.1, from coordinate 212,173 downwards.
GGCGCCGTTCCTGGTGCCGCTGATCACGGTTCTCCTGCTGCTGACCTTCGTGCCGGCCTTTTCCATGTGGCTGCCCAGCCTGATTTACCGGTAAGGCGCTTTCTCCCGCCGCTTTTTTCGAGGGGTGACCGCTCCGCACCAGGAGGATGTCCCGATTGCACAGTGTCAATGGCTTCCCGGCGGCGCCCCTCGCTGAAACTTGCGCGATCAAGAACCGGTTCCGTCGAGGTACCACGTTCACAAGGATCTGGATCACGACGACGCTGCAAACGGCTTCCTTCTCCGGGCCTCGTGGGCGCTGCTCCACCAGGCGCCGGTCTGCCGGCTCCAAACGCAGCCGTTCCCGGAATGCAGCATACTTAATAAAAGCCAAAATCCGGGACGCGATCGAATTTCAAAAACAAATAAATTCTGTCCCACCAATGTTTTTTTGAATTAATACTTCGAATTTAAGCTCCTCCTCAAAACGAGATACCCACTCCATTGATCTGGTATTTTTTACAATTACCAGATTTGCATAACTCAATTTCCATACACTCCACATGATCGCCACAATTAACTCTGCGGCAATCAAATGGAAATATCGTTCAGCGTCAGATCAAGGGGAGAACACGCCCGGTCCGGTTGCGCACTAGATTTCCCAGGTGCCTGACGGGAGAACGGACCCCACGCCTACAGAGTAATTCGACAACACTTGCCCAACCCTGAACGAATGCGGGTGCTTGCCTGTCCCGTTGAACCAGTACGGAGGACCTCGCCAAGTGACTTTGACAGATCAACAACAGAGATTGGCCATTGATGGCGGCACGCCAGTGCGCACGACACCGTTGCCCTGGGAGCTCCCGGGCGCGCATTGGATCGGCGAGGAAGAACGCGAACTGGTGGATCGGGTCTTGCGCTCGAAGAGCCCGTTCCGCTTCTACGGCATCGATCCCCAGTTCATGGTGGAAACCCTGGAACGGGAATGGTGCGAGACCTATGGGTACAACCACGCGCTGGCCGTCAATTCCGGCACGGCGGCGCTTTCCATCGCCTTGTCGGCGCTTGAGGTTGGCCCGGGTGACGAGGTACTGGTCGCCGGGTACATGTGGGTAAGCTGCATATCGGCCATCGTCCGGGCCGGCGCCATTCCCCGGCTGGTCGATATCGACGACACGTTCTGCATGGATCCCAAGGACCTGGAGCGCAAGATCAGTTCCCGCAGCAGGGCCGTCCTGCTGGTTCACATGAGCGGCGCCCCCGGCCACGTCACGGAAATCGCGGAGATCGCTCGCAAGCACGGACTGGGGCTGATTGAAGACTGCGCGCAGGCCGCCGGTGCCAGCCAGAACGGGACGCCCGTCGGCCGCTTCGGCGATATTGCGACGTTCAGCTTTCAGATGAACAAGAACATGACGTCGGGCGACGGCGGCATGATCGTGTGCAAGGACGACGTGCTTTATCGCCGGATTGTTGCCATGCACGACCTGGGTTATGCCCGCAACGACGCCGGCCGGTTCGATCCGGAGGATACGACCTGTCAGTTCTGGGGCATCGGCGCGCGCATGTCGGATCTCGCCGGGGCCATGGCCTTGGCGCAGTCGCGCAAGCTCGGCAAGATCACAGGTGCCATGCGCAGTGCAAAATGGCGCATCCGCGAAGCCCTGTCCGACATACCCGATATCAAGTTCCGTCATGTTATCGATCCGAACGGTGACAGCGGTCCGTTCCTGATCATGACCTTCGAGGATGCGGATATCTGTTCGCGCTTCATGGCAGCCGTTAAAGCCGAAGGCATTCATGGTCCTGAAGGATCCTTGGGCTGTCTGCCCATGCGCGACTGGGGGCTTCACTGGTATTTCAACATCCCCAGCCTGACCGAAAAACGCTCAAACACCCGGGACGGCTTCCCCTGGTCACACCCGGACAACGCCTTTGCATCACAGATCGACTATCATCGCGGACTGCTGCCGGTCTGCGACGACCTGCACGACCGCTCAGGATTGCTGTCCATCGCCTCAATCCTGACCGAAGCGGATGTCGACGACATTGTTCAGGCGATCCGCAAAGTTGCTTCTGTCTATTTCAATCGCTGAGGTTTGATCATCATGAAATCCCTGTCCTCGGTCCTGACCTCGGACCTGTTTTCCATCGCCAAGTCCACAACGAACATCGACGTCCTGATCATAGGGTCCGGCAAGGCGGGCGTTACCAGTGCCATTGAACTGGCAAACAAGGGCCTGTCGGTCGTGATCCTTGAGGCCGGGCCGTTTGTGCTTTCCAGCCACGTCGGGTCGACCCCGTTCCGCAGCCGCAGCGATCTGACACCGCAGGTTCATAACCTTGTGCGGTACAGAACCGCCTGGACAGATCGGGCTCACTTCGATGAAGCCGTTGCGCCACCCCTGAACAACGACGCCTGGGCGGCCGTCGGGGGCCGCACCCTGTTCTGGGGAGGCTGCACGCCGCGCTTTGCAGAATGGGATTTCGCCGACTGGCCGTTCAGTTACGGCGAGTTCGAACCTTATTACCAGAAGGCCGAGAACCTGATGCACGTCTCGGGCCCGAACACGGACCGTCCAGCCTTTTTCCGGGGGGAGGCTCAACAGGGACTTCTCAACCGCCTCAACGAGGCCGGTATTGAGGCCGTGCACGCCTCGACAGGTGTGGATACCCAGGAAACACTCAACGGCTACATGCCACGCGGTTTCGACAGTTCGTCGGACCGGCTGATCCGCAGCGGGCTTCTGGCGCGAGAGGTCGCACGAGGACGGATTGTGCTGGTGCCCAATACGATTGCCGAACATGTCGACCATGACGGCCGCAATGTTACCGGCCTGGTCGCCAGAGGCACCGACGAAGAACAGCGCTTTCGCCTGGTTGCCCGCCACTACACACTTGCAGGCGGCGCGATCCAGTCAACCCGTCTGGCCCTGGCCTCAGGCCTGAAGGACCTGCACCCGGATGTGGGCACCCACATCGCCGATCACCAGTTCATCCAGGGCCTGTTCAAGTTGCGCAAGCCCCTGAAAGAACCGATTTATGCGTTTATTCCACCGACAAAGGAACGCCCCTATCACATCCAGATCCAGGGTCCGTTCGCTGAAACCTGGTACACGCCCTATCACGCCACCGTCTGGCTCGATTGCAATCCGGACGGCCTGTATCTTCTGGCCTATTGCTTCGGTGTCGGGGAATCCTCGGAAACCAACGAGGTCGTGCTGACCAGGGGCCAGAGTGACGGCCCCGGTGATTTGGGCAAATACGCTGTCATTGCCGACCGCAGCGACAGCGACAAACGAATCCTGGGCGAGATGGACGCCTTCCTGCCGCAGGTTGCCGACGCGCTCGATGCCGAACTGATGCGCACCCAGGTCAATCCGCTCGGAGCAGCCCTGCACGAGATAGGCGGATTGCGCATGTCGGGAGAACCGGACCAGGGGGTCACCAACTCCCATGGTCAATTCTGGCGGCTTCCGAACCTGTCTGTCGCGGACGCGGCCGCGTGGCCTTCACAGGGCTCTGCCAACAGCTACCTGACAATCACTGCATGGTCTCTGCGCCATGCCGAGGGCGTTTACGCACGCCTTTCGGCCTGAAAACGCGAAGGAAGACTCGGATGCTCATAAGATTGGTTGCCCTGGCCGCCCTGTTCGGCATGCTGTTCGGGTTCGATGAAGGCGTGATAGCCGGCGCCCTGCCCCTGATCACCAAGACCTTCGACATTTCCGCAACCGGCGAAGGGTTTATGACGGCCGCAGTCCCGCTTGGGGCGGTCGCGGGGGCAATTCTGGCCGCAATGTATGCAGACAGCCTCGGCCGGCGGAAAGTGCTGATGATGTGTTCCCTCGTCTTCGCGTTCGGCGCGGTTGCAGCCGGCTCTGCGACAAGCGAGGAAATCCTCGTCGGTGCGCGTCTGATGCTCGGTCTTGCCATCGGGGCGTCGGCGCTGGCGGCTCCCATGTTTCTGGCCGAGCTTGCGCCCGCGAAATACAGGGGCGCCGTGGTGTCGGCGTTTCAGTTGATGATTACCGTCGGCATTCTCACCTCCTACCTCGTCGACATGGTCCTCGAGCCCCATGGTGCGTGGCGGTGGATGCTCGCGCTCGGTGCAGTGCCGGCTCTGGTGTGCTTCACCGGCATCATCTTTTCGCCCGAGAGCCCGCGCTGGCTGACCATGAAAGGCGCACGGGACAAGGCGATTGAGGTCGTCAGCCTGATCCAGCCGGACCTTTCCAGGGAACAGGCCACTCACGTTGTCGCGGAAATCGAGCAAGCGAAAGCCGCCGGGGGCGCAGAACCGGGATGGACTGCCTTCCTGTCCGACAACGTCCGGCCGCTGGTGATATTCACGATTGCCGCCTTCGTGCTCCAGCAGGTCAGCGGGATCAACGCGGTCATCTACTATGCGCCGATCATCATGAAAGATGCGGGTTTCGACGGCTCCAGCTCACAACTCGCCGCAACGGTGGGTATCGGGGTGGTGAACGTATTGATGACGGTCGTCGCCATGTTCGTGGTCGACCGTTTTGGCCGCCGCCCCCTGCTCATCCTGGGATTTATCGGGACCGCGCTGAGCCTTGTGGTGATTTCCTTTGCCATGCAGCCCGACAAGCCGGAGCTGGCTCCGCTGGCTCTCACGGCGCTGTTCGCCTATATCGCCTTCTTCGCAGTCAGCCTTGGCCCGTTGCCCTGGCTTTACATGTCAGAGCTGTTCCCGCTCGCGCTGCGCAGCCGCGGCATGGCCATGGCGTCGGTCGCCAACTGGAGCTTCAATTTCATCGTTGTCTTCGCCTTCCCGGTGGTCCTGGCTCATTTCGGCGCTGTGGTGACCTTCGCCATTTTCGGCATCTTCTGCACCATTGGCGCGATTTTCTCCTGGTTCTATGCCCCCGAAACCAAGGGCGTCAGTCTTGAAGAAATCGAAATGCAGCACAGCCCAGCTGCTGCGACATGACAGCTGAACAGGTCACAGGCACGCGGCTCTACCTTGCAGTGGCCCGCGTGTCGTTCCTGACGATTTGCGCGGGTTTGCTGTTTGGCTACAGCACCGCCAGCATCGCTGGATGGCTGGACGAAATCGGCCGCGAATTCGACCTCGGAACGACGGGCAAGGAATACGTCACCGTTTCTCTGGTGTTCTGCTGCTTTCTCGGAGCGATAGCCGCCGGCCCGCTGGCGAAAACGTCCGGGCGACGGATCACGCTGTTGACGGCCTTCGGGCTGGCAGCTGCCGGTTATGGCCTGATCCTTACCCATCCCGGCCTGTCCGGATTGATCCTTGCGCGCATTCTTGTCGGCCTCTCTGTCGGCCTGTCGTCGATGGCGGGGCCCATGTATGCGGGCGAGGCAACCCCGGCCCGGTTCCGCGGAAGCGTCGTGTCCCTGTTCCAGCTTGCCGTCACCATGGGCATACTCGCTGCCTATACCGTGCCGCTTATAATTGAGGACCCGGCGTCATGGGCCTTTGGCATCGGTCTGGGCATCGTGATCGCTCTGGCAGGCTTCGCCGCCTTGCTGATGACACCGGAAAGCCCGGTCTGGCTGGCGCGCGTCGGTCGCGAGGCCGAGGCGCAATCCGTCTCGGCGTCTCTGGGTCTTGCGCGGGTTCCCGTTGCAGGAACGACCGTGCAGCCCGCACTGCCCCTCGGGAAAATCCTGCGGGTCGGCACCACCCCGGCTGTCCTGACACTATGCTGCGGCTTGTTCATTCTGCAAAACCTGAGCGGTATCGACGGCATTCTCTATTATGCTCCCGCGATCTTCGTCGATCTGGGCTTCTCGCGCGGAACCGCCGCCCTCGGGGCGACCTTTGGACTGGGGCTGATCAACCTGATCGCGACCATCGTGGCGATCGCAACGGTCGACCGGCTGGGACGCAGGCCGCTTGCTATCTACGGATCGCTCGTCATGGTCGCCGGCCTGCTGGGAGTCGTCGCTGCCCATCTCTGGTCCTTGCCCATGCTCGGCCTGACTGCCTTGTGCGTCTATATCGCGGCCTTTGCCATCAGCCTTGGTCCCCTGCCCTATGTCGTCATGTCGGAGCTGGTTCCCTCGGCCATCCGGGAGACCGGCATCGCCGTGGCGTCGGCCACCAGCTGGCTGTTCAACGCCCTGATCGCCTTCGTCTTCCTGACCGGCGTTTCAAGCATCGGACTTGACGGGGTCTTTCTGATCTTCGCGGCGGTTTGTGTCTGTTCTCTGGTCATCTCGCTGGTCTGGTTGCCGGAGACCAAGTCCAGAAACCTTGCAGCGATCGAGAGCAACGTAATAAACGGAGTTCCGCTTCGCCAGCTGGGCAAGGAAGCTCAGGAATAGGCACCTGGCCGGCGCTGTAAATGGTGCAGAAACTGTGTTTCTCTGAAAGAGTTTCCCGAAATACCGCACGTCAGGGTGGTCAGCATGTTCAGGATCAATACCTTTGCCACAGTCGTTTCCGCAGCAATGTCGCTGCCGCTCGCGAGTGCCCTTGCACAGGATACCACCCCGCCACTTCAGCCGGGTCCTGATGAGGGCCTTTTCCTGATCGTGACCGATATTCATTTCGATCCCTTCACCAATCCGGCCCTGGTTCCTGAACTTGACAAAAGCCCGCTCTCCGGCTGGCCCGCTATCTTGAAATCGGCACCGCCCACAATCGAGGGCTACGGAAAGGATGCCGGCTTCACGCTGATGCTCTCGGCTCTCGAGGCCGCGGCAGCCCAGAACATGTCCTATGACTATGTGCTCTATACCGGCGACTACCTGAGCCACCATTTCAACGACCACTACAACAAATACGCCGGCCCTTCGCCTGAAGGGGTTACCTCCTTTGCCGTCAAAACCACGCAACTGGTTTCGAAACTCCTGGGGGAGAGTTTTGGCGGGATTCCGGTCTTTGGCGTTCTCGGCAACGAGGATTCCGCCTGCGGCGACTACAACATCGCGCCGAGTGGGGCCTATCTGGATGGCCTTGCAAACCAATGGGCCAAACTGAGCCTGCAGCCGCAGCGTTTCGGCCATTTTGCTTCGGGTGGATACTACAAGGTTGCACACCCCACCCTCGCGGACCAGGACGTCATAGCCCTCAACAGCGTCTTCTGGTCCACACGCTATTCGGACAAATGCAATCCGGATGGCGGCGATCCTGGAGCCGACGTCATGACCTGGCTCGAGCAACAGCTTTCCGAAACGCGGGATGCGGGCCGGAGAGCCCAGATCCTCATGCATGTTCCGCCGGGGATCGACGCTTATGACACGGCCCAGGATGCGGGTGCGGGCACCTGCGACGCAGGCGTCGAGCTGTTCTGGCGCGATCCGTATCTGTCGGACTATCTGGCCCTCATGAAGAAATACGCCGGGACCGTCGATTATTCGTTCTCTGGACACACGCACATGGACGGATTTACGGTGCTCAGGGACGATGGCGGCCAACCGCTGATGGTCAACAAGATCAGCCCATCAGTGAGCCCCAAGTTCGGCAACAACCCGGCGTTTTCGGTATTTCTCTACAACCGCAAAAGCGGTGTGCTGAAGGATTCCGTGACCTTCTATCTGACGAATCTGGTCGCAGCCACATCGGGCGCACAACCGGAATGGCGTCCGGAATACACCTACCGCGGCACCTATTCGGTCCCGGACCTATCCGCTGACAGCTTCGCTTCGGTCGCGGAGACACTCGGCAGCAACACACAGCTGCAACAGCGTTTCATTGACCTTTACTCCGTGTCAGCGGCCAAAAAGCAGATCGACAGCTCGAGTTGGCAGGCCTTTTCCTGCGCCCTTGAGGCCGCTGACATGGATGCCTACAAGACGTGCTACTGCGGCGGCAACTAGAGCCCATCCGTCAGGCCGCCAGGCGGCGGCCGTCCGGGTCGAACAGATGCGTCTTGGCAAGATCGACGGCAATGCCGACCGGCTCCCCGGTCTTCAGCGGAAAATGACCGTGCTCGCGCACCAGCACCTGGCCGATGCCCGGCACATGCGCGTGGATGTTGGTGTCGGAGCCCAGATGTTCGACCAGCTCCGCCGTGCCTGACAGGTGCGCGGCGTCCGGGGCAACGATGTTGAGATGTTCGGGGCGCACGCCAAGTTCGCTGGCGCGTTTCTGGCCGTCCGGCAGACCGACCGAAAGCGCCGCGCCGTTTTTCAGGCGAATGCCGCCCTCGCCCGGCTCGATCTCCAGAATGTTCATGGTCGGCGAACCGATGAACTGGGCGACAAACTTGTTGGCCGGCCGGTCGTAGAGTTCCAGAGGCGTGCCGACCTGCTGGATGTCGCCGGCATTCAGAACCACGATCCGGTCGGCCAGGGTCAGGGCCTCGACCTGGTCGTGGGTGACGTAGATCATCGTCGCCTTCAGCCGCTGATGCAGCCGGGCGATTTCAAGGCGCATTTCGACACGCAAAGCGGCGTCAAGGTTCGACAGCGGCTCGTCGAACAGGAAGGCGCTTGGATCGCGCACGATGGCGCGGCCCATGGCAACGCGCTGGCGCTGGCCGCCAGAGAGCTGTTTCGGCAGCCGTTCGGTCAGCTTGGTGAGGCCGAGGGTCTGCGCCGCCAGGGCGACCTTGCTTGTCCGCTCCTCATTCGGCGCTTTGCGGATCTCAAGCGAAAAGCCCATGTTCCGGGCGACATCCATATGCGGGTAGAGCGCATAGGACTGGAACACCATGGCCATGTCGCGATCGCGCGGCGGCACCTCGTTCATGCGCTTTCCGTCGACGGTAAAGTCGCCACCGGAAATCGGTTCCAGACCCGCGATCATCCTGAGCAAGGTCGACTTGCCGCAGCCGGACGGGCCAACCAGCACGATGAATTCGCCGTCTTCGATGGTCAGGTTGATGTCGCGCATGACTTCGACCGAGCCATAGGACTTGGCAATGTTGTTGAGCTGGATACGTGCCATTTGAATGTCCTCTAGGGTCAGGACCCATGAATTTGGTTGATTTGGCGCAGCAAACGGCGATGAGCTGCGAGGAAAAGCGCGAAAAGCGGGCTTCCTGCCCGGTTGAGCGGTTTGACGCAGCAGATCGAAGCCGTTTTTGCGTCCCTACGGGATAGTGTGAATTTGCCCGGCAACGTCGTTGCAAATCTTTGAAAACCAGGCGGTTTCCTGCAGTTTTGCGCCTCGTATCCGAACAAATTCATCCCTACCAAATCAACCAAATTCATGGGTCCTGACCCTACCCTTTGACGGCGCCAGAGGTCAGCCCCTGGACCAGATAGCGCTGGATGAAGATGAAGAAGAGACAGGACGGCACCAGGGCAAGCACGCCGGCGGCCATCATCTGTCCCCAGTCGACCGAGAATTTCGAGACGAAGGTCAGCAGCCCGACCGGGAAGGTCATGGTGTCGTTGGAATTGATCAGCATGAGCGCAAAGAGCAGTTCGCTCCAGGCCGCCGTGAAGACAAAGCCAAGCGTCGCGCCGAGCCCCGGCAGGGTCAGCGGCATGATGATCTTCCTGAGCGCCTCGAAACGGGTGCAGCCGTCGATCATGCCGGCTTCCTCAAGATCCTTCGGGATGCCGTCGAAGAAGGACTGCATCAGGAAGGTCGCGAAGGGAATGTTGAAGGCGGTGTAGACGATGATCAGGCTGGTCAGCGAGTTCAGGAGCCCGATGGCCGCAACGATCTTGTAGATCGGCGCGATGATCATCAGGAGCGGGAACATCTGGGTGATCAACATCAATGCGATCACCAGCCGCTTGCCGCGGAAGTCGAAACGCGAGAAAGCATAGCCGGCGGCTGCCGCAAAGCAGGTGGTGATGGCGGCCGTGCCGAGCGACACGATCAGGCTGTTCTTGAAATAGGCCAGGAAATCCGTCGCCACCAGGACCGTCTCGAAATTCTCGAACGTGACCTTGCTCGGGAAGAGCGCCGTGCCTTCGGTGTAGATCAGCTTGTCCGGCGTGATCGCGATCTTGGCAAGCCAGTAGAGCGGGAACAGGGCGAAGCCGACATAAAAGGCCAGCGCCAGGTATTTTCCCGTGACCGCCAGAGGCGTGCTTCTGCGGAGAGCGCTCATGGAAACCTCAGATCTTGACCAGCTTCTTGCGCAGAACCAAGAGGATCACGGCATAGAGCAGCAGCAGGGCCAGCAGCGCGACGGCAATCGCCGAGGCGTAGCCGAATTCCAGTTTGCGGAAGGCGGTGGTGAAAATGTAGGTCGACAGGATCTGCGTGGAATTGGCAGGCCCGCCGCCGGTCATGACGAAGATGAGATCGGCGAAGTTCGCGATCCAGATCGTCCTCAGCATGACGGTGATGGCGATCATCGGCGCCAGGAACGGCAGCGTGATCTTGGTGAATGTCTGCCAGGCCGTGGCACCGTCGATCTCCGCGGCTTCATAGAGCTCGCCCGGAATAGACTGCAGGGCCGCCAGCAGCGTGATGGCGAAGAACGGAATGCCGAACCAGACATTGGCGGTGACCGGGCCCCACATGGCCAGGTTCGGATCGCCCAGGATGTTGAACGGTTCGGACAGGATGCCGAGCGCGGCGAGCCAGTGCGGCAACGGGCCGATGGTCGGGTTGAACAGCCATGCCCAGGTCAGCGCAGACAGAAAGGTCGGCACGGCCCACGGCAGGAACACCAGCGCCTGGACGATGCGCTTGCCGTAAAACTGCGTGTTGAGCAGAAGGGCAAGGCCGAGGCCGAGAAAGAACTGGAAGAAGATGGAGCCGATGGTCCACCAGAAGGTGTTGGTCAGCGCCAGCCAGAATTTCCGGTCGCTCCAGAGCGCCTGGAAATTCTCGAAACCGACCCAGCCGGTCTCGAACGGCCGCAGCAGGTTGACGGCCTGGAAGGCGTAGGAGATCCCGATCACCAGGGGAACCAGCATCACGAGCGCGATCAGGATCAGCGCGGGCGCGATGTAGAGATAGGGTTCCACCATGTAGCGGAAGTAGAAGGAGGGCCGCGCCCGGGAGTTCCCGGGCGCGGCGGTGTCAATCGCGGTCATTGTGCGGCTTTCCAGCGTGTATATTCGTCCGTCAGGAACTCGGCCCACTGATCGGCCACTTCCTGGGCACTGATCTGGCCCAGCAGCGCTTCCTGGCTGGTCTCCAGGGCGATGCTGTCGGCGAAGTAGCCGAACTGTTCCAGATAGGTCGGCATGACCGTCGGGATGTATTCGTCACCGTTCAGTGTGTCGAACCAGCCGGCGAACTGCTCGGTCTTGAAGAACGGATCCTGTTCGGCGCCTTCATGGATCGGAATGACACCGACGCGCTTGGCCCATTCCTTGTTGGCTTCCGGGCTGGAGAGATGCGCGATCAGCTTCCAGGAGAGATCCTTATCGGAAGACGTATCGAACATGGACCAACCGGCGAAGCCGATTGTCGGGAAGGCCTTGCCGGCCGGGCCGACCGGCATCGGTACGACGGCGAAGTCTTCCGCGTCCATGCGCTCGGAGACGGCGATCAGCGCGTCCGGATCCTGGTCGAGGAAGGCACAAGTGCCGGAATAGAAGCCGGCGACGATCTCATTGAAGCCCCAGCTGACGGAATCCTTCGGCGCATAGCCGTTCTGATACATGTCGATCAGGAACTGGATGCCTTCCACGGAGCCCGGCTGGTTGAGCGTGCTCTTGCCGTCCTCGTCGAAGAAGGTGTTGCTGCCGTTCATGGTGGCAGCCATCATGATCCAGCCGTTGAGACCGCCCGGGCCGCCGCGCAGGCAGTAGCCGTATTTGCCGTCCAGCTCGGACACGGCCTTGGAGGCGGCCATGAAGTCGTCCATGGTGCGCGGCGGTTCGCTGACACCGGCCTCTTCAAGCAGTTTCTTGTTGTAGAAGAGAGCGCGCAGATAGAAACCGTACGGAATCATGCGGGCGCTCTTGCCGTCCGTCTGACGGCCCATGTCGAGCGTCTTCTGGGTGAGCGTCGAACCGTGCTCCCACTCGGCAATGCGGTCGTTGAGGTCGACCAGCTTGTCCTTGTAGATGCCGGCCCAGCGGTCGGGCATCTCGACGACATCGGGAATGTCGCCTCCGGCCACCATGGTGGCGAATTTCTCGAAGGCCTGGCCCCAGGGCAGCGAGACGATCTCGACCTCGGTGCCCGGATTGGCGGCCTCGAAGGCATCGACCTGGGCTTGCAGCACCTTGGTGCGTTCCGGGCTGGTGATGACTTCCACCAGTTTCAGCGTTTCGGCGCTCGCGGCAGATCCCGCCATCATCGCCAATACGCTAATTGCTCCTATCAGTCCCCTCATGATCAACTCCACTTGTTGGAAGGTTTCGTCGTGATTGCGCCGCTTATGTCCGGGCGCTTGTGCTCAGGGCCGCTTCGAAATCGGCCCAAAGGTCGTTGGGGTCTTCCAGACCCAGGCTCAGGCGCAGGATCCGGTCCGAGACGCCAAAGCGTTGCATTGAATTCTGTTCGCCCGCCTGGGCGAGGCCGATCCTTGTGGGCAGGATCAGGCTTTCAAAACCGCCCCAGCTGACACCGAGCCGGAACAGGTTGAGCGCGTCGGCCAGACGCGGAATATCGATGGTCTCATCAACCTCGACGGAGAGCAGTCCGGAGCGGCCGGTGAGGCCTGGCACCACGTTGGGTCCGGGCGACAGCACCGCGGTCACGTTCGGATGGGCCGACAGCCGGTCGACAAACAGATTGGCGGTTTCCTGGTGCTGGCGCATGCGAGCCCCAAGCGTGCGCAGGCCCCGGGTCAGCAAGAAGGCTTCGAAGGGGGCGAGCTTGCCGCCGAGCAGGGTCAGGGTGAGATCGCGGATCCGGGTGATCAGTTCCTGGCGCGCGATCACCACTCCGGCGACCGTGTCGGAATGCCCGGAGAGATACTTCGAGGCGGAATGCAGGGTGATGTCGATGCCGAGGGAGAGCGGGCGCTGGAACAGCGGCGTTGCCCAGGAATTGTCGACCACCGTCAGCGTGCCATGCCGTTTGGCGTTTGCGGCAACCGCGCTCAGGTCCATGGTCTGGAACACGACCGAGTTCGGGCTTTCCAGATAGGCCAGCTTCACGCCCTTGAGCAGATCGGGGTCGGTCTGGAATTCCTCGATGGAATGGTAGCTGACACCGATCCCGAAGGGCTTCAGCAGACGTTCGAACAGGCGGTAAGCATCCGGGTAGACATGTTCGATACAGGCAATCCGGTCACCGGGCTTTACAAAGGCCAGCACGGTCGAGGAGATTGCCGCCATGCCGGACGCAAAACCGACGGCGGCCTCGCCGTCCTCGGCCTGCGCCATCAGCTTCTCGAAGGCGGCGACCGTCGGGTTCTGGACGCGCGTATAGAGCGGATCGCCCGAGCGGCCCGCCATGCGGTCCTCGAAGGCCTGGTAGCTGTCGAAGGTGAACAGCGAGGTCTGCACGATCGGCGGCGCCACCGCACCGCCGAAATCGGTCGCGGCCGCGGCCAGCAAGGTTTCGATCGAATATCCGCCCGGCACAGCGTCAGCCATCATGTTCCTCTGAAATCTTCTGGGTTTCGACGCAGACCATGTCGATGATCGTCTGGGTCAGTTCCGCAGCCTTGTCCTCGTCCCCCGCAATGATCGCGTCGGCGAGCGGACGGTGAAGCGGAATGGTCTCCTGGCCGAGATGGGCCTTGCCGAACGGCGTTTCGTAAATGTCGTGAAAGGCTTTCTGGATCTGCTCGATGAACTGCCGGAACAGGGGATTGCCGGTCGCCTCGTGAATGGCGTTGTGAAAGCGATGGTCCGCCGGCCGCCAGTCCTCGCCGGCCTCGAACACCGCCATCAGTTCGGCCGCCCTTGCGTTGATGAGCTTGCGCTGTTCCGGGGTCGCCTGACGCGTGGCGATCCGAACCGCCTCGATTTCCAGCGGCCCGCGGACCTGCTGCATGCGCAACAGGCTTTCAGCTTCGTGTTTGATGGTCAGGGCCACGCGCAGAGTGTTTTGTGAGATTTCCGCGATCAGGCGGGTGCCGGCGCCCTTGTTCCGGCTGACCACGCCCATGCTTTCCCAGGTTTTCAGGGTTTCGCGGATGGTCGAGCGGCCAAAACCGAGACGGCGCACCAGGTCCAGCTCCGGCGGCAGGCGATCGCCCACCTTGAGCCCCTCTTCCTCGATCAACGCGATCAAAGCCCGCGGCACGTCCCGGGGCCCGTCGGTCCGCTCCGTGTCGATCTCAGAAGATGTCTGGTTTGCGTTTTCCGGCATGGACCGCTGTCGACCTTTGTTGTTTGCCATAGGACGTTACCACTTTGTCTGACATTGTAAAGACTTTGTCTGACATAATTTTCAGACATAGCATGTGACGGAATAAATAGCTGGATTTGTTGAAGAATTCTGAAACGAGCACTGTGAAGAAATGCAGAGATGTACGCCCTCTCCTGCGTCATCCTGGCCAAGCGAAGCGCGCGCCGGGACCGGGGAGCCAATGCCGGTCTTGATATGAGCAACATCTCGAGGCCCGGGCTCACCGGTCCCGGATCTTCGCTTCGCTGCGTCCGGGATGACGCTGGCGAGGGACACCTCAACTCAAACGCATCACCGGAAAGACGACGGCGGGGTGCACTTCCCGTTCCCAAACAAAAAGCCCGGCACGCGGTGCCGGGCTGAGAAATGTCTGCCGGATATTTTAGCTGCCCTCACCCGATCTGGGCGGTCGCCTCGATCTCGATCAGCGCCTCGTCCTCGATCAGGTCGGCGACGACCACGACCGACATGGCCGGGAAATGGCGGCCCATGACGCGGCGATAGGCGGCGCCGACGTCTTTCTGTTTGGCGAGATATTCGCGCTTGTCCTTGATGAACCAGGTCAGGCGGGCGATGTCCGTGACTGACCCGCCGGCTTCTTCCACGATGGCCGCGATATTCTTCAGCGTCTGTTCCATCTGGCCGACAAAGTCATGGGCCTCGAATACCTGGTCGCCGTTCCAGCCGATCTGGCCGCCGATATGGAGTGTCTGGCCCTCGGTCAACATGCCGTTGGCATAGCCCTTGGCCGGCGCCCAGCCGTCCGGTTGAATGGTTTTGAGCGTCATGGGTCCAGTCTTTCCTTGAATTGCTGCAATTTCTCTTTGACCTCGTCCGGCCAGGGTGTCGGCTTGCCGGCAGCGTCTATGTTGACGAGGGTCTGTTCCGTCTCGAAGCGGGTTTCCTCGCCGCAGGCACAATCGATGGTCAGACCCAGGCTGGTGCGCCCGGTATGGGTCACGGCGAGCGACAGCACCAAATGATCCCCGAGCCGGCTCGGCTTGACAAAGCGGGTCCGGATCTCCGCCGTCGGCACCGCACCGTCCTTGTGGATCTCCACGAAAGACCATTCCGCGACCGCCGAGAAAAAGGTCTCGATGCAATCGTTGATCATCTCGAAATAGCGCGGATAGAAGACGATCCCGGCGGGGTCGCAATGCTTGAAACTGACAGGCTGGTGATAGCGGAACATTCCTGTCAGACCCCGATATAGCTGGTGGTGACGTCTTCGGAGAGCGCGTCGATTGAGCCGGTCCAGACGGACTTGCCGCGTTCCAGGATCGTTGCCCGGTCGCAGACCTGCCTGAGTTCCTTGATCGACTTGTCGATGACGAGAATGGCAAGGCCCGTTTCAGCCTTGAGCTGGCGGATGACGGCCCAGATCTCCTGGCGGATCACAGGCGCCAGGCCTTCGGTGGCCTCGTCCAGGATCAGAAGCTTCGGATTGGTCATCAGGGCCCGGCCGATGGCCAGCATCTGCTGTTCGCCGCCCGACAGGGACCCGGCTCGCTGGTTGCGCCGCTCGCCAAGCCGCGGGAACAACTCGATCACGCGCTCGAAGGTCCAGTCCCCGCGCCGTGCCGCGGCTATCAGGTTTTCCTGAACGCTCAGATCCGCGAAACAGCGGCGGCCTTCCGGCACCAGCCCCAGTCCCAGCCGCGCGGCCTTGTGGCTTGGCAGCCTGGACAAGTCCTGGCCGTCGAAACTCAGCGTGCCCTGAGCCGGCAGCATCCGGCAGATGGATTTCACCGTGGTCGACTTGCCCATGCCGTTGCGGCCGAGCAGTGCCAGAACCTCGCCCTCGTGGATTTCCAGATCGACCCCGAACAGCGCCTGGCTGGCGCCGTAGGAAGCGGTGACGTTGGACAGTGTCAGAAGCGCACTCATGCCTCGTCCCCCAGATAGGCTTCCTTGACGGCGGTATTGGCCCGGATTTCGTCGACCGTGCCGGTGGCGATCACCTCGCCATAGACCAGCACGCTGATCCGGTCGGCGAGCGAGAAAACAGCGTCCATGTCGTGTTCCACCAGCAGGATCGGCGCCTCCTGGCGCAGCTTGTCCAGGAACCCGGTGAGGATCTTGGAGCCTTCCGAACCCATGCCGGCCATCGGCTCGTCCATCACGAGAGCCTTGGGTTTGAGCGTCAGGGCAACCGCAACCTCGAGCTGCCGGCGCTGGCCATGGCTGAGTTCGGCGGTGCGCATGCGCGCCTGATCCTGGAGACCGACACGCTCCAGCGCCTCTTCCGCCGTTTCGCGCAGGGCCTTGTCCTTGAGCGCATTGCCGAAGAACCGCCAGGGCTTGCCGGCCGCTCCCAATGCGCCGAGCACGGCATTCTGGAGAACCGTGTCCTCCATGGCGAGCGCGGAGATCTGGAAGGTCCGGCCGAGCCCTGCCCGGGCGCGCGACCGTGTCGGCTCCTGGGTAACGTCCTGCCCGAGCAGATGCACCGAGCCTGCGTCGGGTTTGAGCGTGCCGCAGATCTGGCCGATCAGGGTCGACTTGCCGGCGCCGTTCGGACCGATGATCGCATGGATCTCGCCGGGTTTCAGGTCGATGGAAATGTCCCGGCTGGCGCGCAGCGCGCCGAAGCTCTTGGTGATGCCTTTCGTTTGCAGAACAGCGTCAGTCATGCACCTTCTCCCGTCCGCAAATCATGCCGATTAGGCCGCCTCGTCCGAACAGGACAATGACGAGCAGCAGCAGGCCAAGATAGATGTGCCAGAAGTCGGAGAGGCCTCCGAGCCAGTGTTCCAGCGCGACGAAGACCAGCGCGCCGACCACCGGGCCGAACAGGCGGCCGACCCCGCCGATGATGATGAAGATCATGATTTCGCCGCTCGTCTGCCAGGAGAACATGGTCGGGCTGACAAAGCGGTTGAGGTCGGCAAAGAGCGCACCCGCGAGACCGGTGATCGCCCCGGAGACCACAAAAGCGACCAGCTTGAGACGCACCGGATCGAGCCCGACGGTTTCCACCCGCACCGGCACCTGCCGGGCGGCGTTCAGCGCCAGACCGAAGGGCGACCCGCCAAGGCGCCAGGCAAAGGCGAGCACCAGGCAGAGCAGTGCCAGGCAGAGGCCGTAGAACTGGATCGGGTCCAGCGTGTTCAGCCCCGGAAAGCCGTTGCGGACATAGATGGAGAGCCCGTCCTCGCCGCCATATTCCGCCCAGGAAATGGCGAAGAAGAAGAACATCTGCCCAAAGGCCAGCGTGATCATGATGAAATAGACACCGGCGGTCCGCAGCGACAGGATGCCGATCACCAGCGCGGCCAGCGACGACAGCACCACTGCGACCAGCCAGATCACCGGCATCGATTTGGTGCCCTCGATCAGAAACGGCCATTCGGTGACGGCGGTATAAGTCTGGGCGTGGTGTGCGAGAATGCCCATGGCATAGCCGCCGAGACCGAAGAAGACCGCATGGCCGAGGCTGACCAACCCGCCGAGACCCAGCGCGATGTTGAGGCCGACGGCGGCGATGGCGAAGACCACGGCGCGGGTCATCAGGGTGATGGTGAAGGGTTCGTCGGCGCTCATTGCCCAGACAGGAATGGCGACGAGCAGCGCCAGCGTCGCGGCGTTGAGGTAGCTTTCCCGGATCATGCGCGCGCTCCGAACAGTCCGGCAGGACGCAGGATCAGCACCGCAGCCATGAGAATATAGATCGCCATGGAGGCGAGCGAGGAGCCGACCGAGGTTGCGGTCGATGGATCGAGAACCAGCTTCAGGAGCTCCGGCAGGAAGATGCCGCCGAGCGTGTCGGTGAGGCCGACCAGGATCGCCCCGACCAGCGCGCCCTTGATGGAGCCGATGCCGCCGATGACGATGACGACGAAGGCAAGGATCAGGACCGGTTCGCCCATGCCCACCTGAACCGACTGGATCGCACCGACCAGCGCACCGGCAAGGCCGGCCAGCGCGGCGCCGAGCGCAAAGACGATGGTGTAGAGCTTGGCGATGTCGATGCCGAGGGCGGCAATCATTTCGCGGTCGTTTTCACCGGCGCGGATCTGCACCCCAAGGCGGGTCCGGGAAATCAGCAGCCACAGGCCTAATGCCACGAGCAGACCGACCACGATCAGGGTCAACCGGTAAAGCGGATATTCGATACCGCCCGGCAGGGTCACCGGGCCGGAGAGAAACTCGGGCACGTTCAGGAAGAGCGGAAACGAGCCGAAGATCCAGCGCGTGCCTTCCGAAAAAATCAGGATCAGGGCGAAGGTCGCCAGCACCTGGTCGAGATGGTCCTTGTCGTAAAGACGCCGGATCACGACCAGTTCCACCAGCGCACCCGCTATCGCGGCACCCGCCAGCGCGGCCACAAGGCCGAGCAGGAACGATCCGGTGGCGGCGGCGACGGCCGCTGCGCAGAAGGCACCGACCATGTAGAGCGAGCCGTGGGCCAGGTTGATCAGCCCCATCACGCCGAAGATGAGCGTCAGTCCGGCAGCCATCAGGAACAGCATGATGCCGAATTGCAGGCCGTTCAGAACCTGCTCTATGAGCAATAACAAAGACATGAGATCCCCGCCCTTGGCGCCGGCCCGAAGAATCGGGCCGGCGCGAAGTGCTTACCTTACATGCTGCACTCGGACCAGTAGGCATCGGCGTGGCTGGTCAGCGCCTTGCCGATGATCTTGTTGGTGTAGACGTCGCCTTCCTTGATCACTTCGCGGACATAGATGTCCTGGATCGGATGGTGGTTCGGGCCGAACTTGAAGTTGCCGCGGGTGGAGGCGAAGTCGGCCTCTTCCAGCGCCGCGCGGAAGGCGTCGGCGTCTTTCACGTCGGCCTTGGCCATGGCGGAGAGCAGCAGGTTGGCGGTATCAAAACCCTGCGAAGCATAGAGGGACGGCAGGCGGCCGTATTCGGCCTGGAAGGCTTCGACGAAGGCCTTGTTGGCCGGCGCCTCGATGTCCTTGCTCCATTGGCTGGTGTTCTTTACGCCGAGCGCGGCATCGCCGACGGCCTGCAGGATGCCCTGATCAAACGAAAAGGCCGGACCGACGACGGGAAGGTCGATGCCGCTGTCCTTGTACTGTTTCAGGAACGAGATCCCCATGCCGCCCGGCAGGAAGAAGTAGACGCTGTCGGCACCCGACGCACGGATCTGTGCGAGTTCCGCCGCATAGTCGGTCTGGCCGAGCTTGGTGTAAAGCTCGCCCGCGACGTCGCCCTGATACATGCGCTTGTAGCCAGTGAGCGCGTCCTTGCCGGCCGGATAGTTCGGCGCCAGGATGAAGCTGTTCTTGAAACCTTCGAAATTGGCGTAGGCGCCGGCGGCTTCATGCAGGTTGTCGTTCTGCCAGGCGACGTTGAAATAGTTCGGGTGGCAGCCCTTGCCGGCGAGAGCCGACGGGCCCGCGTTCGGCGAGAGATAGAACTTGCCCTGGGCGGTCACCGCCGGGACCACGGCCATGGCCAGGTTCGACCAGATGATGCCGGTGAGCACATCGACCTTTTCGGACTGCACCATCTTGTCGGCCAGCTGGACGGCGATGTCCGGCTTGCGCTGGTCGTCCTCAATGACGACTTCCAGATCCGGATTACCGGCCTGCTTGACCGCCAGCATGAAGCCGTCGCGGACATCGATGCCGAGGCCGGCACCACCGCCGGACAGCGTGGTGATCATGCCGACCTTGACCGGCTCGGCCTGGGCGCTGGTTAGGCCGATTGCAAGAGCGGCGGCGGCTGCCATTGTCGTGAATTTCATCTGCTGTTCCTCTTGGTCTTTAAGACTGCTGTTCCCGTTTCTATTCAGGTGCCGCCGTGCTTCCTTGCTTGAGCACAATCGGCCAAGGGCTTGTTTTTGTTAAATAACCCGCGCCCCATGCGGGATGAGCCACTGCTCAGGCATCCGGCCTCAGCCGGAAACGCTGGATCTTGCCGGTTTCGGTCTTCGGCAGGGTGTCCTCGAAAATGATCGAGCGCGGATACTTGTAAGGCGCGATCGTCGCTTTCACGTGATCTTTCAGAGCCTTGACGAGCTCTTCCGAGATTTCGATTCCCTCGGCGACGACCACATGGGCCTGAACGATCGAGCCGCGACCCTCGTCCGGAACGCCGATGACGGCGCATTCCTGGACGGCCGCATGGGCGAGCAGCGCCGCCTCCACTTCCGGTCCGGCAATGTTGTAGCCGGCGGAGATGATCATGTCGTCGTTGCGGGCGGCAAAATGCAGGTGGCCGTCCTCGCTCATGGAAAAGCTGTCGCCGGTGATGTTCCAGCCGTCGACCACATAGTCCTGCTGGCGGTCATCCGCGAGATAGCGGCAACCGGTGGGGCCACGCACGGCCAGGCGACCGACCTCGCCCGGCGCAACGGATGCGCCGTCCGGGCCGATGATCTTGACCTCGTAGCCGCTGACCGGCTTGCCGGTACAGGCGGGCTTGTGATCCTCGAAGCGGTTGGAGATGAAGATATGCAGCATCTCGGTGGCGCCGATGCCATCCAGCATCGGTTTGCCGGTCTTTGCCATCCAGGCTTCATAGACCGGTGCCGGCAGGGTTTCTCCGGCCGAAACGGCCGCGCGCAGCGACGACAGGTCCGCGCCTTCGTCCATGGCCTGCAGCATGACCCGGTAGGCGGTCGGCGCGGTGAAGCAGACGGTCGCTTTGTATTTCTCGATGATCTCGACCATGTTCGGCGGTGTCGCGGCTTCCAAAAGCGTGGCGGCCGCGCCAAAGCGCAGCGGGAAGATCGCAAGGCCGCCGAGACCGAACGTGAAGGCGAGCGGCGGCGAACCGACAAAGACGTCGTCCGGGGTCACACCGAGCACTTCCTTCGCATAACCGTCGGCGATGATCAGCAGATCGCGATGGAAATGCATCGTCGCCTTGGGCGTGCCGGTGGAACCTGAGGTGAAGCCCAGCAGCGCAACATCGTCGCGGCCGGTCGGCACAGCGTCATAAAGAACGGATTTTTCCAGTGCCAGACGGTCCAGTTCGGCGTCGTGGTTGGAGGTGCCGTCAAAACCGATGACTTTTTTGAGAAAAGACGACGTCTTGGCGCAGGCGACCATCTCGTCCATCAAACGGGTGTCGCAGAGCGCAAACTCAATCTCCGCCTTGTCGACGATCTTGCCAAGTTCCCCTGCCCGCAGCATCGGCATGGTGTTGACGACCACCGCACCGGCCTTGGTGGCCGCCAGCCAGCAGGCGACCATGGCCGGGTTGTTGGCGGAACGGATCAGCACCCGGTTACCCGGCTTGACGCCGAGATCCTCGGTCAGCGCATGGGCCAGCCGGTTGGTCCAGTCGGCAAGTTCCTTGTAGGTGCGCCGGCGGCCGTTGCCGATCAGGGCTGTGTGATCACCGAAGCCCTGCTCGACCATCCTGTCGGTCAGCTCGATACCCGCGTTGAGGCGCTCCGGATACTGGAAATTCTCAAGCAGGAAATCGGGCCACTGGTCTTCCGGCGGAAGATTGTCCCGGGTGAAGGTGTCGACATGTGCGGAGGGACCAAGCATGGATCAGTCTCCCTGAAAGGCGCCAAGGGCCTGGCGCGCGATGATGATTTTCTGAACGTCCGACGCGCCTTCGTAAATGCGCAACGCCCGGATCTCACGATAGAGCTTTTCGACGGTGGTGCCGGAGCGGACACCGTCACCACCATGCAGCTGGACCGCCTTGTCGATGATCTGCTGCGCCTGGTCGGTGGCGAAAAGCTTCGCCATGGCCGCTTCGCGGGTCACGCGCGGAGCACCTGAATCCTTGGTCCAGGCGGCCCGGTAGACGAGCAAAGCGGCGGCATCGACATCGAGCGCCATGTCGGCGATATGCCCCTGCACCAGCTGCAGGTCGAACAGCGGCGCGCCCTGGATTTCCCGCGTGATGACCCGCGACAGCGCCTCGTCGAGCGCCCGCCTCGCAAAGCCGAGGGCGGCGGCGGCAACGGTGGAGCGGAAAATGTCGAGGACCGACATGGCAATCCGGAAGCCAGACCCCGGCGTACCGATGAGGTTTTCCTTCGGCACCCGGCAGCCGGTGAAGCGCAGGGTGGCGAGCGGATGGGGCGCGATGGTCTCCAGCCGTTCGGCGATTTCGAAACCGGGCAGATCCGGTGTCACGATGAAAGCGCTGAGGCCCTTGGCGCCCGGCGCCTCGCCGGTGCGGGCAAAAAGCGTATAGACATCGGCAATGCCGCCGTTGGAAATCCAGGTCTTTTCGCCGTCGAGCACGTAGGCATCGCCGTCGTCGGTGGCGGTCATGGTCGAATTGGCGACATCGGATCCCGATTGCGGCTCGGTCAGGGCAAAGGCGGAGATGGCCTTGCCGGAGCGTGTCTTCGGCAGCCACTCGGCTTTCTGGTCGTCGGTGCCGAACAGCGAGATCGCGCCGGTGCCAAGCCCCTGCATGGCAAAGGCGAAATCGGCGAGACCGTCATGGCGGGCCAGAGTTTCGCGGATCAGGCAGAGGCTGCGCACGTCCAGGCGGCCGTCCGGAGCACCGGAATGCTGCAGGAACCCGGCTTCGCCAAGCGCCGTGACCAGATGCCGGCAGGCGGCATCCGTGTCGGTATGATCGACATCGGCCAGGTGGGCATCGGCCCAGTTTTCCTGCTCCTCGGAGAGAACCCGGTGCTTGCCTTCAAAAAATGGCCACTGAAGAAAAGTCTTGTCCGACATCAGTCGCCCTCGAAGACCGGTTTTTCTTTCTTGACGAAGGCCTCATAGGCCCGGCGGAAATCGTTGCCCTGCATGCAGATCGCCTGCGCCTGGGCTTCTGCCTCGATGGCCTGGTCCAGGGTCATCGACCATTCCTGGGCGAGCATGGTCTTGGTCATGGAATTGGCGAAGGTCGGGCCGGCGACAATGCGCTCAGCCATCTCAACCGCTGCGCCTGCCAGCGCGTCCGCCTCGACAACCGCATTGAAAAAGCCCCAGGCATGGCCTTCCTCGGCCTTCATGGAACGGCCGAGATACAAAAGCTCCGCCGCCCGTCCCTGGCCGATGATGCGCGGCAGGATCGCGCAGGCGCCCATGTCGCAGCCGGCAAGACCGACGCGGTTGAACAGGAACGCGACCTTGGCCTCCGGTGTCGCGATGCGCAGATCCGAGGCCATTGCCATGATCGCGCCGGCCCCGGCGCAAATGCCGTCAACGGCGGAAATGATCGGTTTGCCGCAATGGAGCATGGCTTTCACCAGGTCTCCGGTCATCCGGGTGAAGGCGAGCAGTTCCTTCATGTTCATTTTCGTCAGCGGGCCGATAATGTCGTGCACGTCGCCGCCGGAGGAGAAATTGCCGCCATTCGGCAGGATCACCACGGCGTGGACATCGTCGGAGTAGTGCAGGTCGCGGAACCAGTCGCGCAGCTCGGCATAGCTCTCGAAGGTCAGCGGGTTCTTGCGCTCAGGCCGGTCCAGCGAAATGCGCGCAATGCCGCCTGAAATCTCGCAGTTGAAATGCGTCACACCCTCACGCATGGCTCGCGTCCTCTTCGTTCTGGCGGTTCAGGACCAACTCAAGACGGCTCGACAGCGCGTCAATATCCTCGGGCGACCAGCCGTCCAGCAGGCCGTTGATCCAGTTTTCGTGATGTAAGGCCAGCTCCTCGAAGGCCGTCCTGCCCTTGCCCGTCAGCCGGGCCAGCTGGGCCCGGCGATCGCCCGGAACGGCGACACGTTCTGCCAGACCTTCCTCGGTCAGCTTGTCGACAATGCCGGTGACATTGCCGTTGGAAACCTTCAGGAAGGTGGACAGGTCCGACATCTTCAGGCCTTCTGGAAACCGCGCCAGCGCCGACATGACGTCGAAGCGCGGCAGCGTGGTGTTGTGGCCGTCCCTGAGATTGCGCCGGATCTCGGCCTCGATGCCGTTGACCGATTTCAGAAGCTTCAGCCACAGCCGCAAACGGGCCTTGGACAACTGATCCTGTGAAAGTTCCGGCATCAGAGCTCCCCTCCCGCCAGCGTCAGCGCGTGGCCATTGACCGACTTTGCCCCGTCCGAGAAAAGATAGAGCACTGCTTCAGCAACTTCCTCCACCTGGATGAAGCGGCCCTGCGGATTGTCGGCCTTGAGACTGTCGGCGGCCGCTTCCGCGCTCATGCCGGTCTTCTCGACAATGTTCTGGATCGAGCGTTCCAGCATCGGCGTCTCGATGAAGCCTGGGCAGATCGCGTTGACCGTGATGCCGGTTTTCGCGAGTTCCCGCGCCAGAGAGCGGGTCAGGCCGACGACGGCATGTTTGGCCGCGCAATAGCCGCTGACATAAGGATAACCGCGCAGGCCCGCCGTCGAGGCAATCGCGATCATCCGGCCCCAGCCGCTTGCCTTCATGTCCGGCAGGGCTGCCTGCCAGACATTGGCGGTGCCGTGCAGATTGACGTTGATCATCGCCTGCAGGTCATCCGCCGTCGTCCGGGCAAAAGGTTTGCTGAGCGCGCCGCCCGCATTGGCAATCACACCGTCGACCGGGCCGTGTTGCGAGCGTGCGCTCTCAAAGGCCGCGTTGACGGCCTCGGCGTCGGTAACGTCACAGACCTGGAAGGCCAGTTTCTGCTCCGCCAGCGAGCTTTCAGTCCGGCCGAAGATCGTGACCTTGGCCCCCTTGTCGGCCAAAAGGTGAGCGCAGGCGGCGCCGACGCCGCTGCCGCCGCCCGTGACAATGATATGGCGGCCGGCGACACTCATACTTTCAGCATCTCCGCTTCGCGATCGGCCAGACGCCACATCTGGTCCCGGCCCGCCAGATAGGGGAGCGGCCAGTCGGTTGCGTTGCGATCGCCGATCTTGGCCGCTTCATGCAGCGTCCAGTAGGGATCGGCGAGATGCGGCCGGCCGACAGCGACAAGATCCGCTCGGCCTGCCATCAGGATGGAGTTGGCATGGTCGGCCTCGTAGATGTTGCCGACCGCCATGGTCGGCAGGCCACCCTCGTTGCGGATCCGGTCGGAGAACGGCGTCTGGAACATGCGGCCATAGACGGGCTTTGCCTTCGGCGTGGTCTGGCCCGCGGAGACGTCGACCAGATCGACACCGGCGTCGCGGAATGCCCTGGCGATCTCGACCGCATCGTCCGGCGTGATGCCTTCATCGCCGACCCAGTCATTGGCGGAGATACGCACGGACATCGGCTTGTCGTCCGGCCAGACGGCGCGCATCGCCTTGAAAACGTCCAGCGGCCAGCGCAGACGGTTTTCCAGGGAGCCGCCATATTCATCGACACGGATATTGGAGACCGGCGAAATGAAGGAGGACAGCAGGTAGCCATGGGCGGCATGCAGCTCAATCATGTCGAAACCGGCGCGGCCGGCCATCTCGGCGGCGGATACGAACTGGCCCTTGATCTCGTCCATCTCGGCGCGGGTGATCTCGCGCGGCATGGCGTTGCTGTCGGACCAGGGAATTGCGGAGGCGGAGACCAGCTCCCAGTTGCCGCTTTCCAGCGGCTGATCCATGCCTTCCCAGCCGATCCGGGTGGAGCCCTTGCGGCCGGAATGGCCGATCTGGCAGCAGATCTTGGCGTCGGTCTCGGCATGAACAAAGTCCGTCAGCCGTTTCCAGGCGGCTTCGTGCTCCGGCGCATAGAGGCCCGGGCAGCCCGGCGTGATCCGGCCTTCGGCGCTGACACAGGTCATTTCCACATAGACAAGGCCCGCCCCGCCCTTGGCACGTTCGCCGTAATGGATCAGGTGCCAGTCGGCCGGCGCGCCGTCGACGGCCTTGTACTGGGCCATCGGCGAGACAACGATGCGGTTCTTCAGCTCCATGCCGCGCAAACGGAACGGCGTGAACATCGGCGAGCGAACAGGCGCATTGGGCGAGACACCGGCCTGATCCATGAACCAGCGCTCGGCCGATTCCAGCCACTGCGGGTCGCGCAGGCGCAGGTTTTCATGGCTGATCCGCTGGGAGCGGGTCAGCATGGAATAGTTGAACTGGACCGGATCGAGATAGAGGTAACGCTTGACGTGCTCGAACCATTCCAGCGAGTTGCGCGCCGCCGACTGCAGGCGCAGCACTTCCAGGCGCCGGTCTTCCTGGTAGCGCCTGAAGGCGGCTTCCATGTCCGGCTCGGTGTGCAGGTATTCGGCGAGCGCAATGGCCGACTCGAAAGCCAGCTTGGTGCCCGAGCCGATGGAAAAATGCGCGGTCGCGGAAGCATCGCCCAGGAGGACCACATTCTCGTGGCTCCACTTCTCGCACAGAACCCTCGGGAAACGGATCCAGGCCGAGCCGCGAATGTGCTTGGCGTTGGTCATCAGCGGATGGCCACCAAGATGATCCTTGAAGATCTCCTCGCAGGTCCGGATGCTGTCTTCCTGGCTCATCTCGCCAAAGCCGAAGGCGTCGAAGGTCTCCTGGTCGCACTCGACGATGAAGGTCGCCGTGTCGTCATCGAACTGGTAGGCATGAGCCCAGACCCAGCCGTGCTCGGTTTCCTCGAAGATGAAGGTGAAGGCGTCGGCGAATTTCTGGTGCGTGCCGAGCCAGACGAACTGGCAAAGACGCTGGTCGATGTCCGGCTTGAACGTGTCCTGATAGAGCGTGCGGGTCTTGGAATTCAGCCCGTCGCTGGCGACCACCAGGTCATAATCCTTGCGGTAATCCTCTGCGCTCTCGACTTCCGTTTCAAATTTCAGGTTGATGCCGAGTTCGCGGGCGCGGTCCTGCAGGAGCAGCAGCAGTTTCATGCGGCCGATGCCGCAGAAACCGTGGCCGGTGGACACCAGGCGCTCACCGCGCAGATGCAGGGCGATGTCGTCCCAATAGGCGAAATTCTCGCCGATGGCCTTGGCGCTGACGGCATCGTTTTGAGCGAGGTTCTGCAAGGTCTCGTCGGAGAGCACCACGCCCCAGCCGAACGTGTCGTCGGGCTTGTTGCGCTCGATCACGTCGATCTCGTGCGAAGGATCGCGCAACTTCATCGAGATGGCGAAATAGAGACCGGCGGGTCCTCCACCCAGACAAGCAATCCGCATACGATCCTCCCTTGCTGCGAGGATCTCAGCGAACCACAGGCAGAGAGATATTTCAAGCCTAAAGTTTTAAGTTTGAAATAAATGGGCAGCGATGCTGACCGTTTACGGAAAACCGGTCGGCATTCCTACAGCGGAGCGGCTGCGGGTAGCCGTCCTTGATAAGCGCCTGATACATAGATTTGGCCAAAGTTCCAGATTGAGTAAGGGCGCTATTTTGCTTACTGTGACGTATTGCGCCAACCGGCATAAATCGCATGCAATTGAGACTTCCGGGCTTGGTGTTTCGGCACACGCCCACTCCACTTCAAGGCATCTGCCATAAAGCGTATCAAGATATGAAAACAAATTTACAAGACGAACTTGATCGAACGAAGCGATATGTGCGGAAGCACTTCTCCAATGCCCTAATGTCGGATGCGAAATGGTGGAAACTAATTTGTTCCTTGGAAGCAGAAGTTATTGGTATTGAACAGATCGTCGTGAAATTTATCGACTCTGCCGATACACACACTATCAGAATGCCAAGAATTGCGGATCTTTCCCCGCCAAAGCCCTTCATAGACACTCTCGAATTCGGACCGATAGAAACGTGTGCTATCGAGTGGATCGAAATTCCCGAGATGACAAGGCCCTATATCGATGGTGTGCCTGCATCAACGGCAAAGCAGGATATCAAGGCAGCCCGTGCAACTATCGCAAGTTTGGGAAAATACCCCGTCGAGGATTCACGAAACGGATTGGTGATACGCGGTTACCTAAGATGACAACTGACTGAGTTGCCTTTTTGTTGCAATCATTAATCCCATGTCTCAAACGTCCGAACGGTGCCGAAGTCGACATTTTCAATATGCAACACCAGTGCCTTCTCAGACACGAACTTCACTTGGATCTGATATTACACGACAGATGAAGCGGTCTCACAAACCGATGCTACCGTGCTCTTACGGTTTCACGCCTCGCCGTCGATTCTCTCACCACCACCTCCCCAGCTATCGCTTCGTCCGATGCCTGGTCGCCAGCAAAGATTCGCTCCACGGCAGATGTAGCCAGCCGCTCAATCGGCTGGCGCAAGGTGGTCAGGCGTGGGACGACGAGCGAAGCAAGCGTGATGTCGTCGAAGCCGGTGACGGAGAGATCTTGCGGCACTGCGAGTTTCAGATCGCGGGCGCAGCGGAGGACACCGATGGCCTGCTGGTCGCTGGCGGCGGCAATGGCGGTGGGGCAGGTGCCGGCGGGGGCGTCCTTCAGGATCGCGCGGCCGATCTCCTCGCCGCTGTCATAGTCGAACTGGCCTTCATGGATCGTCAGGCTGATCGGGTCGTCCGGGGTCGAGAGTGCTTCGATGCGGGCGACAAAGCCGTCGCGGCGCTGGCGGGCGACTTCCATCGATTGCGGGCCGGCAATATAGGCGATCCGACGGTGGCCGAGGCCGACCAGGTGATCGGCGATTTTTTGCGAGCCGTTGAAATGGTCGGTGGCGACCAGCGGATAGGTGCCGAAGCGGCGGTCGAGCGAGACGATCGGCACGTCGGCCTTGTGGGCCTCGCCGCCGTCTGAGGTCGCCACAACGATGACGCCGCAAACCGAGCGGTCGAGCAGCACGGAGATCTGTGTCTTCTCGGCCTGCGGGTCGTCATGGGAATTGGCCAGCATGACTGAGTGACCGCGCTTGGCGGCCTCCATCTCGATGTTCTTGGCAAGCTGAGAGAAGAACGGGTTGGTGATGTCCGGCACCACCAGGCCGATCACCTCGATGGAATTGGTCCTGAGGGCCCGCGCCGCAAGATTGGGCTTGTAGTCCAGCTCCTGCATCGCCGCCAGAACCCGCTTTTTCAGGGGCTCCTTGACGGTTTCATTCTTGGACAGAACGCGCGAGACAGTCCCGACAGACACACCGGCCTTGCGCGCGACGTCTTTGATTGTTGGCATCTGCAGGCGGTCTCCGGATCGTCTTTCTCTCCTTGAAGCATTCCTCGGAGCGGCAATCAAGTTGCTGATTTCATTCAGGCGGAAAGAGATTTGAGCGGTGCCTCCAATTCCTCCAGTGTCGGCAATGAGGAAGCCGCTCCCTTGCGCGTGGTCGCAAGCGCCGCAGCGCGCATGGCAAAGGCGATGGCCTCCTTCGGGCTTTCGCCCAGGCTGAGGCGGGTTGCCAGCGCGCCGTTGAAACAATCGCCGGCCGCCACCGTGTCGATGGCCTTGACCTTCGGCGCGGGCAGAGACCCGACATCATCACCGAGCTCCCAGGCAACGCCCTTTTCGCCAAGCGTGACGATGGCGCCAATCCGGCAGAAGTCGCGCAGGACCTTCGCGGCTTCCCGTCCCTCATCCAGCATCTTGGGCTCCCAGCCCAGAAGACCGCCCGCCTCATGGGCGTTGGGCGTGATGATGTCGAAATTCTGGAGCACGTCGCGCGGCCAGGCCGGGACGGGAGCAGGCGCCGGATCCATGATCACCAGGGCCCCTGCAGCGTGCGCCAGCCGGGCGGCTTCCAGGGATGTCTCCAGGCCGATCTCGTTCTGCAGCAGCACCACGTCGCAGGCGGCCAGAACATCCGCCTGCGCGCGAATGTCCGCCGGTGTCAGCTTGTGATTGGCACCACCGGCGAGCCGGATCATGTTGCCGCCCTCCGGGCCGACGTCGATGAAGGCAAGGCCGGTTGCCGTCTCCGCCAGTTCCGCCAACAGCGCGCCGACCCCTTCCCGCCTCAGTTCGCCGGCCGCCTGCTGCGCAAAACCGTCGGTGCCGACCGCGCCGATGAAGGTTGCCCTGGCGCCGAGCCGTGCGGCGGCGACCGCCTGGTTGGCGCCCTTGCCGCCCAGGGACGACACGGTCTCGCGCACCGCGATGGTCTCGCCGACATTGGGCCAGCGGTCGAGATAGCTGGTCAGGTCGATATTGATGCTGCCGACGACAGTTACGGATTTCAAAACGCGACCCCGCTGACAAGAATGATGTTGGCGTAAGGCGTCGTCTCGCCCGTGCGGATGATGGCCTCGGCAGACGCGCTGCGCTGTTTGAAGGCCTCATGAGGCAGCTTTGAAGTGTCGACCGGCTTGCCAGTCTGGTCGCGCCAGAAATCCACTTCGGCCTGCATCACGCCGGCAAGCGTTTCCGAGGCCTCCTCGGCCCAGATTGCCTGTTCGATGACCAGTTCGGAACGCAGGGCGTCAAGCACATCGTGGAACCGGGGCACTCCTGGGGAAACGGCAAGGTCGATCACCTGCACACCGTCCGGCACCGGCAGGCCGGCATCTGCCACGACGATTTCGTCGAGATGCCCGAGCGAGGCGACCAGCGCGCTCAGGTGGCGGTTGAGAAGCTGCGTCCGTTTCATGTCGATGCGTACTTTGCGCGGTAATAGTCGAGAATGACGGCAACGATGATGACGACACCGGTGATCATCTGGCGCATGAAATCGCTGAGGCCGATCAGGATCAGGCCGTTGGCAAGCACGCCGATGATGAAGGCGCCGAGCAATGTGCCGATCACAGAGCCGCGGCCGCCGCTGAGGCTGGTGCCGCCGATGATGACGGCGGCGATCGCGTTCAGCTCAAAGCCGATGCCGGCAATCGGGCTGGAGATGTTGAGGCGGGCCATATAGACGATGGCGGCGATGCCCGCGGTCAGGCCGCAGATGGTGAAGGCGGCGATCTTGTAGCGGGAGACGGAATGGCCCGCGAGGCGTACGGCTTCCTCGTTGTTTCCGATGCCGTAGATCAACCGGCCGAAGACGGTGAAATTCAGCACGAACCAGGCGATGAACACCAGCACCAGCGCCACCAGGAACACCACCGGCACGCCATAGATCATGGCCGAGCCGAATTCCTCGAAGGCGAAGGGGAAAGAATAGATCGTCTGGGCCTCGGAGACCTGCAGCGCCGCGCCGCGGGCAATGTTGAGCATGCCGAGCGTGATGATGAAGGAGGGCAGCGCCCAATAGGCACTGATGGCCCCGTTCAGAAACCCGCAGAGCACCCCGGTCAGGGTGGCGGCGACAATGGCGAGCGCGATGGCTTCCGCCGGGCCGAAGCCGGGCAGCGTGATCGCCTTGCCAGCAACGACAGCGGCAAAGGCCATGACCGAGCCGACCGAGAGATCGATGCCGCCGATCAGGATCACGAAGGTCATGCCGACGGCCAGGATCAGGTTGATGGTGATCTGGGTCAGGATGTTGGTGATGTTGTTCGGCGTCAGGAAATGCTCGGTGAAGACCGAGAAGAACAGGATCAGCGCCAGCAGGGCCAGGCCGATGCCGGCATTGTGCAGCACCGTGCGCACGGAGAATTTGGAAACCGGCGGCGCGGCCTCCTGCAGAGTGTCGGTTGTCATTGTGTGTCTCCCGCGGCTTCGGGCGTCTGCCCATAGGCCAGTTTCAGGATGTTTTCTTCGGAGAAGTCGGCCCGGCCGAGCTCCCCCTGAATGCGGTGTTCGGCGAGAACGAGAATGCGGTCGGCCAGCGTCATCAGCTCCGGCATTTCGGAGGAGACGACCAGAAGGGCGACGCCCTCGCGCGCGAGATCCTTCAAGATGGCGTAGATCTCCGCCTTGGCGCCGACATCAACGCCCCGGGTCGGCTCGTCCAGCAGCAGGACCTGCGGCCCCCGGGCCAGCCACTTGGCCAGCACCACCTTCTGCTGGTTGCCGCCGGAGAGGCTGGAGACCGCGTCAGAGGTCTTGCCGTATTTGAGTTTCAGCTTCGCCCCGCCCTCACGGGCGCGTTTCGTTTCGCTGGCGAGCTGGAGCAGGCCGGATTTCGAGACGGACTTGAGGCTTGCCAGGGACATGTTGGCGGCAATCGGCATGTCGAGGATCAGACCCTCGTCCTTGCGATCCTCGGTGACAAAACCGATGCCGGCGGCAATCGCGTCCTTCGGCCCGTTGAAGCGGACCTCCTTGCCATTCCGATGGATCGTGCCGGCGCGAACCGGGTCGATGCCGAAAATGCCGCGCAGGATTTCCGTGCGGCCGGCGCCGACCAGCCCTGCAATGCCGACGATCTCGCCGGCTTTGAGATCCAGCGAGACGCCGGTCTCACCCGGATTGGCCTGGGTGAGAAGATTTTCCACCCGAAGAGCCGTTTCGCCGGTCGCATGCGTTTCCTGGTCTTCCAACCCTTCGGCCAGTTTCCGGCCGACCATGCGCTGGACCACGCCTTCCGGCGTCATCTCCGAAATCAGGTCGGTGGCGATGGTCTTGCCGTTTCGGAACACGGTGACCCGGTCGCAGATGGCAAAGACCTCGTCGAGGTGATGGGAGACAAAGACGACCGTGACACCGTCGGCCTTGATGCCGCCGACAATGTCGAACAGACGTTTGGTCTCGCGCTCGGTCAGGGTCGCGGTCGGCTCGTCCAGGATCAGGATCCGGCTTTTCGACTGCAGCGCCCTTGCGATCTCGACCAGCTGGCGATGGGCGATGCCGAGCGAGGACACCGGCTGGGTGACATTGATATCTGTCAGGCCGATGGCGTCGAGCGCCTGGCGGGCCCGTCGGTTCATTTCCTTGCGGTCGAGCAGGCCGAACCGGCCGGTCGGCATGTCCTCGATGGAAATGTTCTCGGCAATGGTCAGGTGATCGAGCAGGTTGAATTCCTGGTGCACCACCTGGATGCCGTGGCCCTTGGCGTTGTGCGGGCTCGACGGCCGGTAGGCATCGCCTGCAAGCGAAATCTCGCCGGAATCATAGGGAAAGACACCCGAGAGGATCTTGATCAGGGTCGATTTGCCGGCGCCGTTCTCGCCGACCAGCGCATGGACCTCACCCTCTTCCAGGGAAAAACTCACACCGTCCAGCGCCTTGACGCCGCCGAAATACTTCTTGAGGCCGAGGACGGAGAGAAAAGGCGTCTCCGGCGCAGCTGCGGGCGCTGCGGCGAGCCGTGCTGCCATGATGCGTCCAGTCATGTTTTGAAAAAGAAGGAACCGCTCCCGTCCCCAATCATGGGTTCATTGGCTGACCGGACGGGAGCGCTCTTGGAGACTGCTTAGTTCGCAGTGACCAATTCGATCGGTGTCTTGACCCAGCCTTCCAGCTGTTCGCCGCTGGAAACGACTTCAAGGGCGAGATCGATGGCATTGGCGGCCATGTCGGTGCCAAACTGGTCGACGGTGGCCAGCATGCGGCCGTCCTCGATCATCGGGCCGACGGCCGGGATGTTGTCGAAGCCGACAACCTCGATGTCGGTGCGGCCGGCACTTTCCAGAGCCTTGACGACGCCGATGGCCATGGAGTCATTGGCCGCCATCACGCCCTGGATGTCCGGATGGGCGGTCAGCATGGTGGCGAAGACCTGGTTGGCTTCCTCGGTTTCCCAATGGGCCGTGCGGCTGTCGAGCAGGTTCAGCTTGTATTCGGCAACGCTGTCCTCGAAGCCGAGACGGCGCTGGGTGGCGTTGTCGGCACCCGGGTTGCCCTCGATGATGACGACCTTGCCGCCCTCACCCAGCTTCTTGCCGAGCGCATCGCCGGCAAGCTTGGCGCCGCCGCGGTTGTCAGGGCCGACAAAGGCCAGTTCCACGCCCTGCTGCTTCTTGGCGTCTTCATCCAGAGACACGTCGAAGTTCACCACGACGATGCCGGCTTCCATCGCCTTTTTCAGCGGACGGACCATGGCGCGGCTGTCGGCCGGCGCCACCACGATGGCATCGACACCTTGCGTGATGAAATTCTCGACCGCGTTGATCTGCGATTCAAAGTCGGTCTCGTTCTGCATGCCGACCGCTTTCAGCTCGTAGTCGCCACGCTTTTCCTGGTGGGCTTCCGCACCGACCATCATGTTCTGGAAGAACTCGTTGGCCAGCGATTTCATGATCAGGCCGACGACGGGCTTGTCATCGGCCAGAGCGGTTCCACCAAGCAAAGCGAGACCGGTCGCCGCGGCGGCGGCGATTTTGAACAACTTCATGATTTTCCTCCCAAAAAGGCTGCACCCTCGCCGTGTTTCATCGACGGCGATCAGGCTGCCAAATTGAAAGCACGGTCCGTTTTCGGCGTCAATATGAAACGTTTCATTTTTTTGAATGCATTCATTTCATGGGTAAAAATCGCGAGCGATTTCAGGACGTTTCGCCTGAAATTATTTTGGAAAAAATGTGTTTGGGTGGGACCAGGAACAGTATACGGCCGGTCGAATCCCGTCTTCACCGTCATTCCGGACAAGCGCAGCGCATGCTGCGTGCCGATCCGGAACCCAGCAGGTCAGCGCGCGCGACAGCGCGCACCAATTCTTTCAATCGATGAAACTGAGCGGCTGCGCCGCAAATATGTCTGGGTTCCGGATCAGCGATCGGCTGCGCCTCACTTGTCCGGAATGACGGTGGAGAAGATTGCGATTGCTCAACGAAAAACCAGACTTCAGCGCGCTCTTTTCTTCCAGACCTCGCTCTTCCAACGGGTGTCACCCCGGACAAGCGCAGCGCAGATCCGAGGCCTACTCGCAGTTCAGCTTGCATCAAGCCCCCGTTGGTTCATGCCAGCGCTTCTGAACACACCACTGCTCTGGAAACGAGTGGGCCCCGGGTCTCGCGTTGCTCGCCCGGGGTGACACCGGTGGGGTTTGCAAGGTCACCGGAATTGGGTTGCGCCCTACTCGCGCTCCCCATCCTCCCGGTCCCGCTCGTAAAGCGTCATCTCCGGAATGGCCGGCAACCAGGCCTCGCGCCTTATCGTCCAGAGTTCATAACTCGGCCGGAACTGGTCCGGCGCGTCGAACGCGCCCAGATGCAGCTCCATCTCGTCGCCGGTTTGGGAAAAGACCGAGGAGCCGCAGCGGGGGCAAAAGAACCGGCGTTCATAGGACCCCGTTTCGCCTTCGACCGAGACGGTCTCCTCGGGAAAGATCGCCGAGGCATGAAACAGCGCGCCGTGATGTTTGCGGCAATCCATGCAGTGGCAGAGGCCGACGCGCAGCGGCTGTCCCTTGGCGGAAAATTGGACCGCCCCGCATAGGCAGCCGCCGGTATGGGTTGCCACGGCCTTTTCCTCAGATGCAGCGACCACCATCGACCTCCATTGCGACCCCGGTGATCATGCCTGCTTCGTCGGAACAGAGAAAACAGGCGGCGTTGCCCATGTCTTCCGGGGTCGAGAAACGGCCGATCGGGATGGTGGAGAGGAATTTGGCGCGCATTTCCGGCGTGTCCTCGCCCATGAAGCTTTTCAGGAGCGGGGTTTCGCCTGCAACCGGGCAGATGGCGTTGACGCGCACGCCGGACGGCGCCAGTTCAACAGCCATGGTCTTGGTCGCCGTGATCATCCAGCCCTTGGAGGCATTGTACCAGTTGAGCTTCGGGCGCGGGCTCAGGCCGGCCGTCGAGGCGACGTTCAGGATCGCGCCCTTGCCGGCCTTGGTCATGGCAGGCACGAAATGCTTTGCGGTCAGGTAGACCGACTTGCAATTGACGGCCATGACCCGGTCGAACTCGTCCTCGGTGACGTCCTGCATCGGTTTCGGCAGATGGGTGATGCCGGCATTGTTGACCAGGATGTCGACGGAGCCGAGCAGCGACGATGCCACATCTGCCAGATGGCTGACGCTGTCATTGCTGGAAACATCGGCCTTGATGGCCAGGCCATTCACTTCCGAAGCGATCTCCTCGGCCAGATCCAGGTTCAAGTCGGCCACCATCACCTTGGCGCCCTCGGCCGCGAACTTGCGCACGATGCCGGCGCCAAAGCCGGAAGCCCCTCCGGTGACGATTGCACGTTTTCCGTCCAGTCTCATGTCTGTCTCCCTGTTTCATTTGTTCCTGCTCTCAATCGTCATCCCGGCCAAGCGCAGCGCGAGCCGGGACCAGAGAGCCGCCGTGCTCTGATTGTTACTTCAACGTCAATTCTCACTATTCGTCATTGCCGGGCTTGACCCGGCAATCCATGCCGTGACCACGCAACACGCCGAGGCCGTGCAGCGGGAAACGAAACGGCATGGATGCCATGGTCGAGCCATGGCATGACGAAGGAGAAGTTGAGTTCCAAAAAACCGTCGCCATCCATTCACTGCCCAGTTCCCGCAACTTGTCATCCCGGCCGCAGCGCAGCGGAGAGCCGGGACCCAGGACTCCGTGTCGCCTGCTCCAAAACACAAAGGATCTCATGAGGTTCCTGGGTCCCCGCCTGCGCGGGATGACAAGTGTGGGTGTGGCTGTCGTGCAAGTTCCGTCCTTCGACACAGCGCTTGGCCCTCACCCGTGAAACGCCGCCACGGTCTTCAGCGTGGTGAAGCCGTAGAGCGCCTCGAAGCCTTTTTCGCGGCCGTGGCCGGACTTGCCCATGCCGCCGAAGGGCAGTTCGACACCACCGCCGGCGCCATAGTTGTTGATGAAGACCTGACCGGTGCGGATTTTCCTGGCGAGCCGCATCTGGCGGGCGCCGTCGCGGGTCCACAGGCTTGCGACAAGGCCGTAGTCGGTGCCGTTGGCAATCGCGACCGCCTCGTCCTCGTCGTCAAAGGGAATGATCACCTGGACCGGTCCGAAGATTTCATCGCGGGCCAGCACATGATCGGGCGCCACACCGGCGAAGAGCGTCGGGCGGACGTAGTTGCCGCCCTCCGGCGCCTCGTGCAGAACGCCTTCCGCAACCTTGTCCAGGTCCGCGCCACGGTCCAGAAAGCTGGAGACGATGCCTTGCTGTTTCGCCGAGATCAGCGGGCCGACATCGAGATCTGAGAGTGCCGGTCCCACCCGCAGGGCGCCATAGCGCTTCGCCATCAGCTCCGTGACTTCGTCGAGCCTCGAGCGCTGCACCAGGATGCGCGAGGAGGCCGAGCAGGTCTGGCCGGCGTTCTGGATGCCCGCATTGACCAGGAACGGCAGCGCCGCCTCCAGATCGGCATCCTCGAACACCAGCTGGGGCGACTTGCCGCCAAGTTCCAGCGTCACCGGCACCACGTTTTTCGCCGCCGCCGTCTGCACGTGCACCCCGGTCGCGACCGAGCCGGTGAAGCTGATGTGGTGGACGCGCGGGTGGGCGGTGAGCGCGGCCCCGGCTTCCGAGCCAAGGCCCGGCACCACATTCAGCGCGCCGTCCGGCAGCCCTGCCTGACGGGCAAGGTCCGCAAAGGCAAGCGCGGTCAGACAGGCGTCTTCGGCGGGTTTCAGGACGCAGGCATTGCCGGTCGCGAGCGCCGCGCCGACCGAACGGCCGATGATCTGCATCGGATAGTTCCAGGGTACGATATGGCCGGTGACCCCGTGCGGCTCGCGCAGGGTATAGACCGTGTAGCCGTCGAGATAGGGAATGGTCTGCCCGTGCAGCTTGTCGGCGGCGCCACCATAGAATTCCAGGTAACGTGCCAGCGCGACGGCATCGGCGCGCGCCTGTTTCAGCGGTTTGCCGACGTCGATCGCTTCGATCCGGGCGAGTTGCTCAACCTTGTCCAGAACCAGCTCGCGCAGGCGGAACAGGAAGCGGCCGCGCTCGGCGGCGGCGGTCTTGCCCCACTCCCCTGCCATCGCGGCTTCGGCAGCGGCAACGGCTGCGTCGATATCCGCTGTTCGTCCGCGTGCAATCGAACCGATACGCGCGCCGGTTGAGGGATCGTTCAGGGGCAGCCCCTCGCCGCCCGCCGGGTCCACCCATTGGCCGGCAATCAGGCATTTCGCGGGATCGAACCAGAGATCGAGCTTCTGGGTCATGGCTCCTCCTTCAGGCCGCATCCGCCGGCAGAACCGGCGCGGCGGCGACAAGCTGTTGCGTGTAGGGGTCTTTCGGGTGGTCGAAGACGGTAGCCGTCGGGCCTTCCTCGACGATCCTGCCGGCCTTCATCACCAGCACCCGGTCGGTGATCGAGCGCACGACGCTCAGGTCATGGCTGATGAAGAGATAGGTCAGGCCGAAACGGCCGCTCAGATCCGCCAGGAGATCGAGCACCTGGGCCCGCACCGAGACATCGAGGGCGGAGACGGCCTCGTCCAGAATGATCAGGTCCGGCCTGATGATCAGCGCCCTTGCAATGGCGATCCGCTGGCGCTGGCCGCCGGAGAACTCGTGAATGTACTTGTCCGCGTCTGCGGCGCGCATGCCGACGCTTTCCAGCGCCTCCGCGATGGCCTTTTCCCGTTCGCGGCCCCTCGGCGGTTCCTCCAGAAGATGGAACGGTTCGGTGACCAGCCGTCCGACCTTCCAGCGGGGATTGAAGCTGCCATAGGGATCCTGGAAGACCACCTGCATGCGCCGGCGCACGGCGGCATTGGCGTGGTGATGGGTAAAGACCGGCAGGCCGTCGAACAGGATCTCGCCGCGCTGGACCTCTTCAAGCCCCAGAATCGCGCGGGTCAGCGTGGACTTGCCGCAACCGGACTCCCCGACAAGACCGAGACTTTCGCCCTTGCGGATTGAAAAGCTGACCTGGTCCACCGCCCGGAAATGGGTCGTCTTGCCCCACCAGCCATGGCTGTGGCCGGTATAGTCGCGCACGACCTCACGCACTTCCAGAAGCGGAACCTCGACCGCCTCGCCAGTGCGCAGGGGCACGTGGCTGGAGGCCTCCAGGAGCGCCTTCGAATAGGGATGCTGCATGTTGGCGAAAAGGGACTTCGCGGGACCGCTTTCCACCACCTCGCCGTCCTTCATGATCACCAGATCGTCGGCAAGATCGGCGACAACCGCGAGATCGTGGCTGATCAGCATCAGGCCCATGCCGTCTTCGGCAACCAGACGCTTCAGGAGATCGAGGATCTGGGCCTGGGTGGTCACGTCCAGCGCCGTGGTCGGCTCATCGGCGATCAAGAGTTTGGGCTTCAGGGCAATCGCCATGGCGATCACCACCCGCTGGCGCTGGCCACCGGAGAGTTCGTGCGGGTAGCGCGACAGCGGGAACCGGTCCTGGGGCAGTTCGGCCCGGCGAAGCGCCTCTGCGGCGCGGGCCATCGCCTCCGATTTCGAGACCTTCTCGTGAATGAGGATCGTCTCGGCGACCTGTGCGCCGATGGTCTTCAAGGGATTGAGCGCTGTCATCGGTTCCTGGAAAACCATGCCGACTTCGCGGCCACGCAATCCGCAGAGGTCCCTTTCGCTCAAGGAAAGGATGTCGTTTCCGTTCAGGGTGATGCGGCCGGTACAGTCCGTGCCGTTGGGCAGGAGGTGCAAAACACTGAAGGCGGTGATCGACTTGCCCGAGCCGCTCTCGCCGATGACACCGAGAATGCGTCCCGGCGCCACGCCCATGGAAACCTCTTTCAGGATCGGCAGACCGTGAATGCTGAGCGACAGGTTTTCGATCGCCAGAAGGCTCATACGCGCGCCCTCCGGAGTTTCGGGTCGAGCGCGTCGCGCAGGCCATCGCCCAGCAGATTGAGGCCGAGCACGGTCAGGAGAATGGCGAGCCCCGGAAACAGCGCAAGATGCGGCGCCAGCGAGATCATGGTCTGGCTGTCGGCAAGCATCCGCCCCCAGCTGGCGATCGGCGGCTGAGCGCCAAGCCCGACATAGCTGAGGCCGGCCTCGGCCAGGATGCCGAGCGAGAACTGGATCGTGCCCTGGACGATCAGGAGATTGGCGACATTGGGCAGGATGTGTTCCAGCGAGATCCGCGCCTGCCCCTTGCCGGCGACCCGTGCCGCCAGAATGTAGTCGCGGCTCCACAGCGACAGCGCCGCCCCGCGCGTCAGCCGGGCGAAGACCGGAATGTTGAAGATGCCGATGGCGATGATGGCATTCAGCGCCGAGGCGCCGAAGACGGCGGTGATCATCACGGCGATCAGAAGGCTCGGAAACGCAAAGACCAGATCGTTGCCGCGCATGATGACCTCGTCCATCAGGCCACCCTTGCGGACAGCGGCGGCCAGACCGAACGGCACGCCGATGACCATGCCGATGCCGACGGCGACCAGCGCGACCGCAATCGAGGTGCGCGCGCCCTCCATGATCATGCTCAGGATGTCCCGGCCGAACTGGTCCGTACCAAAGGGATGGACCCAACTGGGCGGCTTCATCCGGCTGGCAATGTCAAGCACGGTGATGTCGTAGGGCACCCAGACGAGGCTGATCAGCGCCGCGCCGGTGAAGACAAGCGTCAGGACCAGGCCGGGCAGAAGCGTGCGGCTGTGAAGGAGAAGGCTCATCAGCGCCGCCTCCTCAGGCGCGGGTCGACCCAGGCATAGGCCATGTCGACCGCGAAGTTGACCAGTATCACCGCGAACACCAGCAGCATCACTATACTCTCTACCACGATCAGATCGCGCGCGCTGATCGACTGAAACACAAGCCGGCCAAGGCCCGGCAGGAAGAAGACGTTCTCGATGA
This sequence comes from Roseibium sediminicola, assembly GCF_023156505.1. Classification (GTDB taxonomy): domain Bacteria; phylum Pseudomonadota; class Alphaproteobacteria; order Rhizobiales; family Stappiaceae; genus Roseibium; species Roseibium sediminicola. Next base: position 171,849 of record NZ_JALNMJ010000003.1, on the reverse strand, counting down.
TGATGGCGCCGGCCAGCAGAAACGAGAATTGAAGGCCGAGAATGGTCAGCACCGGAATGAGCGCATTGCGGACAGCGTGCCGCCACAGCGCCTGGCCCTTGGTCAGCCCCTTGGCCCGCGCGGTGCGGATAAAATCTTCATTCAATGTGTCGAGAAGGCTGGAGCGCATCACGCGGGTGAGGATGCTCGCCTGCGGCAGGGCCAGTGCGATGGCCGGCAAGGTCAGGGCCTTCATGGCAACGAAAAACCCGGCGTCCCAGCCGGGAAAACCGCCGGCGGAAAACCAGCGCAGATTGATGGCAAAGACCAGCACCATCAGCATGGCGAACCAGAAATTCGGGATCGCGACGCCGAGCTGGGTCACGCCCATGACGGTGGCATCGGCAGCCGTGCCGCGCCGCGCGGCCGCCCAGATGCCCGCTGGAAAGGCGATCAGGGTGCTCAAGATGAGCGCGTAAAGCGCCAGCGGCAGGGACACCCAGAGCCGGTCACCGATCATGCCCGCGACCGGCGTGCGGTAGGTGTAGGAGGTGCCGAAATCGCCGGTCAGAAGCCCGCCCGCCCAGGAGACATAGCGCTCCAGGATCGTACCGTTCAGGCCAAGTTCCTGGCGCAGGGCGTTGAGCGTGTCCTCTTGCGCGTTGAGGCCGAGCATGTAGGACGCCGGGTCGCCCGGCACGACTTCCAGCGCCAGGAAGATCACCACCGAGGCGGCCACGAGGCTCAGCCCCAGGGATATCAGGCGTTTCAGGAAATAGTGCAGCATGACCGCGTTATGAGCCTATCGGCGGTTCGAAGAAGGCGAAGCTTTGGGGGACGGGTGTCCGCAACTGCGTGCGGACACCCTTCTGCAGGTTGGGATCAGTCTTCCCAGTAGACCGCGGTCAGGTCGGTTGCCTGGGTCGGCTGGTTCTTCCAGAGCCCCTTGATCTTGGCGTCGGCGACGGTCGGGAATGCCAGCTGGAACAGGTAGCCGTTGACATAGTCGTTGGAGATCGTCTCCTGCGCATCCTTCAAAAGCGCCGAGCGCTTCTCCGGATCGTTCTCGACGGTCAGGTCGGCAATCAGCTTCTGGAATTCCGGATTGTCATACTGGAAATAATAGTCCGGCCGCGCATATATGCCGATATCCATCGGTTCGGTATGGCTGACGATGGTCAAGCCGAAGTCCTTGCCCTTGAACACCTGCTCCAGCCACTGCGCCCATTCCAGGTTCGTGATCTCGGTCTCGATGCCGACGGCGCGCAGCTGCGAAGCGATGATCTCGCCGCCCCGGCGGGCATAGGACGGCGGCGGCAGTTTCAAGGTGGTGGTGAAACCGTCCGGATAACCGGCCTCGGCCAGCAGCTTCTTCGACAGCTCCGGGTCGTACTGGCTCAGGGAAGTCAGGTCGACATAGTCCGGATTATGCGGTGCGAAATGGGTGCCGATCGGGGTGCCGTAGCCGAACATGGCCCCGTCGATGATCGCCTGGCGGTCGATGGCATGGGCAATCGCCTCGCGCACCTTGATGTTGTCGAGCGGCGGCAGCTTGTTGTTGGTCGACAGGATGGTCTCGCCCTCGGTTGAACCGACCAGCACCTGGAAGCGCGGATCGGCCTCGAATTGCGGCAGGTTCTCCGGCGCCGGGAAACCGACAAAGGCGTTGACGTCCTCGGCCATCACCGCGGCGAAAGCCGCGGTCGGGTCGGAGATGAACTTGAAGGTGACCTTGTCGAGCTTGGCCGGCTCGCCCCAATAGTCGGTGTTCTTTTCCAGATCGATCCGGTCGCCCTGGACCCAGTTGGTGAACTTGAAAGCGCCGGTTCCCACCGGTTTGGAGGCAATGTCGCCGATGGTTTCCGGCGCCACTATCACTGCGTCGCCCCAGGCCATATTGAACAGGAAACTGCCGTTCGGTTCTTTCAGCGTCACCTTGACCGTCAGCGGATCGACGGCCTCGACGCCGTCGATGCCGGCGAAAAGCGCCTTCTGGGCGTTCTGGCTGTCGTCGCCGCGGGCGCGGTCCAGGCTGAACTTGACGTCCTCGGCGGTCATGTCGGTGCCGTCGTGGAACTTCACGCCCTCATGCAGCTTGAAGGTATAGGTCTTGCCGTCCTCGGAAATCTCCCAGCTTTCGGCAAGTCCGGGATTGACCGAGCCGTCCGGCCCGAAGCGGGTCAGGCCTTCGAAGACGTTGGAATAAAGCACGGAATCGATGGCCCCGGCCGCATTGCTGGTCGGGTCCAGATTCGGCGGCTCCAGCTGCATCGCGACAATGATGTCGCCCTTGGCATGGGCGAGACCCATGCTCGCGGTCAGCGCCAAGGCGCTTATCACTCCCAGTCCGATCTTACGCAAGCTCATGACTTCCCCCTTTTTCTGACGGCTGAACCTGGCCTTCAGCCAGAAGTTCGATCAGCGAGCGGCCCATCACCTTCGCCGAGTCGAGCATGTCGTCGACGCCGACATATTCGTCCGGTTTGTGTGCCAGATCCAGAATGCCCGGGCCATAGGCGATACAATTTTTCAGTTTGCCGATGCGGTCGATGTGCTTCTGGTCGTAGGTGCCGGGACTGACCACATATTCGGCGTCCTTGCCCATGGTCTCGCGGATGGCCTTCGCCACTGTCATGACAACAGGCGCGTCCTTTTCCGTCATGGTCGGCAGAACCCGGTGCAGCTCGCGCACATCGTAGCGGAATTTGTCGCGCCGGCCCTCAACGGTCTTCAACACTTCCAGGACTTCCGCCTGGACCTCGTCGATATTCTCTTCCAGCAGGAACCGGCGGTCGATCACCATGCGGCAGCTGTCGGGCACACAGGGGCTCGGCAGGCCGGTGAAATCGGCATCGCCTTCCGACTGACCGCCATGGATCGAATTGATGTTGAGCGTCGACTGGCGCGCGCCTTCGGGCACCACCGGCATGTCGGTGCGTTTTTGCGCCAGGGCGGGAAACAGGCTTTCTTCCATTTCGTCGATCACCGCGCCCATGTGGCGCACGGCGCAATCGCCCAGAAACGGCATCGAGCCATGGGCAATCTCGCCAAAGGTCTCGACCTCCGCCCACCAGACGCCCCGGTGGCCAAGGCAGATCCTGTCCTTGTTGAGGGGTTCGGGAATGATGACATGCTGGACCCGGTCCGGGCTGAAATAGCCCTTGCCGGCGAGATAGGCGACACCACCATAGCCGCCGGACTCCTCGTCCGCCGTACCGCTGATCTCGATGGCGCCGGAAAACTCCGGAGAGACGGCCAGGAAGGCCTCGGCGGCGACAATGCTGGCGGCCAGGCCGCCCTTCATGTCGCAAGCGCCGCGGCCGTAGATCTTGCCGTCAATCAGTTCTCCGCCGAACGGATCCTTGGTCCAGCCGTGTCCGACATCGACCACATCGATATGACTGTTGAAGTGAACGCACTCGCCGGGCCGGTCGCCGTCCCGGCGGGCAACGATGTTCCAGCGCGGATAGCGGTCGCTGTCGCCCGGTGTGCCGTGGGCGCGGATCAGTTCGACATCGAAGCCGGAGGCAGCCAGGCGCTTTTGCAGATAGTCGCAGATCTCGCGGTAGTTCTCGCCGGGCGGATTCAAGGTCGGAATGCGCAGAAGATCCTGGGTCAGCGCGATCAGATCGTCGCGCCTTGCATCGATTTCCCTGACAAGATCGTCCGCAAGCGGCATTCCGGCATCGTCCCTATTGGCAAAAGGAACGATAACTATGCTACCGTCTTTCTACGGTGCCAATACCGTAGTTTCACGGTGAGTTCAATTTCCATGCTCGATCTTGACCAGCTTGCCTTCGACCATGCGCCCATGGGCCTTGCTCTCACCGAGGACCGGATCATCCGGACTTGCAATGAGAGTTTTGCGGAGATGTTCGGCTACGAGAAAGACGCCCTGATCGGCCAGAGTTTCCGGCAGCTCTATGGAACCGACCAGGAATTCCACCAGATCCGCGACATTGGCCTCGAACCCTTGCGCCGGTCCCTGCCCTATACCGACGAGCGGCTGATGCGCCGCGCGGACGGGTCCCGGATCTGGTGCCGCTTCCGCGCCCGCACACTGACACCGGAAACCCCGCTCAAGCGCATCGTCCTAAGCTTTGCCTTGATCGACAATGCCAGCGCCGGCCCGAAATTGACCCCACGCGAGCGCGAGGTGCTGCTGCTGCTCTCACAGGGCCAGACCAGTAAGGAGATGGCCCGCAGCCTCGGCCTGTCGCCGCGCACGGTGGAAGATGTCCGGGCACGGCTTCTGAAAAAGTTTCAGGTGAAAAACGTCGCGGTGCTTTTGGCTCGGCTGTCCGGGCATGAGGCGGGCAAAGGAGGACGGTGAGAGATTATTCGGCAACAAGCCGATGCAACAAACTCTGGGGCCACCCCGGACGCTCGAAGCGCAGGTCCGGGCCCCACTCATTTCCAGAGCGCTTAACGTATTGAGGGCAAAGCCCTGAAAGGCCTAGGTTGATCGCAAGCGGCGATGCGAGTGGGCCCCGGGTCTCGCTTTGCTCGCCGGGGACGACACTCAAAAACAGCAAGGCTCCGTTGGTCCCTCAGGCCTTCGTCACCTTCTGAGTCTGCACACCCAGCTTGTCGATGCCGAGTTTCATGACTTCGCCGCCCTTGAGATAAACCGGCGGTTTGCAGCCCATGCCGACACCGGGAGGGGTGCCCGTGGAGATGACGTCGCCCGGCTGCAGGCTCATGAAACGGCTGAGATAGGAAACCAGGAACGGGACGCGGTAGACCATCGTCTTGGTCGAGCCGTTCTGGTAGCGCTTGCCGTCGACCTCCAGCCACATGCCGAGATCGTCAAAGTCGCCGACCTCGTCCTTGGTCACCAGCCACGGGCCGGTCGGACCGAAGGTGTCGCAGCCCTTGCCCTTGTCCCAGGTGCCGGCACGCTCGATCTGGAATTCGCGTTCGGAGACATCGTTGACGACACAGAAGCCGGCGACATGGTCCATGGCATCGGCTTCGTCGATATAGACCCCGCCCTTGCCGATCACCACACCAAGCTCGACTTCCCAGTCGGTCTTTTCAGACCCGCGCGGGATCTTCACGTCGTCATCCGGACCGACGATTGCGGAGGTCCACTTGTTGAAGACGACCGGCTCCGGCGGCACGTCCATGCCGGATTCGGCGGCATGGTCGGCATAGTTGAGGCCGATGCAGATGAACTTGCCGATATTGCCGACGCAGGGACCAAGACGCAGGTCCTGTTGCGGCGTGCCCTCGACCACCGGCAGCGTGTCGACGTCGAGCGATTCCAGAAGCTGGAGACTTTCCGGCAGCAGCGCGTTGCCCGCAATGTCCGGCACGATGGAAGACAGGTCGCGGACATTGTTGTCGGCATCCAGAAGCCCCGGCTTTTCCTGTCCCGGCGCGCCATATCTCAGCAATTTCATGAAAGGCTATCCTCAGAGGTTGGAACCCGGCCGCTTGCGGCGGCCGGGTCAGGGTGCGGATCAATCTGCCGCCATCAGACTGCATATGGAAGCAAAAATCCGCCCCGGTTACGCATTTAATTATGATCTATATCGATCAATCATAGAGAACCGCGGTGATCTTCGGATCGTCCATGTTCGATTTGTCGTACCAGTAGAAACCGGTGTCGATATGGGCCGGAACTTCCTTGCCCTGGGACGCTTCGAGAGCCGCCTTGACGGTCTCGTAGCCGATGCCGACCGGGTTCTGGGTGATCGCGCCGGCCATCACGCCATTGCGGATCGCGTCCTTCTGGGCCTTGCCGCTGTCATAACCGATGATGACGATGTCCGACTTGCCCATTTCGGTGACGCCGTTGACGACACCGAGCGCGGAACCTTCATTTGCGCCGAAGATGCCCTTCAGGTCGGGGTTCGCGGTCAGGATAGCCTTGGTCAGTTCCGTCGACTTCAGATGATCGCCCCCGCCATATTGAACAGTGACCACTTCAATATCCGGATGCTTGTCCTTGATCTGATTGGCAAAACCGTCAACGCGGTCGATGCCGGTGCGGCTGGTCTGGTCATGAGCGATGATGGCGACCTTGCCGGCGCCGCCGATCAGCTCGGCCATCTTGTCGGCGGCAAGTGCTGCCGCAGCGACGTTGTCGGTGGACGCGGTGGAGACCGGAATGTCGCTGTCGACGCCGCTGTCAAAGGCAATCACCGGGATGCCCTTTTCCTGCGCCTGTTTCAGGAGCGGGATCGCGGCCTGGCTGTCGAGGGCGGCAAAGCCGATTGCCGTCGGGTTCTTGGCAAGCGCGGCGGCGAGCATGTCGATCTGACGGTCGACCATGGTCTCGTTGTCCGGGCCTTCGAAAGTGATGGCAACGCCGAATTCCTCGGCCGCCTGATCGGCGCCCGCTTTCACGGCCTGCCAGAACTGGTGCTGGAAGCCTTTCGAGATCAGCGGAATGTAGGTTTCCTGGGCCGTGGCGATATTCGCGGAGAGCAGCAGCGCGGCGGCGCTGGCAGCTCCGATGAGGGTACGTCTGTTCAGCATATTCCTCTCCTGTGGGTTGGACCGGGCATTGCCGGGGTTCGGGGCGTCAGCGCCCTCTTGTTGGTTGGTGAAACTCATGCCCTGCGCCTGCGCACCATGTCGGCGTAGACAGCCAGGATGATGATCGCGCCGGTGACCACCGTCTGCCATTCCTGGGCAACGGACAGCACGCGCAGACCGTTGGTGAGCACAGCCATGATCAGGGCCCCGATCAGGGTTCCGAGCACGGTGCCGCGCCCGCCTGACAGCGACGTACCGCCGATCACGACCGCGGCGATGGCTTCCAGTTCGTAGCCCAGGCCCAGCGCCGGCTGAGCGGAATTCAGCCGCGAGGCGATCAGGATGCCGGCAATGCCGCAGATGGAACCCGCCAGCGCATAGACCGACATCTTCCAGAAATCCGTGTTGACGCCGGAGAGCCGCACGGCTTCCTCGTTGGAGCCAAGCGCAAACGTGTAACGGCCGAGCACGGTGCGGCCGAGGATATAGGCGGCGGTTCCAGCAACCAGGAACAGGATCAGGACACCGTTGGGGATCGGCAGCCCCGGGAAGATGTCGCCGATCAGCGAGCCGCGCGAGATCTGGTCGAAACCGGGCGTGTCGTTGAAATAGATCGGCCGCGTGCCGGAAATCACCAGCGACAGGCCCTTGAGGATCAGCATCATGCCGAGCGTGGCGATGAAAGGCGGGATCTTCATCTTGGCAATGAACGTTCCGGAGCAGAGGCCGCAGAAAGCCCCGGTCGCAATGGCGGCGATGACACCGAGCGGCAGCGGCAGTCCAAGATTGGTCAGGACCACGCCGGCGATCACCGCGCAGAAGGTCATCAGCGTACCGACCGACAAATCAATACCGCCGGTGATGATCACCAGCGTCGCCGCCACCGCAAGCACCCCGTTGACGGAGGTCGCCTGCAGGATCGCGATCATGTTCGAGGTCTGCATGAAATTGGGCGAGGCGATGGAGAACCCGACCAGAAGCAGGATCAGGCTTGCAAAGGCGAGCAGCTTCTGATGCGCGCCGGCCTCGACCAGGCGGCCGAGAAGCGAGGGGGGCGTGGTTGAATTCACGGCGGTCATTGCTGGTATCCCTCTGGCTGCATGGACGGGGCCCGAAGTGTCGCGAGATGCATGATGTCTTCCTGGGAGGTCTGTTCCCCGCCGGGCAGGATGCCGGTCAGGCGGCCCTCGCACATGACGGCGATGCGGTGGCTGAGGCGCATGACTTCCGGCAGTTCCGAGGAGATCACGATCACCGCCCTGCCCTCGCCAGCCAGGTTCTTGAGAAGCTTGTAGATTTCCGACTTGGCGCCGACATCGATGCCACGGGTTGGCTCGTCGAAGATCAGGATGTCACAATCCCGATAAAGCCACTTGGCGATGACGACCTTCTGCTGGTTGCCGCCGGACAAAAGCCGGACTTCCTGCCGGTCGGACGGCGTCCGGATCTCCAGCTTGCCGATATAATCCTGCGCGGTCTTGCGCATGGCCTCTTCGTTGAGCACACCGAGGCGGCTGGAGAAACGGTCGAGGCTTGCAAGCGCGACGTTGGTGCGGACATCCATGCCGGTGGCGAGACCGAAATGCTTACGATCCTCGGAGAGGTAGCCGATGCCGGCCCTGACCGCGTCGGAGGGCTTGGAGATCGCACAAGGCTTGCCGTGGACGCGGATCTCACCACCGTCGCGCGGGTCCGCGCCGAAGATCGCCCGGGCGACTTCTGTACGCCCGGCGCCCATCAGTCCGGCAAAGCCCAGAATCTCGCCCTTGCGGACGGAGAAGCTGACATCGCGGATTTCCTTGCCGCGGTTGAGGCCACGCACTTCCAGAACCGTTTCCGCCTCCGACAGGTCGGGGACAGTGACGGGGTCGTTGGTGACCTCCCGCCCGACCATCATGGAGATGATCTTGGAAACCGGCGTTTCGGCCGCGCCCACCGTTCCGACATAGGCGCCATCGCGCATCACGGTGACCCGGTCGGCGATCTGTTTCAGCTCGTCCATCTTGTGGCTGATATAGATGATGCCAACCCCGTCGGCCTTGAGGCGCCGGATGATCGTAAAGAGCTCCGCGATCTCGGCATCGTTCAGCGCCGCCGTCGGTTCGTCCATGATCAGGACCTTGGAGCGGTAGGACAGCGCCTTGGCGATCTCCACCATCTGCTGGCGGGCAATTGTGAGCTCTCCGACCACGGTCTTCGGGTTCATGTTCAGGTTCATGGAGCGGAAGATTTCGGTTGCCTGCGCATTCAGCGCGGCCTCGTCAAGAAGTCCAAAGCGCTTGCGCGGCTCCCGGCCAATGAAGATGTTCTGGGCAACGGTCAGATCGTTCATCAGGCTGAGTTCCTGGTGAATGATACCAATGCCGAGATCCTGAGCCGCGCGCGGACTGTCCGGCACAACGTCCCTGCCCTCGATCAAGAGCTCACCGCCGTCCTTCGGGTAGATGCCGGACAGGATCTTCATCAAGGTCGACTTGCCGGCACCGTTCTCGCCCATAAGCGCGTGGACTTCGCCGCTGTCGAGCTCGAAGCTGACGGCTTTCAGGGCGTGCACGCCGGGGAAACGCTTTTCGATTCCCGTCATTCTCACCAGGTTTGTCATGACGCGGTCCTCCCAAACCACGACGAAGGGTCACTAGATGGTGACGCCTCCATCGACGAGGAGCGCCTGCCCGGATACGAACCGGCTCTCATCCGACAAAAGGTAGACGACCATCGGGGTCAGATCGTCGACGGTGGCCAGCCGGCCCATGGGCTGGCGGGCAATGAAATTCTTCTCCGCTTCAACCGGATCCGGCGCGGACGCGATCCGGCCCCGCAAGGAGGGCGTGTCGACCGTGCCCGGGCAGAGCGCATTGCAGCGAATGCCTTCGGCCACGAAATCCGCGGCAATGCCTTTGGTGAGGCCGATCACGGCCGCCTTGGTGGCGCCGTAAAGCGTGCGCACCGGAAAGCCTTTGATGGACGAGGCCATCGAGGACATGTTGAGGATCGAGGCGGACCCGGTTGCCTTGGCCCTCAGGCGCATGCCGGGCAGAAAGGCCTGGGTCATGCGGTACATGGACCGGACATTGAGATCGAAACTGAAATCCCAGTCGTCCTCGCCGATGTCGAGAACCGTGCCGTGATGGACAAAACCGGCGCAATTGAAGAGGCCGTCGAGCTCGGGCAGCTCGGCTACCAAGGCATCTATCGACGCGCGGTCGCAGACATCCAGCTTGCGGGTCTCGATGCCCGGCGCTTCTGCGGGCAGCGTCGCCAGGGTCTCGTCGTTGATGTCGACCGCGAAGACCTTCGCGCCTTCCCTGGCGCAGGCAATGGCGCTGGCACGGCCAATGCCCTGGCCGGCCGCAGAAATCAGAACTGTTTTATCCTTCAGGCGCACTCAAATTCCTCCCGAACGTCCGCGCGTTTTCTTGTAATTCTCGAGGCTGCGGCTACATCACCGCGCCGATTTGCCACGGCACGAATTCGACGCCGCCGAAGCCGAGCTTCTCGCTCTTCGACTTCGCGCCAGAGGCAACGGCGATGATCTTTTCGAAGATCTCCTCGCCCTTGGCCTCCAGGCTGACGTTTTCCGAAATGACATCGCCGCAATTGATGTCCATGTCCTCGGACATGCGGCCATACATCTCGCTGTTGGTCGCCAGCTTGATGCAGGGCGTCGGCATGTAGCCGGAGACCGAGCCGCGCCCCGTTGTGAAGACGATGATGTTGGCACCCGACGCAATCTGGCCGGTGACGGAACACGGATCGAAGCCGGGACTGTCCATGAAGACGAAACCCTTCTTGTCGATCGGCTCGCCGAACTTGTAGACATCCACCAGCGGCGCCGACCCGCCCTTCGCAGCCGCGCCCAGGGATTTTTCCAGGATGGTGGTCAAGCCGCCGCGCTTGTTGCCGGGCGACGGATTGTTGTCCATCTCGCCGCCGTTTCGCGCGGTGTAGTCCTCCCACCAGCGCACACGCTCGATCAGCTTCCTGCCGACATCGACCGAGACCGCCCGGCGGGTTAGAAGATGCTCGGCGCCATAGATCTCGGAGGTTTCCGACAGGATGGTGGTGCCGCCGTGGCGCACCAAAAGATCGGACGCAATGCCAAGGGCCGGATTGGCGGTGATGCCGGAATAACCGTCCGAGCCGCCGCATTGCATGCCGACCGTGATTTCCGACACCGGAATCGGCGTGCGCACAGCTATATTCGCCAACGCTGCCAGCTCGCGCAGTTCCTTCAGCCCCGCTTCGATGGTCTTGCGAGTGCCGCCGGTCTGCTGGATCGTCATGTAGCGCAAGTCGCCGCCCGTGCGGATCTTGCGCTCGCCGACGAGATCGGCAATCTGCATGACCTCGCAGCCAAGTCCGATCAGCAAGATCGCGGCGAAATTCGGATGCTGCGCGTAGCCGGACAGGGTCCGGAACAGGGTTGCGTAGCCCTCGTCCCTGGCCGACATGCCGCAGCCGGTGCCATGGACAATCGGAACGATGCCGTCGACATTCGGAAATTCGTCGAGAAGGCCGGATTTCTCGGCCGCCTCGGCAATGAACTTGGCGACAGACCCCGAGCAGTTCACGGAAGTCAGAATGCCGATGTAGTTGCGTGTGCCCGCCCGCCCCGTCGCCCGGCGGTAGCCCATGAAGGTTCGCTCGTCCGTTATGGGCGCAAGCGGAACAGAGGCTTCCGCGTGCTGGTAATCCTGACTGTGGTCGCCCATGCCGAGATTGTGGACATGGACATGCTCGCCGGGACGAATGTCGGATTTTGCCTGGCCGATGATCTGACCATAACGGATGACATTCTGACCGGTGGCAATGGGGCTTCGCGCGATCTTGTGGCCACGCTGGATTTCGTTCACCAGAGGCGCATCCACAAAGGCTGCCTGTTTTCCGGCTTCAATATCCTCAAGGGCGATGACCACGTTATCATCGGCGTTGAGAAGGATTGAATTGGCATGAGGCTGCAGCACGAATGTTTCTCCCGGTTCGGCCCCGATTTGGGTTTTGTCGAGCTCCGATTTGACCCGACGATAAGCTTGACAGGACAACTGTGTCAACTAACATGTTAGCATACTAATCGAGATAATCATGTCCCTGAGCACCGAACACGACTTCCCGGACATCACCCTGCCGGACATCAGCAAGCTCTCCGGATCGCTGGCCCAGCGCGTCTACGAGGCTTTGCGGACAGCGATCCTCGCCATGGACCTGCCGCCTGGCACACCGTTGAAAAAACAGGTGATTTGCGAACAGCTGGGCGTGTCGCGCTCTCCTGTCACCGAGGCGATCACCAAACTCGCCGCCGAAGGTTTGGTGGAGGTCGTGCCGCAATCCGGGTCCCGCGTGACCAAATTCTCCATGTCGGAAATCCGCGAAGGCGCCTTCCTGCGTGAAGCCATCGAGCTTGCCGCCGTCGCCCGGGTGGCAGAAGAACGGACGGAAGAGCAGCTGGCGGAACTGACGCGCAATCTGCGTCTGCAGGCGCTCTGCCTGGAAGACCACGACGAGACCGGTTTCTACCGGGAAGACGAACATATGCACGAGCTGATCTTCGCCTTCACCGGCTATCCGAGGCTCAACGCGCTGGCCGCGACCGGCTGGGTTCAGGTCAATCGGGCCCGGCAATTGCTGTTGCCCATGCGCGGCCGGGCCTATGAGGCCTATGAGGAACACCGGCAGATTCTCGAGGCCATTCGCGACCGCGATCCGGAACGGGCCCGCAAGGCGATGCAAAAACACCTGAGTGAGCTGGTCACACGCCTTGAGCCGCTGGCGGAAAGCCGGCCGGACCTGTTCGACTGAGATCGGACCGAAATCAAACACCGGGAGGATAAACATGACCGCTCTGAAATCGCGGCCACTAAATGCAAGAACCAATCGCCCGATCCACCTGACGGAGATGGGTTTTGGCGGTGCGCCGCTCGGCAATCTTTATCGCAAGGTCTCCGAAGAGGATGCGCAGGCCGCCCTGCAGACGGCCTTCGACAACGGCATCCGCTATTTCGACACGGCGCCTCAATACGGCCTTGGCCGCTCGGAACTGCGTTTTGCCGAGGCGATCAGGCGGTTCGGGCGGGACAATATCTGCCTGTCGACCAAGATCGGCCGCCTGCTCATCGACTGCACGCCCGAGGAAGTGACCCCGGAGGCCTTTGTCGACGTGCCGCAGAAGAAGATCGTCTTCGACTACAGCTATGACGGCGTCATGCGCAGCTACGAGGCAAGCCGAGAGCGCCTCGGCGTCGCCAATGCCGACATTCTGTTCGTGCATGATGTCTGCGCGTTTTCGCAAGGGTCGCAGGAAGCCAGCGATGCGCGGGTGCGGGAACTGTTCGACGACGGCGGCTACAGGGCGCTCACCGAGTTGAAAGATGCCGGCGAGATTGCCGCAATCGGCGCCGGGGTCAACGAGTGGCAGGTCTGCCAGAAACTGCTGGGCCTCGCCGATTTCGACGGTTTCCTGCTCGCGGGCCGCTATACGCTGCTGGAACAGGACGCCCTGGAGAGCTTCCTGCCGCTTTGCGAAAAACGCGATGTCGGCATCATTCTGGGCGGGCCTTACAATTCCGGCATTCTCGCGACCGGCGCCGTCCCTGGCGCCAAGTACAACTATACTGAGGCACCACCGGACATCCTTGAGCGGGTGCGCCGGATCGAGGCGGTTTGCAACTCTCATTCCGTACCGCTGATTGCAGCCGCGCTGCAATTCGTGCTCGGTCATCCGGCCGTCAAGACAGTCATCCCCGGCGCGGTCAACGCCACCGAGGTCGAGGCCAACATTGCCCTTCTGAAAACCAACATTCCCGCCGGTCTCTGGTCCGACCTCAGGACCGAGAACTTGATTCGGCCGGATGCCCCCCTTCCAAGCGAGACCTCCCATGCTGCGTAATCTGCCCCAGATCCTGAGCCCTGCCCTGCTCTATGCCTTGAGGGCCATGGGCCATGGCGACCGGATCGTCATCGCCGATGCCAATTATCCGGCCGAAAGCAGCGGTCCGGAGTGTATCCGCCTGGACGGAATCACCGCCACCGATGTGCTCGCGGCCATCCTTCAGGTGATGCCGCTCGACACATTTGTCGCCGCCCCGGCGCAGACCATGCAGGTCGTCGGCGATCCGGACGCCGTTCCGGACATTGTCGCCGAGTTCCAGACCCTCATCGACGAGACCGCCGACAATCCGGCACAGATTTCAACGCTCGAACGGCACGCCTTTTACGAGGAAGCCTCGTCCGCCTTCGCGGTCGTCCAGACCGGAGAGCAACGAATTTACGGCAACATCATCCTGACCAAAGGCATCATCGCGCCATGAGACTGGACGCCCATCAGCATTTCTGGCAGCTCGCGCGCGGCGACTATGGCTGGCTGACACCGGATTTTAAACCGATCTACCGGGATTTCGGACCGGGCGACCTGACGCCTTACCTAACTCGCTTCGGAATTGAAGGCACCATCCTGATCCAGGCAGCACCGACCGTCGCCGAAACCCGCTTCATGCTGGGCCTTGCGCGGCAGAACGCGTTCATCAAGGGTGTGGTCGGCTGGGTGGATTTCGAGGCAAGCGATGCTCCGGACCAGATCGCGGAGCTTGCGGCCGATCCAAAGCTTGTCGGTCTTCGGCCGATGATCCAGGACATTGACGATCCCGACTGGATGCTGAAGGGCAGTCTGACCCCGGCCTACAGCGCGCTTGTCGCGCACGATCTTGTCTTCGACGCCCTCACGCTGCCGCAGCATCTGAGAAACCTGCTGTGGCTTACAGACAGGCACCCGCGCTTGCGGATAGTTATCGACCACGGCTCCAAGCCCGATATCGCCGGCGGCAATGTCTCCGCCTGGGCAGAGGATATGTACTTCATCGCGGAACGTCCGTCGGTCTACTGCAAGCTCTCTGGTCTTGTGACGGAGGCAGGAGCCAAATGGACTGTCGACACCTTGCGTCCACATGTTGATTACCTCCTGGACATATTTGGCCCGGACCGACTGATCTGGGGCTCCGACTGGCCGGTCTGCACGCTTGCCTGTTCCTACGAAGACTGGGTTCAGCTCACGGGCGAGCTGCTGCAGGATCTCTCAGAGGATGAAAAGCAGGCCGTTCTTGGAGGCAATGCCGAGCGGGTCTACCTGCGGGCGCGCAATAGCTGAGGCCTCCACCAGCTTGCAGCATTACCCCAGACTTGCATGACCGGTGATGACCCTCAGAACTTCCTGCGCCACGACCTGCGCCACCGGAGTCAGCACCTGCCCCTTACGCGTCAGGAAGGAATAAGTCTCCACCGACAGCGGCAAGCGGCTTTCCAGAACCGCAATGCTGCCGGGCGCGCCATCCGGCCGGTTGGCAAAGCTGTTGGCCACAGATCTCGCGACCGGTGCGACCGCATTGGTCTGCTGGATGGTCGCCAGCGTGAACAGGAAGGAAGAGGTGGTCAGCACGCGCCCGGGCAAGGACAGGCCGGCGTCCCGGAGCGCCTGTTCCACCGTTTGCCGGATCGGTGCGCCGACCGGCGGCAACACCCAGTCATAAGGCAGAAAGGCATCCGCGGCCAAAGGCGTCTCGTGCCTTGTCAGCGGATGGCCGATCCGCGCGATCATCACGGCGGGTTCGCGCAACAGCGGCTTTTCCTCAAAGAGGGCGGGATCCTCGTCAACAGGTACCCGGCTGATCGAGAAGTCCAGCCGACCATCCTCCAGCATCATCGCCAGTGAGTTGCTTGGCCCGACCTCCACGGAAATCGAGATTTCCGGGCTGTGAATGCGGATCTGGCGCAGCGCCGGCAGCACATATTCGATGGCCGGTCCAGTCACCGAGCCGATGCTGACATGACCGCTCTGGCCCGCCTGGTGCTGCTCGATATCCCGGCCGGCATCGGCGAATTCCTGTAGGATGCGCACGCATCTTTCAGCCAGTTTGCGGCCGACATCGGTCAGCTCGATGCCCCGGCCGCTGCGAAAATAGATCTCCGCCCCGGTGATCCGCTCGATTTCGGCGATCAGGCGCGAGGCGGCCGGCTGGGTGATGCCGAGTACCTGAGCGGCGTCGGTCAGCCGTGAATGACCGGCCAGTTCAGCCAGCAGGCGCAGATGGGAAATCTTCAGGCCGCGTCGCAGCAGATCCAGGCTCATGAACGTCTCAACCTCAAATCACATACCATTTTTGGTATTCAACAATAATGAATAATAATTTGACGGTCATGTTGATTTTCTCCCATTTAGACCCGGCATCACCCATGCATGCCTGAGATTGACTTGAGGCCGGTGGGGAACCGGTCTGGGAGGACGAAATGAAACTTGTTTCCAAGGCGCTGGTCGCGGTCGCGGCAGCAGCAACCCTCATGTCCGGCGTCGCGCTTTCCGGCGCAGCCATGGCCCAGGACAAGGGCACCATCGGCATTGCCATGCCGACCAAATCCTCGGCCCGCTGGATTTCCGACGGCAACTCGATGGTCGAGCAGTTCACCGAAGCCGGCTACGCCACCGACCTGCAATACGCTGAAGACGATATTCCGAACCAGCTGGCGCAGATCGAGAACATGATCACCAAGGGCGTCGACGTCCTCGTGATCGCCGCCATCGACGGCACCACGCTTTCCAACGCGCTGGAAAACGCGGCCGCCTCCGGCATCAAGGTCATTGCCTATGACCGCCTGATCCGCGACAGCGGCGATGTCGACTATTACGCCACCTTCGACAACTTCAAGGTCGGCGTACAGCAGGCGACCTCGCTGGTAAGCGGCCTGAAAGAGCGCTTCGGCGACGGCCCGTACAATGTTGAATTGTTTGGCGGATCCCCGGACGACAACAACGCCTATTTCTTCTATGACGGCGCCATGTCCGTCTTGCAGCCGCTGATCGATGACGGCACCGTCGTCATCCAGTCCGGCCAGATGGGCATGGACACGGTCGGCACCCTGCGCTGGGACGGCGCTGTCGCCCAGGCCCGCATGGACAACCTTCTGTCCGCCCACTACACCGACAAGACCCTCCATGGCGCGCTCAGCCCCTATGACGGCCTGTCCATCGGCATCCTGTCGTCCCTGAAAGGTGTCGGCTACGGCTCCGGCGACCAGAAAATGCCGATCGTCACAGGTCAGGACGCCGAAGTTCCTTCCGTGAAGTCCATCCTCGCGGGTGAGCAGTACTCCACCGTCTTCAAGGACACCCGTGAACTGGCCCGTGTCACCGTCGGCATGGTCAATGCCCTGCTGGAAGGCGGCGAGCCGGAAATCAACGACACCAAGACCTATGACAATGGCGTCAAGGTGGTGCCGTCCTACCTGCTGGAGCCGGTCGCGGTCGACTCAAGCAATTGGGAAGATATCCTGATCGGCAGCGGCTACTACACGGCTGACCAGGTCAAATAAGAAAATTCTCCCAAGCAGACTTCCCGCCCGTAGGCGTTAAACTTGCGGGCGGGTCTTTCCTTCCGAACTCGGAGAACGGGGTCGATGGCACTCCTTTCCATGCAGAACATTAGCAAGACCTTTCCCGGCGTGAAGGCGCTGAACCAGGTCAATCTGGACGTCCAAGAAGGCGAGATCCACGCCGTCGTCGGCGAGAACGGTGCCGGCAAGTCCACGCTGATGAAGGTTCTGTCAGGCGTCTACCCGCACGGCCAGTATGACGGCGAGATCGTCTATGACGGCGCGCCGGCCCGGTTCTCAGGAATCTCGGACAGCGAACGCAAGGGCATCATCATCATCCACCAGGAACTGGCGCTGGTGCCGCAGCTGTCCATCGCAGAGAACATCTTCCTGGGCAACGAATGCGCCCGCAAGGGTATGATCGACTGGCGCGAAACCAACAAGCGCACCGAAGAGCTTCTGGCCAAGGTCGGGCTGGTGGAAGCGCCGACCACCAAGGTCGACAATATCGGCGTCGGCAAGCAGCAGCTGGTGGAAATCGCCAAGGCGCTGTCCAAGGACGTCAAGCTTCTGATCCTGGACGAGCCGACCGCCGCGCTCCAGGAGAACGACAGCAGGAAACTGCTCGACCTGATGCTGGAGCTGAAGGCACAGGGCGTCACCAGCATCATCATCTCGCACAAGCTGAACGAAGTCCGTTACGTCGCCGACAGCGTCACCGTGATCCGGGACGGCATGACGGTTTCCAAGCTTGATGCCAGGGCGGGTCTGAGCGAAGACGATATCGTGCGCGACATGGTCGGCCGGGACATGACCCACCGGTTTCCGGAACACAGCCGCACCCCCGGCGATATCCTGATGGAGGTCGAGGGCTGGAACGTCTGGCACCCGGAACATGCCGAGCGGAAAGTCATCAAGAATGCTTCGTTCAATGTCCGCGCCGGCGAGGTCGTCGGCATTGCCGGGCTGATGGGCTCCGGGCGGACCGAGCTCGCCATGTCGATCTTCGGCCGTTCCTATGGCCGCAACATTTCCGGGTCCGTGAAGCTGAAGGGCCAGCCGGTCGATGTCAGCTCGGTCGACCGGGCCATCGATGCCGGCATTTCCTATGTCACCGAGGACCGCAAGGCGCTCGGCCTGGTGCTCGACGAGACCATCCGGTTCAACACCACGCTGGCCAATCTCGAAGGCGTTTCGGCAGGATCCATTCTGAAGCGCAACGAAGAGACCAAGGTCGCCGAACGCTACCGCGAGGCGCTGGCGATCCGTACCCCGTCGGTGTTCCAGAAGACGGTCAACCTGTCGGGCGGCAACCAGCAGAAGGTGGTTCTGGCCAAATGGCTCTTCACCGCGCCGGAAGTCCTGATCCTCGACGAGCCGACCCGCGGCATCGATGTCGGCGCCAAATATGAAATCTACACCATCATCAACGACCTCGCGGCCCAGGGCAAAGCGGTGGTCATGATCTCGTCTGAAATGCCGGAACTGCTCGGCATGTGCGACCGGATCTACGTCATGAACGAAGGCGCGCTTGTCGGCGAACTCAACGCCGCCGACGCGAGCCAGGAGCGCATCATGTCGCTCATTGTCAACGAGTGAAAGAGCGAGACCGATGGAACTGGCAGAAAGCGATAGCAATGTGGCTCCGGTCGTTAAGACCAAGAGCATTGGCGAGTATCTTTCCTCGCACCTGCGCCAATACGGCCTTCTCTTCGCACTGATCGCGGTGATGGCCTTCTTTCAGATCGTCACCGACGGCACTCTGCTGCGGGCGGTGAACGTCACCAATCTGCTGCTGCAGAACTCCTATATCGTCATCATGGCGCTCGGCATGCTGATCGTCATCGTGTCGGGCAATATCGACCTCTCGGTCGGCTCGGTGATGGGCTTCATCGGCGCGCTCGCCGCGGTGATGATCGTCAATCACGACATGCCCGTCCTGGTGACCATCATCAGCTGCCTCGTGATCGGCGGCGTGATCGGCGCGGCCCAGGGCTATTGGGTCGCCTATTGGAAGATCCCCTCCTTCATCGTGACCCTGGCGGGCATGCTGGTCTTCCGCGGTCTGTCGCTGTGGTTGCTCGA
Organism: Roseibium sediminicola; assembly: GCF_023156505.1. Lineage (GTDB taxonomy): Bacteria > Pseudomonadota > Alphaproteobacteria > Rhizobiales > Stappiaceae > Roseibium > Roseibium sediminicola. Next base: position 152,946 of record NZ_JALNMJ010000003.1, on the reverse strand, counting down.
GGGCCAGTCCGTCGGCCCGTTCCCGAAGGAATTCCAGGTGCTGGCCACCGGCTTTGTACCGGACATCTTCCCGGCCGGCCTCGGCGCGGCACTGGCGGAGATCTTCGATGCGCGCAAGGTCAACGTCCTGGCGCTCGGCACCGGCCTCGCCGCCGCTGCCCTGGTGGTCTGGATCGGCCTGCGCCAGCGCGCCCAGAACAAGGCCTACGGTATCGAGGACGAGCCGAGGAGCTTCTTCGTCGCCCGCAACGTGATCATTGCCGCCGCGCTGATCTTCGTCATGTTCAAGCTGTCCCTGTTCCGCGGGCTGCCGAACGTGCTGATCACCATGGGCGTCCTGACGGTCATCTATGCCTTCATCACCGAAACGACCACGGTCGGCCGGCGGATCTATGCCCTTGGCGGCAACCAGAAGGCCGCCAAGCTCTCCGGCATCAAGACCGAGCGGCTGACCTTCCTCGCCTTCACCAACATGGGCGTGCTGGCCGCCGCGGCGGGCCTGGTCTTTGCCGCCCGCCTCAACACGGCAACCCCGAAAGCTGGTTTCGCGCTGGAGCTCGACGTGATCGCGGCGGTGTTCATCGGCGGCGCCTCCATGTCCGGCGGGGTCGGCACCATCATCGGCGCAGTGGTCGGCGCCTTCCTGATGGGCGTGCTCAACAACGGCATGTCGATCATGGGCATCGGCATCGACTACCAGCAGATGATCAAGGGCCTGGTCCTGCTCGCCGCCGTCATCTTCGACGTCTACAACAAGAACAAGCAGGGATAGCGCCATGTTGATTTCCCAGATCCGCGACGATGCCGGCAACCAGGCGGTCGTCGTTCGAAACGGCAGCGAAGCCTGTATCCTGAAAGGGGCTCCATCGACCTACGCCCTCGTCCAGGAAGCCATCGAAAAAGGCATCAGCCTGGCCGACTGCATCCGCGGCTACGACCTCGGCCCTGCCGTCGATCTTGAACAGCTTGCTGCCGAAGGCCGCCTGCTGCTGCCGATCACCCATCCGGACGGGGCGCATCTGCATCTGACCGGCACCGGCCTGACCCATCTCGGCTCCGCCGCGACCCGCGATGCCATGCATGCCAAGTCGAAGAACGACGATGCAAACGTCACAGACAGCATGAAGATGTTCCATATGGGACTGGAAAACGGACGCCCCGCCCCCGGCCATGTCGGTGTGCAACCCGAATGGTTCTACAAGGGTAACGGCGCCTGCGCGGTCGCCCCCGGCGGCGACCTTGTCAGCCCTGGTTTTTGCAACGATGGCGGCGAGGAACCGGAGATTGCGGGCGTCTATGTGATTGCCAGGGACGGCTCGCCGTTCCGGGTTGGTTTCGCGCTTGCGAACGAATTTTCCGACCACGTCATGGAACGGCAGAACTATCTCTATCTGGCCCACTCCAAATTGCGCCCCGCCTCTTTCGGGCCGGAGCTGCTTGTCGGTGAGCTGCCGGAAAGCGTCCAGGGCACCAGCCGGATCTACCGGGGCGGCTCGCTGCTCTGGGAAAAACCGTTCCTGTCCGGCGAAGCGAACATGTCGCACACGCTCGCCAATCTGGAACACCACCATTTCAAATACGGCGTCTTCCGCCAGCCGGGCGATGTCCATGTGCACATGTTCGGAACGGCGACCCTCTCCTTTGCCGACGGCATTTCCTGCCAGGAGGGCGACGAGGTCGAGATTTCCGCGCCGGGCTTCGGCGTTCCCTTGAAAAACCGGCTTGTGTTCCGGCCGTCGGAAGATGCCGCCGTTCAAGTGAAAGTGCTTTAAGTCATGACGTTCAAACCGGCAAAATGGCCGCGCAGATTGCGCTCGGCCGAATGGTTCGGCGGCACCAGCCGCGACCACATCTATCATCGCAGCTGGATGAAGAACCAGGGCCTGCCGGATGACCTTTTCGACGGCCGCCCGGTGATCGGCATCTGCAACACCTGGTCCCAGCTCACTCCCTGTAACGGCCATCTCCGCGATCTCGCCGAACGGGTCAAGCACGGCATCTACGAGGCCGGCGGCTTTCCCGTCGAGTTTCCGGTGTTTTCGACCGGTGAGAGCACGCTCAGACCCACGGCGATGATGTACCGAAATCTGGCCTCGATGGATGTGGAAGAAGCGATCCGCGCGACGCCGCTGGACGGTGTTGTCCTTCTGGTCGGCTGCGACAAGACCACGCCGTCCCTGATCATGGGCGCGGCCTCCGTCGATCTTCCGGCGATCGTGGTCACCGGAGGGCCGATGCTCAACGGCTGGTTCCAAGGCGAGCGGGTCGGTTCGGGCACCCATCTCTGGAAATTCTCCGAAGCCGTGAAGGCCGGCGAGATGACACAAGAAGAGTTTTTGGAAGCGGAAGCCGCCATGAGCCGGTCGCCCGGCACCTGCAACACCATGGGCACGGCCTCCACCATGGCCTCCATGGCCGAGGCACTTGGCATGGCGCTCTCCGGCAACGCCGCCATTCCCGCAGTCGACAGCCGCCGCCGGGTGATGGCGCATCTGTCGGGCCGTCGGATCGTGCAGATGGTCAAGGACGACCTGAAGCCGTCCGATATCCTGACACGAAAAGCCTTCGAGAATGCCATCCGCACCAACGGCGCCATCGGCGGCTCGACCAACGCGGTCATTCATCTGCTTGCGATTGCCGGCCGCGTCGGCATCGACCTCACCCTGGACGACTGGGACAGGCTCGGCCGGGACATTCCGACCGTCGTCAATCTGATGCCGTCGGGCAAATATCTGATGGAAGAGTTCTTCTATGCCGGTGGCCTGCCGGTGGTGATCAAACGGCTCGGCGAAGCCGGCATGCTCCACAAGGACGCGATCACGGTGGCCGGCGAGGCGATCTGGGACCAGGTCAAGGATGCGAAGAACTGGAACGAGGATGTCATCCTGCCGGTCGAGGAAGCCTTGACCCAACAGGGCGGCATCGCGGTGCTGAAGGGCAATCTGGCGCCGAGTGGTGCAGTGCTGAAGCCCTCCGCCGCCTCGCCGCACCTGCTTCAGCACCGGGGCCGCGCGGTCGTTTTCGAGGACATTGACGACTACAAGGCGAAGATCAACGACGACGCGCTCGACATCGACGAGACCTGCGTGATGGTCCTGAAGAATTGCGGACCCAAGGGCTATCCGGGCATGTCCGAGGTCGGCAACATGGGTCTGCCGCCGAAAGTTTTGAAAAAGGGCATCACCGACATGGTGCGCATTTCCGATGCGCGCATGTCCGGCACGGCCTATGGCACCGTCGTGCTGCACACCACCCCGGAAGCTGCCGCCGGTGGCCCGCTCGCGGTGGTGAAAACCGGTGACATGATCGAACTGGATGTGCCGAACCGGAAAATCCATCTCGACATTTCCGAAGAAGAACTGATCGAGCGGCTTGCGGCCTGGTCTCCGAACCACCACGTCCCGGAGAGCGGCTATGCCCGCCTGTTCCACGATCACGTCCAGGGCGCCGATACCGGTGCCGATTTCGACTTCCTGAAAGGCTGTCGCGGCTCCGCCGTGCCGAAGGATTCTCATTGATGGCTGAAAAACTGGCGCTGGTGGGCATCGGCAAGATTGCCCGCGACCAGCATATTCCCGCAATCAACGCAAACCCGGACTGGAGCCTCGCGGCGGCGGTCAGTCGTCATGCCGGTGTCGATGGCATCGACCATTTTCAGGACATAGACGCGCTGCTGGAAAACCGGCCGGACATCACGGTGGTGTCACTCGCGATCCCGCCCCAGCCGCGGTTCGACTATGCCGCCAAGGCCTTGAGAGCGGGCAAGCATGTCATGCTGGAAAAACCGCCGGGGCAGAGCCTTGCGGAGTGTTTCACGCTTGAACAAATGGCGAAGGAACACGGCGTAACCCTTTTTGCCACCTGGCATTCCCGCCATGCCGACAATGTTCCGGCGCTGAAAGCCTTTCTTGCAGAACGCACCCTGAAGCGCCTGAAGATCACCTGGAAGGAAGACGTGCGCCGCTGGCATCCGGGCCAGGAATGGATCTGGGAGCCGGGCGGCATGGGCGTCTTCGATCCGGGTATCAACGCCCTGTCGATCCTGACGGAAATCCTGCCCTATCCGGTCCATCTCACCGGCGCGACGTTGGAATTTCCGGAAAACCGGGCGACCCCGATCGCCGCCAACCTGGATTTTGCCGATCCGACCGGGGCCGAGATGAGCGCCGTCTTCGACTGGCGCCAGGAAGGTCCGCAGACCTGGGACATCGACATTGAAACCGACCGCGGCTGCGCCAAACTCTCACTTGGCGGTGAAAGGTTGGAAATCGAGGGCGCGCCCGCTACACAGGGGGCGAACCACGAATATGCCAATCTCTATGCCCGCATGGCGGAGCTGGTGAAAACCGGCAGGAGCGATGTCGATCTCTCGCCGATGATCCATGTCTGCGACGCCTTCTCGCTGGGCCGCAGGCTCACCACGGACGCCTTTCATTTCTAGGCTGGTCACAGCCTGAGTTCACATTCGAAACCAGAAGGTTTGTCATGACATTCATGCCTCACGGAAAACAGCTCGTTGCCGGTCAATGGGTCGCGAGCGACGCCACCTTCACCTCCGAGCCCGCCACCGGCACCGCCCATGCCTTTTCGGTCGGCACGCCCGAGCAGGTCGACTCCGCCTGCCAGGCCGCCGAGGAGGCATTCTGGACCTACGGCTATTCCTCCAGTGAAGACCGCGCCAGGTTCCTGAACGCGATTGCCGACGAGATCGAGACCCTCGCCGACGCCATCACCGAGATCGGCATGGCCGAAACCGGCCTGCCGCAAGCCCGGCTCCAGGGTGAGCGTGGCCGGACCACCGGTCAGCTGCGCCTCTTCGCAAGCCACATACTGAAGGGCGATTATCAGGACAAGCGCCACGACGAGGCCCTGCCCGACCGCCAGCCATTGCCACGCCCGGATCTGAAACTGGTGCAGCGTCCGATCGGCCCTGTCGCCGTCTTCGGCGCGTCCAATTTCCCGCTTGCCTTTTCAACCGCCGGCGGCGACACCGCTTCGGCCCTGGCGGCCGGCTGTCCGGTCGTGGTGCGCGGCCATCCGGCCCATCCGGGCACGGGCGAAATCGTTGCCGAGGCGATTGCCGCGGCAGTGAAATCCTGCGGCCTACATCCCGGCGTCTTCTCCTTCATCCAGGGCAATGGCTACGAAGTCGGCCAGGCGCTGGTGCAGCACCCGCTGATCACCGCGGTCGGCTTTACGGGCTCCCTGCGCGGTGGCCGGGCCCTGTTCGATCTCTGCGCCCAGCGCTCCAATCCGATCCCGTTCTTCGGCGAACTCGGCTCGGTCAACCCGATGTTCCTGCTGCCCGAGGCTCTTTCCGCGCGCGGAGAAGCGATTGCCAAGGGATGGGCCGGATCGCTGACGATGGGCGCGGGCCAGTTCTGCACCAATCCGGGCATCGTGCTCGTGATCGACGGCCCGGCCGCGGACGCCTTCGTCAAAACCGCGACGGAGGCTCTCGGCGAGATCGGCGCCCAGACAATGCTCACCGACGGCATTGCGTCGGCGTTCCGATCCGGAGCCAAGCGTGTGGCCGGATCGAGCGGTGTGCGCGAACTGATCGGCACCAGCTGCGAGACCCGCGAAGCCGCTCCCTATTTCTTCGAGACCACCGGCGACAACTGGCTGGCCAACGAGGAACTCGGCGAAGAGGTCTTCGGCCCGCTCGGCATCGTCGTGCGCGTGAAAGACGAGATACAACTGCTTGAAATCGCGAAGGGTCTTGAAGGTCAGCTCACCTGCACCCTGCAGATGGACGACGGCGACACAGAGCTTGCGCGCAAGTTGATGCCGGTGCTGGAACGCAAGGCCGGCCGCGTGCTCGCCAACGGCTTCCCGACCGGCGTCGAAGTCGCGGATGCCATGGTCCATGGCGGCCCCTACCCGGCTTCGACCAATTTCGGCGCCACCTCGGTCGGAACCCTCGCCATCCGCCGCTTCCTGCGCCCGGTCTGCTACCAGAACCTGCCGGATGGTTTGCTGCCGGTAGCGTAAGTTTGAGCGAAGACACAGTCGACCTCACACCAAATCCGACGTCATCCTGAGGAACGCGCCCGCGCGCGTCTTGAAGGATCTGCACCTTGTTCAGGAGCAAGCGGCCGATCCTTCGAGACGGACCTAACGGTCCTCCTCAGGATGACGTCTTTTTGTTTTGTGAGCTCGCAGTGGCCTTCATCTGTTGCCGCCATGCGTCTGCATAGGCTTCCAGCAACGAGTCACCCGGAACACTCGCAGACGAAGCCGGACGCTCGGGACCATCGCCTTGCCGATCCCCCAGCACCAGCAAGGCCGCCCCGATGCTTGTGCCGGTGGCCGAGGCTTCCGAAGTTTCGACCGGCCGCCCTGTCGCTGATTGCAGCATCGCCTGATAGTGGCTGTTGCGCGCAAAGGGCCCTTCGACGATCACCGGTCCGTCCGCCCCTATCATGTCGAGGCACTCGGCGGTGACCATCGCCAGATAGAAGGAAAGCGCCGCAAAGCGCTCTCCCACACTCAAGGTGCGTTCATCGACAGTCCAGACCGCCTGCCTACCCTGAAACGGACCGGATCGCGGATCGACGGCCGGCAGCAGAAAGATCTGTTTTTTCAGCACCGCTGCCACGTCGGCCTCTGAATACTCTGCCGTGCGGCCATCCATCGCGAGATCGAATTCCCGTCCACCCATGAAGCGGGCCGAGGGAACGGGGTCACCGAAGGCATTGACATTCATCAGCGTGTCCCGCGCCGGGTCGAGCGGGGTTTCCCTGCCGCCAATGGCAAGGGCAATGACCCAGGTACCCGTCGAGACGACCGAAAAGGGCGCAGGCCGTTCCCGAAGATGCGGCAGCAGCGACGCGTTGGAATCGTGGATGCCGCAGGCCACCTCAGTCTCTGGAGACAATCCGGTCGCCTCGGCGACCTCCGGTCGGAGGCGGCCCGCGCAGTCAATCGCCTTGCGGACCGGCGCCATTCTGCTCTCAAGCCCGAGGCGTGCCACCAGCGACGAAAAACATCCCCGCCGCGGATCCCAGAGATCCGTATGGCAGCCAAGCGAGGTGACCTCGTTGGCGAGCACTCCCGCGAGACGGAAGACCCAGTATTGCGGATAGGTCAGGACGGTGACGACGCGCTTCTCAAGCTCCGGATCCGTCTTGAACTGCCAGAACAGCTGCGCCCCGGCATTCAGCCCCACGGGCAGGCGCGGCGATCCGGTTTCGGCGAAGTCCGGCCGGATCCCGTCATAGTCTTCGGTGAGGTCATCCGGTCCGTCATGCTCGTAGTCGAGCACCGGAGCCGCGAGGTTTCCATCTTCATCCAGCAGCACCAGGCTTGCTCCATGGGTGGTGACGGAAAGCGCGTCAATGCCGTGGTCTTCGTTGAGCCTGGCGAGGGCTTCGCAAATGAACTGCCAGTGCCCGTCAATGTCGTAATGGGGATAGGGCGGCCCGCCCAAAACCGTATTGGCCCGTTTCAGGACCCCGATTTCAACGCGCTTTTCAAGATCGACCACGGCGACCTTCACGTTGGTCTTGCCAATGTCGATCACGCCGACATGCCGGATCTCCGTCATCTGGCGTCAGTCCATACGAAAGACGGTTTCAAGCTCCGTCACCACGGGCTTGTTGTCGGGCTCGGATGCCATGATGTCGGCCATGTGCGCCCACCATTTCTGCATCACCGGATGGCTCGGCAGATCCTCCATCCTGTGACCGTCCTCACGCCAGAGCACGCCGAAAAGGATGTTGGTCTCCCGGTCGAGATGGATCGAATAGTCCCGGATCCCAGCCTCCTTGAGAAGCGCGACCAGCTCGGGCCAGATCTCGTCGTGGCGCTTTCTGTATTCTTCTTCCTTGCCCGGGTTGAGCTGCATCTTGAAGGCGACTTTTTCCATGAGTTCAGGCCTTCCGCTTCGCGAGTATCCGCCGGGCGATGCGCGGCAGGGCAATGACGCCGATCAGCAAAAGGCCGATGAAGATCGACATGACAATGCCCGGCACGTTCAAAAGCCCGAAGCCGAAGGTGACCATGCCCATGACAAAGGCGGCGATGACCACACCCGGAATGGAGCCGGATCCGCCCAGAATGCTGACGCCGCCGAGCACGACCATCGTCACCACTTCAAGCTCCCAGCCAAAGGCGATCGACGGCCTTGTCGCACCAAGCCGCGAGGTCAGGCAGATCGCAGCCACGCCGGACATCAGGCCGGTCAGCAGGAACAGCGCGAATTTCACCCGTGTCACCCGGATCCCGGAGAACAGCGCGCCAACCGGATTGTTGCCGATGACATAGACTGCGCGGCCGAAATTTGTCCTGTGCAGGATCACGGCAAAGACGATGGCAACAAGAGCAAACAGCAGGAATTCGAAGGAGATCACCCACCAGACATAGCCCTGTCCGAAAAAGGCGAAGTCGGACGGGTAGCCGGTATAGGCCTTGTCACCGAGCACGATATAGGAAATGCCGCGAAAGAGGCTCATCGTGCCGATGGTGACCACAATAGACGGCAGGCCGAGACCGGTCACCAGAGCGCCATTGAACGCGCCACAGGCCAGTCCGACGCCGAGACCGATCAGGATCAGCATCGGCGTGTCCGCCCCCATCTGTACGGCAAAGCCCATGGCTGTGGAGGCCAGCGCGATGATCGAGGCGACGGAGAGATCGATCTCACCGGAGATGATCAGGAGCGCCATGGCAAAGGCGATCATCGCCTTTTCGGTGAAGTTGAAGGTCGCGTCGGAGAGGTTCCACGGGTCGAGGAAATAGGGCGACGCGAAGCTGTTCAGGATGAACACGGCAACGGCCACGCCGAGCAGGAGCAGCTCCCAGCTGCCTAAGAAGCGCTGCATCGGCGATTTCAGCCGGTCCGGGATCTGCCGCCCAGCTGAACCAGTGTCTTGTGCGGTGACGCTCATGCCGCATGCTCCGCTTTCTTCAGGATCACCCGGCCTTTGGTCCGGCTGGACGTGGCGTTGAAGGCGACCGCGATGATGATGGCGCTGCCGGAAATGGCAAGCTGCCAGAAGGGCGAGATGTTGATCACCGGCAGGGCGTTCTTGACGATGCCGAGGAACAGCGCCCCGAGCAGCGCCCCGCCGACCGAGCCGACGCCGCCGGCAATCGAAATGCCGCCGATGACACAGGCCGCGACCACTTCCAGTTCGAACCCGCCGGCAATGTCGACATAGGCAACCGCGTAGCGCGCCACCCAGAGATAGCCGGTCAGCCCGGCCAGCGCGCCGGAAATCACGTAGGCCGCGCACTGGGTCTGGCCGACATTGATGCCGGTATAGACGGCGGCGTGGGGATTTCCGCCGACGGCAAAGAAGGCGCGCCCGAGCGGCGTGCGTCCGATCAGGACGACAAATCCCAGCACCACCACGATCGCGATCCAGGACAGCACCGGCAGGCCGAAGACGACCTCGCGCGGGAAAGCCTTGAAGGCATCGCTCATTTCATGGGCGTTGATCCATTCTCCTCCGGAGATCACGAAAATGATGCCGCGATAGATGGTCATGGTGCCGAGCGTGACCACGATCGGCGGAATGTCCAGCCGCCAGACCAGCAGCCCGTTCAGGAGCCCCATCAGCGCGCCGAGACTGACGGCCAGCAAAAGGATCAGCGGCACCGGCAGTCCAGGCATCGCGGTATTCAGCATGGCAACCACCATGCCGGTCAGGGCCAGATTGGCGGCGACCGAGAGATCGATGCAACGGGTCAGGATCACCACCATCTGGCCAAGCGCCAGAATGATCAGCGGCGCGGTGTCATTGAAGACATTGGCGAGGTTCGCCGGGGTGACAAAAGCCGGAAAGCGCGACGCGATGGCAACGACCAGGACCAGGATCGCTCCGGCCAGGATCGCCTCGCGGGATTTGAGAAACGACAGGATCATGAGCGCACCTCCGTGATGCCGGCGGCCGCGCGCACCAGATGTTCAGGCGTCAGCTCGTCGCCTTCATATTCGGCCGCGATGCGGCCTTCGCGCATGACGATCACCCGGTCCGACATGCCGAGGATTTCCGGAATTTCAGAGGACACCATGATGACGGCGAGGCCCTCGGCGGCGAGTTCAGCCATGAATTCGTGGACGGCGGCCTTGGAGCCGATGTCGATGCCCTTGGTCGGCTCATCCAGGATGATCACCCGCGGCTTTGTGGCCAGCCATTTGGCGATGACCACCTTCTGCTGGTTGCCGCCGGAGAGTTCACCGATGTCCTGGTCGAGCGCGGCCGCCCGCAGGTCCAACCGCCGGGTGTAGTCGCGCGCCAGCTTGAATTCTTCGGCCAGTCGCAGGAAACCCTTGCGAGATGTCTCCTTCAGCGACGGCAGCGAGACGTTCTGGAAGATCGGCAGACCCTTGATCGCGCCCTGTTTGCCGCGGTCTTCGGGCACATAGACGATGCCATGGCCGATGGCCTGGTTCGGGTCGCGGATGACGGCAACCTGATCGTCGATGCGGATCGCACCCTTGGACGGTTTGGTGATGCCAAAGAGAGCCTGCATGAATTCGCTGCGGCCCGCGCCGACCAATCCGTAAAAACCGAGGATCTCGCCGGCACGCAGCGAAAATCCGATGTCCTCGAATTCGGTCGGATGCGAATAGCCGACAACCTTCAGGACTTCCTTGCCGAGCTGCGGCGAGCGCTTCGGAAACACCTGGTCGACCGAGCGGCCGACCATCAGCTTGACCAGTTCCTGTTCCGAGACCTCTGAAATCCTGCCGGCGCCGACCATCTGACCGTCTCGGAAGACGGTGTACCGGTCGGCAATGCGGAAGATCTCGTCGAACTTGTGACTGATGAACAGGATCGCCTTGCCCTCGGCCTTCAGCCGTTCGACCAGTTCGTAGGTCTCCTCAATCTCCTTGTGCGACAGCGACGCGGTCGGCTCGTCCATGATGACGATGTTGGCATCGATGGAGAGCGCCCGGGCAATCGCCACCAGGTGCTTGTTGGCAATGCCGAGATCCCTGAGTGTAACGGCGGGATCGATCCTGGCACCGATCCGGTCGAGAAGCGCCTTTGCCTTGTTGACCATCGTCTTGTGGTCGATCAGACCAAATTTGGTTTTCGGCGCGTGGCCGATAAAGATGTTTTCCGCCACCGAGAGATCGTCGAAGAGCACCGTTTCCTGGTGGATGGCCGTGACCCCGGCCCTTCCCGCGTCCTGGGCGGTCGGAAAGGTGACGGACGTGCCCGCGATCGAGATCTCGCCTGCATCCGGCTGGTAGATGCCGGTCAGGACCTTGACGATGGTTGACTTGCCGGCGCCGTTTTCACCCACCAGCGCTGTGACTTCGCCGGGAAAAAGCTCCAGCGACACTTCCGAGAGCGCCTTGACGCCCGGAAAGGACTTGGAGACTCCCTTCAGGGACAGAATAGGGCTGACCGCCTCGCCCGTTTGCGGATGCACGTCCGCACTGCCCTGCGTGTTCGCAAGCATGACCATATCCCGGAGCCTGGTGTTAGAAGTCTTGAGGTGAGGACCCGGGGCACAAGGGCTCCGGGTCCCGGACAGTTTTCCGTCAGGTCTTGGCGACCAGCTTAGAAGATGTCCTTGAAGTCGTCGATGTTGGAGCTGTCATAGACGAACGGATCCGCCATCGCGCCTTCGTTGCTGTCGTTCAGCGTCAGCGTGCCCATGCGCCCCATTTCGATTTCCGCACCAGGGGCTGCCTCGGCTTTGCCGGTGGACAGGTTATAGGCCAGCATGGTGGCCGAATAGCCGAGGTCGATAGGGTTCCAGATCGCGAAGGATTTCGAAGCGCCGGTTTCGATATGGCCGGCCATTTCTGACGGCAGTCCCAGACCGGTGACGTTGATCTGACCGGCTTTTTCCGCGTCGGAAACAGCCTGTGCGGCGGCCACGATGCCGACGGAGGTCGGTGCGATGATGGCCTTCAGGTCCGGATAGGTCTGCATCAGGCCCTGGGCTTCGCGGTAGGACTTGTCGGCCAGGTCGTCACCATAGACGGTGGCGACCACGTTGATGCCCGGATAGTTGTCCTTGACCTTGTTCATTTCCTCGATCCAGATGTTCTGGTTCGTGGCGGTCGCGGAGGCCGACAGCACGGCAACGTCACCACCATCCGGCAGGTGATCGGCGGCCAGCTTGATGATCATGTTGCCGATCAGCGGGTTGGACGACGGGTTGAGGTGCAGCTGGCGGCCTTCCGGCGCGACGCCCGAATCCCAGGAAATGACGGTGATGCCGCGGTCCATGGCCTTTTTCAGCGCCGGCACCAGGGCGTCCTGGTCATTGGCGGAGATCGCGATGGCATCGACCTTCTGTGCGATCAGTGCGTTGATGACCTCGATCTGGCCTTCGGCCGTGGTGTCGGTCGGACCGGTATAGATGATCTCGACATCGCCGAGTTCCTTGGCGGCTTCCTCGGCGCCCTTGGCGGCGGCCTCGAAGAAGCCGATGCCGAGCGCCTTGACCACAAGGGCAATGCGCTTGTCTTCAGCCTGGGCCGGGTTGGCGATGGTAACGGCGGCAACGGCGGTTGCGGCCAGAAGTGATTTCCAGAGTTTCATTGCTTCCTCCCTAAGATCAACCTGCATTCCTTGGAATGCAGGAAGTTGATCGCTCTTGAGTGCTGGAGCATCTTGTCCGCGTTCGTCGAACGCGGGATGCACCAGTCTGCCGCCCCTCCTCTGGTCCGGCAGAAAACCGGCTACCCGCTCGAGGTCGCCTTGCTCTGTGCGGCGCCCATCGGCGCCACGATCAGATCGATGTCGGCCTGTTCCAGCATCTTGGCCGCGCTGTCCGGAATGCCGTCATCGGTAATGACGGTCGTGATCCGTTCAAGAGGGCACAGGATCAGGCTGGACCTGGCACTGAATTTCGATGAATCAACCAGAACCACCAGCTCGTCCGCCTGACCGATCAGTTTCTGCTCGGCCTGGATCAGCAGCGGGTCCGCTTCCATCAGCCCCAATGGCCCAAGCCCCTGCGCGCCCATGAACATGCGCTTGGCATAGAAGTTCCGGGTCACGTCATTGTCGAACGGGCTCAGGATGATGTTCTGCTCGCGGTAGATCACTCCGCCGGAGAGCATGATGGTGTTCTTTGAGTTCTTCAGGAGATGCTCGGCGATCGGAAACGAGTTGGTGAACACCTGGCAGCGCTTGGTCGCCAGCGGATGCACCATCTGGAATGTCGTGGTACCGCCATTGACAATGATCGCGTCGCCGTCCTCGCACAGCTCGACCGCCTTCTGCGCGATTGCGCGTTTTTGCGCGATATTGATCGTTTCGTTGACGCTGAACGGGCGGCCGGCCAGGCCGACAAATTGCGGCGGGTGCATGGACTCAGCGCCTCCGCGCACACGGCGCAGCTTCTTCTGTACATGCAGCTGGGCAATGTCCCGGCGAATGGTCGCTTCGGAGGAATCCGTCAACGCCACCAATTCCTGAACCGTCACGACCGGACGGTCCTGGACGGCGGATAATATGATCCTGTGGCGTTCTTTCTCGTGCATCTGGTCCTCCCATTGAGCAAACGTTTCCACCATTACCGGTCAGTGTCAATCATAAAATGTCAAAAATGATCATATTGCACTGCGATATGATCGTTATTGATCGTTTTTGATTGACTTTCAATTCCGATCAAGCGAGTTTCTAGTCAACGAGACGCAAGCTGTCAGGCTTTCATGGGAGGAAAAGATGTTGAATTCCGCTGCCGGGTCCCGGCTGGCCAATCTGTGGGATGACCAGAAAGCCTCCGGAATGAGCGAGGCCGAGCTTTTGCTCTACAGGTCCAACCTGCTCGGCTCGGACAAGCGCATCACCAACTACGGCGGCGGCAACACCTCCGCCAAGGCGATGGAACAGGATCCGCTCACCGGCGACATGGCCGAGGTGCTGTGGGTCAAGGGCTCGGGCGGCGATGTCGGCACCATCAAGATGGACGGATTCGCGACGCTTTACATGGACAAGCTCCGCGCGCTGAAAGGCCTTTATCGCGGCGTCGCCTATGAAGACGAAATGGTCGGCTACCTGCCCCATTGCACCTTCAATCTCAATCCGCGCGCAGCCTCCATCGACACGCCCTTGCATGCCTATGTGCCGAAGAAACATGTCGACCACATGCATCCGGACGCGATCATCGCGATTGCGGCCGCCAGCGACAGCAAGGCGATCACCCAGGAAATCTTCGGCGAGGACATCGGCTGGCTGCCCTGGAAACGGCCCGGTTACGAACTCGGCCTGTGGCTTGAAAAGTTCTGCTTGGAAAACCCGGAAGCGCGCGGCGTGGTCCTGGAAAGCCATGGCCTCTTCACCTGGGCCGACGACGCCAGGGCCTGTTACGAAACCACGCTGGAAATCATCAACAAGGCGATTGCCTGGTTTGAAGACAAGACCGCAGGCAAGGACGCTTTCGGCGGCTCGAAACACCGGGCGCTTGCCCCGGCCGAGCGCCGAGCGGCCGCAGCCAAACTGATGCCGGCCATTCGCGGCATGGTGTCCGGCAAGCAGCACATGGTCGGTCATTTCGACGACAGTGATGCGGTGCTGGAATTTATCTGCGCCAACGACATGGAAGCGCTTGCCGCCCTTGGCACCAGCTGCCCGGACCATTTCCTGCGCACCAAGATCCGTCCGTTGGTGGTCGATTTCGATCCTGAACATCCGAATATCGACGACACGCTCGCCGGCCTCGGCGCCGCCGTCGAAGCTTACCGGGACGATTACGCCGCCTATTACGCCCGCTGCAAACATGACGACAGCCCGGCGCTGCGCGATCCGAACGCGGTTGTCTACCTGGTGCCCGGCGTCGGCATGATCACCTTCGCCAAGGACAAGGCGACCGCGCGCATTTCGGCTGAATTCTACACCAACGCCATCAATGTCATGCGCGGCGCTTCCGGTGTTTCCACCTATTGCGGCCTGCCGGAACAGGAAGCCTTCGACATCGAATACTGGCTGCTGGAGGAAGCAAAACTCCAGCGCATGCCGAAACCGAAGAGCCTGGCCGGCAAGATCGCGCTGGTCACGGGCGGCGCCGGCGGTATCGGCTCGGCGACCGCCGAACGCTTCCTGCGCGAAGGCGCCTGCGTGGTCCTCGCCGACATCGATGCCGGTGCCCTGGCGGCCGCCGCCGACAATCTCTCAAGCCGTTATTCGAAGGACGTTGTCCGCTCGGTGACCATGGATGTCACCAGCGAAGAGGCTGTTGCCGACAGTTTTGCCAGCGCGGCGCTGGAATTCGGTGGCGTCGACATTCTGGTCTCCAATGCCGGCATTGCCTCCTCGGCGCCGATCGAAGAAACCACGCTGGATCTCTGGAACCGCAACATGTCGATCCTGTCGACCGGCTATTTCCTGGTCTCGCGCGCGGCCTTCCAGCTGATGAAAACCCAAGGGGTCGGCGGCTCGATCGTCTTTATCGGCTCCAAGAACGGCCTTGCCGCCTCGCCCGGAGCCAGTGCCTATTGCACGGCCAAGGCCTCCGAGCTGCATTTGGCCCGCTGTCTTGCCCTTGAAGGCGCGCCGGACGGCATCCGCGTCAATGTGGTCAATCCGGACGCGGTGCTGCGCGGCTCCAAGATCTGGTCCGGCGACTGGCTGAAGGAACGGGCCGAGGCCTATGGCAAGGACACATCGGAGCTGGAAGAACATTACCGCCAGCGCTCTCTGCTGAAGCGTTCCGTGCTGCCAGAGGACATCGCCGAGGCGAGTTACTTCTTTGCCTCCGAGGCTTCAGCGAAATCGACCGGCAACATCCTCAATGTCGATGCCGGCAACGTCCAGGCATTCACGCGGTAACGACAAGCCAATATCCTCCTTTTGAGAGGCTAAACCAAAAAACTCGTCATCCTGAGGAGGTCCGTCAGGTCCGTCCCGAAGGATGGGCGGCAAACTCCAGACAAGAGGCCCATCCTTCGAGACGGGCCTCGCGGCCCTCCTCAGGATGACGCAGAGTGGGTCGGAAAGGGTCTCCAAAATGATGATCGACAAGGCACTGATCGCCAGGGACAACGCGGCGCGGGCAGAAACGCTCAAGCGCGATTACGACACCCTTGGCGAGCGGCTCGACCGCCAGGGCATCGCCATTGATGCCATCAAGGCGAAGGTCGCCGCCTATGGCGTCGCCATTCCTTCCTGGGGCGTCGGCACCGGCGGCACGCGCTTTGCGCGGTTTCCGGGCGCCGGCGAGCCGCGCCACATCTTCGACAAGCTGGAGGATTGTGCCGTTATCCAGCAGCTCACAAGGGCAACACCAAACGTCTCCCTGCATATCCCCTGGGACAAGGCGGACCCGACGGAGCTGAAGGCCAAGGCGGAAACCCTCGGCCTCGGCTTCGACGCCATGAATTCCAACACGTTCCAGGACCAGGACGGCCAGGGCCGGTCCTACAAGTTCGGCTCCCTCACCCACACGGATGCGGGCACCCGCCGTCAGGCCATCGAGCACAATCTGGAATGCATCGAGATCGGCAAGACGCTCGGATCGAAGGCCTTGACCATCTGGATCGGCGACGGCTCCAACTTTCCGGGCCAGGTCAATTTCACCCGGCAATTCGAGCGTTATCTCGAGGCCACCAAGGAGATCTATGCCGGCCTGCCGGACGACTGGCGGCTTTTCACCGAACACAAGATGTATGAGCCGGCCTTCTATTCCACGGTCGTGCAGGACTGGGGCACCAACTACATGATCGCCCGGGAGCTCGGCGACAAGGCCTTCTGCCTCGTCGATCTCGGCCATCATGCGCCCAACGTCAATATCGAGATGATCGTCTCGCGGTTGATCCAGTTCGGCAAGCTTGGCGGCTTCCATTTCAACGACAGCAAATACGGCGACGACGATCTCGACACCGCCTCGATCGATCCCTACCGCCTGTTCCTGGTCTTCAACGAACTGGTCGACGCGGAAATCCGCCAGGCTCCGGGCTTCGACCCCGCGCACATGCTCGACCAGTCGCACAATGTCACCGACCCGATCGAAAGCCTGATTGTCTCGGCGATGGAGGTCGGGCGCGCCTATGCCCAGGCCCTCATTGTCGACCGGACTGCCCTCACCGGGTTCCAGGAGGACAACGACGCGCTGATGGCGACCACGACGCTGAAGACCGCCTTCCGCACCGATGTCGAGCCGATCCTCGCCATGACCCGGCTGGAAAGCGGCGGAGCCATTGCGCCGGTGGCAAGCTATCGCGCCGCCGGTTACCGGCAGAAGGTGGCAGAGATCCGCCCGGCGGTGTCCGGCGCCGGCGGCGGGATTGTGTGAAGGCGTTTCGCTCTAAGAGTGCCGGCCCGACCTGCGACCAATGAGCGAGGCGACGGTGCGCGCCAATAGCCGCCAATCAAAGATCCGGGCCTTTGTCGAACATGTCTTTGCGCACCAGAAATCCCGCATGGGCCTGTTTGTGAGCACAATCGGCATCGACCAAGACCGCACCAAGATCGGCATGGCGAACCTTGCCTACAAACTGTGCCGCCATGTCTGGCATCACGGGCGAATTGCGCCCGCATGACGCCGTAAGTGGCAAAACCGCCTGGTGAATGCGGAAACCGGCGTCCAGCCTTAAATCAAAGGACTATTCCGTCGTGCTGGCCCTGGCATATCCTGTGCACGCCAATGTTACTCAAAACTTTAGGCCTGAGGCTACGGCGTCACGAATAGTCGATGTCAACCCGGATGTTACATTGCTCTGGCCGAAAGCGTGACGTCACTTCTGGGTATACTAAATGTTTCGCTTTTCCCAACAGCGAAGCATTGTGAGCCTCACCCAATCGATACGCCTAGTGATGCTATCACTTGGCGTTTGTCCGTTTTGGGCCGCGAGGAGACAGTCTGGTTTTGGCTGTCGATTGACGAAACTTGCCATTCGCCTAGCGCCGATCAGGCGGGGGCAGAGCAAGAGCTGTTTCCGTCGGCACGCGGAATTCAAACGAAACATGACCATTTGTAGCTGACAGCCCGTACTACGGACTTTCGGAACCGTTAATCGTCAACGCAGTAGCGAATACACACTTTGATACCCCGACCCAGTCCATCTCGCCGAAGGTAACGCTTACCATTTCCCGTTAGCTCAGAGGACCATAACAAAGAGATTTCAGCTTTTTCCGCGCTGACCAACATGCATCAGTTTCGATCGACGCGATTCATGCAACAATCTCAAGCTTTCATCGAATGTTTGGCCCAATGCCTCTCGATTCTCATGGTTCTGTGGCCCTGACGGCTCAACAACATGGACAAGAGTCGAATGATAGCTTTTCCGAGACGTAGAGGATCGGGTCCGAGAAGAAGAAGCGTCATCATCAACGAATTTCACCTTCAAACTTGGCGCACCTGAAAGCCACCAGCTTTTTCAAAACACGGTTTCGCCATCGGTCAATTTGTCAGAATGAGGAATGACCCGCCATTGGTTTCCACGAGTCGAGGCGTATCCTTCCACATTACCGCGTTGATGCCCCGCACCGGTGACGTACCGCAATACCGGACCCGCAATGATCTGGAGTTGCACGAATGTATGGTCATCCGGGATAGGCTCGAACCCGTGGCGATTTCCGAATCAACCCAAGACAACGCGCTTGTCATCACGAAAACATTTGACCCTGGGTCAGGCTTTGCACGTTGCAGGTTGGAAAGCCCGGCCTCTGGCAAGTTTCAATAGTGCGTGAATGTCTACATAGGAGACTGACAATGTCAGAAATCAAGTTGACGAAAGTTGAAGTGCGGCCCGGTGGCCAGCTTCTGTACTATGTTCGCGTGAACACTGCCGCAGGTAAGGTTGAATTGCCTGTCGCCATCAGGGAGCAGGGATCCGACGCCTCGAACGAAACGAAAGTCCTTCAATCCTCGCTCGCTATTGCGGAAGAATTAGAGGGATCAATTAGGCTTCATCTCGAAGCAAAGCCGTAATCGATC
Source organism: Roseibium sediminicola (assembly GCF_023156505.1). Classification (GTDB taxonomy): domain Bacteria; phylum Pseudomonadota; class Alphaproteobacteria; order Rhizobiales; family Stappiaceae; genus Roseibium; species Roseibium sediminicola. Next base: position 134,091 of record NZ_JALNMJ010000003.1, on the reverse strand, counting down.
TCCTTGAAAAAAACGGCCGTCTACCATGACGGTGCAGTGAAGAAGAATCTTGATCACACGGGCAGTAAGAAGAGGCCAAATCAGAAGTATTTGGTCAGTCGGACCCACCAGGTGGCCAAGAACCGTGCCTTCAAGATCTTTTCGCGTGCCGCCCGCCGTGTGGAATTGCCGGCATTTGTTTTTGTCATTTGATCCAGCGCGTCTTTCGCGTTCATGTCCTGCATCAGGTTGCCGCCAATTGTTGCCGGAATGCCGGAGAAGACGTGGTAAATCGTCCAGGAACCGTCAGATTCGACACGCTTGCCATATTCACTGTGCATGGAATCCTGCGCGGGCGCTCCTCCCTCGTCGTCCCAATTTTCAAGCGCGCGGTTCATGAAATTGAACGGATCGGGAGCAGGCACCGAAATGGGTGCAGGTTCGGATTGTTTCCACTTGGGTAGTCCCGCCGGGTCGGTCGAAACCGACTTGGTCATTGCTTACTCCGCGTCAGGTCACCGACCAATTCGCCGCCGCTATCCGGCTGGCGCCGGTCCTGTTTCCCGACTTGAGCCTGCATCCCCTTTAGGAACTTGAATAGATCACTGTCCGTCGACAGGACGAGGGTCGTTCCCGAGGAAATCATGTCTTTGTAGGCCTGCATTGTCCGGGTAAACGCGTAAAATTCCGCAGCCCGGGGCGTCGTGTTATACGCCTGCGCGTAAATGTCGGCAGCGGACGCATCTGCCACGCCGCGAATTTCCTCCACGGCACGATAGGCTTCGGATTGGATCTTGTTCAGGTCGCGCACCCTGTTGCCGCGTATCCGCGCGGCCTCGCCGTTGCCTTCCGACAGAAAGCGTTCGGCGATCAGGCGGCGCTCCGAGACCATCCGGTCGTAGATCTTCGGCCGGACACTTTCATTGTAGTTGATTCGCTTGAAACGGATGTCGAGCAGCGCAATCCCGAACACCTGGACCTTTTGCGCGGCCGCCTGAAAGATTTCCTGCTCCACAAGGGCGCGGCCTTCTGGATGGGAACCAGTGAGCCAATATCCTGCGCAAGTTCCTCATCCGTCAGGAGCGTGTCCCTCAAGGGCGTACGTCCTTTTGTTGTCCGGATAATCTCGATCAGTTCGTGCTTGGCAACCGCGTTGCGAGTCTCACTTCCGAGAATATCGTCGAGCCGGGACTGGGCGCTGCGTTCGTCGCGCAGCCGCAGAAAATACTGCAAGGGGTCCGTGATTTTCCAGCGGGCGAACAGATCGACGGAAATGTAAAGCTTGTCCTTCGTTGGCATGTCGGAAGGATTGCCATCCCATTCCAGCACCCGACTGTCGATGCGGTTGACGTCCTGGACGAAGGGAATTTTCAGCTTGAGCCCTGCCGTGGTGATGGGCTCGCCAACGGGCTTGCCGAACTGGGTGATGATCGCCTGTTCGATTTCACCGACCGTGTAGACGGCAGTGGAAGTCGTGACCAGCGCGATGGCCGCGAATCCGGCCAGAAGTCCCCATATGATCTTCATTGGTTGGTTTCCTTTTGGCGGTCGAGATTGAGAAGCGGCAAGATGCTGCTGGTGGATCCATCGACGATGATCTTCGACTGGATGCCGGGCAAAACGTCCTGCAGGGTCTCGATATAGATCCGCCGCTGTGTCACATCGGGTGCCTTGAGATATTCCGCCAGCAGCGCAGTGAAGCGTGCCGCGTCGCCTTCAGCCTCATTGATCCGTTTCAGCCGGTAGCCGTCTGCTTCACGGATACGCTGATCCTTTTCGCCTTCGGCAAGTGGAATAACTTTGTTGTATTCCCGGCGCGCCTCGTTGATGAGGCGTTCCTTTTCCTGCTGCGCCTGGTTGACCTCGTTAAAGGAAGCCTGGACGGGTTCGGGCGGGTTGATGTTCTTGAGTTGCACCTGGTCGATGCTGATGCCCATGGCATATTTCGTGGCCAGAGCCTGCATCTTCAAAAGCGCCTCGCTTTCGATCTCCTGCCGGCCGATCGTGATCACTTCGTCGACGGTGCGGTCGCCGACGACCTCACGCATCACGGATTCCGAGACATAGCGGAGGGTGGCGGCGGGCTCACGCACCTCGAACAGAAACTTGACCGGATCCGAGATCCGGTACTGCACGACCCATTCGACCAGAGCCGCGTTCAGGTCGCCGGTGACCATCTCGGTCTCGCGCCGTCCGTCGGTTGGACTTTGATAGGGGTCGTTCCCGCCAGGTGTCGCGAAGCCGAATTCCTGCTTCAATTGACGCTTGACCGGGACAATCGTCGCAGTGTCGATCCCGAGGGGAAACTTGAAATGCAATCCGGGCGGGACCTCCGCGACGAACTTGCCGAAACGCTGAATGACCGCAACGGAGTCGCTGGGCACGGTGTAATAGGAAGACCAGAGACCGTACGCGGCCAATCCAAGAGCGGCGGCGATCAGAAGTCCGCGGCCCGAGGGAGAGCCGCCCGGCAAAATGCCACCAAGGTGCTGGCGGCCCTGCCGCAGAAAGGCATCGATATCCGCTGAGCGATCTTTCGGCCCCTGTCCCCAGGGACCGGAATTGTCCGGTCCAGTGCTTTGGGAATTCATGCTGTTGCCTTTCATGAGACGCTTTTGCAAGCGGAACGGCTCGGTTGATTGGTTCTCAAAATTGAAATTGCCGGTCAGGTTATTGCCTGGCTCCAAGCCTTGCGGCTGAGCTTCCCGTCCCGGGATAGCGGGCATGTGCGCGCGATCTGGAGCTAACTGATGCTTTCCAACACCGGCATACCTTCGTTTTCGGCGGCTTGAATTGCGGTCCGATCCGATTGGTTTTCCCTCGGTCGACGACAGAAGAACGCCTGCAGTGTAAAAGGCCTGGGCGTATGCATATCTGTGGCTTCGATATTACCGCCAGCAACGGCCGGAAACATCCTCCTAGGCATCCCAGCCACTCCGGTCCCGCTTAGAACCTGCTTCAGGACTTGTCGAGTTTGAGTTCAGCCAGGCAAGCTTCTGCCAGATCCCGGTCAGCGGTTTCCGAGCCAGGAGGGGTCGCCCAACCGGTCTCCATGAGTGCACCTCTGCGCTGATAGGTTGAGGTCTCGCGAATTGAGGCCATCTTGTCCGCCCGCAGCGTGTCAGTCCGGGACTTTTCGATGCAGACCGGTAACAGCGCCGCGATAACGTTGTTGTGCGACAGCTTGTTCGCCATCTTGTCCGCATTTCCACCTGTTACCCAGCCGCCCCAGGAAAAGCCAACGGTGGTAGCGGTCACGGCGCCGATCACAACGCCTAGGATGACAGGCTTCAGCCATATGGGAGTGTTCATTTCAAGTCCTCCTGCGGAGAAACGTCCGCGTCGTCTTCGGGCACTTCATCGTTGGCGGACCGGTCGCGATCGAGTATGGCTTCCAGATCGTTTCCGGAAATCTCTCGCATGTGGGTCCTGCCCTTGCCGGAAACCATCAGATAGGTCGCCGTCTTTCGGTATCCGAGGAAATTCATATCCTGAAGAAGTTCCTCTTCGACAAGGATTTCATAGTCTCCGGCAGGTAGGACTTCCGATTGCCCCCTCAAAGAGAAGGGATGGAAGAACTTCACCGTCGATCTGGTCGATCTGGTGTTCATGTCAATCTCTGTCGTTTCTCGATGGTTGTGCTTCAGTCAAACTCCTGGAATCGTCTTGGTAGAAGAACTCAGACGGAGCGAGACCGTTTCAAAGACTTTAGATGGATCCGGCCGGTTGCGTGCTGATCGAAGTTAGTCTCAATCGGAAATCTCGGTCCAAACTTTGAAATTCCTTAAAGTGTTTTCGCCAAAGGTCTGTGTAAGCGGGACATCGGCTGCATCCCGCCCGTGGCCAATCAGAAATCGCGCGATGCGGCGCTGGTTGTTGCGCGGATCAAAGACCCACCAACGGTTTGCCAGGAAAACTTCCATCCAGGCTGCGAAATCACCCGGGGGATGCGGTTCCGGCTCGCCAATATCACTCAGGTATCCTGTACAATAGCGGGCCGGTATGTTCATGCATCGGCAGAAGGCGATTGCCAGATGGGTATAGTCGCGGCAAACGCCCCGCCTTTCAGCCAGAGTCTCAGACGCTGTTCGGGTCGCCCGTGCATGCTCATAGCCGAAGGTCACATGCTGGTGCACGTAGTCACAAATGGCCTGTACCCTGGCCCAGCCAGTCTGTGAATTTCCAAACAGCCGCCAGGCTTCTTCCGACAGGAGGTCGGTATCGCAATACCTGCTCCCCAATATAAACACGAACGTATCGGACGGGAGGTCTTCAACAACATGCTGATAGGCGGCCGGAAAAACCGGATCCTTTTTGCCGCTGTCTAAGAAGATGCCATGTGTCGAGAGTGTGAAGGTGCCCGGCGGTGCCGTCAGCCTGGAACACCAATTCCCGAAAACATCCCGATAGCTTTCGATCGGCACACAGGGAGTGGTCGTCAAATAGTCCAGTCGCTCGAGGTCACAATAACGCGTGTCATCGACGTTGAGCATCGCAAGCATTGGTGTGGATTTTGGAAATTCGAAATCGAGACGGCAACCCAGACTAATCCGCAGATCACCTTGCTTTTTGCGATCTGAACATGCCAAACGGACATTTGAAGGCAGGGCTTGTGTCATTTGAGCGAAAGCCTGGCAAGTGCCGCAGCCGTCCGGGCGTGTTCCGATTTCTGGTAATTTCCCAGAAAGGCACCATCAACCCTTACCTCCCATATTCCATTTCTTTCCAGGACCCGCACCCGATCCTGTTCAACACCTGGAAGAGGCGGATGGGTGGAATCAAGCGCGAATTCTATCGGACGCCTGGCGGCCTTTTCAGGTTTCGATTTGTTCGACTTCGGAGTGGCACAGGTTCCCCCGAGATTCATCACCCCGCGTATGAATTCTTCTGCATAATCGTCAACGTCTCTGTAGTCCTGTTCCCGGCGCGCCATCGACATCGTGTCGACAAAACGTGTCTTGAGGTGCTCGACAAACCTGGGCTCAGAGCAGGACATATACGCGATGAGGGACTGCAGAATTCTCTCGTGCGCAAGAACCCGCCGCTCGAGATCTGTGGAATCCGTCACGGGTCCAGTTGTTTTCATTTTGGTTTCCATAGCCTTAGTGCTCCCTTTGCAAGCATGCGCGCGGATCGTTCAAAGCCTGCCGGCGCAAGCTCAGGCAGGTACCCGGAATCAGGTTCGGCACTCTTGAGGGCAGCTTCGCCGCTTAACGACTTTGAGATAATTTCGTCTTTCGGGGTCAGCAGCACGAGCCCGATTGTGGAAGAGGCGCGCCGCTTTCCTGTCTTTGCTGACGTTGCAAAACGCGTATCAGGAAATTGACCTGGAACCCGACCGTTCGGATGATTCTACATGGAACCTGGAAGGCACATCCTGATCGAGGTTAGTCCCCGGCGTCTTATCGGCGCCGAAGCAGCCAATATTCTGACTTGAGAATTTGCCTACCCGTGCATAGTTTTCTATTAAGATCATGAAAAAATGAGAAATATCGGAAAGGAGAGCAGAATATTAAGCCATCTGTTCTTCCTGAAAACATTCCGATGAATTTAGACAACCTGAGTTGAGGTTCTGAGTGCGTAAGATTTACTTCAGAAACGGCCCGTTTTGGTCTAGATATTCAGGGTCAAACCCCGCAAATTCGACAAGTCGGTCACGGTCGCCAAACATCACCTTGCCGTTTCGAAACATTAGTAACCCGTTTTCGCGCAGTTGCCGCAAAACGCGATTGACGTGAACGGCACTCAGCCCCAGAGCATCGGCGAGGTGGTACTGTGTCAGCGGACAGTCATAGCCAGTTTGGCTGCCCATACCCACCAGAACCAACCTTGCGCCAAGTTCGAGCAGGAAATGCGCGGTGCGCCTATCCGCGTCGCGCCGTCCGAGATTGACGAGGTGTTCGACGACCATGGCTTCGTCTCTTGACGCGGCCCATAATATGGCTGTCGCCAGTCGTGGGGAGGTTGCAAACGTATCGAGAAGGTCGCCAGCCTGAACTTCAACCGCCTGAATATCTGTGATCGGTTCGAAACTGTGGTCCGAAGTACGAAGCAATACGCTGCGCAATCCCAAAAAGTCTCCAGGAATTTGGAAATCGACGATCTGGCGTGTCCCGTCAGGTTGGATCTTGTATGAGCACACCCAACCTTCCGAAAGAATGTAGGCTGCCTGATCGGACTGTCCCTGTTGGACAAGATCACGTCCAGCAACAAAGCTGCGGCGGCGCTTGTGCAGATTACGCAAGGCATCGAACTCGCTCGCAGACAGGGCAACGAAGTTGGAAAGCTTGCGGGCAAGCGGACTTTTTTCGATAAAATTCAAAGCGTTTATCCCAGGAAGTTATCAGATTTCCGAGTTGTCTGGGCCAAGACTGCTTTCGATCAGTACAGCATACTGATTTCCTGTCATTCTGGTGAAGTTTATTGGGCTCAGACCCAAGCAGAGCTTTCACCCATGAAAGGGGCAGCCCAGATGCCCGACGTCAACGACTATTCAGGAATGGCGGCGCTCTCGATCTGCGAAGCACTTTTGCTTGCAATGAACGATCACAAAATTCTTCCCGAGCACGAAATCGTAGGCGTTTTGCGGGATGCTGCCGCAACTCATGAGAATGCTACCGGAGATAAAGCCGAAATGGAAACGCACCAAGCCGTTTCTGAGCTGATCAAACGGATCATCGCCGGAGGAAACTCGGTACGGCGGCCACAATCCGATTGACGCTCGCGGCGGAGGGCATTCCGTCAACATTCTTCGGGCTGTTTCATTCCATTCCGCATCAAATGATGCATCGCATTGGCCATGACACATCAGAACAACTCAAATCTGCCAACCGAATTCGCCGACAGGTTCACGAAACCGGTCGCGAGGTTTCTCAAGATTGAATCCGCGGCAGGCGGATTGTTGCTCCTTGCCGTCTTCCTGGCGCTCCTGCTGGCCAATTCCTCCTGGGCATCTGGTTTCTTCATTTTCTGGGAGACGCCGGTTGGCCTGAATTTCGGGTCGTTGGATTTCACCCGTTCATTGCGGCACTGGATCAACGACGGCTTGATGACGTTCTTCTTCTTCGTGATTTCTCTCGAGCTCAAACGGGAACTGGTCCTTGGCGAGTTGAGGAAACCAAGACATGCGGCGCTGCCCTTGGCTGCGGCTCTCGGCGGTATGATCGTTCCGGTCGTTATCTATTTGGCCTTAATAGTCGGACAACCTGGGACCCATGGATGGGGAACGGTTATGGCGACCGACACGGCATTCGCGATCGGGTGTCTAGCGCTCTTCGGACGGCTCGTTCCAACCGTACTCAGGCTGTTCTTGCTGTCCTTGGCCATTTTCGATGATGTCGGGGCAATACTGGTGGTGGCTGTCTTTTATGGAGGGCCGCTGAGCTGGACCGCCACGGGGCTAGCAATTGCCGGTCTTGGGTTGGTCGCAGGTCTGGCCCGCCTCGGGATAAGAAGCATCCCGATATATTATCTGGCGGGCCTCGTCATTTGGTTATGTGTCGACGCTTCGGGTATCCATGCGACAATTACAGGGGTCGTTCTCGGGCTGATGACCCCGACACGAGTCTGGGTGAGCGACACGCGCTTGCGTGCAATCCTTGCGCGGGTGCTCGCCTATCCGGGAGGGGAGCACTGGAGCGGAGACACCCCGGAACGCAGCGATCTTCGCGCGGCCGGTCGAGCGGTTTCAGAGTCCCTTTCTCCCGTTGAGCGGATCGAATTGACGCTGCATCCTTGGGTGGGGTTTGTGATAATGCCGCTTTTCGCTTTCGCGAATGCGGGCGTCGCAATCGAACTGAGCGACGTCAGTCAGAAGGTTTCCATCGCCATTGTCGCCGGACTTGTGTTCGGCAAGCCACTCGGTGTTCTCGCATTCAGCTGGGGAGCCGTCCGTCTGGGCCTGGCAACCAGGCCCACTCATTTGTCATGGCCATTCTTGACGGCCGGAGCCTTTCTTGCGGGCATCGGTTTCACCATGTCGCTGTTTATCGCGAACCTGGCTTTTGATCCCAATCAGCTAGGAGCCGCAAAGCTCGGAATTCTTATGGGATCCGCAGTCTCAGCGATAATCGGGTTGCTTGCGCTCTTGTGGCTGGTGACGCGCTCTGACCTCCGCCGAAACGGGACAACCGAGGAAGTCTGAAAATACATAACTTCAACGGAGCCTTTTCGACCGGTTGATCGAATTCAACCAAGCACAATTGGGTCTGGCACGGCGTTGATGCTCCGTCCTGGGCAGTTAGGATTGTCTGTCGGCAAGGTGTGAGGCTCCTGGCAACAGCCGAAACGCTCTTCCACTTGACAAGATCGTCACGGTTCCCCTGCTTCTGTTTGTCGCCGAGGGCTCTGGGGCGTCCAGAAACCTCGTTTTCTGACTTGGAACATGGAGGTCAGCAGCGGGCGTCCACATCTTCAAGTCCCATGGAGCGGCTCCTGCGGGCTTTACTGTGGGCACTGAAATCGACAGCACCTAAGGCAGTGAAACACTTTAGATGCGGCCAAGCAGCACAAGCACGACGACGACGATCAGAACCGTACCAAGCACACCGACCCCGGCGTGGCCGAAGCCAAAACCATAGCCGCCGATACGGCCGCTGAATCCGCCCAAAAGAATAACGACAAGCAGAATAATGAGGATCAAGCCGAGTGACATGATGGATTCTCCTGAAAGAGGACCTAACGCGTCACGCGATAGGTCCTGTTGATCCGAACCGCGGTGACCGGGCGGCTCATTGGTCTTCGTGACGCCCCGGCTGCGCCAAATTGCTCATTTTCCTTCGATGGAAATGCCGTTCTGGCCGATCTCGATATCGATCCCGCGCTGGCGTTCGTTGTAGTACAGATAGCTTGCGCCAACCGCCACGACGGCAAGCACGCCGACAAGGATCAGAAGAAGGTTCCGGTTGATCATCTTGTTCCTCAAAGATTGCCGATGTTCAAAGGACCGTGGAGGCAGGGTGAATAGGCTGCCGGTTCCCTTCTAAGTGCCATGGGTTTGAAAGCCGACATAGGCCAGCAGCAAGCCGATGCCGACCAGCCAATAGATGGATATTGCCGTCGGCCGGGGCGCGGAAGCATTCTTGCCGATGCGCGGAAGACAAGCGATCAGCCGCGAGACGGCCATGGCTCGCGCCGGACCGAACAACGGTACATCGGTGAAGCGGCCCAGGAGCGCCTCCAGTCTTTGCCGCGCAGCCGCCTCCCCCGAATGAGCCAGGGTCGCCGCCTCAACCCAGGGATCGACACCAAGCCGGGCGAGCATCGAAAGCACGGTAACACTGGTTCCGCGAACATCGTCTCCGACGAGGGCTTGTAGAAAAAGGTCGTATTGCGGGTCTTGTCTCAGTCTGTTCGGTACGTATGCCATTTGAGTATCCTTGCGGGCACCGTCCGTTTCGGCAGAATTCGCCGGGGACTTTGCTCCGATTGAACCGAAGCGGGTCAGAGCCCTGCCTTCGGTTTCGTTCATCTTATGAGAAAGCATGCAACCCGGTACTTACCCAGATCAGTGCAGGAGGAAGAAAAGCCTTTGGCAGAAGCCGTGTTCTCCTTAGGCCGGACCGTATTCGGGCAGCGATGTCTGAATAGTCGGCACGGTCGCACATACGCTTGACTTTGCAGCTCAGGGAATTCGGTTCTTTCTCAAGAAAGCCGACGGTGCGGTATCTGACGGAATAGCGTCGCGTGATAGCCACTTGCAGCAGAACCGCTGTCTACGCTGACTGAAGCTACAGTGACAGCACTCTGCATTGCGACGTTGATAGAGACCACATGCCGTCATCCTGACCGTTCAATGAACGACTGGTATCCACGCAGCCGCTGGCGAGTGGCAGATAATGGGATTGGGTTCGGTTCATTGAAGTCGCGCATCGGAAGCGATTCATCAATAGCTGTGCGGGCTCCCTGCGCGTCTTTGAACCCACTGGCCTGATCTGTATCAGTGCCGCTTGAATACCTGAGAGCGTAAGGTCGGTGAAAGACGCGCATTCATGGGTTGAAGAGCAGCGCGCAGAGTTCGGCGGACGCGTCCCGGCAAGGGTTCTGCAATTGCGCCCGGTCCTGTGAAAGAACGGAACCAACGAGGCCCCAAATGCGAAAGTTCAGAAACAAAGCCCGCTCCACCGGTTCCCTCGAGGCCGACCATCGGATCGCCAATCACCTGGGCCTGCTGTCCAGTTATGTTCGCCTGAAGGGGATCGGTCTCACGAGACAGGAAAGCCCATTGGAGGCCATGGAAGTCGCGTTGCTATTGAACGCGATCAGTGCACATATTCAGGCCGTGTCGGACTTGCACCGTATTCTTGCCGGCAGCGGTTCCGAAGACGAAGTTCAGTTGGGGGATCTTCTGGGCCAGATTTGCACAACCCTCAGGTCGGGCATTGCGGACGACGTCATTTTCACCGAAACCTACGCGCCTGGCTGTGCCTTGAAATTCGATCATGTGCTCCCCGTTGCGCAGATCTTTACCGAGATCGTCACCAACGCCCTCAAGTATGGTCATCGCGCCGGTGCAGTGAGGCGGATCGGGATTGCCTGTCGAAAAGATATCAGCGGTTCAATCCTGATTATGGTCAACGACAATGGGCCAGGCCTTGGGAGCGCTGGCACGAGCAAGACCGCCAATGGATTGGGAACACGACTGGTAAAGGCACTGTCGGCTCAAATCGGCAGCTCGATCGATTATTCATCCAGTGAAAGCGGCGTGACCGCGACACTGACATTGGCAAGTGCCGGCTTTGTTTTCGACCAGACGCTGACCCCGGACGTGTCGCGCACAAGCTTCAGCAGTAATGGCTAGAACTGGAGCGGAATTGGCGTATCATGGGTTGAGCCGGCCTCGTCGCGATATGTGCCGTGCTCTGTTCGACGTTTCCCGATACCGCGGCGTCCAGTGAATCCCCGGTCGGCATTCCAACATCAATCATCGATCACTGTGTGATGCACTTCGACTGACATTTCTCCCAGAGCGTTCCCGGGTCCTGTAAAACTGCCGGCAACCGGGACAACCTGATGAATTCCGCGAGCGACGGCAACGGGGACAAGATTTTTGGATCCAACGCTTTGGTTCGTGGGATCGAAAGCGACCCATCCCGCACCTGGTACAAAAACTTCCGTCCAGGCATGGGTGGAGCCCTTACCTTCATGCCCCACAAGACGCTTATCAGGATCGAACAGGTAGCCGGAGACGACGCGCGCTCCGAAACCAAGGCTTCGCACAGCCTCCGCGAACAGGACTGCAATGTCGCGACATGCCCCTGATCTGCGCGATAGTGTGTCCAGAGGTGTCTGCGTTCCCTCCATCTCGCGGCTCAGATAGGCAATGCTGGTCGAGACGCCGGCCGCGATGTCCCTCAGGAGTGACAATGTATCGGTCGGACGTCCAAGGACAAAATCCTCGGCCCATTTGGATAGTCGGCCGTCAAGGTCGGGATATTGAGGCGTTGCGAGCGCTCCTAGGTCGGTCACGTCGTCATCGGAATAGAAAAACGGGTAATTGATGGCCTCGGCAGCAATGGTGAATACCGGCCAGGATGAAGCGGTGAGTTCAACTGTTGCGCGACTTTCGATGAGCAACTGTTCGGTAGGTGCGCTGAACCGGGCAGTCGCGACGGCATTGCCCGCGACGTCATGGGTCCAGGTGATTTCTGCTTCTGGCGATACCGTCAAGTCATGCGAAATGAGCCGCAGGTCACGCGCTTCACGCGGCCGCAGCATCATCCGGTGAGGTCCTAGCAAGACCGGTTGCAGATAACGGTATGCTGTTGCGTGATATGTGCTCAGCGTTGTCATGAGGATCTCTTTGATTATTTGAAGCGCAACGCACAGGCCTGCCGGCAAACTGATGCCGAAACGACGCGGGTGTCTTTCGCTCGACAAGGCTGAAGCCAACAACCAGATCGTGCGAGCTACCGTCGAGCGGGAGAAACACCTCCGGCCTTGCAACAATATCCTGCCCGCCAATCCGGGCCACGGTATCTTCATTGCGGACCACGCGATTTTCACGCAAGGCATCCGCCACTCTCAGGCGCACTGAGGAGCCTGGCCAGTCCGCCGGGAGGTTGGGTGTGACGCGAAGACGGTTGCCTTCGCAGGTCGTGCCGCGGATCCCCTCGATCGCTGCCCGGTGCATCCAGGCGGCTGTCCGTGTATGCAACACTGGCCCAGACAAGACCAAGGACCCGTGGGTGGCCCCGAAACGCGCCATCTGCGAGCTTTGGCGGCATTCGGTCGTAACTGGCCGGCAGATCGGTGCGGCTCTCGCCGATTTGCGCCACGACCTGGTGAAAGTTATCGAGAAACCACTGTGCTGCAGGCACAGTCGGGTGACCGTCTGCAAGTTCAAGACTGTAGACCTTGCGCCTGGCCGACAAGGCAGTTGCATTTTCTTCCAGTCGGCGCTGCAATGAGACGACACGCGGTGGCTTAAGGGGGACGTCTTGTTGTTCGGCCAGACTGGTCGCATGCTGTTCCAGACGTTCGACCCCGAACCTCTCCGCATGCACAGGATCGGTATCGTTACAAGGAGCTTTGTTTGCCCGTCGAAGCGGCGACCAACCTGGAAACCCGACGATCATCAGGAGCCTCCGATACTAAATTTGGCCGAATATCAAGCGGCAGTATGCTGGTGCTGAATGCAAGGCAACGCCAGAGGATATCTGTGGGCACCATCAGGGCCGGTTCACAACCTATCGCCCATTCACGCGGGCGGTATTGGGAGCAGTGTTTACTTTCCGCTTGGATCGGCAATCGCCCTGCCACAAATCCGGTTCAGTATTTTTTGGCCTTCGGCGATGTCTCGATGCTCAAACTCTTGCTGAAAGAAGGTAACGGGACAGGCTTGGTCTTTTTCTGCTTTGGTTTTCTGTCTTCTCTACCGCGGCGGCTTTTGCCCTTTGCCATTTCTTTCTCCTGTTCTCGCGTCGGAAGGCGATTTTCCGGCGTGTATCCGCGCTTTGGATGGTGTTCCGATCAGTTGCTTTGGTCTTTGACAGCTCAGCCTCGATGCTCCGGCAAGTTTTTCAATTCGACCTTGGTCATCTTGGTGTGAGCAAGGATTTTTCCGTTTCCATCGCGCATGAAGGCGATGCGTGACACATCAAGGGCAACTTGCTTGACCCCGATTCCGAAAAAACCGCCAACTTCAATGACTGCCCTCGCGTACTGTCCATTGCCGAGCATTTCGGAGACATTGCCGATCACCTTATCATCGGGTCCGTAGATATCGGCGCCCTTGACGTTAGCGGCAATGATCTCGCCGGCCTGAAGGGGCTTATGTGATGAATGGTCCATGGGACCTCCTGGGTGTGGCTGGAGTGCGCGACAGGCGGCAGGCCCGATCAGAATAGCCAGACAGGCAAAAGTGACTTGTCAGCAGCTGTTTGGTGCCGGGTTTAACGGCGTCGCCCATCATTGAAGCTGTGTGACAACATAGCAGCAGTGATGGCGATGCATGCTGATGTGGGTTAGCGTGTCGTCACATTTTCGGCTAATCCGCATCCAGATATTCGGTTGCAGGTCCCTGAACCGTTTCGGCGGTGGTGATGCAAATTTATGACCGCGCGTTTAAGTAGAGATCGACGAAAACCACCCCGGTTTCCGGCTGTCCAACTGCAGCGGCTCGATTGTTGCCCTGAATACTTCCGGCAGGATCTTCTGGCACGGGTGGGCGTCCCGAGTAGTTAACCAAGGCATCGCTGAGTTCAGCCAATGCCGACAGCTCACAAGGCGCGTGACCTAACAGCAACTTTTAGAATAACGCGAAATTGATCCAAGGGTCGTTTTGGGGACGGACCCACGTCGATCCAAAACTTGCGGATTTTATCGGCTTCCAGGCCAAGACATTTCAGTCCGAACGACCGAAATGGGGACGCAAAGCGGACACCCCTAGTTCAAGAAACGCGTTCTAACAGTTGATTTGTTTGTTCAACGCCGGGCCCCCACTTCAAAACACGCCAGCAATTACATCACCAATTCCGTCCGAAGCTTCTCGTATTGGGCTTTCTCCGAGATGCGTATTCCGCTGAGTGGTTGCGATGTCCTTGTGCCCGAACAATTCCTTGACAACATGAATGGAAGCTCCGGCCAAAATGGCAAAACTCGCGAATGAGTGCCGTGGATCATGGAGCCTCAGCTTCTCGTCACCGAGTTGCGTCCGCACTCAATTCCAGACCTTAATAGTCCCAGAACAAGGTCCTTCTGTTCGGTCACTTGCATAGATGAATGTCGTTCTCGGATCGCGGTGACTTTCCGTGCAATCAATGCAACTCAAACCCAGCCTGGTTTAGCGGCAGAGTCCTTCACTCAGGGATTGGTTTCACCAAATGCAGTCAGCGAGCGTGCCGGTCAGCCGCACAGGAAATGTGGGGCAACTAGTGGGCAGGAAGCTCGGCCGATCAAAAAATATCAATAAATTCAATGACTTATAAAAATAAGTGGCGGAGAGGAAGGGATTCGAACCCTCGAGACGGTTGCCCGCCTACTCCCTTAGCAGGGGAGCGCCTTCGACCACTCGGCCACCTCTCCGGTAAAGCCCGTGTACGAACAAAAGCCTTCGAGTTCAAGGCGTTTTTTTGACGCCTCATGCCTTTTCCCCATCGGGGGCGCCTATCGGCGCGGCAACGCGGAAAGACGCGCCGGGACACGAACCCGCGCGCTGGCCGTCATTGGCAGAGCCGGTTAGCCGACGCCGAAGCATCTTGAGTGCGCCCGGAACCCAGGCTTCGCGCTCCGCGGCGTCAAGATGACGGTGCAGCGCCTGCCCTTGCCGCTTGTGGTCGCACAACAGGAGCGCGACGAGCGTTAGTAAAAGAATAGATTAACCCTTTGCGTTCTCGCCTTTTAAATCTGAATTTAACAAACTTACGTTAGGTGATATAAAAGATCATAAAGCATATCTGCCAATCTAAGCTTGTCGAGTAAATAAATACAACTTCACCCAGGAGCTGCTCTTTGCGCTTTCTCGTTGCCCTCGTCCTGCTCCTGTCCCTTTGCCTCCAGGCCAGGGGCACCGATCTTCTGATCGTCACGGAGGAGCTTCCGCCTTACAATTATCAGGAGGACGGGATTGCCAAGGGGCTGTCGACGGAAGTCGTCGAAGCGGTGCTGGCGGAAACGGGCATCGAGGCGGAGATCGCCTTTCTTCCGTGGGCGCGCAGCTACTTGATGGCGCAAAACCGCAAGAACACGCTGATCTTCTCCATGGCGCGCATTCCCGAGCGCGAGAACCTGTTTGAATGGGTCGGCATCGTCTGCCCGATCACGACGTCGTTTTTCAAAAAAGCCGGCAATGATGCCGTTGAGGTTCATACGTTGGAGGACGCCAGGAAATATGCCATCGGCGTCACGCTCGAAAACGTCAATTACCTCTACCTGGAAAGCAAGGGCTTCCCCCATCTGGAACTGGAAAGCCAGGATCTCCTGAACATGCGCAAGCTGGCGCATGGGCGGATCGATCTGGTGCCTTTCGACGAAGCCTCCTTCTTTTACCAGGTGCGCAAGGACGGCATGGATCCGGCCAAGTTCGAGGCCATTTACCGGATCGAAGACCTGTCCAAATATCTCTACATGGCCTTCAGCAAGACGTCCGATCCCGAGCTTGTCGAGCGCTTCCGGGTCGCACTGCGCACCATCCAGGAAAATGGCGTCTATGACGGCATCCTGATGCGCTACCGTCTGCTGAATTGAGTGTCCCGCGCTCATACCAGCCTCAATAGATAGGAACCCATCTGATGGCGCTGGTCCGGTTTGGCCGGCAAAGCGCGTTGCGCAGGACGGCCTGGTTGGCCGTGCAAGCGGCGCAACGCTGTCCGGCAGGCCGGAGCAGGCCACCGAAGGCCGTGTTTGGGGACTGTTCAGCTGCGTCCCAGGTTTTGAACGATAAACCATATCGCCCTGCAACCTGCTCCTTGCTGAACAGACCCCAAACACGGTCAGATCGGTTCCTATCTATTGAGGTTGGTATTTGTTCAGAACGTCCCCAATTCGGCCCCAGTTACTTGCTGTTCTGTGGCGTCTCCGCTGACCTCCAGCAACCGGAGCCACCGTCATCACCGCGCCGCCTTTCGCCGTGCCCCTGCCGCCAGCCTCGCTGACCCGGTTGATCGCCGACCGGTTCCCGTTTCTGTGCGCCCTGTGGCTGCATCTGGCGCTCTATGCGGTGCTGACGGACGCGGCGTCTTGGCGGGTGCCCGCACCGCGGCCTCCGGAGCCTCTCGACGTGGAGATCCTGCCCTTTGTCCCCTCAGCCCCGTCGTGACGCCTACGCCCGCTCTGCCGGCGCGGGAGAGCGGCGCGGCAGCCGACACACAGCCGGCAGACCCCGTCACGCCGGGCTCAGTGGCCGCCGAGACGGCCGGTCCGGCCGCACCGGCATGGGTGACGGCCACGACCTTCCTGGCGGCGGATGTGCTGAGGGACCCCCGCTCGCAACAAGCCCGCGAGGCACTGGCCACGCTCACGGGTGCGGACAGTCGCGAACAGATCTGCGCGCTGGAGGCCATGGAACAGCTTCGTCACGACAGGCAGGGGTTCAGACCGACACGTCTGTCGCCGCATGCGTTCCGGAACGCGGTTTACAAGGAGGGCATGATCCAGGTCACGGCCGGCGCGGTGCGCAGCAACCGGATCTGGTATGAGATCGCCTATCGCTGCCGGCTCGACGCGGGCGGTCAGACGATCATCGGCTTTGAATATGCTTTGGGCGCACCGGTGGATCGGGCGCTCTGGGACGAATACGGGCTGGCTCCGGTCTATTGATGGGACCGATCCGGCCTACTCGCTCTGATTGGACACGACAGGCGTTTTGGCCTGCCGCGTCAGTTTGGTGATGTCGGTTCAGGTGCCGTCAGGCCGGCAGCCTTCGCCGAACTCAATGCATCGACAGCCATTCACGGGCCGAACGCTGTGCTTCGGCAATCTCGGACGAGCTCATTTCGCAGGAGATTTCCTTGCGGTAGCGGGCTGCGTCCCGGTTGCCCTTGAGCGCTGCAATGTTGAACCATTTGTGGGCGGTGACCAGATCGGTGGCGCCGTGGCGGCCGCAGGCGCTGTCCAGACCCATCTGGAACAGAATGTCCGCCGTGACCGGCTTTTCCCCGAAGGTGGCCAGATCGGCCGAGTGCATTTCAAAACGAGCCATGTTGCTCCCCTTTCATCCTCTGTCAGACTTCCCTGACGCCGCTTCGGACATTCGGTCCCGTGGCGGCGCCCCCTGTGGCGATCGTGTTGCCGGATCTTTCCTGGATCGCGGTGAAACCCGATCTAAGAAACGCAAGCTTTCGTGAAGCTTTCCCCGTCGTTTCTTGAAGTCTACTTGAGCAGCCGCGGTTAAAAGGCTCGTTAAAAATCAGGTTTAACGCAATGCGAACAAAGCTTTAAATAAGTCTGAAATTTACACGGCGGTAAGCATAAGGTTTCGATTTCCTCTTTTATATCAATCGTATTCTCCGAAAAATTGACAAGGCTTCTCAAGACTCTGTTCACCATGGATTCGTTTGTGCGGAAATCCGGCGCTTTTTTCCTGCTGCCCCCTCCGGAACGGACAAAGGCGCTCCGCCGGTTTTTTTTCAGCCACATGACGCAGCGTGATGGGTTTTCAGAGCCTCTGGATGTCTCTACATTCCCTTTCCGTAAACGGAAGGCATTCCGCTTTGGGAGGAACACATGCTGAAATCACTACTGACCACCGCGCTTCTGGCGGCCGGTCTTGCCGCCGCGTCCCCGACGCTGTCTCACGCCGCAGACGCCAAGGGGGATTGGGTCCGTCCGAACGGCGCTTCCAAGATCCGCATCAGTTCCTGCGGCAACGCGCTGTGCGGCAACCTGATCTGGCTGCGCGAGCCGCGCAACGACACCCAGAACCCGGACGCTTCCAAACGCGACCGTCCCCTGCTCGGCGTCCGCATCGTCCAGTCGATGAAACCGACCTCCAAGGACAAACAGTGGAAGGGCAAGGTCTATAATGCCGAGGACGGCAAGACCTATACCGGCTTCATTGAACTGACTTCGGCCAACAAGCTGAAGCTGGAGGGCTGTGTTATGGGCGGCCTCATCTGCAAGGGCGAGACCTGGAGCCGCGCCAACTGATCCACACGAAATCGGACGGAAACGCCAAATCGTGCTGATTTGGCCTTGGCCCCGTCGCAATTGCCGGTCAAGAATAGGGGCGCAATCGTTACCAGCAATGCGGCGGGGTTTTCCGTGGTTTCCAGCGCTTTCCTTTCTCGATTTTCCCGGGCGTCCGTTTTCAAGGCCACCACGCTCTCATCGCTTCTTGTGCTGGCCGCTTCCGGTTCGGCCCAGGCGGCACCGGACATCAACGGCACCTGGAAAACGCCTGCGGGCGCTGTCATCCAGATCAAGGCCTGTGGCAAGGAGCCCTGCGGCCGCATCGTCGATTTCCCGGCCCCCAAGGGTTATACGGTCAAGACCACGCCGGATCTCAACAACAAGGACGAAAGCAAGCGGGGCCGCAAGGTGCTCGGCCTCAAGGTCCTGTGGCGGCTGAAGCCCGCGTCCAACAGCTGGAAAGGCCGGGTTTACGATCCCCGCCGCGGCTTCAGCGCCAACGCCACCGTGCAGCGGACCAGCGCCTCGACGCTGGAAGTGCAGGGCTGCGTACGCGTTGTCTTCAATGTCTGCGAAAAGGAAACCTGGCGGAAGGTGAACTAGGGTTCTGGCCAAGAACCGTCACATCAGCATCTTCTTATAGCCGAGATGGCTCTGCTCATAGCCGAGCCGCCGGTAGAAGTGATGCGAGCCTTCGCGTTCCCTGTTGGAAGTGAGCTGGATGATGCAGGCATTTGCCTCCGCCGCGAGGCCTTCGGCATGTTCCATCATCTTGCGGCCAACTCCGGTGCCGCGCTGATCGGCGCGCACATGCACGCTTTCAAGCTCCACACGCGGCCTCCCCTTGAAGGCGATGCCCTTCAGGAAATGGATCTGGTAGGTACCGACCACCGCGCCGGCTTCGTCGAGCGCGACATAGATGTCGCATTCCGGCGCCTCCCGCAGGGCATCGAAAGCCGGGCGATAGGCCTGCCAGTCGTCGAATTCCCTGCCCTTGCGGACCGAGGTCGCGCCGGCATTGATGATGGCGACGATTTCCTGGAGATGTTCGGGGCGGGCTTTTTCGATGCGGACCGGTTGTGTCATGGGATTTAATCGCCTGCGGTTAGAAAGCATATTTGAGGGAGCGCACTAACGGCAAATCGGATCTTCCGGATCAATCTCCGCCACGCCCCACCAGGTCGTTCGCCAGCCGGTCTCCTTGAAGAGATGCGGCCAGGCACCGCTGAGATAGGTGGCGGAAAGCGGCGTCGATGCTTCCCAGAAGGCGTTGCGGATAAAGCGCTCCTGCGGAGACGCGACAGGTCTTTCCTCCCCCTCCTCCCAGACAAAGAAACATCTGTCGCGCGCAGGCGTTGACGCCGGGATCGCCTTCGTGACAACGCGGGCCTCAGGGAACAGGACCCTGAGATTGCCGCCGGTGTAGCCGGTGTCGGCGATCAGCGTCGCCTTTTCCGCACCCAGGTCCTTGAGCGGTACGCTCAGATCCGCATAGGGTTTCATGTGCCGGCAGTTGCCGCCGCACCAGAACCGGTCCGGCGCCAGAAGCCCGGGCACGCGAGCGAGAAACGCCACGGCCACGAAAGCCAGCAGGACGGCGCCCAGCCAGCGCCATTGTTTCTGAAAGCCGAAACGCTCCAGATCGGCAAACAGGACAATCGGCAGAAGAATAAGGAGCGGATGCATGTGCCGCTCCTTGACATAAGTTGCGCCGGTCACCGCGATCAACAGCGCGGTCAGGAAGATCATTGCCAGGACGGTGCGGCCGCACAGGCGGGCGACGTCGTTGACCTTCGGCACCACCGGATCCTTCCGGCCGAGATAGCGCGGCCAGAACAGGACGAGCAGGACAGGCACCAGCGGCACGGAAAAACCCAGAAGCCCGAAAGCAAGCTTGCCGAGCCCCTCGCCCGCCCGCGCCAGATGCGAGGTCTCGGCGGTCACGCCCATCGTGTCTGAGACCGACGACAGCAGTTTCAAGCCCTCGCTCAGGATCCACCAGGCATAGGGGCTATAGACCAGTGCCATGGCCACCGGCACCAGGAGGAGACCGGCAAGGCGCAGGCGGCTCCGCCAGGCTGGATCGCTCAGCGTGGCCAATAACAGGGCCAGGACAAACAGGGGATAGGAATGTTTGCCGAGCAGCCCCGCACCTGCCGCGGCGCCGAAGAGCAGATAAAAGCCAAGCCGCCCGGTCTCCAGAGCCTTGATGAAGAAGAAGGCACTCATGGCACAGGCGGTGGTCAGCACCACGGTGTGGGTGACACCCTCATGAAGGTTCCAGCCAAACTGGTAAAAGAGCGAATAGGAAAAGGCACAAAGCGCGGCAAGGCGCGGGTCGGCGATCGCCTTGCGGGCGATCAGGAACAAAAACAGCGCCGCGATCGAGATCAGGCCGTATTTGACGGCAAGTGCTGCCCGGATCGTCGGACCGAAGACCTGCTGGGCGGACCAGAGCAGCCATTCGTAAAGCGGCGGCTGGCGCAGCATGTAGCCGGGCTGCAGCGTCTGCACCAGCACGTTTTCGAACATGTCGTCCGTGCCAAGCACGGGTGTCGACAGCGCCCTGAGCAGCAGATGCGACAGTCCCCAGAGCGCGACAATCGCCCACACGCCGAGCGGGGTGGCATAAAAGGGCGTTCTGGAAATGTCTCGGGTGTCGGAGGTCATGCGGCCCTTGCTGGCTGGCAAAAGAAACAACCAGCGCCGTTTAACGCATTTGGCGCGGCTTGCCCAGCGGCACCCCAAATGCCGATCCAGGGCCATGTATCAGGACCAGAGAAATGTCGGATTACAATCATTGATTGGTAATCGGATCGGGCGCGCGATATGCGATAAGTCCCACCGATATCCGGAGTTTGCCGTGACCAACGGCGTCCAGCCTCTCAGGATTGCGCCGACAGGCCTGGAACAGGGCATGATCTTCATGGCTGTTGCGGTCCTGATTGCGCCCATTTCCCACGCGATCGCAAAATCGCTCGGGTCCGAAATGGCGCCCGCACAGATCACGGTGGCAAGGCTTCTGTTTCAGGCGCTCATATTGGCCATTGTCTGGAGACTCGGCGACCGCAGACCGCTGCCGGCACCAACGATGTCCCAGGTGATCCGCGGGGCTTTGCTCGCGGCGGTGTTTCTGGGCGAGAGACTGGGCCTCAGGCGCATGGTGGCCATTGCCGTCGGCTTTGCCGGAGCTCTGGTTGTCACCCGTCCGGGTTTTGACTATTTCGGCCCGGCTGCTCTGCTGCCGTTGTTGTCAGCCGTTTTCGTGGCCACCGTGTTCACGATCACGCGGGCGCAAAAGGCAAAGGAAACGCCGCTCGCCCTGCAATTCTGGATCTGCGTATCGGGATCCTTGGCAACGGTTGCTGCAATGACATTGGGCGCGCCGTTGCAGGTGCCGTTTCTCGCCGCCTCTCAGCCCTCGGCAACAAACTGGGCACTGCTGCTTGCCCTTGGCGCGGTTGGGACTGTGTCACAGCTTCTGGCGACCAGGGCCGTCCGCATGGCCCCCGCCGGCGCGCTCGCGCCGCTGCAATATCTGGAAATTCTGTCCGCCAGCCTGCTCGGCTATCTTGTCTTCTCGGACATTCCCGATGAAACGACGCTCACCGGCATCGCGATCATCGTTTCGGCGGGTCTTTATATCTTCTACAGGGAGCGGCAAATCTCGAGGCGGTCGTTCGGGAGATGACCGGCCGGGCGTGAAACGCCGCTCTATCGATCAGTCGAGAAATGTCCACGTGTCGGCACCGTCGAAATGGCGGTGGCCGATGGCTTCGATGGTGCCGGGTTCAGCCAGGCGCAGGTTGACGGCCATGCGGCCCCTGGCCTCGCCGTCGATGCCTTCCCAATGGGTGGTGCAGCCACAGGTGCGGCAGGAGTGAAAGGCGAGCTCCTTATCTCCCCAGGAGTAGCTCAGCGTTGCTTCCGGCGCCGATTTAATCTCGATCTCGCCTGCCTCGCCGTGGCCCCAGACGGTGCCGAGACGGCGGCAGATCGAGCAGTTGCACTCCACGGCGTATTTGGGCTGTGTCTTCATTTCGTAAGACACGGCCCCGCAATGGCAGGTGCCGGTGATCGGCAGCTCAACGGACACGGCTCTCTCCTCCCAAGGCCTATGATTATTCCAGGCCGATCTTCTGCTTCAGCATGTCGCTGACGGCCTGCGGGTTGGCCTTGCCCTGGGACTGTTTCATCACCTGGCCGACAAACCAGCCGAGCAGGCCCGGTTTCGCCTTGGCCTGTTCGACCTTGTCCGGATTGGCGCCGATGATCTCGTCGACAATCGTCTCGATGGCGCCGAGGTCGGTCACCTGCTTCATGCCACGCTCTTCGACGATGGCCGCCGGATCTCCGCCTTCGGTCCAGACGATTTCGAAGAGGTCCTTGGCGATCTTGCCGGAAATGACACCGTCCTTGATCAGGTCGACAATCGCGCCGAGCTGGTCGGCGGAGACCGGGCTCGTCGCCAGATCCTTGCCTTCCTTGTTGAGGCGGCCGAAGAGTTCGTTGATCACCCAGTTGGCGGCAAGCTTCGCATCGCGGCCCTTGGCAACGTCTTCGAAGAAATCCGCGGAGGCCTTTTCGGCGACCAGAATGTCGGCGTCATAGGCGGTCAGGCCATAGTCGCCGATGAACCGGTTTTTCTTTTCGTCCGGCAGTTCCGGCAGATGCTGGGCCAGATCGTCGACAAAGGCCTGCGTGAATTCCAGCGGCAACAGGTCCGGATCCGGGAAATAGCGATAGTCATGCGCTTCTTCCTTGGAGCGCATGGAGCGGGTCTCGCCCTTGACCGCGTCGAACAGCCGGGTTTCCTGGTCGATCGAACCGCCATCCTCCAGGATCGCAACCTGGCGGCGGGCTTCATATTCGATGGCCTGGCCGACAAAGCGGATGGAGTTGACGTTCTTGATTTCGCAGCGTGTGCCGAACTCGCCGCCCGGCTTGCGCACGGAGACGTTGACGTCGGCGCGCATGGAGCCCTGGTCCATGTTGCCGTCACAGGTGCCCAGATAACGCAGGATCGAGCGCAGCTTGGTCAGATACGCCTTGGCTTCGTCGGAAGAGCGCAGATCCGGCTTGGAGACGATTTCCATCAGCGCCACGCCGGAGCGGTTCAGATCGACGAAGGACATCGACGGATGCTGGTCGTGTAGCGACTTGCCGGCGTCCTGCTCCAGGTGCAGGCGCTCGACGCCAATCTCGACCTGTTCGTCCGGCATGTCCAGAAGGATCTTGCCTTCGCCAACGATCGGCTGCTTGAACTGGGAGATCTGGTAGCCCTGCGGCAGATCCGGGTAGAAATAGTTCTTGCGGTCGAACACGGATTTCAGGTTGATCTCGGCCTTCAGACCAAGGCCTGTGCGGACCGCCTGGCGTACGCATTCCTCGTTGATCACAGGCAGCATGCCGGGCATGGCCGCGTCCACGAGGCTGACATTGTCATTGGGATCCTTGCCGAATTCGGTCGAGGCACCGGAAAAGAGCTTGGCGTCGGACGTGACCTGGGCATGGACTTCCATGCCGATCACGATTTCCCAGTCGCCGGTCGCGCCCTTTATGAATTTCTTCGGATCGGGTGTGCGTACGTCGACAATCGTCATTTTCGTCAAGAATCCTGTGTTCGGTTTCGCGCAGGAAAGCAGCGAGGCAGGATTGCTGCGGCGCGATTTGATTGCAGACTGATGACCTAGTCGGGAATTGGCCCGGCTGCAAGGGTTTCGTTGCCCCATAGCCGCGCTTTCGCACAGTCACGCACCTGCTCACTCCTTCGGCGGATGCTGTGCGTTGCCGGTGCGCATGATGAAACCGATCAGCACGGCGACCGCCTGATAGAGTTCAATCGGAATTTCCTGGTCGATCTCGATCTGCGACAGCGCCTCGGCCATCATCGGGTTCTGCTCGATCGGAACACCGGCTTCCTTTGCCAGCCGTTCGATCTGTTCGGCGACGGTTCCGGCGCCCTTGGCCGTGACGACAGGCGCCCCGTCATTGTCGTATTTGAGGGCAACCGCCAGTTTCTTGTCCTTGTCGGTCTGGCTCACGGAATAATGCCCCTCATGACTGCCGGTCCACCATCGCGCCGTAATAGGCGGCCGTCCTTGGTGGCACCCCCCGGATCAGCCGCAGCTCCCGCAGGTCAAGACCGGCGTCGGCAAAAGCCGCTTCCATGGTCTCGCGGACCGCGTTCAGATTGTCGAATGTGTCCTTGCGGTCGACCCAGAGGCTGGCATAGGTGCCACCGCCGCGCAGGCTGATCGCCGCTTCCAGCGGGCCCGTCGCCGTCAGATCGAGCGCGAACCTGAGGCGCCAGGCGGGCTCACCGTCCTGTTCGGCCTGCGTGCCGGGGCCGTCCCGGCCGATCTGCATCTGCATGACCGCCGTCTCCTGGCCGAGCGCGAGCGGCAGTTCCAGCACCAGATCCATCGGCTTGGAGGCCGCATGCGGCGCCCCGCCTTCCCTGGCCAGGCCGGTATTTGTCAGCTGGGTCAGACGCAGGCGGGCGAGCGCCGCGTCGGTTTCCTTCATCAAGGCTTTCAGGTTCTGCGGCGCGGCGCCGGCCCAATAGCCGCTAGCCGATTGCGGGGCCTGCCCCTGCGGCGCGTGGTGGCGCGACGGCGCGGCCGGCTGTCCGGCGGGCCGGCTGATTTCCGAACGGGCGCCCAGCTGCTGCAGCAGCGATTTGAAGGACAGCAGCGCGGATTTGAGATCTGCTTGCGCGCCCGCGCCGCGCCCCGGCAGGGCCAGCTGGGCCTCCCGGAACTGACCGGACTGGCGCACGGCCTGCTGGAGATCATCGGCGCTGGTGCCTCCTGAGGCATTCAGCCTGAGCCCCAGGATCTGTTGCATTGCCTTGACCACCGGCTCGGGCAACGTGACCGCCCCAGCGCTTTGCGCGCTCATCAGGCTGCCGACCTGGGCAAACAGGCTGGCGAGACCTGCCTGCTGCTCGGCGAGCGGCTGGCGAAGGGCCCCGGCAACTTGCGCGGCTGGTCCAGGGCTGGCGGCAGCAGTCTGTTGGCCTGTGGCGGCTGAAGCGGCCCCTCCGAGCCGCTGGCCGCCAAGTTGCTGGTAGGGCTGCCCGCTTAAAATTCGGACGGGCGCGGCTCCCGGCTGCTGGCCAAGGCCGCCAGTGCCTGCGGTCAGGGTCGCCAGGGCCGCCCCCTGCCCTGTCGGCAGGGTGCCCGGTTGAGGCGCGGCAGCCGTCGCCACGCCGGAAGGGCTCGCACCCGTCCCGGCAGCCGGTGCCGGGATCGTAGGCGCTTGAGCCGGAGCCGGCGGCTGAAAGCCGGCCTGGTTTGCAACGGGCGTAGTTGTCTGACCGGCGGCGGCCGGACCGGCGGCGGCCGGAGATCCCGGTTGCGCCTGAACGCCTGGCGATCCTGATTGCGCTAGAGGGCTGGCCCCGCCTTGCTGCACCGGCGTGGTTGTGCCCGCCTGTCCGCCCGGGGCAAGCGGCGCACCGCTTTGGCCTGTTGAATTGTTGGCCGTGGCAGCCGTTGGTCCTGCGGCCGGCGCCTGGGCACTGGCGGGGAGCGCGGAGGGAGCCTGCCGGACGGCTCCGGATTGCGGGCCGTTTGCGGGACCAGTTTGGATTGGCCCGCCGCCGGCCGGTGTGGCCGCCGCAGCAACCGGAATAGAAGCAGCTGGGGAGGAAGTTGCCGGAGTGCCGGGGGCTTGTGGCGTCGCGCTGGCAAGCGCCCCGGATTGCGGCGGCAAGACCTGGCCGGAACCGCCCGCAACAGAAGGATTTGGCGATGTTGTCGGCGACGGGCCCGGTATCGGGTTTTGCTGAGCCAGGGATCCCGCAACGGCTCCGCCGGACGGCGCCTGCGCGGCAATCGGACCAGACTGCAGTGGAGCCTGCAGCGATCCGCCGACTGTCGATGGAAGCCCTGGCGCGCTCCCAGCGCCTGTGGGCGCCGCGGAGGATGCGCCAGCGGGCAAGGGAGCCGCAGCTTGTGCCGGAGGAGCCTGGACAGGCTGTGGAGAGGCCGCGAGCGAGGCCTGCCCCGGCAAAGGCACTTGCCCTGCCGGCCCCTGCACCACTCCCCCGCCGGCGGGAAGCGTCACCTGGCCGGCTGCGGCCCCACCGGATGCGGGGACCGCATTGGCGGCCAAAACCTGAACAAGATGCGCACCGGCCGGTGTGGCCGTGAAAACCGGTCGGGCGGCGTTCGCCTGGGCCGCGGGTGCGGTTGGGCTTGCTCCGGATTGCGTCGGATAGGACTGGGGTGAATTGGCCTGTGCTTGCTGCCCCCCCTGGCCCTGAGAGCCTGCGCCGGATTGCTGCCCGGCCTGGGCGGGCGCCTTGTCGGTGGAGATCTGAATAACCGGTTGCTGCTTGCTGCCGGTCACCGTTACCGTCACTTCCGCTTCGGCCGGCAAGGGTGCGGCAACGCGCAGGTCGACCTTACCTTCGGCGGTCGCAAGGCGCACGATGCCGCCCGGCAGGTTGCTTTCCACTTTGGCCTTGAGTTCGGTTCCCGGCTCAAGCGGCGGCGCAGCGGACCCGTTGCTGGTCCCCTGGGGCAGTGGCGTCGCACTCACCGTTTCAACCATCACACCGTCTCCGGAGGCGTGGATCCTGAGCGCAGGAACCCGAGCACGGAATCATAAGGGGCGAGTATGGCCGGTTTCTTAAAGCTTGCCCAGAGTTGACACGGATCAAGGCCTTGTCGGCCGCAATGGGTCAGATTCGCCACATCAGCCGATGTCAGGCTCCTGGCCGGCGCGAGACAAGAAGGGCGACACAGAGCGCGATAATCCCGCCCCGACAGAAGGAGAGAGAGCGTGAACTGGATGGATCGACTGAACGAGCGCGCCGACCTGATGGGCAGGATGCTCGACACAATCGGCGCGATGAAGCAAATGCCTGTAGGCGTGCAGTCTGGCGCCGCCCTGCGATCCGCCGCTCACCGTTGCATCAATTGCTCGGAAACCGAGGCCTGCCGCGCCTGGCTGGACCAGCATCCGGATGGGGCCGACAGACCGCTGCAGGAATGTCCGAACGCCCAGCTCTTTAACAGCTGGCTGGAAAACTGAAATCCAGCAGCAGCAGGTCAGCCGCGCTTGCGCCGTTGGCTGAGCCAGAACGCCAGCCAGGCGGCAAGCAGTCCACCCACAAATCGGAACGGGAACATGGCCAGGGCGCCGGCGTCCTGCGAGATCGGCTGCGGCAACTGCAGCATTCCTACCGCCGCTTCGAGGATCAGAGACAGAGCGGCAGCCGCGAAACCCGCGATCCACAATTTCTGAGCCCGATCGGCACGCCACCCAAGATAGGCGCCGATCAAAAGCGCAAACGGGTTCAATAGGCCGGACAATTCGAACAGGTCGTACCAGGTGTCTGAGAGCGTCGTCATACGCTCCTCATACCCACAGCCGTAAGAAAAGGCGAGAGGCATTCTTTGGTCCGACGCCCTCCGCTGTTGTTCCATCGCGCAAGTTTCGCGCAATCCGACACCTGCGGCAAACTGCAGCAACAATAGGCAATATTACGAAAGCACTCGCAAACCAAGCAATATGAATGACTATTCATGTAAATATTCCAACTTTACTTATTGCTACTGTGTGCTACTTTTAATATAGAGGGCTCTAAAATCGCATTGCCCATGGCCTTTCCATTTCCTATTGGCAAGATTGAATTACATGTCTTTACTTCCTTTTATTGCCGCAGACGACCCCACCGTCCAAGTATTGTGCGATTCCGACCGGCGCCTTGGCATTCTCTGCGGCCATTGCGGCCGCTTTCGCTACATGAGCGCAGCGCGGTTTGCGGGCGATCAGAAAATTTCCGCTTTAAGCGAAACTCTCAAATGCAGCGCCTGTGGCTCCAAGGACGTCAGCGCCGTCGCCGTTTCCAGAAATCCCGACAATGGGTATTGGCCTGCCGAACGCAGCTGATATTCTTTCGGATAGCCTGCCATTTCCAGCGCCAAGACCTGTCATAAACGCTCTCGCATCAATTGAGAGGTTTGGATCCAAACAACCTAACCGGGTTGAAAAGGGTACGGGTAAAACTCGACAACCGCTAAACCATCAGACACCGGATTCCTGAAGCGAAATCCGGCTAGACAGCTTTGAACGGTTTGAAACCGATGCCCGTCAGGCCCTGTTGTTTCATTTCATCGACGACGGCACTGGAAAGGAAGTTGCCATAGATCACGTGCTTGTCGACCCAGGCATGAGCATCGCCAATCTGTTTCAGACTGAACACAAGCTCCCCGGTGCGCGGCTCAAATGCGATGCCTTTTATGAGCTGAGCTGTCGCCTGTTCCCGGTCCATCCCGTCCAAGCGAGTGCAGATGTTAAAGAAGTACATCTGCCGCGCGAATGACCCGTCCTTGTAGACCAATTCGACCGGAAAGAACTGATGAACGCCCGATTCATGGCGTTCAATGATGTCCTTGAAGGCCTCCGACACCAAATACATCTTGCGCGTGTACACAACATCAGGGGGGGGATACCGCTTGCTTCCCCATTGTGCACGCGTTGGAACATGGTCTGGCTTGACTGCGCGACCTGCATACAGCTCGCCTGCGTCAAACAATGGTGTGTGCCCCTTGTCACGGGTTGTATCGACATATTCGATCTTTTTGACATCACCATCCAAAGGAGCACACCCGATCATATGCGGGGCCTCTTCTCTGGCCCCAAAGCTATAGATGACACCTTCGGTCATTTTCATCTCCTCACGCTGATCATGCTGACCCTAGTTGGGCTTGCCTGCGGTTCCGGGCTGATTTGGTGCGTTTGCGAAGGCATTTAGTTCAGGAATATCAACCAGGTAACCCATCAGAAAACCCTTCTAAAAAAATGTAATTTCGCTAGACAGCTTTGAACGGTTTGAAAGCGGTGCCCGTCAAGCCCTGTTGTTTCATTTCATCGACGACGGTACTGGAAAGGAACTCGCCATAGATCACGTGCTTGTCGACCCAGGCATGAGCATCGCCAATCTGTTTCAGACTGAACACAAACTCTCCGGTGCGCGGCTCAAATGCGATGCCTTTTTTGAGCTGAGCTGTCGCCTGTTCCCGGTCCATCCCGTCCAAGCGAGTGCAGATGTTAAAGAAGTACATCTGCCGTGCGAAGGACCCATCCTTGTAGAGCAATTCGACCGGAAAGAACTGATGAACGCCCGGTTCATGGCGTTCAATGATGTCCTTGAAGGCATCGGACACCAAATACATCTCGTACGTGTACACAACATCAGAGGGGGGATACCGCTTGCTTTCCCACTGCGCACGCGTTGGAACATGGTCTGGCTTGACTGCGCGGCCTCCATACAGCTCGCCAGCTTCAAACAAAGGAGTGATCCCTCTGTCAAAAGTTGTATCGACATATTCGATCTTTTTGACATCACCATCCAACAGAGCACATCCAATCATATGCGGGGCCTCTTCTTTGGCCCCAAGGCCATAGATGACACCTTCGGTCATTTTCATCTCCTCACGCTGATCATGCTGACCCAAATCGGGCTTGCCTGCTGTTCTGGGCTGATTTGGTTCGTATGCAAAGGAGGCATTGGAAGACGTTGTTCCGTTTTCAAAAGCGAGCAGTCATGTGTCTGAAGCCTTGAGATCCGGCCGGTCACCAAGCAAATACCTTGGTCCGCGGCCCTTGTTGGCCGCGGCGTCGCCGGCATTATAGAGCTGGCAGGACTTCAGTGAGAGGCAGCCGCAGCCGATGCATGAATCCAGCTTGTCCCGAAGCGCCGTCATGCGAGCAATCCGCTGGTCGAGATGGGATCTGAATTCCCGGCTGATCCTGGTCCAGTCCGCCTTGGTCGGTGCCCGGCCTTCCGGCAAGCGTTTGAGCTGCTCCGCGATCTCTGCAATCGAAAACCCGAATTCCTGCGCCACAAGCACGAAGGAGAGCCGCCGGATGTCGGCCCGCAGAAACCGCCTTTGGCCGCCGGCGTTCCGGCTCGGGCGCACCAGCCCCCTGTCCTCGTAGAACCGGATCGCAGAGACCGAAAGGCCGGTCCGCTCCGCCAGGTCTCCGATCGTCAGAAGATCGCCCCCCTTCATAAGCTTTTTCATCTTTTTGACTTTTCCCCCTTGACCTCAACTATACTTGAGGAATTATCTCCAGTGTCCAGCAAAGGTCAAACCTTGAAAGGACAGCAAATGAGCAGCGCATTCCTGGAACATGTGAACGTCACCGTCAGCGATCCGGAGGCGACCGCAAAACGCCTGGAAACCTGGTTCGGCTGGAAGGTGCGCTGGAAAGGTGCCGCCAAGAACGGCGGCACGACCTATCATATCGGCAACGACACCAGCTACATCGCCGCCTACACACCGCCGGAAGCGCCGAAGCGCTCCGACACCGTCAGCTATCATACCCATGGAGGCCTCAATCACGTCGCCGTGGTGGTCGACGATCTCGATGCCACCGAAGACCGGATCAAGGCCGGTGGCTACAGAACCCACAATCACGGCGACTACGAACCCGGCCGTCGCTTCTATTTCGACGACGATGACGGCATCGAGTTCGAGGTGGTCAGCTACGCGGACTGAGCCAGCCAAACAAAAAGAGACCGGGTGCCGAGACCCGGGCTCTTTTATTCGGCAGCGCGTATTGCCCTAATGCCCCGTCAAGACCAGCGTCTTTACCGGGAAGAGCAGTGCCTGCAGCCGCAGCAGCATGGCGTGAACGAGGCCGACCGTGTCAACCGCGTGCAGGAAGATGAACTCGCCGGTTGAAAGCGGTTCGCCCGATGTCAGCCTGTCGTGATTGCTTGTATAGGCATTGACGATGCAGATGGCCCCGGGTGGCAAATCCTCCAGCCCGTCTTCGTAGAGCGGTTCCAGCATCGTGGTGATCGTTGCCGGTTTCACGGACTGGCTGGTATCGACGAGTTGCCCACCCGTGCTGACCTGGCCCGAAGCGATCTGGGTCTGCACTTCCGTCACCACAAGCGGAATGATGGTGAAGGGAACGGCGCCGCAAAAGGCTTCCGCGACCATCCCTTCCTTAAGCACCTGCGCCTCGATCTGGCCAAAACCGGCAATGATCCGCTCTCGTTGTGTGTCTTTGGGAATCAAAACGCCGGCCGGCCGCATGAATGGATTAACGATGTCACCCTTTTGCAGAATAAACTGGCTGATGGTGCCGTCGACACCGGCATAGACGGTCATCTTTTCCAGCTCCACCTGCGCTTCGTTCAAGCGGGCCTCGGCACTCTTGAGCTTTGCCGGCAGCGACACGTTGATCTTGGTCTCGACCAGTTCCTGGTTGGCCTCGGCCGCCCTCAAGCCGCCGGATCTCGCATCCACTGTGTTCTGCAGCTTCTCGATGTCGCGCTCGCTGACCACATTGGCATTGCGCTGAAACAGTTCCTGACGTGTGTCGAGTTCGTCCTGCGCCTGTTTCAGAGATGCCTGCGCCTGCTCGACCTGGGCGGTCACCACAGCCAACTCGCTTTGTGCCAAGGCCATTTCACCCTGGATTTCAACGATCTGCTGTTCGGCTGTCACCACATCGGCTTGCTGGCGGGTGTCGTCCAGCTTGAAGATCGGATCGCCCGCCTTGACCTCGACCTCGAGTTCGCGCGGGACAAAGGTTTCGACCACGCGGCCGGAGCCTTCGGGAAGGATCGGCACCGTCCGGAAGGTGGACACGGCCGTGGTCGCGGTCGGGTGGTAGTAAAAAATCAGCGTGATCAGGGACACGGTCAGGATCAGGCACAGAACGATGCCGTAGCGCAGCTCATACCATACCGAATAAAGCGTGATCTCATGACCGATACGCTTGCCCTGGACGAAACGCCGGATCAGGAAGTCCGGCAGGATGGTGAGGAGCGAACAGAACAGGAGCTCAAACATGTTTGTTCTCCCCGCTGTCTGCGGCCGTTGCCTGGGTCGCGCCTTCAGAGGAAACAGTTTTGTCTTCGCCCGCCGGCGGATCCTCGGCGAGACCGAATTCAACTTCCGTGTCGTGTTCCACGAGTGTCTCGGAAGAGACGCCACCCGTGCCCGCCATCCGGCTCAGCGAATGCGCGATCGACTCCAGCGGCGTCCAGAAGTCGGGAAGCTGAATGAAGGCCAGCAACAGCGCCGCCACCCAGAAGATGTTGTTGTGGGTGAACAGTGCCAGCAGGCCCAGCACGGCAACCAGCTCGAACTGCATGCGTCCGTGCTTGTGCGCCAGTCGCTCCGGGATCGAATGAAGATGGAGGTAGAACACGCCCGCCAGAATGACACCAACGATCAGGGCGATCAGCATCACCGACATCAGCCAGTCGCTGCCATCCGAGGCCGGTATGAACGGCGGCAGATGATGCGGCGCCAGTTCATGCACGTGTTCAGCCATAAATCTCTCCCCAATCGTCAAGGTTGCGCCGCTCCATTGAGCACCGCGACGTCAGCTTAATCGGGAAATGAACACATGCGTATGAAAAAGTGTGTCTGTGGAAGACTTTGGCGAGAACGGCGGCGCGCTGACCCGCGCCGCCGGCAGTTGTGCCTTGTCAGCGCGGGGCCATCCGGATGGCGCCGTCCAGGCGAATGGTTTCGCCATTGAGCATGTCGTTCTCGCAGATGGATCTGACCAGCTGGGCATATTCCGTTGCCCGGCCGAGACGCGAGGGGAACGGCACCTGCTGGCCAAGGGAGTCCTGCACTTCCTGCGAAAGGCCCAACAGCATCGGCGTTTCAAAAATTCCCGGCGCTATGGTCATCACGCGGATGCCGGATTTGGAGAGGTCTCGCGCCACCGGCAGCGTCATGCCAGCAACCCCGGCCTTGGAAGCGGCGTAAGCCACCTGCCCGATCTGGCCGTCGAAGGCGGCGACGGACGCAGTGGAGACGATTACGCCGCGGCCACCGTCCGCAGTGACGGGATCCAGGGCGGCCATGCCCGTTGCCGCGATCGACAGGCAGCGGAAGGAGCCGATCAGGTTGACGCCAATCACCTTCTCGAACATGTCCATCGGATGCGGCTCGCCGCGCGACGTGGTCTTGGCCACCGGCGCGATGCCGGCGCAATTGACCAGGATCCGTTCCTGGCCATGGGCGCTGCGCGCCGTTTCAAAACCGGATTCCACACTGGCCTGGTCCGTGACATCGACATCGGCAAAGACACCGCCGATTTCAGAGGCGATTGCAGCGCCCTGATCGGCATTTCGGTCGAACAGAGTAACCTTGACGCCTTCGGCAGCCAGCATGCGAGCCGTCGCCGCGCCCAACCCGGAAGCACCGCCGGTGACAATGGCGGAAAGAGAAGAATCCAGTTTCACATCTACCTCCAAAGACACAATCCATTGAAAATAATGGATTTAATCTGTTTTATTGACGAAAAGGTCAATTTGAAGGGCAAAGTGACCGAGAACGAGGCTTTGGTCAAGTTATTCTGCGTTGCAGACAGGAGACGTTGCTCCGAGCCAGATCAGGTTGCTATCGGGCCAGGACAACCAGGTCGACCGGCGTCTTCATGCCGGCGACCGCTTCCGCCGGGCGCGATTCCAGCAAAGGCACCGCGTATCCTTGCGCACAGGCCAGCTCGAAGGTTGTCCGGTCGGTCAGCGCCTTGGATTTCTGGATCTTGTTGGCGTCCTCAAGTTTGGCAGCCCGGTTGACCGCATCGCCGATCACCGTGAATTCAAGCCTGCGTTTCGAACCGATCACACCGACGGTGACCGGACCGGCGGACACTGCAGTGCCGATGCGAAGCTCCTCCGGCCAGCCGGCAGCTTTGAACCGCGCCTGCTCGTTGGCAGCGCTCTCAACCAGGCGCGCAGCGGCCCGCAGCGCGTCTGCGGCATAGGTCTCGGACGGGTGAACCGCGCCGAAGGTTGCCAGGATGCCGTCGCCCAGGAACTTGTCGACGCGGCCGCCTTCCTCGACGATCACCTCGACGGCCATGTTCTGGTATTCCGCCAGCACGGCCAGCACCGTTTCCGGCGCCAGGGTCGCCGAGGTCGACGTGAAGGAGCGGATGTCGGCATAAAGGATCGCGGCGTCACGCTGAACGCCTTCACCTGCCTGCAGTTCGGTGTCCGCACCTGTGATGGAGGCGGCCACTTCGGGCGAGAAAAACCGGCTCAAATCCATGGCCGCGGCATGATCCCTGGTGGCCTCGAACAGCATGGACCGCCCCCGGTAAAGGGCCACGGACAGGATGACCGTGACCGCCAGAATGACCATGGTCTTGTCCAGTTCTGCACCGACCAGGATGGTGTTGCCGGTCAGGTATTCGACATAGTTGCGGGTGACCCGCATGCGGTCCATGTCGGCAATCACCGCATAAAAGACCAGGCCAAGCCAGCCGGCGACCGCGACCAGACCGGTCGTCAGCACGAAACGCGGATCGAAACGCAGTGCCCTCAAGCCGATGAAGATGAACACATACATCAGCGTCGGTGTCTTTAAGTAGAAGGTCGGGTGCTGGTCATACTGGATATGGAAGGAAAAGATCAGTCCGACCAGCAGGCTCATGTCGACAAAGATAGAGATCAACAGATACCACTGCGGCAGCTCAAACCGGTAGGACAGCACCAGCCGGAGCACCGTGAAAAGGAAATAGGCCGCCAGGGCGAGCGGCACGAAGTTGAACCCGGCAGAGCCCTCCGCGCGGGGCGCGATCGCGTAAAGCGTGGAAAAGAACAGCACAATGCCCAGCTGGACCCAGCCGATCAACCGCTCCGAAGACGCCTCCCGGGCGCGGATGTCATCGCGGATCCGCTCCGGAAGACCGGTTTCCGGCGGACCGCCGCGCAGGACGTATTTCACATTGTTCAGAAAAGAAGCCATCACGACGCCACTGCAAAGAATGAGTGTGCGGAGTTTCCACGCCGGCGCGCGTTTGCGCAAGCGGCCTACCGGAAAGTGACCGGAAGTGAGCAACCGCGAGCGGGTTCCCAGTTGTATCTATGAAGGCCACTCGGTCTGCAGACGCAGTTGTTCCACCTTGCGAACCAGATCGCTCTGGCGTCGACTGCCGGTCTTGGACAGCGCCGACTTGATCTGGTTTCGCGCCGTATGCACGCTGATCTGCCGGTCTTTGGCGATTTCCGCCGGAGTCAGTCCGTCCCCGAGCCTGAGCACAGTGGCGGCCTCGGCTTGGCTCAGACCAAGAACTCTTTGCACATGGTCGCCGAAAGACACCCGGTTCCGCTCCGGTTTCAGTGCGACTAGAACCGCGGAAATGGATTTGTCCATGAAAATGCCAAAAGGCGTGCGATCGAGATCGGCGAGCCGCAGGGCCAAAGTGCGGCAGGTCCATTGCTGCCCGTCCTGATCCGAAAAGCGCCAGTTCTTGAAGATGTCGTGCTCGCCCCTGGACTGGAACCGGGTGAAAGCGGAAAACTCCTGCTGAATAGTCTCAGACCGGAATTCAAGTCGGCGGTCGAAGCCGTTGCGGACCAGGGTTCCTCGGTCCAGCAGCAACTGCGCTTCCGCACAGGCATAGTGGATGCTCATGTCCGGATCGACCACAAAGATGGCGGTGCCGGTTCCCAGAAAATGCTGCTCTGCGGCCCACTTCTCGAAAGAAAGACCTGAAATTGTCCGGTTGACCTCAAGCGATTGACGTATGACGGGTGTCAGGCCGACGCAGAGACTGAGCCAGTCATCTTCGTATTTGTCCCGGTCCCTGGCGCGCATGTTGCCTCCAATCAGGAACATCCGGTCCGCGTCGTAGGCCAGCATCGCGCCACCGCCGCCGGTGATATCCTCAAGCGGGGCCAGCAAATCCGCGTAGAACTCCGTCTTTTTCAGAGCATCTGGCGGACACAGCTGAAATGTGGAGATGACCTCCCCGACCGCGCATTTGGAAAAATTCGCGGCAAACGGGTTCTTGTCGGCATAGTGCTTTTCATAAAGCTCGAGGATGTCCGGATCATAGCCGGACGAATAGGCCAGCGGCGCCGCCCTGGTGAGCTGGTCATAGCCGATCAGTTGCGTGCAGACGCGGGTCCCGAGGGCCTGCCCGAGTTCATCGAGAAACACCTGCCAGCGATCCGGATCCAGGGCCGCCGAAACTGCAAGATTCGTCAGGTGAATGTATTTTTCCGCAGCAACAACCACATCACCCCCGGCGGATCCTGTTGTTTTTTAACGATACCGCCAAGGCAACGCTGACGGTCACCTGCGAAAATCGCCCCTCATAGTCCATTTGGATCATGCACTTAATGCATACACCCTGTAAACAACTATTGATCGTATCTGACAGTCATACGTACCGGGCTTTGAAGGTGTGTATGGCCGTTTACCGGTCGCACCAATGGGATACCCGCATTCCAGCGTCCGGCGTACGATCAATTTTTTAGGGGTAGTGTTTTTTGGGCGGCCATTTGGGCCGCCCATTTTTTATGAGTTCAACTGCCCACGCTCAGGGACGCAGCACCATGCCTTCGCTGGCAACGAGGGTGCCTGGATAGGCATTTTGCGCGGCCAGGCCGATTTCATCCAATTCGTCATCCGAGCGGCGTGGATCATGGTGAAACAGCACCGGCGTCCGGACATTGCCGTCCTTCGCCAGCTGAACCGCCTTTTGCCAGGTGGAATGGCCCCAGCCCTTGTAGGTCAGATATTCGTCATCGGTGAACATGGCGTCATAGATCATGACATCCGTGTCCCGGACAAAGTCCGGCAGGGCAGCGTCGATCTCGGGATCGCCGTGCTCGTGATCCGTGATGATGCAAATCGATTTGCCGTGAAATTCGAAGCGATAACCGCAGGCGCCGCCCGGATGATTCAGTTTGGTGGTCCGGATCACGAGGTCATCGGATCTTGGAATCGGGTCACCTGCGGCAAAGGACTTGAACTCGACCGCCTTGAGCGTCTTCGCCGCCACCGGAAAGATCGGCGGCGACATGATCCGGCTGACAATATCCACCAGTTCTGTGCCGTCCTGAAAATGCCCGGCCCAGGCGGTGACCTCGAAACTCGGATCGTAAGCAGGTTTGAAAAACGGCAGACCGCAGATGTGGTCGAGATGGGTGTGCGTGAAAAGGAGATCAAAGGAGCGCGTGTTGCACTTGCAGATTTCCATACCGAGATTGCGGGCACCGGATCCGCAATCGACCAGGACGAGCGCATCGCCCGCACGGATTTCGAAGCAGGAGGTTTCGCCGCCATAACGGAGCGTACTCGACCCGGGGGTCGGTGTGGATCCTCTGACGCCCCAGCAGCGAAGCGAAAATTCCTCGGTCACATGCCACTCCTCAGCCGGCGCCGGCACCACGGCGCGCATCGGCCAGATCTCTGGTTGTCCGCTCGAGACGCAAAGCCAAAGTCCGCATCACTTCAAGTGAGATATCCGGAAATTCTTTCAAGAGTTTCAAGAAATCGTCTTTCGAAACGGTCAAAACATCCATGTTGTTCGCAGCAACAAGTGTCGCGGTTCTTGGTACGTCGCACAGAATCGCAATTTCGCCAACGATTGAATTTTCAGAAACCTGCGCGACCTTCTTTTCTCCTTCCGGCGTCGCCACCAGAACATCGGCATCGCCGGACAAGATGATAAAGGCGCAGTCACCTTCTTCGCCTTGAGAGCACAACCGCTCGCCTTCCGGATACTCCGTACGGTCGCTGATAAATGCCAGCAAGCGCAGCTTTGTTTCATCAATGCCGTGAAAGAGCGGCACCTTTCGGAGGGCCTCGACTTCGGTCTCAAGTGTCATGTTGTCCTCCCGTTTGTCATTTCCGCGCGTTCTGCCCGTTTTGCCGCGATGTTACGCAGCCGGCAGACCGGCTGCCCGCCTGTCCCCAAAGCCATGTTCTATCCCTTGTCAGAAAGCCGTCCTTGATCGAATACAAACTGTTGATCGAATTCAGCCGCAATGTCGGCATTGGACGTGCCGTACAAGAAGGTTTTGCCAGCAAGGGTGGCGCGCAATCCGTTGCGCAGTTCCTTGTCATCCTCGGTCATTCCGGTCGCGATATCATCCAATATGGTGATTTTTGCGTTTTTCAGAAGCCCGCGCACGAGGGCGATCTTGCGGCGCTGCCCCGCGGAAAGCTTGGATCCGGCCACACCGACGTGGTAACCGAAGCCGGCGTAGATGATCGGATGACGCAAGCCGGTCTCCTCGACGATGGCCCGGATGACGTCGTCGATCCGGCGCCGGGCGTCCCGGCGGTCGACACGGGCCCGGCCGAAGAGAAGGTTGTCCTCGATGGTCAGGGTCGGCAGATAGACATCCGGATCGAAGGCGACGAACTGGTCGGAGTTGCTGACCACGCCATCCAGGAAACGCTTGCGCGCTTCGACCACTTCCGTCTTGAGATCGTCATCCATGACACCGAGACGATGGCGGGCCGGGACCAGCTTGAAAGCCAGGCCAAGCAGGCGCGACTGGTCGGCCTCGCTCAGGCCGGGCCGCTGCTGCTCGGACTTGGCCACCCGGACAATCCGCTCAAAGTCGGGAATTTCGTCCAGCGTGATGAAGGAATAGGCCCCGAGAAGACCGCTGTCGCCGGAGACATTCGAGAACAGCTCCAGCATGGTCTCGGCGATTTTCAAGCCGATCTGCTGCAGTTTCTTGTCAAAGCCGGTTTCGGACAAAAAGGCCTTCACTTCCGGCAGATCCGGCACTTCGTCCATGGTGATTTCAGGATCGGAGGGCACGGCGAAGAACAGGTTGTCCGCCAGGCTCGCACTCGAGTTGAACCGGTCCCGGTGCCAGAGTTCGACCAGACCGCCCAGCGCCGGTTCCTTGGCGAGCCGATCGGCCAGATTGTTACGCACGCTCAGGATCTTGTCGGCAAAGCCGTCGTCCATCGACGGGTCGAATCGGGACTGAAGGCCGAGCCGGTAGATGTCATTGTCGATCTTGACTGCCTTCAGCAGTTCCAGCGCCTTGCCGTCAAGCGCGCGTTCGTTGTCGACACCGGCGGCCTCGAAATCCTCCCAGAGCGCGCCCAGATCATAAACCGGGTTCATGGTCAGCTTCGCTTCGCTGACGCGGCGTTTGTAGTTTTTCAGGTCCTCGCCCTCCCTTTGCGGTGGCACCAGCGGCCGGTGGCGAAGGCCGTAATAAAGGTTGTCGCGGATGGTTCCGGTCCAGACATGGACCGCCCCGCCGACATAGGCGATTTCCCGCCCGAGCGTTGCGTCGGTGAGCTTGTCGAGATCGTGTTCGCCGATCGAGACCTTACCGGTCGAGGCGGAGACCAGCCCGGCCGCAAGCTGCAGGACCTCCGAGCGCCCCGAACCGTCCGGGCCGACGATGGCGCAGGCACTGCCTGCCGGAACGGTCAGCGAGACATCCATGACCTCCTGTCCGGCCGCGCCACCGGAGAAATTGACGCTTTCGAACTTCACATCGCCATCGAGCACGACCGTGTCGTCGTTGGTCAGCCGCTCGGTGTCGTAAATGTCGGGCGGGTCGAAATTCTCCACCACTGTCTGGTATTTGACGCTGACATCGGCCGTCATCTGATAGAAAGACAGAAGCAACTTCCAGGGGCCGGCGAGATCCTTGTAGGCCGCGATCACCGCCAGAAGCGCGCCGATGCTCAAATTACCTTCAATCACCAGGTAACCGCCAATCAGGTAGAAAAAGAACGGCGTCAGCTGGTTCATGAAGTTGTTCAGGAACTTGATCAGGAACTTCCGGTTGAAGATCTCGTAACGGATCTTGAAGTTCTCGTAGAGCCGGTCCGAAATGTCCGCTGAATGCCAGGCCGCCGCATCGTTGGCGTGGATTTCCGCAACCCCGGTGATGCTCTCGCCGACCTTGTCTGCGATCAGGCGAACGTTTTTCACCCGCATGCGCGACAAGATAACGACGCGTCGCTGCAACAGCGGAATAACATAACCCTGGATCGGATAGGAACTGACCGCGGCAAGGCCGAGCAGTGGATCCTGCATGAAGATAAAGCCCAGCTGCACGATCAGCATGCCGCCCTGATAGGCGGGCAAGGCAAAGGCTTCACCGATATAGCCGCCGACATCCTCCACTTCCGAGGTGATCATTGGAATGATCTCGCCGGAGCTGACCTTTCTGAAATGCGGCAGGCGGAATCGCAGTACCCGTTGAAACAATTCAAATCGCAAACGGCGCAGCATGCGCTCGCCCAGCCGGCCCTTGTAGACGTTCAGATAGAATTTGAGCCCATTGGAGACGACCACCAGAAACAGGAAGGTAAAACAAAGCAGTAACAGATAGGGAATCTGATCGAAGTCGAAGCCGACAACCGTGCGCGGAAAATTGTCGCCCTGCACCGCGTCGTTGACAATCAGTTTCGGCAGCTCGAGCAGGAAATAGACCACCGGATAAGTGAGCACGGTGACCAGAATAATGAAGATCTGCTGCTTGGCGCTATACTTCCAAATAAAACCGAAAAGGTTCTTTTCCATCAGTTCATCCAAACAGATAAGGATCAAACATGTGCAAGCAGCTCAGATTTGGTATATTAGCGATCCGGATTGGATGCGCCAGTCAGGATTAGCATTTGCAACAAGCCATTTGAAAGGGTCCGCAGACCGTTCCTTGTCGAAAGTTTCGTGTCAAGAGATATCCGCACGTGACAACACCCAATCAGTTGAGACATAAGCCCACCGGGGCAGCATTACAAATTTAGGGGCAGTATGAGTTCCAAGACGCCGAAGATCCTCATCTACAGCCACGATTCCTTCGGGCTGGGCCACCTGAGACGGTGCCGGGCGATTGCACAGTCCCTGGTTGGCGATTTCGACACGCTGTCCGTGCTGATCCTGTCCGGCTCGCCGATTATCGGCAGTTTCGAATTCCGCTCCCGCGTGGATTTTGTCCGCATTCCCGGCGTCATCAAGCTGCGCAACGGCGAATACACGCCCCTCTCGCTGCATATCAACATCGACCAGACCCTGGCGATCCGCTCCTCGATCATCGAGCACACGGCCAAGGTCTTCGAACCGGATATCTTCATTGTCGACAAGGAGCCGCTCGGCCTGCGCGGCGAAGTGTTGCCGACGCTTGAAGCGCTGAAGGAGACCGACACGCAGCTGGTCCTGGGACTGCGCGACGTGATGGACGACCCCCAGATCCTGAAAGAGGAATGGGACCGCAAAAATGTCTATCCGGCGCTGAAGGATCTTTATGACGAGATCTGGATTTACGGTCCGGAAGACATCTGCGATCCGCTGGAAGGGATCGACCTGCCCGCCTCGGTGCACGACAAACTCCGCTACACCGGGTTCCTGCGCCGTGACATGCCGAAATCCGCCCTCGACCAACCGGCGCCCGCGCCGTTCGAGGAGGAACCCTATATTCTGGTGACCCCGGGCGGCGGCGGCGATGGCGTCGAGATGGTCGACTGGGTCATGCGGGCCTATGAAGCCCGACAAAGGCCGTTGTTTCCCGCCCTGATCGTTCTTGGCCCCTTTATGCCGGCTGCCGCCGCGGCGCAGTTCAGCGAACGGGCGGAACATCTGAGAGATGTGGAAATCATCCGTTTCACGCCGCAGATCGAACCTTATCTGGCCAACGCCACGGCGATTGTCGGCATGGGCGGATACAACACATTCTGCGAGATCCTGTCCTTCGACAAGCCGACCCTGATGGTGCCACGCGTGGTGCCGCGCCGCGAACAGGCGATCCGGGCCGAACGGGCCGAAAAGAGCGGGCTGCTCAAGGTGCTGCCGATCGACCGCTATCCCGACCCGGACCTGATGGCGAACGCGCTGTCGGAGCTGCCGGCCATGGCCCCGCCCTCGTCGGCCGGTGTCGACAACCTGCTTGGCGGTCTTGAAATCATTTCGGACAGGGTGGGCGAGATATTCGACGACCAGCAATTGGACAACAGCCGCAAGCTGGTCAATTTCTGAGCCCGACCGCCGACCTTCCTTTCTAGCCTCCGAAAGACACGAAGATGTCCCGTATCGCCGTTGTGGTCAAAGGCTATCCGCGCCTGTCCGAAACCTTTATCGCCCAGGAAATTCTCGGACTGGAACGGCGCGGCATCGGCATTCTGATCGTGGCGCTGCGCAAACCCTACGACCCGTTCATCCACGAGCTGCACCGGCAGATCTCCGCCGAGGTGATGTATCTGCCGGAATATGTCAAAGACGATCCGGCACGGGTCGCGCGGGCGAAGCGCTGGGCGGAAAAACAACCGACCTATGCGGCGGCAAAGGCCCTGTTCGATGCCGATTTCGCCCACCAGCCAAATGCGGACCGCCGGCGGCGCTGGGCGCAGGGCTGCGTCTTTGCCCATGAGTTGCCCGACGACATCGCCTGGATCTACACCCATTACCTGCACACGCCGTGCTCGGCCGCCCGCTACGCGGCGCATCTGTCCGGCCGGCAATGGTCGTTTTCCGCCCATGCCAAGGACATCTGGACAAGCCCCGACTGGGACCTGAAGACCAAGATCAACGATGCCGCCTGGGGCGTGACCTGCACCGCGGTCAACGAACAGCATCTGAACAGCCTTGCCGACGATCCGGGAAAGGTGGAACTGCTTTACCACGGGCTCGATTTCTCCGGCTTTCCCGAACCGGCAGACCTTTCATCGCCGCGTGACGGCTCCGGAGAACCTGTTCGCCTCGTCTCTGTCGGCAGGGCCGTCGAGAAAAAGGGTTATGACGATCTCCTGGCGGCGCTCAGCTCCCTGCCAGCCAGCCTCAACTGGCACTTCACCCATATCGGCGGCGGGGAATTGTCGGACGCCTTGAAGGATCAGGCGGAGGCGCTTGATCTCTCAAAGCGGATCACCTGGCGCGGCGCCCAGCCGCGCGAAGAGGTGATCGCGGCTTGCCGGGACGCCGATCTCTTTGTGCTGCCGTCGAAACTCGCCAAATCCGGTGACCGCGACGGCCTGCCCAATGTGCTGATGGAGGCCCAGGCGATGGGCCTGTGCTGCCTGTCGACCAAGGTCTCCGCAATCCCAGAGCTTATTCTGGACGGTGAAACCGGCGTTTTGGTCGACCCTGGTGCGCCAGGGCAGCTGGCAGACGCCATGAGCCGCCTTATTCAGGCCCCTCAAACGCGCCACAAGCTGGGGCTGGCGGCGGCAACGCGGGTCCGGACAGCCTTTTCCACCGATCCCGGGCTTGACCGTCTGGCGGAGAAATTTCGTAAAGTGCTCTGAACGCTGGCCGCATGAGGACAGACATGAAAATCGCCTTCACAGCGCCGATGAAACCGCTGGACCATCCGGTTCC
Source organism: Roseibium sediminicola (assembly GCF_023156505.1). GTDB lineage: Bacteria > Pseudomonadota > Alphaproteobacteria > Rhizobiales > Stappiaceae > Roseibium > Roseibium sediminicola. The sequence continues at coordinate 90,951 of NZ_JALNMJ010000003.1, read as the reverse complement.
CTCCGGAGACCGGACCATGGGCCGGCTGATCGTCCGGGCGCTGGAAAGCCTTGGCCATGAGGTCACGATCGCCAGCCGCTTCCGGGCCTGGCGCAAGGAGGGCAGCGACGCGCTCCAGGCCGAGGTGAAGGCCGAGGCCCTCGCCGAAGCGGAGCGGATCGCCGCAGACTGGGAGCGGACCGGCTACCGGCCGGACCTGTTCCTGACCTATCACCTCTACCATAAGGCGCCGGACTGGATCGGCCCCGCACTCGCCGACCGTTTCGACCTGTCCTATGCCATTGTCGAGGCCAGCCGGGCGCCGAAACGCCAGCGTGGCGACTGGGCTTTCGGCTTCGCAGCGGCCGATGTGGCCTTGGCGCGTGCGGACGCTGTCGCCGCGATCCACAATGCAGATCTGGACTGCCTGGCGGCCGCGGTGCCGCATCGCAATCTGTCGGTGCTGCTGCCGTTTCTGGATGCCGGGCCGTTCCTCAAAGCCTCAACCGCGGCCAAGCCGCTGGCCGCCGCACCGCTCAAACTGCTCTCTGTCGGCATGATGCGCGAGGGCGACAAAACCCGTTCCTATGAGGTTCTGGCCGCCACGCTCGCCGAGCTGCGCCACCAGCCCTGGCACCTGACGATCATCGGCGACGGTCCGATGCGCGATCACATTCTGAGCTTGTTCCCGCCGGAACGGATCAGCTTTCTCGGGGCACTGGAGCCCGATGCGCTTCCCGAGCATTACGCCCGTCATGACCTGCTGGTCTGGCCGGCCATCCGCGAAGCCTTCGGTCTGGTTCTGCTGGAGGCCCAGGCAGCCGGTCTCGGTGTCGTTGCCGGCGACACCTTCGGCATTCCCGATATCGTCCGCGCCGGAGAAACCGGCCTGCTCTCCCCGGAGGGCGATGTTTCGGCCCTGGCGGCCAATCTCCTGCGCGTGCTGCAGGAGCCTGAATTGGCCGACCGGCTGGGCTTTGCCGCGCGCCAGCATATTCTTGATTTTCACAGCCTGCCGGCGGGCGCTGCCAGGCTGGAAGCTCTCGTGGAAAAGGCCCTGCGCAACCATTCCTCCGGCAAAGAAAGCCCGGATAAATGACCCTGAACGCCTTCATTCACGTGCAACATCTGCTCGGCACCGGTCACGTTGTGCGCGCCGCCGCGATCGGCAAGGCACTTGCCGCCGAAGGCGTCTCGGTGACGCTTGCCAGCGGCAACAGAATTCCGCCGACGCTGGACACGGGACCGCTGGAGATTGTCGAACTGCCGGCCTGCAAAAGCCCGGACGCTGCGTTCAAGCGCCTTGTCACCTTGGACAATGAAGATATTGACGATGCTTGGAAATCCGCTCGCGTTAAAGCATCGATTCAAGCACTTGAGGCACGGGATTACGATCTGCTCCTGACGGAGACCTATCCCTTCGGCCGGCGGCAGCTCGATTTCGAGCTGACACCGCTCCTGGAAGCCGCCGAGGCCCGTTCAAAACCACCGCTGATCGCCACCTCGATCCGCGACATCCTGGTGCGCAAGAAGGAGCTCTGGAAAGAGCGTTGGATGGCAGACCAGGCACTGAAGTATTACGACCGCATCCTGGTCCACTCCGATCCGGACTTCATCCGGCTCGGCGACAGCTTCCCCTTTGCCGACGATGTCGACGCGCTGGTGCGCTACACCGGCTATGTCGGCACCGCCGCACGTCCATCATCGGGCAGTGCTGACGGCGAGGACGAGATCATCATTTCCTGTGGCGGCGGCGCGGTTGCCGAGAGCCTGCTCTCAGCGGCTCTCGATGCCAGGCCCTTGTCGCGGCGCGCGGAAGACACACACTGGCGGGTGCTGATCGGTCACGACATTTCGGGCGATGCCTTTGCCATTTACAAACAGAGCGCGGCGGAAGGCGTGTTTGTGGAGCGCGCGCGCCCCGACTTTCCGGAGCTTTTAAAGCGCGCACGGCTTTCCGTCAGCCAGGCCGGCTACAACACGGTGCTCGATATCCTGGTTGCCGGGGTGCCGGCCGTGTTTGTTCCCTTTGCCCAGGTCAACGAGACCGAGCAGACGCAACGCGCAGTGGCCCTTGCGCGACATGGCCGCGCCGTGGTGATCCCGGAAGAGGGTTTGACACCGGAACGTCTGGCCGGGGCCATCGACGATGCCCTTGCGCTGCCCCGCAGTTCCCACGCCGTCCGCCTCGGCGGTGCCGAGGAAAGCGCGCGTATCCTAATCCAAGACCTGAAAGAGCGGAATGCATGACGTCTGACCTGCAGCGCTTTCAACAAGAGCTGACCGCGCATCTCGACTGGTTCGCCGAGCGCGGCCGCAAGGTGCGTTTCTGGTGGCGGGACGACGATGCCGTCGCGCCGACGCCCGCTCTTGACCGGATGCAGGAGCTTGCCAACCGGTATGACGTCGATCTGGCGCTTGCGGTCATTCCGAAGGACGCCACAGAGGCGCTGGCGGAACGCCTTTCAGCGGAACCCCATGCTTTCGTGCTGCAGCATGGCTGGCAGCACAAGAATTTCCAGCGCAAGGATCTCGGCGAAAAGGCCGCCGAACTGGGCACGCGCCGCGACCCCGATGCGCTGATGGCCGAGCTCAACGACGGCAAAGCGCGGCTGGAGGCCCTTTTCGGCGAGAAGTTCCTGCCGGTCATGGTGCCGCCCTGGAACCGGATCGCGCCGGAGATCTGCCGCCGCCTGCCCGGCATAGGCCTTCCGGGTCTTTCCACCTTCACCTGGTTCAATTTTCCGCGCGACATCCAGGTCCAGTCCCATGTCGACATCCTGAAATGGAAGAAGCAGGTCCGCTTCATCGGCTGGGAAAGCGCGCGCCTGCGCTTTGACCTGCAATTGACCCGCCGGCGCAACACCGGTGACGAACCGCTCGGGCTGCTGACGCATCACTTGGTGCATGACGCCGGCTGTTTCGAGTTCCTGGAGGTGTTCCTGGAGATCGCGGCGCATCATGACGGGGCGGATTGGCCGGGGGTGAAAGATTTGTTCGGCCGGCCCGGTGACCAGACTTCGGAGCCCGCTGCGGCATGAAAGACACTCTGTTCCTTCTTGCCCCCGGTTTCGAGGACCCGGCCTATCCGTACAGGACCTTCTATTGCTGGCACTGCGCCCTGATGGAAGGAATTCTGGCGTCGTTCCCGGAGCTTGCCGCCAAACTCGATGTCCGCCGGATCGCCTGGCCGAAACCGCGCTGGGAAATCGTCAAGCTTCTGGGCGAAGCCCATCAGAGCCTGCCGGTTCTGGTGCTTGCCGAGGGCGGATTTATCGACGACAAGGACGCCATTCTGGCAGCGCTGACCGAGCGCCACGGCTTCCCGCATCCGCATCCTAGAGGCCTAGTCCCAGACCAAGCCAGTCTCAGGTCTTTAGGTTGCTGTTGCCCGCAAGCGGTTTGGAGCGGTCAGCCGATGCCAGCCACTCAGATACACGCCGCACCGTGGAGCCTTCCGGCTCGTCCTGGCGGAACGTCACGAAATACCCGCGCCGGGAACTTGCCGACCGGTCGGTCAACCGCTGCAGAGCTCCGTTTTGAAGAAACAGGTCCAGCAACCCGGCCCAGCACAGGCAAATGCCCTGACCGGCCAGCGCTGCATTGATCATGAGCGCGTAGCTGTCAAAATCCAGTGTCCGCAGTTTGGCGCGTGCGGGTACACCGACGGCGTCGAACCAGGTTTCCCAATTGTACCAAGCGCCCGTATCTCCTCGAAGTCCGAGGAGCCGTTCGCTCTGGAGATCTTCGACCGAATAGGCCTTGCCCGACCGTTCGAGATAGGCAGGGCTGGCAACCGGAAACACTTCTTCGCCGAGCACCGCCGCGACATCCAGCCCCGGCCAGGAACCGTCTCCGAAACGGATCTGAACATCGGCGGAAATGGTATCATCAGTATGCGTTTGGCTGATAATCTGGATGGAGGCCTCGGGCACGGCGAGTTCCAGATCCGGCAAGCGCGGGATCAGCCAGTAAGCGGCAAAGCCGGACCCGCAGCTGATGCTGACCGTGTCCTGGCTCGAGGTCTGCCGCAAACGGGAGACCACTGCCTCGAGACGCGCCAGGCCGGAGCGCAATACATCAAATAATTCCTGACCTTCCGGCGTTAGAGCCAAAGGCCGCGTGGTCCTGTCGACTACGCTGCAGCCCAGATCCGCTTCCAGTTGAATCAGCCTGCGGCTGACGGCCGGCTGCGAGACATTGAGTTCCGCCGCGGCGCGCGTCAGCGTGCCGAGCCGCGCCACGGCGTCAAAGGCAAGCAAGCTGGAAAAGGGTGGAAGTCGATCCATACTATACCTTCAGCGTATAGTGTCATGAGATTTTCGAGCCTTGCCAGATAAGCATGTTTTTCAGACATTGTCAGCGCCCGCCACACCCCGGAGTTCGGCGGTTCTTCAGTTTTGGAGGCCTTATGAGACACGTTGAGATCGAGCAGGATATCATTTGCAACTTCGTACCCGCTCCCCAAATCCCGGCGGGCGGATTTGCCATGCAGATGGACCAGCAGGCATTGGAGGGCGGCACCGACCCGGTCTTCGGAACCGTGCAGTGGCGCACCCTGATCTGCGCCAACAAAACGCCGTCCAGCGGACTTGTTTTCGGCGTGGCCACCTTCGGTCCGTTGGGCAGCCTCAACCCGCATCGACATCCGCCGGCCGAATTCTATTTCGGCTTGAGCGGATCGGGCACTGTCACGATCGAGGGAGTTGAGATCGCGATCAACGCAGGCACTGCCGTCTTTATTCCACCGAACGCCCGCCATGGTGTCGTCGCGGGCGATGACGGCCTCGTCTTTGCCTACGGGTTTCCGTCGGACACGTTCGATGCCGTTGCCTATGATTTCAGCTAGCCGAAAGTACACGGCAGCAACAGTTGCCTCCGCGGGATGGGGCTATTCCGCGGCCTCGACCCGGTCCGGTCGCAGCCTCCTGGCAAACTGCTGCCGCAGCAGCGCCAGTTTTGGGTCGATATAGGTCTTGCAGAAAGGCCGCTCCGGTCCCTTGGCGTAGTAGTTCCGGAACTGCTCATCCGAGGGCTTGAAGTCGGCCAGCGTCATGACGCTGGTCACCAGCGGCTCGTCGAATTGGTGCTGCAGGGCGCGCAGGATGCGGCCAACCTTCACACCCGTCCCGGCGTCATAGACATAGACCGCGCTGCGGTACTTGCCGCGCATCTTGTGGCGGGAGGTGCTGGAATGGGTGCGCAGGTGAATCTCGATCAGTACTTCCAGCGGCAGATCAACCGGATCGAAGGTCACCACAACGGCTTCCGACCACGCGTCCTCGGGCGGATCGGAGCGGACAAAGCCCTGATCCACCTGCGAGATGCCCTGAATTGCCTGAAAGACGGCCTCGGTGCACCAATGGCACCCGCCGCCCAGTCCGATCTTCACCCCGGCCTCCACTCATCTGACGAGAGGCGCTCAGTGTGCCTGCGCAAAGGGCAATTGCAAAACGGCTTGGCGGAGATTCGCACAAGGGAGATGGAGACACTCCCCTCTCCTTCGTCTTCCCGGCCAAGCGAAGCGCGAGCCGGGACCGGGGAGCCCAGGTACCAGCCGATAGAGACTCCTCTTCACGGCGGACGCTTGTGGCTCCCCGGTCCCGGATCTGCGCTGCGCTCCGTCCGGGAGGACGATGGAGAGAGAATTGATGGAGCGCTCCCCCTCTAAGCCGCCTTCTGCCTCGCCTTCGGATCGGCCGCGAAGTCGATCGCGGCTTTCAGCGTCGTCAGGTCGCCGATCTGGTTGGCGAGGATCAGGACCAGGCGGGCGTTCATGCAATTGGCTTCCTCGTCGCTCATGTGGCGCTGGCTGGAGACCAGGTGCTCGTAGAAGCCGTCGGGGTCCGGAATGTTCCGGGTCAGTTCCAGGGTCATCGGTTCACGCGCCTCCCATCGCGGTTTTCAAGGCACATTCCACCTTGTTGTCGTTGAAATAGCGCCAGCGAGCAGCGACGTGCTGGTCCGGGCGGATCAGGTAGACCGTGCCCGGCTGGCCGTCATAGCGCTCCGCCAGTTTCCCGTCGGCGTCGATGATGTCCTTGCCGACCTTCAGGACACGCGCCTTGATGTCGCCAACGGAAACATCGCTGGAGGCGGTGTCGCCGAAGACCAGCAGGGTGAATCCGTCACCAACCTGGTTGAGGAACCAGGCGTCCTCGCCCTTCACCCTGATCGGCGCATCGGTGCAGCAGGTGCCCGGATGCATCTTGCCGGAGAAGGTCGATTCATCTTCGGTGTTGAGCGGACTGTCCTGATAGGGCGTCGGTGCCGACAGGCGGCCGGAATTGACCAGCGGCTTGGCGAAGTCCGTCACTTCCGAAAGGTCCAGAACCGCGTCCCGGAAACGGCGCGAGGCGCTGTTTTTCGGCGTGATGAAGTCGGTCGAGCGGGTCGAGTTCAGGAGATTGTCATCGGCGGCGAAGGCGCGTTCGGCGTGGTAGCTGTCGATGAGGCTTTCCGGGGCGTTGCCGTCCAGCACGAGTTTCAGTTTCCAGCCGAGATTGTCGATGTCCTGAACGCCGGTGTTGGCGCCACGCGCACCGAAGGGCGAGACCTGATGCGCGGCATCGCCGGCAAACAGCACCCGGCCATAGCGGAACTTGTCGATCCGCCGGCAGGCGAACTGGTAGACCGAGGCCCATTCCAGCTCGAACTCCCGGTCCTCGCCCAGCATCGCCTTGACGCGCGGAATGATGTTTTCCGGCTTTTTCTCCTCTTCCGGATCGGCGTCCCAGCCGAGCTGGAAGTCGAGCCGCCAGACATCGTCGCACTGCTTGTGCAAAAGCGCGGACTGGCCACGATGGAACGGCGGGTCGAACCAGAACCAGCGTTCGGTCGGAAAATCCGCCTTCATGATGATGTCGGCGATCAGGAAGCGGTCCTGGAAGAACTGGCCGGAAAAACCGGCACCGACCATCTTGCGGGTGTCGGAATTGGCGCCGTCGCAGGCAACCACCCACTGAGCTTCCATGCGGAAGACACCGTCCGGCGTTTGCACCGTCAGGATGGCGTGGTCGTCCTCCTGGGTGAGGTTGATCAGCTTGTGTTTCCAGCGTAGGTCGATGAGGTTCGATTTCTCGGCCTCGTCGACCATGTATTCCTCCAGATAATATTGCTGGAGATTGATGAAGGCCGGGATCTTGTGACCGTCTTCGGGCAGAAGGTCGAAGGTATAGGCGAGATCGTCGCGGAAGAAGACCTTGCCGATCTGCCATTCGACGCCCTTGTCGATCATGCGTGTCGCGCAACCAAGCCGGTCCCAGATCTCCAGCGGGCGCTTGGCGTAACAGACGGCGCGCGAGCCGACGGACACGGTGTTGTTGTCATCGAGGACGACGGTCGGAATGCCGCGCTGCGCGAAATCAAGCGCGGCCGTCAAGCCAATCGGCCCGGCCCCGATCACCACCACCGGATGGCGCTTGACCGTTGCCGTGCGCTGCTCCTCCGACTGCCGATAGGTGAATTCCGGATATTGATAGGTTTGAAACATCGGGCTCTCCTCCCAGATCCGCCAGTGCGGTGTCGAGCGCGCGGCATTTGCCGCAGCGCGCGCATTTGTCCTGTTCACACATCGGCCAGCTCTTTGGCGTGCAGCCATTCGGCGTGTTTCGGCGCTCTCTTTGTCTTGGACCACTCCTCAAGCATCTCCCACTTGACCTCGTCGAGACGGGCGAGAAGACGGTCTTCCTCCGGATCCGGGCAGGCCAGCTCGACACGGTGGCCGTTCGGGTCGAAGAAATAGATGGAGTGGAAGATCGAGTGGTCGGTGACACCCAGCACTTCGACGCCGTTTTTCTCGAGGTGTTCCTTGAATGCGATCAGCTCGTCCCTGTCCTTCACCTTGAAGGCGATGTGCTGCACCCAGCGCGGTGTGTTCGGATCGAAGCCCATCTCCGGCTTGGTCGGCAGCTCGAAAAACGCGAGCACATTGCCGTTGCCGGCATCCAGGAAGATGTGCATGTAGGGATCCGGCTCATGGGTCGAGGGAACATGGTCCTCGGCGATCGCCAGGACGAAATCCATGTTCAGCATCTTGCCGTACCATTCGACCGTTTCCTTGGCGTCCTTGCACCGGTAGGCGACGTGATGCATCTGTTCGATTTTCATGGGGACCGCTCCTCCTAGAATTAGTTTCATATGTAACTATATAGAACCGCCAGATCCACGCCTTGATCTAGATCAAATTAGTTACAAGCGTAACTAATTTGATCTGACAGCCCTTGTGCCGATTTGACTGGCCACCGCGTCTTTGATTTGACAGCGCATCACCGTGGCTCTCAAATGTGCTCCCAACTTGTCAGGAGCCCTCCATGTCCGGTCACGACCATTCTCACGATCATGATCACTCTGAGCTCAGCGACATCGAATTGCGTGTGCGCGCGCTGGAGACCCTTTTGACCGAAAAGGGCTATATCGATCCGCCCGCGCTGGATGAACTGATCGAGACCTACGAGACCAAAATCGGTCCGAAAAACGGTGCCCGGGTTGTCGCCAGGGCGTGGGCCGACCCGGATTACCGGGACCGCCTGATGAAAGACGCGACAGCGGCCATTGCCGAGTTCGGGTTCACCGGCCGCCAGGGCGAACATATGGTGGCGGTCGAAAACGACGAGACCACCCACAACATGGTCGTCTGCACCCTGTGCTCCTGTTATCCGTGGACCGTGCTCGGCCTGCCGCCGGTCTGGTACAAATCCCCGCCCTACCGCTCACGCGCGGTGCGCGATCCCAGAGGCGTGCTCGACGAATTCGGCGTGCACCTACCGGAGGAGAAGGAAATCCGCGTGTGGGATTCGACGGCCGAAGTGCGTTACCTGGTGATCCCGGAACGGCCTCACGGCACGCATGGCTGGAGCGAAGACCGGCTCGCCGAGCTGGTCACACGTGACAGCATGATCGGCACGGGCCTTGCCCTCGATCCGGCCAAAAGGGAGACCGCAGCATGAACGGCGCTCAGGATCTCGGTGGCCAGATGGGCTTCGGGCCGATCGAACTTGAAGACAACGAACCGAATTTTCACGCGGCTTGGGAAGAACGCGCCTTTGCGCTTACGCTGGCCATGGGCGCCACCGGCTCCTGGACGATCGATACCTCGCGTTTTGCCCGGGAGTCGCTGCCGCCTGCCGACTATCTCTCGTCCAGCTACTATGAGATCTGGACCAAGGGGCTGGAAAAGCTGCTTCTGGACAAGGAACTGGTGACGGCAGAAGAGCTGAAACAGGGCAAGGCACTCGGTCCGGCAAAACCGGTTGCCCGGGTTCTGACGGCGGAAACCGTTGCACCGGTCCTGGCCAAGGGCGGGCCCGCCGACCGCGAACAGGAGCAGCCCGCCCGGTTCCGGGTCGGCGACCGCGTGCGCACCAAGCGCATGCACCCGGAGACACACACCCGCCTCCCCCGCTACGCACGGGATGCCGAGGGCGTGATCGAAGTCATCCACGGTGTGCATGTCTTTCCCGACAGCAATGCCCATGGCAAGGGTGAGCAGCCGACCTGGCTCTACAGCGTTGCCTTCAAGGGCACGGATATCTGGGGAGAAGACAGCGATCCGAAACTGACCCTGCGCATCGATCTCTGGGAGCCGTATCTTGACATTGCCTGACGCCATTGCCGCCGTTCCGCGGCTTCCGCTCGACGAAGACGGCGGCCCGGTCTTTTCCGCGCCCTGGGAGGCAAGGGTCTTCGCCATGACCCTTCAGGCGCATCAGGCCGGTGTCTTCACCTGGCCGGAATGGGCCGAAACGCTCGGCGCGGAGCTGGCCAGGGACGGCGACGGCAGCGGTGAGACGCTCGGTTACTACGACCACTGGCTGACCGCATTTGAGAAGCTTTTGAAGGTCAAGGGGGTGGCCGGCGCCGGCCAGCTCGCAGACCTTCAAACCGCCTGGGATGCCGCCGCCAAGGCAACGCCGCATGGACAGCCGATCGAACTTCAGCGGAGGTGAACGCGGCATGCATCTGAGGGTCCCACCTGTTGCCGTTTTCCTGATCGCGGCCGCCCTGCTGGCCGCAGGTCACTTTCTCCTGCCCATGCTTTCCCTCACCTTCCCGGGTCAGGTCAGCCTGGCGCTCTTGCTGGGGCTCACCGGGCTGGTACCGGGATTGCAGGCGGTTCTGGAATTTGTCGCCCGCAAGACCACGGTCAATCCGATGGCCCCGGAAACCGCCACCACGCTGGTCACGGGCGGCATCTACCGCATCAGCCGCAACCCGATGTATCTGGGGCTCTTGTGCATTCTTCTGGCACTCGCGCTCTTCTGGGGCACGCTGACGGTGATCGTGATTGCCCCGGCCTTTGTCTGGTACATGACAGAATTCCAGATCAAGCCGGAGGAAGACAGCCTGCGCCAGCTGTTCGGCGAGGAATACAAGACCTATCTCGCCGAGGTCCGCCGCTGGATCTGACAGATTTCACTGCCCGAGATACAGCCCGGCGTTTTCCTTGAAAGAATCTGCCGCGAAACGCAGGAAGGTGCGGATGCGGGCGACATTCTTCAAGTCCGGATGGGTCAGGATCCAGATGTCGAAATAGCGCGTCGGCTCGACGCCCGGCAGACGCATCAGCTCCGGATCCGGGTCGCCGAGAAAACAAGGCAGCCGGCCGATGCCCATGCCGGCGCGGACAGCCGCATGCATGGTGATCATGTCGTCGGTGACGGTCGCCACCTCACCGTTCGGATAGCGTTCGCGCAGTTCCTTTGGCACCTGGTTGCCCCACCATTTGAAGGCGACAAACGGCACCCTGGCCGTGGTCAGGCTGTCACGATAGGCCTCCTGAAATCTGCGGGCAAACTCCCGGGAGACGTAAAAACAGCGGTTCTGACCGGTGGCAAGGCGCCCGAACAGGCTCTCGTCCGGCTTGTCGGTCACCCTGACGGCAATATCCGCCTCGCGCCGGTGCAGGCTGAGGATCTCGTTGGCGGCGTTCATGGTGACATCGATCTGCGGATGCCGTTCCTTGAACCTGGCGACGATCTCGGCCAACTGCACCTGAAAGACCAGCTGGGCCGCCGTCACCCGCAGCGGGCCTTCCAGCTCGGCATCGCGGGCGGTGATGCGCGTATCCAGCGACAGCACCTCCGCTTCCATGCGCCTCGCGGTCTCGACCGCCTCCTCACCGGCGACCGTTGCCGTGAAACCTTCCGGCAGGCGGTCGAACAGCCGCGTGCCGACGCGTTCTTCCAGTGCCGTCAGCCGCCGCGATACGGTGGAGTGGGTCACGCCGAGCGCACGTGCCGCCTTTGTGACACTGCCCGCCTTGGCGACGGCGAGCACGAATTTCAGATCGTCCCAATTGTCCATGCTGTGCATTTTTGCACATGAGCATTCCGGATTTGAAGAATTTTTCGCACCCCATTCCCTCACTATCTTGAGAGCGTCTCAACAAAGGGAGTTCCGAGATGACCGTACAAGCTCTTGCCATGATCACCGTCACCAACAAAGACGCCCTCGGCGCCTACCGGGAAAAAGCCGCCGATGCCCTCGCCCGCCATGGCGGCAGCGTGGTCGCCGCCGATCCGGAGCCGCTGGTTCTGGAAGCCGCCAATGACGCCCCGAACGTCGTCGCCCTGCTCGCCTTCCCGAGCGCGGACGCTGCAAAAGCCTGGCGCGAAGACCCGGACCTCGCCGACATCCACGCCCTGCGCAACAAGGGTGGCAAGTCGACGATCGTGGTGTTGCCCGCTTGACCAACCGGCCGGCGCTGCGCGTCAGGGCCGGCCGTTTTCACGCTCTTGCGCGACACGATTGGAAATGTCCTTCCATGCCGCAATCAGCGCGTCATGGGCTGCGTCGGTCGGCGGGATCATATAGGAATATGGCAGGAGCATTCCGACGGCGTTTTCGGGCACCTGCTTGAGCTCTTCCTCAGACATGTAGGAGGTGAAGTCCTTGACCAGAAACAGCATCTCCGCACCCGCAAGAACCGGAACGCCACACCCGCCCAGATAAAGGTTCCACGTCACAATTGGCACGGCTTCCTCTGGCCCTTTCAGAACGGTCCCGAGGTCATACCCCACTTTGATATAGCCGAAGGGAGCGTGCTGAGAACCGGTTTCGGGGAGGCTTTCTACCGGCGCATTAGGCGCAGGCTTGACGTATTCCGTGCTTTCCACAAATCCGACGAAGACGCGATCTGCTTCGCGGAAATAGTCCTCGTTGCTATTCAGAAACGGGCTGCTGCACGCCTCAGCAGCGGTCGGAACAATGAGACCGAGGAACAGACAGAAAAGGCATTTCATGACGGCTTCCAATCGGCACAACTTGAAATTGCCCCGACCTCACCAGCCACTTGTGGCAGATCTTTGACCGTTTGCGAACTTGACGCTGCAGGTCTTAGAATACGGCCACCTATACACCCGACACCGTCATCCTGAGGAAGCGCGTCAGCGCTGTCTCGAAGGATCGGCCGCATGCTCATTCGCTGGTGGTCCATCCTTCGAGACGGACCTAGCGGTCCTCCTCAGGATGACGTTTGAGTGGAAACCAAAGTGGATTAAACCGGCTTCACCAGCCGCATGCGCCAGGTGACGCCCTTCTTGTCCGAGACCAGACGGTAGTCGTCGAGGACCTCCCACTTGGCTGTGTCGTCGGTCGCTTCCCAGAGCCTGTTGATTAGCTTGTTGGCGCCCGATTCGGGCTTCTTGGGGGAATACATGGACAGCGCGATGACGCCGTCCTTTTTCAGAAACGGCACATAGCGCGCGACCAAAGCCGCCGGGTCTTCGGCAAAATGCAGCACCTCGTTGAAAACGATCGCGGAAAACGTCTCGCCGGCCTGCGGCTCGAACGTGTGCATGTCACCGGCGCGCAAGGATGCGATGGCCGGGTCGACATTGGCGATTTCCAGCGAGGCCGGGGACAGGTCCATTCCGACATAGCGCTTGATGCCCATAGGCTGCAGGCGCTCGTAGAGCAGGCCTTCGCCGCAGCCGATGTCGAGAACCTCATCCATCGTGCCGGTCAGGGAGAGCCACATGCCGATGATGCCATAGCGGCCGCTTTCGGGCAGCGAGCGCAGGAAGGCCCAGCGGCCGGCTTCGTATTCCTCGTCCCAGCCGGCGGCGGTGGTGGCGTTTTTCGACATGGATATCTTCCTGACAGCATTGGCGGGCCAGACGGCCCGCCGACAATTTCACGGTTTCAGATGCATCACTTATAGGGATCGGCCGCGTCGCGCAAACCGTCGCCGAGGAAATTGAACGCCAGCACCACGATGATGATCGGGAGCACCGGCGCCATCAGCCAGGGATAGACCGTCACCACCGAGATATTCTGCGCTTCGTTCAACAGAACCCCCCAGGAAATCGACGGTCGGCGCAGGCCCAGATTGAGGAAGGAGAGCGCGGTTTCGCCAAGGATCATCGACGGGATCGACAGGGTCGCAGAGGCGATGATGTGGCTGGTAAAGCCGGGCAGCAGATGCCGGGTGATGACCCGCTTCGGTTTTGCCCCCATCAGCACGGCCGCCTTGGCATATTCCTCTTCGCGCAGGGACAGGAGCTTGGAGCGCACGGCCCGTGCCAGCCCCGGCCAGTCGAGCAGACCCAGAATGATGGTCAGGCCGAAATAGATCCACACCGGGCTCCAGGTCACCGGCAGCGCCGCGGAAAGCGCCATCCAAAGCGGCAGCTCCGGCAGCGATCGGATGATCTCGATGGAGCGCTGGATCACGCTGTCGGCAAGCCCGCCAAAATAGCCGGCAATGCCGCCGAAAAAGAGCCCGAGGACGATCGAGATGAAAACGCCGATCAGACCGACGGTGAGCGACAGCCGCGCGCCATAGACAAGCCCGGAGAACTGGTCGCGTCCGAGGCGGTCCGTGCCGAGCAGGAACATCGTGCCGCCTTCGGCGGGGCAGACCAGATGGAAGGAGGCGTCGAACAGGCCCCAGAATTCGTAATCGTCGCCGCTGCAGAAGAATCGCAGCTTCTGGACCTGGGTCGGATCGTCCTTGAACACCCATTGCAGGGTCTCCATGTCGATTTCCGAGGTCATGCCATAGACGAACGGCCCGACGAAGCTGCCCTCGTGGAACAGATGGATCGGTTGTGGCGGCGCATAAAGATGCAGGCTGTCGCGGGTGTTTGCGTCATAGGGCGCAATCAGTTCCGCGAAGGGCACACACAGATAGAACAGGATCAGGATCACGCCGGACCAGACCGCAATCTTGTGGCGCTTGAACTTCCACCACATGATCTGCCACTGGGACGCCTGATAGAAACGCTCCTGCTCCGCCGTCATCTCCTCGGTGGTGGCCGGGTTGAACGGCGTCGGATCGACATAATGCTCGACCACGCGCTGCGGCGTCTTGTCTTTCATCTCGATGCTCATGTGGACGCCCTCCCGCCCAGCCGGATTCGCGGATCGAGCACTGCCAGAAGCAGGTCGGAGATCAGCATGCCGATCAGGGTAAGCACAGCAACGAACAGCAGGATGAAGCCGGACAGGAACTGATCCTGCGACTGCAGCGCCGAGACCAGAACCGGCCCGACGGTCGGCAGGCTCATCACCACGGAGACGATCACCGAGCCGGAGACCATTGACGGGATCAGGTTGCCGATATCGGCAATGAACGGGTTGATCGCCATGCGGAGCGGGTATTTGACCAAGAGCTGGCTCTCCTTCAGCCCCTTGGCGCGCCCGGTGGTGACATATTGCCGGTGCAGCTCATCGAGCAGGTTGGCACGCAGGCGCCGGATCATGGCCGCGGTGCCGGAAGTGCCGATGACGATGGTCGGCACGATCAGATGGGCCAGCACGGACATCGCCTTATCGAAGCTCCAGGGCTGGTCGATATATTGCGGGTCCATCAGGCCGCCGACCGACAGGCCGAACCAGCGATTGAAGAAATAGAGCAGGATCAGCGCCAGCAGGAAGTTCGGCGTGGCCAGGCCGATATAGCCGATAAAGGTGATGCCGTAGTCACCCCAGGAATATTGCCGTGTGGCGGAATAGATGCCGATCGGAAAGGACACCACATAGACGAACAGGATCGTGGCGAAATTGAGCACCACGGTCAGCGGCAGGGTCGGTCCGATGACCTGTTCGACCGGTTTGTCATATTCGAAGGACCAGCCCCAGTTGCCCTGGATCAGGCCGTCGAACCCATGCGGACCCTGCCAGAGTCCGACCCAGATCAGGTAACGTTCGAAAAAGGGCCGATCTAGGGAAAACTCCTGACGCAGGAATTCGAGCTTGGCGACGGAAGAGCTTTCGCCGGAGGATTTCAGGGCGGCAATCTGGTTGGAGATATAATCACCAGCCGGAAGTTCGATGATCAAAAACGTCAGGAAACTGATCACCAGCAAGGTGGGAACCATCATAAAGATGCGGCGGAAAATGTAATAGAGCACCTAAACTCCCCTCAACCCCAGACACCGTGCAGACCGCTGCGTGAATACCCGCACTAAAAGTCGATTTCCGTTTCGATCATATGACGAAATTTCGGCACGTGTCAGGTCATGGCGTAACACGTCGGCGCCAACACTGGAAGAAGTCTTGGAAGACCTTTTCCGAATTGGCACCGGGCCGGCCCGGTCAGCAGGAATTTCTGCCGGGCCGTCCGATTTTCTTGAGTGTTAGGCCACACAGCCCCGGGTCAGTTTTTAAAGTAGAACTCATCCATGCGGTGAATTCCGAAATGCGCGCCCGGGTCCCAACCGTAGATGCCTTCCAACGGGACATTTTCCAGGCCCTTGACCACGACCGGCTGACGGACACCCGAGACCAGCCCAATATGGATGGTTTCGTCGGCGTGGATCTGCAGCATTTCCTCCCAGATCTTGGTGCGCTCTTCTGGTGTCTTCGAAACCAACCAGGATTTGTAAAGCTCCATCAGGCGCTCGGCCGGGGCCCAGTCGGGCTTTTCACCGCCCTCACCCTGGGTCTCGTAATAATCGCCCCACTTGTGCCAGGAAAACGCGTCGCCGCGCACCGGCGCGAAATCGTCCGGCGGCATTTCGGACGTCGGAATGCCGTTTTCAAAGCCGGTCCAGACGGACATGACCAGATCGCCGGTGATCGCCCGCTCGCGCATGTTGTCCCGCTGGCTCGGCTTGGCAAAAAGCGCGACGCCGACCTCTTTCCACATTTCCTTGACCAGCTCCAGGGCATCGTCCTGCACCTGTTCTTCGCCGGAGGTCTCGACGATGATTTCCAGCGGACGGCCGTCGGGCATCAGGCGGATGCCTTTGCCGTTGCGCTCGGTCAGACCGATTTCGTCCAGAAGAGCGTTGGCCTTGTCCGGGTCGTAGTCCGCCCATTTGGTCGTGAGTTCGGCCTTGTAGAGCGGGCTGGAGGCTAGCACCGTGTCATTGCCCGGTGTGCCGAGACCGAAGAACAGCACCCGATTGAGCAGGTTGCGGTCGATGGCCACCGACAGGGCATGCCTGAAACGTGTGTCGCGCAGGAGCTCGCGCCAGACCGGATCCTTGACGGTCAGGTTCGGCAGGATCGAGATTTCCGAGCCCTTGCTGTTGGACCAGAGCGCAGTCACATAGTCGTTCTGCTTCTCGCCCTTTTTCAGGACCGTGATATCGGAGAAGCTGAGATTGCGGGCCTGAAGGTTGCTTTCGCCCGCCTGAGCCTTGGCCGGGATCAGCTTGCCGTCGGCCACCGTCATGATGACCTCGTCGACATAGGGCAGCTGCTGGCCGGTACTGTCGACGCGGTGGTAATAGGGATTGCGTTCCAGAACAAAGCGCAGATCGCTGTCGTCGCGTTTGCGCACCCAGGGCTGAAGCGACGGAATGTCGACATTCTGGGCGTTATACATGTCGTCTTTTTTGTTGTGCAGCGGCGCCCAGCTGCGTGCCTTGACCTTTTCGGCTTCCTTCGCGATGAAATCGGCGTCGCCGTATTTGTCGTGGAACTGCTTCAGGTAATGGGCCGGGCGGTAGATGAACGGCGGACGCGACTTGGCCAGTTCCGGCAGGAACAGCGGATTGGGGTCGTCCCAGGTAAAGCGCACCGTCGTTTCGTCCAGCACCTCGAAGTTCGGGCCCTTGCCGTTCACCATCAGGAAGGGCGGCAGACCGGACGGGGTCAGTTCCTCGTTGCTGACCACATCCTCGAAGTAATAGCGAAGGTCTTCCGCCCCGAACGGATGACCGTCCGACCATTTGTGGCCTTCGCGGGTGTGCAGCGTGAAGATGCGGCCGTCTTCCACCTCGACATTTTCCAGAATGTCGGGAACCAGATCCAGCTTTTCATTGTAGCCGACCAGGCGGGCGTACCCCCAGACATTGATCAGACGCACATCCTTGGCGCGACCGATCAGCGTGTCGATCTTGCCGCCGTGTTTGCCGACCGTACGGCCGGTGGCCTCCAGGTCAACGATCAAGGGTTCCGACGGCACCCGTTCGGCAACGGGCGGCAGAGACGGGTCGAGGCCGGGCGTCTCCTTCAGCTCCAGCGCGGCCACCGGCCCCGCGATCATGGCCGCGGTCAGAAACAGACCGGCCCGGATGGAATTTTTGAAGTTCATGCTGCTGTCCCCTCAAGCGCCCCGGTGTTCTTCAGGCCGGGTGCGCAGACAAAGTGATCCGGTTCCATTTCCACCAGGGACGGCACAAGTCCGTCTTCCACGCGGAAGGGTTCCGGCCAAAGATGCGGCTCCGATGCCCGGTTGGCATCGAGAGCGGCAAAATCCAGCGGCGCAGACAGGTCCGGTTCGGGAACCGCCGACAACAGCGCCTTGGTATACGGATGGAGCGGATTGCCGACGACGGTGCGCGTCTCGCCGAGTTCCACAAGGCGTCCACGGCACATCACGGCAATCCGGTCGGCGACATAATCCACTACAGCCAGGTTATGGCTGACGAAGAGATAGGTCAGGTTGAGATCCCGCTTCAGGTCCTGCAGCAGATTGAGGATCTGGGCCTGGACAGACACGTCCAGTGCCGAGGTCGGCTCGTCGCACAGGATGAATTCCGGGTTGAGCGCGAGTGCGCGGGCGATGCCGATACGCTGGCGCTGGCCGCCGGAAAAGGAATGCGGGTAACGGCGCAGGAAACGCGGATCGAGACCGACCAGATCCATCAGGTTGCGCGCCCGTTCCGCCCGCTCCTTCGGCGTACCGATGCCATGGACCTCAAGGGGCTCCATCAGTGTGTCGTTGATGGTCATGCGCGGATTGAGCGAAGAGAACGGATCCTGGAAGATCAGCTGGACCCGGCGGCGGTAATCCATCAATTCCTGGCCCTTGAGACCGGCAATGTCTTCCAGGCCCTTGCCGCGATTGTAGAGCACCTGGCCGCCTTCCAGGCGCATTGCCCGCAGGATCGCCTTGGCGGCCGTGGTCTTGCCGGAGCCGGATTCGCCGACCAGCCCCAGACACTCGCCCCGCCGGATGGTCAGGTTGATGCAATCGAGCGCGGTCATCGTCTTGGCCTTGCCGCCCAGCAAGGAGCCTTTGCGCAGGGTGAAGCGCTTGGTGACGTCGCGCATTTCGACCAGCGGTTCGCCCGGCGTGACGTTGCAGTTCGGACGATTCGCCGACAGATCCTCCGAGCGCAGCACGATCGGCCGGATCGGTACAAGACGCTCGTTCTTGTCCATGTGAAAGCTCGGCACCGCATTGAGTAACGCTTTCAGATAGTCGTGCTTGGGATCCGAGAACAGCTGTTCGGCGGTGCCCTTTTCCATAATGCGGCCGTGATAGATCACCGCGATCTCGTCGGCCATGTTGGCGACCACGCCGAAATCATGGGTGATCATCAGCACCGACATGCGCAATTCGGCCTGAACCTCCCGGATCAGCTTGAGAATTTCCGCCTGGATGGTCACGTCCAGCGCCGTGGTCGGCTCGTCGGCGATCAGGAGCGCGGGCCGGCAGATCATCGCCATGGCGATCATGGCACGCTGGCGCAGGCCGCCGGAAAGTTCGAAAGGATAGGTGTCGAGTGCCCGCTCCGGATCCGGGAACTTGACCAGGCTCAGCATCGTCTTGGTCAGCTCGCGCGCCTCGGCGCTCGACACGTTGCGATGCAGCAGCGCCGCCTCTCCGATCTGGTCGCCGATCGTATGCAGCGGCGACAGCGAGGTCATGGGTTCCTGGAAGATGATGGCGACGCGGTTACCGCGCAGATGCCGCATCCGCGGCCCCTTGCGCTCCAGCGCGGCGATATCGACAGGAGGTTCCGCGCCCGTTGGATCGGCCAGGATCACCTTGCCCGATGAAATGCTGGCGGCCTGCGGCAACAGTCCCATGATAGTCTGCGAAATGACCGTCTTGCCGGAGCCCGATTCCCCCACCAGTGCGACGGTGCGGTTTTCGGGAACGACAAACGAGACATCGTCAACAGCGCGGACCTGGCCTTCCGCCGTATTAAAATCGACCGTCAGTCCCTCGATCGAGAGAACATTCACCGCGCATTTCCTCCCAGGCAAGGATTGTCCATCAAAGGCTTACTAAGCCCGCATTGCATTTGAAAGACAACCAAATTCGCCGGAGGATAGCAATGCAGGATTCAGGATCCCGCAAGTGTGATCTACGTCACATTTTTCGGAAAATGCTGCCGATTGGAGCAGCTGCCCCAACGTGCCGCAGGGTCTGGCTTATTCAGCCGCGCTGACGGGGAGATCCTCTGTCATCAATGCGACCGGGCCGGGCTCGGCAAACGGATCCAGCCAGAAGACTTCCATGCGGCCGCTGCGGCCGCGCAGGTGATGGGCACCGACGGCATGCTGATGGCGTTCGGCCGGCAATTGCGCAACCGTGTCGGCGCTTGCGAGGATCGTTACTTCCGGTTCGCCCTCCACTTCCTTGCCGAGTGTCTGCAGCCGCTCCGCGGCGTTCACCGTGTCGCCGACAACTGTGTAGTTCCACCGGTCGAGCGCGCCGACATTCCCGACAACCGCCGGTCCGGTGTGAATGCCGATGCGCAGGGACATCCGCGGCCGGCCTTTTTCGGCCGCCTTCAGATTGGCTTCATGCAGCGCCGCAGCGATCCGTCTTGCGGTTTTAACAGCGGCTTCCGCGTGGTCCGGACGGGCATCCGGCGCGCCCCAGAAGGCCAGCATGCCGTCGCCCAGGAACTTGTCGACCGTGCCGCCCTCTCCTTCCACGGCTTCGACCAGAATGGCGAAATGCTCATTGAGCAGGCCGGCGGTCTCCTCGGCGCTCAGATGTTCCGACAAGGCGGTAAAGCCGACAATGTCGGAGAAAAGAATCGTGAGTTCGGCTTCCCGGGCTTCGGCCGCCCGCCCGCCTCCGAGGCGCATCAGCTTGATGAACAAGGAGCGCGGCACATAGGTGTTCATGGCCTTCAGGCCTTCCACCATGGAGTTGAAGGCGAGCGCAACCTGATCGATTTCAGCCACCCGGCTGCGCGGCAGAGGCTCGACCTCATTGAGCGACAGCGTGCCGACACGCTTGGACTGCAGCGCCAGGTATTTCAGCGGCCGGGCCACTCGGCGCCCCATCCAGAAGGCGATCAGCACGGAGACGATCAGGGCTCCGAAGCCGACAAACATCGACCCGGCGAGGCGCCTGACCTCGCGCGAGACAGTCGCGCTCAGATAGTACTGCCCGACAGTCCATGGCTTGTCGCTGAACCCGTCCAGCAGAGCCTTCATCACAATGTATTCGTTGCCGTTGGCCTGGACAAATGAGACGTCGATCCCCAGTTCCGCGGCCTTTTTAAATTCCTCCAGCGGCTCTTCATTGGCGATCCCGGCGAGCACCGGATCGCCGACCGTCAAAAACGATCCGGGCAGATTGTCGGTAATCTTGCCGCCGGTCTGCAGCCAGTTGGCGTCCGAATGCAGGATGACCTGGTCGCCCTCGGCGATGATGAAGACTGTGTTGTCCTGGCCTTCGTCCTGTGCCGACACGATCTGGCTCAGCTCTTCCATGGACGTGGCTGCCGTCAGTGTACCGACGAGCCCGCCATCCCGAACGAGCGGCACAGATACATTTGCGAAGAGGCCGACCTCATGCTTGACCAGGGCGCCCCAGGTTGGTGGGCTGTCCACCTCAAGTTCGGGAAGATCCTTCGGCGTCATGCCCGGCGGCGGCGCGTCGGAATTGATTCGCCAGATCTTGCCGTTGGGAGCCCGGTAGACACCGATCCGGCGGCCCTCTGCATTGGTGAGGGCCAGGGTGGTGATATCGTTGTTCGATTTCAGGGCAATCGTCAGATCTTCAAGTGTCCGCTCCGGATCGTCAAAGCCGATCTTGCCGTCGTCGAAATAGGGTTTCAGTCCAATGATGGCATTTTCCACGGACGCAAAGTGGGTGCGCAACTGGGTTTCGAGCGACTGCGTGCTCAGGATCGTCTTGTCGTTAAGCAGCGAAAACGTGTTCTTGAAATTGGCGGAGATCGACAGAACCAGCACCAGCCCGATCGCCAGCGCGACAAACGCACCGAAGCTGAGCCCGACAATGGACGTCAGGGACATCATGATCCGCTTGCTTTTGCGCCTGAGTGTCTTCAACGGGCCTTGCCCCTTACCTGTTCGAAGCAGCTTACCTGCCTGATGCTTTGCGTCAAATTATGGCAGGCTCTCAAAATCCACAGGAAGGAAAGTTCGCAGAGGTGCTGCCCACCACAAGACCTTTCCGACGCACGCGAAACCGAAATCCGCTGCGTCCCGCCAGATATTGGCAATGGGGATTTGAATGCAAATGGCTCATTTCGGCGTCGCAAAGGCTTGAAAGGGCTGACCTTTCCTGCGCCTTTGCTTCTTGAACTCGAGCCATTTGTATTCAAACCAAGACCAAATCCCAATTGTCCACAGACCCTAGACCCCGGCCTGCCGCAGTGCCAGTTCCTGCAGCAGGATGATGGTTTTTGCGTCGGCGATCTCTCCGGACCGGATCATGGCCAGCGCCTCTTTCAGCGGCACATGCATCACCTCGATGTCCTCGCCTTCGCCCGGTTCGCCGCCACCCTCCGCCACCTTGTCCTTCAGATGGTAGGTGCCGGTGAAAAATGCCAGATATTCCGTCACCGAGCCCGGGCTCATCAATACGTCGAACACATGTTCGAGCCTGGAGACCTGAAAACCGGTCTCCTCGATCAGCTCCGCACGCATCCGCTCCTCGGGCTGCGCGCCTTCCAAAAGGCCGGCCGGCGCCTCGATCACAAACGGCTCCTTGCCGCTGAAGAAGGCGGGTAAACGGAACTGGCGGGTCAACAGAACACATTCCGTCTCCGGATCGAACAACAGGCAGGCGGCCCCGTGACCCCGGTCATAGACCTCGCGAATCTGATCCTGCCAGGTGCCATCCCGGCGCCTGTAGCGGATCTTGTGCCGGGTCAGCGTGCCCCAGTTGTCCGACAGCACGGTGCTGTCCACGATCTCCAGGAATTCCGTGTCCGTCATCGCCTTACCTGTGTGTCATTCACCGGAATTGGTCGCGGCCTTAATCCCGAGCTCCGCCAGGATGGCGTCCGTGTGCTCGCCAAGCGCGGGCGCCGCCCGGTCGAGCACCAGCTCACCGTTTCTGAACTTGATCGGCGTGCGCACGGAGGCGACGGTGCCGGTTTCCGTGCCGGTTGCCGGCAGATCGACCTTGAGCCCCCGGTGCAGAACCTGGGTGTCCTGAAAGACGTCCTCGACCGAGTTGATTGGCCCGGCCGGCACGCCCTCGCCTTCCAGCGCCGCCAGAAGATCGTCCCGGGTCCGCGTCTCGGTTTCGGCCGTCAGGATCGACACCAGCTCGGAGCGGCTGGCGACGCGGGCCGCGTTGGTGGCGTATTTCGGCTCAGTGGCCAGGTCCGGACGGCCCAGAACCGCACAGAGCCGCCGGAATTGGCCGTCATTGCCGACCGCGATGATCAGATGACCGTCGCTCGCCGGGAACACCTGGTAGGGCACGATATTCGGATGGGCATTGCCGAGGCGCTTGGGGGACTTGCCGGAGACAAAATAGTTCAATGCCTGATTGGCCAGAACCCCGACCTGGGCATCGAGAAGACCCATGTCGACCCATTCACCCTCACCAGTCTCGTCGCGCCGGCGCAGAGCGGCCAGAACGCCGACAACGCCATAAAGGCCGGTAAAGATATCCGCGAAGGCCACGCCGATCTTCTGCGGATCGCCGTCCGGTTCGCCGGTCAGGTCCATGATGCCGCCCATGCCCTGGATCATGAAATCGTATCCGGCCCGATGGGCATACGGCCCGTCCTGACCGAATCCGGTGATCGAGCAGTAGACCAGCTTCGGATTGACCTTGGCGAGACTGTCATAGTCCAGGCCGTATTTCTTGAGGCCGCCGACCTTGAAATTCTCGATTAGGACATCCGCGTCCGCCACCAGGCGGCGGACAACTTCCTGACCTTCCTCGGTCCGGAAATCGACCGTGATCGAACGCTTGCCGCGGTTGCAGGCATGGAAATAGGCCGCATCGCGGTCGTTGCCCGCCTCGTCCCGGACAAAAGGCGGGCCCCAGCCTCTGGTGTCATCGCCCTGAGGGCTTTCGACCTTGATGACATCCGCACCGAGATCGGCCAGCGTCTGTCCCGTCCAGGGCCCGGCAAGGATACGGGCGAGTTCAACGACTTTGATGCCTTTCAGCGGCGCACTCATGTGGGTGTTCCTATCGTGGCCGGATCAGGCTTCGGCCGTCTTGCGGTAGATGTGGTAACGGCCCGGGTGAATGCCCTCGGGTTTTTCCAGGCGTTCGAAATTGGCCAGGTCCAGTTCCAGCGCGGTCAGCACAAAGCCACCAACGGCCATGCGTTCGTTGACCAGCGGCGCCAGCCAGTGAACGATGGCAAGGTCGTTGGTCGGATCCGCCGAGCCGATATCGATATGGGCAAAGGAGGCCTTGGCCTTTACCCGCGGCCCGCAGAAGGCCAGGGTGTCGCGGATATCGCCGAGGATCATGTGCTCGGCGTCGGGCGCGCAGCTCGGGTGGCAGTTCATGGCAAAATCGAAGACGAAGATCTCCTTGTCCGGATAGATCTCGCGCAGGTGATCGTAAGTGCGGCCGTTGCCCAGCCCCAACTCCAGAACCGGACCTTTAACTTCATTGACCTGGTCGACCAGGTATTCCAGCAGAATTTTCTGCGACGTCATGCGGCGGATAAAACTGTCCAAACGGCTCATTAAAAAGATCCCTGCAAATGCTATTGCCCCTCACATAGACAATGGCCTGCTCTGCGTCAAAACCGATCCGTCGGATCGGCACTTCACGTCTGCGGCACGTCGCCCCGCCCGAGAGGCAGACCAAACAGGTCTTTGCCATATTCATTGATCATGCTAACGCGTTAGCTCGTCCGCTTTCCGTTCCAGTTTCCCGCGGGCCATTTTTCAGGAGACCCAGATGCGTTCCGAAACGGCGCCGGCCATCCGGCTGGAAGACTATCAACCGCCCGCCTACCGCATCGACACCGTGCACCTGAATGTTGATCTCGATCCGTCGGCCACCCGTGTCACGGCAACCTTGAAATTGCGCAGGCAGCCGGAGACACCAGCTGGCTCGCCGCTGCTCCTGGATGGCGACGAACTGACCCTGACGGAGATCCGAATAAACGGAAACCCTCTTGCCGAAACCGCCTTTAAGGCAGACGCGCAGCAGCTCGAAGTGTCCGCACCGCCCGCGGAACCGTTCGACCTGACCCTGGTCACGGAGATCAATCCGGACGCCAATACCAAGCTGATGGGACTTTACCGCTCGTCCGGCACCTATTGCACCCAGTGCGAGGCCGAAGGCTTCCGGCGCATCACCTATTTCCTCGACCGCCCGGACGTGCTGTCGGTCTACACCACCCGCCTCGAAGCCCCGAAAAAGGACTGTCCCGTGCTGCTCGCCAACGGCAATCTGGCCGAGACCGGCGAGCTGGATGACGGCCGGCATTTCGCCGTCTGGCACGACCCGCACCCGAAGCCTGCCTATCTATTCGCACTGGTCGCCGGCAATCTTGCAGAAGTCTCCGACAGCTTCACCACGGCCTCAGGCAAGGGCGTTGCGCTGAACATTTATGTCGAGCACGGCAAGGAAGACCGCTGCGGCTGGGCGATGGATTCCCTGAAACGCTCGATGCGCTGGGACGAAGAGGTCTTCGGCCGGGAATATGACCTTGATGTCTTCAATATTGTCGCCGTGTCCGACTTCAACATGGGCGCGATGGAGAACAAGGGCCTCAACATCTTCAACGACAAATATGTGCTGGCCGATCCGGAAACCGCAACCGATCAGGACTATGCCAATATCGAGGCGGTGATCGCCCACGAATATTTCCACAACTGGACCGGCAACCGCATTACTTGCCGCGACTGGTTCCAGCTGTGTCTTAAAGAAGGCCTGACCGTTTTCCGTGATCAGGAATTTTCCTCCGACATGCGCTCGCGCGCGGTCAAGCGCATTGCCGATGTGCGGCTGTTGAAGTCGCACCAGTTCCCCGAGGACGCGGGACCGCTGGCGCATCCGGTCCGGCCGAAGATCTATCACGAGATCAACAACTTCTATACGGCCACCGTCTATGAGAAGGGGGCCGAGGTTGTCCGAATGCTGAAAACGCTGCTCGGCGATGAAGGCTTTCGTGCGGGGCTCGATCTCTATTTCGACCGCCATGACGGCGAGGCCACGACCATCGAGGCGTTCCTGGCGAGTTTCGAAGAGGCCGCGGGCGCGGACCTTAGCCAGTTCGCGCTCTGGTACGAACAGGCCGGTACGCCGATCGTCACCGCCGAAACCGAATACGACCCGGACCGCAAGACCTTTACCCTGTCGCTCAGCCAGGAAATCCCGCCGGTGCCCGGTCAGAAGACGAGCAGGGCCGCCGTCATTCCGCTGCGCTTCGGCCTGATCGGCCCGAACGGGGAAGATCTGGATGTCGCCGCGCCCGAGGGCGCTATTGTCGCCGGAGATGTCCTGATCCTGGACAAGGCCCATCAGGACGTGACCTTCGAGAATGTCGCGGCGCCGCCGGTTCTGTCGCTGCTGCGTGGTTTTTCCGCGCCTGTCCGGCTCAACCAGCATCTGGAACCACGGGATCTGGCGTTCCTGGCGGCCCAGGACAAGGATCCGTTCAACCGCTGGCAGGCCGTTCAGACCCTGGCCATGCGGGATCTGGTGCGCATGACACATTTGTGCAGTCAGGATCAGCCGGCGACCTGCTCGAAGGACGTGATCGACGTGTTCGCCGCGATCCTGGAGGACGCCGCTTTGGACGATGCCCTGCGCGCCCTGGCCCTGACCCTGCCCAGTGAGGCCGATATTGCGCAGGAAATCGGCAAGGATGTCGACCCGGATGCCATACACGCCGCGCGTTCGATCATGCGCCGGGACATCGGCAGCGAACACAAGACCGCATTCCAGAGGTTTGCCACGGGTTTTGCACCGGAGGGTCCCTTTTCGCCCGATGCCGCCTCCGCCGGCAAGCGGGCCCTCGCCAACCGTGCCCTTTCCTATTTTGCCCTGCCGGGAGACGCTGCCGGCCAGGACACCGTCTGGCAACGGTTCACGTCTGCCGACAACATGACCGACAGGCTCGCGGCACTGACACTGCTGGTGCATGACGGCGCGCCTCAAAAAGACGACGCGTTGGAGGCCTATCGCGACCGCTACAAGGACAACTCGCTGGCCATGGACAAATGGTTCATGACCCAGGCGACAACTCCGGGGCCAAAAGCCGTCGACATCGTCATAGCCTTGATGGGCCACCCGCTCTACGATGCCACCAACCCCAACCGGGTCCGTGCGTTGCTTCAATCCTTCGCCACCGGCAATCCGACCCAGTTTGCGAGGGCGGACGGGGCCGGATTTGAACTCGTCGCCGAATCAGTTCTGGAGATCGACAAGCGCAATCCGCAAGTCGCCTCCCGGCTTTTGACGAGTTTCCGCTCCTGGCGCGCCCTTGACCCACAGAGATCTGCCCTTGCTGAATCTGCGCTCCTGAGGGTTTCCGCATGCGAAGAACTGTCGAGAGATAGCCGCGACATCGTGGATAGAACCCTGCAATAGTGTGCAATACTGAGGAAGGTTAACGGGAGACCAGCAAAACGGCTCAGCCGTTAACCATTTTCTTCTTGGCCAGGTCTGGACAAATTCAGACGTTTTGATTCAAATGGAAGTGATTCGGGGCGAGGCTTCGATGCGGCGGTTTTTAAGGCACACTTCCTATGGCGCGAGCACTGGCTGGCGACGCATCTGCGCGGCGCGGCAATAAGGAGTCGAACGTTGAGAATGGCGCAGGCGTAACCGGCCTGCCGCTGCGCTCGCTGGCCGGCTCCTTCCGCGACAGCCTGGCCCGTTCGGACGGCCTGATGCGGCGGGCCATACCAGGCCTCACCATTTTGTTCATTGTCGTCCTGGCCCTGTTCCGAGCCGGCGAACTTGCCGGCGATTTCACCAAGACCCAGGAACGCGCCGAAACAACCCTGAGCCTGATGGCCACCGTTGTTGCCAATGGCCTCACCGTTTCCGAAGAAAGCCTGCCACAGATCGGCTACCGGACCACGCTGAAACGCGTTCTGGCCGACAGCCTTCCAGCCGGCGCCACCAGTCAAGGCCGCATTTTCCTTGTCGCGGACGAGGCCGGAACAATCGTTGCCTCCGCGCCGATCCAGCCGTCCCTGGAGAGCCGGCCGATCAGCGACCTGCTCGGCCCGTCCCAGCCGCTGACCGTGTTCGGCGCCCGCGCCGGCGTCCTGCCGATCCCGGTGGATCTCGGCGACACCGACGGCGACACCCAGGCGCTGGCAACCGTGCACCATCTCGACGGCCGGCTTGGCATGGTCGCGGTGCTGCAGCCGCAAAACGCCATCTTCGCGGAATGGCGCGACGAGCTGTCCGCGAATGTGACCCTGTTTGTCGGCACATCCCTTGTCCTTCTGGCGGTGATCTACGGTTTCTTCAGCCAGGCAACGCGCGCCGAGGCCGCGGACGACATGTATGCCGCCACCCGCGGCCGCATCGACACTGCCCTCACCCATGGCCGCTGCGGCCTGTTCGACTGGGACCTCTCCCGGGGCCGGATGTTCTGGTCGTCTTCCCTTTATGAGCTGCTTGGCCGCGAGCCGAAGGACGACATCTTGAGCTTTGCCGATGTCGCCGACATCACCCATCCGGACGACATCGACCTTTTGGGCCTTGCCGAACATCTTCTGGAAAGCGGCGAAACGCTGGTCGACGAAACCTTCCGGATGCGCCATGCCGACGGCAGCTGGATCTGGCTTCGGGCACGCGGCGAAATCCAGTCCGAGAGCGGCCGAGCAGAACCGCACCTGATCGGCATCTGCATCGACATCACGGAGCAGCATGAGCTCGCCGAACAAAGCCGCATGGCCGATCTGCGCCTGCGCGACGCCATCGAAACGATTTCCGAAGCCTTTGTCCTGTGGAACGCCAAGAACGAACTGGTGATCTGTAATTCCAACTACCAGTCCCTGCACAGCCTGCCTAATGCCGTGATCCGCGCAGGCACGCCGTACCAGGACGTGATGGCCGCCGCCTGCAACGCGGAAATCGCACCGCAACCCGTCACCGTGCGCCAGCGCGGCGGCGCGCCCGAGGGCTCATACGAGGCGCAACTGGAGGACGGCCGCTGGCTGCAGATCTCCGAGCGCCGCACCAAGGATGGCGGCTTCGTTTCGGTCGGCACGGACATCACCGCGCTGAAGAAACACGAAGAGAAACTGATGGACTCGGAGAAGCGCCTCAAGGCGACCGTTTCCGACCTGCAGAAATCCCGCCAGACGCTCGAGGTCCAGGCCCGTCAGCTGGTAGAAATGGCCGACAAATACCAGGAAGAAAAGACCCGCGCCGAAGCCGCCAACAAGGCCAAGTCGGAGTTCCTGGCCAATATTTCCCATGAACTCAGAACGCCGCTCAACGCCATTATCGGCTTCTCCGACATCATGACCCAGGAAATGTTCGGCCCGCTCGGCACCAACCGTTACGCCGACTATTGCAAGGACATCTATTCCTCCGGCACCTATCTGCTCAACGTGATCAACGACATTCTCGACATGTCCAAGATCGAGGCCGGCCGGATGTCGATCGAGACCGAAGCGGTCAGTGCCGCCGCCGCCGCCGAAGATGCCGGCCGGATCGTTACTGGTGCCGCAACGGAGAAGAACATCACCGTGAATGCGTCGGTAGCAGAAACGCTGATGGTCCAGGCCGACAAGCGGGCCCTCAAGCAGATCCTGCTCAATCTGCTCGCGAATGCGGTGAAATTCACCCCCGACAACGGCACCGTCACGCTGACGGCGCAGCCGCGCGGCGACAAGCTGCGCTTCGAGGTCACCGATACCGGCATCGGCATTTCCGAGCGCGACATCGAGCGCCTGGCCAAGCCCTTCGTGCAGGTGGAGAACCAGTTCACCAAGACCCACCAGGGCTCGGGCCTGGGCCTCGCGATTGCCCGTTCCCTGGTCGAGCTGCATGGCGGCAAGCTGACGATTGCCTCGGAGGTCAAGAAGGGCACCACAGTGAGCTTCACGCTGCCTCTGGCCGAGACAGTCGCCCAGCGGCAAAGCGCCTAAGCCAGCGCCCCGCGGCATTGCCATTTCCAAGCGGACTTGTTCGACTGCCCGCGCAGCGGCCACCTTCGGCGTGCCGCTCGCAAACGGACTTCACTCCCTATAGTTGTTGCTATCCACAAGCGCACTCTGTTAGCGTTTTCGCCAGCCGCGGTTCCAGCAGTCGTACCGCGCCGGGAGGATGTTGCCATGTCCCAATACACGCTAACCCTGAACATCGACGCCCAGGACCTTAAATATATCAAGGCGGCACAACAGCGGATCACGCTCGGCAAGACAGTCGGTGGCGACCAGCCGAATGTCATCTGGCTGTCAATCGACCCGTTCCAGGCCAACATGGTACAATGGACAGACGACGTCTGGATCTATGCGTCAACGACCCAGGTCACCAGCGGCGCGTCCATTCTGAAACTGTCCGAGGTGCAGCCCGGCCCGGCCCTGGACGGCGGCTATTATCCGTTCACCGCCGCGGCGGTGTTCAACGATTTTGTCAGCGCCACGGATGTTCCCGCCGGCACCTATGCAGCCAACAACGACATGCCGGCCTCGAACTACCCCCTGCTGACATTCGGCCTATCCCAGTCCGCGCAGGTCAACGCGGTGCCCGTAACACGCAAGCCGATCTCCGCGCGGATGGTGCTCGCGACCCAGCGCATCTTCATGACGCCCAATGCCAATGTCTATGTCTGGCTGCAGAGCCAGTTCGCCAGTGAAACCATCATCACCAGCATCGTCGGCCGCCACACCATCGCCAGGTTCGGTGGCGGCGTAAACGACATTGCCCTGAAATACGATTTGGCCAGAGGCCTGTTTGTCCCGGACCCCTCCGCTTCAACCGCGCAAGAACTGGTGGACCATGTCGAACCATTGGTCGTCTGACATCCCCGTCAGGACCGGCGGTACCGCAACCTTCAGCTTCTTTCCAGCTCGCGCCTGAACGCCCGGTACAACGTGGCCCGGCTGACGCCGAACCGCCGGGCAGCAGCCGACTTGGACATGCCCTCGACCTCAATCGCGTGCCGCAACTGACCGATCTCGTCCGACAGAATTTTGTGCGGACGGCCGATCTGGCTGCCCCGCTCGCGGGCGGCCGCCATGCCCGCCTTGGTGCGTTCGGAAATCAGAGCCCGTTCGAACTCCGCAAGCGCGCCCATGATGTGAAAGATCAACACGCCGCCGGCCGATCCGGTGTTTATGGCTTCCGAGATCGAAAGCAGGCCGATATTGCGCCGGCCCAACATGGCAACAACGTCGATCAGGTGGGAAAGAGACCGGCCGAGCCTGTCGAGGCGCCAGATCACCAGGGTGTCTCCCGCCGCCAGCACGTCCATGGCTTCGTCAAGCCCCGGACGATTGCGCACCGCGCCGGATTGGCCTTCATCCGTAAACACCCTGTCGCAGCCTGCTTCCGAGAGGGCCTTCAACTGCATTTCGATATTCTGATCGGCAGTCGAGACCCTCGCATACCCAACCTTCATGTCACCGAGCCCCACCCCAGATCGTCCTAACGCCACACTCCAAGACTGCAATCTTCAACCGGCTCAGATCAAAAAATTCGAACGTTTTCAAAGCTGTATCATAAGGGTTCCATTTTGATCACGCTTTTAAGTTGCTGTCAACAAGTTACACACCCATCAATTAGACAACCCTAAATTGTCAAACCTGCAGAACCCCGTTCTTTTTCGCTTTTCGCGCAAAATACCCTCAAACGTAATTTGCCAGAAACCATAAAATTCAAAGGCGCCCTCTACGTTAGCTTTGAAAAACAGACGCGTTATAAACAAGTAGATTTGAGTTTTCTCTCGGCCTTATGACCCGTTTTTCTTTTGCGGTGTCTGCCGCGATTTTTTCGCTTGTCCGAATAGGAACGCTTTCGGAACGCAAACGGCGCTCGAAAGCATCCACCTTTCAAGTCCTGCGATGGGAGGAATTCGGAATGCCTGACTTCACATTGACATTGAATATCGACCCCGAAACTTTGAAGATTATCAAGGCGGCGCAGCAGCGGATCACGCTTGCCAAGCCGGTGGGAAGCGGCGACCCGAATGTGGTCTGGCTGTCGATCGATCCGTTCCAGTCCACCACCGTCGAGTGGACCGAGGACTATTGGATCTACGCGTCGACAACCCAGATTGTCGAAGGAGCCTCCATTTCGAAACTGTCGGAAGTAACGCCGGGTCCCGCCCTGGACGCCGGTTATTATCCCTTCACGTCCGCGGCCGTTTTCAACGAATTCGTGAAAACCAATGAAATCCCGCGCGGCACATATGCCGCCAACAACGACATGCCGGCATCGAGCTATCCGTTCCTTACCTTCGGCCTGTCACAATCCGCTCTGGTCAACAAGAAGATCGCCGAACGCAAGCCGATCTCCGCTCAGCTTGTCCTGCCCACCCAGCAGAGCAAAATGACGCCGTTCACCAATGTCTATATCTGGCTGCAGAGCCAGTTCTCCAGTGAGACCATCATCACCAAGATCACCGGCAAGTCCGCCGTGGCCAAATTCGGCGGCGGTGTGAACGAAATCACCATGGCCTACGATCTCGACCGGGGTGTTTTCGTCCCGGAAAACAACGCTCTTGTCGACGAAGGCATTGTCGAACTGCGCACGCCGCTTCTGAGCTAAGTGCTCCACGGCTTCCCGGGTCAACTCGGGAAGCCCCGTTCAGAAATCCATCTCACTTGAACTGGCCGCCCGGCGCTTGCTGCCCTGCAGGCAGCCGCGCTTGCGGCCGGGAGGACCAGCATGCGTAGTCTTTCAAACCGCTGGCTTTGCGCCACGCTTGCCACAGGCATTTTTGCCGTCGGTGCATCGGCCGCACAGGCCCAGACGCTGATCATCGAAGACGTCACCAATTCCGCAGCACAATCCCTCGCCCTGCCCTTGAGCGCGCAGGAAATTGAAGACGCCGTTCCCCTGCCCGAGGAAGAAGTGACCCCACAGGAACTCGAGCAGATGCGGGAGCGGTTCCGTCAACTCAATCCGGACACGCTCGACACCGAACAGAAACGCTCGGACGTCGAACCGGACACCTTCGGCGTGCCCGAAAAGGTGGCGGCTCCGGCCGCAAACAGCCCCTATTGGAGCACCGGCCGGCTTTTGTTTCGGAAATCCGACGGCAAAACCTATCGCTGTTCGGCGCAATATGTCAGCGACCTCAAGGTCATTCTCACGGCCGCTCACTGCCTTTACGATCGCTCGGCCGGTGCCTTCAACACAGACTTCGTGTTTCAACGCGCCTATAACGAGGGCGCCACCGCCCAGACCGTCGGCTGGCGCTGCGCCTCGGTCTATGCACAGTACCACTCGCCTTCTGTGAACTATGCCTACGACTACGGATTTCTGCTTGCGGACAAGAACGACGAGCGGGCACCTCTGGAATTGCAGACAGGCGCTCCCGCCAACACCGCGCTCGCCGCCATCGGCTATCCGCAGAACTTCGGCGCCGGCCAGGCTCTCTACAAGGTCGACGGTCGATGGGCGAGCGTCTCCGGCGGGATCGTGACCATGTCCGGCAACCCGATGCGCTCGGGCAACAGCGGCGGCGCCTGGTTCACGGAGTTTGCCGTCGATGGCGGCTCGGGCACCAATCTGGTCGTCAGCCTGAACTCGCACCACATCACCGGCAACACCACCGATGAAAACGGTCCCTTGTTCACGTCCGACACCACTCGCCTGATGGAACATGTCCGCGACGGCGGCTGCCTGAACTGACGCAAGATAAACGCTGACCGGCGGCGGCCTTGGCCCTTTCCAGGCCGCCGTCTTCCATTTCGGCAGGTGAGAGGATCAGAAGATGGTTAGGCGCCGTCGACAGCCTCGACCGCACCAACCAACCGCACGAAGGTTTCCCGCACCCTGACCTGCAAATCCGCCAATTCTGCCTCTAGCCGGGAGAAGGTCGGGCTGCCGGAGGCCTGGACCAGCAGGTCGAGCACGCCGCCCGGCGCGTCCGCCGGAACGAATTTGCCGGTGAGCGTCAGACGCAGCACCTGGGTCAGGCGGTGGTAAAGCCGCAGCGCTTCCAAAAGCAGCTCGGCATCGTCCTGGGCGAGAAACCCTACATCGCGTGCAAGTTCCAGCGCCTGTTCGGTGCCCTGTGCCAGGATCGCGGAGTTTTCATGGGCGTTGGCAAGCTGGAGGAACTGCGCCAGAAACTCGATATCCACCAACCCGCCGGGGATCTGTTTCAGATCCCAGATGTCCTTGGTGCCTTTTTCCTTTTCGATGCGGGCACGCATGGAGCGGACATCGTCGGCCAGCTTTTCCGTGTCGCGCGGCTGCACCAGCGTTCCGCAAATGCTGTCGAAGATCTTCTGCTTGAACTCCGGCGAGGTCGATGCAATCACCCGCGCCCTTGTGAGCGCCATGTGCTCCCAGGTCCAGGCTTCCTTTTTCTGATAGGCGATGAAGCCGTCCAGATTGGTCGCCAGCGGCCCTGCGTTGCCGGACGGGCGCAGGCGAAAATCGACCTCGTAGAGCGAGCCTTCCGCCGTCGGAGCGCTGAGCGCTGTCACCAGGCGCTGGGTCAGACGGGTGTAATACTGGGTGATCGCCAGCGGCCGCCCGCCGTCGGACTGCTTGACGTCTTCGGGAGCCTCATAAAGCAGGATCAGATCCAGATCGGAAGCGGCGGTCATTTCCCGGCCGCCGAGTTTACCCATGGCCAGGACGGCAACATTGCCGCCCGGCACCATGCCGTGGCTTTCCGCCACGTGGACAATGACCTGTTTCAGGATCCGGTCGACCACCACTTCGGCCAGGCGCGCCAGGGCAAAGCCGACCCGGTCGGCCGACAGCGTGTCGGAAATCAGCCGAAGCCCGATCAGAAACTGCTGTTCCTGGGCAAAGATCCTCGCCCGGTCGAGCGCTTCTTCATAGAAGCGGGCCTGCGACAGCGTGCGGTCCAGTCCCTGGCGGAATTCCTCGACACTCGGCATGGCCCCGAAAAATGCCGGGTCCAGAACAGCGTCGAGCACATGCACGCGCTTGGAGACCGTTTCCGCCATGCGCGGCGCGGCGCCCATTGTCGTTGCCAGCAGGGTCAGAAGCTGCGGATTGGACTTGAGCAGCGAGAACAGCTGAACTCCGGCTGGGAGCTTGGCCAGAAAACTGTCGAAGGCACGCAGTGCCGCATCGGCATTGTCAGTGGCCGCGAGGGCACCGATCAGCACCGGATGCATTTCCGTCAGGCGCTCGCGCGCCTTGGTGGACCGTGTGCTGGCATAGCGGCCGAAGTGCCAGGACTTGACGATCGCGGCTGCTTCCGAGGGTTGCTTGAAGCCGAGGCCGGCAAGTGTCTCGAGCGTGCCCGGGTCGTGATCGTCCCCGGTGAACACCAGATTGCCCAGTTCGGACGAAAGGCCCGGCTCGTCTTCGAAGAGTTCGGCATAGTGGTGCTGAACCTTGCGCAAGTGGTCGAGCAGCACGGCCTCGAAATCCGCCAGGCCGTCAAAGCCCATCAGCGCCGCAACCCGGGTCAGGCCTTCCCTGTCCTTGGGCAGGAGTTGGGTCTGTTCGTCGTTGAGCATCTGGATGCGGTGTTCGACGTCACGCAGGAACCGGTAGGCCGCGGCCATTTCGTCCCTTGTACGTGGCCGAATCCAGTCGGCATCGCAGAGCGCGTCGAGCATGTCGAGCGTGCGCCGGCCGCGCAGGACCGGATTGCGACCGCCCGCGATCAATTGCTGGGTCTGGACAAAGAACTCGACTTCCCGAATGCCGCCGCGGCCCAGTTTCACGTTGTGGCCGGCGACCGCGATGGTGCCGTGCCCCTTGTGCATGTGGATCTGCCGCTTGATCGACTGCACGTCGGAAATGGCCGCGAAATCCAGATATTTGCGCCAGATGAAGGGCACGATTTCGCGAAGGAAAGCTTCGCCTGCGGCAATATCACCGGCGCAAGGCCGCGCCTTGATCAGCGCCGCGCGTTCCCAATTCTGGCCGAGGGATTCGTAATAGACCAAAGCTGCGGGCACCGACATGGCAAGCGGCGTCGCGCCCGGGTCCGGCCGCAAACGCAGATCGGTGCGGAAGACATAGCCGTCCGCCGTCCGGTCCTGCATGATCTTGACCAGCCGCCGCGTCAGGCGGACGAATTCCACCGGCGCTTCCGCGCCGCCTGCCATCGGAGCGATCATCGGGTCGTAAAGGACGATCAGATCGATGTCGGACGAATAATTGAGTTCGTTGGCGCCGTGCTTGCCCATGGCCAGCACGATCAGGCCACTGTTTTCTTCCGGCTTTTCGGGATCAACAGGCGTGAACTTGTTCCGGCGGGCAAGGTCCGACAGGCAGAACCGGATCGCAGCCGTCAGGGCCGCATCGGCAAAGCCGGCCAGCGCATTGGTCACCCGGTTCAAGCCGATGGCACCGGAGATGTCCGCCAGACCCAGGGTCAGCGCCAGATCGTGTTTCAGAAGCCTGAGGGCCCGCATGATGCCGGCCTCGTCTTCGGCCCTCGCCTCGCGAGCTTCTTCCAGGATCCGCGCGAGCCTGGTCTCCGGGGCGTCCTGCAACAGGCTGAGAAGCCGCACCGGATCGGCCAGCATCAGCTCGCGCAGATAGGGCGAATTACCGATGATACCGGCCAGGAACCCTTCCAGGTCCGGCTTTTTCGCCAGCAACGTCTTCAGATCGCCGCCTGCCTCGGGATTGTCGAGAAGATCTTTTAGGAACAGGTTGGCTCGGTCCAGGTCCGGTGTGACAGGAACAACCGCGATCCGGTCGGCAAGACTGCCGGCACCGCCATCAGGACTGTTCTGGCTCTCCGGATGTGCCGCCTTCTTCATGCCCGCTCCTGTTATTGTCCGGTCCGACCGGTTTGAGATCGATGCGGGCACTAAGTCCCGGTGTCTCATTCTTGAAGCGCAAGTCTCCCCCATGCAAGCGGGCAACCGCCTTGACCAGGCTCAATCCAAGTCCTGTTCCAGGTTCCGTACGGCTTTCCTCGAGGCGCACGAAGCGTTCCTTGACCCGGTCCTGATCCTTTTCCGGAATGCCTTGTCCGTTGTCGGTGACCGTCAGAGAAACACGGCCGCCTTCTTCCCGGCCGGTCAGCCGGATCAACAGGCCACCTGCTTCAGGTCGGCCATATTTGAGCGCGTTTTCTATAAGATTGACCAGAACCTGGCTGATCAGGTCCCGATTGCAGTCGGCGCGCAGGCCTGCTGGCAAGTCGGTTTCCATCCGGCCGCCTTCATCCTCCACAAGCGGCTCGTAAAGCTCGGCCACTTCGGCGACCAGCTTGCTGAGATCCGTCGGTTCCATGACCGAGCCCGGCGCCATCGATTCGATCCGGGCGATGCGCAAAAGGGCGTTGAAGACGCGCAGCAGCTGGTCGGATTCCTCGAGCGTCGCCTCAAGTGCTGCCCGGTAGCCGTCCTCGCCCTTGGCCTCACGCAGGGCTATCTCGGTCCTTGTCTGAAGGCGAGTCAGCGGGGTTTTCAGATCATGGGCGATGTTGTCGGTGACATCCTTCATCGACTGCATCAGAAGTTCGATCCGGTCGAGCATGGCGTTCAGGTTGACCGCGAGCCGGTCGAATTCGTCGTCGGTGCCGACAACGGAAAGGCGTCCGGAAAGATCCCCTTGCATGATCGTACGGCTGGTGGCCGACATCTCGTCGATGCGCTTCATCACCCGCCGGCTGACGAAGAGCCAGGTGATCGCGGCCATGACCACCACGACGATCAACCACAGGCGCAGGGCGTTGCCGAGCAGGTTGGAAAAACGCAGCTGATCGCCGAGATCCCGGCCGACCAGCAGGCGAAAGCCGCCACGCAGCTCGAAGGTGCGCACCATGGCCTGGCGTTCGACATCTTCCGAGTCCTGAC
This sequence comes from Roseibium sediminicola, assembly GCF_023156505.1. Lineage (GTDB taxonomy): Bacteria > Pseudomonadota > Alphaproteobacteria > Rhizobiales > Stappiaceae > Roseibium > Roseibium sediminicola. The sequence goes on along the minus strand of NZ_JALNMJ010000003.1, from coordinate 53,694 downwards.
CGAGGCGCGTATAGCGGACCCGGCGCAGGCCACCATCGGCCTCTTCCAGAACCGTGGTCGGCAGGCGCGCGATGTTGCCGACCAGGGCGTTGCCGGCGAAGTCGGTCAAAAGATAGAGACTGGCATCGGGATGACGGGACCGCCGGTCGATGGTTTCGACCAGATCGCGGACCCCGCCGCGCACATAGACGTCGGCGAGACCCTTCAATTCGGAATCGACGGACTGGACCACCTGCTCGGACATCAGATGGTCGGTGTTTTCCGACACATAGACGAGCAGAAACCCGGACATCACCGTGAAGACGGCAATGTAGAGCAGCGACAGCTTGAAGGCTGTCGTTCGTGTGAACCTAGTGAGCCGTGTCACGGATAGTGTATCCGGCTCCCCGGATCGTATGCAGCAACGGGGTCTCGAAGCCCTTGTCGATCTTGCCGCGCAGCCTTGAGATGTGCACGTCGATCACGTTGGTCTGCGGGTCGAAATGATACTCCCAGACATTTTCCAGGAGCATGGTGCGGGTCACCACCTGACCGGCATTCTGCATCAGATATTCCAGCAGGCGGAATTCGCGCGGCTGCAAGGGAATGTCGATCTCGCCGCGGCGGCAGGAATGGGCCATGCGATCCAGGGTCAGATCGCCGACCGTGAAGGTGGTCTCGACCTGGTTGGCAGATTTCGGCCGCCGGGCAAGGGCCTCGATGCGGGCCTGCAGTTCGGTGAAGGCGTAAGGCTTGGGCAGATAGTCGTCGCCGCCGGCCTTCAGGCCCTTGACCCGGTCATCGACCTGACCGAGCGCGGACAGGATCAGCACCGGCGTGTGATTGCCTTCACGGCGCAGTTCCTGGATGACGGACAGACCGTCGCGCCTTGGCAGCATGCGGTCGACAATGAGGATGTCGTAGTTGCCGTCCAGCGCCATTTGCAGGCCGCTGTCGCCGTCGCCGGCCTGATCCGCGGTATGACCGAGTTCGCTCAGGCCCTTGACCAGGTATCTGGCCGCTTCCGGATCGTCTTCGATGACAAGAATCTTCAACATGTAACCCTTTTACCTTGAGTTGCGCTCGAGGGCCAATCGACATTCCTGCAAGACTGAGCCAAACGGGGCTCAAATTTCGATGCCTGGCGATCCAAAAAAATGGCTGGCGGCGGCGATGGATGTGGGACGCCGCCGCCAGTCTTTTAAGGGTTGGGGCATAACCCTTTGTCTGTCCTTCGTGGAAGGCGGACAGAACCTTGGCGATGACCGGCCCGTCGGGGTTTGGGGGCAGAGGGCAGGCCGGTCACGCCGCACAGGAGCCGGCTCGTTGGAACCGGTACCTGATCAGGCCAGGTTCATGGGCAGAGCGACGAACCGGGTGGTGTTGTTGGTCTCGACCCGGAAGAGCACTGCCTTGCGGCCGTCTTTCTCGGCTTTTTCGAGCGCCTTCAGGACATCAGCGGGGCTGTTCACTTCCATACCGGCGACTTCCAGGATGACGTCGCCCGTGTTGAGGCGCTTTTCGGCCGCCGGGCTGTCCGGATCGATCTCGGCGATGACAACGCCGTTGCCTTCCATGCCGGCTTCCGCCTTGGTGGTCAGCACAAGGCCGAGATCATCGAGACTGGTCGTTTCTTCCGCCTGCTCCGGCTGGAGGGACGCGACCTGCTCCTGCTCCTGCAGGCGTCCGAGCGTTACATCGATGTCCTGCTTCTTGCCGTCGCGCCAGACGGTGACATCGACCGTGGTATCGGGTTCGAAGGCGGCGATGATCTTGGAAAGTTCACGCGGGCCTTCCACTTCCGTGCCGTTCACGGCCAGGATGGTGTCGCCTGAGCGCAGGCCAGCCTTCTGAGCCGGGCTGTTTTCCTGCGCTTCCGCGACGATGGCGCCGCGGGCCTCCTCAAGGCCAAGGCTCTCCGCGATGTCACTGGTGACGTTCTGGATTTGAACGCCCAGCCACCCGCGGACGACCGTGCCGTCATCCTTCAGTTCCATGATGACGTCCTGGGCGGTCGAGGCCGGGATCGCGAAGGCAATGCCGACATTGCCGCCCGACGGCGAGAAGATCGCCGCGTTCACGCCAATGACCTCGCCGCGCATGTTGAAGGCCGGACCGCCGGAATTACCGCGGTTGACCGGAGCGTCGATCTGAATGAAGTCGTCGTACGGACCCGCGCCGATGTCACGGCCGCGCGCAGAGACGATGCCGGCGGTCACGGAACCGCCAAGACCGAACGGGTTGCCGATGGCGACGGTCCACTCGCCGACTTCCGGTGCTTCCTTGGCGAAGTCGACATACGTGAAGTCCTTGTCGCTTTCGACCTTGAGCAGCGCGAGGTCGGTGCGCTTGTCAGCGCCGATCAGCGTGGCCTGGTATTCGTCGCCCTTCTGGTCGATGACGGTGAATTCGGTGCCCTTGTCGATCACGTGGTGATTGGTGACCACATAACCGTCTTCGGAAATGAAGAAGCCGGAGCCTTGCGACATGCCATATTGGCGCGGCTGACGGCGCTGCTCCTGGCCGTTGTCACCGCGGCCGCCGAAATCCCGGAAGAATTTCTGGAAGGGATGGCCGTCGGGCAGACCCTTGAAGAACTCGTCAAAGCCGTCCTTGCCGCCGAAATTCATCATGCGGGGTTCGGCCGCCTGTTTCACCTGAACGCTGACAACAGCGGGGCTGACGGTGCGCACCACATCCGAAAAGTCGGTCGGCGCCGCGGTATCGACGCGAACGGCGTCGGCAAAAGCCAACTGGCTGGGCACAATTGTCTGGGCAGTCATAAGCCCGGCGGCGCCAAGCGCAACAACTCCTGCCAGCAATTTGGCGCGGCGGGACCGCAAAGGAGAGACAGAGCGACGGTTTTCCATTTTTTCTTCCTCTATCGACTTTCGAACTGAAGGCCATGGTCGGGAACGCACGAAGGGACTCGCGTTCCAGGTTCGAGGATGAATCTAGGTGAGCGTGCCTTACAGGCGCCTGTCGGACAGATTAAGGATTTGTAAGATTGGGATAACGGAGCATCGCCCCGACCAGTTGGAGCCTGCGCCTGTTCAAGGGAACAGGGTCTGTTCGTCTCCAGACTGCCACCTGGGCCATTTGGCCATCACCGCCTGAAACCGGTCCGAGGTTTCGAACGCGGCCAGCCACCCCTTCAACGCACTCCAGTCCTGGCGGTCGAACCAGTCCCGGTCGGCGTTGGCGAACTGGCGCACGAAAGGCAGGATTGCAAAATCGGCAAGGCAGGCGCGCGAACCGAACAGCCAGGGGTGTTCGGCCAGGCGGCCATTGATCAGCCACAGAAACTCCGAAGCCCTGCCCCGCTCCGTGTCCTTGTCGGCATCGGCATAACGCGTATCGTATTTGTAGCGATCGAGATGTCGCTTGAAGGGACCGTCGCAGGTCCCGATCAGGTCAAGCACCTCCGCAAGCGTCCCCGCCTCCGGGAGAAGCCAGGCGTCGGGGTCGGATTTCTTCAGCGCCCACAGCATGATGTCGAGGCTCTCGTCGAGGACACTGCCCCCGTCTTTCAGACAGGGAACCGTTGCAGACGGCGAAGTCTCCAGAAACTCCGGCGCCTTGTCGCGCAACACGATCTCGCGCAGTTCCACTCTTTGTCCGCTTGCGGTAATCGCGAGCCTTGCGCGGATGGCATAGGGGCAGCGTCGAAAGGAATAGAGAATGGGCCTGTCAATCATACCAATCCCATGACGGATCTTGGCCGAGAGGTCAACTCCGCGGAATTCCGCCGTTCTGTTCAAAAATCCTGTCGATTTTCACAGGTTATAAAGGAATGTTGGAGAAAATTTTCCCGATAGGGACTTTCGATGACCGACGCGCTTCTCAAGCTTGCCAAAGACAGTTCAAAGAAGAAAAAACACGAGCTCGCCGAGCACGTGACCGGACTTCTTGTGGCCCGCGCCGAGGACACCGGTTCGGAAGAAACCAATCTCCTGAACAGCATGCTTGAAGGCGTCTACGATTCGCTTGAACATGAAGCGAAGCGCAAAATGTCGGAGCAGCTTGCCGACGTCCAATCGATGTCCTCAAAGCTCGCCGCGGCCATGGCCAGCGACGACCTGCCTGTCGCGCAGGCCATCTTGGAGCGCTCAAAGGCCCTCACGGAGGCCGATCTCAAGAAGATCGCCGAGACCAAGGATCAGGGCTATCTGCTGGCGCTCGCGAAGCGCGATCACGTCAGCAAGGATCTCAGCAGCATCCTGATCAAGCGCGGCAGCAAAGAAGTCAAACATGCGGTTGCAGCGAACCTCGGTGCCGAGATCACCATGCCGGTGTTCGAGAGCCTGGTCAAAGACATGCCGAAGCAGATGGGCGACCGGATCCGGCACCTGCGCAAGTCCAACGAGGAACTGATCGAGGACCTGTTCCGGGACGACGGTGAAATCGCCGCAGGCTCCGAACTCGTGCCAAAGCCCTCCAAGATCAGCCCCAAGGCTTGGCTGATGGGGATCAAGCTGGGCAAGACAACCTTGAACAAGGCGATCTACCAGCTCTCGCACGAGCACAATCTGCTCGATGCCGTCGGATTGCTCTCGGCGTCCTCCGGACTGGAAATGAAATACGTCCACAACCTCATGGTTCGCTACGATTCTACGGGGATCGCAGCCGTTTGCCGCGCCTGCGGCATCGGCGCGATGGAATTCCAGGCCGTCTGCAAGGAACGCTGCAAGCACCTGAAGTTTCCGGAAAGCACCGGCAGCAAATGGCTGACCAACTATCACATGCTGGATGACACCGACGCCCGCCGTCTGCTGACGCTGATGAAGATCAAACTGAAAGCAGCCAAACACGAAGAAGCCGCCTGAACCGTCGGAATGGACACTCCCGAATGCACGAGGACGACGACCCGCCGGGAGATCCCGCCTGTCACGCGCACAAGATCATCGGCGGTCACCTCATCGACGAACAGACCTACCTTGATGTGCGCCAGTTCCGCAAATCCGAGCGCGAGCGGCTTTACCAGAAACGCAGGCAACAAGGCCAATCGGACAGACAGACGGCAACCTCCGCGTTGATCGCGCGGTTGCGCGAGGTTCTGACGGACCGGCAATTCGAGACTATCGCTGTCTATTGGCCCATTCGGGGTGAACCTGACCTCAGACCGCTTATGACGGAGCTGTACGGCGCCGGCAAGAAAGTGCTGTTGCCGGTTGTGCTCGAAAGGAAGGCTCCGCTGATCTTTCGACCCTGGTCGCCCGGTTGCGAGATGATCCGCGGCACATGGAATATCCTGGTTCCTGCAAACGGCCCGCCACAGCATCCCCAAATCGTGATCGCTCCCGTGGTTGGCATCGACAAAGACCTCTACCGTCTCGGCAATGGCGGGGGATATTACGACCGGACACTGGCGTCGATGAACGCCAAACCGCTTGTCGTCGGCGTCGGCTTTGCCTTCTCTCAGATCGAAACGATTTTCCCGATGGCCTGGGACCTTCCCATGGACATGGCAATCTTGGCCTAGGCCGCCGGAGAACGTCCTGTGCATATCCGATTTGTGTTCACCTGAACAAATTCAGGAACCAATCGAGAATTACTCAAGAATACGCAGCGCGAACTCAGAAACTACCCGAAGTGTCACGCCTGCCTTTCCACACCTGTTACTAATACGGATATTGCAAAAGATTAGTCTAATTTTTCAACTGCGCTTTAGACAGTTGTAAACTGTCTCCGGGGTAGGTCTATGCATACAAAAATGGACGGCCTCAAGATGATCAACGACCTTCTCAGTCTCGCGCAGGACAGCACCCCGGAAAAGCGTCATCAGCTGGTGGAACATGTCACCGAGCTTTTCGTCAGAGGAGCTGACAGCTACCAGACCGAAGAGATCACGCTGTTCAACACGGTGCTGGAAAGCATGCTCCCAACGATGGAGCCGGAGCAGAAGAAGGTGATTTCCGAACAGCTGGCGCCGATCGACGACACGTCCCACAAGATTGCCTACGAACTGGCCCGCGAAGAAATCGACATCGCCCGACCGATGCTGACGTCTTCCAATGCCCTCAAGACCGAGGACATTCTGCGGCTGGCAAAAACCATGGGTCAGGGTCACCTGCTGGCGATCTCCAAGCGCAAACACCTGGAAGCCAACGTCACCGACGTTCTGCTCGAACGCGGCGAAAGCCCGGTCAAACAGTCGGTGGCCGCCAATGACGGCGCACAGATTTCCGACTGGGGGTCGCGGCTGCTGATCAAGCTGGCCGAGCGCGATGAAAAGATCCGCGACGCCATGATGGAGCGGTCGGACGTCACGGAGACCGACTACGACAAGCTGATCAACCAGATGCCGGCGCAGCAACAGGCCAAGATCCGCCAGATGCGCAAGGACAACGAGGATCTGGTCAACGATCTGTTCCACAAGGCCAGCAAGGTCGTCGCCAGCTCCAAGCTGGAGCGCAAGGCGACACGGATCAATGCCAAGGCGACCTTGAAGGAAATCCGCGCCGGACAGCGGTCACTGGGCAAGGCCATCACCCAGCTGGCGCTGTCAAACAACCTGTTCGACATCTGCTTCCTGCTTGCCGAAATGGCAGGCCTTGAGCAGAAATACGTGACCAATGTCATGGTCCGTTATGACGCGACCGGCGTTGCCGTCCTGTGCCGTGCCATGGGCGTTGAAAACGCCGACTATTCGGCGCTTTGCAAGGCACGCGCCATGCACAACAAGCAGCCGGCTTCGACCGCGGGAAACTGGGCAACCGACTATCAGTCCCTGTCGGACCGGGATGCCCGCCGTCTGCTGTCCTTCATGAAAATCCGCCTACAGACCCTTGAAGGTCAGGCCGCCTGAGGCAGCTCCCCAAATTCTGACTTCGTCATCCCGGGCGCAGCGTAGCGAATACCCGGGATAGGTGAGCCGAGGTCCATCGATGAAAACGGTTTAGATGTCCGGGGGGTTACCACCCCTGTCCCGGCTATCGCGATCAATTCTGAACAGACTTTGACGGTCTGAGACACGCCGTGTCTTTAGTCAATAACCGGGTGATCCTCACGCGTGACCACCGCGGCGCCGGCTTCCAGCGTCCGATGCACCGGGCACTTGTCGGCGATTTTCCAGCATGCGCGCGCGCGTGTCGGCATCCAGATCGCCTTCCAGCATGATCAACCGCTCGAAGCGATCGATCCGGCTACCCTTTTCCCTGATCTCGTCGGAGCAGTCCTCGCAATCGGCGGCATGAACCTTGCCGTGCAGGACCCGCGTGCCGATCCGGTCGACCTTGAACCCCTTGCGGTCGGCATACATGCGCAGGGTCATGACGGTGCAAGCGCCGAGCGCCGCGGACAGAAAGCCGTAAGGCGACATGCCGCTGTCGAGGCCACCATAGTCCATGGGCTCATCGGCGATCAGCCTGTGCGAACCGCTTGCCACCATCGCCTGGAACTTGCCCTGCCCTGTCTCGACCACCTCGACCCCGTCCCTGGCCTCGTCGGCTGATTTGTCCGTCTCTGTGTCGAGATAACCGCTGGCCCAGCCTGCGATCACCCGCGCCGCATAGGCGGCCTCCTCGCTGCGCGACAGCAGATGATCGGCTTTGTCCAGGGAAACGAAACTCTTGGGGTGTTTTGCGGCGACGAAAATGTCCGTCGCATTGTCGATGCCGACCGTGTCATCGAGCGGCGCATGCATCACCAGAAGCGCCTTGCCGAGCCGGGAGACCCTGTCCCGGACGGACTGTTTTTCCAGGTCCTCCAGAAACTCCCTGCGGATGGTGAAGGTTCTGCCCGCCAGATCGACCTCGCCGACGCCGACCCTGCGAATGGTTTCCTCCGCGCCCTTGAAATTGTGGATCACGTGATCGGCGTCGGCTGGCGCGCCGATGGTCACCACGGCCCGTGCCTCAGGGATATCGGCGGCGACCGACAGGATGGCCGCTCCGCCCAAGGAATGGCCGATCAGAAGTTGGGGCGCTTCGTAAGTCTGCCGAAGAAAATCGGCAGCGCGTTTCAGATCCTCCACGTTGGAAGAAAAACCGGTGGAGGAGAAATCGCCGCCGCTGCCGCCAAGCCCGGTGAAGTCGAAGCGCAGCACCGCCATGCCTTCGGCGGCCAGCGCCCCGGCAATGTGCCGAGCCGCGGGAATGTCCTTGGAACAGGTGAAACAGTGGGCAAATAACGCGAAGGCCCGGATCCGTCCAGCCGGCAGATCCAGCCGCGCCGCCAGTCTGGCGCCGTTCGCGCCGTCGAATTCCAGTTTCAAGGGACGGTTGGTCATTGCATCGGCCTCCGGCTGTCACTCGCCCAGAGGTAAGCATGACGAAATGCCATGCAAGTCACGCCATGGTGTGAACGCTGTGAAACACCAAGCCGGGACCGGTGACGGGTTTCCAGCACGCGGCCGGTCGGCATAGAGGGCGTCCTCAGGATCTCAGGATCTTCTTGGTCGAATTCACAGCGTTGGCGATGCTGGTGTAGTGCACCTTCCGCTTCCTCGAATTACCTGCGGATCGAAGCAATTTCGTCCGGGTCTCCTGAATGGCCTGCGTGGCCAGACTGTTTGCCTTGCGCAGTGCCTCGCGTGTAACCGCCCGATAGGAATTCCTTCCAATCTTCGCCTTTTCTGCTTTCTGGTCCAAGTTCTGACGAACGATTCCATTCAACTGCCTGGCCAGACTACGCAGCGCGGAATTTGCACCCGAATAATCGCGCCGGTTCCCGGTTACACCGGCTGCCTGGGCGTAAACGCGGCGCAAACAATCGATCCGGTAGACAGGATCAAGCCGATTGCATTCCGCCGCACCACGTTGCAACTGCTTGACCACCGCGCCGGTGATACTGTCCTCGAATGCAAGCTGAAGGCGTGGCGCACTGGCTGCGGGTGGCGTTCCCAACCAGTCTTCCATCGGTAAGCCCAGAGTTTCCTGGGGCTCCGTTCCGTGAGGAGGAGGAATGTCACTGTTCCATGCCGCCAGGCAGGACCCGCAAAAGATGCTCGAGATGACCACCGCAATCAAAGATGAAAAAAGCTTACCGTCAACAGAAAAGAACATTGAATTTCGCCTCGCGACAATCAGGAATTTAGAATTAAAAGAAAATCGGCATCACCGGATAACGCAAATTCAGTTAACCATAGCTTGAGCGAGACTGTCTACCTATCAGTAGAAATCGGTTCAGATCTGCATGGGAACGAACAGAACCGCTTAGTCGGTATTCCCAAGAAGCGCCTTCAAACGACGTTCTTCTTCCTCTGACAGTTGGGACACGGCCTGCGCTTCGGCACTTCCCTCGCGTATCGGGCGTCGACGCAGCGCCGCTACAATGGCGATCAGCCCGGCCAGCAGCGCCACCGGCCCCGCTGCCCACAGCACCAGCGTGTGCCAGGCAAATCGGGGTTTCAGCAGAACGAACTCGCCATAGCGCGACACCAGATAATCGACCACTTGCTCATCGCTGTCACCGGCGACGAGCCGTTCACGCACCAGGATGCGCAGGTCCTTGGCGAGCGGCGCGTCGCTGTCGTCAATCGACTGGTTCTGACAGACCATGCAGCGCAATTCAGCCGAAAGCGCCCGGGCGCGACCTTCCAGGACCGGATCATCGAGAATCTCGTCGGGCGTGACCGCCAGCGCAGGGCTCACCACGAGGCTGAGGCACAGCAGCAGACTTGTCAGCAGGGGCCGTATCATATGCTCACTCCGCCGCGACCGGTGCCGATGGACGTTTGCGTGCCGGTTTCGGTGCCCCCACACGAAGCCGCCGGTCGGCCATCGAACAGGCGGCACCGAAGGCCATGATTACGCAGCCGATCCAGATCAAGGTGATGAACGGTTTGAAATAGACCCTGACATCCACCGCCCCGTCGCCGCGGCTTTCGCCGAGCGAGAGGTAAAGTTGGGAAAAGCCGACCGTGTGAATGGCCGCTTCCGTCGTCGGCATCTGGCGCGCGGTGTAAATCCGCTTGGAGGGATCCAGTTCCGTGACCATCGCACCACCCTGACGGATCGTGAAATGCCCGACTTCTTCGGTGTAATTCGGTCCCCTGCGTGGCGCCGCCCCATCGAAGGTAATCTCATAGCCGGAAAGATCGACGGTATCACCGGGGCGCATGGTGCGCACGTGTTCTTCCTGGAAGGCCGACGCGGTCACGATTCCGAGCACCGTGACACCGATACCGAAATGGGCGAAGGCAGTGCCCCATGCCGATCCCGGCAGGCCCACCAGGCGCGCAAAACCGCGTTTCGGACCGATCTCGAAGAACTTGACCCGGGTGACGATTTCAGACACCGACCCCGCCATCACCCAGACCGCCAGGCCGACGCCCAGTGGGGCCAGCACCATCTCCATGCCCCAGGCCCAGAAGGCGACCAGAGCCAGCACGAGGGCCAGACCGAAGGCAGCATAGAGCCGCTGACAGGCGGCAGCCAGGTCACCGCGTTTCCAGGACAGGACCGGCCCGAACGGCAGGGCCAAAAGCAGCGGCACCATCAGCGGGCCGAAAGTCAGGTTGAAGAACGGCGCTCCGACCGAAATCTTTTCGCCGGTGACCGCATCCAGGACAAGCGGATAGAGCGTGCCGACGAAAACCGCCGCGCAGGCGGCCGTCAGGAACAGGTTGTTCAGCACCAGGCCGCCTTCCCGGCTGATCGGTGCGAACAGGCCACCCTGTTTCAGGGTCGAGGCCCGCCAGGCATAGAGGGTCAGGGAGCCGCCGATGAAGAAACACAAAAGCCCCAGAATGAACACGCCACGCGCCGGATCGGTGGCAAAGGCATGCACCGAGGTCAGCACGCCGGAGCGGACCAGGAAGGTACCGAGCAGCGACAGCGAGAAGGTGAAGATCGCAAGCAGCACGGTCCAGACCTTCAGTGCTTCGCGCTTTTCCATGACGATCGCCGAATGCAGCAGCGCGGTGCCGGCCAGCCACGGCATGAAGCTGGCATTTTCGACCGGATCCCAGAACCACCAGCCGCCCCAGCCGAGCTCGTAATAGGCCCAATAGGACCCCATGGCGATGCCTAGTGTCAGGAAGCCCCAGGCCAGCAGCGTCCAGGGCCGAACCCAGCGGGCCCAGGCAGCGTCCGTCCGCCCGAGGATCAGAGCGGCGACGGCGAAGGAGAAGGTGATGGAAAAGCCGACATAGCCGACATAGAGCAGCGGCGGATGGATTGCGAGGCCGATGTCCTGCAGGATCGGGTTGAGATCGGCGCCCTCAAGCGGCGGATTGGCCACGCGCGTGAACGGATTGGAGGTTGCCAGCAGGAACAGGATGAAACCGGCTGAGACCCAGCCCTGAACCGAAAGCGTCACGGCGCGCAGATCCGCCGGCAGGTTCCTGCCGAACGCGCCGACCAGCGCACCGAAGAAAACCAGGATCAGCACCCAGAGCAACATAGAGCCTTCGTGATTGCCCCACACACCCGTGAATTTATAGAGCAGCGGCTTGGCCGAATGGGAGTTTTCCAGAACGTTCAGAACCGAGAAGTCGGAATTGAGATAGGCCCCCGTCAACGCCACAAAAGACAGCAGAACCAGCACGAACAGTGTCACGGAGACCGGCGGCGCCACCGCCATCAGGCGTTCGTCCTTGATCAGCGCACCCCAGATCGGCAGTACCGACTGGACCAGTGTCAGGGCAAAGGCCAGCACCAGCGCATAGTGTCCGAATTCAATGACCATATTCGTCCCTCAGTTCTCGTGTCAGCGGCCTCAATTGGCGGCGCTTTCGCCACCCTGCCAGTGTCCCTGATCCTTTAGCGCGTCCGCGACTTCCTTAGGAACGTAGTTCTCATCGTGCTTGGCCAGAACGCTGTCGGCCACAAACACGCCGCTCGGGTTTATGACACCCTCGGTGACGACACCCTGGCCTTCCCGGAACAGGTCGGGAAGGATGCCCTTGTAGGTCACGGCAACCGTGTTCTCCAGATCGGTCACGCGAAAGCTGACCTCTGCATTGTCGGAGCGGATGACCGAGCCTTCCTCGACCAGTCCGCCCAGCCGGATTCGCTGTCCGGGCGGAACGGATTGCGTGACGATGTCACTGGGGCTTTGGAAAAAGACAATCTGATCGTTCAGGGCAAACAGGATCAGGCCAAGAGCGACGGCCAAAACCGCGCCAGCCGATCCGATAAACATCAACCGTCTTTGTTTGCGTGTCATGTGCGTTCCGTCCGAAGTCTATCTTTTTGCACCTGGCGCCCCCTGCAGGTGCGGTGTGTGCCTAGGACCCGGATAGCCCGAGCTGTCTGGCCGCGTCCTTGATCCGGGACAAGTCGTTCTGATTTTCGGCAAAGGCGGCCTGCGCGGATGCCAGTGCCTTTTCCGCTTCCGCCTTGTCCCCCAGAACCATATAGGCGCGGATCAGGCGGTTCCATTCTTCGACGGAGCCGCCCTCGGTGGTCAGGCGCTCCGCGAGACCTGAGACCATGCCGCGGATCATGGCCTGCTGATCGTCACGGCTCATGTCCGCGGCAGCGGCTATGTCTTCCTGCGACGGCCCGCGCGGAGCCGTCATGTTCGGGGTCTCGCCTGTCAGACGCGCCAGTTCCTGCCGGGCGGCCCCAACCCAGGCGGCAGTCGGGTCCGCTCCATCCAGAAGCGCCTCCCAGGCCGCGATCGCATCGACCTTGCGGCCTTCCTGTCCGAGCGCAATAGCCAGAAAGAATCTCGGTTTCACGGCGGAGGGCTCAAGCGCCACGGCCTGCTCGAATGCCCGCTGCGCCTCGGCAGTCACCAGCCCCTGCTCGGCGATGGCGAGCGCCTCTCCCATATCGGTGAGCCATTCCTGCTTCGGTCCAAGGATGCGGATTGCATTAGCATAGGCCTTGGCCGAGGCGCGCGGCTGGCCAAGTGACAGATAGACCGGTGCGACCACCGCCCAGCCCTGACCATCTTCCGGATTGTCTGCCAGATGCCGTTCCACCCGCGCCACCAGGACGTCGACGGACTGACCTTCCGCCGGCGCGGTCAGACGCGCGTGCAGCGGTTGGTCGGGCAGATCCGGTGTCCCCAGCAGCAGATAGAGGCCAAAGGTAACCGCCGGGAGGGCCAGCACGGCAACGGCTTGCGCAAGCTTCAAGCCTGTCTTCGGACGGCTAGCGCCGGGCGCTGCCTTCACCCGTTCGTGGGCGGCCAAAAGCCGGCGCGCGATTTCCGTTCTGGCGGCCTCGGCCGTATCGGCATCGATCAGGCCCCGTTCCAGTTCGGTCTCGATTGCGTTCAACTGCTCGCGGTAAACCGCCTCGTCGGCCTGGGACGCGACGGTTTCGGGCAAGCGCCGCGTGCGCGACAATGGAACAAGCACCGACAGGGCGGCGACGGCCGTCAGGCCGGCAATCAGAATCCAGAATATCATGGCCGCACTATAGACCGTTCAATGCGGATAAAAGCAAGGTGGCAGTGCTGTGACCGGCGGTCGCGGCCACTAGAGCGTTTTTCGATCAGTTAGGGTCATTTGATGAAATTATCCGGTTCAGACGGCAAGGCGCGTTGCGAAGCGCGATGCGGTGCATCGGGCAAGTGGCGCAACGCCGCCGATGGGCCGGATAGTTTCACCCGCAAACGGACGGATGCATATGAAAAACAAATGAGAGTGGGCCGGACGGTTTGGCCCGCTTGCGTCGTTGGTTCACCCTTATGGTGGGAAACACCATCGCGGGTGACCCGCCTCGCCAGCGAGCCAAACCGTCTCAGTCAAATGACCCTAACTGATCGAAAAGCGCTCTAGATAATCAGGGAAAGTAGAGCCCTCGCAGGTCCCCGTCAGCGGCGTCCCAGGGCATTGGCCACAAGTTTGCGCTCCGGGTTCGGGCCAGCATCAGCCGCGCTCTTGTTGGCCTTGGACAGCGCCGATTGACGGCTGCGCCGCAATTGCGCCGCGTAGTCCTCGCCGAAATAGATTTCCGACAGCATGATCGCGACGTCGGCCGCCGCCATCTGGGCTTCCAGCTGCGGACCGCGCGTCTTGCCGATGTCGGTGATCAGCGATCTGGTCAAGATTTCAAGCGTCTGTTCCACCGCTTGCCGCGTGCGTTTGCCGATTTCGTTGACAGCGAAGGTCTCGGAGGCATTGCGCACCATGGTGACGACCTTGAGCGCCCGCACGGCGTCGTCAATGGCCGACTGGTCCTTTTGCAATTGACCGGAAGGATCGAATTTCGGCACCTGCAGGGCCCGGCGCACACTGCCATGCGCGCTGTTCAGTTCCCGCGTAACCACGGTGGAAATGCTGCGCTTGGTTTCCGCCAGCTGCTTGTGCCATTTGCCGGTGACCGAGAGATCCATGTCACGTTCGACGCCGCGCACCAGCGAATGATACTCGGACAGGGCCTGTGAAAAGGCGATCGGGTCCGGATTGTGGTTGCGATGTTCCAGCGCCAGGATCTGCAGGCGTTCCGCTTCGCTCATGACCACGTCGACAAAGGGAGCGAATTGCGAATTCGCAATGGCTTTCGGGTCACTGTTTCCTGTCAGGCGTCCCGCAAATGAGCACAGAGCGGAGGGCATTTCTGCCCGGTCCACAAGCGCCGCAGCAATGACCGGCAGGTGATCGGGAAAGCGCTCAGAGCACTTGTCGACAAGCCGGAGCACATCCGTGTCCTGCTTCAGCCTGTGTTCGTTGATCCGGTCGGGAATATTCTGGAGAAACGGCACCAGCCACCGCTCGGCCGCGAATATCTTCTGAATGTCCTTCAGCTCGGCGATGCCGCGGGCGCCACCAAGCTCGGCTGCCATGCGGCGGTGTTCCTTTTCGGAAATCTCCCCCCGATGCAGCTTTTCGCCGATGGCTTCGACCGCGCGCGAGCGCAGGGCCTGCACCAGCGCGTCAATCCGTTCGCCGCTGACGGTGGCGTTGCCGGCCTGTTCCAGCACCATGCGCACATCCGCGGCCATGACATCGCGGCCCAGCCACTTCCAGACGCGGTCGAGCATGCCGCGATAGATCCGGCCCTCCTGCCGATTCGGCAGCACCTCGTTGATGAGAAAGTCGTCCAGGGGCGAAAAGAACATGCGCTGGATCTGACCGCGCCGTTGTTCCCCACCGGGTATGTCCGGCGTGACCGGTTGCGGCTTGCGCAACAGGGCGACAGCCGCCGAGAGGATCAACTGGATATTCGGATCGGCGTCCTTTTGGACCTTCGCCCGTTCAAGATTACGGACCAGAGCCTCCACCGCTTTCGGACTCAGGCTGCTTAGATAAGTCTTCAGTTTGGTTTCAAGCTGGTCCGAATGGGTCATTCACAGCGTCAACATCGCGATTAAGGTCTCGGAAACAATACCGCGCGAACACTTAAACAAGTGTTGAGAAAAATTGTAGGTATTTGAAAGGCTTTCAGAATCACTCGGCGTGGGTCAGCCGATGACTTGCCAGTTGCCTAGTTCTGTTTCGCAGGCGGCTCCACGGGCCTGCAGCACCCGTCCGTTCAGGACCATCTCGTGGGTGAATTCCCGGCAGCTGGTCTCATTGACGAAATAGACCGGCCCCGGCCGGACCTGGCCGCTGCGCCCGGTGCGCTCGTTCTGCCAGGCAACAGATACGCCGACGCCGCGCGCGCGCAGCGCCCGGTTCTGGGCGTCTTCGGCCGCCTTCCGGTCGGACGGTTCAAGAGCATCGCCAAACTCGTTGTTCACGAGCACGGAAATCGCGGTGTTTGCCTCCGACCCGACCACATGCGCATTCGGATCGCCGAAAAAGGAGCCCCATCCGCCCTGGTTCTTGGACCCGGACGTCATTGAGCATCCGGCCAGAACCGTGGCAAGAGCAAGACATGTGGCACCGCGAAGACGCATGCTTTGAAGCTCCTAAGGGGTGTAAGGACCGGAGGAAACCGGTAAGTGAATCATTGATATTTTCAATTTGTGGCCGAACTTGGCCACAATAGCCTCATTGTTCCCGTGATTTGCGTCACAGTCTATCACAGTTGCGTTTCCCCGGGCTGACCGGTTCTTCGGCTGTCCCCGCTGCAACCACAACAACTCGCCCACACGGCCGAGTGTCAGACCCGGTTTAGGGCAGGCAGCAGAAGCCGTGCCTTCAAGCCGCCGAACCTGGACCCGTCCAGTTCGAAACTGCCCCCGTAAAGAGCGGCCAGATCGGCCACGATCGACAGGCCAAGACCTGTTCCCGGCACGGTTTCGTCCAGGCGCCGGCCGCGTTTGACGGCTTCGGCCCGCTCATCGGGCGTCAAGCCCGGACCGTCATCTTCCACCGTGATCGTAAACATGTCCCGGTTGGTTGCCGAATCGGTCAGGGGCGCGACCTGAACCACCACTTTGGAGGACGCCCACTTGCAGGCATTGTCGATGAGATTGCCGCTCATTTCCTCCAGATCCTGGCTTTCGCCGCGGAACCGGATCGCCCCGTGCTGGTCAAAGGAGACTTCCACGCCCTTGTCCCGATAGATCTTGCCCATGGCGCGAATCAGGCGGCCGAGTACCGGCTCGGTCTCGCAGGATACACCGATGACGCGGCGCTGCGCGGCCATGCGCGCCCGCTCCAGGTGATGCTGGATCTGTGTCGACATGATCGCCGTCTGTTCGGTGACCTTGTCCGCCAGGGGGCCTCCGGAAGCACGCGCTTCGTTCGCAATCACCGAAAGAGGTGTTTTCAGCCCGTGTGCGAGATTGCCGACATGGGTCCGGGCCCGTTCGACGATTTCCTTGTTGGAGACGATCAGCGCATTCAGCTCCACCGCCAGCGGCGCGATTTCCCTCGGCAGGGCTTCATCGATCCGCTCGGCATCGCCCTGACGGACGGCCGACAGGGACGCGCGCAGCCGCATCAGAGGTCTGAGGCCCACCCGGACCTGGAAGAAGATCGCCAGGATCAGACCAAGACCGACCAGGCACAGGGTAAGTGCGACCATGCGGGCAAATTCGGTGATATCCGCCCAGAATCCGGCGGTCGCGGCGCCCACGGCAATGACATAGGCGCTGTCTTCAATCGAGATCCGCTGCTGCAGCACCCGGATTTCGTCGCCGGTCGGTCCGACAATAAAGCCCGCGCTCTCATCCGACTGTCCGATCGGCGGCGTGTTGAGCGGGTCGCCGACAAGGGACGCGGACGCATACAGGATCGCCGGACTGTCGGCGCGGCGCACGGTCCAGTACCAGCCCGACAGGGGCAGCGAGAACCGCGGATCGCCGCGATAGGTCGGCGCCGTGACCTTTGTGGTCGCAACGCCTGTGGTCGCGGTGGCGTCGGTTTCCAGCATTTCGGCGATCAGCGCCTTGATATGCACCTCGAGCTGGGCATCGAACGCCCGCTCGCTGGAGCGCTGGTAGAGGGACACCAGGAAGATGCCGGCCAGGGCCAGCGCGATGGTCGACCAGACCGCGGCGACGATGACCAGACGGGCCGCAAGTGACCGTTGCCTGCCTTGAGCTTTGCCGCTGTTTGCTTCGGGCTCAGTCGTCACTCGCCGCTCCCAGGCGGTAGCCCAGACCTCGGATCGTCTCGATCAGGTCCGAGCCGATCTTCTTGCGCAAGCGTCCGACAAACACCTCGACCGTGTTGGAATCCCGATCGAAATCCTGGTCGTAGAGATGTTCCGTCAGTTCGGTTCGGGAAATCACCTTGCCCTGATGATGCAGGAGATAGGACAGGAGACGATATTCATGCGAGGTCAGTTTCACCGGGCTGCCGTCGACGGTGACCCGGCCGGCGCGCAGGTCGAGACGCACCGGACCGCAAGTCAGTTCGTTGGAGGCATGGCCGGCAGCGCGGCGCACCAGCGCCCGCACGCGGGCGAGCACCTCTTCCATGTGGAAGGGCTTGGCAACGTAATCGTCTGCCCCGGCATCGATGCCTGCCACCTTGTCCGACCAACGGTCGCGTGCTGTCAGGATCAGAACCGGCATGGTGCGCCCATCGCGGCGCCAGTTTTCCAGAACCGACAATCCGTCCAGGGTCGGCAGGCCCAGATCCAGAACCACGGCGTCATAGGGTTCGGTGTCGCCCAGAAAATGGCCGTCTTCGCCGTCCGTCGCGCTATCAACCACATATCCAGCCTCCTCGAGGGCGGTGACGAGCTGGCGGTTCAAATCGGTATCGTCTTCAACAACTAGGATGCGCATAAGGTCTGACTTTTCAAAAAAATCTCGGCGGGAATGTAAGGGGCGACCATCTTGGCTCGCCCCCAGGCTTCTGCAGGCTACCTGCCAGCGTTGACAGTGACGGTGGTCACCTTGCTGCCATTCTTGACCGACAGAACATAGACATAACCGCCGCCCTGTTGACAGAGCTGAGCCTTCAGGATCTCGCCCTTCACACGCCCCGCCACAGAGCCAAGGGAGGCCGCCTTGCCGCTGGCCACGACTTGCTGGGCCTGGCCTTGCGACAGGCAGGCGGCATGCGCCGGCCCGATGGCGGCGAGGGTCAGGATGAGAATGGCAACGATCTGTTTCACTTTGGTGATTCCGGTTCTGCTCACGAAGTCTTGGCCAAGGTGTAGTCAATTCTACCTGAACGCAAGCTGAACCGGTTGTTCGGTTTGGCAACAAAGGGGCCGAAGAGCCTGTTGCTACCCGAGCGCCAGATCCTCGGTTTTCAGATCGTCATAACGGCCCTTGAACTGATCGAAAACCTGCAGCGTCCGGCGGGCGATCCCGGTCCAGCCGAACACCCGGCGGGCGAAGCGCGCGCCTTCCACCGACAGGGTCTCGCGCATCCAGGCATATTGCATCGGCATGTTCAGCATGGCGGCGAATTCCTCCGGTCGCTTGGGGTCCGCGATCAGGGCATGCCGGCCGAACTCGATCTGCTCGAACAGGCCGCCGTGTATGGTCACCACAGTCGGGGTGCCGCAGGCCATCGCCTCGACCGCCGTCATGCCGAAGGGCTCATAGCGCGAGGGCAGCGCGAAAATGCCCGGGCCCCGGTAGAAATCGGCCAGATCCTCGTCGGCGACATAACCGCGCCAGCTGATCGCGTCGGAGACCCCCTTTTCGGCTGCCACCCGTTTCCACTGCTTCAGTAATTCCTTGTCGCTGTCGGAATTCGCCCCGGCAGCAAGCACAAGGCGGGCTTCCGGCTGCAGCTGCAACAGGCTCGGCAGGGCCTCGATGATCAGGTCATAACCTTTGTTTTCCGCAGCCCGGCCGACAACATAGATATCGGTCTCGCGGAAATCGTGTTTCTGGCGGGCCGCAGCGACCGTGTCGGGCGTTGCCGGCGTGAACCGGCCCTCATCGATCCCCGGCGGGATCATGGAAATGTGCTCGCGCGGCAGCTGATAATGCTCGACGATCAGATCGGTCTGCTGCTCGGTGGTGGCGATGATGTGATCGCAATTGCGATAGAGCACGAACTCCTTCTGGATGCGCTCGTCGAACCGGTAGCCCGCCATCTCCTCATCGCTCGCGCCGGCCATGTCATGCCGTTTCCACCAGCCGAGCGAATGGGGCGTGTGGATATGCGGGATCTGCAGTTCTTCCGCGATTTTCTGGCCCGCAACGCCGGCATCCCAGTAGTGGGAATTGATGACGTCATATTCCAGCTTGCGGTGCCGGATCATGGCGAGCGCGTTGGTGACGAAATCGCCGTACCAGTCGTGCATGTCCTCCTTGCGGATGAATTCCTCGCCACCAAAGGGGACGCGCACGACCTTAAGGTTTTCGTTGACGATGTCCTCGGCCGGCTGGCCTTCGAATTGCCGCGTCATCACGTCGACACGGTATCCGAGGCGGGCAAAGCGCTTTGCCAGTTCCAGCACGAAGACCACCTGGCCGCCCGTGTCCGGCTTGCCCAGCTCCGGCGAGCCGGCAACATAGCCGTGCAGCGAGATCATCAGCAGCGATCCTATGTTGTGCTTGGTCATGTAATCAAACCTCTTCCTGTGTGTTTTTCTCCGTCGTCCCAGGCTGTCTTCGGTTTCTTGTTTTGACGCCCGCCTTGTTCCGGCGGGCCCAGTGTCAGGCCGCGGCGTGGGGCAGCAGGCCAAATTCGATCAGGCCTTCCAGGACACCGGCCGCATGGGACGCCCGGGCGTGATAGGTCTTGGACCGCGGCATGGTGTTCAGCAGTTCCGCGCGCGCATTGCCGACGGCAATGGCGCGTCCGGCCGCCTCGAACAATGCCAGATCGTTGCCGGAATCTCCGGCGGCGACCGTTCGCTCCATGGGCAGGCCCAGATGGGCTGCCAGGTGCCGCATGGCGGCATCCTTGCCCGCCTGGGGTGCAAGGATGTCCAGATCGCTCGCCCCGGAATAGATCGACTTGAAGGCAAAGCCTTCCCGGCGGAGCCGCTCGAGAATCCGATCGGCATCGCCTTGCCCGGGAACGGCAAAGCTGGCCTTGCCTTCTGTCTGAAATATGTCGTCGTGGGCAGAATACCCCATGCTGGTGACCAGCCTGCGGACTTCCCTGTCCGGCCAATCGACGAATTGCCGCTGCCAGCTCCCCAGATAGGAACGCCCGAGACGGATTTCGGTTCCCAAACCGGTGACAATCGCCACCGGTTCGAAGCCTTCCGGGAAATAGTCTTCAAGTGTCTTGTCGACGCTTGCGGCCGGCCGGCTCGAATTAAGCGCGATGCGCACCTGGTCTTTTGCTTCCCGCAGCCGCTGCCAAAGATGGCCGAGGTCTTCGCGATTTCCGGTCAGGGTGTCGTCGATATCGCTGACAAGAAGCCAGGGTTCCGAGCTGTTTTCACGGCCGGTCACCGGCTTTCCACCTCCGTATCGGGAGCTCTTTGCGTGGCCGTATAGACCGGCTCTACCGCGTCCTCGGTTACCGGCCGGGTCAGGGTCTCGACATGAAGATCCTTCAGACAGACCGCCGCGCTTTCCGTATAGAAACCGATCCCGCCTTCGGAGAAACTGTCGTCCACAAGCGACAGGACAACCTTTCCGTCGATGGAAAACTCGAAATACATGCCGTGCACAACCACCTCAATCTGCCACGGACCGTGATCGCTGCCACGGAAATGGGCCTCCTGCAGCGGCTCGTAGCGGAAGGCATGTTCGAATTCCGGTGTCGGGTTCGCGCCCCAGGCGCGGATCTGCGCAATGCCGTTGACCAGGTCGAGAGACAGGTAATAACCGTCGCCCTCCTCGTTCATGCGCAGAACAAGGCCGGTCTTGCCCAGCCCTTCGAGCATCAGCATGGATCTCAGGCGAAAATCCTCATGCTGGCCCGGCAGGATGAAGGCCTCATAACCGCTCTTGCAGGAGAGATGCAGACCGTCCGGCCGGTCGACCGCGGAAGCATGCGGATTTTCATAAAGGAACCTGACTTGGTAGGTCGCGGTGACGATTTCGCGGCCGGTCACCAGCTTGTCGAAACCGGAATTGGATTTCAGCTTCAGCCGGCCGACCCTGTCCGTCACCAGTTCCTTGGGCGGCGGCAGCAGTTTCTTGACCACTTCGCGGCCATAGACATGTTCGGTCTTGGAAAAGAAATTGAACAGCAGCAGCCGGTCTTCGGCCCGGCAGATCCGTCCGGCATAATTGCCGGTCGGCAGGATGACATTGTCGAAGAAATTCTGGTACGGCCCCTCGATCCTGTCCGCGTACCAGTAATGGATCTTGGTGTCCTCGCGGATCGACCCCATCAGGTAATAGCGGCCATCGAGCTGAAAGAGGTTCGGCACCTCGACGTCGTCATAAAGACCGGGACGGTAGAGCGGCGCTTCGAAAACCCAATTGTCGGGCGTTTCCTCACGGGCAAGGCCAACACAACCGCGCCGGATCACCGGCCCGTCCTTGATTCGGGCTGAGCTGAGAAGCAACCTGTCCCCGGTCTCCTCGTCCTGAAAGAAGAACGGATCGCGGAAACTGACCCATTTCCGGCCCTCGTCAATCGAGCTCTCGTAGTGGGGTGCCGGGATCTGCAACGGATAATGGCCGTGGTTGCAGCGCTCCCAGTGGTAGAGATCCTTCGAGCGCGCCAGACCGACGCGCTGGACGCGGCCATATTCGGAGCGGGCCAAGCCGGTATAGAACATGCGCCACTCGCCGGGCCGGTCCGGGTCCGGGGTGACATGCATCGTCCAGAGCATGTCATCGTCCCATGCACCCGGCTCCCCCACAAACAAGGCGTTACGGACCCTGCGCCAGGTCATGCCGTCGGAACTGACGGCGTGGGCGATGAAATCGTGATTGGGCAGCACCAGATGAAACAAGTGATACAGGCCGTCGTGATAGACGACATCAACGTCGCCGATGTCTGACCGCAGGAACCCGTGAGATGCATACATGTCCTAACCCTGCCCCAGTTGTTTCAACCGGTTCAAGTGTTAGCTCGAAAAAAATTTGCAGTGCAGCATTTTCCGGCTCAGGACGACGACATACGTTGCCTGGTTAGGCCGCTCCGCTTCGCAATTGCCACGCGGGCGAAAGCCATTAAGATAATTCCATGCAAAGGCTCGGCTTCAGGTTTATTACAGGCGGTTTGCGCGCATGGCTCGGAAAAAAGGCCAGCCGGAGCAAGCTTGTGGTTGCTTTTCCAGCACTGTTGCTGACGGCCCAACCGATCCAGGCCTGCTCGCTGTCACTGGTGCTGGCGATGGATGGGTCCGCAAGTGTCGATGCCCGCGAACATGCACTCCAGCTCAACGGTCTTGCGGACGCCCTGCGCGACCCAGACGTGGTTCAGGCCATCGAGGCAGTCGGCGGCATCTGGGTGACCAGTTTTGAGTGGAGCGGCCGCTATCAGCAGCTGCAGCAACTCGGCTGGCGTCACCTAACCGACAGTGCCAGCGCGAGCGAGGCCGCGGAGACGCTCAGGCGGTCTCCCAGGGGCTATACGGAGTTTCCGACCGCCATTGGATATGCACTGGGTCACGCTGCTGTTCAGTTGCGAAAGGCGCCGGTACCGTGCGCCCGCAAAGTCGTCGATGTCGCTGGCGACGGTATCAACAATGACGGTTTCGGCCCGGCCAGCGCCTACAAAGCCTTCGATTTCGACGGGGTCACCGTCAACGGGCTGGTGATTTCAGGCCCCGACGACCCGCCTCTTCACTATTACCGCGCCAATGTCATCAGAGGTCCCGGCGCTTTTGTTGAGACCGCCAGAACCTATGACGATTATGCCGGGGCCATGAAACGCAAGCTGCTGCGCGAAATCTTCGGCAGCGGCTATGCGTCCCTGAGATAATATCAACCTCAAGCCCGGCGCCGCTCGGTCTGAGACGTCAACGCTTCCTCGAAGTGCTCTTTCGGCATTCTTTCCTTCAGGGCGCGCAGAAACAGCTGTTTTTGCGTTTCCGGGGCGAGGCCGCCGACAGGCGGATCCCTGTCGAGATTGGTCGGGAAGGAGTAGCCTTCCGCGCAGGCGGACACCGCGGCCTCTAGGGCCTTGCCGGTCATGGTGCCGGCGGCCGTTTTTTCCAACAGGACCGGATAGAGCACCCTGCACATGGCTTCGCGGTCGATGCTTTCCATGGCCCGGCCGAAGGCCGAGGACACCTGCAGCAGGTTCGCCATGCGCTGAATATCCGCACTTGTGTTGGCACCGGCGGCATGAAACAGCGCCGGATTGAAAAAGACCGCGTTTCCCTTGGCGAGCGGCAACTGCACGCAACGCTCCTCGAAGAGCTCCTTGAACGTGTCCAGACGGTAGGCGGCGTAGCCCGGCCGGTAAGCTTGCGAGAACGGCAACAGCTTGGTCGGACCGCTTTCCACCGGCATGTCCGTGTGCGCGACCGCGCCCTGAAGGGTCATGACTGGCGACAGATCATGGACATGGGCCGGGTAGCGTGCGCAGGTCTCTGCGGTCTGGAAGCCCAGATGATAGTCGCGATGCGCCTGCTGGGCCAGGCCGCCCGGACGCACCAGATTGACCTGCGCGGTCATCTGGTAGTTCGGCCCCAGCCAGGCTTCGCAGACAGCGTCGATGGCCGGATTGGCGAAATAGTCGGCAAAGACCTCCGGCGCCTCCAGGCAGAGCTTCTGCAGGGAATTCCAGACTCGGTCATTGGCGCCTGCTGTCGCAAAATGGTCCGCGCCGCCACTCGAACCCTCTTTTTCAGCCGCGATGATGCGTTCATAGACCTCGGTTGCCCGGTCGATCGGCGCCACGTCCTCATAGGCTCCCTCCAGAACCAGAACGCCGCACTGGTCCTTGAGCAGACCGGCCCATTCGCTCATCAGCGCGCGGCGGGTGGTGTCGCCCGCAAGGGCGGTTGCCAGATCCGCCATCCGGTAGATGGGCACATTTGAGACAACCCGATCCGCCTGGGGCGCAAGGCCGGGATCCAACGTCCGGCTGATCAGGTCCCTGAAAACATCGATGTCGCAGCTGTGCGCGTCGAAATAGGCATCTTGCCGGATGTGTTGGTCCATGAGTTCCTCCCGGTTTCTTCTGCGCAAAAGGTACCAAATCCGGGACTTGATCCCGCCGTCAAAAACCATCAAGAATCCATCAAATGACCCATCGTTTCCCCGTCAAGGAGATTGCTCTCCAGTCCGGCCTCAGCACGGCCACCGTCGACCGTGTCCTGAACCGGCGGGCTCATGTCAGTCCGCAAACGCACCGCCGCGTCCATGACGCGATCGAGGAGCTGGTGCGACAGGAGAACCAGCTCGCGGCCAGGGGCCGGCGGCTGTTCTTCGATATCGTGGTGGAAGCGCCAAACCGGTTCAGCCGGGAAATCCGCGCCGCGTCGGAAAGCCTTCTGGACGATTTCCGCCCCGCCGCCCTCAGGCCTCGCTTCGCTTTTTCAGAGTCCATGACGGAGGACCAATGTTGCCGGATTTTGGCGCAAATCGGCAGACGCGGCAGCCAGGGCGTTTGCCTGAAAGGGCGCGACACGGAAGCTGTGCGGCAGGCGGTGGCCAACCTGAAAGGCAAGAACATTCCGGTGGTGACGATTTTCACCGATCTTCCCGGTTCGGAACGGCTGGCCTATGCGGGCCTCGACAATGACAGTGCCGGCCGGACCGCCGCCTATTTCATGCATAAATTGCTGCCACGACAAGCGAGCGCGGTGTTGGCCACGCTCAGCCAGCACGCCTTTCAGGGGGAAGAACAGCGTCTTCAGGGGTTCCGCACGGAACTCCGGCGCGTCAGGCCGGGCCTGCAGATCGTTGACGCCAGCGGCGGCGGCGGCCTGACACCGCAGACCCAGCGCGAAGTGACGGACAGGGTCCGGTCAGGCCCGGCGATAGACGGGGTCTATTCCATGGGAGGCGGCAATCCGGCGGTGTTGCAGGCGTTGTCGGATGCGGGCCAATCGCCGAATGTGTTCATCGCCCACGATCTTGATGAAGACAATCTTGAGCTGCTGCGCGGTGGACGGCTGACTTTGGTGCTGCACCACGATCTGCGTGCGGATATGCGGAACGCTTTCCGCCACTTGCAGGCCTTTCACGGCATTGGTGTCGCCCCACAGGTCTCCCGGAGCGACATTCAGGTAGTCACGCCGATGAACCTGCCCAAACCGGTGTGAGTCTCAGTTCAAGGTCACCGAACGGCGGACAAATGCACGCAGGGTTTCAAGCATGCTGTCCATTTCCCCCGCGCTCTTGCCAACTGCGTTTAATCCGGAGCTTTCGACAAGGCTGACCACGAGTTCCGCGTCCAATGCTCCCAGGCCCGGTGACAGGCAGCTTTCCACGGCCTTGATCAAACGCAGGCGGGTTGCCTCGAAGGACTGCGCGATGTCGGGATTTCGGAACAGTTCGGCAACGATTTCCGCGCTCAAGGCGGCGTAAGCGGGCGTTGAGGTCAGTCCGAAATAGTCAGAGACAAACCTGTCAAGCAGATCCAGACCGGGTGCTTCCGCGTTTTCCAACGGCGTTAATATTGGTTCCAGCGACTCGGCCTCGACCTCCGCGATCGCAGCGATGATGTCTTCCTTGCCCTTGAAGTGATTATAGAGGTTGCCGAGACTGATGCCCGCGCGGCCGGCAATGTCGCGCATGCCGGTCTGATGAAATCCCTTTTCGATGAACAAGATTGCCGCCGTCTCGACTATGCGCGCGCGGCGTTCCGCGAGCCTTTCGTTTCGGGCGGGTTGTTTTGATTCATTTTCCGGCATGCGGGTCTTTCAAGCTTTCAGTCTGAGGCTTCGACCGGCTGTGCCGGTCGGGGCGGTGACGGGTATCGCGGATGCGCCAGCTTTCGTCATTTCAGGTTCGATCACATCTTGCAATTCCAAACCGTGCCACCAAATCAAGAACGAACGATCGTTCGTCAATTTTATGACCCATTATGACATTCCTCGCACCTAGCGGAGAACTCTCATGAAAATCAGTCTGCTGTTCGCCACGTTCTCCGGATATCTCGCCGCCTTTGGCATGATCGATCGGCCGCAGACACCGCAGGATCGTGACTATGTGGTCGAACGGGTCCGCATTCCCGGCGGCGACGACGGAGTGATCCTCGATGCGGAACTGACGTTCCCCAGAGGCCATGACAAGGTGCCGGCGATTGTGCTGATCACGGGTTCGGGACCTCAAAACAAGGACGAGGAACTGGCCGGTCACAAGCCCTTCCTGGTGCTGTCCGACTATCTGACGCGCCGGGGCTATGGTGTTCTCAGATATGACGACCGCGGCTACGGCGACAGCACCGGCGACTATGCGTCGGCCACGGCGTCGGACTTTGCCGCGGATGCGGCGGCAGCACTGGCCTATCTTCAATCTCATCCGCGTGTGAACGCGGAACGGACCGGTTATCTCGGCCATTCCGAAGGCGGTTATCTCGCACCACTGGCGCAACAGCACACCCCGGCGGGGTTTCAGGTGCACCTTGCCGGGCCGGCCTTGCCGCTTCTGCCGGACGTCATGACCACGCAGGTCGCCGACATTGCCCGGGCCGAAGGCGCCGATGACGAAACGATCCTCAAGGAGGTTCATCTGGTCACGGGATTGACCGAAATCCTCAAAGACGCGGGGTCACCCGAGGTTGTCCGCGACCGGCTGCCGAAACTCTTAAAAAAGGCCGGAGCCGATCCGTCGACAATCAAGGAGAACCTGAGCGTTTGGGCAACAAACTGGGCACTGGATTATTCCCGCTTCGACCCACGCCCCTTTCTGCAATCTCTGGACGTTCCGGTTCTCGCTCTTTACGGCGAATATGACCTGCAGGTCTCCGCGGTCCAGAACGCTCCCGCGATGGCAGAGCTTCTCTCGCATCCGCAATCCGAAACGATCACGCTGCCTGGCCTAAATCACCTGTTCCAGCCGACGGCGACAGGCCGTGTCGGCGAGTACATGCGCATCAAGACCACGATTGCGCCCGCCGCGCTGGAGGCGATCGGCAACTGGCTGGATCGGGTTACCGCGCCTGAATGACACTCCCCGCCGACAGCAGAAGATCGTACCGGACAAGCCATGGCTTCCTCGGCACGATCCGCTTTTCCTGCAACAGCCATGGAAACGGCGGCACCGTTACTCACAGCGATCGGTTTCATGGAAAGGGCTCAACCGCCCTGCCGCTGGGAACCGTCCTGTTCCATGGCTCGATAGAAGTCCTTGAGTGTCTTGCCGGGTTCAACGTCGAACCGGTCCCCCAGATCGCGCAGTTCGGATATCCGGTCGAGACGGAACATGCGGAAGTCCTGGCGCAATTCGCACCAGGCAACCAGCGTCCAGACCTTGCCCCAGAACCACAATCCGAGGGGACGGACCGTGCGATGGCTGGGCTCGCCCTTGCCGTCGCAATAAGCAATGGACAGCCGTTTTCTGGCGTCCGAGGCGGCTTCGAGGAAATCGATATGCGCGCGAACCTGCGGGGTCATTTCCGGCGCGAAGGCGTGGATCTCGACCTCGTTCTGCCGCACCCTCATCTTCTCGGGCATAACGGCGTCGATCTTGATCATAGCCTCTTCCGCGGCCCTGGCCATAGCGGCACCGCCCCAGGCCCGGATGAGGCGCGCTCCGGCCAGCAAGGCCACGATTTCGTCGCGCGTGAACATGAGTGGAGGCAGTTCGTAGCCATCGCGCATGATGTAGCCGACCCCGGCGGCGCCCTCGATCGGGACACCGGATGCCTGCAGGTCGGCGACATCGCGGTAGATGGTCCGTTCGGATACTTCCAGCCATTCGGACAATTGTCGTGCCCGGACGAGCCGGCCGCCGCGCAAATACTGCACGATCTGAAAGAGGCGGTCGGCGCGTCTCATGCTGTCTGCTCCTTACGAAGCAGGTATCCTAGCCCTGTCCCGTCAGGCTGCAAACATGCCGATGGAATTGCCGTCCGGATCAAGGCCGTAGGCAAAGCGGCCCGCCGGGATCGGCACAGGATCGGAAACGACTTCTCCACCTGCCTTGGCAAATCGCTCCATCGTTGCTTCCAGGCTGTCCGGGCAGGCCAGGTGGATGGTCGGTCCGGACCCTTTTGGCGCCGGTTTTCCGGGGTAAAGGTGGCCGGCAACGCCCCCCTGCTCCTTGGCAGGGAAGATCGCAATCTCATTTGGTCCCATGTCAGTGACACGTCTAAGCTCCGTTTTGAAAACGTCATTATAAAAGCTGACCGCCTTGTCCAGATCCGAGACCGGAATCTCCATCCAAACGTTGAAGTGATCGGGTGTAAAAGTCATGGAAAGTCTCCCTTGGCGCTGTGATGAGGATCACCATATCAAACCCCTGCTGACAGCCTTCTGTCAGGAGAGTGCGGGAAAACAGCCTTCCGCAAGGTCATGTAATTTTGGAGAAATTCGAGATGTTTTGCTTCTCGTGAGCGGGACTCATGACAGGATTGGCCCTTGCGTCGCTTCAGGCCGGCTCCATGCTGCGCTAGGCATTGGACAAGACCGGACGGCAAACGTTGTTTTATGCCCTTACGGGCACTCGCCGGTCTATCCGCGCGGATAATGCGGCCGACCTGTCCAGTGGGCTTGTTTGCGCAGTCAACCTCAATCAGGACAGGTTAAGCCGCGTTAATGCTACCGATTGACCTGTTCTTAATTTCCTGTGCGCTAACAAGATGCTGACCAACACGGCATCTACATGGCACTATCTGGAAGTACACTCCTAAACAGACCCTTGTTCGCAGGCGCCCTTGCCGGCCTGACGACCATTGCCGTGATGATGTTAATGGCCTGGGCCGGTGTGACGTTCGATGCCAGGCGGGATCTGGAAAAACAGACCGGTGCCCTGCTCGATGTCTGGCTCGCAAATATCGACCGCGGCAACCAGCTTTACGCGGACCTGGAGGCCTTGCCGCAGGACGATTGCGGCAGCGCGCACCTCAACAAGCTCAACACGCTGGTCTTTAAAGACAATCACATCACCAACATCTGGTTTTTCCCGGACGGTGGCTGGCGGGCCGCCTGTTCCTCGAGTTTCGGTCGGTTCGAGCCGGCCCATGATTTTGGCCCGCCGGAAAAGGCGAATCTGTTCAAGGACGGCCGCCAGACCTGGTACCGCGTGCCTTTTGACCGGGCTGAAGGCGTTGACAAGGTCACTGTGATCAAAAAGGGCCGCTACGGGGTGTCCTTCTTTCTGACCGGCAATCTTGCGACCGCCGCGGATGACCTCTTCTTTGTCTCCAACGTGAACGCGCCGTATGAGGAAATCTATCACGCCAACGGCAATTCCGAGCTTCTGGCACAGTTTAGCAGCAGTTTCGGACCGGTCTTCGGCCATGTCTACGCGCATGTCTGCGGACCAGGCGAGACCAGACTTTGTTATCTGACCATGATCCCGGCCAGCCGGGTGCTCGCGGAAAACGGCTTGCTGCTCGCTATTTTCGCGGCCTTCAGTCTGGTGACCGGCTTCCTTGTCTGCCAGCGGGTGCGCCGCGCCGTCCGCATGAACAACAGCCCGGCCGGCCGTGTCCGGCGCGCCATCCGGAACGGCGGCAAGGGCTTTGAACCCCATTTCCAGCCGATCGTGACTCTGGAAACGATGAAATGCGAAGGCTGCGAGGTGTTGGCCCGCTTCGAGGATGCCCAGGGCAAACTCTTCCCGGATGAATTCATCACCATCATCCAGGACCAGAACCTGACCTGGGAATTCACCGAAATCATCATCGCAAAAGCTCTGAAGCAACTGATCCCGCTGCTTGCCGGACGGCCGGGCTTCAAGGTCGGTGTCAATTTCTTCCAGGCGGATCTGGACGACGAGCAGATCCAGACCGTCATCCAGTCACCCGTTTTCCGCACCGCGACGGATGCGCAGATTTCGCTGAACTGCGAAATTCTTGAAACCGGAATTGGCACCGGCACCAGCATCGCCAAATCGCTGGAATATCTGCGCAGCATCGGCTGCCGGATCGCGATCGACGATTTCGGCACGGGCTATTCCAATCTTGCGCAGATCAAGGCGCTGAACCCGGATGTGGTCAAGATCGACAAGATGTTCATCGACGATCTCAGCACGACCCCGGACAGTGCCCGCGGCACATTCTTCAACGCGATCCTCGGCATTGCCGACGCGCATGCCATGAAAGTCTGCGCCGAAGGTGTCGAGACTTTCGAGCAACTGGCGTCCTTGAGAAACCGCGAGGTCGACTACGCGCAGGGCTATTATTTCGCCAAGCCAATGCCGATCAGGGACTTCTCGCTTTACCTGCTCGAGCAGACGCTCAAGGACAAGATGCCGACCAAGGGCCGGCTGCCGAAATTGTCTCCCGTGCCCAGCAACTGAGACGCTGCGCCAATTCCCTTCTCCCGGCAGGAGCGGAGCAAAATCTCTCCCCTGAATGCGCTTGCGATTGATCTGTCTCAAGGTGCAGCCCGCCGCTTGTCGGCACTTTGTGGGTCTCACAAGGAGGCAAGAATGAGCCACGTGCCACACGAACTTCACGAAGAATTCCCGGAAGCCGCAGACGCCCTGCACACTTTGAAGACCAACGACGCCCATTTCGCGCGCCTGGCCGACGAGTATCACACCATCAATCGCCAAGTGCACCGCGTCGAGACGGATGTGGAACCGGCATCCGACGAGGTTCTGGAAGACCTGAAAAAGAAACGGCTTCATCTGAAAGACCAGATTGCTGCCCTGCTGGCGGCTGCGGCTAACACCGCGTCCTGAGCCCCTCCTTTTCAGGCCGGTGTTAGAGCCCGCGCCGTCCCCGTCCGACGGCGCGGGCCACCACATGCCACTCCCCGAGACTTGCCCGTCCCTCCGGAGCGCCGTGGATCGCGTTTTTGAAGGCAGTACAGCCTGCCTGGTCACCGAAGAAACCTCAGCCTAACCACAATTCTTCCAAAAAAGAAGGCGCCGCAGCTTGCAAGAAGCCCGGCGCCAGTCTGGGGAGGAACGACCCTCATCGTTCGTTTGAAGATGTGGGATCGCCTGTCAAAGTTTACAAGGCAAGTGTGTGTGAGGCTTGCGTGACCGCGTCTCCAACGCGCTTGACGCCGGACAGTTCCGGCTGCTTAGTTCCGTGGCGTTATTCATTGGAACCGGTCATGTTCTTCTTCCGCTGTCTTCTGGTCCTGCTCTGGTTTGCTCCGTCTGCGGCGCTGGCTGCGGATCACTGCGTTGATGTTCAGTCGAAGAAGGGATGGCAACTGCTCTCCCTGCCCGGCGGCAAGATCCGCAGGGTCTCCTATTCCGGCGGCTGGAGCGTGATTTCGGGCATGTACAAGCCCGTTGGACCGCGAGGCTATTCGGGCAAGGATGCGCAGAAACTGGGCCCGCTCTACGGCTACAAGTTCGACCAGTCCTATGCCTTTGGCGAGATGCTGGTGCGCGACCGGGCCGGACGGATCGTGCCTTTTGCCGAATTCGCCGCCCTGGCTGTCAACGCGCCCGATCCATCCGGCGTCTATGCGTTCCGGATCAACGACAAGGATGTTGCCCTCTGGGACAATGCCGGCGCCATAAGGGTCTGTATTTCCATGCGCTGACCGGCTGACTTCACTGCCGTTCAAAATGCCCTCCCCCGATCAATTTACTCAACGGACAGACATGACATGACCCAGAAGACGGCACTCATCACGGGCGCGGCCCGCGGCATTGGCCTTGCCACCACCAAGCTTATGCTGGACCGGGGCTGGCAGGTAGCCATGCTCGATCGGGATGCCGAAGAGCTGGCCAGGGCATCGGACGGACTCGAGGGTGCCGCGCCCTTTGTCTTTGATGTCTCGATCCCTTCGGATGTCGACAAGGCCATACCCGCCATTCTCGAAAGATTCGGACGCCTGGACGCGGTGGTGAACAATGCCGGAGTGGCCGAATTCGGGCCGATCGAACAGACGGATTTCGCCATGTGGCGGCGGGTGATGGACACGAATCTCGATGGTGTCTTTCTGGTCTCGCAGGCCACCCTGCCCGCGCTGAAGGAGACGCGTGGCGCCATTGTCAACATCGCGTCCATCTCGGGATTGAGGGCCTCAACCCTGCGGGTGGCCTATGGCACCTCCAAGGCGGCGGTCATCCAGCTGACCAAGCAACAGGCGGCGGAACTTGGAGAATACGGTATCCGGTCCAATTGCGTCTGCCCCGGGCCTGTGCGGACCAAACTGGCCATGGCGGTGCACAGTCAGGAAATCATCGATGCCTATCACGACGCAATTCCGCTCAACCGCTATGGCAGCGAATTGGAAATCGCGGAAGTGATTGCTTTCCTCTGTTCCGAGCAAGCCAGTTACGTCACCGGACAGGTGATCGCGTCTGACGGTGGCTTCGAAAGCACGGGGGTCGGCCTGCCGGCACTCCGGAAGTGACCAAGACTGTAAGAGCGGCTCCCGCTCCTCCTTGGCTTAGTTCCGGAATGCGCCTTCCGGACGGTACTTGTCCATCACCGCATCGAGGCGGTCATTGGTGATCGCCGGATTGGCCTGTTGAAGACAGGGCAACAGGATCGCCTTGTTGGCGCGCTGCTGCGCTCCGGTCGGATATTTGCCGGGCTCCGGATTGACGGGTTTGAAACACTCGATGAACTGGACTTCCGTGATTTCCAGATCCGCGGCGATCTTGTCCGTCGGCCGGTTCGGGTCGTTGTCCGCGAGAGCGGGCTGGGCCACAATCAGCGCCGCGAGCAAAAAAAGGATCCGCATTCGAGTGTCTCCCCTGTCGATGGCCGCTCCGGCGGCCTTCAGTGTTGGATGGCTCTCTCAAGCATAATCCGGCCAGCGCCCCAAGGTGTGACAATCGTCACAAAAACTCCGAAATCACTTTTAAATTCAATGAATATTCGCGTTTCCAGAAACGAAGTCAGCTGAAAAAATGCGCGGCGACCTGGCGCCGATGCGGGTGGTTGCGGTGCTCGAACAGATAGATACCCTGCCAGGTGCCGAGGGCCATGCGGCCGGCCGAGACCGGAATGGACAGCGACACCGGCATCATCGCCGCCTTGATATGCGCCGGCATGTCGTCGGGACCTTCCAGTGTGTGCACGAGATAGGACATGGACGGGTCATCCGATGGTGGCACCAGACGGGAGAAAAAGGCATTCAGATCCCGCTGTACATCCGGGTCGGCATTTTCCTGGATGAGAAGCGAACAGGACGTGTGCCGCACAAACAGGGTCAGGAGGCCCTCGCCTGTGGTCTGGTTGCCGAGCCAGCGGGCCACATCGCCGGTGAATTCGTAAAGGCCTGCACCTCGGGTCGAAATCGAAAACGTCGTCTGCATATTTCTCTGGCCCGCCGTCCGGTTGATCCTCCACTCCGTTTAGCACCTCTTGCCAGAGAACGGGCAAGGATGTCCGCGAAGCTTTCGAAGATACGAAGGGAACACGGCTCGGAGTTGTGCGGGCGGC
Source organism: Roseibium sediminicola (assembly GCF_023156505.1). Taxonomy (GTDB): domain Bacteria; phylum Pseudomonadota; class Alphaproteobacteria; order Rhizobiales; family Stappiaceae; genus Roseibium; species Roseibium sediminicola. The sequence continues at coordinate 20,165 of NZ_JALNMJ010000003.1, read as the reverse complement.
GTACCGTTGCCCGTACATTTTAAGGCTCTCCCCGGATCTCAGCGGTATTTGCCGTGAATGGCAGCGTATGTGCCGTCACGCCGCATCTCCGCCAGCGCCGCGTTGAAGGCAGCCATAAGCGCTTCCACCCCAGGATACGCCTTGGAAAAACAGAAATGAAAAGGCTGCCGATCGAGCGAAATGAATTCGAACGCGCCGGCAAAGCCATGCTTGCGGATCATGAATTCCGTCATCTCCCGCCCGCCATGCAGGTAGTCGAACCGGCGCGCCTGCAACATGTTCAAACCGTCGAGGGTGTTCGGGACTTCTATCGGGTCCGCGCCGATGTCCTGGAGTTCCTTGAGGCTTTCGTAGCCGGCCATCGAGGCAACCTTCTGACCGATCACATCTCGGATCTGGCGTATTTGCGGGCCGGCATGTCCCTTGCGTTTGAACAGGCCGTCCGTGAACGAGCTGATTGGATCTGAAAACAGCATATACCGGTCACGTTCAACGTTTTGCGCACAGGTCAGAACGCCGGCGGTTGTGCCGCTCTCGGTTTCCTTGAGCGCGCGTTTCCAGGGCAGAAAACGGATCGTCGGCACGTATCCCATACGCGTGAAGGCTTCCATTGCGACTTCGTAGTCGAAACCGCGCAAGCCGTTCACGGCCTCCTGCATTTCATAAGGCGGATAGTTTTCGGTGACGATATCAATCGGCGTCTGGGCAGACGCCGATCCCCAGCGCGCGATGACAAACACCGCACAAAGAAACAGCACGAAAGTCCTTGCTGACTGCATGACCCGCCTTTTGACCAAGAGCACCTCCTTTGCACCTAATGCGAAAGTGTAAACAGGACCCTCCTGTTTCCGTCGGAGACCGTCTGTTTTTCGCAAATACCCGGCGTTTTCCGCCAGTAGAGGTCGCACAGACGCCGCCCTGCAGCCCTCGCCTGCAGTGTGCCGGAAGCACCGTTCAACCGTTGCTATATGAGCCAAGGATTGCCATTTGAAAGAAACCTTCCGTCAAAGACCGGGTTCCCGATGGCCACCTCCCGCAAGAAAATCCTGATTGCCTCGCTCGGAACACGCGGCGATGTCCAGCCCTATGTTGCGCTCGCCCGGCAGCTTGTCAGCCTGGGCGCAGAGGTCGTCGTCGTCACTGGCGAGGGGTTTGACGACATGATCGAAGCGGCTGGAGCACGGGCGAGACCCGTGCCGTTGAACTATCAGACCCTGTTGCAGGACAAGGATGTCCAGGCTGCGTTGTTCACCCTGAAAGGCAAGATCAGGGCGGCCAGACAGAACCTCGATCTCCAGAAGGAGGTCGCCAAAACGCTCTGGCACACGGGCCTCAATGAGCGGCCTGACCTGATCCTGTTCAACCTGAAAGCCACGCTGATGACCCTGGTGGGGCGGCGGCTGAATGTTCCCGCTCTTCCAACCGCCCTGCAGCCGGTGACAGCGCCGACCGGCGATTTTCCCCTGCCCCTGTTCAGCCTTCCGGATCTTGGCCGGTATTTCAACCGCAAGAGCTATGCCGCCGGGCGTTTTCTGATGAAGGCAGGTCTCGCGCCGTTGATCAAACCGATCAAGGCCGAGGCTGAAGCGGAGTTCGCGATGCCGGGCAATCATATCGACGGTCATTGGCCCGGTGGCGGCAAAGCCCTTTCCCTGCAGGCCTTTTCACGCGCCCTGGTGCCGACGCCCGAAGACTGGCCCGAGGAAGCCTGGCCCAGTGGCTACTGGTTCACCGAGCCCGACGCCGACTATCGACCGCCCCAGACGCTTGCCGCTTTCATGGCAAGCGGTCCGCCGCCTGTCTATCTCGGCTTCGGGTCCATGCCCAGCAAGGATCCCGGTCGGCTGACGGATATCGTTCTGGCCGCGCTCAGCCAAACGGGACAACGTGCGATCCTTGCGACCGGCTGGGGCGGATTGTCGGAACAGACCCTGCCAAAGAACCTGACCGATAAGGTTTTCCTGCTGGAGAAGGCCCCGCACAGCTGGCTGTTTCCACGCTGTGCTGCCATTGTTCATCACGGCGGCGCCGGCACCACCCATGAGGCAGTGCGCTGGGGCAAACCCTCGCTTGTCTGTCCCGTCTTCGGCGACCAGCCCTTTTGGGGTAGCCGGGTCCACAAGGCTGGCAGCGGTCCCGCCCCGATCCCCCAAAAGAAACTGGAGCCAAATGATCTGGCAAAGGCGCTGAAGGCGCTTGAGGAGCCCGCCTACCGGGAAGGCGCTGAACGAGCAGCCTCGGTGATGGCCGAGGAACCCGGTGCCCGTGGAACGGCGGCACACCTGATGTCGTTGCTTGGGAAGGCCGAGGCGCCGGCTTCATCGGCTAGATAGGCCCTGTTCCTTGCTGAAGGATTCTCCCAGGAAGTTCATCATGCGGCGCACCCGCTCGACCTTCCGCAGATCGGGGTGCGTCAGGATCCAGAGCTGGTTGTCCGGCAGATCGGGATGGGCCAGGGCGTGCAACAGCCCGTCTCGGGCGACGTCCGCCGGCAAAAGCGCCAGCCCCTGCCCCTGACGCGCGCAGGCGGCCATGGCCATGAGATCGTCGCAGCGCACAACGACCCGGGCCCGGAACATCCGGTCGATCTGGGCAAAGCCCTCACGGCGCGCCTGAGCGCCGGCCGCACCGATCAGGTCATGCTCGCCGAGAGCCCCAAGACCGGACGGCGTCCCCCTTTCCGACAGATAGGCCGCGCTGGCGTAAAATCCCCAGGGAATATCCGCAACCCGGCGGCCGATCAGGTGTTCGGGCGGCGTGTGTGTCACCCTGAGCGCGATTTCCGCAGCCCTGTTGCTCATGTTGAGCTCCTCGTTGGAACTCAGCAACTCGACCGTGATCTCGGGATAGGCCTGCCGGAACGCCGCCAGGTAACCGGGCAGGAAATGCCAGGAGAAGCTGGCCGGCGCGGTCAGCCGGATCCGGCCCTTCAGCTGGATGTCCGTTCCTGATATCCGCCGGTCAATATCCTCCATGGCGACGGCGACCGACCGGGCGAGATCAAGGATCTCCGACCCCGCATCCGTCAGGCCGTATTTGCCCTGCACCTTGTCGAACAGACGCGTGCCCAGCTCGGTTTCGAAAGCCTTGATATGACGGAATGCCGTCGCGTGGCTGATCGACAGCCGTTCGGCGGCCGCGGAGAGCGAGCCGGTGTCGGCAACTGCCTGAAACGTGCGCAGGTAATTCCAGTCCATCGGTTTCACTTCTGCAAGTTCGGGAAGCAATTCTGCTTATTCAATTCATTTCTGCAAGACCATAGATCGTGTCTGCCGGCATCTTTCGCAACACCCTCAGGAGCACACCATGATCGGATACACCTCTCTTGGAACAAACAACCTCAAGCAATCCGCCGCGTTTTATGACGCGCTGCTGGCGGACCTGAACGCCCGGCGGATCATGGAATTCGACGATTTCATTGTCTGGGGCACCGGGACCGACTCGCCTTCCTTTTCGATTCACATTCCCTTCGACGGCCGTCCGGCAAGTATCGGCAATGGTGTGATGGTGGCGCTTTCGGCCAACAGCCGGGCGCAGGTCGACGCCGTCTACCGCAAGGCCATCTCATTGGGCGCGGCGGATGAGGGCAAACCGGGACAGCGTGCGGAAAACGGCTTCTACGCAGCCTATTTCCGCGACCCTGACGGCAACAAACTCAATTTGCATCACATGGGCTGACGCGGCCGGCCGGTAACCACATGGGCGGGCAGATTGCTGTTCGCCCTTTCCTTTTGGTGCGAGGCCTGACACAACTTAAGGATCCGCTGAAAGAGGAGTTACCGGACCCGTGTTTCCCGCCCGCTATACCGTCTTCGGTCTCTGTCTCGCCCTCACATTCCTGTTTTTCGTGTTGATGTTCGCCGTCAGCGTGCATTTCTTCTGGCCGTTTCTGGTCTTTGGAGTGCTTTCGCTGATTGGCTTTCGCGACACCCGTCAGACCCGCCACGCCGTCTTGCGCAACTACCCGGTCGCCGGGCATTTCCGCTTTCTGTTCGAGGCAATCCGTCCGGAGCTGCGCCAGTATTTCTTCGAGAGCAACCAGGATGGGCGGCCGTTTTCCCGCGAGCGCCGGTCGATGGTCTATGACCGGGCCAAAAACATCGAGGACGTCTTGCCCTTCGGCACGGAGCTCGATGTCTATGACACCTCGCACGGTTGGGTGAACCACTCGATCTGCCCGAAGCCGCACGGCCAGGACGACATGCGGGTGACCATTGGCGGACCGGACTGCAAACACCCCTATTCCGCGTCGCTCTACAACATTTCCGCGATGAGCTTCGGCTCCCTGTCGGGCAACGCCATCCTTGCGCTCAACAAGGGGGCCAAGGCCGGCAATTTCTATCATGACACCGGCGAGGGCAGCGTCTCGCGCTATCACCGCCAGGGTGGCGGCGACCTGGTGTGGGAACTGGGCAGTGGTTATTTCGGCTGCCGGGCGGAAGACGGCACGTTCGACGCTGAGAAATTCCGCGAACAGGCCGCCAACCCGCAGATCAAGATGATTGAAATCAAGATGAGCCAGGGGGCAAAGCCAGGCCATGGCGGCGTGCTGCCCGGTCCGAAGGTGACGGAAGAAATTGCCGAGGCTCGCGGCGTTCCGGTTGGCAAGGACTGTATCTCACCGGCCTCGCATTCGGCCTTTTCGACCCCGCTGGAGCTGCTCGATTTCATCGTAAAGCTTCGGGAACTTTCCGGAGGCAAACCGGTCGGTTTCAAGCTTTGTATCGGTCACAGATGGGAGTTCATGGCCATCGTCAAGGCGATGCTTCAAACCGGGATCAAGCCGGATTTCATTGTCGTCGATGGCGCTGAAGGCGGCACCGGTGCGGCGCCCGTCGAATTCGCCAACCGGCTGGGCACACCGCTGCGCCAGGGGCTGACATTCGTGCACAATTGCCTGGTCGGCACCGGCCTGCGCCAGGACATCAGGATCGGCGCCAGCGGCAAGCTGATCAGTGCCTTCGACATTGCCGGCGCCATGGCGCTTGGCGCCGACTGGGTCAATTCCGCGCGCGGTTTCATGTTTGCCGTCGGCTGCATCCAGTCGCAGAGCTGCCACACCAACAAATGCCCGACCGGTGTCGCCACCCAGGATCCGTCGCGCCAGAAGGCGCTGGTGGTGCCGGACAAGGCCACACGGGTCACCAATTTCCACAACAACACGATCAAGGCGCTCCGGGACTTTTCCGCCGCGGCAGGCCTCAATCACCCCAGTGAGTTCAAGCCCGAGCACTTCTACCTGCACGAGGGTCTCAGGGAAGTTATGCCCGCCAGTGCTGCCCTGACCTGGCTGAAGAAAGGTGCGCTGCTCGACCCGGTTCACGAGCTGCCGGGCTATTCCACCTATTGGGCGATGGCAACGGCCGAAAGCTTCGAGGCCTCCAAATCCGTCGAGGCGGCAAAGACTCTTATGCACCCCCATCGCAGGCATCATTGAGCGGCTCGTCCTCTCCGCTCGCCAAAACTTCAAGCGACTGTGGCGGGCACGGCATTTATCCAGAAAAATAACAGGAAAAGACTGTCATCCCCCGATCAGAAGAACTGGAAATCAAGTGCCCAACGATTGGGGTTCTCGTTGCTGCGGGCGAAAAACCCATTGCCGCTATCCCCCCACATCCAGCCTGACTTCGGTTCGCTGTCGATCTGTAGGACGTACTCAAATTCGCTACCTTGCGGATCATGGTTCCACCATGGCTCCGACTGAATGCAGGACGGCCAGCCGCCCAGTTTGGTTCCGTTCAACCGTTCGATGCCGTCTTGAGCGTAATAGTCGCCCAGTCCAAGAGCTTCGAAGTCGATCGGCAATGTGTCTTGGGTTGGATAATCCTCTCTTGTCTCTGGTGCCCAACGGGCTTCGAAGGGCTGCAGCGGGCTGTCGGGTTTTGAGGCTGCCGAAATGGTCTCCAGTCCATCAAGTGTTTGATAGGTCCTCAAGAACCATGCCCACCCGGGTTCAGGGTCCGCCGCATCCACGATCAGGGCATCGCTTTCAATATAGTCTTCCGCGATGAACACGGAAACCATTGCCAGGTCCTGGAGACCCGCCGGCATGAATGCTGCCTCAGTCAGATTCAGCTGGCACAGAGGCCATAGTGGCTTGTTTTTCCATGTGGGCCAGGCTTCACCTGCCCGCTGAACACGAACGTCGCCAAAAACCGTCGTGCATGGGTTGCCAGTTGGTTTGAAACCGCCCACTTTTAATCCGAGAGCAGGACGCCTGATCTGGTCTCTCCAGTTCATGTCGCCTCAATCTTCACAAAGCTTGCCGGTCTGCTGCAGACACCCGCGCTGACGTGTGTTTTCGCGGTGAACCCATGTATTTGAATCCTTGTAGCTCATCTTGGTGAAGATGCCCGCGCATGTGGCATTTGCGACCGAGCGGCCGGTAGCTGTGTTGTAGAAGCTCTCCTGCTTGAGTTTTTCGCAGCGGCTCTGGCCGCCGCCGGAAGCGTCGCTTGTACGGGATGTCGTCGTGGAGGTCGTTGACGTCGACTGGCAACCGGCAAGCCCCGCGATTAACAGAATGGCAAATGCTTTGAGGGAAACAATTCTCTTCAAAATTCAAACTCCGTTTTCAAAAATGGTTTGGACCGTGAGTTAGTACGGCATGATCTCCTGCGGTTCACATGTTTTTTTTCAGCCGGACGTGATACTGATCCGCAAGCAACGCTGGCCCGTTGAGCGCTAGACGACACAGCACCCCAGAGAAGCGCTGCATTGTTTTTTGGCAATTTTTTAGAATATCCGGAGACCATAGCACACAGGTCGTGCAACAGAGGCAGAGAGATGCCGCACCGGTCAGTCCAACACCTTTAGACCTTATCACTGAGCCCCAACGCAAATTGCCCAGCTTCATGCGAGCGGATCAGGGCGTGGCGGACCAGGTCGTCAAAATGACCGGCAAAGAGCTGAACGTGGCGCGTGTTTGAAAACGCCAGGTAGCGCTGACCCAGATAAAGCGCGGCCCATTTTTGCCCGAACACTGTGAAGGGCGCGGAAAACCGGTCGGTTGCACCGAAGAGATGCAAGCGGAGCGAGGGGTAAAGGTCTTCGAGAGTCCGGCCCATGACCTCCAGCTGCTCCCGGCGCGCTTCCAGCGTCAGTCCAGCCCAGAGGCCTTCGCCGCGGGCGAAGCCTTCCAGTGCCTCCTTGGAAAGCGCAATTTCCATGTCCGATTCGGCCCGGTGCAACAGCGCGCGCTGGTCGCGCGTGCCGGTGATCGCCTGATCCGCCGTACGCAGGGTTTCGCCGGCATATTCATAGGCGAGCACGGCCTCGGTTTTCAGGACATCGGGCAGGTTGGCCGGCACGTGGCGGATCTTGGCACCAACCGCATCCCGGAACCAGGCGAGCAGATGCTCGTCGACAGGATGGCGCTCGGTCTCTGCCACCTGAACCGCCTGATCGAGAATTTCCGCCGCCGCACCGCGGTGGGTCGACAGGCCGAGCAGCCAGTCGGACGAAACGCTGAGCGCCGTCGCGATGGCGGCGAGCGCCTGGCCATTGGGCAGGCGCGGCGCGTCCTCCGACAGAAGCTGCGACACGGTCGACCGGTCCAGACCGGCGCCGCGCGCCAGGTCGCTGCGGTTCATCTCGCGGCTACGCAAGGCATCCGACAGGCGTTCGCGGAACAGGTCTGCGCGGTCTCTCTTGTCCATGCGGGGAGTATTGTCATCCGATTTTCAGAAAATCAACAGGCGCGCAGAATGAGAAACGCTTGACCTTGCCCGTTATTCCGCCGCGCTGAGCGCCAGAAAGCCGCCCGACTGGCGTTCCCACAGGGCTGCATAGAGGCCGCCTTTGGCCAGCAACTCCTGGTGACTGCCCTCTTCGACGATCCGGCCCTTGTCCATGACGACCAGCCGGTCCATGGCGGCAATCGTCGACAGGCGGTGGGCAACGGCCAGTGTCGTGCGGCCTTCCATCATCCGGGCGAGGTTCTGCTGAATGGCCAGCTCCGCTTCACTGTCGAGCGCGGAAGTGGCCTCGTCCAGGATCAGGATCGGAGCATCCTTGAGCAGGACGCGGGCAATCGTGATGCGCTGGCGCTGACCGCCGGAGAGCTTGACGCCCCGGTCGCCGACATGGGCGTCGAGCCCCTTGCGGCCCTTGCTGTCGATCTGCTCCTCGATGAAGTCCAGCGCTTCGGCCGCGCGGGCAATCTCCCGGATCTCCTCGTCCGACGCTTCCGGGCGGCCATAACGGATGTTGTCGCGGATGGAACGGTTGAGCAGGGAAATGTCCTGAGTAACCACACCGATCCGGCTGCGCAGCGAGGCCTGGGTAACATCGCGGACATCCTGACCGTCGATGGTGATGGTGCCGCTCGAGACATCGCGCAGGCGCATCAGCAGCGAAATCACGGTCGACTTGCCCGCACCGGACAGGCCTACCAGCCCGACCCGTTCGCCGGCCGCGATCGTGAGGCCGAATTCTTCCAGAACGGGCTTCCTGTCCTTCTGATAGGCGAAGGAAACACCGTCGAAGCGGATCTCGCCCTTGCTTACCGCCAGTTCGCCCGCGCCGGGCCGGTCGGTAATGTCCGGCCGGCTGGTCATGATCGGCATGGCATCGCGGATGGTACCGAGCGTCGAGGTGATCGACTGGCCGACACCGATGAAACTCGACGAGGCATGGGACAGCGAGCGGGTCACCGTCAGGCCGGCGACAAAATCGCCGATGGAGACCCAGCCGGCGCTCATGCCCCAAAAGCCGATGGAGACCACCGCCAGGATCATCAGGACGTTGAGGAAATAGACGCTGCTGTCGGTGAGGATATAGGAGCGGTTTTCGCTGTGGCGGGTGTCGATGGTCTCGCCGATGACCTTGCGGATGGCGCCGGCTTCCGAATCCTCGGCGGCGAACAGCTTGACCATGGCGATGTTGGAATAGACGTCGGTCATCGCCCCGGTCGCGCGGGAATTGGCTGCTGCGACTTTCTGCGAGCGCTGCATGTAGGAGGGGATCGCCAGCCAGGCGACCAGGCAATTGGCCGCGATCCAGACGAAAACCGGGATTGCCAGCGGCCAGGCCAGCGCCAGCAGCAACAGGAACGAGCCCCCGAACTGGATTATCAAGAACGGGAGGGTCTCGATCGCAATCATCATTTGGCGATGCACGGACATCGTCATCTGGGCGATCCGGGACGCCACCTGGCCGGCAAAAGTGTCCTCGAAAAAGGCCAGGTCCTGGATCTCGACGGCCTTGTGCGCCTGCCAGCGCATGGCGGCGGGCAGCAGGATGCGAACGGTCTGGAAGGCGAAGGACTGACGCAGCAGAAAAGTCAGCGGGTCGATGATGACAAAGAGCAAGAAAAAACCCACGAGGACCCAGACATTGTCGCTCAGGAACGGTGCCGCCCCCTGCTCCGTGACGCCGTCGACCACATAGGCGATGGCCCAGATCCCGGCGAGGCCGAGGCTGGAGGAGATCATCGCCAGCAGCGAAACGATCACGAGCTGGGACCGGAACATCCTGGCAAAATGCCAGACCAGATGCAGCGGTCCCCTGTCCGGCAGCGGTGAGACCGGAAGGTCGAGCGGTCTGATATGGGTTTCGAAGGGGCGGAAATACCGTTCGATGAGCCCGGCCAGGACCGGCTTTGCGATGGGCACCCGAAAGCTCCTTGCTGGGCCCCGGGTCAGGCCCGTGGCTCGATCCTGTAGACGCAGCGCCGTCCGCCGGACAATTGATGCTCCGTGCGCTCAACGGCGACATCGGGGCCGAGCACTTCCTGAAACAGGGTCAGTTCCGACCGGCAAAATCCCTGGCAGGCGGTGGCCGCGGCGCAGATGGAACAATGGTTCTCGATCAGGAGGTACCCATTGCCGTCCTCAGCGACGTCAGCCATATAGCCTTCCCGGTTGCGCAGCTCCGCCAACACTTCCAGTTTGCCTTGCAGGTCTTCTGCCCCGCTCATGGCTTCCTGGTAGGTCTTGCGGCTGTGCGCTTCCCGATGGGCGATCAGTTTTTCCAGCCCTTCTGCGCCGAAGATGTCGCTCATGCCATTGAGCAGCCCCAGAACCAGGTTGGAGTGGTTGTCCGGAAACTGCTGATGTCCGGCCGCCGTCAACGCCCAGACCCGTTTCGGGCGGCCGACAGTCCCTTTCAGATCCTCGAAATCCACGAGACTGTCCTGATGCAATCCATCGAGATGCTGACGGACGGCAACGGTTGTCACGTTCAGTCCGGTTGCCAGCTCCGCCGCAGTTTGCGGGCCGGAAGATTTCAATGCGTTCAAAAGACGCGTTCTCGTTCGGTCTGCCATGGCTCTTATATAACGCATCCTCCGGATAAAAAAATAGTCTGCTTATCTTATTAAGGCCAAGCCCGGACATATCGGGACATACAAATGGGATGCCGCCCCTTCGCAAATTTGCTAGGCTGGAATGATGTGAAGGTGAGGAAATCTGCCACAAGTCGAGTAGAACGGAGTATTTCTTCCATCTCCTGCCGTGTCCGGATTGATTTCCCTGCTTGTGCACCTGTTAAATTGAGGTGATGCCGGTCAAGAATTCAACGCTTCGCACAAGGTGACAAAAGCTAAAATTGCCGCCTCTCCGTAGGCCAAAGCGCATTACAAGATGCCGAAAGATATACCTAAAACAATTATTTACGTTCTTTCCGGTAAGAAAGTATAACTGCGGAGGGCACGATGGAAAAAATCCGGGCATTCATTAGGTGGATGATGATTGATCCGCGCCGTCCGGATATCGCCCAGGCACAGTATAACGAACTGAAGACCCAAATCCCGTCGCTCTATGCCCTGCTGATGGTCAATGCCGTCGCGGTGTCCTACACGCATTTCGACGCGGCTCCGGTCTATCTGACCGTTGGCATACTGGCACCGATCCTGGTGATGACTTGCCTGCGTATGACGGCTTGGATACGTGCCCGCAAGAAAGATCTCGGACCGGAGGAAGCCATCGCCAAGATGCGCCAGACAGTGGTGCTCGGCAGCCTCGTTGCCGCGATCTACATCGCCTGGTCGCTCAGTCTGGACAGCTATGGTGGCCCGTCGGAACGCGGTCATGTGGCCCTGTTCATCGCGATCACGGTGATTGGCTGCATCTTCTGCCTCATGCATCTGCCGCAAGCGGCGCTGATGGTGATGGTGATCGTCACTGTCCCCTATCTGGTCCACTATCTGGGCCAGAACCAGGATGTCTATGTGGCGATCGCCCTGAACATTTTCCTGGTCTGCCTTGTCATCCTGCAAGTGCTGTTCAACGGCTATAACGGCTTCTGCAAGCTGATCCAGTCGCAGTCTGACCTGGCCGCGAAACAGACGGAAACCGAACGGCTGAGCGCAGACAACGCCCGGCTGGCCGAAACCGACGTGCTCACCGACCTGCCGAACAGACGCTATTTCTTCAATCGGCTTGATGAGCTGACCCGGGACTACGGCAATAGAGGCGATGTCTTCGCGGTCGGCGTTGTCGATCTCGACCGCTTCAAGCCGATCAACGACACCTATGGCCACCAGCTCGGCGATCAGCTGCTGATGGAGGTTGGTCACCGCATGAAGACGCTCGGCCTCGACACGGTCGAGATCTGCCGCCTCGGCGGCGACGAGTTCGGCTTTTTCTACTGCGGCGACCTGGACGACGCCGCGGCGGTCGGCCAGACCATCTGCGAACGCATCAGTGAAGCCTACAGGATCGGCGACCTGCAATTGTCCGTGGGCGCGTCCTGCGGCATTGCCTTCTTTCCGGAAGCCGGCCGGACGGGGCATACGCTGTTCGACCGGTCCGATTATGCGCTTTACCATTCAAAGACGACCTCGCGCGGCCGGACAACGGTCTATTCCACGGAACACGAAGCCAGAATCCGGTCTGAGCGGGCCATCGAAAGCGCCCTGCAAAACGCGGATTACAATCAGGAATTCGAGGTCCATTTCCAGCCGGTCGTGCTGCTTCCCGAGCGGGTCGTGGTCGGCTTCGAAGCGCTCGCCCGATGGGACAACCCGGTCCTTGGCAAAGTGCCGCCGGATACCTTCATCGCGATCGCGGAACGCACAGGCCTGATCCACCGACTGACCGTTGCGCTGTTCAAGAAGGCTGTTTCCCAGATTACGGCGCTGCCGCATGACCTTTACCTGTCCTTCAACCTCTCCGCCCACGACATCACCAACGCCGAAACGGTCGCGGCCCTGCTTGAGATCATTCGCGGCAACGGCATCGACCCGCGTCTCGTCACGTTTGAAATCACCGAGACATCGGTCATCGACAGTTACGAGGCCGCCGAGACCTGTCTGCGCACCCTTCGCGCCGCGGGCGTGAAACTGGCTCTGGACGATTTTGGCACCGGTTATTCGAGCCTCGGTTATCTGCACCGCCTGCCGATCGACTGCGTCAAGATCGACAAGAGCTTCGTCGCCGGGCTGCGCGAACCGGTTGCCAGCGGCGTGGTCACGTCGATCCTCAATCTGTGCCGCTCCATGCAGATCAACTGCGTCGTGGAAGGGGTCGAGGAAAGCGATCAGCTGGCGGTCCTGGAAACCATGCAGTGCCGGTATGTCCAGGGCTACTTCTTCAGCAGGCCCATGCCCTTCGACGAGGTCCGCAACACCCTGGCGTCCGGGGCAACGATTGCCGGGCTGCCGATCGGCAACGCCGGCAGCCTTGCCGACGCCCGGATTTCCGGTGCAAAACCGCTGTAAGCGGCCATGGCCTCCGCCGGACCTTGTAAAAGAGAACACATGACCGGCGGCACCAAACGGCAAAAGGACATGCGCAAGGCCCTGCGCGCCCTGCTCCCCAGGGTGCCGATGCACGACGCCGAATCCATTCTCGCGCTGGCCCTGTCGGGCCATCTGCGCCACTTGCCTCCCTCGATCGCGCTGTGGCAGGCGACCACCAGTCACATCCGTCACGAACTGACAGACTACGACACGCTTCTGGAAGACGGCTATGACAGGGACGCCGCCCGCTTTTTCGTTGTCGACGAGATGAACGAGGTGCTGCGCGGTTGGGGATGCAACAAGGAAGTCTCCGGTGAACCGGACGCCTGACCCGGCGTCCGGCCCAACACTGGCTTGCCCTCACCCGATCTCAGGGACGCCGGGCTATCAGGTCGATCTCCACCAGCGCATCCACCGCCAGCCCCGACACGCCGACACAGGTCCGGCCCGGCAGTCTGTCCGGCGGAAAGAATGACCGGTAGGTCTCGTTCATCGCCTGGTAATCGCGCTTGAACTCGGTCAGGTAGACGCGCATGAAGGTCACGTTCTCAAGATCGAGACCAAGGCCGTCCAGAACAATCTTCAGGTTTTCCATGACCCGTGCCGTCTGCGCCTCGATCCCTTCCGGCAAAGGGGCCTCCGGGTCGTCCGGCAAGGTCGGCATCTGGCCGGTGACGAACACCCAGCCATCGGCTTCGACCGCATGGGAAAACGGCGCGACCGGCTTGGGTGCCTGGTCGAACATGTGGTGGATCGGCAGCATCTCAAACTCCTCGGGACGGTGTTACGCCCGCCAGAGTAGCCGCTCAGATGCGTTCGTAAATCCACTGTTCCGGGATATGGGCGGTAACGGTTTCTCCAGGGGCAATCGACCCGGGCTTTTCGACATAGCCGACCAGACCGCGCAGCCGCTTGGCCTTTTGCGGGAACAGGAGATCAAGCCCGTCGCGGTCCGGATAGTGTTCGGCAATCGCGGCCCCGGCAAAGCGGCAGGGCGCGTTGTCGCCATCCACCCGGAGAACCACGCCGCCCTCAAAGACCAGACGTGTGCGCGGCGGTACCCAGGTCAGGTTCGGAATCCCGACAAGGGCGATGTTGCCGCCGATCCACTCCGGTTTCAGCTCCGCGATTTCCATGCGCGCGGCAATCAGCGAGAGTTCTTCCAGCGACAGAATGGAAATCTGGCGCTCGTTGCACATTTCCGTGCCACGTGGATACCACGGCTCGCGGCCACCGGACAGCCGCGTGAAACCGGCATGGCGGTCGCCAGCAATGCCCTCAAAGCCAAGAGCCAGCGTTTCGACTGCCTGGGTCTGAAAGTCCTCCGGTGCGGGGGTCTGGTAGACGCCCTCCACCTTGCCGGTCACCTTGAATTTCCGTGTGACCCGAAGGTCGTCCGGCAACTGGGCAAGCTGGTCCATCAAAAAGCGCTCCTGTCTGTTTTGGGCCGCAGTCTAGTTCCACGACAGGAACACCACCACCAAAACTGTTTGATGAATTAATCGATGCCGTGAATGGATCGCGGAGCCGCTTATCCCCAACTGACGTCGCAAATCGTCAAAACTGCGAACTTGCAGCACGGTCGCGCTTGCTTTTTGCTGGGGTAACAAACTTTCAACAAGAGCCTGCAAAGATATCAGGGTCGAGACCGGAAACCGCTGCAAGCGCCGACACATCATGAACGTCAATCTGAAATCCGCACGTCGATTGGTTTTCCTGGCGAGCACCCTTGCGAGCCTTAGCCAGTCGCCGTCGCTCGCGCATGCTCAGGATGTCGTGCTGCTGCAGGACAATTCCTATCCGCCTTACATGTCAGAATCCGGTGAAAAGCCGACCGGCATCTACGCCGCGATCCTGAAAGAAGCCGGCAACCGCCTCAGCACAGGACAACTTGTTGTTCAGGCCGTTCCCTGGACGCGGGCCACCGTGCTTGTTGAAAACGGACGGGCGCAAGGCCTGGTCGGCAGCTATTACAAGCCGGATGACCGCCCCTGGATCCGGCATTGGTCGGAACCGATTTTCATCGAAGAGGTCAGCGTCTTCTGCCGTGAAGGCGTCGCCAGCAAGGACTGGGCCTATCCGGACGACTATGAGGGACTGCTGTTCGGCAATGTCGCGGGCTACAAGGCACCGGGTCCGCGTTTCTTCGAGATGGTGGAAGCGGGCAAGATAAAGCTCGAAGAGGCCCAGACCACCGAACAGAACCTGAGCAAACTCGTTCTGGGCCGGATCGACTGCTATGTGGTCGAACGCCTCGCAACGGAAATTCTGATGCGTCAGAACGGCTACGACACCGTCGAAATCGTTACGACAGCGTCCCAGGAACCCGCCCATATCGGTTTTTCCGACAAGTGGACCGGCCCGGAGGCCGATGCCTTCATAGCCGAACTGGACGAGGTCCTGAAAACCATGAAAGCCGATGGCACAATCGACCGGATCGTTGCCTCCTACTCGGGCACCTGAGGCTGGTTAGAACGAATGCCAGTATCGGTCCGGAATCGCCCTTTGGCGCTCGGTCATCAGGGGATTGTCGATGTCGAAGGTCAACCGGTCCTTGGGATGGGCCTGTTCGATTACGGTGCGGATCATCGGGTGGGAGTTGAAGTTTTCCATGAACGCGCCGGACTCGTAAGCGCGCCGCAACCCAGTCTCCAGAAGATCCCCCAATTCCTCGTTGTCCTTTTGAACATAGAACATGTAGTCGAACCGGTAGCGCACCATCAGGTGCGGATCGACGACAAGATTTTGATGTTCGGGCTTTCGAATGCCGATTTCGACATAAGCCTCGTGAATGCCCCTGTTGAAGATGTTGATCCGCTCCTTGGCCAGCATCTTCCAGAGATTTTCATATCTCGACCGCTGCACGGAGAACCCTGCAGCCTCGAAAATGCGGGTATCCGGCCAGCCATTGCCCGAGCCCACGACCGCGAATTGCTTCAGCGTGTCGAGGTCGCCGATCTCCGCCAGGGCGGCGGCGAACCTGTCAGTGGTGATGAAGATCCGGTGGCCCAGCAAACCGCGGGACAGAGGGATGTCGATCTGCCGGAACCGGGCTTCGCGTTCGGCGGAAAAGCCGCTGAAGAAAACGTTGAAGCTGGACCGGCCGCTTTCCAGTTCCAGGAACGCCCGTTCCTGCGGCATGGTCAGCACCTCGATCTCCAGCTCCGCGTCGCGCCCGCAATGGGCCAGCGCCAGTTTGAGCACGGAAATCTCGTAGGCGAAAACCTGTTCGCCCGCCCCCAGCAGTCCGAGGTGGACCTTGATCTTGTCGCTTGCGGACACCTGAAAAGGGATCAGGCTAACAATCCAAATCAGAGCAAAGACGAACCAGCGTCTCATGGACGTCCGTTCCTCCTAAGAAATCCCCGTTAGCATATAATACCAATACGCGATTGGTCTTAAGAGAAAACTGAAGGGCTTCGAAACGGCCACCTCTCCTATTGCAAGGGGACGGAGCAGACCATCTGGGTGTGCTGGGAGTTGATCCAGCAATTGGCCGGCAGAGGTCCTGTCGGGATCGGGTAATAGTAATAGACCGGCGGCTTGTTGGCATTGGCCATCGCAGCACCTGCGGCAACACCGGCCGCATAAGCCGCACCCGGATGGTAATAGGGGCCATAGGGCGGATAAGGGTGGTAAGGTGGATAATACGGGTGGTACGGATGATGCCAGGCCCGGCAGCGCGGATCCTGCGGCGCGTGGTAACAATACGGTCCATAGGGTTCGAAGCCGACGCCGCCCTCGGCCGTTTGCGCCGTGCCATGGTGCCCGCCGCGCGGCGGACGGGAACTGCGGTCGATGAACAGCGCCACGCCCTTGGCACTTTCCGGCAGCTCGCCGCGCAGCACCTTGACGCCATAGACCACGGAAGAGCCCTCGGTCTTCGCGGAAGTCAGCTCCAAAAGCGCCGGCGCCTTGCCGGTTTCGCTCAGGACACTTACCACCGCGTTCGGTGGATCGCCTTCAAAGCCATCCGGTTTTTGCCAATACGCGGCGAAATCCTCGTTGGACACCTGACCGCCCAGCCGATAGGGCCGGTCGCTGAAGAACAACACGCCGGTATTGGCGTCTGTCAAGGTCAGATTGCTGCCGTCAAAGGTCATCTCGCCGGCCTGCTGAACAAAGTCATAGGTCGGCGGCGGCGCCGGATCGCCTCCGGCGGGTTGTGTTTCCTGCGCAAGGGCAGGCCATGTTGCCAGGGCACCGATCAATCCGGCGAACATTGGTCCCCGGCCCATCTTGAACACTCTCATTGTTCCAACTCCTCCCGAGCTCATCCCAACTTCTGCATGTTGCACGTTCGGCCTGACACACATGTGATCTGCAACACATTCTGCCGGGCCAATTGCAGCTGCATGAAGGCGCGAACATGAATTCGAGGTAAGGGTCAGGCGGCGAAGGAGAACGTGTTCATACCCCTGTCAGTGGCTGGAAGGCACCGACCGCCGCTCAAAAGCGCCTGACCATAGCTTGTCCTCCCGCAACCCTTCGAGGCAGCGAATGACCTTGCGCGCGTGATAGAGCATTGCGACCCAGTCCGTCGCCAGCCGGGTCCCTGCACCGGAAAGCTCCGGCACGGCCTCCTGCCAGTCCTCCGCCAGTCCCGGCACGGCTTCCTGCGGCCGCCCTTTCAGGACGGCGCTCAGTGCATCTTGGACCCTGTCGTCAAGACGTCCCGCCAAGGTCTCAAGTTCCGCCGCCCCGGTCGGACTTTGCTCAGTTTCTCGCCGGACCGCCGTTCGTGCCTGACGGTAAAGGACGACATAATTCGCCAGCACGATAACCAGGACGTCCAGCTTTTTGCCACTGCCGGAAAAAGACGACCAGGGCGCCTGCTCGGCGCGATAGGCGTCGGCTGTTGCGATCAACTGCGTCGCGGCGGCGCGCAGGCGGGCCAGATCGCGTCTGTCTTCCTGTTCGGAGTGTGTCTCGCATTTCAGAAAATTCGCGCAGGCCACAAGATAGCCGTCCATCAGCACGCGGATGCTGTTTCCCGAGCGTTTGGGAAACAACAGCCAGGCTGCGCCAAGTCCGATCGCCGCACCCAGAAGCGTGTCGTAAAGGCGAGCCCAGAGTTCGGCCAGCGGCAAGCCTTCTAGGGTCTGCAAACCCATCACGACGAGAAAGCTGATAATGCCCGAGGCAATGGTGTAGTTCCGGTCCATGAAAACGATCACAGCCGGGATCGCGGCAATGACAAGGCCAAGCCGCAACTCCGGCGCTCCGGCCAGCACCGGATCGACTGCCATGGCGATGACTACCCCGACGGCGGTGCCGACCGTGCGCTGCACAGTCTTTTGCAGCGTCGTGCCAAGACTGTTGGTCAGGACAATGATCACCGTCAGCGTAACCCAATAGGCATGGCTGAGATCAAGGGCGACACCGAGCGCGGTGCCAGCCGCGGCGGCCACTCCGGCCTGGAGAGCCAGGCGCCAGGCAAGACGCCGCCACCAGGCTGTGCGCCCGCCTTCCGCAGACAGGGTCGCGGCCAGAGGCTCCAGGTCCGCTTCCTCGGCAAGAAGCCACAAGCGGCGGAGCGCCTGGGCGATCCTCAGGATCTGAAACTGTTCCCCGCTGGCCAGCGCCGGATCCGGTTTTGCCCAGTCGGTCGCCAGTTCCCGGGTCCCCGAGGCACTGCCGGATTGCAGCTTGTCCGACACGGCCCGGACCGAGCCCAGATAGGCCGCATCCCTCGAAAGCCCCGCCCTCGCCTCATTGGAGAGCTGGTTGGTGGCGTCGCGCACGACGTCGAGCGCGAGTTCGATCATGGTCGCAGCTTCCGGCGACAGGCCCTTGAGCGCGGGTTTTGGACCAAGCAGCTGCGCACAGGTTCGCAGCTCCGCGCGCAAGTCCGACAGGTCCTTGAGGGCGTCCGAGGCGCTCTGTCTGGTGGAGAGCGCGCCCTGACTGGCGTCTTTCAGAAATGCCGCCATCACCTTGCGATTGGCGGCCTCAACGCGCCTGTAGGTGGCTTCCGTGGACGGGCGCCACAGACAGATGCGGATGGTAAAGGCGGTCAGCGCGCCGACGATTGCCATGGCCGGCAGCCAGACGCCGGGAGAGACAGGCAGGCTGCCCATGAACACGAAAAGCCAGCAGATCGAAATCATGCGGCCGGCGCGCTGCCAGACGCCGCCAAGGCCGTCGAGCGAAAAGCCGAGCGCGATCACACCGACCCAGAGCACCTGCAGGACGATGGAGATCGATGCCCCCGCCAAGGTTCCTACCAGCGCGCCAACACTGAACAGGCTGATAAGGATCGCGCCCATTGCGGCAATCGACGTGATTTCCTGCCTGCGGGTCGCCACCGGTGTGAAGATCAGGCAATGCGCGCCGCTGGCCGCCGCCATCACTGCAAGCTTGAAACCGGAGACCCCGGGCACATAGCCGCCGATCACATTGCCGAGCGTTGCCGCCGCCAGCACCGTCAGCATCAGATGAACGCCGCGCACCAGGCGCAGCGCCCCGGGATCGTAGGCGAGAAGGTCAGCCAGCGCTTTTCGGGCGTGTTGAAGCATCGGTTGAACGTGAATCGTTGCCGCTAAAGGTCTGAAATTTCAAATTCAAGTCTGATCAGAACAGAGCACGAAATAGCCTTGCTTGCCAGTTAGCTGATGCATCGCTTGAAGGTTTATTCCCTCCAGGGGAATTGAGGCGGGACAGAAAAATGGCGCATACAGAGCTCCCGGAACCAACAGGCAGGACTTCATGAAAACCGTCTATCTCGTGGCGGCCGTTGCTGGCACACTCCTCCCCTGGGCTTTTTTCGCAGGCTTTCTCGGCGCCCATGGCGCCGACATTCCCCTGTTCGTGTCGCTTCTGTTCGCCAGCAAACCCAGCGCGGGCATCACCACCGATCTCCTGATCTCCTGCGCCGTTTTCTGGATCTGGTCCTGGCGCGATGCCCGTGAAAACGGCGTTGCCGGCTGGTGGCTGACCATCCCGGCAATCTGGTTCGTCGGCCTGTCGCTCGGGCTACCGCTTTATCTTTGGCTGAGAGAGAAGGCGCGAGAGGGCGGGATGTGATCCGACGCTCTGCTTCCTTGTCCTATTCTTACTCCCCCCTCGCCAACGTCATCCCGGCGGGAACTTAGCGGAGAGCCGGGACCGGTGCTCAAGAAAATTACTTCCAGAGCGTCATCCTGAGGAAGCGCGATAGCGCTGTCTCGAAGGATCGGCGGCGTTCACAGGAGCTAGTGTGGTGAATTTGAAATTCGCCTCATTGTTGCAGCGACCATCGAAGCGAATTTCAAATTCGAAAACCACACTAGAAACATATGCTTGCTAGTCACCCTTTTGAATCTGAAGCTCGTTCCGAGTGTGCCGGGAAATAAGACGAACTTCAGATTCGGGTGACTAGCGGCCGATCCTTATCTGTTTGAATTTTTGTAGATTGGTTTTGGGAGGGCCGGTTGCTGCCCTCCCAAGTGGGCCGGAGACCGTACGATCCGCGGTACGTGGCAGTCCGTTCGAAGCAAGGCTC